>NZ_JACMSF010000043.1 GCF_014257025.1 Streptomyces cupreus
GTCGCCCATCGGGCCGCCGATCTCGAAGCGGCCGGTCGGGTTGACCAGCAGGCGGTAGCCCTCGGTGTCCAGCTTGATGCCCTCGTCCAGGAGCGCCTTCAGCTCGGGCTCCACGACGAACTCGCGGATGTCGGGGGCGAGCAGCGACTCCAGGTCGATGTCGGAGGCGTGCTGCGAGGAGACGACGACCGTGTCGAGGCGGACGGCCTTGTCGCCGTCGTACTCGATGGTGACCTGCGTCTTGCCGTCGGGGCGCAGGTAGGGGATGGTGCCGTTCTTGCGGACCTCGGACAGGCGCTTCGACAGACGGTGCGCCAGGAAGATCGGCAGCGGCATCAGCGTCGGCGTCTCGTCCGTCGCGTAGCCGAACATCAGGCCCTGGTCACCCGCGCCCTGGCGGTCCAGCTCGTCCTCATCGCCCTCGACGCGGCTCTCGTACGCCGTGTCGACGCCCTGCGCGATGTCCGGGGACTGCGCGCCGATGGACACCGAGACGCCACAGGACGCGCCGTCGAAGCCCTTCTTCGAGGAGTCGTAGCCGATCTCAAGGATCTTGTTGCGGACCAGCGTCGCGATGTCCGCGTACGTCTTGGTCGTGACCTCGCCGGCCACATGGACCAGGCCGGTGGTGATCAGCGTCTCGACGGCGACCCGGGAGGTCGGGTCCTCGCGCAGAAGCGCGTCGAGAATGGTGTCGCTGATCTGGTCAGCGATCTTGTCTGGGTGACCCTCGGTCACGGACTCCGAGGTGAACAGGCGACGGGACACAACGCTCCCTGGGTTTGCAGCGGCTGCTGGCTGATCATGGGCGGACGGGCTCGGGGGCTGCGCCCGGCGTCGTCCGAGAACAGTTTATCGGTCGCGCTCGGCCGCGGGCCCACCTGTCTCGCCTCTCGGGAGCGCTGTGACCTGCGGCACGGGCATTCTGCCCAATCCCCCACGGCCTTGGCCAGGGGCGCCACGCCCCAATGTGGGGGTTTCAGCAGGTCGTGAAACGAATGCGACATTCAGCTCAGCCGTTCGGCCACCAGATCCCACACGGTTTCGGCCAAAGCCTCCTTGGGGCCGTACGGTACGGGCGTCTCGGTGCCGTCGGCGCCCAGCACCACGGCCTCGTTCTCCTCGGAGCCGAAGGTCTTGCGCTCGCCCACCTCGTTCACCACCAGCAGGTCGCAGCCCTTGCGTGCCAGCTTGGCACGGCCGTTTGCCAGCACATCGTCCGTCTCGGCGGCGAACCCGACGACCACCTGGCCGGGGCGGGCCCGGTCGGCGGAGATCTCCGCGAGGATGTCCGGATTCCGCACCAGGACGATCGGGTCCGGGTCCTGCCCGTCCTTCTTCTTGATCTTCCCGGCGGCGTAGGTCCCCGGGCGGAAGTCCGCGACCGCCGCGGCCATGACGACCGCGTCGGCGTCGGCAGCCGCCTTCAGCACCGCCTCCCGCAGCTGCACGGCGGTGCCGACCTGGACGACGTCCACGCCCGCCGGGTCCGGCAGTCCGGTGTTCGCGGCGATCAGCGTGACGCGGGCGCCCCGCGCGGCGGCGGTGCGGGCGAGGGCGTAGCCCTGCTTGCCGGAGGAGCGGTTGCCGAGGAAGCGGACGGGGTCGAGGGGCTCGCGGGTGCCGCCGGCGCTCACGACGACGTGCCGGCCCGTGAGGTCGGGCTCGGTGACGCCTCTGGCCAGCACCCGGCGGCAGATCTCGAAGATCTCCGCGGGGTCCGGCAGCCGGCCCTTGCCGGTGTCGACGCCGGTGAGACGGCCGACGGCGGGCTCGATGACGACGGCGCCGCGGCGGCGCAGCGTCGCCACGTTCTCCTGGGTGGCCGGGTGCTCCCACATCTCGGTGTGCATGGCCGGAGCGAAGACGACCGGGCAGCGGGCGGTGAGCAGGGTGTTGGTCAGCAGATCGTCGGCGAGGCCGTGGGCGGCCTTGGCGAGCATGTCCGCGGTGGCCGGGGCGACCACGACGAGGTCGGCGTGCTGGCCGATGCGGACGTGCGGCACCTCGTGGACGTCGTCCCACACCTCGGTCGAAACGGGGTTGCCGGACAGGGCCGACCATGTGGCGGCGCCGACGAAGTGCAGAGCGGAGGCGGTGGGCACGACGCGGACGTCATGACCGGACTCCGTCAGCCTTCGCAGCAGTTCACAGGCCTTGTAGGCGGCGATGCCGCCGCTGACCCCCAGAACGACCTTCGGCTTGTCCACGGTCTCTCCCCGGCTCGATAAACGTACATCCCCATGACACACCACAGGCCCGGCAGCACGACTGCCGGGCCTGTGGAAAAGACTGCTGCAAGCAGGAAATACTACTGCGCCGGGCCTTCAACGGCCTCGGACGTCAGCAGCCCCGCGTTGATCTCGCGCAGCGCGATCGAGAGCGGCTTCTCGTGGACGTGGGTGTCGACGAGCGGACCGACGTACTCAAGGAGGCCCTCGCCGAGCTGCGAGTAGTACGCGTTGATCTGTCGGGCCCGCTTGGCCGCGTAGATCACGAGGCTGTACTTCGAGTCCGTGGCCTCGAGAAGCTCGTCGATCGGCGGGTTGATGATGCCCTCGGGCGCGGAGATGGAAGAGGACACGCTCTACCTTCCGATGGATGGGAAAGATTCAGTCAGGCGATCAGAGACGATCACACAACGTCCATCAAGGCTAGCAGCTCGCGCGCCACGTCCTCGACGGAGGTGTTGACCAAGGTCACGTCGAACTCCGGCTCGGCGGCCAGTTCGACCTGCGCCGCCTGGAGGCGACGCTCGATCACCTCGGGCGGCTCGGTGCCCCGGCCGGTGAGCCTGCGCACGAGCTCCTCCCAGGAGGGAGGAGCCAGGAACACCAGATGAGATTCCGCCATGGACTCGCGGACCTGCCGGGCACCCTGGAGGTCGATCTCCAGCAGCACGGGCTCACCCGCCTCCAGGCGCTCCAGCACCGCCGCGCGCGGCGTGCCGTAGCGGTTGCCGGCGAACTCGGCCCACTCCAGCAGCTCGCCGTTGGCGATCAGCTTGTCCATCTCCTCGTCGGTGACGAAGAAGTAGTGGACCCCGTGCTTCTCGCCGGGGCGGGGCTTGCGGGTCGTCGCCGACACCGAGAGCCAGACCTCGGGGTGTTCCTTGCGCATATGGGCGACGACCGTGCTCTTGCCGACCCCTGAGGGACCGGAGAGCACGGTCAGCCGCGGACGTTCACTCATGCAGCGATTATTCCAGCAATCCCGGGGTGCCCGGGACTCCCTTCCCGGCAGTGCCCGGGATCAGGAGCCGGTGCTGCCGAACTCACGCTCCAGGGACGCGATCTGGTTGGAGCCGAGGCCACGCACGCGGCGGCTCTCGGAGATGCCGAGTCGCTCCATGATCTGCTTGGCGCGGACCTTGCCCACGCCCGGCAGGGACTCAAGGAGGGCGGAGACCTTCATCTTGCCGATGACGTCGTTCTCCTGGCCCTGCTTGATGACCTCGTGAAGGGAGGCGCCGGAGTGCTTGAGTCGATTCTTGACCTCGGCCCGCTCCCGGCGAGCCGCGGCGGCCTTTTCGAGCGCGGCTGCGCGCTGTTCAGGGGTAAGGGGCGGAAGAGCCACGCCTACGTCACCTCGGATGTTGAACTGTCGGATACGGACCGGTGAGGAACCTAGTCGCCCCACACCTGGGGAGCCACGAGCAACACGCTTGCCCGTTCTCTGCTCGGAGACTAGCGGGCAAGTCCGCCAGAGTCAGCGAGAACAGCGGAAAAGTCCTGGTCAGCCTCCGCCAGGACGGACATTTCAGAGATACTGCCCCGGATTTGAGGATGTATTCAGACTCAAGTCGATCCGCGGCCACTCATCGGAGGACTCGAACAAGCGTCTAAATACTCCCGGCCGACCGCCCCGCACGACTCACCCGGCCGTCACGGCCGCCCGGATCTCCTCCGCGAACCGCTCCGCGGCCGCACGCAGCGCTCCGACGTCGGGACCGTGCCGCAGCACCCCCCGGCTGACGTTCGGCACGACATTGCGCACCGCCGCCCCGAAGACCCGGGGAAGGTCCGCCGGGGTGGCTCCCTGGGCGCCGATGCCGGGCGCCAGGAGCGGACCGTTGATCCTCAGGTCATAGGACGACAGGTCGCCGAGCGTGGCACCGACGACCGCTCCGAAGGAACCGAGCGGCTCCTCCCCCTCGTTCTCGGCGGCGAGGTGGGCCAGCATCGTCGCGCCGACGTTACGGCCATCGGCCCGCACCGCGTGCTGGACCTCGCCCCCCTCCGGGTTGGAGGTCAGCGCCAGCACGAACAGCCCCGCGCCGCTCTCCCGCGCGAGCGCCACGGCCGGCGAGAGCGACCCGTAGCCGAGATACGGCGAGACGGTCAGCGCGTCCGAGAACAGCGGGGAGTCCTTGCGCAGGAAGGTCTCGGCGTACGCGGCCATGGTCGAGCCGATGTCGCCGCGCTTGGCGTCCATCACGACCAGCGCACCGGCCGCCCGCGCCTCCTCGACCGACTTCTCCAGGACGGCGACCCCGCGCGACCCGAAGCGCTCGAAGAACGCGCTCTGCGGCTTCAGTACGGCGACCCGGTCGGCCATCGCCTCGACGACCGTACGGCTGAACCGCTCCAGACCGGCGATGTCGTCGTTCAGGCCCCACTCCGAGAGCAGCGAGGCGTGCGGGTCGATGCCGACGCAGAGCGGGCCCCGCTCGTCCATGGCACGGCGCAGCCGCGCGCCGAAGGGTTCCAGAGTCATGCGGCGTTCCTTACGTCGGCGCCGACCGCGTCGGCGAGGGTGGCGTACGGGCTGGTGCGCAGGCGGGCGGCGAGGCCCTTGTGGATGGCGCGGCCCCAGAAGGGCCCCTCGTAGATGAAGGCGCTGTACCCCTGGACCAGCGTGGCGCCGGCCAGGATGCGCTGCCAGGCGTCCTCGGCGTTCTCGATGCCGCCCACGCCCACCAGGGTGATGCGGTCGCCCACGCGCGCGTACAGGCGGCGCAGCACCTCCAGGGAGCGTGCCTTGAGCGGGGCGCCGGACAGCCCGCCGGTCTCCTGGACCAGCGCGGGTGCGGAGGTCAGACCGAGTCCCTCGCGCGCGATGGTGGTGTTGGTGGCGATGATCCCGTCCAGACCGAGCTCGACGGCGAGGTCGGCCACGGCGTCGATGTCCTCGTCGGCGAGGTCCGGCGCGATCTTGACCAGCAGCGGGACGCGACGCGTGGTGACGGTACGGTCGGCGGCCTCGCGCACGGCGCTGAGCAGCGGGCGCAGCGCCTCGGTGGCCTGGAGGTTGCGCAGGCCGGGCGTGTTCGGCGAGGAGACGTTCACGACCAGGTAGTCGGCGTACGGGGCCAGCCGCTCGGTCGACTTCACGTAGTCGCCGACCGCCTCGGCCTCCGGCACCACCTTGGTCTTGCCGATGTTCACACCGACGACCGTGTTGAAGACGGGCGTACGGGAGGCCAGACGGGCGGCGACGGCCAGCGAGCCCTCGTTGTTGAAGCCCATGCGGTTGATCAGCGCCCGGTCCGGCACAAGCCGGAACAGCCGCTTCTTGGGGTTGCCGGGCTGTGCCTCCCCGGTGACCGTGCCGATCTCGACGTGGTCGAAGCCGAGCATCGACATTCCGTCGATGGCGACGGCGTTCTTGTCGAAGCCGGCGGCGAGCCCGAACGGCCCGTGCATCCGCAGTCCGAAGGCCTCGGTGCGCAGCTCCTTGTGGCGGGGCGCGAGCGCGGCGGCGATGAAGGTGCGCAGCACCGGGATACGCACGGCGAGCCGGATCCAGCGGAAGGCGAGGTGGTGCGCCTGCTCCGGGTCCATCCGCTTGAAGACGAGGTTGAAGAAGATCTTGTACATGGTCCTCACCAGGAATGGGTGTCCTCACCAAGAGGGGGACACCGTTTCCGGTGTCCCCCTCAGGGCTGCTAGTCGCGGGCCGCGGTCAGGTGTTCGGCGTGTTCCTGGAGGGAACGGACGCCCACGTCGCCGTGGTTGAGGGCGTCGATGCCCTGCACCGCGGCGGCCAGCGCCTGCACGGTCGTCAGGCACGGCACGGACCGCGCCACGGCAGCCGTACGGATCTCGTAGCCGTCCAGGCGGCCGCCGGTGCCGTACGGGGTGTTGACGATGAGGTTGACCTCGCCGTCGTGGATGAGCTGGACGATGGTCTTCTCGCCGTTCGGGCCGGTGCCCTCGGACTGCTTGCGGACCACCGAGGCGGTGATGCCGTTGCGCTTGAGGACCTCGGCGGTGCCGGAGGTGGCCAGCAGCTCGAAGCCGTGCGCGACCAGCTCACGGGCCGGGAAGATCACCGACCGCTTGTCGCGGTTGGCCACCGAGATGAAGGCGCGGCCCTTGGTGGGCAGCGGGCCATAGGCGCCGGCCTGCGACTTGGCGTACGCCGTGCCGAAGACGGAGTCGATGCCCATGACCTCGCCGGTGGAGCGCATCTCCGGGCCGAGGACCGTGTCGACGCCGCGGCCGTGGATGTCGCGGAAGCGCGACCACGGCATGACGGCCTCCTTGACGGAGATCGGCGCGTCCAGCGGCAGCTCGCCACCGTCCCCGGCGCGCGGCAGCAGCCTCTCGGCCCGCAGTTCGGCGATGCTCGCGCCCAGCGAGATCCGGGCGGCGGCCTTCGCCAGCGGCACCGCGGTCGCCTTCGAGGTGAAGGGGACCGTACGGGACGCGCGCGGGTTGGCCTCCAGGACGTAGAGGATGTCACCCGCCATCGCGAACTGGATGTTGATCAGGCCGCGGACGCCGACGCCACGGGCGATGGCCTCGGTGGAGGCCCTGAGCCGCTTGATGTCGAAGCCGCCCAGCGTGATCGGGGGCAGCGCGCACGCGGAGTCGCCGGAGTGGATGCCGGCCTCCTCGATGTGCTCCATCACGCCGCCGAGGTAGAGCTCCTCGCCGTCGTAGAGCGCGTCCACGTCGATCTCGATCGCGTCGTCCAGGAAGCGGTCGACGAGGACCGGCCGGGAGGGGCTGATCTCGGTCGACTCGGCGATGTAGGACGACAGCCGGGTCTCGTCGTAGACGATCTCCATGCCGCGCCCGCCGAGGACGTACGACGGCCGGACGAGGACCGGGTAGCCGATCTCGTCGGCGATGGCCTTGGCCTCGGCGAAGGTGGTGGCGGTGCCGTGCTTGGGGGCCGGGAGGCCGGCCTCCTTCAGGACGCGGCCGAAGGCGCCGCGGTCCTCGGCGGCGTGGATCGCCTCCGGGGAGGTGCCGACGACCGGCACGCCGTTGTCCTTCAGCGCCTGCGCGAGGCCCAGCGGGGTCTGGCCGCCGAGCTGCACGATCACACCCGCGATCGGGCCGGCCTGCGCCTCCGCGTGGACGATCTCCAGCACGTCCTCCAGCGTCAGCGGCTCGAAGTACAGGCGGTCGGAGGTGTCGTAGTCCGTGGAGACGGTCTCCGGGTTGCAGTTGACCATCACGGTCTCGTACCCGGCGTCACTCAGCGCGAAGGAGGCGTGGACGCAGGAGTAGTCGAACTCGATGCCCTGGCCGATGCGGTTGGGGCCGGAGCCGAGGATGATCACCGCGGGCTTCTCGCGCGGGGCGACCTCGGTCTCCTCGTCGTAGCAGGAGTAGAAGTACGGCGTCTTCGCGGCGAACTCGGCGGCGCAGGTGTCGACCGTCTTGTACACCGGGCGGATGCCGAGCGCGTGCCGCACCTCGCGGACGACGTCCTCGCGCAGCCCGCGGATCTCGCCGATCTGCTGGTCGGAGAAGCCGTGCCGCTTGGCCTCGGCGAGCAGTTCGGGGGTCAGCTCACGCGCCTCGGCGAGCTCGTCGGCGGTCTCCTTGATGAGGAAGAGCTGGTCGACGAACCAGGGGTCGATCTTCGTGTACTCGAAGATCTCCTCGGGCGTGGCGCCGGCGCGGATGGCCTGCATGACGGTGTTGATCCGGCCGTCGGTGGGCCGGACGGACTCGGCGAGCAGCGCGGACTTGTCGCCGGGGTCGCCGACGAAGATGAACTGGCTGCCCTTCTTCTCCAGCGAGCGCAGCGCCTTCTGGAACGCCTCGGTGAAGTTGCGGCCGATGGCCATGGCCTCGCCGACCGACTTCATGGTGGTGGTCAGCGTGGAGTCGGCCTGCGGGAACTTCTCGAAGGCGAACCGGGGGGCCTTCACGACCACGTAGTCGAGCGTGGGCTCGAAGGAGGCCGGGGTCTCCTGGGTGATGTCGTTCGGGATCTCGTCGAGGGTGTAGCCGACGGCGAGCTTGGCCGCGATCTTGGCGATCGGGAAGCCGGTCGCCTTGGAGGCCAGCGCCGAGGAGCGCGACACGCGCGGGTTCATCTCGATGACGATGACACGGCCGTCGTCCGGGTTCACCGCGAACTGGATGTTGCAGCCGCCGGTGTCGACGCCGACCTCGCGGATCACGGCGATGCCGATGTCGCGCAGGATCTGGTACTCGCGGTCGGTGAGCGTCATCGCCGGGGCGACGGTGATGGAGTCACCGGTGTGCACGCCCATGGGGTCGAAGTTCTCGATGGAGCAGACGACCACGACGTTGTCGTGCTTGTCGCGCATCAGCTCCAGCTCGTACTCCTTCCAGCCGAGGATGGACTCCTCCAGGAGCACCTCGGTGGTCGGCGAGAGCGTGAGGCCCTGCCCGGCGATCCGGCGCAGTTCCTCCTCGTCGTGCGCGAAGCCGGAACCGGCGCCGCCCATGGTGAAGGAGGGCCGGACGACGACCGGGTAGCCGCCGAGGGTCTCGACGCCCTTGAGGACGTCGTCCATGGAGTGGCAGATGACCGAGCGGGCGGACTCGCCGTGGCCGATCTTGGCGCGGACGGCCTCGACGACCTCCTTGAAGAGGTCGCGGTCCTCGCCCTTGTTGATGGCCTCGACGTTGGCGCCGATCAGCTCGACGCCGTACTTGTCGAGGGTGCCGGCCTCGTGCAGCGAGATCGCGGTGTTGAGGGCCGTCTGGCCGCCCAGGGTGGGCAGCAGGGTGTCCGGGCGCTCCTTGGCGATGATCTTCTCGACGAACTCCGGGGTGATCGGCTCGACGTAGGTCGCGTCGGCGATCTCCGGGTCGGTCATGATCGTCGCCGGGTTGGAGTTGACCAGGATGACGCGCAGGCCCTCGGCCTTGAGCACGCGGCACGCCTGCGTGCCGGAGTAGTCGAACTCGGCGGCCTGGCCGATGACGATCGGGCCGGAGCCGATGACCAGGACGGACTGGATATCGGTGCGCTTAGGCACGCTGGCCCTCCATCAGGACTGTGCTCATCAAAGACGTGAAGCGGTCGAACAGGTAGGCGGCGTCGTGCGGGCCCGCTGCCGCTTCGGGGTGGTACTGGACGCTGAAGGCCGGCTTGTCGAGGAGCTGAAGGCCCTCCACCACGTTGTCGTTGAGGCAGACGTGGGAGACCTCGGCGCGGCCGTAGGGGGTGTCGGAGACCTTGTCGGTCGGGGCGTCGACGGCGAAGCCGTGGTTGTGCGCGGTGACCTCGACCTTGCCGGTCGTACGGTCCTGCACGGGCTGGTTGATGCCCCGATGGCCGTACTTCAGCTTGTAGGTGCCGAAGCCGAGCGCACGACCCAGGATCTGGTTGCCGAAGCAGATCCCGAAGAGCGGGGTGCCGCGCTCCAGGACCGCCTGCATGACGGAGACCGGGTGGTCGGCGGTGGCCGGGTCGCCGGGACCGTTGGAGAAGAACACGCCGTCGGGGTTCACGGCGTAGATGTCCTCGACCGTGGCGGTCGCGGGCAGGACGTGCACCTCGATGCCGCGCTCGGCCATCCGGTGCGGGGTCATGCCCTTGATGCCGAGGTCGACGGCGGCGACGGTGAACTTCTTCTCCCCGATCGCGGGGACGACGTAGGCCTCCTTGGTGGCGACCTCGGCGGAGAGGTTCGCGCCCTTCATCTCGGGGGCCTGGCGCACCTCGGCGAGCATGGTGCCCTCGTCGGGCAGCGCGTTGCCCGAGAAGATGCCGACGCGCATGGCGCCACGCTCACGCAGATGACGCGTCAACGCGCGCGTGTCGATGTTGGAGATCCCGACGACGCCCTGGTGGCGCAGCTCCTCGTCCAGGGACCGCTTGGCACGCCAGTTGGACGGCACGCGCGCGGGGTCGCGCACGACGTACCCGGCGACCCAGATCTGCTTCGACTCCGGGTCCTCGTCGTTGACGCCGGTGTTGCCGACGTGCGGGGCGGTCATCACGACGACCTGGCGGTGGTACGACGGGTCGGTGAGGGTCTCCTGGTAGCCGGTCATGCCGGTGGAGAACACGGCCTCGCCGAAGGTCACCCCCACGGCCCCGTAGGCACGGCCGCGGAAGATCCGGCCGTCCTCCAGGACGAGGACGGCGGGAACCTTGGTGGCTCCCCTGGTGGAGGTCGTCATCGTGCGCCTTCCGTGTCGTTGATCATCTGGTTCAGGGTGTCGACCCACGCTCCGTGCTCGGCGGCCGTGTCCGAGCGGAAGCCGGAGTCGATCAGGCGGTCGCCGTGCTCCCAGGTCACCACGAGCAGTCCGCCCTCGGTCAGGACCTTGCCTGCGATGCCCTTGTCGAGCCGGGCCCCGCGCAGCTGCCCGGCCGGGACGAAGAAGTCGCCGGCCCCGGGCCGTACGACGTCCAGGCCCGCGTCCGTCAGCGTGAGCTCGACCCGACTGCGGGTGCCGAGGCCGTGCGCCACGATGCGGTCGAGCCACTGCCCGGCGGTGGTGGAGCCGTGGTAGCGGCCGCTCATGTCCAGTTTCACCGGCCCCGGCTCATCAGGCGCGCTGGGCAGCTCCGGGAGATCGCCCTGGAGCGTGCCGCGCCACTTCCAGCCCTCGCGCATCAGCCAGTAGACGAGCGCGACGAAGAGGGCCAGGCCGACGAGCCAGCCGATCCGGGCGGCCCAGTCGGTCACCTCGGCCGACTTCTGTTCGGCGGTGAGCAGAGTTACAGGTGTCACGTGAGCTTCCCGTCGTGGAGCGTGGCCTTGCCCCGGAGCCACGTGTGCGTCACACGGCCCGGCAGCTCACGCCCCTCGTACGGAGTGTTGCGGCTGCGCGAGGCGAAGCCCGCGGGGTCCACGGACCCACGGTATTCCGTGTCGACGAGCGTGAGGTTGGCGGGCTCACCAGCCGAGACGGGACGGCCGTGGCCCTTCGCCTGCCCGATCTCGGCGGGCTTGAAGGACATGCGCTCGGCGACCCCGGCCCAGGTGAGGAGCCCGGTGTCCACCATCGTCTCCTGGACCACCGACAACGCGGTCTCCAGGCCGACCATGCCCATGGCGGCCGCGGCCCACTCGCAGTCCTTGTCCTCGTGCGGGTGCGGGGCGTGGTCGGTGGCGACGATGTCGATCGTGCCGTCGGCGAGCGCCTCGCGCAGCGCCATGACGTCACGCTCGGTGCGCAGCGGCGGGTTGACCTTGTAGACCGGGTTGTACGTGCGCACCAGCTCGTCGGTGAGCAGGAGGTGGTGCGGGGTGACCTCGGCGGTGACGTCGATGCCGCGGGACTTGGCCCAGCGCACGATCTCGACGGACCCGGCGGTCGAGAGGTGGCAGATGTGGACGCGGGAGCCGACGTGCTCGGCGAGCAGGACGTCCCGGGCGATGATCGATTCCTCGGCCACCGCGGGCCAGCCGCCGAGACCGAGCTCGGCGGAGACGATGCCCTCGTTCATCTGGGCGCCCTCGGTCAGCCGCGGCTCCTGCGCGTGCTGCGCGACGACGCCGCCGAAGGCCTTCACGTACTCCAGCGCCCGCCGCATGATCACGGCGTCGTCGACGCACTTGCCGTCGTCGGAGAAGACGGTGACTCCGGCCGCGGACTCGTGCATGGCACCGAGCTCGGCGAGCTTCTTGCCCTCCAGACCGACGGTGACGGCGCCGATGGGCTGCACGTCGCAGTAGCCGTGCTCCTGGCCGAGCCGGTAGACCTGCTCGACGACACCGGCGGTGTCGGCGACGGGGAAGGTGTTGGCCATGGCGAAGACGGCGGTGTAGCCACCGCTCGCCGCCGCGCGCGTGCCGGTCAGGACGGTTTCGGAGTCCTCGCGGCCGGGCTCGCGCAGATGGGTGTGCAGGTCGACCAGGCCCGGCAGCAGCACCTTGCCCGCCGCCTCGACGACGTCCGCGCCCTCGGCCGAGAGCCCGGTGCCGACCGCCTCGATCAGCGAACCGTCGATCAGCACGTCCTGCGGCTCGCCACCGAGCACCTTCGCACCACGGATCAGGATCTTGCTCATGTGCTTACTTCTCCTCGATACGGGTGTGGGTGACGGCGGGCTGGTTGCCGCCCAGCAGCAGGTACAGGACCGCCATCCGGATGGAGACTCCGTTTGCGACCTGCTCGACTACGGTGCAGCGCTCGGAGTCGGCGACCTCGGCGGTGATCTCCATGCCGCGGACCATCGGGCCGGGGTGCATCACGATGGCGTGCTCGGGCATCTTCGCCATGCGCTCGCCGTCGAGGCCGTAGCGCCGCGAGTACTCGCGCTCGGTCGGGAAGAACGCGGCGTTCATGCGCTCACGCTGGACGCGCAGCATCATCACCGCGTCGGACTTGGGCAGTACGGCATCGAGGTCGTACGACACCACGCACGGCCAGGTGTCGACGCCGACCGGCACCAGGGTGGGCGGGGCGACCAGGGTGACCTCGGCGCCGAGGGTGTGCAGCAGGTCGACGTTGGAGCGGGCGACCCGGCTGTGCAGGACGTCGCCGACCAGCGTGATCCGCTTGCCGGCCAGGTCCTGGCCGATCCCGGCGTCCCGGCCGACGAGCCGGCGGCGCATGGTGAAGGCGTCCAGCAGGGCCTGGGTGGGGTGCTGGTGGGTGCCGTCACCGGCGTTGATGACGACCGCGTCGATCCAGCCGGAGTTGGCGAGCCGGTACGGCGCTCCCGAGGCGCCGTGCCGGATGACCACGGCGTCGACGCCCATGGCCTCCAGGGTCTGGGCGGTGTCCTTGAGGGACTCGCCCTTGGACACGCTGGATCCCTTGGCGGAGAAGTTGATGACGTCCGCGGACAGTCGCTTCTCGGCGGCCTCGAAGGAGATACGCGTGCGCGTGGAGTCCTCGAAGAAGAGGTTGACGATGGTGCGGCCGCGCAGGGTCGGCAGCTTCTTGATGGGCCGGTCGGCCACCCGGGCCATCTCCTCGGCGGTGTCGAGGATCTGGACGGCGTCGTCGCGGGTGAGGTCGGCGGCCGAGATGAGATGACGCTGCATCTGTCAGGCTCCGTAAGGCAGTTCAGGTTTGGGGAGATTCCGGGCAGGCGAGGGCGTACAGAACTGCGGCTGGGTACGCGGGCGCTTGCTACTGGGTCGGCTTCACACCGAGCAGCACGGTGTCGCGACCGTCCTCCTCGGTGAGCTGGACCTTGACCGTCTCGCGCAACGACGTGGGGAGGTTCTTGCCGACGTAGTCGGCGCGGATGGGCAGTTCGCGGTGGCCGCGGTCGACGAGCACGGCGAGCTGCACGGCGCGCGGCCGGCCGATGTCGCCCAGCGCGTCGAGGGCGGCGCGGATGGTGCGGCCGGAGAAGAGGACGTCGTCGACGAGGACGACGAGACGGCCGTCGAGCCCGTCACCGGGGATCTCGGTGCGGGCGAGCGCGCGCGGCGGGTGCATGCGCAGGTCGTCGCGGTACATGGTGATGTCGAGAGAGCCGACCGGGATCTTGCGCTCGGTGATCTCTTCGAGCTTTGTGGCCAGCCGCCGGGCGAGGAAGACGCCCCGGGTCGGAATGCCGAGGAGCACCACGTCGTCGGCGCCCTTGGCGCGCTCGACGATTTCGTGGGCGATGCGGGTCAGTACCCGCGCGATGTCGGGGCCTTCGAGAACGGGCCGCGCATCGGACGCTTGGGTGTCCATACGAAAAGGACCTCCTTCTCCGCCTCACGGGACGGACCTTAAAGGACGTCGGGTTTGCGTCATCCACGGTAGCAGGCCGGGAAAAGGACCCGGATCACCCCCTTGGCGTAACCGGCCGTGGCTACCACGGAAGAGTCGGTGTGGACCATTCGGCTTGACGCAGAAGAGTCACGCTGCGTAACCTCACAGTGAGTTACCAGCCGCGCGGCAGGAAGACGGCCGGCCGCGTCGACACAGTGTCCGGGGAGCCATATGTCCAGCGAATACGCCAAACAGCTCGGGGCCAAGCTCCGGGCCATCCGCACCCAGCAGGGCCTTTCCCTCCACGGTGTCGAGGAGAAGTCCCAGGGACGCTGGAAGGCCGTGGTGGTCGGCTCGTACGAGCGCGGTGACCGTGCCGTGACCGTGCAGCGCCTTGCCGAGCTGGCGGATTTCTACGGCGTTCCGGTGCAGGAGCTGCTGCCCGGCACCACGCCGGGCGGGGCCGCCGAGCCGCCGCCGAAGCTGGTCCTTGACTTGGAGCGGCTGGCCCACGTCCCGGCCGAGAAGGCGGGCCCCCTCCAGCGCTACGCTGCGACGATCCAGTCCCAGCGCGGTGACTACAACGGCAAGGTGCTCTCGATCCGCCAGGACGACCTGCGCACACTCGCCGTCATCTACGACCAGTCCCCCTCGGTCCTCACCGAGCAGCTGATCAGCTGGGGCGTGCTGGACGCCGACGCCCGTCGCGCGGTGTCCCACGAGGAGAGCTGAGCCTTCTGCCGACTGAGCAGAAACGTGCCGCCGGGCACCGGGACCAAGGGGTTCCGGTGCCCGGCGGCTTTGTGCATGCCCCGGAAGGGGGTGCTTCAAGGCGCCGTCAGGGACAAAGGCGGGGGCCGGCAGCCGCCGCACAGACGCCGGGGGCCCGCAGCGCGCTCGCTGCGGGCCCCCGGCGTTCGTCGTACCGCGGCTTACGCCTCGCGGCGCAGCGTCGGCTTCAGCTCCTTCAGACGGCCGAGGAGGCCGTTGACGAACGAGGGCGACTCGTCCGTGGAGAACTCCTTTGCCAGCTGCACCATCTCGTCGAGCACGACGGCGTCCGGGGTCCCGTCGACCCAGATCAGCTCGTAGGCGCCGAGCCGCAGGATGTTGCGGTCGACGACCGGCATCCGGTCGAGGGTCCAGCCGACCGAGTACTGCGCGATCAGCTCGTCGATCCGCCGCGCGTGCTCCGCGTAGCCCTCGACCAGCTGCATCGTGTACTCGCTCACCGGCGGCTGCCGGGTGTCGGCCCGGGAGAGCCGGACCCAGTCCGCGAGGACCGTCAGGACGTCGGCGCCGCGCTGGTCGCCCTCGAAGAGGATCTGGAAGGCGCGCTTGCGGGCCGTGTTGCGGGCAGCCACGGTTAGCTGTTCACCCGGCCGAGGTAGTCGCTCGTGCGGGTGTCGACCTTGATCTTCTCACCGGTGGTGATGAAGAGCGGGACCTGGATCTGGTGGCCGGTCTCCAGCGTGGCGGGCTTGGTGCCACCGGTGGAGCGGTCACCCTGGACGCCCGGCTCGGTCTCCTGGATGACGAGCTCGACAGCGGCGGGCAGCTCCACGAAGAGCACCTCGCCCTCGTGCTGCGCGACGGTGGCGGTGAAACCCTCGATGAGGAAGTTGGCGGCGTCGCCGACGGCCTTGCGGTCGACCATCAGCTGGTCGTACGTCTCCATGTCCATGAAGACGAAGTACTCGCCGTCCATGTACGAGAACTGCATGTCGCGCTTGTCGACAGTGGCCGTCTCGACCTTGACACCGGCGTTGAACGTCTTGTCGACGACCTTGCCGGAGAGCACGTTCTTGAGCTTGGTGCGCACGAAGGCCGGGCCCTTGCCGGGCTTGACGTGCTGGAACTCGACGACGGACCAGAGCTGGCCGCCTTCGAGCTTGAGCACCATGCCGTTCTTGAGGTCGTTCGTGGAAGCCACGGTTGCGGAATCTCCTGGACTGACGTGGACGACCCCGGCGCACGCACTCCTACAGCGCGAGCAGCTCCTTGGTCGTGATGGTGAGTAGCTCGGGTCCGCCGTCCGCCTCGGGGCGGACGACGAGCGTGTCATCGATCCGGACGCCGCCCCGGCCCGGGAGGTGGACCCCCGGTTCGACGGTGACCGGCACGCAAGCGTCCAGTTTACCCATGGCCGCGGGGGCCAGCTGCGGGTCCTCGTCGATTTCGAGCCCGACGCCATGGCCGGTGAGCGGTGGCAGACCCTCCGCATGACCCGCGGAGTCCAGCACCTGGCGGGCCGCGCGGTCCACGTCACGGTAGGCGGCGCCGGGTGCGAGGGACTCCCGGCCGGCGCGCTGAGCGGCGAAGACGAGGTCGTACAGCTCGATCTGCCAGTCCGCCGGTGAGGTGCCGATGACGAAGGTACGGCCGATCTCGCACCGGTAACCGCGATAGGTGGCGCCCAGGCAGACGGAGAGGAAGTCGCCCTCCTCGACCCGCCGGTCGGTAGGCCGGTGTGCGCGTCTGCCTGAGTTCGGGCCGGTGGCGACGGACGTCGGGAAGGCGGGGCCGTCGGCGCCGTGGTCGACCAGCCGGCGCTCCAACTCCAGCGCGAGATGCCGTTCGGTGCGGCCGACGAGGATGGACTCCAGCAGCTCGCCGAGGGCCTGATCGGCGATCTCGGCGCCGATGCGCAGGCAGGAGATCTCCTCCTCGTCCTTCACCACCCTGAGCTGCTCGACGGCTCCGCCCAGCTCTGCGAGGCGCAGCCGGGGCACCACCGAGCTGATGGCTCGGTACCGGGCGACGGTGAGGTGATGCTCCTCCACGGCCAGGGATTCGGCGTGCTGCGCTGCCGCGAGGTCGGCCGCGGCCACGGCGGGGTCGCCGTCGGTGCCGGGCAGGTTGTGCACCCTCAGCGCTTCGTCCGGGCGGCCTTCCGTCGGGCGGTCGTCGGGCGGGCCGGTGCACACCAGCAGATCCTCGGTACGTCCGATCAGCAGGGCCGCGCCCTTCGGCGCTGCGCCCGCGAGGTAGCGAACGTTCGCGGGGCGGGTGACGAGTGCGGACTGGCTGCCGCCGGCTTGGCAGCGGTCCCTGAGCCTTGCTCGGCGGGTGGCGTACACCTCTGACATGTGTCGAGCGTAGGAGCTTTGTAAGTGCGGCGCGTTTTGGGAGGGCCGAGTGGGGGGTGGTTCGGATGTGTGCCGGGTGCGGGTCTGTGGGGGCTTGTCGCGCAGTTCCCCGCGCCCCTTGGGTACGTCCCCCCTCAGGCCTGTTACCAGCTCGGGGGGCTTGCTATTGACCTTGCCAGTACGTCATCCAGGACCTGTGCCGTCTGTGGGACATCCAGCTGGGAGTTGTCGATGATCGGCAGGCCCGAGCCGTACCAGCCCGCCATGCGGCCGTGGATGCGGGCCACCTCCTCGTCGGTGAGGCGGCGGTTGCCTGAGCGTTCCGCGTTGCGTTCCAGGACGATTTCCAGGCCCGGCAACAGAACCACCGGCAACAGTCCCGGCCCTACATGTCGCTTCCAGCCGCCCAGGCCCACCACCGGGCGGTCCGGGAAGACCGCGTCGTCGAGGATGCAGGAGATGCCGTTCGCCAGGAAGTTGCGGGCGGCGAAGCCGCAGGTGCGACGGGCCAGGCGGTACTGGGCCTCGGAGTTGTCGTTCCAGCCGGTCTGGGGGTCGGCGAAGCCGGAGCGGACCCATTCGCGGACGTCGTCGAGGCTGATGTGGGCCGTGGGGACCCGGCGATGGTCGGCCCAGTACTTGGCGACGCTGGTCTTTCCTGCGCCCGCCGGGCCGATGAGCAGCACCGCGAGGGTCGTACCGGAAGGATCGGGCGCGGCCGGGGCGGGCGGGGTGCTCGGCCTGGCGACCGGGCCGCCGGGGGGCAGCGGCACATGGCCGGTGGTGTCCGGGGTCAGTGGCTGCGGGACGTGCTGGGGGGCGGGCGGAACCGAGCCGGGCGGCGGTCCGGTGAAGCCCGGGGCCGGGGGCGGCGGGGGCACGGGGGCGGCTCCCTGGTGCGGGCCCGGGTGCGGCGGACCCGGGTGTTGTGCGGCCGGGGACCAGCCGACGGCCGGTCCGTGCCCCGGCTGGTGGGGCGGCGGCAGCGGAGAACCCACTGCGTGCTGCATCCGGTGCCACTCCATCTCGTACGGGCCATTGGCGCTGGCAGCGAGGGGCGAGCCCCGCTCCCTACGGAACGGTACCGCCCCCGGCCATCGTTTGGTGAACGGCCGGGGGCGGTCCGAAGTGCCCATGCGCACACGGAAAATCGGGCGTACGGCGCCCCGGCGGACTTACTGGCCCACTTCTCCGTACGCGGCGAGCAGCACGGCCGGGTCCGGTCCCTCCAGGACGGTGGGCTTGGCCAGCCCGTCCAGGACGATGAAGCGGAGCAGGTCGCCGCGGGACTTCTTGTCGACCTTCATGGTCTCCAGCAGCTTGGGCCACTGGTCGTAGCGGTAGTGCAGCGGAAGACCGACCGCTTCCAGGATCGCGCGGTGACGATCGGCGGTCGCGTCGTCCAGACGGCCGGCCAGGCGGCCCAGTTCGGCGGCGAAGTGCATGCCGACGGCCACCGCCGCGCCGTGACGCCACTTGTAGCGCTCGTTCTTCTCGATGGCGTGGCCGAGGGTGTGGCCGTAGTTGAGGATCTCGCGCAGGCCCGACTCCTTCAGATCCGAGGAGACGACCTCGGCCTTCACGCGGATGGAGCGCTCGATCAGCTCGGCGGTGTTCGGTCCGGCCGGTGTGCGGGCGGCCCCGGGGTCGGACTCGATGAGGTCCAGGATCGCCGGGTCGGCGATGAAGCCGGCCTTGATGATCTCGGCGAGCCCGGAGACGTAGTCGTTGACCGGGAGGGAGTCCAGCGCGGCCAGGTCGCACAGGACACCGGCGGGCGGGTGGAAGGCGCCGACGAGGTTCTTGCCCTCGGCGGTGTTGATGCCGGTCTTGCCGCCGACTGCCGCGTCCACCATCGCCAGCACGGTGGTGGGGATCGCGATCCAGCGCACCCCGCGCAGCCAGGTCGCCGCCACGAACCCGGCGAGGTCGGTGGTGGCGCCGCCGCCGACGCCGACGACGACGTCGGTGCGGGTGAAGCCGGACTGGCCGAGCGCCTTCCAGCAGTAGGCGGCGACCTCGGCGGTCTTGGCCTCCTCCGCGTTCGGCACCTGGATGGCGACGGCCTCGAAGCCCTGCCCGGCGAGGTCGGCACGCAGCGCGTCACCGGTCTCCGCGAGCGCCTCGGGGTGGATGACGGCGACCCGCTTGGCCTTGTCGCCGATCAACCCGCCGAGCTCGCCTAGGAGTTGACGGCCCACCAGGACCTCGTACGGCTCACTGCCCGCCGTGCCGCCGACCTGAATTCTTGTGACCTGGCTAGCCATAACGTCCTCCGGCCGAGGGTCCGGGGGTTGTCCCCCGGGAGATGCAGTCAACTCCAGTGCGTCCAGGGCGGCTTGGGTCACTTCTTCGGGCGTACGGCCGTCCGTGGCCACGACCGCCGTGGCGATCTGCTCGTACAGATGACGACGGGCCTCCATCAACTCACGCCACTGCTTGCGCGGGTTGACGGCGAGCAGCGGGCGGGCGGCGTTCAGGCCGGTGCGCTTGACGGCCTCCTCGACGTCCATCGAGAGGTAGACGACCCGCTGTCCTGCCAGCAGGGCGCGGGTGTCCTCGTCGAGGATCGCGCCACCGCCCAGGGCCAGGACGCCGTCGTGCTCGGCGAGCGCCTGGTGCACCGCCTGCTTCTCGATCGCGCGAAAGGCGGCCTCGCCCTCGTCGACGAAGATCTCGGCGATGGTCCGGCCCTCGGCGGCGACGATGTCCTCGTCGGTGTCGCGGTAGCCGACGCCGAGCCGCTCGGCGAGGAGCTGTCCGACGGTGGACTTGCCCACGCCCATCGGGCCGACGAGCACCACCACAGGGTTCATCGGATGGCCAGGTTGTCGAGGTACGACCGGACGTTGCGGCGGGTCTCGGCCACGCTGTCGCCGCCGAACTTCTCCGCAACCGCGTCCGCGAGGACGAGGGCCACCATGGCCTCGGCGACGATGCCGGCGGCCGGGACCGCGGACACGTCGGAGCGCTGGTGGTGCGCCTGCGTGGCCTCGCCGGTGGTGACGTCCACGGTCTGCAGCGCGCGCGGCACGGTCGCGATCGGCTTCATCGCCGCGCGGACCCGCAGCAGCTCACCGGTGGTCAGACCGCCCTCGGTGCCGCCGGAGCGGCCGGAGACCCGGCGGATGCCCTCGGGCGTGTTCACGATCTCGTCGTGCGCCTTGGAGCCCGGCACCCGCGCCAGCTCGAAGCCGTCGCCGATCTCGACGCCCTTGATCGCCTGGATGCCCATGAGGGCACCGGCGAGCCGCGCGTCCAGCTTGCGGTCCCAGTGCACATGCGAGCCGAGGCCGACCGGGACGCCGTACGCCAGGATCTCGACCACGCCACCGAGGGTGTCGCCGTCCTTGTGTGCCTGGTCGATCTCCGCGACCATCGCCTTCGACGCGTCGGCGTCCAGGCAGCGCACGGGGTCGGCGTCCAGCTTCTCCACGTCGGCCGGGGTCGGGTACACGCCCTGCGGCGCCTTCGCGGAGGCCAGCTCCACGACGTGGCTGACGATCTCGATGCCGGCGGTCTCCTTCAGGTACGACCGCGCCACCGCGCCGAGCGCCACCCGGGCCGCCGTCTCACGCGCCGAGGCGCGCTCCAGGATCGGCCGGGCCTCGTCGAAGCCGTACTTCTGCATGCCCGCGAGGTCCGCGTGACCGGGCCGGGGCCGGGTCAGCGGGGCGTTGCGGGCGAGCCCGGCGAGGATCTCCGGGTCGACCGGGTCGGCCGCCATGACCTGCTCCCACTTCGGCCACTCGGTGTTCCCGACCATGATCGCCACCGGGGAGCCCAGGGTGAGGCCGTGCCGGACGCCGCCGAGGAAGGTGACCTCGTCGCGCTCGAACTTCATCCGCGCACCGCGGCCATAGCCGAGCCGGCGCCGGGCCAGGTGGTCCGCCACCATCTCCGTGGTGATCGGCACGCCGGCCGGAAGGCCCTCCAGCGTCGCCACGAGTGCGGGGCCGTGGGACTCCCCCGCGGTCAGCCAGCGCAACCTGCTCAACGATGCTCCTCAGTCTCGCGCCCTGGTACTGCCCTTCGTACGCGCGTCCTCGCGTACGGCGACGGCAGACCAGGTGCGCGGCCCCGGCCCGCCACTTCCGATCCTCCCACGTCCCGGGGCCGTCCCCGGCCGCCGGTCCATCAGTCGGACGCGAATGTGTCAGCCCGCGACGCGGCTGCGCCATCAGGCGGAGCCGTCCTCCGTGCGCCGCGGCGGGGCGTACGCGCCGAGGTAGTCCGCCCCGCGCCCCTGGTCGTACTGGACCTCCGCCGGAACCGGCTGCGCCTGTGCCTGGCGCAGGGCACGGCGGTAGGCGATCTTGTTGCGCAGCTTGATGACCCAGGTCGCCAGCACGGCCACGATGATCAGTACGAGCACGGTGTTCTGCGCCCAGTCGGGCAGGAACCACAGCAGGCTCTCGAAGATCTGGCTCTTGGCGGACGCCAGCGGCTGGCCTGTGGACATCGAACGTGTTCCCCTCCTGGTCCCGCCCCCTGCGGAACCGGAAGGATCTTATCGGGCGTCGAGCGCGTGTTCGCCCGCTTTTCGCATCGCGTCCAGCGGGGCCGGAGTGCGTCCCGTCATCTGCTCGACCTGGAGCACCGCCTGATGGACCAGCAGGTCGAGACCGCTGACGACGGCCCCGCCGAACATGGACCAGCGGGCCGCGAGTGCGGTGGGCCACGGCTCGTAGAGCACGTCGAACAGTGTCGCGGGCCGCTCCGGTACGGCGGCGGCGAGCTCGTCGGTCGTACCGGCCGGCGTGGTCGCGATGACCAGGGGCGCGCGGAGCGCCTCGGCGGCGTCCGCCCAGTCCGCCGTACGCACCTCGACGTCGAGTCGCTCGCCCCACTCCCGCATCTCCGCGGCGCGGGCGGCGCTGCGGACGTAGGCGACGACCTCGCCGGTGCAGATACGCGCGAGCGCGGCCAGCGCGGAGGAGGCGGTGGCGCCGGCGCCCAGGATCGCGGCGGAGCCGACCTGTTCGATGCCGCGTTCGCGGAGGGCGGCGACCATGCCGGGGATGTCGGTGTTGTCGCCGACGCGGCGGCCGTCCTCGGTGAACACCACGGTGTTGACCGCCTCGACCGAGCGGGCCGTCTCGCTGATCTCGTCGAGCAGCGGGATGACCGCCCGCTTCAGCGGCATGGTCAGCGACAGTCCGGCCCACTCCGGTCCGAGTTCGGCGAAGAACCCGGGCAGCGCGGCCTCGTCCACCTCGAACCGGTCGTACGTCCAGCCGGCCAGCCCCAGCTCCTCGTACGCGGCGCGGTGCAGCACCGGCGAGAGGGAGTGGGCGATGGGCGAACCGAGCACGGCGGCCCGGCGGGCGTCAGTGCCCTGAACTGTCATTGAACCTGTTCCTCAGTACTTGTTACCGCGACGCGTTGAACCGCTCGACCAGCTTCTCGTGTTCGGCGAGGGTCTTGGTGAACTTGCTGGTCTTGCCGTCCAGCGAGATGAAGTAGTACCAGCCGTCGTCCGTCGGGTTCAGCGCGCCCTTCAGCGCCTCTTCGCCGGGGTTGTCGATGGGGCCGGGCGGCAGACCCTTGACGAAGTATGTGTTGTACGGGTTGTCGTACTGCCTCAGCTCGGCGATCGACAGGTCGATCTTGCTCTGGTTCTTGATGTAGTTGTACGTGGAGTCGAACTCCAAAGACCCGTAGGTCTCGGGGTTGCCGGGCTTGAGGCGGTTGTAGACGACCTCGGCCATCTTGCGGAAGTCGTCGTGGCTGGTGCCCTCGGCCTGCGCCAGGCTCGCCACGGTGAGCAGCTCCCAGGGGCCGTCCAGGCCCAGGCTCTCCGCCTTCTTCTCCAGGCCGAGCTCCTCGTACTGCTCCGTGGCCCGGGCGACCATCTGCTTGAGGACGGCCTCGGGCTTCTGCCCCTTGGCCACCGGGTAGCTGGACGGGTAGAGGAAGCCCTCCAGGGGATCCTTGACGTTCTTGTGGTTCGTCGCCCAGTCGGGGAGGCCGAGGCTCTTCCACTTCTCGTCGGCGATCTCCGCTGTCGTGCCCTTGTCGAGTTCGAGACGCGAGTCGATCATCTCGTAGACCCGGACGTTGCGGGTGCCCTCGGGGATGATCAGGTTGTTCTGGCTCTTCGGGCTGAGCATCAGTTCGACCGCACTGTCGGCCGACATCTCCTTCTCCAGCGTGTAGACGCCGGCCTGGATCGTGTTGCCCTTCGGGTTCTGCTGCTGAGCGGCGACGAACGCGTCGACGCTCTTGACCACGCCCTTCGCCTTCAGCTCCTGGCCGATGGCATAGCCGCCGGCGCCCTTGGGAATCTCGACGGTCACCTGCTCGCCGTTGCCGCTGCCCGCGTAGTCCGGGGCGTCGCCGAAACGATCCTGGTAAAACTGGTACCCGAAATATCCGACACCGGCGACGCCGCCGCCGAACACCAGCAGGACCACCAGACAGGCGCATCCACTGCGCCGTTTCTTGCCCTTGCCGCCCCGGCCGCGCCGCTCACCGCGGCCGCGCCGGTCCCCCGGCTCGTCGTCGAAGTCGTCGTCATCGTCCCCGCCGCCACCCGCGAAGAAGGCGTGCTCACCCTGGTCGGGACCCGGGTCCCAGTCGGTACGCGGCTCCGGCTCGGTCTGTCGCCGGCTCGGCGGCTCCGGCGGCGGGTACGCCTCGGGCGTGCCGTAGTAGTCCGGCTGCTGCTCGCCATAGGCGGCGGCCTGCTGGTCGTACGGGTCCGAGGGGTCGGTGTACTGGACATGCGTATGCGTGCCGGTGCCCCAGCCGGTGTTGTCGTACCCCTGCTGACCCTGGCCCGGATACTGCTGCTGGTCGTACTGCTGCGGGTACTGCTGCTGCGCCTGACCGTATCCGGCCTGCTGGCCGGTGCCCCAGTCGCCGTACTGCGGCTGCTGCGGCTGCGGCTGCGGCTGCGGCGGATAGTGCTGCGGCTGGCCGCCGTAGGGGGACTGCCGGCCCGCGTCGGCCTGCTGTCCCTCCCATCCACCGTCCCCGTAGTACGGGTCCTCGGGATGCCACGGTTCGGAGCCCTGGCCCCGGCCATACTCAGTCATCGATCCCCTAGAGCCGCGAGGCGGCGGTCGCGCGGCGTCGAGCCCGGCTTCCGTTCCGCCTCTCTTTGTGCGGTGGCTGTTCGAACACCGCCGCATCGCGCGGAACGTTACCGTATCGCGATCAGATGACCACTTCGACGCCCTCGCCGGGTGCTTTACCTGACACCCGTTCGGATTCCAGTGCCTGCTGGAGGATGATCACAGCGGCTGCCTGGTCGATGACCGATCTGCCCTTTTTCGACTTCACCCCCGAGGCGCGCAGTCCTTGACTGGCCGTCACCGTGGTCATCCGTTCGTCCACGAGCCTCACCGGAACCGGCGCGATCATGCGGGCCAGTTCCTGCGCGAAGCCACGGACCTTGACCGCGGCCGGGCCCTCGCCCCCCTTGAGGGAGCGAGGGAGACCGACGACGACCTCGATCGGCTCGTACTCCTCGACCAGCTGCTTCAACCGGCGCTGTGCCGCGGGGATGTCCCGGCCGGGGACCGTCTCCACCGGGGTGGCGAGGATCCCGTCGGGGTCGCACGAGGCGACCCCGATCCGGGCGTCCCCGACGTCGATGGCGAGCCGACGTCCTCTGCGCATTACTTGGCCGTCTCCCCGACCAGGCGCTCCACGGCGTCCACGGCGTCACCGACCGCGGCCGGGTTCTGGCCGCCGCCCTGGGCGACGTCCGGCTTGCCGCCACCGCCGCCGCCGAGCGTCTTGGCGGCCGTACGGACCAGGTCGCCGGCCTTGAGGCCGCGCTCGCGGGCGGCCTCGTTGGTGGCGATGACCGTCAGCGGCTTGCCGTTCACCACGGTGAACAGGGCGACCACGACGGGCCGGCCGCCCTGGATGCGGCCGCGCACGTCGAGGACCAGCTTGCGCAGGTCGTCGGCGGTGGTGCCGTCCGGAACCTGGCCGGTGACCAGGGCGATGCCGCGTACGTCCTTGGCGGACTCGGCGAGACCGGCCGCGGCCTGGAGGACCTTCTCGGCGCGGAACTTCTCGATCTCCTTCTCGGCGTCCTTCAGCTTGCCGAGCATGGCGGAGACCTTCTCCGGGAGCTCCTCCGGACGGCCCTTGATCAGCTCCTGGAGCTGGGCGACGACCGTGTGCTCACGGGCGAGGAAGTTGTAGGCGTCGACACCGACGAGGGCCTCGATACGGCGCACACCCGAGCCGATCGAGGACTCACCGAGCAGCTTGACCAGGCCGAGCTGGGCGGTGTTGTGGACGTGGGTGCCGCCGCACAGCTCCTTGGAGAAGTCGCCGATGGTCACCACGCGGACCCGCTCGCCGTACTTCTCGCCGAACTCGGCGATGGCGCCCTGCTTCTTGGCCTCGTCGATGCCCATGACGTCGGCACGGACGTCCAGATCGCGGGCGAGCACCTCGTTGATCTTCTGCTCGACGTCGGTCATCACGGCCGTCGGAACGGCGGACGGCGAGCCGAAGTCGAAGCGGAAGCGGCCGGGCTGGTTCTCGGAACCGGCCTGGGCGGCCGTCGGGCCGAGGGCGTCGCGCAGGGCCTGGTGGGTCAGGTGGGTCGCCGAGTGGGCGCGGGCGATGGCCTTGCGGCGGAGGTTGTCGATCAAGGCCTGGGCCTTGGCGCCGACGGTGACCTCGCCGACCTGGACGACGCCCTTGTGGACGTACACGCCCGGCACCGGCTTCTGGCAGTCGCGCACCTCGATGACGGCACCGGAGTCCACCTTGATGCGGCCGGTGTCGCCGATCTGGCCGCCGCCCTCGGCGTAGAACGGGGTGCGGTCGAGGACGATCTCGACCTCGTCGCCCTCGGTGGCGGCCGGGGAGGAGACGCCGTCGACGAGGATGCCGACGATCGTCGACTCGCCCTCGGTGTCGGTGTAGCCGATGAACTCGGTCTCACCGGCGCTGTCGGCGATCTCGCGGTAGGCGCCCATGTCGGCGTGGCCGGTCTTCTTGGCCTGGGCGTCGGCCTTGGCGCGCTCCCGCTGCTCCTTCATCAGGCGCCGGAAGCCGTCCTCGTCCACGGACAGGCCCTGCTCGGCGGCCATCTCCAGGGTGAGGTCGATCGGGAAGCCCCAGGTGTCGTGGAGCAGGAACGCCTTGTCGCCGGCGAGGACGGTGCCGCCGGAGGCCTTGGTCTCGGTGACGGCGGTGTCGAGGATGTTGGTGCCGGCCTTCAGCGTCTTGAGGAAGGCGTTCTCCTCGGCGAGGGCGACCTTCTCGATGCGCTCGCGGTCGGTGACGAGCTCCGGGTACTGCCGGCCCATCATCGCGATGACGGTGTCGACCAGGTCCTTGACGACCGGACCGGTGGCGCCGAGCAGGCGCATGTTGCGGATGGCGCGGCGCATGATGCGGCGCAGGACGTAGCCGCGGCCCTCGTTGCCCGGGGTGACGCCGTCGCCGATGAGCATCACGGCGGTGCGCATATGGTCGGTGACCACGCGCAGGGAGACGTCCGAGGCGTGGGCGTCGCCGTAGGCCACGCCGGTCAGCTCGGTGGCCTTCTTGATGACGGCCATGGAGGTGTCG
This sequence comes from Streptomyces cupreus, assembly GCF_014257025.1. Lineage (GTDB taxonomy): Bacteria > Actinomycetota > Actinomycetes > Streptomycetales > Streptomycetaceae > Streptomyces > Streptomyces cupreus. Next base: position 26,474 of record NZ_JACMSF010000043.1, read on the forward strand.
ATCTCGTACATGTTCTGCACGCCCTGCAGAATCATGGCGAGCCGCTCAAGGCCGAGCCCGGTGTCGATGTTCTTGCTCGGCAGGTCGCCGAGGATCTCGAAGCTCTCCTTGCCGGTGCCCTCGCCCCGCTCGTACTGCATGAAGACGAGGTTCCAGATCTCCACGTACCGCTCGTCGTTGACGGCGGGGCCGCCCTCGACGCCGAACTCGGGGCCGCGGTCGTAGTTGATCTCGGAACAGGGGCCGCAGGGGCCGGGGACACCCATGGACCAGAAGTTGTCCTTCATGCCCAGGCGCTGGATGCGCTCCTTGGGCACGCCGACGACCTCGTGCCAGATCTGCTCGGCCTCGTCGTCGTCCTTGTAGACGGTGATCCACAGACGCTCGGGGTCGAGGCCGTAACCGCCCTTGTCCTGGGGGCTGGTGAGCAGCTCCCAGGCGAGCTTGATGGCGCCTTCCTTGAAGTAGTCGCCGAAGGAGAAGTTGCCGCACATCTGGAAGAACGTGCCGTGCCGGGTGGTCTTGCCGACCTCTTCGATGTCCGGCGTGCGCACGCACTTCTGCACGCTGGTGGCGCGGTCGAAGGGCGGCTTGACCTCGCCCAGGAAGTAGGGCTTGAAGGGCACCATGCCGGCCGGGACGAGGAGCAGAGTCGGGTCGTCCGCGATGAGCGACGCCGAAGGGACGACGGTGTGCCCGCGCTCCTCGAAGAAGCTCAGCCAGCGGCGGCGGATCTCAGCCGACTCCATCAGTGGTCCTCATTCCGGTTGTACGAGTACGTCGTGCTGTCGATGACGTACGTCTTCGGCTTGGTGCGGTTCTCGATCGCGGCGTGCCGCCGCGGCGCGGGCAGTTCGGGGCCCGCCTGGATGCCCAGCGCGTCCTCCAGCTCGGCCTCCCGCTGGGCCATGTTGTCGCGGACGTCGAGCGCGAAGCCCACCGCGCGGTCCTTGAGGCGGTTTCCGGCCTCCAGTGCCTTGTTGGCGGCCTGCGTGGCCAGGTGCTCGGGGGTCAGCTGCTTCAGTTTGCGGTTGACCTTGGTGGTGGCCCACACACCGGCCGCGACACCTGTGGTGAACCAGAAGGTACGGCGGAACATCGCTGGATCAGTCCCTCTTTCCACGGTTGTTCCGCTTGCTGCGCCGTGCGGCCGGAACCGTGCGGCCCACGATCACGGTACGTCGGGGTTCCTTGGCGGGCACGTCGTCCTTGCGGCCCGCGATCGCCCGCCGTACGCCGTAGCCGAAGGCCGCGACCTTGACCAGGGGGCCGCCGAAGGTGGAGGCCACCGTGGTGGACAGCGCGGAGGCGTTGGAGGTGACTTCCTGGACGTCGGAGGCGATGGAGTCGACCCGGTCGATCTGGGTCTGCGCCGAGCGCACCGCGGCGGAGGCGTCCGCCAGGAGCGGGACGGCCTGATCGGTCACGTCCGCGACCAGCTTGGTGGTCGCCCTGAGCGTCTGGGCCAGCCTCACCAGTGCCACGGCGAGGAAGGAGACCAGGATCGCCCAGAACACGGCCACCAGGATCCCGGCCACCTCTCCACCGGACACTGTTGCACCCGCTCCCTGAAACGTGTCTCAACATCGAAAGTCGTGGGTCGAGCCTATCGCGCCGGGCGTGGCGCTCCGTACCGCATTACCGCCCGCCGGACCCCGAGTTCGGCGAAGCGATTGTACGGACTGAATACGCTTCAGTACGCTCCGTATCCCATGCGAGATCGACAGCGTGAGGACACCCCGGTGGCGGGCAATCTGCCCTTGGAGCTCGACGCGTTCGTCGGGCGTACGGCCGAACTCGCGGGGCTGACCGAGGCGCTCGGCGAGACGCGGCTGGTGACGGTCACCGGGGTGGGCGGGGTCGGAAAGTCTCGGCTGGCGGCCCGTGCGGCCTCCCGGTGCGCGCCGTCGGACGGGGTGTGGCGGGTGGAGTTGGCGCCGGTGCGCGATCCGGCGTGCGTCGACCACGCGGTCGTGGCGGCGCTGGGACTGACCGACCACACCACCCGCCCGGCGCGCGAGACGCTCCTGTCCCATCTCGCCGAACGTCAACTCCTGCTGCTCCTGGACGGGTTCGAGCACCTGGTCGACGCCTGCGCCGAGCTGGTGACCGAGCTTTTGTGCCGGGCGCCGGGGCTGAAGGTGCTCGCGGTGGGCCGCAGACCGCTGTCGGTGCAGGGCGAGAAGCTGCTCCCGCTGACGCCGCTCGCCGAGGACGAGGCGGTCGAGCTGTTCGCGGCCCGGGCCGCACTGCACGGGATCCAGGTCGCCGGCGATGACGACGTACGAGAGCTGTGCCGACGCCTCGACGGGATTCCGCTGGCGGTGGAACTGGCGGCCGGGCGGCTGCGGGCGCTGTCCCCGGGGCAGTTGCTGGTCCGGCTGGACGACCGGTTCCGGCTGCTGACCCGGGCCGGCGGGGACTCGCCGTGGCGTCATCGGACGCTGCGCACGGCGATCGGCTGGAGCCATGAACTGTGCACGCCCGAGGAGCGGTTGCTGTGGGCGCGCCTTTCGGTGTTCGCCGGGCGCTTCGATCTGGAGGCCGTGGAGTACGTGTGCAGCGGGCACGGTCTGCACGCCGACGACGTCCTCGACGTGCTCTCGGAACTCCTCGCGCAGTCGGTGGTCTCCCGCGAGGAGACCGACTCGGGCGTGCGCTACCGCATGCTGGACACGGTCCGGGCCTACGGCGCCGACTGGCTGGCGGCGACCGGTGACGCGGAGCGGCTGCGGCGCCGGCACCGCGACTGGTACCTGGGCCTGGCGACCTGGTGCGAGCTGGACTGGTTCTCGCCGCGCCAGGCGGAGCTCGCCGCGCGCGTGGAGGCGGAGCTGCCGAATCTGCGCAGCGCCCTGGAGCACTGTCTGTCCGAGCCGGAGGAGGCACATCTGGGCCAGCTCCTCGCGGGCTCCCTGTGGTTCTGCTGGGCCGGCTGCGGCCGCCTCTCGGAGGGCCGGCACTGGCTGGACCAGGCCGTGCAGCTGCACTCCGGCCATGAGCAGTCCCGGCTCAAAGCCCTGTGGGTGCTCGGCTATGTGGCAGTTCTCCAGGGCGACACGCTCGCCGCGCTGGCCGCGCTGCACGAGTGCCGTGAGGAGGCGGAGCTGTCGGCGAACCCCACCGCGACGGCCTACGCCGAGCACCGCACCGGTTGCCTGGCCCTGGTCAGCGACGACATGCCCCGTGCTGAAACGCTGCTGCGCTCGGCGCTGGCCCGCTACCAGGAGATCGGCGAGCTCAACAGCAACGTCCTCATGGGCCAGGTGGAGCTCGCGATGGCCCGGGCCTTCCAGGGCGATCTGGAAGAGGCGGAAGTGCTGTGCGAGGACGTGCACCGGGTGTGCGAGGACCACGGCGAGCGCTGGGCCCGGTCGTACGCGCTGTATGTGCTGGCGTACGCGGCCTGGCGGGAGGGCGATCAGGGCCGTGCGCGCGAGCTGCTGACCGACTGCCTGGCCGCCGCCCACTCCTTCCGCGACCTGCTCGGCTCGGTCCTCACGGTGGAGCTGCTGGCCCTGGTCACCGCGACGGAGGGCGACGCGGCGGAGGCGGCGGTGCTGCAAGGGTCGGCCGACCGGATGTGGCCGCCGGTGGGGCTGCCGCTGTTCGGCTCGGCGTACTTCAACGCCCCGCACGAGCTGTGCGAGGCGATGACCCGGGAGCGGCTGGGCGATGAGCGGTACGAGGAGTGCGTACGGGCGGGTGCGCTGCTGGACCGGGAGGCGGCGGTGGGCCGGGCGCTGCGCCTCGGGCGGCCGACGGCCACGGCGCTGGAGGCGCTGCCCGCGCCGCGCGAGCCCCTGCGGCACTCCAAAGTCACCCTCGACATGCACGAACCCGCCGCCTCGCCCACCCGGAAGGGCGGGGAGACGGCGGGCTGACGCGCAGGTGGTGCTACGTCCGCTGAAGGATCAACGGGCGTAGTACTCGACGACGAGCTGCTCGTCGCAGATCACCGGGATCTCCTTGCGGTTCGGCTCACGGTCCAGGCGGAACGCCAGGGCCTTGAGGTTCACCTGGAGGTAACGCGGGGTCTCACCCTCGGGGGCGAAGCCGCCCTCACGGGCGATCGAGAAGAGGGTCTTCTCGCGGCTGCGCTCGCGGACCATCACGACGTCGTCGGGACGGACGCGGAACGACGGCTTGTCGACCTTCTGGCCGTTGACCTCGATGTGGCCATGAACGACCATCTGACGGGCCTGGTAGATGGTGCGGGCGATGCCCGAACGCAGGACCAGGGCGTCGAGACGACGCTCAAGCTCGATGATCAGGGCCTCACCGGTCTTGCCCTGAACCTTGGAGGCACGCTCGTAGGCGCGGACGAGCTGGCGCTCGGACACGTCGTACTGCGCACGCAGACGCTGCTTCTCCAGCAGACGGACCTTGTAGTCCGAGTTCTGCTTGCGGCCACGGCCGTGCTCACCCGGCGGGTAGGGACGGGCCTCGAAGTACTTGACGGCCTTCGGGGTCAGCGCGATGCCGAGGGCACGCGACTTCTTGACCTTGGGGCGGGACTGGTTCGCCACTTGTTTCTCATTTCCTGGTTTTCGGCTTGTCAGGGTTGAGGGAGGTCGCATCCGCAGCCGGGGAAACCCGCCGGGTCCACGAGGGACCTGTCGGGCAGCCGCTCCCCTGGTCTGGGCACATACGTGCAGCACGCGAGTGGCCCACCGACCTCTTCCGTCGTACGACGAGTGGTGGTGGGCTGCCCGCGACACCGATCGACGGTGCGCGACGCTCCTGGAGTCGGTCCGAGGACCGGGTCTCCGGCTGACCGTCCCGTTCTGACTGCACGGGACACAGCACTTCAAGGCATTCTACAGGCTGCTCAGGACCGCTTGCGACCGAGGTGCTTCCTGGTCCACTCCACCGCGTCCGCGTACCGCGCCTCGGCGCCGTGCCGGGTCGGGGTGTAGTACTCGCGGTCCTTGAGGGCGTCCGGGGCGTACTGCTGCTCGGCGATGCCCTCGGAAAGGTCGTGCGGATACACATACCCCTGCGCGTGCCCGAGCTTGGCGGCGCCCTTGTAGTGGCCGTCGCGCAGATGCGGCGGCACGGGTCCGGCCAGTCCCTTGCGTACGTCCTCCATGGCGGCGCCGATGGCGGTGGTCGCGGAGTTGGACTTCGGGGCCAGGGCGAGGGCGATGGTGGCGTGGCTGAGGGTGAGGGCGGCCTCGGGGAAGCCGATCATGGCGACGGCCTGGGCGGCGGCGACCGCGATGGGCAGGGCGTTCGGATCGGCGAGGCCGATGTCCTCGCTGGCCGAGATCATCAGGCGGCGGGCGATGAAGCGGGGGTCCTCGCCGGCCTCGATCATCCGGGCCAGGTAGTGCAGGGCCGCGTCGACATCGGAGCCGCGAATGGACTTGATGAGGGCGCTCGCCACGTCGTAGTGCTGGTCGCCGTCGCGGTCGTACTTCACCGCCGCCCGGTCGACCGTCTGCTCCAGTGTCCCGAGGCTGATCTCGCTCTCGCCCTGGTCCAGGGCGGCTCCGGCCGCGGCCTCCAGGGCGGTCAGGGCGCGGCGGGCGTCGCCGCCGGCGATGCGCAGCAGGTGGGCCTCGGTGTCCTCGGGCAGGGTGACGGCATCCCTGAGGCCCCGCTCGTCGGAGAGGGCGCGCTCGATGAGGCCTCGCACGTCGTCGTCCGTGAGGGGTTCGAGGGTGAGGAGGAGGGAGCGGGAGAGCAGGGGTGAGATCACGGAGAAGTACGGGTTCTCCGTCGTCGCCGCGATCAGGGTCACCCAGCGGTTCTCGACCGCCGGGAGCAGGGAGTCCTGCTGTGCCTTGCTGAAGCGGTGGATCTCGTCGAGGAAGAGGACGGTCTCCTTGCCGAAGCCGCCGGTGGCGCGGCGGGCGCCGTCGATGACCGCGCGGACCTCCTTGACTCCGGCGGTGATCGCGGACAGTTCCACGAAGCGCTTGTTGGTGGCCTTGGAGACGACGTACGCGAGGGTCGTCTTGCCGGTGCCGGGCGGGCCCCAGAGGATCACCGAGGAGGGTCCGGCCGGGCCGCCTCCGGACTCGCCGACCAGTCTGCGCAGCGGTGAGCCCGGCTTGAGCAGGTGCTGCTGGCCCACCACCTCGTCGAGGGTGCGCGGGCGCATCCGGACGGCCAGGGGGCTGGCGGTCGGGTCCTTCTCCTGGCGTTCTTCGGCTGCGGCGGTGAACAGGTCGGGCTCCACGCTGAAACCCTAAATCACCGCACTGACAATGCCCTCGGCGCTGTCAGCTGGTCCAGAAGTCCCACCAGCGGGTCATGATCAGGATGCCGATGACGCCGATGTGCAGCACCGGCAGGACCCAGGTGAACTCGCTGAAGAAGCCCTTCAGCCGGCGCGGTCCTGGCAGGAAGCCGTTGCGCACGTTGAACGAGGTCACGTACCAGAACATGATGATCGTCGCGACCCAGGCGAGCGAGCACCACAGGCACAGGGCTCCGATGCGGTACAGCGACTGGAACTGCAGCCAGGTGCAGAAGCCGACGCCGAAGAGGGTGCCGGCGTTGAAGGTGAGCCAGTACCAGCACGGGAAGCGGGCGCGGGCGAGCAGGCTGACGCCGACGCAGATGACGATGCCGTAGGCGACGAGGCCGAGCATCGGGTTGGGGAAGCCGAAGACCGAGGCCTGGTCGCTCTCCATGACGCTGCCGCAGGAGACGACGGGGTTCAGGCTGCACCCGGGGACGAAGGTCTTCCCCTCGACCTTGGCCTCCAGCAGCTTGAACTTGTCGATCGTGATGACCCACGCGGCGAGCAGTCCGGCCGCGCCGGTGATCACCAGCATCAAGGCGAATGCGCGACTGCCGCCCATCGCGCGCGACACCTCGATGGTGCGCTCCGGCTCGGGCTCGGTGGAGACGTCCTTGACTGTCGTCTTGCTCATCACGCCGATTCCGTCTGCTTGAGAGTTGGACCTTCTTCGAGCAGGGGCCATTGTGCCGCACCAGGACCCCTTTCCACCGTTCGGTGGACATAAGGACGGCCGCCCCATCGACCCTGAACGCTCGGTTCCGGCCAGTTCGGAGCGGACCCGGCGGACGGCACGCGTGCGTGGCACTCAGGCGCCGGAATCGCCCGGCAGGACGAATCCGCACCCGCCGCATTGACGGTCCACCCCTTCAGGCGCCGGGTACCCGGCGCCTGAAGGGGTCCCGGTCAGCCGAGTCTCGACTCCAGTTCCGCCACGATCTCGTTCACGCCGATCGGCGTCTGCTCGCCGGACTCCATGTCCTTGAGCTGGACGACGCCCTCGGCGAGGTCGCGTTCACCGGCGACGACCGTGTAGCGGGCGCCGCTGCGGTTGGCGTTCTTCATGGCGCCCTTGAGGCCCTTGGCGCCGTAGGAGAAGTCCGCGGCGATGCCGACCTTGCGCAGCTCGGTCACCTTGGCGAACAGGACCCGGCGGGCCTCCTCGCCGAGCGGAACCGCGAACACGCTGGTCGTGGAGGGGAGTTCGAGCTCGACGCCCTCCGCCTCCAGCGCGAGGACCGTGCGGTCGACGCCGAGGGCCCAGCCGACGGACGGCAGCGCGGGGCCGCCGATCATCTCGGACAGACCGTCGTAGCGGCCGCCGCCGCCCACCGCGGACTGGGAGCCCAGACCGTCGTGGACGAACTCGAAGGTCGTACGCGTGTAGTAGTCCAGGCCGCGCACCAGCTTCGGGTCGTCCTCGAAGGAGACGCCGGCGGCCGTGATCAGCTCGCGGACCTCCTCGTGGTACGCCTTGCAGGCGTCGCAGAGGTAGTCGCGCAACAGCGGCGCGTCCCCGAGCTGCTTCTGGACCGACTCGCGCTTGTCGTCAAGGACGCGCAGCGGGTTGATCTCCGAACGGCGCAGGGTGTCCTCGTCGAGGTCCAGGACGCGCAGGAAGTCCTGCAGCGCGGCCCGGTAGACCGGACGGCACTCCTTGTCGCCCAGGCTGTTGAGCAGGATCCGGAAGTTGCTCAGGCCCAGCGAGCGGTACGCCTGGTCCGCCAGGATGATCAGCTCGGCGTCCAGCGCCGGGTCCTCCGCGCCGATCGCCTCGGCGCCGACCTGCGAGAAGTGCCTGTAACGGCCCTTCTGAGGGCGCTCGTAGCGGTAGTACGAGCCGGAGTACCAGAGCTTGACCGGGAGGTTGCCTGCCTTGTGCAGATTGGCCTCCAGCGCGGCGCGCAGCACGGACGCCGTGCCCTCGGGGCGCAGCGCGAGCTGGTCGCCGCCCTTGGTCTCGAAGGCGTACATCTCCTTGGTCACGATGTCGGTGGACTCACCGACACCGCGCGCGAACAACTCGACGTTCTCGAAGCCGGGCGTCTCGATGTAGCCGTAGCCGGAGTTGCGCAGCGGGGCGGCGATGGCCTCGCGGACGGCGAGGAACTTGGCGCTGTCCGGCGGGATCAGGTCGTACGTGCCCTTGGGGGCCTTGAAGGTGCTCACGGAAGGTCTCGTCACATTCCTCGTCGGGGAACCTCAAAGGCTCCCTGGCCGGTGGCCACCTGCCGTAGATACGGGTTGGTGGCGCGCTCCTGGCCGATGGTCGTCTGGGGGCCGTGGCCGGACAGCACCACGGTCGAGTCGTCGAGCGGCAGGCACACGCGGGCCAGCGAGTCGAGGATCTCGGCCATGTCACCGCCGGGCAGGTCGGTGCGTCCGATGGAGCCGGCGAACAGCAGGTCGCCCGAGAACAGGATCGGCGGGATGTCCGCCGCCTCGGGCAGGCCGAAGGTCACCGACCCCTTGGTATGGCCCGGAGCATGGGCGACGGACAGTTCAAGTCCCGCCAGCTCCAGCTTCGCGCCGTCGGCCAGCTCCTTGACGTCGTCCGGCTCCCCGATGGTCAGCTCGCCCATCAGCGGCATCCCGATGGAACGGCCGAGCGCCTTCTCGGGGTCGCTCATCATGTACCGGTCCTCGGGGTGGATCCAGGCCGGTACGTCGTGCGCGCCGCACACGGGGACGACCGAGGCCACATGGTCGAGGTGGCCATGGGTGAGGACGACGGCGACGGGCTTGAGCCGATGCTTCTTCAGCGCTTCCTCGACTCCGGGGGCCGCCTGATGGCCCGGGTCGATGATCACGCACTCCTCACCGGCGGCGGGGGCGACGAGATAGCAGTTCGTCCCCCAGGCCCCGGCGGGGAACCCGGCAATGAGCACGATCGTCCTTCGTTGTGTCGGTTCGGGTGACAAGTCGGTGGGCTGCGCCTGAGGTCAGAGCCTACCGGCGCTGCCGATTCCTCAGCGAACCCATATACGGTACGGGGCACACGCAGACGGTCGGCCCACCGGACGCACACGCACCGGTCGACGCATACAGACGCTTGAGGAGACAACCCCGTGGTCAGCCAGGAACAGCGGCGGCGTCAGCTCGCCCGGGAGAAGTTCTTGCGGCAGCAGCAGCGGCGCACGGACGCGCGGCGCAAGTCACGCACGCGCAACGCGGTGATCGCTTCGGCGCTCGGCGTCGTACTCGTCGGCAGTCTCGGGCTCTATACGGCCGGCGCCTTCGACGGGGACGACGGCAAGTCGAACGCGGGCGCGGAGGTCACGCCGAGCGCGACGCCGACCAGCAAGGTCCCGGACCCGTGCGAGAAGGCGGCCGCGGGCAAGGTCGAGACCATGAGCTGGAAGAAGGAGCCGGCCATGACCATCGACAAGTCCGCGGACTACACGATGAAGCTGGACACGACGTGCGGTGAGATCGACATCGCGCTCAAGGCCTCCGCCGCCCCGCACACGGTCAACTCGTTCAACTTCCTCGCGGGCAAGGGCTACTTCGACCACACCAACTGCCACCGGCTGGTCGACAGCGGCATCTACGTGCTCCAGTGCGGCGACCCGACGGGCACCGGCAGCGGCGGGCCCGGCTACACGATCCCGGACGAGAACCTGAAGGACAAGAGCGTCAAGGACGACGTCTACCCGGCGGGCACGGTCGCGATGGCGAACCAGTACAACGCCCAGACCGGCGAGGGCCGCGACTCCGGCGGCAGCCAGTTCTTCCTGGTCTACCAGGACAGTCCGCTGCCGGCCGACTACACGCCGTTCGGCACGGTGTCGGAGGCGGGGATGAAGGTCCTCAAGAAGCTGGCGGCCGCTGGAGCGCAGGCCGCGGACCCCACGACGGGCAACACGGCGCCGAACGCGACCGTGGTGATCAACAAGGCAACTGTCACCGAATCCTGACCCCCCAACTGCGAAATTTCGGTCGCGCGGGATGCGGACAGGCAACCCGCCGGTCGCCTATGTTGGCCGTGACGAAACTGTGGACGATGCCGGGGGCGCTGAAGCCCTACGCAGGCATCATGTGGAGGAGGCGCTGTGAGCAGCGACCCGTGGGGCCGCGTCGACGAGACGGGGACCGTGTACGTGCGTACGGCCGATGGCGAGCAGGTCGTCGGTTCCTGGCAGGCCGGCTCCCCTGAGGAGGCGTTGGCCTACTTCGAGCGCAAGTACGAGGGCCTGGTTGTCGAGATCGGCCTCCTCGAAAAGCGAGTGAAGACCACCGACCTGTCGGCCAAGGACGCGCAGGTGGCGATCGACCACATCCGCGAGCAGGTCGACGCGCATCACGCGGTCGGTGACCTGGCCGCGCTGCGGCAGCGTCTGGACAAGCTCGTGGAGACCGTCGAGAAGCGGCGTGAGGAGCGCAAGCAGCAGCGCGCGAAGCAGTCCGACGAGGCGCGGCATTCCAAGGAGGCGCTGGTCGCGGAGGCGGAGGAGCTGGCGCAGTCCGACCAGTGGCGGGCGGCCGGTGAGCGGCTGCGGGCGCTGGTGGACACCTGGAAGGGCCTGCCGCGGCTCGACCGCAAGTCGGACGACGAGCTGTGGCACCGCTTCTCGCACGCGCGCTCGGCGTTCTCCAAGCGGCGCAAGGCGCACTTCGCGGCGCTGGACGCACAGCGCGAGGAGGCCCGCAAGACCAAGGAGCGGCTGGTCGCCGAGGCCGAGTCGCTGTCCGGGTCGACGGACTGGGGTCCGACGGCGGCGCGCTACCGCGAGCTGATGTCGGAGTGGAAGGCCGCGGGCCGCGCCCAGCGCGAGCACGAGGACGACCTGTGGAACCGCTTCCGTGGTGCCCAGGACGTGTTCTTCGCCGCGCGCAGCTCGGTCTTCGCCGAGCGCGACGCCGAGCAGGCCGAGAACCTGAAGCTGAAGGAGGAGCTGGCCCAGGAGGCCGAAAAGATCCTCCCGGTGACGGACCTCAAGGCCGCGCGTGCCGCGTTCCGTTCGGTCAATGAGCGCTGGGAGGCCATCGGCCATGTGCCGCGGGACGCCCGGCCGAAGGTCGAGGGCCGGATGCACGCCGTGGAGCGGGCCATCCAGGAGGCCGAGGAGGCCGAGTGGCGCCGGACCAACCCGGAGGCACGCGCGCGTGCCGAGGGTCTGACCGGCCAGCTCCAGGCGGCCGTGGACAAGCTCCACAAGCAGATCGAGCAGGCGCGCGCCCAGGGCAACAACGCCAAGGCCGACAAGCTGGAGCGTGAGCTGGAGGGCCGCCAGGCCCTGCTGGACCAGGCCCTGAAGGGCCTCCACGAGTTCGGCGGCTGACAGCAGCGCACATGAGAAGGGGCTCCCCCGAGGGGAGCCCCTTTTTGATGTCCTACGGCTTTGATGTCCTACGGCTTCGTCGTACGGCCGTTACGACCGGCTGCGCGCCGAGGTCACCCGGTAGACGTCGTAGACGCCCTCCACGCCCCTGACCGCCTTCAGGACGTGCCCGAGGTGCTTGGGGTCGCCCATCTCGAAGGTGAAGCGGGAGGTGGCGACACGGTCGCGGGAGGTCTGTACGGCCGCGGAGAGGATGTTGACGTGCTGGTCGGACAGGACGCGGGTGACGTCCGACAGCAGCCGGGAGCGGTCCAGGGCCTCGACCTGGATGGCGACCAGGAACACCGAGGACTGGGTGGGCGCCCACTCCACGTCGAGGATGCGCTCGGGCTCGCGGGACAGTGACTCCACGTTGACACAGTCGCTGCGGTGAACCGATACGCCACTACCCCGGGTGACGAACCCGATGATCGGGTCGCCCGGGACGGGAGTACAGCAGCGGGCGAGCTTGACCCACACGTCGTCGACACCCTTGACCACGACACCCGGATCCTGGCTGCTGCGCCGCTTGCGGCCGCGGCCACGGGCCGGCGGTACCGACTCGTCGATCTCCTCGGTGGCCGCCTCCTCGCCGCCGAGGGCCTGCACCAGCTTCTGTACGACGTTCTGCGCGGCCACATGGCCCTCGCCGATCGCCGCGTACAGCGAGGAGATGTCGGGGTAGCGCATCTCGTGCGCGAGCGTGACGAGGGAGTCGCCGGTGAGGATGCGCTGGATCGGCAGGTTCTGCTTGCGCATCGCGCGGGCGATGGCGTCCTTGCCCTGCTCGATCGCCTCGTCGCGGCGCTCCTTGGAGAACCACGCCCTGATCTTGTTGCGGGCGCGCGGCGACTTCACGAAGCCGAGCCAGTCGCGGGACGGGCCCGCGCCGGGCGCCTTGGAGGTGAAGACCTCCACCAAGTCGCCGTTGTCCAGGGTGGATTCGAGCGGGACGAGACGGCCGTTGACGCGTGCGCCTATGGTGCGGTGGCCGACCTCGGTGTGGACGGCGTAGGCGAAGTCGACCGGGGTGGCGCCCGCCGGGAGCGCTATGACGTCGCCCTTCGGGGTGAAGACGAAGACCTCGTTGCGCGACAGGTCGAAGCGCAGGGACTCCAGGAACTCGCCCGGATCCTCGGTCTCCTTCTGCCAGTCCAGCAACTGGCGCAGCCACGCCATGTCGTTGAGGTGGTCGTCCTTGCCCTTGCCGGCCTTGGGCACGTCGGTGCGCACCTTGGAGGCGCCGGCGACGGCCTCCTGCTTGTACTTCCAGTGCGCGGCGATGCCGTACTCGGCGCGGCGGTGCATGTCGAAGGTGCGGATCTGGAGTTCGACCGGCTTGCCGTTGGGGCCGATGACCGTGGTGTGCAGCGACTGGTACATGTTGAACTTGGGCATCGCGATGTAGTCCTTGAACCGGCCGGGGACCGGGTTCCATCGCGCGTGCACGGTGCCGAGGGCGGCGTAGCAGTCGCGGACGGTGTCGACAAGGACGCGGATACCCACCAGGTCGTAGATCTCCGCGAAGTCACGGCCGCGGACGATCATCTTCTGGTAGACGCTGTAGTAGTGCTTCGGGCGGCCGGTGACGGTGGCCTTGATACGGGCCGCGCGCAGGTCCTGCTGGACCTCGTCGGTCACTATGGCCAGATACTCGTCACGCTTGGGTGCCCTTTCGGCCACCAGCCGGACGATCTCGTCGTACATCTTGGGGTAGAGGATCGCGAAGGCGAGGTCCTCCAGTTCCCACTTGATGGTGTTCATGCCCAGGCGATGGGCGAGCGGCGCGTAGATCTCCAGCGTCTCGCGCGCCTTCTTCTCCTGCTTCTCGCGCTTGAGGTAGCGCATGGTGCGCATGTTGTGCAGGCGGTCGGCGAGCTTGATGACCAGGACGCGCGGGTCCTTGGCCATGGCGACGACCATCTTGCGCACGGTCTCGGCCTGCGCGGCCTCGCCGAACTTGACCTTGTCCAGCTTGGTGACGCCGTCGACGAGCAGCGCGACGGAGTCGCCGAAGTCACGGCGGAGCTGGTCGAGGCCGTACTCGGTGTCCTCGACGGTGTCGTGCAGCAGGCCCGCCATCAGGGTGGCCGGATCCATACCCAGCTCGGCGAGGATGGTGGTGACCGCCAGCGGATGCGTGATGTACGGGTCGCCGCTCTTGCGCTTCTGGCCGCGGTGCCAGCGCTCGGCGACCTGGTAGGCGGTCTCGATCTTGCGGAGGGTGGCCGTCTCGATCTTCGGGTCGTTGCTGCGCACTATCCGCAGCAGCGGCTCCAGCACCGGGTTGTACGGGTTGGAGCGCTGGACGCCGAGGCGGGCGAGGCGGGCGCGGACGCGGTTGGAGGAGCCGGTGCGGGGCGGCTGGCCGGTGTTGGGGCGGACCGCGGGGGTCGAGGGGCGCTCGGGCGGGGCCGGCTTGGGGCGCGACTGGTCTGCCGACTTGTCGACGGGCGCGGACTGGGCATGCTCGACCGGCCCGCGGACGTCGTTCTTCGCGTTCGACGTGTTCGGCGCGGGCTTGGCCGCGGGGCCCGAGGCGGAGTCGGGCTTGGCGGCGGTCAGGTGCTGGGCCTCGTCTGGCAAGAGGGCTCCTCGTGCGCGATCCGGGTCCCCCGGTCAGGCTCCGGAGACCCCATGGTAGCGATCCTGGGCCGCAGGATCGCCTTCAGGCCGATGTGAGGGCCGTATACGGGAGGAACAAGAGGGACCGGCCCGGGATTCCTCGGCGGTGTCCTCCGGGTGTCCGAAGGCTTTCGGGGGCCTCGCGTGCGGGTGTCCCGTCGCCCCGCGCCCGGACATGCGCGCGGGGCGCACGCCTCCCTTCCGGGAAGTGTGCGCCCCGCGTACATGGGTCTGGCTCAGATCCTGAGCAGGGCCTCCAGAGGGGCTCCGTCGAGGGCCGGCGCCAGGCGGGCGCGGCCGCCGAGGAAGCCGAGCTCCATCAGGACGGCGAGGCCGGCGACCTCGGCGCTCGCCCTGCGGATGAGCTGGATCGAGGCCTCCGCGGTGCCGCCGGTGGCGAGGACGTCGTCGATGACCAGGACGCGGTCGCCGGCGGTGAGGTCCTCGGCGTGCACCTCGATCTCCGCCGAGCCGTACTCCAGGTCGTAGGCCTGGCTGAGGGTGGCTCCGGGGAGCTTGCCGGCCTTGCGCACCGGGATGAAACCGAGTCCGGCGCGGACGGCGACGGGGGCGCCGAGGATGAAGCCGCGGGCCTCCAGGCCGACGACCTTGGTGGCGCCGGTGCGCTCGGCGATCTGCGCGAGGGTATCGGTGAGCGCGGTGAACGCGGCCGGGTCCGCGAGCAGCGGGGTGATGTCCTTGAACATCACGCCCGGCTCCGGGTAGTCGGCCACATCCCGGATGCGGCTGAGCAGCAGCTCCTCGATGTCGGTCATCGGCGCTTCCCCGAGGGTCGGCCACGGCCCCGGCTGCGGGACGCGGGCTGGTTGCGGGGGCCGACGACCGCGGGCGCGGCGTCGTCCGGCTCGTCGTCGAGGGGCTCCTCGACATGCCCGGCGTCCAGGGGCTCGCCCTTGGCCGCGGCCTGGGCGCGCTTGGCGAGTACGCGCTTCCTGAGGGCCTTCATCTGCGGCTCGCGCTCCTTGAGGTCGGCGACGAGCGGGGTGGCGATGAAGATCGAGGAGTACGCACCGGCCGCGAGGCCGACGAACAGCGACAGGGAGATGTCGTTCAGCATGCCGGCGCCGAGGAAGCCGCCACCGATGAACAGCAGGCCCGCCACCGGCAGCAGCGCGACCACCGTGGTGTTGATGGAACGGACCAGCGTGCTGTTGATCGACCGGTTGGCGACATCGCTGTAGGTCCAGCGGGTCTGCTTGGTGATGTCCTTCGTCTGCTCCTTGAGGCTGTCGAAGACGACGACCGTGTCGTAGAGCGAGTAACCGAGGATCGTCAGCAGACCGATCACCGTACCCGGGGTGACCTCGAAGCCCACGAGGGCGTAGATGCCGACCGTGATGGTGATGTCGTGGATCAGGGCGACGAACGCGGCGAGCGCCATGCGCCACTCGAAGGCGATGGCCAGATAGATCACCACAAGGACCAGGAAGATCCCGAGGCCCTGCCAGGCCTTGTTGGCGATCTGCTCACCCCAGCTGGGGCCGACCAGCTCGCCGGTGACGTCGTTCTCGTCGACCTTCAGGTCCTTGGCGAGCTCCGCGGAGACCCTGTCGGCCTCCTTGGTCTCGATGCCCGCGACCTGGATGCGCAGCTTGCCGTCGCCGAGCTTCTGCACGATCGCGTCGTGGCCGGAGGCCTCTTCCGCGTACTCCTGCGCCTGGGAGACCGAGACGGAGGTCTTCGGGGTGGTGAAGACCGCGCCGCCCTGGAACTCGATGCCCATGTTCAGGCCGCGCACCGCGAGGCCCACGATCGCCGTGATGGTGATCAGGATGGACAGGCCGTACCAGATCTTGCGGTTGCCGACGAAGTCGTAGCCGACCTCGCCACGGTGCAGTCGGGCGCCGAGGTTGCCGATCTTCGACATCTCACGCCTCCTTCGGGTCGACGGGGCCGGCGGGACGACGGGTACGGCGCAGCGGCGGCTTGGCCCCCAGTCGCTTGGGGTCGAGGCCGGACCAGGCGTGGCCGCTCGCGAAGAACTTCCTGCGGGCCAGGATGGTCAGCAGGGGCTTGGTGAACAGGAACACGACCACCACGTCGAGCACGGTGGTCAGGCCGAGCGTGAACGCGAAGCCCTGGACCTTGCCGACGGTGACGACGAACAGGACCGCGGCGGCGAGGAACGACACGAAGTCGGAGACCAGGATGGTGCGCCGGGCGCGCGGCCAGGCCCGCTCGACAGCGGGGCGCAGCGTGCGGCCCTCGCGGATCTCGTCCCGGACGCGTTCGAAGTAGACGATGAAGGAGTCCGCTGTGATGCCGATCGCGACGATGGCACCGCAGACGGCCGGCAGGTTCAGCGCGAAGCCGATGGCCGGGCCGAGCAGCGACATGATCACGTAGGTCAGGGCGGCGGAGACCAGCAGCGAGGCCACGGCGATGAGCGACAGGCCGCGGTAGTAGACCACCAGGTAGATGACGACCAGGGCGAGACCGATCGCGCCCGCGATCAGACCGGCCTTGAGCTGCTCGCCACCGAGCGCGGCGGTCACCGTGGTGACGCTGTCCTCGCTGAAGGTCAGCGGCAGGGCGCCGTACGACAGCATGTTGGCGAGGCTCTGGGCGGACTCCTGGTCGAAGTTGCCGGAGATCTCGGCGTTGCCGCCGGTCAGCGCCTGGCTGACGTAGGGGTCGGAGACGACGTCGTTGTCCAGGACGATGGCGAACTGGTTCTGCGGCGACTGGTTCTGGGCGAGCTGGCCGGTGATGTCGGCGAACTTCTTGCGGCCCTCGCCCGTGAACTTCATGGTCACGGTCCAGCCCGCGGCGGTCTGGGTGTCGAAGACCGCCTCGGCCTCGTCGACGTCGGTGCCGTCGACCTCGGCCGGGCCCAGGATGTACTTCTGCCACTGGCCCTGCGCGTTCTGACCGCAGGCGATGGTGGACTCGCTTGGCTTGGAGCCGTCACCGGCCTTGGCGCGGGCGGTCTTGTCGGTGCAGTCGAGCGCGGCGTACTGCGCTTCGAGCTTGCTGGTGTCCGCGGAGCCGGAGGGGCTGGCGCTGGCCGACGGAGAGGCGCTGGAGCTCGCGCTCGTGGACGGAGTGGGGTCCGCCTTCAGGGCGTCGGCGGCCGCGCGGCCCTGGGTGGTGGAGGTTGCCGACGGAGTGCCGGTCGCCGAGGGGGACGAGGAGGAGGTCGCCTTGTCGGTCGCCTTGTCCGTCGCGCTGCCCGACGGGCTCGGGGACGGGCTGGTCGTCGCGGCGGCGCCGGTGACCTCGGTGGCGATGACCGGGCGGAAGTACAGCTTTGCGGTGGTGCCGACCTGGTCCCGGGCTTCCTTGGAGTTCGTGCCCTTGGGGATGTTGACGATGATGTTCTTGTCGCCCTGGGTCTGGACCTCGGCCTCCGAGACACCAAGACCGTTGACACGCCGCTCCATGATCTCGACGGCGGTGTCCATGTTGGTCTTGTTGATCGCGGATTCCTGGCCCGGCTCTGCCTCCGCGCGGAGCGTGATGCTCGTACCGCCGGCCAGGTCGATGCCGAGACGCGGGGTGGTGTGCCCGGAGAGGAACATTCCCCCGGTGAGCGCCACGATGGCGATCAGAATGAGGGCCAGCGAGCGCCCCGGCCTGCTCTGGGCGCTCGCGCTTCGGCCCTTCTTAGGTGCTGCCACCTTCTCGTACTCCCTCTCGGGCCGCCTCTCGCCGGGTCGGCGCCGGCGGCCATGACATGTAGTCGGGATCCCGTGCGAGAGCCGCGCGTGCCCGGGGCGCGCGGGTCACGCCCGCGCGCTCCGGGAGGCGGCTACTTCGCGTCGGACTCGCCGTCGGACTTCTTCGGCTCGCTGTCGGCCTTCGTCTCGGCGGTCGCGACGTCGTCGGAGGGCTCCTCGTCCGCGTCCTTCTTCTCGAGGTCGACGGACTTCTCGTCGGAGGCGGCGGCAGCGTCGTCGGACTCGGTGAGGGAGGAGGCGTCGTCCGGAACGACGTCGGACTTCAGGTCGTGCTCGACGCCGTGGACGATGCGGTTGTACTCGTCGTCCGAGAGGACGGCACCGATGGCGTTCTTCGCGAAGAGCAGTTCCACGCCCGGACCGGCGTCGACGAGGACCGTGTCCTCGTTGACCTCCTTGACCGTGGCATACATGCCCCCGATGGTGCGGACGCCGGAACCGGGCTGCATCTGGTTCCGCATGTCGGCGGCCTGCTGTTGCTTCTTCTTGGCCGACCGGGTCATCAGGAACATGGCCCCGATGAGCACGATGAACGGGAGGAGGGTCACGAGACTCACGGGTCGGAACTTCCTTCACACGACCGCGATGGTGAGCGGCCTGATGGTTGGGGGTATGTGTGCCGCCGACAACGGCGGCATCGGCGGAGTCTAAGCGAGTCCGCGTGCAAGGAACAACGCTCAGCATGGCACCCAGGTTCCTGACCCGGCCAATGCCCGCGCCGACCGGCCGCCATCGCGGCGCCCTCACGTCCCGAACAGGTCCCCTTGTCCGTTTCCCGCAGCCCCCGAGCGGGGCGGGGTGAGGCCGAGATGCGCCCATGCGGCGGGCGTGGCCACCCGGCCGCGGGGGGTGCGGGCCAGCAGACCTTCTCGTACGAGGAAGGGCTCGGCGACCTCCTCGACCGTCTCGCGCTCCTCCCCCACCGCGACCGCGAGGGTGGACAGGCCGACGGGGCCGCCGCCGAACAGCTTGAGCAGAGCCTCCAGGACGGCCCGGTCCAGCCGGTCCAGGCCCCGGGCGTCCACCTCGTAGACCGCGAGGGCCGCCGCCGCGATGTCCTTGGTGATCAGACCGTCGGCCTTGACCTGGGCGTAGTCACGCACCCGGCGCAGCAGACGGTTGGCGATGCGGGGGGTGCCGCGGGAGCGGCCGGCGATCTCGGCGGCGCCGGCCGGGTCGATCTCGACGTCGAGGAGGTGCGCGGAACGGTGGACGACGCGCTCCAGCTCGGTGGGCTCGTAGAACTCCATGTGCGCGGTGAAGCCGAAGCGGTCGCGCAGCGGGGGCGGCAGCAGACCCGCGCGCGTGGTGGCGCCGACCAGGGTGAAGGGGGGCAGCTCAAGGGGGATGGCGGTGGCACCCGGGCCCTTGCCGACGATCACGTCGACACGGAAGTCCTCCATCGCCATGTAGAGCATCTCCTCGGCGGGCCGGGACATGCGGTGGATCTCGTCGAGGAAGAGGACCTCGCCCTCCTGGAGGGAGGAGAGGATCGCCGCGAGGTCGCCGGCGTGCTGGATCGCGGGCCCTGAGGTGATGCGGATCGGGGCGCCCATCTCGGCCGCGATGATCATCGATAGGGTGGTCTTGCCGAGACCGGGGGCGCCGGAGAGCAGGACATGGTCGGCGGTGGCGCCACGCGCGCGTGCGGCGCGCAGGACCAGGTCGAGTTGTTCGCGGACCTTCTCCTGGCCGATGAACTCGCCCAGGTCCTTGGGGCGCAGCGCCGCCTCCACGGCCTGGTCGTCACGGTCGGCGGACGCACCGACGAGCCGCTCTTCGGCGGGTGTGTCGGTCGTGTCGTCCCAGTTCACGGAAGTTCTCCTCGGTACGGGCTAGCGGGCGCGGTTCAGCGTCTGAAGGGCCGCCTTCAGCAGCTGCCCCACTTGCGGCGTGCCCTCGGCCGCCTCCGCCTGCGGTGCCACGGCGGACACGGCCTCGTCGGCCTCGCGGGTCGCGTACCCGAGGCCGATCAGCGCCGCGTGCAGCTGGTCGCGCCAGCCCTGGGTGACCGGTGCGCCGACGGCGGGGGCGCCGATCGGTTCGCCGAGCCGGTCCCTGAGCTCCAGCAGCAGCTTCTGCGCACCCTTCTTGCCGATGCCGGGGACGGCGGTGAGCGCCTTCTCGTCGCCGGTCGCGACGGCTCTGCGCAGGGCGTCCGGCGAGTGCACGGCGAGCATCGCCTGAGCCAGGCGGGGTCCGACTCCGCTCGCGGTCTGGAGCAGTTCGAAGACCTGACGCTCGTCGTCGTCCGCGAAGCCGTACAGGGTCAGCGAGTCTTCGCGCACGACCAGGGAGGTGGCGAGCTTGGCGAGCCGGCCGAGGCGGAGGGTGGAGAGGGTGTTCGGCGTGCACTGTACGGCCATGCCGACACCGCCGACCTCGACGACGGCGGCGTCGGGGGCGAGTGCGGCGACCGTGCCGCTCACGAAGGCGATCATGCCGTACGGCCTTTCGATGCTTTGGATTGCGGTGCTTTGGCTTGCGGTGCTTTGGCGGTGTGCAGGGCCACGGCCTGCTGGAGTCGGTTCTGGGCGGGGGCGCGCCAGATGTGGCAGATGGCGAGCGCGAGGGCGTCGGCGGCGTCCGCGGGCTTGGGCGGCGCGCTGAGCCTCAGCAGCCGGGTGACCATGGCGCCGACCTGCGCCTTGTCGGCGCGGCCGCTGCCGGTGACGGCCGCCTTGACCTCGCTGGGGGTGTGCAGGGCGACCGGGATGCCACGGCGGGCGGCGCACAGCATGGCGACGGCGCTGGCCTGGGCCGTGCCCATCACCGTACGGACGTTGTGCTGGCTGAACACCCGCTCCACGGCGACGAATTCGGGCCGATGCTCATCGAGCCACTGCTCGATGCCCTGCTCGATCGCGACGAGGCGCTGCCCCAACTCGGCGTCCACGGGCGTGCGTACGACACCGACGCCGAGCATGGTGAGCGGGCGGCCCGCGACCCCCTCGACGACACCGACACCGCACCGCGTCAGTCCGGGGTCCACCCCGAGTACGCGCACCCGCGCCCCCTCCCTCTCGATCGCCTGTTTGTGCAGGCTATCGGGTGCCACTGACAACGACGGCGGGCCGGTGGATGTGTCCCACCGGCCCGCCGGAATCCGCTCGGTCCGCGGCAGCGCTACGCGTCGACCTTCTCCATGATCTCGTCGCTGACGTCGAAGTTGGCGAAGACGTTCTGCACGTCGTCGCTGTCCTCCAGCGCGTCGATCAGCTTGAAGATCTTCTTGGCGCCCTCCTCGTCCAGCTCGACCTGGACGGACGGCACGAAGCTGGACTCGGCGGAGTCGTAGTCGATCCCGGCGTCCTGGAGGGCGGTGCGGACGGCGACCAGGTCGGTGGCCTCGCTGATGACCTCGAAGGACTCACCGAGGTCGTTGACCTCCTCGGCGCCCGCGTCCAGGACGGCGCCG
Source organism: Streptomyces cupreus (assembly GCF_014257025.1). GTDB lineage: Bacteria > Actinomycetota > Actinomycetes > Streptomycetales > Streptomycetaceae > Streptomyces > Streptomyces cupreus. Next base: position 47,792 of record NZ_JACMSF010000043.1, read on the forward strand.
AGGACGTCGTCCTCGGTCAGCTCGCCCTTGGGGACGATGACGACGCCCTTGCGGCTGAACATGTACGACACCGAGCCCGGGTCGGCCATGTTGCCGCCGTTGCGGGTCATGGCGACGCGGACGTCGGAGGCGGCGCGGTTGCGGTTGTCGGTGAGGCACTCGATGAGCACCGCGACACCGTTCGGGCCGTAGCCCTCGTACATGATCGTCTCATAGTCGGCGCCGCCGGCCTCAAGACCGCCACCGCGCTTGATCGCGGAGTCGATGTTCTTGTTCGGAACCGACTGCTTCTTCGCCTTCTGGACGGCGTCGTAGAGCGTCGGGTTGCCCTCGAGGTCGACGCCGCCCATCCGCGCCGCGACCTCGATGTTCTTGATCAGCTTCGCGAAGAGCTTGCCGCGCTTGGCATCGATCACGGCCTTCTTGTGCTTCGTCGTGGCCCATTTAGAGTGGCCGGACATCTGCCTGTCTCCTTCGCGTAACCCGTCTATGAACGAACGCCAGAGATCCTACAAGGACTCCGCTGTCCGGTTCGCGCGCACCATGTCGACGAACAGCCCGTGCACACGGTGGTCGCCGGTCAGTTCCGGGTGGAACGAGGTGGCGAGCGCGTTGCCCTGGCGGACCGCGACGATGTGGCCGTCGTGCTCGGCGAGCACCTCGACCTCGGCGCCGACGGACTCCACCCAGGGGGCGCGGATGAAGACGCCCTCCACAGGATCGCCCGCGATGCCCTTCACGTCGAGCGTGGCCTCAAAGGACTCGTTCTGACGTCCGAAGGCGTTGCGGCGCACGATCATGTCGATGCCGCCGATGGTCTCCTGGCCCGAGCGCGGGTCGAGGATCTTGTCGGCCAGCATGATCATGCCCGCGCAGGTGCCGTAGACGGGCAGTCCGGCACGCACGCGTGCGCGCAGCGGCTCCATCACGCCGAACAGGACGGCGAGCTTGGAGATGGTGGTGGACTCGCCGCCGGGGATGACCAGGCCGTCGATGTCATCGAGCTCTTCGGGGCGCCGCACCGGCCTGGCCACGGCGTCGGCCGCGGCCAGGGCGATGAGGTGCTCCCGTACGTCGCCCTGGAGTGCGAGCACTCCGACCACGGGAGCGGTCATCACCAGCCTCGGTTCGCGTAGCGCTCGGCCTCGGGCAGGGTGTCGCAGTTGATGCCGACCATGGCCTCGCCCAGGTTGCGGGAGGCGTCCGCGATGATCTTCGGGTCGTCGTAGAAGGTGGTGGCCTTCACGATGGCGGCGGCGCGCTTGGCCGGGTCGCCGGACTTGAAGATGCCGGAGCCGACGAAGACGCCCTCGGCGCCGAGCTGGCGCATCAGCGCGGCGTCGGCCGGGGTGGCGACGCCACCGGCGGAGAACAGCACGACCGGGAGCTTGCCGAGCTGGGCGACCTCCTGCACGAGCTCGTACGGGGCGCGCAGCTCCTTGGCGGCGGCGTACAGCTCGTTGTTGTCGTAGCCGCGCAGCTTGGCGATCTCGTTCTTGATCTGGCGCAGGTGGCGGACAGCCTCGACGACGTTGCCCGTGCCGGCCTCGCCCTTGGAGCGGATCATGGCCGCGCCCTCGGCGATGCGGCGCAGGGCCTCACCGAGGTTGGTGGCGCCGCAGACGAAGGGGGTGGTGAAGGCCCACTTGTCGGAGTGGTTGACCTCGTCGGCCGGGGTGAGGACCTCGGACTCGTCGATGTAGTCCACGCCGAGGGACTGCAGGACCTGGGCCTCGACGAAGTGGCCGATGCGGGACTTGGCCATCACCGGGATGGAGACCGCGTCGATGATGCCCTCGATCATGTCCGGGTCGGACATCCGGGCCACGCCGCCGTCCTTGCGGATGTCGGCCGGGACCCGCTCCAGGGCCATGACGGCGACGGCGCCCGCGTCCTCGGCGATCTTCGCCTGCTCCGGCGTGACGACGTCCATGATCACGCCGCCCTTGAGCTGCTCGGCCATGCCGCGCTTCACGCGGGCGGTGCCGGTTGCGGGAGCCTGGTTCTCGGTGATGGACACGGGTTGACCTCACATACGTGAAAAGAGGGTTTCTACCGCACTGAGGAAACGTGAATGGACCAGGCCACATCAAGGGCCAATGGTGAGGCGGTGGATCCTTTTCGCGTACGGACCCGCTAGGCGGCCCGGTCCGTCAGTGCCGATGGCGGCTCGTCGTCCATCTCGAAGGCCATCGGGAACGGCGCGTGGCCGGCCAGCCGGAACCAGCGCACCTTGCGGTGCCGGCGCAGTGCCCGGGCGGCGCGCACGGCGTCGTTGTGGAAGCGCCGGGCCATCGGCACCCTGCGCACCGCCTCGGTGAGTTCACGGGCGGCGGCCTCTCCCCCGGGCGCCTGGCGGACCTCCTCGACCTGCTGGGTCTCGGCGAACACGGCCCGCAGCGCCTGGCTCAGCTCGCTCTCGGCGACCTCCCGCTGCTCCTCCTCGGCCTGCCGGGCGGCATGGGCGGCCTCGTAGAGGACGATCGAGGCGGCCGGGTCGAGCACCCCGGAGGTCGCGAGTTCCTGGGTCACCGAGGCCCGCCTGAGCAGTTGCGCGTCGAGCGCGGCGCGGGTCGCGTCGATCCGGGCGTGCAGCCGGTCGAGCCGGCCCGCGGTCCAGCTCAGGTACAGGCCGATCGCGACAAGGGCGACGAGGATCCAGATGAGGGTTGCGGTCACGGGCGGCAAGGTTACCGAGGTGCGGGCCCGGCCTTACGAGCGCCCACGCGCGTGCGGGGTTGCCCGAGCCCACGCGCGCGTGCGGGGTTGCCCGACCCCACGCGCGCGTGCTCAGTCCCACGTGAGCCCCACGCGCGTGCCCGGGATTGATCCCAGGCCCCACGCCGCCCGTCCCCAGTCCACGCGCGTGCCCGGGACTGACCCGAGTCCCCACGCAGCCCGTCCCCAGTCCCACGCGAGCCCCACGCGCGTGCCCGGCCGAGGCCCCACGCGCCCGTGCTCAGTCCCGCGAGCCCCACGCTGCCCGTGCTCAGTCCCGTGCCAGCCCCAGCCGTGCGCGCAGCCCCGGCGGCCGCTCGTCCGCCGCCACCGCCGTCGTTCCGTCGGTCACCGTCTCGTACACCGAGAGGATGTCGGCACCGACCGTCGACCAGTCGAACCGGCGGACATGGGCGCTGCCCCGCTCGCGCAGTTCCGCGCGGCGCGCAGGGTCCTCCAGCAGCCGTATCGCCGCCTCTGCGAGCGCGTCGGCGTCCTCGTTGGCGAACAGCTCGCCCGCCGCTCCCTGGTCCAGCACCTGGGCGAAGGCGTCCAGGTCCGAGGCGAGCACAGGCGCGCCCGCCGACATCGCCTCGACCAGGATGATCCCGAAGCTCTCGCCGCCGGTGTTGGGGGCGATGTACAGGTCGACACTGCGCAGGAAGCGCGCCTTGTCCTCGTCGCTGACCATGCCGAGGAACTGCGCGCGCGAGCGCAACTCCTCGGGCAGGTTCTCCACCGCCTCCTCCGCGTCGCCGCGCCCGGCGACCAGCAGCCGGGTCTGCGGCCGGGCGGCGAGGATCCTCGGCAGCGCCTTCATCAGCACCGGCAGTCCCTTGCGGGGCTCGTCGATACGGCCGATGAAGCCGATCGTGTCGCCCTGCCACTCCGGCTTGGGCTCGGCCTTGGCGAAGAAGTCGACGTCGACGCCGTTCGGGATGACGACCGCGTCCCCGCCCAGGTGTTCCACCAGCGTGCGGCGGGCGTACTCGCTCACCGCGATGCGCGCGCTGATCTTCTCCAGGGCGGCCTGGAGGATCGAGTACGCGGCGATCATGGCCTTGGAGCGCGGGTTGGAGGTGTGGAAGGTGGCGACGAGCGGCCCCTGCGCGGCCCAGCAGGTCAGCAGGCCGAGGGACGGCGAGGACGGCTCGTGGATGTGCACGACGTCGAAGGCGCCGTCGTGCAGCCAGCGCCGTACGCGCGCGGCCGACAGGAAGCCGAAGTTCAGCCGGGCCACCGAGCCGTTGTACGGCACCGGGACCGCGCGGCCGGCCGAGACGACGTACGGCGGCAGCGGGGTGTCGTCGTCGGCGGGGGCGAGCACGGACACCTCGTGGCCGAGCCTGATGAAGTACTCGGCGAGGTCGCGGATGTGGAACTGGACGCCGCCCGGCACGTCCCAGGAGTACGGGCAGACGATGCCGATCCTCACGACGAGCCCTTCTGGGGGTCGAGATCCGGGTCGAGATCGGCCACCCACAAGCGCTGAAGCATGTGCCAGTCCTCCGGATGCTCGGCGATCCCCGTGGCGAAGGCGTCGGCCAGCGCCTGTGCCATGACAGACGTCTTCTCGGCCCGGGTACCTGTCTCGGGCACCTCGACCGGGGGATGCACCCGCCCCCGCATCACGGGCGAGTCGTCGTACCAGAGCGTGACGGGCAGCAGCAGCGCGCCGGTCTGCTGGGCGAGCAGGGCAGGGCCGGCCGGCATCCGGGCCGTCTCGCCGAAGAACTTGACCTCGACGCCGGAGGCGGACAGATCGCGGTCGGCGACCAGGCAGACCAGTCCGCCGTCGCGCAGCCGCCGGGCCAGCGTGCCGAACGCGGAGCCGCCGCTGTGCGGCAGGACCTCCATGCCGAGGCCCTCCCGGTAGGCGACGAACCGGTCGTACAGTGTCTCCGGCTTCAGGCGCTCGGCGACCGTCGTGAACCGCGTCTCCAGCTTGGTGGTCACCCAGGCACCGGCGAGGTCCCAGTTGCCGAGGTGCGGCAGCGCCAATATGACGCCCCTGCCGGACGCGAGGCCCTCGGTGAGGTAGTGCACGTCCTTGGGGTCGAACCCCGTCTTGACGCGTTCCGCGCTCCAGGCCGGGAGCCGGAAGGACTCCATCCAGTAGCGCAGGTACGAGCGCATGCCCGCGCGCGAGAGCTCGGCGAGGCGCTCCGGGCTCGCGTCGGGCACCACGCGCGCGTAGTTGTTCTCCAGCCGCAGCACCCCCTTGCCGCGTCGCTTCCAGGCGGCGTCGGCGATGGTGCGGCCGAGCCGTACGGCGACCGGCTCGGGGAGCTTCTTGACGGTGCCCCAGCCCAGGCCGTACAGCGCGTCCGTCAGCCGTTCCTGGGCGTTCATTTCGCCGCCTCGCTCCCCTGCGTGGCGTTCTCCCGCGCGGCCGCCGCGTCGGCCTCGGCGGACTCCCGGCGCACGGTGACCACCCGCTGGATCAGCGTGACCAGGCTGCCCACGGCGACGATCCACAGCGCGACGGGCAGCAGGTACTGGATGCCGGGTACCCCGAACTTGTGCAGGCCCGCGAAACCGGCCGCCACCAGGGAGATCACCAGCCGCTCGGCCCGCTCGACCAGACCGTTCACGGCGACCGGAAGACCGATCGACTCACCCCGGGCCTTGGTGTACGACACCACCTGGCCGCTCGCCAGACAGAAGATCGAGACGGCGCACAGGACGAGGTCGTCGCCGCCACCGGCGTACCAGAGCGCGAAACCGCCGAAGATCGCGCCGTCGGCGACGCGGTCGAGCGTGGAGTCCAGGAAGGCGCCCCAGCGGCTGGAGCGCCCCAGCTGGCGGGCCATGTTGCCGTCGACGAGGTCGGAGAACACGAAGAGCGTGATCACCACCGTGCCCCAGAAGAACTCGCCCTGCGGGTAGAACACCAGCGCGCCCGCGATCACGCCGGCGGTGCCGATCAGCGTGACCGTGTCGGGGCTGACGCCCCGCCGGATCAGAAACGCGGCGAACGGTGTGAGGACACGCGTGAAGAATGCACGCGCGTACTTGTTCAGCATGGCCTTCCCGAGGTTCGGTGTGGCCGCGCGGCCCCTGCTGGCCACCGGCTGGCCCATCGTAGCCACGCGCGTGCGTGGGCGGCGGCCGGGCGCCCGTTCCCGCGACGCGCGCGAGCGGCGGGCGCGATCACGTCCGCCGTATGGACGCACCGTGACGGGAGTGGAAAGCTCGAAGAACCGCGGGCGTCACCGGAGCCGCCACCGCACGCGGATCCGCATGTCCGCGCCCACAGAAGACCTCACCGTGCACGGGAGGCAAGGCCATGGGCGACAAGGCGAACGCACACCCCGGAGCCGCCGGCAGGGCAACAGCGGCCGACCACCCCGCGTCCGTACGGAATGTGGTGCTGGTCGGCCACTCCGGATCGGGCAAGACGACATTGGTGGAAGCTCTCGCACTCACCGCGGGGGCAGTGAACCGGGCGGGCCGCGTCGAGGACGGCGGCACCATTTCCGACTACGACGACATCGAGCACCGCCAGCAACGGTCCGTACAGCTCTCCCTGGTGCCCGTCGAATGGGACGGCATCAAGGTCAATCTTCTGGACACCCCCGGATACGCCGACTTCGTCGGGGAACTCAGGGCCGGTCTGCGGGCGGCGGACGCGGCCCTTTTCGTCGTCTCCGCCTCGGACGGCGTGGACGGCTCGACCCGCATGGTGTGGGAGGAGTGCGCGGCGGTCGGCATGCCGCGCGCCATCGTGATCACCCACCTGGAGGCCGCGCGGGCGGACTACGAGGAGATGACGCGGATCTGCGCGGACGCCTTCGGCGCCGACGACCCCGACGCCGTGCTCCCGCTGTATCTGCCGCTGCACGGCCCGCAGGCGCCGGACGGGCACGCGCCCGTGACCGGGCTGATCGGGCTGCTGTCGCAGAAGCTGTTCGACTACTCCTCCGGGGAGCGCAAGGAGTCCGAGCCGGGCGAGGACCTGCTGCCGGGGATCGAGGAGGCCCGCAACCGGCTCATCGAGGGGATCATCGCCGAGAGCGAGGACGAGACCCTCATGGACCGCTATCTCGGCGGCGAGCAGGTCGACGTCAAGACGCTCATCCAGGACCTGGAGCGCGCCGTCGCGCGCGGGGTCTTCTTCCCCGTCCTGGCCGCCGCCCCCGCGGCCGAGGGCGCCCGCCAGGGGCTCGGCACCGTCGAGCTGCTGGAGCTGATCACGGGCGGCTTCCCGACCCCGCTGGAGCGCGAGGCACCCCGGGTCACCACCGTCGACGGCAAGCCGCGCGAGCTGAAGCTGTGCGATCCGGACGGGCCGCTGGTCGCGGAGGTCGTGAAGACCGCGTCCGATCCCTACGTCGGCCGCGTCTCGCTCGTCCGCGTCTTCTCCGGCACCCTGCGCCCCGACGAGACGGTCCATGTCTCCGGGCACGGGCTCGCCGACCGCGGGCACGAGGACCACGACGTCGACGAGCGGATCGGCGCGCTGTCCCGGCCGTTCGGCAAGCAGCAGCGGGCCCTCACCCACTGCATCGCGGGCGACCTGGCGTGCGTGGCGAAGCTGAACCGCGCGGAGACCGGCGACACCCTCTCCGCCAAGGACGACCCGCTCCTGATGGAGCCCTGGGAGATGCCCGACCCACTGTTGCCGCTCGCCATCCAGGCGCACAGCAAGCAGGACGAGGACAAGCTCTCCCAAGGCCTGTCCCGGCTGGTCGCCGAGGATCCCACGATGCGTCTGGAGCAGAACCAGGACACCCACCAGGTGGTCCTGTGGTGCCTCGGCGAGGCCCACTCCGACGTCGCCCTGGAACGGCTGCGCAGCCGCTACGGCGTCCAGGTCGACGTCGTACCGCACCGGGTCTCCCTTCGGGAGACGTTCGCCGCCAAGTCGGCCGGGCGCGGGCGGCATGTGAAGCAGTCCGGCGGGCACGGGCAGTACGCGATCTGCGAGATCGAGGTCGAACCGCTGCCCGGCGGCTCGGGCATCGAGTTCGTGGACAAGGTGGTCGGCGGAGCGGTACCGCGGCAGTTCGTCCCGTCCGTCGAGAAGGGCGTACGCGCCCAGGCCGCCAAGGGCGTCGCGGCCGGCCATCCGCTCATCGACGTACGGATCACCCTGCTCGACGGCAAGGCGCACTCCGTGGACTCCTCCGACGCCGCCTTCCAGACGGCGGGTGCGCTGGCGCTGCGGGAGGCCGCGTCCGACGCGAGGATCCATCTCCTGGAGCCGGTCGCCGAGGTGAGCGTGCTGGTCGGCGACGAGTACGTGGGCGCCGTGATGAGCGACCTGTCCGGCCGGCGCGGCCGGGTGCTCGGCACCGAGCAGACCCCGGGCGGGCGCACGCTGGTCCGCGCCGAGGTGCCGGAGATCGAGATCGGCCGGTACGCCGTCGATCTGCGCTCCCTCTCGCACGGCACGGCCCGCTTCAACCGCTCCTACGCGCGGCACGAGCCGATGCCACCGCAGATCGCCGAGAGGATCCGTGAAGAGACCCGGGATTCCGCGTAGTTGGCACCGGGCACAACCCAGGTGGGGCCGAACGGGCCCCACCCGAAAGGCCTTTGTGGAACGCTCCCCTCCGCGTCGGCGGGCGGCTTCGGCCGTCCGCCGACGAACTGTCGGTGGCTGCGGATACGCTGATGACCTGATCAACAGGTGTGCCGGGCAAGGAAGTCGGGAAGGCCGCAGAACGACAGTGGGCGGCGATCGGGGGCGGGAATGACCGTTGACAGCGGTTACGGGGACATCTTCGGTCCCCAGGTGCCGCGCACGGGCGACGAGGGACAGACGGCGACGTTCGCGCTGGCCTCGGCGGCCTATCGCGACACCGACGTCGAGAAGATCCTGGACGCCAACAGCGAATGGCACCAGTCGGCCGTCAAGGCCGGCAAGATCAAGCTGTTCAAGCCGAACCTCGGCGAGGCCTTCTCCCGCGCGGTGGTCGACCGCATGGTCGGCCCCGGCCGCAAGCCGCTCATCCAGTCCTTCGGCGCCGAACCCCAGGTCGTCGTCGAGCACTGCCTCGCGGCCAACAACATCCGCAAGGAGCGCGACAACCGCCTGACCGTCGTCATGGTCCTGTGCGGAGTGCTCTTCCTGCCCGGACTGCTCGCCTGGCTGCTCGTCTTCCAGCTGCGCACCACCATGGCCAAGCGCGAGGACAAACGGGCCGGCGCCCTCGCCACCGCGCTGCTCGTCGCCGTCGGCGCCCTCGCCGTGATCTTCCTGATCCGGATGCCGTTCACCGGCTTCTGGGCCTGGTACGCGCGCGGGGCGGTAGCCCTCCCCGTCGTCGGCTGGTACCTGGCCAAGCAGATCTGCGAGCGTACGGCCAAGGACCTGCGCGAGCGCTGGGACGGCCTGCTGGCCGGCAGCAGCGTCGGCGCCAAGGTCCCGGAGGCCGTACCGAGCAGCCCCGGCGAGAACGCGGCCGAGCAACTGCGCCAGTCCCTGGCCAAGCTGAGCGCCGAACAGCAGTCCAACTCCGTGTTCTACGCCGGGCCCAAGGGCATCCTCGGCATGGGCACGCGGTGGGGCAGCTGGCAGCTCGCCGAGGACCTCGCCCCGGCCGACCCCGCCCGCGAGATCCACCCGTTCCGCAGCTGGGACGTCATCCGTTCCATCCACGACCAGCTGAAGATGCTGACCCGCGGCCCGTTGAACACCGGCGGCTTCACCCCGCCGTCCGTACGGCACTGGATCGTCACGCCGATCGGCGAGAACGCCAAGGCGGTGGCCCGGCCCGGCGGCACCGACGTCGAGGCCTACCAGGTCAAGCAGCACGCCATACAGGACATCTGCAACAAGCAGCAGTTCGGCGCGGGCGACCGGCACTACCTGGGCGTGCAGTGGACGCTGTGGGAGGGGCAGCTGGTGATCACCATGCTGATCACGGTCACCGTGCTGCACGAGACACTGCGCATCGAGGTCACCGGGCACGCGCTCGGCCCGGTTCACTCCCTGTTCACCTCGAAGTCCGAGGCGCCCACCAAGGAAGTCCAGAAGTCCCTCAAGCCCTGGGAGACCCGGACGATCAAGCTGCCGCTGGTCAACGCCGACGAGGTGGTCCGGCTCGCCGCCCGGGCCCCGCTCGGCTGGTACCCGCCGCTGCTGAACTGGCTCGGCGGCACCCTGAGCCTGCCCGAGCCGTTCGGCCTCCGGCACGCCTGGGCCGACAAGCCCTGGCGGCATCGCTTCATGGCCGACGACGCGCTGCGGGCGGCCACGCCGGTGCTGCGGGTCGTGCACGCGGCGGCGATCAGGGTGCTGGAGGAGAACGGCGTGGACACGGAGAAGTTCGGGGCGCGGTCCGCGTTCTTGAGTACGGCTGTGCAGGATCCGTCACCGAGAAAGGCCGACGTGTACGACGCGTAACCGTCAGGGGGAGCTCAGGCTCCCCCTCGACTCACACCGTCGGCCAGGCCTCCGCCAGCATCTTCCGTGTGTCCGCCAGCAACTGCGGCAGCACCTTCGTGTGCCCCACCACCGGCATGAAGTTCGTGTCGCCTCCCCAGCGCGGCACGATGTGCTGGTGGAGGTGGGCCGCGATGCCGGCGCCGGCGACCGTGCCCTGGTTCATGCCGATGTTGAAGCCGTGCGCCCCGGACGCGGTACGCAGCGCCGTCATCGCCTGCTTGGTCAGCGCCGCCAGCTCGATGGTCTCCGGCTCGGTGAGATCGGTGTAGTCCGCGACATGCCGGTAGGGCACGACCATGAGGTGGCCGCCGTTGTACGGGTACAGATTGAGGACCGCGTACACCTGCGCGCCGCGCTTGACGACCAGCCCGTCCTCGTCGGACTTGGCCGGGATCGAGCAGAAGGGGCAACCGTCGTCGGCGCCGGGGCCGGTCGGCTTGTTCTCACCCTGGATGTAGGCCATCCGATGGGGCGTCCACAGACGCTGGAACGCGTCCTGGATCCCCACTCCCCACTGCTGCTCCGGCTCACTCGTCATGCGTGCAGCATATGGCGTCGTCCGTTCCCGGCGTGTCGCCGGGGCGACGGGAAGGCCGCCACCGGCCAAGCTGGGCCAGTGGACGACGACAGCCCTTACGAGCGCTGGGAGCAGCGCACCGAGATCCCGCTGTTTCTGGCGTCGCTGCTCTTCCTGGCCGCCTACGCCGCCCGCGTCCTGGCGGTGAGCATGCCGTCCGTCTGGGAGAGCGTGTGCGGGTACACGATGCTCGCGCTCTGGGTGCTGTTCGCCGTGGACTACGTGGTGCGCTGGCGACTCCTCGGGGGGCGCTTGCTGCGCTTCGCCAGGACCCACTTCCTGCACACGGTCGTGGTCATCCTGCCGCTCCTGCGGCCGCTGCGGATCGTGCCGCTCTACGACGTCATCCAGCGCCGGCAGGGGGAGCCCCGGCTCTCCGTGCACGCGCGCGTGATCGCCTACGCGAGTCTGGCGACCCTGTTGCTCGGCTTTGCCGGTTCCCTCGCGGTCTACCAAGCGGAACGCGGAGCGCCGGGAGCCGACATGCGGACCTTCGGGGACGCGCTGTGGTGGGCCGCCGCGACCCTCACCACGGTCGGTTACGGCGACATCACCCCGGTGACCACGCGCGGCCGGACGATCGCGATCGGGATGATGGCCGGCGGCATGGCCCTGCTCGGCGCGGTGACGGGATCGTTCTCCTCCTGGCTCCTGCAGATCTTCTCCCGCGAGAGCGACAACAGGCCCCCGGGGAGCTGACCCCCCGAGGGCCTGGTGCAGTGCCGGATCAGACCTGCGCCCGCTCCTCGACGACCTTCGCGATCTTCGCGATGGCCTCGTCGAACGGGATGCCGTTCTCCTGCGAGCCGTCGCGGTAGCGGAAGGAGACGGCGTTGTTGGCCATGTCCTCGTCGCCTGCGATGACCATGAAGGGCACCTTCTGCTTCTGGGCGTTGCGGATCTTCTTCTGCATGCGGTCGGACGAGGAGTCCACCTCGACCCTGAGGCCCTTCTTCTTGGCGGCGGCGGCGAACTTCTCCAGGAAGTCCACGTGCCCGTCGCCGATCGGGATGCCGATCGCCTGGACGGGCGCGAGCCACGCCGGGAAGGCGCCCGCGTAGTGCTCCAGGAGCACCGCGAAGAACCGCTCGATGGAGCCGAACAGCGCTCGGTGGATCATGACCGGACGCTGCTTGGAGCCGTCCGCGGAGGTGTACTCCAGGTCGAAGCGCTCGGGCAGGTTGAAGTCGAGCTGGATGGTCGACATCTGCCAGGTACGGCCGATCGCGTCCTTGGTCTGGACGGAGATCTTCGGGCCGTAGAAGGCGGCGCCACCCGGGTCCGGGACCAGGGGCAGGCCCTGCTTCTCGGCGACCTGGCGCAGCGTCTCGGTCGCCTCCTCCCAGACCTCGTCGGAGCCGACGAACTTCTCCGGGTCCTTGGTGGAGAGCTCCAGGTAGAAGTCGGTCAGGCCGTAGTCACGCAGCAGGCCCAGGACGAAGGTGAGCGTCTTGTCGAGCTCCTCCGACATCTGCTCGCGCGTGCAGTAGATGTGCGCGTCGTCCTGCGTGAAGCCACGCGCGCGCGTGAGGCCGTGCACGACACCCGACTTCTCGTACCGGTACACGGTCCCGAACTCGAAGAAGCGCAGCGGCAGTTCACGGTACGAGCGGCCGCGCGCGTCGAAGATCAGGTTGTGCATCGGGCAGTTCATGGGCTTGAGGTAGTAGTCCACGCCCTCGTCGAGCTGCATGGGCGGGTACATGCCCTCGGCGTACCAGTCCAGGTGGCCCGACGTCTCGAAGAGCTTCCCCTTGGTGGCGTGCGGGGTGTAGACGAACTCGTAGCCCTCTTCCTCGTGCCGGCGGCGCGAGTAGTCCTCCATCACCCGGCGGACGATGCCGCCCTTGGGGTGGAAGACGGCGAGGCCGGAACCGATCTGCTCCGGGATGGAGAACAGGTCCAGCTCGTTGCCCAGCTTGCGGTGGTCGCGCTTCTCGGCCTCGGCGAGGAAGTCGAGGTACGCCTTCAGCTCGTCCTTGGACGGCCAGGCGGTGCCGTAGATGCGCTGGAGCATCGGGTTCTTCTCGCTGCCGCGCCAATAGGCGGCGGCGTTGCGCATCAGCTTGAACGCCGGGATCAGCCGGGTCGAGGGCAGGTGCGGACCGCGGCAGAGGTCCTTCCAGCACAGGTCGCCGGTCTTGGCGTCGAGGTTGTCGTAGATCGTCAGCTCGCCGGCGCCGACCTCGACGTCCGCGCCGTCGTCGGAGGAGGCGGAGCCCTTGAGGCCGATCAGCTCCAGCTTGTACGGCTCGTTCGCGAGCTCCTCGCGGGCGGCCTCGTCGGTGACGACGCGGCGGGCGAACTTCTGCCCGCGCTTCTGGATCTCCTGCATCTTCTTCTCGACGGCCTTGAGATCCTCGGGCGTGAACGGCTTCTCGACGTCGAAGTCGTAGTAGAAGCCGTCCTTGACCGGCGGGCCGATGCCGAGCTTGGCCTCGGGGAACAGCTCCTGCACGGCCTGCGCCATGACGTGCGCGGTGGAGTGGCGCAGGATGTTCAGACCGTCCTCGGAGGAGATCTCGACGCCCTCGACCTCCTCGCCGTCGGCCAGGACGTACGACAGGTCCTTGAGCTCGCCGCCCACGCGCGCGGCGATGATCGAGCGCTCGCCTGCGAAGAGGTCGGCGGCCGTAGTGCCCGTCGTCACCACGCGCTCTTCCCGCTCGGAATCGCGTTGGATGATCACACGGACGTCTGACACCGGTCTCTCCTGACTGAAGGTGGGGTGCGGCGCCATACCGGGAGCGCGCGCATTACGCGATCGTACCGACCCGCACCCACCCAGGGCGAAATCAGTCCCCTCCGCACGCCTCTTCGAAGAAGTCCAGATTCTCCTGGAGCGACTTCATCAGCCGGTCCCGCTCCGCCTCGTCGACCTGCACGGGTACGACGCCGGAGACGCCGGTGAGCTTGCGGAAGCCGCCCCGGCTCTCCAGCCGCCCGTGCACCCGCACCGGCAGTCCGACCAGGTGGGCGTGGCCGGCGATCCGGTAGGCCTCCTCGTCCAGGGTGAGCCGGACGTGCGGGATCTCGGCGCCGGCCAGCACCCGCAGACGTACCGTGCCCTCCCCACGTGGCCCCGATCTGCGCATCCGGACCACGGCGCCGGTGATGCGCACGGAGACGGAGGGCTCCTCGCGCAGATAGCGGGCCCCTGCTTCGCGCAGCACGGGCAGATCGCCCGGTGAGAACTCGACGGCCTCGGCGCCGGCCGCGCAGCCGTCGGGAACAGCGGCGGCGGGCGCCCACTCGACGGCGATGCGCGCGCCCTCGGTGCCCCGGACGAGGCCGATCAGAGCCTCGGTGAGCTCCCGGCTGACGCCCGCCTCGACGGCGCCGTCGAAGGCGTCCATGCCGCCGGTGGCCCGCCGGTAGTCGATGGCCTCGCGGGCGGCGTACAGCGCCTGGTGCAGGCGTACGGCGAGCGGGCGGCCCGAGCCCACGGGCACGAAGGCGGTCAGACTGCGGCCGCCTGCCGGGAAGCCGACCAGGACGTTCTCCAGCATCGCGGCGGCGGGGCGGCGGTGCCGGGCGCCGTAATAGCCCGCACGCGCGCGTGTGGCGAGAGCGGCGGCGAGGAGCGTCTGGCGCGCACAGGTGCGCAGTTGCTCCTCCACGGTCCAGGGCGTGGTGCCGGCGGGTCCGGTGGGCACGTCCCGCCACCAGCGGATCTCGTCGCTGGGCACGGCGAGCGAGACCAGCACCTCACGGGCGGAGGGGGTGCCGCTGCGGGAGAGGGCGACGAGGGCCTCGCCCAGCAGGTCGTCGCTGTCGGGGAAAGCGCGGTTCTCGGGCACGAGCAGGCTGGTCCCGCCGCCGCCAGGGCCTGGCGGGGTCCAACGGCCGTAGCGTCCGGTGGCGCCGCCGCGGCGCTGCCAGCCGTGCCGGTGCAGCAGGGCGCTGAGGACGGCGGGGTCGACCTGGTCGGGCTCGGGGGGACGGTGCCAGCCGACGGTGTCGACGGGGTGCGGCCTGACCGGCCGCAGGGGCTCCTCGATCGGGCGGTGCGTCATGGTCTGCCTCCCGTCCCGACCCGCGTCATGATCTCGCACAGCGCACGGTCGTCGAAGATGCGTGAGGTCGGGATCCGCACGGTGGTCCGGGTGCGGCCGGTGACCGGGTGGCCCGCGAGGTTGACCCAGTAGCAGCAGTGCCTGAGGTCGAGCCGGTCGTGGCTGGCGCGCAGCCAGTCGTCCTGGGACCGCGGGACGAGCATCACGACGAGGATCTTGTGCACGGAGACCGGGGTGCGGGCGAGCTTGCGCAGGTGGTCGTTGTCCAACGTGAAGGAGAAAGTGCGGCCCGGGGGGTTGGGCGGGATCTGGTAGGTGGCCTTGAGCTGCACCTTGATGGTGACCTCGTCGTCGACCGTGTGTCCGGGCGCGCTGTGACTGACGTGCCAGTCGATGCCGTTGTCCGGGAACGGCTGTGACAGCGAGCACCCCGCGGCTGCCGCGACCGCGTGCAAGTAGCCCACCTGCAAGGTCTCCATGCAGGCGGTGGTGGCGAGTGTGCCGCGATGGGGCCCCGTACGTTCGGGCAGCAGCCCGCCGCGCTCGGGCTGCGCTATCGCCATGACCAACAGCCTTCCAAGCCAAGTGAATCCCCGTGGCGAGCCGCTGAACTGCAAAGACCCGCACTCCTGTTGTGTCCTTCCGGCGTACGGCGCAAACAGCCCGGGTATCACCAAACGGGCAGAAGACGGTGCGTCAGCTGCCATGGCTGAACGAGGGGTTGTGTAGGTATGGCGAGCTGGTATGAGGGCCCGCTGGCGGCATTCGACACGGAGACGACGGGCGTGGACGTCGAGACCGACCGGATCGTCTCGGCGGCCGTCGTGATCCAGGACGCCCCGGGCACCCGGCCGCGGGTGACCCGGTGGCTGGTGAACCCGGGTGTGCCGGTGCCGGAGGCGGCGACGGCGGTGCACGGGCTGACGGAGGAACATCTCCAGCGCAACGGCCGCTGGCCGTCGCCGGTGATGCAGGAGATAGCCGAGGAACTGGCCGAACAGGCCGTCGCGGGCCGCCCGCTGGTGGTGATGAACGCGCCGTTCGACCTGACGATCCTGGATCGTGAGCTGCGCCGCCATCGGGCGTCGTCCCTCGACCACTGGTTCGAGACGAGCCCGCTGCTGGTGCTGGATCCGAGGGTCCTGGACAAGCATCTGGACCGCTATCGCAAGGGCCGGCGCACGCTGACCGACCTGTGCGCGCACTACGGGGTCACGCTGGACGGCGCGCATGACGCGGGCGCGGACGCGCTGGCCGCGCTGGATGTCGTACGGGCGGTGGGGCGCCGTTTCGCGGCGCGGCTCGAACGGCTCTCGCCCGCCGAACTGCACACGTTGCAGGCGGTGTGGCACGCGGCGCAGGCGCGGGGGCTCCAGGCGTGGTTCGCGCGCAGCGGCACGGAGGAGGCGGTGGACCCGGCGTGGCCACTGCGCCCGGATCTGCCGGCGGCGGCATAAAAGAAGCCGGTCCGTACGGATACGGACCGGCTTTCCTTCCGGGTGGGCGATACTGGGTTCGAACCAGTGACCTCTTCGGTGTGAACGAAGCGCTCTCCCACTGAGCTAATCGCCCGGGAACGCACTGAACAATACAGGTCTTCGCGGGTTTCCTTCAAACCGCTTCCAACTGGGCGGCCAGACCGCGTCGTCCGGCCCGCATCATCAGCCAGTGGTTGGCGCGGAAGACCGGCCGCCCGGGCACGGCCAGCATGCGCAGCAGCGGTTTGCGCACGTCGACGACCTGGTCGTAGCGGGCCAGGCAGCCCGTACCGTCCGGCGTGAGGGTCCAGCGCGCCCAGCCCTCCATGTCCCCTGACAGGGAGATCTCCAGCACCCCGGCCACCGGGTCGCGCCGCACCGCACGCGCGGTGAAGGTCATGCCGTACGGCAGGAGCGAACGCACGCGGATCACTCCGCTGACGTCGTCGATCCGGTTCACCTCGCGCACCTGGGGCCACCAGCGGGGGTAGTCCTCGACGCGCTCCAGGGCGTCGTAGACGACGGCCGGTGGCGCGGGCAGGGCCCACAGGCTGCGGAATCGGTAATGGGACCAGTCCATGCGCAGAGTCTGCCCGCGCGCGGGTGCCATGGGCGCATCTGAGTACGTTCTGAGTACGCGCACTCATGTCGCACGGCGTGACGCGGACCACACTCCGAGACATGACGCACATCCCGCCCCCCGCCGAGGAGTTGCGGCTCCTCGACGCCGAGCTGCGACAACTGGACGCCCGCCGGTCCCAGTTGCTCGCCCGCCGCGGCTGGTTGGTCGCCACCCTGGAGGCGGCCCGCCCCGCACCGGTCGCACCGCCGCGCCCCGAGGCATCGCCACCGCGCGTGCAGAACGTGCTCCTGATGCTCGGCGGCACCCTGCTCACCATCGCCGCGATGGCGTTCACGCTGGTCGGCTGGGGACACCTGGGCATCACCGGACGCGCCGCGGTGCTGGCCGTGATCACGGCGGCGGCGCTCGCGGCGCCGGTGCCGCTGCTGTCGCGCGGTCTGCGCTCGACGGCGGAGGCGGTGGCGGGGCTCGGTCTGGCGCTGACGCTGCTGGACGCGTACGCGCTGCACGAAGTCGCGTTGAGCGAGGTGGACGGCCTCGGCTATACGGCGGTCGCGGCGGCGGTGCTGGCGGCGCTCTGGACGGCGTACGGCCTGCTGCCGAGGACTGCCGAGCTGCGGCTGCCGCTGCCCGCCGCGCTGGCGGCGGCCCAACTGCCACTGTTGCTGTGGGCGTTGGCGGCGGACGCCGGACCGTACTGGCTGGCCTCCGCGCTGCTGATCACGGCCGGTTTCGACACAGCTGTGGCGCTCCGGGTGCCCGCCCGTTCCGTACGGATCGCCGCCACCGTCGGCGCGTACGGCATGGGCGCCGGGGGCGTGCTGACGGCCGGGGGTCTGTCCTGGACGGCCACCGGTCCGAGCGCCGCCGCCCGTGCGGCGGCGCTCCTCCTCCTCGCCGCCGCGATCGCCCTGACGGCGGCCTGGCGCACGGCGAGACTGACGGCGCCCATCGGCGGACTGCTGCTGGTCGCGGCGGTGGGCAGCGTGCCTCGCGTGACGCTGCCGGAGGTGTGGACGGTGCCGGTGTATCTGGCGTGCGGGGTGGCCCTGTTGACGGCACTGCGCGTCCAGCGCCTCCCCGATCCCGTACGACAGGGCCTCGTCCAGGCGTCGGCCGGCGTCCAGGGCCTCGCCCTTGTGTGGGCGCTGCCCCTGGTGGCCGTCACCCTGCTGGGCCCGCTCGCCTGGATCGACCGCCCCTGGTCCGGCGCACCGTCGGACGTACGGGCCGCGGTGACGGCCGAGGTGCCCTGGCCCCCGCTGTCGGAGACGGCCCCGCTGGTCCTGGCCACCGTCGCCGCTGTACTGGCGCTCACGGCTCGCCCCGGGGCGAGGACGGCGGCGCTGGTCCTGGCATGGGCGACGGCGCTCGTGCTGCCGCCGGTGCTGGAACTGCCGTACGAGGCGGGCCTGTTGGTGGCATTGTCGGTGACGGCCCTCGCCGCGATCCCGACAGCGCCGACGGCCACGATCCTCGCCGTGGCCACCTCACTCCACGCGGCGCTCCTCGCCCTGGCCACGCAGTCCTCGACCCTGGCAGTGCTCAGCACGCTGACGCTGCTGTTCGCGGCGGCCTCCTGGCGCAGCGCCCTCGTGGCGGCACCGACAGCCCTCGCCTACGCCACCGCCCTGACCTGCGCGATCGGCGCCGCCGCGGACTGGGCACCGCAGCACACGGCCCTGCTGGTCCTGACGGTCCCGGTGGCGGCCGCCCTGCTCGCCGCGCGCCTCGGCGGCGACAGCCGGACGACCCTCCCGGTCGAGGTGACGGGCGCCGCGGCAGGACTGCTCGCCGTGGGCCTCACGATCACCGACCCGCCCCTGCTCGCGCTGGTGCTCGCCCTGTGCGGAGTGATCACCGCGGCCACGGCGCTACGGCCGGACCGCCGCCCCGTCGCCTACGCCTCCACCGCCCTGTTCGTCCTGGCCACCTGGGTCCGCCTGGCAGCCTGGGAGGTCGACACACCGGAGGCGTACACGCTCCCGGTGACGATCCCCGCGCTGCTCGTCGGCGCCCTGCGCAGGCGCCGCGACCCACAGACGTCGTCGTGGACGGCGTACGGGCCGGGCCTGACCGCGACCCTGCTGCCGAGCCTGATCGCGGCCTGGTCCGACCCGCACTGGACGCGCCCCCTCCTGCTCGGCCTGGCGGCCCTGTCGCTCACCCTGCTGGGCGGCGGCCACCAGCTCCAGGCACCGCTGCTGCTCGGCGGCGCGACCCTGCTCCTGGACGCCCTGCACGAACTCGCCCCCTACCTGATCCAGGTAGCGGGCGCCCTCCCCCGCTGGGCCCCGCCCGCTCTGGCAGGCCTCCTGCTCCTGGCGCTCGGCGCGACGTACGAACAGCGCATCCGCGACGCACAGCGACTCCGGGACATGCTGACAAAGCTGCGCTGAAAGAGGGCGCGGGGAACTGCGCGACCAGCCACAACGGACGCGCGGTTCCCCGGCGACCTCAGCGGAGCGTCACGGCATCCTGTGCCCGAGCAACGCCAGGTTCTCAATGGCGGCCAGCCCGTAAAGCGCCGTGTCATTGGTGGAAATCCACGTCGCCTCGCTGCCCGCCACCAAGGTGACCGGCCCGCTCAGCTTCTCCGTCTTCCAGGGCGCCGACTCCTTGTATCCGTCGGAGTTGTAGAACTTCTGCCACGCGCGCGTGGCGAGCTTCTCGTCCCCGGTCTTGACGGCCGCGTAGGCGTCTAGGCGCGAGTGCCCCTGGAACAGCAGCAGCGTCCCGAAGTTGGAGCCGTACCGCGCCGCCTGCTCGGCCTTGGTGGCGTTGAAGTAGCGGCAGTAGTCGAAGTACGCCTCGTTGAACTTCGGCATGTCGACAAGGTCGATGAGCTCGGCGCACAGTTCGTTGAGACCGAAGACGGCGGACAGATGGGAGACGCCCACCACCGGCTTCTCCGCGATGGCGAACCTCCCGGTGTCCAGGTCGTACAGCCCGGTCCCCTGCACAAACCCGTTCGGCTGCGCGGCGATCGTCTCCATGGTCGACAGCACGCGCGCCTTGGCCTTCTCCCACTTCGGTCCCTTGCGCTCCCACTCCGTCAGCCAGGCCGACACCAGACCGCTCCAGTCCGTGCCGAAACCGATCGACAGCGCGTGCCGGTCGGGTGTGTAGGGCTCGGTGCGGATCTTGCGGATCGGGTCGAGGACGAGGAACGTCTCGTCGGAGTCGACGTTGGCGTGCATGAGGTCGCCGACGCGTTCGTCGCCGGTGAGGAAGTAGTAGTAGCGGCGGTACGTGGTGTTGGCGATGCGCTGCTGCTTGGCGCTGTCGGCGTAGTGCTGCACACCGTGCCGGGTGCCGAGGCCCGCCCATTCGCCGAGGTGGTAGACGTCGACCTCGCCGGTGTGCCGGGTCATCGCCTCGGCGAAGCGGAAGATGTCGGCGCGGCCCGAGCGCAGATACGCGAACCAGAGCCAGAGGTCCGGGGACAGCTCGGAGTTGTCCCAGGCGTAGCCGCCGATGTCGTACCGCCACTGGTGCCGGACGGTGTCATAGGTGTGCATGATGTCGCCGTAGTCCCAGAAGCCGTACCAACGACGCATCTCCACCTGGTCCTTGTAGTAGGTGAAGAGGAAGTCGAGGTGGTCCTCGATCTTGGCCTTGGCGGGGGTGGAGCGGTCGGGCTCGGAGTACAGGCCGGGGCCGAAGACGCCGGCCTTGATGAGCTGCTTGGGCGGCGCGGCGAGCTGCGGCAACACTCGGACGGCCTCGACCTGTTGGGCCAGCGCGTCCGCCGACGGGGTCGACTCGTTGGCCCAGAAGAGGAGTTCGGAGGTGCGGGCGATGCCGTAGGGGGTGCCGAAGCCGGGTTCGTAGTCCTCGTAGGTGATGTTGAGGCCTTCGAGCTGCTCGGGGAAGGTGTCCTGGCCCATGCCGTCGTGGTAGAAGCGCAGGTCCATGGGCTGCGCCTCGGGCGACCAGAGCCAGAGGGTGACCTCGGCCTCGTCGGTGTGGGCGTCGCGGATGTCGAGCTGTGCGGGGAACTTCTCCCAGAAGTCCCTGAGGCCGAAGGAGAATCCGCCGCTGACACCACCGACGTAACCGAAGCCGTTCGCTCGCCCGCCACCGCCGGCGCCGATCCAGCCGTAGCCCTTCTTGGTCCGCTTGCGCAGGGTGAAGCCGTCGGCGGAGAGCTGGGAGAGGGTGTAGTCGCCCCACTCGGGGATGTACTGCAGGCGGGTGGTGACCCGCTGGTCCCAGGTGGCGGGGTCGGGCAGCTTCTTGCCCTCGAACTGGGCCGTCTGGACGGCCGCGCCGGGGTCTCGGCGCAGTCCGGTGATGCCCTTGACGGCCTCGCGGAGCATGCCGGTGCCCTCGCCGCCGATGCGGATGTGGCGGTCGTAGGACTGGTCGCGCATGGGGACGGTGAAGCGGACGCCGAGGCCGCGGATGAAGTCGCCGCCGGCCTTGCCGGGTTCCTGGGTGCCGTCGTAGGTGATGGTGTGCACCATGCGGAAGGAGTCGGCGCCGGCGTAGAAGTACAGGCGGATGGAGAACGGCAGCCAACTGCGGTCGCCCTTGCGGTGCTTGCCGTCGATGCGGACGACCGCGCGGACGGGACCCTCCTGTTCCACGGTGACCTCGGAGATGGCGCCGTCGAAGCGCTCGGTCTTCACCGCGCCCTGGTCGCCGTCCTCGATCTCGGGCTGGCGGATCAGGACGAGCCTGCCGTTCTTGGCGATCTCGGTGGAGCCGCGTGTGACGGACTTGACCAGCGTGGCGCCGGACGTGCCGATCTTCGCGGTGATCACACCGGTCGATATGTCGATGGTGCCGCCGCTCTTGTCGACGGTGACCTTCTTCTCGGGGGCGGCGGGCTCGCCCGCGGCGAGGGTGAGCTTGCCGGAGCCGCCCGAACTCACCGCGTGCGCGGTCCACTTGAGGGAGCCGTCGGGCCAGTAGGCGAGCGGCCAGGTCTGGACGGGCACGGCCTTGCCGTCCGCGTCCGTCAGGGCGAAGGTCTGGTCCTCCTGGAAGGCGCCCTTCGGCCAGGGCACACCGAGGGTCGAGCCGGGCGCCGCGCCGAGGCCGCCGTCCTCCAGCCAGTCCAGGGTGACCGGGTCGCCGTCACCGGCCGCGGCTCTGGGCGCGGCCTGCGCGTCCTTGGCCCCTAGTGCCCAACTGAACTGCGCGGCGGCGCCGGCGACGGCGGCCGCTTTGAGGAGGGACCTGCGAGGGATGGGGGACATGACCGTTCCTTCCGTGCGGGTGGGATGGGCAGGGGCATGACAGAGAGAGGTACGGCGCCGAGGGCGCCGACCTGGTGCGAGGGCACCGCTCGTCAGCGGTGCCGGTACCGCGTCTCCACGGCGACGGCCGCCGCGGCGACGGCTCCGACCACCGGGACCGCGAGCGGTGCGATGAACGCGGCGGACAGGGCCACGACGGCAAGACCGGCGATGATCAGAAAGGAGCCGGCGGGGTCGAGCACGGTCCGGCGCCCGGCGTCCGCGAGCAGCACCCGCCAGGAGACGCCGGGCGTCCAGACGGCCGCCGCCCGCAGCAGGGCCACGGCAAGACCGATCAGCGCGAACAGTCCGACGGCCCCGACGAGCGGCCCGCCGGGCAGCCCGGCCCGCGCGGCCTGGACGTCCACCCAGACCGCGCCGGCCGCCACCCAGCCGACGACCCCGACGATCCACCCCCGGCGCACCGCCGCCCGGAAGTCGGCGACGAACTCCCGCCGGCCGCCGGCCTCATGGGCGGTACGGCGCCGCAGATGCCGTGCGCCGGCGGCGAAGGCGGCGGGGTAGGTGACGACCCCGAGGCAGGCCACGGCGATCCACACGCCGGTGAGCAGAGCCTCGGCGAAGAGAGCGAACCGCTCGCCGAACATGGACTCCTTGCGGGCCTTCATGCGCGCCTCGGCCATGCTCAGCCCTTCAGTCCGGAGGTGGCCATGCCGTCGATCAGATACCGCTGGAAGGCCATGAAGAAGGCGATGACCGGCACCAGCGCCACCAGCGACATCGCGATCATGCTGCCGTAGTTGGAGATGCCCTCCTGGTCGCGGAACATCATCAGGCCGAGCGACACGGTGTACTTCTCGGGGGTGTTGAGGTAGATCAACGGCCCCATGAAGTCGTTCCAGGCGTTGATGAAGGTGAAGATGGCGCTGGTGATGATGGCCGGGCGGCACAGCGGGAGCACGATGGACCAGTAGGTCCGGAAGTGCCCGCAGCCGTCCAGCTTGGCGGCCTCGTCCAGCTCGCGCGGCAGCCCGCGCATGAACTGCACCATCAGGAAGACGAAGAACGCCTCCACGGCCAGGAACTTGCCCGCGACGAGCGGCACCAGCGTGTCGATGAGTTCGAGCTTGCGGAACATCACGTACTGCGGGATGAGCAGCACGTGATACGGCAGCAGCAGCGTGCCGATCATCAGCGTGAACAGCAGGTTCCGCCCGGCGAACCCGATCTTGGCGAAGGCGTAGGCGGTGAGCGAGCTGGACACCACGACACCGACCACGGCCAGGACCGCGTACATCAGCGAGTTCATGAAGAAGCTGCTGATGGAGATGCCGGAGATGCCGTCGGCGAGCCCGGAGAAGTTCGCCCAGACCGGCTTCGCGGGCAGCAGGTCGAGGCTGGCGATGATGTCCTTGCTCGGCTTGAACGCGGCGCCGACGACCCAGATCACGGGATACAGGACGACCGCGAGGATGAGCAGCGCGCCCACGTGCCAGACGATCGATCCGGTGCGCTTGCGCTCGTTCGCGGTGCGCACGGCGGGGCTGGTGGCGGTGGTCACTTGGCGGCCTCCTCGTAGTGCACCCACTTCTTCTGCGACCAGAACAGGACCGCCGTGACCAGCGCCACCGCGACCACCAGCGTCCAGGCCATCGCGGAGGCGAAGCCCATCTGGGCCTCCTTGAAGCCCTTCTGGTAGAGGTAACAGGTGTAGACGAGCGTGGCGTCGGCGGGCCCGCACCGGGTGTCGGAGACGACGTAGGCGGAGCCGAACACCTGGAAGGCGTGGATGGACTCCAGCAGCACGTTGAAGAAGAGCACCGGGGAGATCATCGGCAGCGTGATGTTCCAGAACCGCCGCAGCGGTCCGGCCCCGTCGACCTCGGCGGCCTCGTACAGCTCCCGCGGGACCTGCTTGAGGCCGGCCAGGAAGATGACCATCGGCGCGCCGAACTGCCAGATGCTCAGGGCCACCAGGGCGTGGATGACGTAGTCCGGGTTGCCGATCCAGCCGCCCACGTCGAGACCGAAGATCTTCTGCGTACGGTCCACGATCGCGTCGTCGGAGAACAGCGCCCGCCACACGAAGCCCACGGAGACGCTGGCGCCGATGAGCGAGGGCATGTAGAACGCGGCCCGGTACAGGCCCTGTCCGCGCCTGCTCTGCGCGAGCAGCAGCGCGACGCCGAGCGCGAGCAGCAGCTTCAGCGGTGTGGCCACGACGACGTACTTCAGCGTGACCTCGACCGACTTCTGCCAGCGCGGGTCCTGGAACATCGTCGTGAAGTTGTCCAGGCCCACCCACTTGGGCGGCGTGAACAGGTTGTAGCTGGTGAACGCGTAGTACAGCGACGCGATCATCGGCCCCGCCGTGAGCAGCAGGAACCCCGCGATCCACGGCGACATGAAGAGATAGCCGGCGAGGTTCTCGCGGCGCCGCCCGCGCCGCCCGGCGGCGGGTGCGGCGGACCGCTTCCCGGCCGGGCGCGCGGGCGCTTCCTTGACGAGCGTCATGGTGGTACGTCCCCTCAGCCCGCGAACGCGGCCTTGGCCTCGCTGAACAGCGCCTTGGCGGCGTCGGCCGGCTTGGTCTTGCCCTGGGCGACCTCGCCGCCGAGCCGCAGGAACGCCGCCTCGATGACATCGGCGCCGGACGGGTGCGGGGTGATCTTCCCGAGCACACCGGCCGCAGCGACCTCCTCCTCGTACGCCTTGACGCCCTTGTTGTTGTCGTCGGTGGGCGTGAACGCCTCGTACTGCTCGGTCGTGGCGAGGATGCCGCGGTCGTAGCCCATGATCTTGCCGACCTCGGGGTCATGGACCATGAAGTCGATGAACTGGGCGACCTCCTTGGGGTGCTTGGTCCCGGAGAAGGCGCTGAGCATCAGCGAACCGAGGTACTGGCCGGTGTTCTTGCCGTCCGTGGTGGGGATCGGCGCGAGCCCGTAGTCCGACTCGCCCTCGCCCTCGTAGCGGATCGAGAAGTTGTCCCAGGTGAACTCGCCCGCGGCAAGTCCGGCCGAGAGCGCGGACTTGGGCTTGACCTGCTCGACCTTCTTCGGGTCGGCGACGAGCCCGGAGCGCACGCGCTTGTAGCCGTCCTCCCACCACTGCGTCAGATCGTCCTCGGTGAAGCCGAGATCGGCGTCGGTGAAGAAGGCCTTGCCGTTCTGACGCAGATACAGGTCGTAGAGGTACATGATGGAGAAGTAGCCGGTGTCACCGGCGATCTTCGCCTTGTCCTGGATCGTCTGGAGCGTGTCGAAGTACTCGTC
Organism: Streptomyces cupreus; assembly: GCF_014257025.1. GTDB lineage: Bacteria > Actinomycetota > Actinomycetes > Streptomycetales > Streptomycetaceae > Streptomyces > Streptomyces cupreus. The sequence continues at coordinate 73,042 of NZ_JACMSF010000043.1, forward strand.
CCAGGTCCAGCCCATCTTCGCCTCGACACCCGCCTTCTTGAAGGCCTTGAGGTCGATGACGAGCGCCATGGTGTTGGCGCCGACGGGGATACCGATCTGCTTGCCGTCGACCTGACCGTTCGCCAGAACGCCGTTGCGGAAGTTCTCCAGGCTCAGATTCCCCGCGTCCGCCTGCGTCTTGAGATCCATCAGAACGCCGCGCTTGTCGTACTTGCGCAGAAAGCCGACCGCATTCTGGAAAACGTCCGGGGGATTCCCGCCGGAGGCCTGGGTCTGGAACTTCTCCCAGAACGCCTCGTAGTCGGTGAATTCCGGCTTGATCTTGACCTTCGGGTACTTCTTCTCGAAGAGCGCGATCGTCTTCTTGATGGCGATGGTGCGCGGCTCGCCACCCCACCAGGCGTAACGGAGCGTTACCGTCCCGTCGCCGGAACCACTGTCGCCTCCGCACCCGGTCGTCGCCGCCAGCCCGAGCGTGGCCGCCGATGCACCGGCCGCCTTCAGGATCGTACGCCTCTCAACATTCCTGCTGGTTCCCACAGTCGGGCCCTCCCCGCAGCGTCGTTGCCGCCTGCATGAATCGTTTCAAGTAAGCGCTTGCTGGCACAAGTTACGGAGGGCCTCGGGGTGCGTCAATGATTCGGACAGGAATTTCTTGCGGCGGGGACGGGCCAGTTGGGCGCCCATGGGGGCAACGACGAGCGCCCTGCGGGGAGTTACCGCAGGTGGGGCGCGTGGGCTCGGCCGACCGAACGGGATGTGGGGCGCCGGACGCGGAGACCGCTCGGCCGAAAGTCGTCCCGAGCGACGGAAGGTCCACGGCCGCCCCGAACGACGACGGCCCGTCTGCTCTGAGGCAGACGGGCCGATGTCCCGGGTGGGCGATACTGGGTTCGAACCAGTGACCTCTTCGGTGTGAACGAAGCGCTCTCCCACTGAGCTAATCGCCCGGGCGCAGGAAGAACATTACCCCATGTCAGGGGGTGCCTGTGACCAGCAAGGACACTGAGCGCCGGGCACCCGCACCCCCTCGACGGATCACTGGTCCTTGATCTTCCAGGGCATCACGAGCCCGAACTTCCAGAGGTAGATCCCACACAGGACGGCCACGATCACAAGACCGACCGACGTCAGAATGATGTTGCGGCGGCGCACCTTGGGATCAAGGGCGCGCTGGGCGGCCTCGGTGACCTTGCGCTTGGTCCAGCGCAGCACCAGCTGGGCCCAGACGAACTCGGTCGCCCAGATCGCCATGCCAGCGAAAATCACCACCCAGCCGGGGCCGGGCAGCGGCAGCATCACGATGCCGAGCCCCACGACAGCCAGGCCGATGATGAAGACGCCCACCTGCCAGCTCACGTGCAGCAGACGGCGTGCCTTGATGAATTCCGGTGCTCTCGAACCGAGCCCCTGCTCGCTCTTCGCCCTGTCCACTTCGGTCTCGTTCGACGCCATGGCCACCTCGCCAGGCTCACTACTCCCCGTGTTCATACGGCCAAACCCTACCCGAGAGAAACCAGTCACCGGAATGGTCGTACCTCGCGAACGGGTCGTCGGCCGGAAGAGTTACGTAAAGACACGCAAAACACTCAGAGGGGTTTACAACGGCACCGTAGGTGGCATGTCGATTTCGCCGACGTGCGAATCCCCGAGCGCACACTGAGCGAAAGGCCCTGGCGCTTATGAACACCACGGTCAGCTGCGAGCTGCACCTGCGCCTCGTTGTGTCGAGCGAGTCCTCCCTGCCTGTCCCCGCAGGCCTGCGGTACGACACGGCCGACCCCTACGCCGTGCACGCCACCTTCCACACCGGAGCCGAGGAGACCGTCGAGTGGGTGTTCGCCCGCGACCTCCTGGCCGAGGGCCTGCACCGGCCCACCGGGACCGGCGACGTCCGAGTCTGGCCGTCGCGCAGCCACGGCCAGGGCGTCGTCTGCATCGCCCTGAGCTCCCCGGAGGGCGAGGCCCTGCTCGAAGCCCCGGCACGGGCCCTGGAGTCCTTCCTGAAGCGAACAGACGCCGCCGTGCCCCCCGGCACGGAACACCGGCACTTCGACCTCGACCAGGAGCTCTCACACATCCTGGCGGAGAGCTGAGGCGGGCACCGACAAGCCGCCCGACGCCGTCGACTCGGGGAGACGGCTCGGGCCCAGGACAAACAATCGCATACGGTATGCGCCGACGCCGTCACCGTGAGTCACTCGCGGGGCGGCGTCGACGTGCGTGGGTCCGCTCCGAGCGAGGCCTGAACTCGCAGTCCGGCGCCCCATTCGGTTGCCCCCGGCCACTACGCGTCTGGCGCGGCCGTACCGCCGTCGGCGAAGCTACTACCATCGGCCAGCATCGGCGGGCGCCCGCGCCCGCCCCTCAGGCCAGGGAGCGAAACGTGCTGATCACCCACGACACCCGGTGCGCCCTCGACGCCGTCGTGGATCTGGTGAACACCGCACCGGAGGACGACGCGACCGAGGACGCGCTGCCGGACGTCGCGGCGCTCGCCGATTTCGTGCGCAAGCACGAGATCAGCGATGTCGGCGTGCTCTCGGAGCTGGACCTGTCCGCGGTGCGCAAGATCCGGGCCAGGTTCGCCGGGATCTTCGCGGCACCGGATGCCCGGAGCGCCGCCGGCCTGATCAACGAGCTGGTCGCCGCCGCAGGCACAACTCCGCGGCTCACCGACCACGACGGCTACGACTGGCATGTGCACTACTTCGCGCCCGGAGCGTCCGTCGCCGACCATCTGGCGGCCGACTGCGGCATGGCCCTGGCGTTCTTCGTGGTCGCCGGGGAGCAGGAGCGGCTGCGGCGCTGCGAGGCCCCCGACTGCCGGCGTGCCTTCGTCGACCTCTCCCGCAATCGCTCCCGGCGGTACTGCGACAGCCGCACCTGCGGCAACCGGCTGCATGTCGCCGCCTACCGGGCGCGGCGCAAGGAGGCGGCGGGCTGAGGCCCCGGCGGCGGGACCGGACGGTCGGCCGCCCCTGAGACATCGGCGTCCCGTGGGACATCGGCGTCGACGCGGGCCCCGGCGGGTGGCGCCGGGGGCCGCGGGTACGGCTCAGAGCAGCAGCAGATCGTGCAGCGCAGCCATGAGCAGCAGACACCCGATCACCGCAAGGAAGATCATCAGCGGTGGCTGGGAAAGGGCGAAGAGGCATCCGCGCGGCTCGTCCTGCGGCGGCGCGGTCTCGCTCTGTGTCGTGTCCAGCATCTCGCGGCGATGATGGCCCAGCCGACCCTCCCGGCGCGATCAACACGCCCGGAAGTAGCGGGAGTTCGCCTTAATCCGCGATGTCCGGCACGGGTCGTGATCGATCAGGGACGGGCGGCGACCCACTGTGTCGTTTCAGTCGGCATGCGGCCGTCATATGCCGTGCTTCTTGAGAATGGCCTCGATGTCGCTGAAGTCCTCCTGGGGTGCCGCCGCCGGCTTGGCCCCCGGACGGGAGCTGGAGCCCAGGGAGGGCGCCGAGGCCGCCGGGGCCACCGCCCCGCGCTGAGCGGACCGGGCCTCCTTGCGCTCCTTGCGGGTGCCGCCACCCCGGCGGCGCTCCACCGCGCGGGTGCTCGCGAACAGCATCCAGGAGACGCCGAGCACGCCGAAGCCCGCCCACGCGGTCGGGCTGAACGCGGTGTCCGCCAGCCACTGAACCACCCCTGTCATCACCAGTCCGAGCGGGACGAGTGAGTACGCGGCGATCCGGGCGGCGGACAGGAAACGCTTGCGGTACGCCGTGACCGCCGCGATGCCCAGGCCGGCCGCGGCGACGGCGGAACAGAGGGTCTCGGCAATCATCCGGTCCTCCAGGCAGGATTCAGTCAGGCGCGGAGCCTTCGTCCCTTCCATCCTGCACCTGCGAGGCCCCGCCGGGCCATGCTCCCGCCGGACATCAGGGACATCTCCGGGTCGGCTCCTCCGAAGGTGCCGGTCGGGGCGCGGATCCCTGATTGGGCCCGGCGGGTACCGGGCTGGGAGACTGGGCGCATGAGCGACTCCTCCCCCGTCCGTCCCACCGCACCCGTCCTCGACTTCTGGTGCGAACTCCAGTGCCCGGACTGCCGTACCGCCCTCGACGACCTGCGGGCCCTGCGCGCCCGCTACGGCGACCGGCTGGAGCTCAGGCTGCGGCACTTCCCGCTGGAGAAGCACAAGCACTCCTTCGCCGCCGCGCAGGCCGCCGAGGAGGCCCTGGAACAGGGGCAGGGGTGGCCGTACGTGGAGGCGGTGCTCGGCCGGGTCGAGGAACTGGACCGTAAGGGGGAACCCTTCCTGGTCGAGGTGGCCCGGGAACTCGGTCTGGACGCCGAGGAGTTCGACACCGCGCTGATCGACGGCCGGCACATCCTGATCGTGGACGCCGACCAGGCCGAGGGCAAGGCGATCGGCGTGAGCGGCACCCCGACGTACGTCGTCGGCGACGAACGCCTCGACGGCGGCAAGAGCCAGGAGGGGCTGCGTGAGCGCGTGGAGGAGATCGTGGACCGGTTGCTCGCCGAGGCCGGGCAGGACTGACCTCAGGCTCAGAGCAGGTTCTTGTACATCGACCAGCCCACCGGCACATAGCCCAGTGACTCGTACAGGCGCTCGGCCGGAGTGTTGTCCGCGAACACGTTGAGGCCGATGACCCGCTTCCCGGCGGCCACCGCCTGGGCCTCGGCCAGCAGCATCAGCGTCCGGCCGTGGCCCCTGCCGCGGAAGCGCGCGTCGGCCTCGACGTCGAAGACGAACGCCTTGTCCCCGGCCACCGACACCCACAGGGTGCCGACGGCCTCGTCCTCGTGCTCCAGGACGCTGATGACCATGTTCTCGGTGGCCAGGCCCTGCGGGAGCAGCTTGGACATGTCGCTCAACGCCTTGGCCCACGCCTGGTCCTCGGGCACGCCGCGGTCGATCCAGCTCTGCGCGCAGTGCTCGTTGCCGTGCTCGACCCACGGCCCGTACTCGGCCTCCGTCATGGGCCGGCCGCGGCTGCCCGAGGGCAGCTCGGGCGGGGTGGCGGCGAGCTGCTTCTCCATGCCGCGGTTGCGGTGGACGTAGCCCAGCGCGGTGGCGAGCCTGAGCGCGGGCTCGGAGTCGCCCGGCACCCTGATCTCGACGCGGGTGCAGCCCCAGCCGCGGGCCACCTCCTCGGCGGCGAGCGCGGCCACGGTACCCCGGCCGCGTCTGCGGTCCGGCTCCTCGATGCTCAGGTCGCTGATGCGCGCGACGGTCGGCCCGAAGAGAGGGTCCGTCGCCAGGTGTATCGCACCGACGGGACGGCTGTTCACGCACACCTGGAAGTGGCGGGACAGCATCCCGTCGGCGTCTCGCTGGAGCGGCTCGGTCGGCCGCAGGGTCGTGGTCATCACGGGTGTTCTACCCGCGCTGGAGGCTCACGTCAGCCTCTTTTCCCCCAGCTCACGGATCCTGGTCCTGGCCGGACCGCTCGTCGAAGATCCGCATCGCCTTGGCGGTCACCGGGCCCGGGGCGCCGGGCAGTTCGCGCTCGTCGACGCGGTGCACGGCCTGTACGTCGCGCAGGGTAGAGGTCAGGAAGATCTCGTCGGCCCGCCGGAGGACGTCCAGCGGCAGATCGGTCTCCTTGGCGCCCGTCCACTCCACGACCAGCTCGCGGGTGATGCCGGCGAGACAGCCGGAGGCGAGAGGCGGGGTGTGGATCTCGCCGTCCAGGACGACGAAGACGTTCGACCCGGTGCCCTCGCAGAGTTGGCCGACCGTGTTGGCGAACAGCGCCTCGGAGCCGCCGTATTGGTGGGCGCGGGCGAGGGCGACGACGTTCTCGGCGTACGAGGTCGTCTTCAGGCCGGTGAGCGCGCCGCGTTCGTTGCGGGTCCAGGGGACCGTGATCACGGCGGTGGAGTCGGGGCGGCGGGTGGTCCCGCCGAGGGCGACCACGAGGGTCGGGCCGTGCTCGCCGCGGTCGGAACCGAGGGGGCCGTGGCCGCCGGTGTAGGTGATGCGCAGCCGGCCGAGCGGCATCGGGTTCGCTTCGAGCACGGCCGTACAGGCGCGGCGGACCTCGTCGTGGTCGGGGTCCGGCAGGCCGAGACCGCGCGCTGAGCGGGTCAGCCGGTTCAGATGACGGGTGAGCGCGAACGGCTCGCCGTCCGTCGCCTTCACCGTCTCGAAGATGCCGTCGCCCACGGTCAGCCCGTGGTCGAAGACGGAGACACGGGCGGACTCGATGTCCTGCAGCCCGCCGTCGAGCCAGATCTTCACGTCAGTCCTCCACTTGCTTCGTACGCCCCCGACGCTACCGCGAGCAGCCGGGACGCCTTCAGCTCGGTCTCCCGCCACTCCCCCTCCGGGTCGGAGCCCCAGGTGATACCGGCGCCGGTGCCGAAGCGCAGCGCGCCCTCGGCGCGGTCGATCCAGAACGTGCGGATGCCGACCGCGAGCTCCCCGGTCCCCCGGTCCGCGTCGACCCAGCCGATGCCGCCGCAGTACGGGCCCCGGGGCGCCGTCTCCAGCGCGTCGATGATCCGCAGCGCGCTGGATTTGGGCGCGCCGGTGACCGAGCCGGGCGGGAAGGCGGCGGCGAGCAGCTCGGGCCAGCCGGCATCGGGGCGCAGCTCGCCGCGTACGGTGGAGACGAGGTGGACAAGGCCCGGGTGCTTCTCCACGGCGCACAGGTCGGGGACGCTGACCGAGCCGGTGGCGCAGACGCGGCCGATGTCGTTGCGGACCAGGTCCACGATCATCACGTTCTCGGCGTAGTCCTTCTCCAGCAGGTCCGCCTCGGTGCGCCCGGTGCCCTTGATCGGCCCGGACTCCACGATCCGGCCGCGTCGGCGCAGGAACAGCTCCGGGGAGGCGGTGGCGATCTCCACGCCGTGCTCCGGCAGCCGGATCGTTCCTGCGTACGGCGCCGGGTTGCCGCGGGCCAGCAGCGCGGTCAGGGCGTCCACGTCGGCGTCGGCGGCGACGGGCGCGGAGAGCACCCGGCAGAGGTTGGCCTGGTAGACCTCGCCGGCCGCGATGTGCTCGCGGATGCGGCGCACGCCCGTGGTGTAGGCGGCATTGTCGAGGGAGGAGGTCCAGTCGTCCGCCGCCGGACCAAGCCAGGCGCCGGGCACCGGGGCGGGCACGGGCGACTCCCGTACGTCCCGGAAGCGGGCGCAGGTCAGCCGGCCCTCGAAGTCCGCGGCGACGGCCCAGAAGCCGGTGGAGTCCAGGGCCGCGGGGTCGCTGGTGACGTCGAGGAGGCCGGCGGCGAGACGGTCGCCGAAGCGGGCCAGAGGAGGGAGGTCGAGCACGGTGTCGAGTCTATGGCGGGTGTCTCCCCGGTGACCTGGGCATGTCCTCGCGAGGGCTCTGACCACGTCTCGGAGCAGGTCGGGCGGGGGTGAGGCGCAGCACGCTGCACAAACGCGTTTTTGTACTGGCCCAGGAATCCGCTAGAGTTCAACACGTCGCCGGGACGCGCAAGCGAATCGGAAAGACAGGCGAACGTAGCTCAGTTGGTAGAGCGCAACCTTGCCAAGGTTGAGGTCGCGAGTTCGAACCTCGTCGTTCGCTCGGAAGAGCAAGGGGGATCATCCCGAACCCCCGCACTCCTGGTGGAGTGGCCGAGAGGCGAGGCAACGGCCTGCAAAGCCGTCTACACGGGTTCAAATCCCGTCTCCACCTCCAAGGA
>NZ_JACMSF010000044.1 GCF_014257025.1 Streptomyces cupreus
CCAACCCCAAGCGGGCCGCCGAGGCGCTCCAGTGGGTCGTACGGGAGATGGACCTCAGGTACGACGACCTGGCGGCGTACGGCTTCCGGCACATCGACGACTTCAACCAGGCGATAAGGGACGGCAAGGTCAAGCCGCCGGAGGGCAGCGAGCGCGAGCTCCAGCCGTATCCGTATCTGCTGGTGATCGTCGACGAGCTCGCCGACCTGATGATGGTCGCTCCGCGGGACGTCGAGGACGCGATCGTGCGGATCACGCAGCTCGCGCGTGCGGCCGGTATTCACCTGGTGCTCGCCACGCAACGGCCCTCGGTCGACGTGGTCACCGGTCTGATCAAGGCGAACGTGCCCTCGCGGCTCGCCTTCGCCACCTCCTCGCTCGCCGACTCGCGGGTCATCCTCGACCAGCCGGGTGCCGAGAAGCTGATCGGCAAGGGTGACGGACTGTTCCTGCCGATGGGGGCCAACAAGCCCACCCGTATGCAGGGCGCGTTCGTGACCGAGGAGGAGGTCGCGGCGGTCGTCCAGCACTGCAAGGACCAGATGGCGCCGGTCTTCCGGGACGACGTCACCGTGGGCACCAAGCAGAAGAAGGAGATCGACGAGGACATCGGCGACGACCTCGATCTGCTGTGCCAGGCGGCGGAACTGGTGGTCTCCACGCAGTTCGGGTCGACGTCCATGCTCCAGCGCAAGCTGCGGGTGGGCTTCGCCAAGGCCGGGCGGCTGATGGATCTGATGGAGTCGCGGAACATCGTCGGGCCGAGCGAAGGCTCCAAGGCACGTGATGTTCTTGTGAAGCCTGACGAGCTGGGTGGCGTGCTGGCGCAGATCCGCGGGGAGGCTTGAGAGGAGTCCCCGGCGGGTCGGGCCACCGATGTTCGATTGTGACTCATCCGTAAGGGATCATTGAGCAACTGTTTTCCTTTGGCGTACGTCAAGTTGAGGGAAGCGAAAATCTGCTGCTTCACCATCGGTGTGCCGGGCCATACCGATGGCGTACAAAGTCCCACCGCCCGGTTGCCCCACCCTTTCGCACCCCCCCTAGACTGAACCTCCAGCACAGGTGGCTACACGCTCGAAAGGCGCCCCCGTGTCCATCGGCAACTCCCCTGAAGACGAGCGTCCGTTCGAAGACGTTTCCGACGAAGCCCGCCTCTCCGTCGGCCGTGCCCTCCAGCAGGCGCGTATCGCTGCCGGGCTGACCGTCGACGACGTCAGCAACGCCACCCGGGTCCGCCTGCCCATCGTGCATGCCATCGAGGCGGACGACTTCGCCCCCTGCGGCGGAGACGTGTACGCCCGCGGCCACATCAGGACCCTGGCCAAGGCGGTCGGCATCGATCCGGGCCCGCTGCTCGCCCAGTACGACGCGGATCACGGCGGGCGGCCCGCGCCCACCCCCGCGGCCCCGCTGTTCGAGGCGGAACGCATCCGCCCGGAGCGGCGCGGGCCGAACTGGACCGCGGCGATGGTCGCCGCGATCGTCGCCGTGATCGGCTTCGTCGGGTTCACCGCGTTCAAGGGTGACGACGGCGGCTCGGCGTCGGTCGCCGAGGGCGCCACGCCCTCGACCAGCAAGCCCGCCACGTCCAAGCCCAAGACCGAGAAGCCCGAGGACCCGAAGCCGGATCCGACCGACAGCGCCATCGCGGCCGCGCCCCAGGACAAGGTGACGGTCCAGGTCAGCGCCGACGACGGCAAGAGCTGGATCTCCGCCAAGGACCACAACGGCCGGCTTCTCTTCGACGGCCTGCTCAAGCAGGGCGAGTCCAAGACCTTCCAGGACAGCGAGAAGATCAACCTCGTCCTCGGCGACGCGGGCGCGATCCAGCTCTACGTCAACGGCAAGAAGATCGACGACGACTGGCAGCCGGGGGCCGTGGAGCGCCTCACGTACACGAAGGGCGACCCCCAGGTCGGTTAAGAGCGGCTCATGTATGTACGGGGTTGGCCAAGATCGGCCAACCCCGTCGACGTGGGGTGTCAGTGAGACAAAGTACTCTTGAGCCCATGCCTGAACGCCGTACCGTCGCACTCGTCACCCTTGGCTGCGCCCGTAACGAGGTGGACTCGGAGGAGCTCGCAGGCCGCTTGGAGGCGGACGGCTGGGATCTCGTGGAGGATGCCTCCGACGCGGATGTCGCCGTCGTCAACACCTGTGGCTTCGTCGACGCCGCCAAGAAGGACTCCGTGGATGCCCTGCTGGAGGCCAACGACCTCAAGGGGCACGGGAGAACCCAGGCGGTGGTGGCGGTCGGCTGCATGGCCGAGCGGTACGGCAAGGAGCTCGCGGAGGCCCTTCCCGAGGCCGACGGCGTGCTCGGCTTCGACGACTACGCCGACATCTCCGACCGGCTGCAGACCATCCTGAACGGCGGTATCCACGCCGCGCACACTCCGCGCGACCGGCGCAAGCTGCTGCCGATCAGCCCGGCCGAGCGGCAGGAGTCCGCCGCCGAGGTGGCGCTGCCCGGGCACGCGCCCGTGGACCTCCCGGACGGCCTCGCGCCCGCCTCCGGCCCCCGTGCGCCCCTGCGCCGCCGGCTCGACGGCGCCCCCGTCGCCTCGGTGAAGCTCGCCTCCGGCTGCGACCGGCGCTGCTCCTTCTGCGCCATCCCCTCCTTCCGCGGCTCCTTCATCTCGCGCCGCCCCAGCGACGTACTGAATGAGACGCGCTGGCTGGCCGAGCAGGGCGTCAAGGAGATCATGCTGGTCTCCGAGAACAACACCTCCTACGGCAAGGACCTCGGCGACATCCGCCTGCTGGAGTCCCTGCTGCCCGAGCTGGCCGAGGTCGACGGCATCGAGCGGGTGCGCGTCAGCTACCTCCAGCCGGCCGAGATGCGCCCCGGGCTGATCGACGTCCTCACCTCCACGCCCAAGATCGCGCCCTACTTCGACCTCTCCTTCCAGCACTCCGCGCCCGGCGTGCTGCGCGCGATGCGCCGCTTCGGCGACACCGACCGCTTCCTGGAGCTGCTCGACACCATCCGGAGCAAGGCACCCCAGGCGGGTGTGCGCTCCAACTTCATCGTGGGCTTCCCCGGCGAGTCCGAGGCCGACCTGGCCGAGCTGGAGCGTTTTCTCAACCACGCCCGCCTGGACGCCATCGGCGTCTTCGGCTACTCCGACGAGGAGGGCACCGAAGCGGCGACGTACGAGAACAAGCTGGACGTGGACGTCGTCGCCGACCGGCTGGCACGTGTCTCCCGGCTGGCCGAGCAGCTCGTCTCGCAGCGGGCCGAGGAGCGCCTGGGCGAGACCGTGCAGGTGCTCGTGGAGTCGGTGGACGAGGAGGGCGTGTACGGCCGCGGCGCGCACCAGGCGCCGGAGACGGACGGCCAGGTGCTGCTCACGAGCGGCGAAGGCCTGCGTGCCGGTCGTATGGTCGAGGCGAAGGTGTTCGGCACCGAGGGTGTCGACCTCGTGGCCGAGCCGCTCCAGGGCTCGTTCGTACCCGGTGAGGAGGCGGCCAGATGACCGGAGTCCCGGCATCCGCCGCGGGCGGCTCCTCCAAGGCGACGCCGGCGGGCGCGACCTCCGGTGAACCCGGGGGCGCGAAGTCGGCCCGGGGCGGGAAGATCGCGGCGGCGGCCGTCAACCAGGCCAGCGTCTGGAACATCGCCAACCTCCTGACCATGCTCCGGCTGCTCCTCGTGCCCGCGTTCGTCACGCTGATGCTGGCCGAAGGCGGCTATGACCCGGCGTGGCGCTCGCTCGCCTGGGCGGCCTTCGCCATCGCCATGATCACTGACCTGTTCGACGGTCATCTGGCGCGGACGTACAACCTCGTCACCGACTTCGGGAAGATCGCCGACCCCATCGCCGACAAGGCGATCATGGGGGCGGCGCTGATCTGTCTGTCCGCGCTCGGCGATCTGCCGTGGTGGGTGACCGCGGTGATCCTCGGCCGGGAACTCGGCATCACCCTGCTGCGTTTTCTCGTCATCCGGTACGGAGTCATCCCGGCGAGCCGGGGCGGCAAGCTCAAGACGCTCACCCAGGGCGTGGCCGTCGGGATGTACATCCTGGCGCTGACGGGGTGGCTGGCCACTCTTCGGTTCTGGGTGATGGGTGCGGCGGTGGTCCTGACCGTGGTGACCGGGCTCGACTATGTAAGACAGGCCATTGTGCTGCGCAGACAGGGCATCGCCGAGCGCAAGGCCGCGTCGGAGGAGTCGGAAGCGTGAATTCCCCGGCCGCCGAGGTGGTGCGACTACTGACCGTGAGGGGCGAGACCCTCGCCGTCGCGGAATCGCTGACCGGTGGCCTTGTTGCGGCGGAGATCACAGCGGCCCCCGGGGCGTCCAAGGCCTTCCGGGGCTCGGTGACCGCCTACGCCACCGAGCTCAAGCACCGACTGCTTGGCGTCGACGCCACTCTGCTGGAGCGCCGCGGCGCGGTGGATCCGCAGGTAGCGGCCGAGATGGCCGCGGGAGTGCGCAAGGCTCTGGGGGCCGACTGGGGCCTCGCGACGACCGGCGTCGCGGGCCCCGAGGAGCAGGACGGGCAGCCCGTCGGAACCGTTTTCGTGGCCGTGGACGGGCCCTGGGCGGCGGATTCCGGATCCACCGGTGGCGGGAAAGTGGCCTCGCTGCGGTTGAACGGCGACCGGGCGGAAATTCGTATGGAGAGTGTACGGAGCGTACTCGCGTTGCTCCTTCAGCAGCTTGCGAGCGAACAGACCGAGAATGAGCGGGCACAGGATACGGAACAGAACGGGGGGTTTTGATGTTTGCAGCCCTGAGTGAACACGACATCGCTCCCCGCACGGCCGCAGCGCGAGGCGGTACGGTGGGGCGTGAAGGATGCGGCTACGCGGTCCGAGGAGGGAGCCACCGATGATTCTGCTCCGTCGCCTGCTGGGTGACGTGCTGCGTCGGCAGCGCCAGCGCCAGGGCCGTACTCTGCGCGAAGTCTCCTCGTCCGCCCGAGTCTCACTCGGCTATCTCTCCGAGGTGGAGCGGGGGCAGAAGGAGGCTTCCTCCGAGCTGCTCTCCGCCATCTGCGACGCGCTGGACGTACGGATGTCCGAGCTCATGCGGGAAGTGAGCGACGAGCTCGCCCTCGCCGAGCTGGCCCAGTCTGCTGCGGCCACCCCCAGCGAGCCCGTGCCCACGTCGGTCCGACCGATGCTGGGTTCCGTTTCGGTGACCGGTGTGCCACCGGAACGGGTGACGATCAAGGCGCCCGCGGAAGCTGTGGACGTGGTCGCCGCGTGAGTCTCACGCGCGTGGGCGCATGATCTGATCATGCGCTGAGGAAGTGTGCGAAGCCCCGGCCGGGGTCTTTCCAGGCGAACTGGAGAGGCGACGGCCGGGGCTTTCGTGCATCGTGGAGGGCGTGGAATCGGGGCCGGCACACCGATCGGAGCATGTGGATGTACGTCGTGAAGAGCCCGTTGTCCGACGCCCACCTCAAGACCGTCTCCGAGGCGCTCCAGGGCGCTCTCGTCGATCTCGTGGACCTCGCCCTGGTGGCGAAGCAGATCCACTGGAACGTGGTCGGACCCCGGTTCCGTTCCGTGCATCTCCAACTCGACGAGGTCGTGGACACCGCGCGCACGCACTCCGACACGGTCGCCGAGCGCGCCTCGGCCCTTGGCGTCCCGCCCGACGGGCGTGCCGCGACGGTGGCCGCCGGCAGCGGCATCGGGGCCGTGTCCGAAGGCTGGGTCAAGGACGTGGACGCGGTGGGGACGCTGGTGAACGCGCTCGGCGCGGTGATCGCCCGGATGCGCGAGCGGGTCGAGGCGACCGGCGAGGCGGACCCGGTCAGCCAGGACATCTTCATCACCGTCACGGCGGACCTGGAGAAGCATCACTGGATGTTCCAGGCCGAGAACGGATGACGAGGGTGCTGTCCGCGTTGCTTCCGTGTGCCGTCGGTGCGCCCTCCCGGCGGTGAGAGCGGCGATCTAGCTTCGGGCCGGAGGTGGCGGGCATGGCGGGGATGGTGCGCTGGGGGGCGGCGCTCGGGCTCGGGACGCTGTGGTGGTGGGCCGCGCTGCGGCTCGCCATGGCGCCGGACGCCGGAGTGGTGGAGGGCGCGATCGCCGCCGGGGGATGGGGGCTGAGCCTGCTGCCCGTGCACTGTGTGCCGAAGTCACGGGCCGCGGGCGCGCTGGCCACGGGGCGGTGGGTACGGGCATGGCGGGCGGCCGGGGTCACCACGGCATCGCCACACCCCCGTTCGGACGCAGGATCTGACCCGTCGTGAAAGCCGAGGCGTCCGAGGCCAGATACAGCACCGCGTGCGCGACGTCCTCCGGTTCGCCGACGCGGCCCAGGGGCGCCATCCGCGTCATGAGCGCCTCGGTGTGCGCCTGTGCTTCGTCGTCATGGCGGTCCGTCATGGGCGTGCGGATCCAGCCCGGCGCCACGGCGTTGACCCGGATGCCGTGCCGGCCCATCTCGGTCGCGAGGGTCTTCGTCAGCTGGACGACGGCCGCCTTGGCGGCGCCGTAGCAGAGCAGTCCGGGGCCGCCGGTGTCGACGGCGCCCGAGGCCATGGTGACGATGCTGCCCCGGATGCGCCGGGCGAGCATCAGACGGGCGGCCTCCTGGCAGGCGTGGAGGACGCCTTTGAAGTTGACGTTCAGGACGCGGTCGAGGTCCTCGTCGCTCGTCTCCAGGACCGGGCTGCTGTGCATGATCCCGGCGATGGCGGCCAGTACGTCCAGGCGCTCACAGGAGGCGATCGCCTGTTTGAGCCGGGCGCGGTCCGTGACATCCAGGGGGTGGGTGTGGGCGGTGCCGCCCCGGCCCTTGATCAGGGTCGCCGTCTCGTGCAGGCCCTGTGGGTCGCGGTCCGCGCAGTGCACCGTGGCGCCGGAATCCGCGAGCAGGACGGCCGAGGCGCGGCCGATGCCGCTCGCGGCGCCGGTGACGAAGGCGGTGCGTCCGGTGAGGTCGTACGCGCTGACGGCCATGAAGGGACCGTACGAGGCTTTCTGACGGGTCGTCAATTGTTGGTACGGCGGGGATGTCCCGGTGTGGGGGCCGGGCCGGTCTGGCAGCTCGGGCACCAGTAGGTGGGGCGTTCGCGGGAGCCGTCGCCCTGGTTGGCGGAGCGGATGGAGGTGCCGCAGCGCAGGCAGGGGCGCGGTGCGCGGCCGTAGACGAAGAGGTCCTGGCCTCGGCGGGCCGTCGTGCTGCGGACCGGGCGGTCGCGGTTGGCCTCCAGGAGCTTCCTTGCCAGGGCGGGGAGTTTCGCCACGCGGTCGGGCGGGAGGGCGCCGACCGGGAGCCAGGGGGTGGCGCCCAGGAGGAAGCAGAGCTCGCTCTTGTAGATGTTGCCGATGCCGGCGAGGTTGCGCTGGTCGAGGAGGGCCTCGCCGAGGGGGCGGGCGGGGTCCGCGAGGAGGTTGGCCAGGGCCTGCTCGGGGTTCCAGTCCGGGCCCAGGAGGTCGGGGCCGAGGTGGCCGACGGCTCGGGACTCGTCGGTGGTGCGGAGCAGTTCGAGGACCGGGAGGCGGTAGCCGACGGCTGTGCGGTCGATGGTGGCGAGGACCGCGCGGATCTGGTGGGTGGGGCCGCCGGTCCAGCGCTGCCGGTCGGCGTACACCTTCCAGGAACCCTCCATGCCGAGGTGCGAGTGCAGGGTCAGGCCGCCCTCGATGCGGGTGAGGAGGTGCTTGCCGCGCGGGGTGACGTCCAGGACGGTGCGGTCGGTGAGGTCGACCGTGGCGTACTTGGGCACCCTGAAGTCGCTGCGGGTCAGGACCTTGCCCGCGAGGGCTGAATGCAGGCGCTGCGCGGCCTGCCAGACCGTGTCTCCTTCGGGCATGGGTCAAGGGTTGCATGCGGGCCGGTGATGCGGATCGCGCATGTGCCTGGGCTTCCGGGTCATGCGCGCAGGCGCAGACCGCGGGGGGTGGCGATGAAGCCCGCTCCTTCCAGGAGGGTGCCGAGGGGGGAGGTCAGGGCCGAGGCGCCGTTGACGCGTTCGACGGTGACGGTGCCGAGGGAGCCCGCGCGGGCGGCCGCGGCGAGGGCGTCGGCCGCCGTGTGCAGGCGGGGGTCGTCCGTCGGGGCGTCGTCCGGGGCGGTGAGCCAAGCCAACAGGGTTTTGCCGCCGCGCTCCATGTAGAGGGTCAGCTCACCGTCGACCAGCACTACCAGCGAGCCCGCCTTGCGGCCCGGTTTGTGCCCGGCGCCGGTCGGGGGCTCGGGCCAGGGGAGTGCGGCGCCGTACGCGTTCGCCGGGTCGGCGGCGGCGAGGACGACGGCCCGGGAGTCGGGGGCGGGGCGCGGGCGGTGTGCGGGCGGGGGGAAGTCGCGGGGCGAGATGTACTCGTCCGGCCTGGTGGGGAGGAAGTGCGCTGCGCCCTCGTCGAAGTCGTGGCCCGCGAAGGCCTCGGTCTCGAAGGGCGGGGCCGGCAGTGCCTCGCCGCGGTCGCGGGCGTTCGAGACCGCGCGCAACCGGTCCACCGCGCCGTCCATCGCGAACTGCGCGGCGCCGAGGCCCTCCACCACATAGCCGCGCCGGGCCTGACCGCTCTCCTCGAAGACGGACAGGATGCGGTACGTCGCCGAGAAGCCGCCCTCGACGCCTTCCGCGGAGACCGCGCCCCGGGTCACCACGCCGTGCCGGTCGAGGAGGGCGCGGGCCAGGGCGTGGGCGCGGACGGTGGGGTCGGGTTCGTGGGCGGGGAGCAGGGACCAACGGCCCGCGGCGGTCGGCGGGCCCGAGCGGGAGGCGGGGCGGGCGGCCGCCGTGAGCGAGCCGTAGCGCCCGCGCGGGACGGTGCGCTTGGCTCGGTGGGCCGTGGAGCCCGCGGTGCGGCCCGAGCCCAGCAGGGAGCGCATCGGTGCCAGCGTGTCGTTCGTCAGGCGGCCCGACCAGGCCAGTTCCCAGATGGTGTCGGCGAGTTGGGGGTCGGTGGCGTCGGGGTGGGTGGTGGCGCGGACCTGGTCGGCGATCTGGCGGAAGAACAGGCCGTAGCCCCCGGACAGGGCGTCCAGGACGGACTGGTGGAGCGCGGTCAGCTCCAGGGGGTGGGGCGCGGACAGCAGCAGGGGGGCCGCGTCCGCCATGTACAGCGAGACCCAGCCGTCCTTGCCGGGCAGGGCGCCGGCGCCCGCCCACACCACCTCTCCGGCGGCGGTCAGTTCGTCGAGCATCGCCGGTGTGTAGTTCGCGACCCGGGACGGCAGGATCAGCTTCTCCAGGGCGGAGGCGGGCACCGACGCGCCCTGCAACTGCTCGATGGCGCGCACCAGTCCGTCGATGCCTCGCAGCCCGTGTCCCTTGCCGATGTGCTGCCACTGGGGGAGGAACTGGGCGAGCGCGGCCGGGGGCACCGGCTCCAGCTCGTGCCGCAGCGCGGCCAGGGAACGGCGCCTGAGGCGGCGCAGCACCGCCGCGTCGCACCACTCCTGGCCGATCCCGGCCGGATGGAACTCGCCCTGGACGACTCTGCCCGCCGCCGCGAGCCGCTGGAGGGCGCCCTCGGTGACGGCCACACCCAGTCCGAACCGGGCCGCAGCGGTGACCGAGGTGAAGGGGCCGTGGGTGCGGGCGTAGCGTGCGAGGAGGTCGCCGAGCGGGTCCTTCACCGGTTCCGTGAAGGCCTCCGGGACGCCGACCGGCAGAGCGGTGCCGAGGGCGTCGCGCAGACGCCCCGCGTCCTCGATCGCCGCCCAGTGGTCGGCGCCGGCGACACGGACCTTGATCGCGCGGCGGGCTCCGGCCAGCTCCTGCGCCCACTGCCGCTCCGCGCCCCTCTCGGCCAGCTCGGCGTCCGTGAGCGGGCCGAGGAGGCGCAGGAGGTCCGCGACGCCCTCGGCGTCCTTGACGCGGCGGTCCTCGGTGAGCCACTGGAGCTCCTGCTCCAGCTCGGTCAGCACCTCGGCGTCGAGCAGTTCGCGCAGCTCCGCCTGGCCGAGCAGCTCGGCCAGCAGCCGGGAGTCGAGGGAGAGGGCGGCGGCGCGGCGCTCGGCGAGCGGGGAGTCGCCCTCGTACAGGAACTGGGCGACGTAGCCGAACAGCAGGGAGCGGGCGAAGGGGGAGGGCTCGGGGGTGGTGACCTCGACCAGGCGCACCTTGCGGGACTCCAGGTCGCCCATGAGCTCGACCAGTCCCGGGACGTCGAAGACGTCCTGGAGGCATTCGCGGACCGCCTCAAGGACGATCGGGAACGAACCGAACTCGCTGGCCACCTGGAGCAGTTGAGCCGCGCGCTGACGCTGCTGCCACAGCGGGGTGCGCTTGCCGGGGCTGCGGCGCGGCAGGAGGAGGGCGCGGGCGGCGCACTCCCGGAAGCGGGAGGCGAACAGGGCCGAGCCGCCGACCTGGTCGGTGACGATCTGGTCGACGTCGCCCTTGTCGAAGACGACGTCCGCGGCGCCGACGGGGGCCTGGTCGGCGTCGAACTCCGTACCCGCCTTCATGGGCTCCTGGTCGAGCAGGTCAAGGCCCATCAGATCGGCGTCCGGCAGGCGCAGCACGATGCCGTCGTCGGCGTGCATCACCTGCGCGTCCATGCCGTACCGCTCGGAGAGCTTGGCACCGAGGGCCAGGGCCCAGGGGGCGTGCACCTGGGCGCCGAACGGGGAGTGCACGACGACCCGCCAGTCGCCGAGCTCGTCGCGGAAGCGCTCGACGACGATGGTGCGGTCGTCGGGGATGTGGCCGCAGGCCTCGCGCTGTTCGTCCAGGTAGGACAGGACGTTGTCCGCGGCCCAGGCGTCCAGGCCCGCGGCGAGCAGGCGCAGCCGGGCGTCCTCCTTGGTGAGCGAGCCGACCTCGCGCAGGAACGCGCCCACCGCGCGGCCCAGTTCGAGCGGGCGGCCCAGCTGGTCGCCCTTCCAGAAGGGGAGCCGGCCGGGGACGCCCGGAGCGGGGGAGACCAGGACGCGGTCGCGGGTGATGTCCTCGATGCGCCAGGAGCTGGTGCCGAGCGTGAAGACATCGCCCACGCGGGACTCGTAGACCATCTCCTCGTCGAGCTCGCCGACCCGGCCGCCGCCCTTCTTGGGGTCGGATCCGGCGAGGAACACCCCGAACAGGCCGCGGTCGGGGATGGTGCCACCGGAGGTGACGGCGAGGCGCTGGGCGCCGGGGCGGCCGGTGATGGTGCCGGCGACGCGGTCCCACACCACGCGCGGGCGCAGTTCGGCGAAGGCGTCCGAGGGGTAGCGCCCGGCGAGCATGTCGAGGACGGCCGTGAACGCGGACTCGGGGAGCGAGGCGAAGGGGGCGGCCCGGCGGACCGTGGCGAGGAGGTCGTCGAACTGCCAGGTGTCCATCGACGTCATGGCGACGAGCTGCTGGGCCAGTACGTCCAGGGGGTTGGCCGGGACGCGGAGCGACTCGATCGCGCCGGTGCGCATCCGCTCGGTGACCACGGCCGCCTGGACCAGGTCGCCGCGGTACTTCGGGAAGACCACGCCGGTCGAGACCGCGCCCACCTGGTGTCCCGCGCGGCCCACGCGCTGGAGCCCCGAGGCCACGGAGGGCGGGGACTCCACCTGCACGACCAGGTCGACCGCGCCCATGTCGATGCCCAGTTCGAGGCTGGAGGTGGCCACCACGGCGGGGAGCCGGCCCGCCTTGAGGTCCTCCTCGACGAGGGCGCGCTGCTCCTTGGAGACCGAGCCGTGGTGGGCGCGCGCGATGACCGGCGGGGCGCCCTGGGCGGCCCCGGAGCCGCCCATCAGCTCGGCGGGGGAGTGATGTTCGTCCAAGGGCTCGCCGGTGGCCCGCTCGTACGCGATCTCGTTCAGGCGGTTGCACAGGCGCTCCGCCAGACGGCGGGAGTTGGCGAAGACGATGGTGGAGCGATGGGACTGGACGAGGTCGGTGATGCGCTCCTCGACATGCGGCCAGATCGACGGGCGCTCCCCGCCCTCATTGCCGTCGGCCACCGGGGAGCCGCCCAGCTCGCCCAGGTCCTCGACCGGGACCACCACCGAGAGGTCGAACTCCTTGCCCGACTTCGGCTGGACGATCTCCACCTTGCGGCGCGGGGAGAGATAGCGGGCGACCTCGTCGACCGGCCGGACAGTGGCGGACAGGCCGATGCGGCGGGCGGGCCTCGGCAGCAGCTCGTCCAGACGCTCCAGGGAGAGCGCGAGATGGGCGCCGCGCTTGGTGCCCGCGACCGCGTGCACCTCGTCCAGGATCACCGTCTCGATGCCGGTCAGCGCCTCGCGGGTGGCCGAGGTCAGCATCAGGAACAGGGACTCGGGCGTGGTGATCAGGATGTCCGGGGGGCGGGTGGACAGGGCACGGCGCTCGGCGGCCGGGGTGTCGCCGGAGCGGATGCCGACCTTGACCTCCGGCTCGGGCAGGCCGAGGCGGACGGACTCCTGGCGGATGCCGGTCAGCGGGCTGCGGAGATTGCGCTCGACGTCCACCGCCAGGGCCTTCAGCGGGGAGACGTACAGCACGCGGCAGCGCTTCTTGGGGTCGGCGGGCGGGGGAGTCGAGGCCAGCTGGTCCAGGGCGGCGAGGAACGCGGCCAGCGTCTTGCCGGACCCGGTGGGGGCCACCACCAGGACGTCCGAGCCCTCGCCGATGGCCTGCCACGCGCCCGCCTGAGCCGCGGTGGGCGCGGAGAAGGCCCCCGTGAACCAGCCGCGGGTCGCGGGGGAGAAGACGTCCAGAGCTCGGTGTGCGGAGCTGACCATGCGTCCATCCTGCACCCGGCCACTGACAATGACGCTGACCTGCGCGAACGCGGTCGGCGGCGGCGCCGGTCCGGGGGCGGTGACAATGGGGGCATGGCGGGATCGAACGAGCGGGCGCGGCACTGGCAGTACGCGGAGCTGCCCGGTGTCGACCTGCTGCGGGCCCGGTACATCCGCAAGACGTTCGTCCGGCACACCCACGAGCACTTCGTGATCGCCGCCATCGCCGACGGCGTCGAGGTCTTCCACCACCGCGGCTCCGACCAGTACGCGGGCGCCGGAGCGCTCGCCCTGGTCAACCCCGACACCCCGCACACCGGGCGGGCCGGGGTGCCGGAGGGCTGGAGGTACGGGGCGGTGTATCCGTCGCCCGAGGTCGTGGCGGAGATCGCGGCCGAGACCACGGCGATCCGCGGCACCCCCGGCTTCGTGTCCCCGGTCCTCGACGACCCCTACGCCGTGTCCCTGGTCCATCAGGTGCTGCGCGCCGCCGACGAGGGCAACGCGCTGGCCGCCGACACGCTGTTGCGGGTCGCCGTGACGCGGCTGCTGCGGCTGAACGGCGGGGCGCTGCCGCAGCGCGAGGTGCGCACGGCGGGAGCCAGGATCGCGGCACGCGCGCGTGGCGTGCTCCAGGAACGGATGGCCGAGCCGCCGACCCTGGAGAAGCTCGCCGGTGAACTGGGCACCAGCCCCTTCGCGCTGCTGCGCGCGTTCCGGGACGCCTATGGGATGCCACCGCACACCTGGCTCACGGACGCCCGGGTACGGCGGGCGCGCGGGCTGCTGGACGCCGGTGTGGCGCCCGCCGAGGCCGCCGTCGCCGTGGGCTTCGTCGACCAGCCGCATCTGAACCGGCACTTCACCCGGATCGTGGGCGTGCCCCCGGGCGCGTACCAGCGCGAGCGCAAGAACGTACAAGACCCGAAAGGGCGGCTGCTCCTACCGTCCGAGGCGTGGCAGACACAACACTCACAGACATACGGGACGGCGGAGGAAAGCCGGACGCCGCGGTCGTACGGGACGGGCTCGGGGTCGGGGTCGCCGTAGGGCTGTCCGGGTTCGCGTTCGGGGTGACCTCGGCCGGCAGCGGGCTCACGCTCTGGCAGACCTGTGCGCTCAGCCTTCTGGTGTTCACCGGTGCGTCCCAGTTCGCGCTGGTCGGGGCGCTGGCGGCCGGGGGCGGGCCGATCGCGGCGGCCGCGGGGGCCTTCTTCCTCGGGGTGCGCAACGCCTTCTACGGGCTGCGTCTGTCGCAGGTGCTCGCCCTCCCGCGCGCGGTGCGGCCGTTCGCGGCCCAGTGGGTCATCGACGAGACGGCCGCCGTCGCGCTCGCGCAGCCCACACGGCGTGCCGCGCGGATCGGGTTCGTGGTGACCGGGCTCAGCCTGTACGCGCTGTGGAACCTCACCACCCTGGCCGGAGCGCTCGGCGCCGAGGCCATCGGGGACACCGACGCCTGGGGCCTCGACGCGGCCGGACCCGCCGTGTTCCTGGCGCTGCTCGCGCCGATGCTGACGAGCACGACCGAGCGCGCTGTCGCCGGGGCGGCGGTCGTACTGGGACTCGGGCTGCTGCCCGTCCTGCCGGCCGGTGTACCGGTGCTGGTGGCCGCGCTGGCGGCACCTGTCGTGCTGTGGGCCCAGGGGCGGCGCGGGCTGCGGGAGGGGGACCGTTGAACATCTGGATCGCCATCGCGCTGACCGTCCTCGGCTGTTACGCCGTCAAGCTCGCCGGACTCCTGGTGCCCGCGGGCGTCCTGGAACGGCCTCTGGTCCGGCGGCTCGCCGCGCTGCTGCCCGTCGCGCTGCTCGCCGCCCTCACGGCCCAGCAGACCTTCGCCGACGGGCGCGCGCTGGTGCTGGACGCGAGGGCGGCCGGGCTTGCGGCGGCCGCTGTGGCGTTGGTGCTGCGGGCACCGTTCCTGTTGGTCGTGGGGGCGGCCGTGGTGGTGACCGCGGGGGTGCGGGCGCTGGGCGGATGACCCGCGGAGGTCACCCGATGGCCCGCCCGTAGGCCCTCAGCGTGTGCAGGGCCGCGATGGTCACCATGGGGCGGGCCTCCAAGGCGGGGGCCGGAGCCCAGCGGCGCCACCGGATCGGCCAGCCGCCGTCCTCCTGCTGCTCGGCGGCGAGGAAGTCCAGCGAGCGAGCCATCTCGTCGTCGGTGAACCACGCGCGTGCCAGCGAACGCGGACTCTTCGCGTAGTCGTGCGGGAAGTGGTGTTCGGCGGGGGCGTAGCCGGGCGCCACCGGGTAGGCGTCGAGATCGTCCGGGTCCAGTGCCGCGAGCCGGTGCTCGCGGACCAGGCGGCCGAGCCGGTCCGCGGCCGCCTCCGCGCGCGAGCGGTCCGGTGCGGAGTCCAGGAAGGCCACCGCGGCCTCGATCTCGTACGGATGGGACTTTTCCAGGGACTCCACCGCCTGCCAGCAGAAGTCCGTCGCCCGGAACAGCCAGGCGTGCCACACCTCGTTGCTGTGCAGTACCCCCACCACCGGACCGGTGGCCAGGAGTTCGCTCGGCGGGTCGTCCACGATCGGGATGAACGGCGCCGCCGGGTAGCCGCGCTGGCTGGGATGGATCGCCGGAAGGGCGCCCTCCGCGGTGGAGACCGAGGTCAGATAGCGGCACACGCGCTCCACGCGCTGCCCGCCGCAGCGTCCGACCGCGTCCAGCACCTGCAGCGCGTGCGCGGTGTGCAGCGGCTGGCTGACCGGGCCGCGCAGATCGGGTTCCAGCGCGTGACCGTAACCGCCGTCGTCGTTGCGGTAGGCGTCCAGCGCGGTCTCCACCGGGTCGGCGCCGCCGTGCAGGAAGTGATGCGCGAAGAGTCGCTGCTCCAGCACGCGCGCGGTGAGCCACACGAACTGCTCGGCGCGGAAGAGCGGGGAGTGCGCCGGGGGCGTCGGGGGGGGTGGGGAAGCTCCTGATTCGGCCATGCGTCAGACCGTAGGCCGGAAAGCGGTCTCGGCGAGGGGTCCCCGCGAGGGCCCACCCTCAGGGCGGGATACTGACGTCATGAGGTTGACGGTCTTCTGGGAGCGGATGGCGGAGCACTTCGGCACGGCGGGATACGCCGAGACCTTCGCGCGCGATCACGTGATGTCGGAGCTCGGCGGACGCACCGTGCACGAGGCACTGGACTCCGGCTGGGAGGCCAAGGACGTGTGGCGGGTCGTCTGCCAGGTCATGAACGTGCCACAGGAACAGCGCTGACAGGTCACGAAGATCGCAGGACCGCCTCCGATTGTCGGTGGCGTGGGCGAGACTTGCTCCGTGGCACCCACTGACGACACCGGGCAGCTCGCCCCGCACACCTCTTCGTTCGCTACGGCGCCGCCGGCCGAGCCCCCGGCCGACGGCGCCGTCACGCAGCCGCATGCGCGCATGCCGCGCTGGCTGCCGCGCGCCATGGTGCTCGCGCTCGCGCTCGTCGGTGCCTTCCAGCTCGGCAGCTGGGCCTTCCACCAGCTCACCGGGCTGCTGATCAACATCCTGATCGCGTTCTTCCTGGCCCTCGCCATCGAGCCCGCGGTGAGCTGGATGGCCGCCCGCGGGATGCGCAGGGGGCTGGCCACGGCGCTGGTGTTCCTCGCCGTGATGGTGGTGTCCGCCGGCTTCGTCACCTTGCTCGGCTCGATGCTCGCGGGCCAGATCATCACGATGGTCGAGGGATTCCCGGACTACCTCGACTCCGTGATCAACTGGATCAACACCCACTTCCAGACCGATCTGAAGCGCGTGGACATCCAGGAGGGCCTGCTGCGCTCCGACTGGCTGCGCAACTACGTGCAGAACAGCGCGACCGGTGTCCTCGATGTGTCCACCCAGGTCATCGGCGGTCTGTTCCAGCTGCTGACGATCACGCTGTTCTCGTTCTACTTCGCCGCGGACGGTCCGCGACTGCGCCGCGCCCTGTGCTCCGTCCTGCCGCCCGCCAAGCAGGCCGAGGTGCTGCGCGCGTGGGAGATCGCGGTGAACAAGACCGGCGGCTATCTGTACTCGCGCGGTCTGATGGCGCTGATCTCCGGGATAGCCCACTACATCCTGCTCCAGTCCCTGGATGTGCCCTACGCGCCCGTGCTCGCCGTCTGGGTGGGCCTGGTCTCGCAGTTCATCCCGACCATCGGCACCTATCTCGCGGGCGCCCTGCCCATGCTGATCGCCTTCACGGTCGATCCCTGGTACGCGCTGTGGGTGCTGATCTTCGTCGTGGTCTACCAGCAGTTCGAGAACTATGTGCTCCAGCCCAAGCTGACCGCGAAGACCGTCGACGTGCACCCCGCGGTCGCCTTCGGTTCCGTCATCGCCGGCACCGCTCTCCTGGGCGCGGTGGGCGCCCTGATCGCGATCCCGGCGGTCGCCACGCTCCAGGCGTTCCTGGGGGCGTACGTGAAGCGGTACGACGTCACCGACGACCCACGTGTGCACGGGCACCGGGGGCGCCGGCCGGGCCCCGGCATGCTCACGCGCGCGCGGCAGATATGGGCCCGGCGGCCGGGAGAGGCCCCCGCCTCGGAGACCGACACGGGCTGAGCCTTCAGCGCAGGTCGAGCCGCATCAGGATGCGGGGGTGTCCGGCCAGCACCGAGGTGGTGTCGGCGACGTGGACGAACCCGGCGCGCTCGAAGTTCTTGCGGAGACCGGCGTACGCCATCGTCAAGTCGACCTTGGCGTCGCCGTTGTCGAGGGGGTACGCCTCGACGACCGGTGCGCCCTGGGCGCGGGCGAACTCCACCGCGCCCTCGATGAGGGCGTGCGAGATTCCCTGCTTGCGGTGGCCGGGGCGGACCCGGATGCACCACAGCGACCAGACCGGCAGTTCGTCGACGTGCGGGATCTTGCGGTTGCGGGCGAAGGAGGTCTCCGCGCGCGGGGCCACGGCGGCCCAGCCGACCGGTTCGTCGCCGTCGTAGGCGATCACCCCGGGAGGAGGGTCGGCCCGGCACAGCTCGGCGACGTACTCGCCGCGGGCCGGGCCGCGCAGCTCCTTGTTGAGCTTGGACGGGATCCGATAGCTCAGGCACCAGCAGACGTTGGCTCCGGGTGACTTCGGGCCGAGCACGGCCCGGACGTCCTCGAAGACCGACGCGGGACGAACCTCGATGGTCATGGCTGCACGATAGAACCAAGGGGTTCCGCGATGCCGACGATGTTTCCCACCCGTCGTCGACCCGTCGGGCGCCCGTGTGGTGCCCTTGACACGAAAATCGAACATCCATTCTTATGGAATCTCCGGCGGGGCTCTCGGTGGGTTGTTTGCCCTGGTTTCGATAGGGAAGTGCCCGAGTTATCCACAGGCCGGACGGGCGTCGGGGCGCATTGTCAGTGGCAGGCGTTAGCGTCTTTGACGTGAAGCGATCGACTCAAGCAAATCGGGTGGAACCCATGGCAGGAACCGACCGCGAGAAGGCCCTGGATGCCGCGCTCGCACAGATTGAACGGCAATTCGGCAAGGGCGCGGTCATGCGCATGGGCGAGCGGTCGAAGGAGCCCATCGAGGTCATCCCGACCGGGTCGACCGCGCTCGATGTGGCCCTCGGCGTCGGCGGTCTGCCGCGCGGCCGCGTCGTCGAGATCTACGGACCGGAGTCCTCCGGTAAGACGACCCTGACCCTGCACGCGGTGGCGAACGCCCAGAAGGCCGGCGGCCAGGTGGCCTTCGTGGACGCGGAGCACGCCCTCGACCCCGAGTACGCGAAGAAGCTCGGCGTCGACATCGACAACCTGATCCTGTCCCAGCCGGACAACGGCGAGCAGGCGCTGGAGATCGTGGACATGCTGGTCCGCTCCGGCGCCCTCGACCTCATCGTCATCGACTCCGTCGCCGCGCTCGTCCCGCGCGCGGAGATCGAGGGCGAGATGGGCGACAGCCACGTCGGCCTTCAGGCCCGTCTGATGAGCCAGGCCCTGCGGAAGATCACCAGCGCGCTCAACCAGTCGAAGACCACCGCGATCTTCATCAACCAGCTCCGCGAGAAGATCGGCGTGATGTTCGGCTCCCCGGAGACCACGACCGGTGGCCGGGCGCTGAAGTTCTACGCCTCGGTGCGTATCGACATCCGCCGCATCGAGACCTTGAAGGACGGCACCGAGGCTGTCGGCAACCGCACCCGCTGCAAGGTCGTCAAGAACAAGGTCGCGCCGCCCTTCAAGCAGGCCGAGTTCGACATCCTCTACGGCCATGGCATCAGCCGCGAGGGCGGCCTGATCGACATGGGCGTGGAGCACGGCTTCGTCCGCAAGGCCGGCGCCTGGTACACGTACGAGGGCGACCAGCTCGGTCAGGGCAAGGAGAACGCGCGCAACTTCCTGAAGGACAACCCCGACCTGGCCAACGAGATCGAGAAGAAGATCAAGGAGAAGCTGGGCGTCGGCGTGCGTCCGGAGGAGCCGGCCGCCGAGCCGGGTGCGGACGCCGCGGGTTCCGCCGCCGCGGACGAGGCCGCCAAGACGGTGCCCGCTCCGGCCGCGGCCAAGGCTGCCAAGACCAAGGCCGCCGCCAAGAGCTGACCCGTGACACGACGAACCGACTGGGCCGAGTACGCCTACCCGGACCCGCCCTATGAGCGGGACGGGAGAGGCGTCGCGGGTTCCGCCGAGACGGGCGGCGAGTACAGCTCTGAGGGGCCGTACGACGAAGACGGCGCCCCCGGCACGGACGGACCGTACGGCGGCGGGCGCCGGGTGAGCGGTGGCCCGGCGTCGGAGGCCGATGAGCTCGCCGGCGGTTCGCGCCGGAGAGCCGGCGGGGCTCGTGGCGCGGGCGGCGCCCGGGGGCGTCGCCGGCGCGGTCGCGAAGAGCCGTCCGGTGAGGACGGAGGCACCTCCGCCTCGTCGAGGGCCGAGAAGGGGGAGCCCCCGGGGGACCCGGTGGAGCGGGCACGGGCGATCTGCCTGCGCCTGCTCACCGGGACTCCACGCACCCGCAAGCAGCTCGCCGACGCCCTGCGCAAGCGGGAGATCCCGGACGAGGCCGCGGAGGAGGTGCTGTCGCGGTTCGAGGAGGTCGGACTGATCAACGACAGCGCGTTCGCGGACGCCTGGGTGGAGTCCCGGCACCACGGGCGGGGGCTGGCCCGGCGGGCGCTCGCCCAGGAGCTGCGGACCAAGGGCGTCGACTCCTCGCTGATCGACGCGGCCGTCGG
This sequence comes from Streptomyces cupreus, assembly GCF_014257025.1. Lineage (GTDB taxonomy): Bacteria > Actinomycetota > Actinomycetes > Streptomycetales > Streptomycetaceae > Streptomyces > Streptomyces cupreus. Next base: position 19,786 of record NZ_JACMSF010000044.1, read on the forward strand.
TCAGCTCGACTCCGAGCAGGAGGAGGCGACCGCGCGCGAACTCGTCGCCCGCAAGCTCCGCTCCACCCAGGGCCTCGACCGCGACAAGCGTCTGCGCCGCCTCGCCGGGATGCTGGCCCGCAAGGGGTATCCCGAGGGGATGGCGCTTCGGGTGGTCCGGCAGGCGTTGGAGGGGGAGGGGGAGGAGACGGAGTTTCTGGAGGGCGAGGGGTACTGACGCGGGGCATCGGACGCCCCGCTGGACCTGGACTACGCGTTCGTCGCCAACGAGGCGATGGCCTTCGCCGTCCGCAAGGCCGTCGACGCGGCCGGCGCCCAGGACGTCAGGGTCGTCACGGTCAACGGCACCGACGAGGGGCTGGCCCCGCTCAAGGACGGCCGGTTCGCCGCGACCGTCGCCAACTCGGCCGCGGACACCGGCGAACTGGCGGTGACGAACACGACCTCCCTCCTGTGTGACTCGGACGCCGAGAGAATCGCCCACACCCCGGTCCGCCTGGTGACCAAGAGCAACGCGGACACGGCACCGCTCTACTGCCCGCCGGACGTGCCGTGAGGTGCGCCCCTTCGGAACCCGCCACGCGGGGGGCCCGTCACGCGGGATCCGTCACCGGCAGCCCCGCCGCCCGCCAGGCCTGGAACCCCCCGGCCAGATCGGTCGCCCGATGCAACCCCAGCCGGTGCAGCGACTCCGCCGCCAAGCTGGACGCGTACCCCTCGTTGCAGAACAGCACCACCCGCAGGTCGTGGCCGCTCGCCTCCGGCACCCGATGGCTCCCGCGCGGATCCAGCCGCCACTCCAGCTCGTTGCGCTCGACCACCAGCGCCCCCGGGACCAGCCCGTCCCGCTCCCGCAGTGCCTCGTACCTGATGTCCACCAGCAGCGCCTCGCCGGACTGGGCGGCATCGTAGGCCTCGTGGGGCTCCACGCGCGCGTACGTCGCGCGGACCCGCTCCAGCAACTCGTCGATCCCGACGGGCCGTTCACCGAGGCCGCTCACTGCCAGTCCTCCGGCCGCTCCACCTGCTCCAGACGCAGGATCGGCCCGCTGCGGCTGTAACGGCGGATCCGGGGCAGCGGCGGATAGTAGGCGTGGACGGAGATCGCGTGCCGGTCGAGGGACTCGTTGAGGACCTCGTGGACATGGTGGCGGCCGAAGGAGCGGCCCTTGCCGGCCGGCAGCCTGCGTTCCCGGTCGACGTCCTCGCTGAGTTCCAGGGTCTTCCAGCCGTCCGTGGGCAGCCGGGCGGCGAGCGAGTTCTCCTTCAGCTCACCGGTCGCCGTCAGGAACGCGCCGACCGAGTCCGCGTGGTCGTGCCAGCCGGTGCCCGAGCCCGGCGGCCAGCCGATCAGCCAGGCCTCACTGCCGGCGGGCCCTTCCAGACGCACCCAGGTGCGGCCCTCGGGGTCGAGCGGGAGCGAGGCGATCAGCTCGGCGTCGGCGGCGGTGCGCCGTACGAAATCGAGGAGGTCCGCCTGCGTGGGAGCAGTGGAAACGGAAGAGGAAAGGGAAGGCGAGACAGACACTTCGACCGTCCTGATGAGGGTTCGCGAGGAGCGCGCGATGACACATCGGCCGCGCCCGGAAAGGAGTGGAGAGATGCGAATTCAGCAGGACCGGGTACACATGCAGCCCGCGTAGCGGACGAGGTCCACATGGACCTTCCGCCACAGGTGCACACAGGTGTCGGTCACGATCCGGAGTACACCATGGCGGTGCGGACCGGTCAACTCACCATCAACATATGGACGGTGGGCCCGCTCAGCGTGACCCCGCCGTCGTCGCCTCCGCCCCCGACTCCACCGGACCGCCCAGCGTCGCCTCCGCTGCCGCGTACAGGTCGGCGGGACGCACCCCGCCGAGCGCCGTGACGAGGTGGCCGTCGGGCCGGATCAGCAGGACGCTGTGCGCGGGGGCGCCCGGGTAGCTCTCGGCGACCAGCAGCTCCGCCGGATGCGGCAGCGCCGTCACGGCCGCCGCGAGCCTGGGCATGATCCCGGCGGTCACCCAGTGCTTGCGGTCCCACACACCCGTGCCCGGAGCGATCAGCAGCACCAGCAGCGCCCCTCGGCCGAGCCGGTCCCGCAGCCGTACGAACGAGCCGTCCTCCGCGGTCACCCGTACATCGGCGGCCGGCGCGCCCACGGGCGTGTCGACGGACACCTCGCCCTCCAGATGCCGGGGCGCGAGCGGCGAGTCGGCGTACGCCCCCGGCGCGCCCAGCGCCCCGCGCCCCAAGTGGCCCTCCGCGAGCAGCGTGTCATGGCCCCGGGCCGAGCCGGGGACGTACGACCGCAGGCCCCCGCCGCCGCGCAGCAGCGGCAGCGCCTGGTCGGCGGCGCGCAGCCGGGCGGCGACGACCGCGCGCCGCTCCGTCTGGTAGCTGTCCAGCAGCGCCTCGTGCGGCCCGTGATGCCAGGCCAGCGCCAGCTTCCAGGCGAGGTTGTCGGCGTCCCGGAGCCCCTCGTCGAGCCCGTGCGTGCCGAGCGCCCCGAGCAGATGCGCCGCGTCCCCGGCAAGAAACACCCGCCCGGCCCGCCAGCGCCGCGCCAGCCGGTGGTGCACGGTGTGGACGCCGGTGTCGAGGAGTTCGTACGGCGGTGTCGAGCCGTCCGTCCAGCCCGCGAGCGTCTCCCGGACGCGGGCCACCAGCAGATCGGGTGTGACCAGGTCCTTGCTGCCCGGCGGGAGCAGCCAGTCCAGCCGCCAGGCCCCGTCCGGCAGCGGGCGCGCCGTGATCTCGCCGGCCGACGGGCCCGAGGTCCGCCATGGCGGCACCCGGTGCAGCAACGCCTCGTCAGGGCGGGGGAGTTCGGCGCGCAGCGCGGCGACCGCGTGCCGTTCGACGGCCGTACGGCCGGGGAAGCGGATGTCCAGGAGCTTGCGCACGGTGGAGCGGGGGCCGTCGCAGCCGGCCAGGTAACTGCCGCGCCACCAGGTGCCCTTGGGGCCCCGGGTGTGGGCGGTGACGCCGGAGGACTCCTGTTCGATGCCGTCCAGGCGGCTGTCCACGGCGATCCTCACCAGCCGCTCCCCGGCCAGGGCCGCGCGCAGGGCGCCGGTCAGGACGTGCTGGGCGATGTGCACGGGCGCCGAGTCGTCGAAGGACACCTCGCGCATCACCTGCTTGCGCCGCATCGACCGCCATCCGGCCCAGCGGCAACCGGCCTGCGCGACCGGAAGCCCGGTCAGCCGCTCCATCAGGGCGGCGGTGTCCTCGCGCAGCACGACGGTGCGCGCGAGACGGGGTTCGTCCTTGCCGGGCCCCTCGTCGAGGACGACCGACGGCACCTCCTGACGCGCCAGCGCCAGGGCGAGCGTGAGCCCGACGGGCCCCGCTCCGACGATGATCACCGGGTCCACGGCGTGGCGCCCCCTGCCCGCGGCGGTGCCCCGAGGGACGTGTGTGAACAGGAGGTTTGAGCAGGGTGCACGATCACAGAACGTATGCAACCCATTGCCGGTGCTTGCGTCAAGTGACGGAAGGCAGTGGCGATCATGCCACTGCCTCCGTGTTGTTCACGCCATGGTTCGCGTGTCGCTCAGGTCACTTGACTGCCTGTCAGACGATGTCGCCCTTGCCGGTCCCGGGGGTGCCGATCTCCGCGGCGTTGAGCTCGTCGACATCCTCGGCGCCGAGCACCGCGCCCGTGCTGCGCTTGCTGCGCCGCAGCCTGGCCTCCAGCCAGCCGGCGAAGCTGGTCAGGATGAAGTTCAGGACGATGAAGATGACCGCCACCACGATGAAGCTCGGGATGACGTTGGCGTAGTTCGCCGCGAGCGTGCCGCGCGCGTTCAGCAGCTCGGTGAAGCCGAGCATCACGCCGCCCAGCGCGGTGTCCTTCACGATGACGACCAACTGGCTGACGATGGCCGGGAGCATCGCCGTGACCGCCTGCGGGAGCAGGATGGTGGTCATCGTCTGGCCCTTGCGCAGACCGATCGCCTGGGCGGCCTCCGTCTGCCCCTTGGGCAGCGCGAGGATGCCCGCGCGGACGATCTCGGCGAGGACCGAGGCGTTGTAGAGCACCAGGCCGGTGACGACCGCGTAGAGGGGCCGGTCCGCGCTGCTGACGTCCGTGTAGCGGGCGTAGAACTCGTTGGCGAACAGCATCAGCAGCAGCACCGGGATGGCCCGGAAGAACTCGACCACGGCGCCCGCCGGCATCCGCACCCAGCGGTGGTCCGACATACGGGAGATACCGAAGAAGGCGCCCAGCGGCAGCGCGATGATCATCGCGAGCGCCGCTGCCTTGAGGGTGTCGCCAAGACCGGGCAGCAGATAGGTCGTCCAGGCCTCGGACTGGGTGAACGGCTCCCACAGGGCCCACCTCAGCTGGCCCTTGTCGTCCATCACCTGCCAGATCCACCACGCCAGCAGAGCGAGCAGGACGAAGAACACGACAGAGAAGAGCAGATTGCGCCGCTTGGCCTTGGGGCCGGGGGCGTCGTACAGAACGGAGGTCACCGCTTCACCGCCAGTCGCTTGCTCAGCCAGCCCAGGAACAGACCGGTGGGCAGGGTAAGTACCACGAAACCGAAGGCGAAGATCGCGCCGATGAGCAGCGTCTGGGCCTCGTTCTCGATCATTTCCTTCATCAGCAGGGCCGCTTCCGCGACACCGATCGTGGCCGCCACGGTCGTGTTCTTGGTCAGCGCGATCAGCACGTTGGCCAGCGGGCCGATGACCGAGCGGAACGCCTGCGGCAGGACGATGAGCCGGAGCACCTGGCTGAAGCTCAGCCCGATGGCCCGGGCCGCCTCGGCCTGTCCGACCGGCACGGTGTTGATGCCGGAGCGCAGCGCCTCACAGACGAAGGCGGCGGTGTAGGCGACCAGGCCGAGGATCGCCAGGCGGAAGCCCTGGGCCTCGAAGTCGTCGGGCGCGCCCATCGTCATACCGAAGATGTCGGCGAGGCCGAGCGAGGTGAAGACGATGATGACGGTCAGGGGGATGTTCCGGACGATGTTCACATAACTGGTGCCGAAGCCGCGCATCAGAGGAACCGGGCTGACCCGCATGGCCGCCAGCAAGGTGCCCCAGATCAGGGAACCTACGGCAGAGAAGAAGGTGAGCTGCACCGTCACCCAGAAGGCGCCCAGCAGGCTCGGGTCGTCATAGTCAGAAAGAAAGTCGAACACGATCTCCCGCGCTTCCGGGTGTGTGGCGTACGTGGTGTACGCGGCGGTCGTGTCGGGCCACCGTCGTACTGACGTGCCGCGCCGCCGCCGTGAGGGTCAGGCCGACGGCGGCGGCGCGTCCGCGGAATCCGCGTTACTGAACGATGTTCCCGATCTTCGGGGCGGGCTCGTTCTTGTAGTCGGCCGGGCCGAAGTTGTCCGTGACGGCCTTCTCCCAGGCCTTCTCGCTGACCATCTTCTCCAGCGCGTCGTTGATCTTGTTCACGGTCTCGGTGTCACCCTTCTTGACGCCGATGCCGTAGTTCTCGTTGCTCAGCTTCAGGCCGGCGAGCTTGAACTGGCCCTTGTACTGCTCCTGCGCGGCGAAGCCGGCGAGGATCGAGTCGTCCGTCGTCAGCGCGTCCACGGCACCGCTCTGAAGTGCGGCAACGCACTCCGAGTAGGTGCTGACCTGCTTCAGCTGGGCCTTCGGGGCGAAGTCGTTCTTGACGTTCTGCGCCGAGGTGGAGCCGGTCACGGAGCAGAGCTTCTTGCCGTTGAGGTCCGTGGCCTCGGTGATGTCCGAGTCCGACTTGACCAGCAGGTCCTGGTGGGCCAGCAGGTACGGACCGGCGAAGTCGACCTTCTCCTTGCGCTCGTCGGTGATCGAGTACGTGGCCGCGATGAAGTCCACGTCGCCGCGGGCGAGGGCGTTCTCGCGGTCGGCGCTCTTGGTCTCGATGAACTCGATCTGGTCCGGCTCGTAGCCGAGCTCGCCCGCCACGTAGGTGGCGACGTCCACGTCGAAGCCGGAGAAGGATCCGTCCGGCTCCTTCAGGCCCAGACCGGGCTGGTCGTACTTGATGCCGACCTTGATCTTGTCGCCGCCGCCGGAGCCCGTGTCGGCGCTGTCGCTGTCGTTGTCGTCGCCACCACAGGCGGTCGCGGTGAGGGAGAGGACGAGCGCAGCGGCCGCCGCGGCGGTGACCTTGCGGAGCTTCATGGTGAACATCCTTTGTCTGGTGAAGAGATGCGAGCCGTCAATGCGGGTGACGCAGGGCCGTCGAGTACGTCGATGCGTCGTCAGTGGTGCAGGATCTTGGACAGGAAGTCCTTCGCACGGTCGCTGCGCGGGTTGCTGAAGAACTGGTCCGGCACAGCCTCTTCGACGATCCGCCCGTCCGCCATGAACACCACTCGATTGGCGGCCGAACGAGCGAAACCCATCTCATGGGTGACGACGATCATGGTCATGCCGTCCCGGGCGAGCTGCTGCATGACCTCCAGCACCTCGTTGATCATTTCCGGGTCCAGGGCCGAGGTCGGCTCGTCGAAGAGCATGACCTTCGGGTCCATCGCCAGGGCGCGTGCGATGGCCACGCGCTGCTGCTGGCCGCCGGAGAGCTGAGCGGGGTACTTGTCCGCCTGGTTGGCCACGCCCACCCGGTCCAGCAGGGCGCGGGCCTTCTCCTCGGCCTTCTTCTTGTCGGTCTTGCGGACCTTGATCTGGCCCAGCATCACATTCTCGAGCACGGTCTTGTGCGCGAAAAGGTTGAACGACTGGAAGACCATGCCGACATCGGCGCGCAGCCGGGCCAGCTCCTTGCCCTCCGCGGGCAGCGGTTTGCCGTCGATGACGATCGTCCCCGAGTCGATCGTCTCCAGGCGGTTGATGGCGCGGCACAGGGTGGACTTCCCGGACCCGGAGGGCCCGATGACCACGACGACCTCGCCGCGGGCGATCGTCAGGTCGATATCCTGGAGCACGTGCAACGCGCCGAAATGCTTGTTGACACTCTTCAGGACGACCAGCTCGCCGGTCGCGGCCACATCTTCCTTGGCCACCGATACTTCGGTCATCGCTCTCAGGCTCCGTCCTCCTCGGTTTCGGAGGACAGTAATAACCGTATCCGACCTGCGTCATCAGTCCTGAGGGGAATTTGAGCATCACGATCCGGTAGCAATCAGACACGTGTCGTAGCACTTGCGACCTGGGCGCGTACCGGGTGGGTAACGACCACCCGCGCGCAACCGGAACCCACTTGACGGCGTCATCGTCCATCAGCGTGACTGCCATGGTGCATGCGCGCGTGTGCCCGAATCATGTCTAGTTGATCTACCCGTACGGCCGATGAACAGGAGGGGGACGGGATGAGACTGCTCCTCGTCGAGGACGACAACCATGTCGCCGCCGCCCTGTCCGCGGTCCTGGCGCGGCACGGTTTCGACGTCACCCACGCCCGCAGCGGCGAGGAGGCACTCCAGGCGCTGGTCCCGGAGGGGCCCGGCTTCGGCGTGGTCCTGCTCGACCTGGGCCTGCCCGACCAGGACGGCTACGAGGTCTGCGGCAAGATCCGCAAGCGCACCAGCACCCCCGTGATCATGGTGACCGCCCGCTCCGACGTGCGCTCCCGCATCCACGGCCTCAACCTCGGCGCCGACGACTACGTGGTCAAGCCGTACGACACCGGCGAACTGCTCGCCCGGATCCACGCCGTCAGCCGGCGCACCGTCCACGAGGACCCCGCGTCCGGCGGCGACACCGTGCTGCGACTCGGCCCCGTGCACATCGAACTGCCCACCCGGCAGGTCAGCGTGGACGGCTCGGTCGTCCAGCTGACCCGCAAGGAGTTCGATCTCCTCGCCCTGCTCGCCCAGCGGCCCGGGGTGGTCTTCCGCCGGGAGCAGATCATCAGCGAGGTGTGGCGGACCAGCTGGGAGGGGACCGGACGCACCCTGGAGGTCCATGTGGCCTCCCTCAGGGCCAAGCTGCGGATGCCGGCCCTGATCGAGACCGTGCGCGGCGTCGGCTACCGGCTCGTCGCCCCGGCCGCCTAGCGGGTACGGGTGCGCACTCGACTCCTTCCGCTGCTCATCGTCCTGATGGCGGCCGTGCTGCTGGCGCTCGGGGTGCCGCTCGCCGTCAGCCTGGCCGCCGCCCAGCAGCAGAAGGTGGTCGTCGACCGGATCGACGACACGGCGTACTTCGCGGCCATGGCCCGCTCGGTCATGGACACCCCCGAGGGCCCGCGCGACGAGGGCCGCACCCTGAGCCGGGAGCTGGAGAGCTACTACGGCGTCTACGGCATCCGGGCCGGCGTCTTCCTGCCGGGCGACACCCCGCTGGCCAACGCGCCGGAGACCTGGTTCCTGCCCGAGGCGGGCGAGGTGCGCGACGCCTTCGAGGAGGCCCTGCTCAGCCGGCGCAGCCACGACCCGCAGCAGGTGTGGCCCTGGCAGCGGAACCGCCTCGTGGTTGCCTCGCCGGTCGTCCGGGACGGCGATGTCGTCGCGGTCGTCGTCACCGACTCGCCCACCGGGGAGATGCGCTCGCGGATCCTGTACGGCTGGATGGTCATCGCCGCGGGCGAGTTCGCCGCGATGCTGCTCGCCGTCGGTGCCGCGCTGCGGCTGACCGGCTGGGTGCTCCGACCCGTGCGCGTCCTGGACGCCACCACCCACGCCATCGCGAGCGGCGCCCTGAAGTCCCGGGTCGCGGCGGCCGGCGGTCCACCGGAACTTCGGCGCCTTGCCCGGTCGTTCAACGAGATGGCGGACAACGTCGAGGACGTGCTGGAGCAGCAGCGCGCCTTCGTCGCCGACGCCTCGCACCAGCTGCGCAACCCGCTCTCGGCGCTGCTGCTGCGCATCGAGCTGCTCGCCCTCGAACTGCCCGAGGGCAATGAGGAGATCGCCTCGGTCCAGGCCGAGGGCAAGCGTCTCGCCCAGGTCCTGGACGATCTGCTCGACCTGGCGCTCGCCGAGCACACCGCCGCCGACCTGCGGCTCACCGACATCGGCGCGCTGACCGCCGAGCGGGTCGCCGCCTGGTCGCCGACGGCCGAGGCGAAGGGGGTCGAGCTGACCGGGGACTGTCCGGCCACCACCGCCTGGGTCGACCCGGTGGCGCTGTCGTCCGCGCTGGACGCGGTGATCGACAACGCCGTGAAGTTCACGCCGGAGGGCGAGCGGGTCGAGGTGGCGGTCGCGTCCAACGGCAGCACCGCGACCGTCGTCGTCGCCGACCACGGGCCCGGCCTCACCGACGAGGAGCTCGCCCGCGTCGGCGACCGCTTCTGGCGCAGCGGCCGCCATCAGAACGTCAAGGGCTCGGGCCTGGGCCTGTCCATCTCCCGGGCCCTGCTCTCGGCGGGCGGCGGGACGATCGCGTACGACCATCACGAGCCGCACGGTCTGAAGGTGACGGTGCGGGTGCCGAGGAGCGAGACCTAGGGCTTGACCGAGCGGTAGTAGCGCCGGGCGCCCTCGTGCAGCGGGAGCGGGTCGGTGTAGATCGCGGTGCGTACGTCGACCAGCTGGGCGGAGTGGACGTGCGCGCCGATGCCGTCACGGCTGTCGAGCACGGTCCGGGTCAGCCACTCGGTGAGCCGGGGGTCCAGGTCCTTGCGGGTCACGAGGAGGTTGGAGACGGCCATCGTCGCGACCGTGGAGCCGTTCTGGATGGTCTTGTAGGCCGATTCCGGCATGTTGGTGGCCCGGTAGTACCGGGTGGCGCCGCCCTGGGCGTGCACCCGGGCGACCAGGGCGGAGTCGATGGGCACGAACCGGAAGGCGGAGGTCTCGGCCAGCTCCCGAAGCCCGCGCGTGGGCAGACCGCCGGACCAGAAGAACGCGTCCAGCTCGGACCCCAGCCGCTTCGGACCGGTGTCGATGCCGTCCGACCGGGGTGTGATGTCCTTCTCCGGGTCGATTCCGGCCGCCTCCAGCACGCGGTTGGCGATGAGCCGCACACCCGAGTTCGGCAGCCCTATGGCCACCCGCTTGCCCCGCAGATCCGCGACGGACTCGATGTCGGAGTCCGGCGGGACGACGAGCTGCACATAGTCGTCGTACAGCCGCGCCACCCCACGCAGCCGGTCCGCGCCGGTGCCGCCGTCGGTCTCGTACGTGGCCACTGCGTCCGCCGCGGCGATGGCGACGTCGGCCTCCCCGGTCGCCACGCTTTGCACGTTCTCCTGTGACCCGGCACTGGTCACCAGCTCGACCTTCAGGCCCGGCATGTCCTTGGCGAGCTCCTTCTGGAGCCGCTCGCCGTACTCGTAGTACACCCCGGCCCGGGTTCCCGTGCTGAACGTGATCGTCCCGCTCGGCGGCTCCTCGCCCAGGGGCAGCAGCCACCACAGCAGCAGCCCGAGCGCGACGAAGCCGGCGACCGCGCCCTGGAGGGCCCGGCGCCTGCCGACAGGGGGGAACAGCGTGGGCATGCGGGCGATACTGCCAGGGTCCTCGGTCCCCTGACCAGGGGCGGCGCCTCTCGCCCGCCGGTCCGGCACCCCTACCGGTCGGCCACCGGGGCCTCCGATTCCTCGTACTGCCGCGATTCCTCCGGCTTCCGCGCCGCGGTCCGCCGTCCCACCCACCACATCGCCACCGGCTCCGTGAAGCGGGCCGTCAGCGGGCCGACGATGACCAGGATCAGGACGTAGGCCGTGGCCAGGGGGCCCAGGGACGGTTCGATTCCCGCGCTCACCGCCAGGCCCGCGATGACGATCGAGAACTCGCCGCGAGCCACCAGGGCGCCGCCCGCGCGCCAGCGGCCCTTCACGGAGATGCCCGCCCGCCGCGCGGCCCAGTAGCCGGTCGCGATCTTCGTCGCCGCAGTCACCAGCGCCAGCGCCAGCGCGGGCAGCAGGACCGGAGCGATGCTCGCCGGGTTCGTGTGCAGGCCGAAGAAGACGAAGAACACCGCGGCGAACAGGTCCCGCAGGGGGCTGAGCAGGGTGTGCGCGCCCTCCGCGACCTCCCCGGACAGGGCGATGCCCACCAGGAAGGCGCCCACCGCCGCGGACACCTGGAGCTGCTGGGCGACGCCCGCGACCAGGATGGTCAGGCCCAGCACCACCAGCAGCAGCTTCTCCGGGTCGTCACTGGAGACGAAACGGGAGATCACACGGCCGTAGCGGACCGCGACGAAGAGGACGAGGCCCGCCGCGCCCAGCGCGATGCCCAGCGTGACGCCGCCCGCCAGCAGGCCCGCCCCGGCGACCAGGGCCGTGACGATGGGCAGGTACACCGCCATCGCCAGGTCCTCCAGGACCAGGACGCTGAGGATGACCGGGGTCTCGCGGTTGCCCACCCGGCCCAGGTCGCCCAGCACCTTCGCGATGACGCCGGAGGAGGAGATCCAGGTGACGCCGGCCAGGACCACGGCCGCCACCGGGCCCCAGCCCAGCAGCAGCGCCGCCGCCGCGCCCGGGAGCGCGTTGAGCGCGCCGTCGACGAGTCCCGCGGGGTAGTGGGCCTTGAGGTTCGTGACGAGATCGCCGGCCGTGTACTCAAGGCCCAGCATCAGCAGCAGGAGGATGACGCCGATCTCCGCGCCCGCCGCGATGAATCCCTCGCTCGCCCCGAGCGGCAGCAGCCCGCCCTCGCCGAAGGCCAGCCCGGCGAGCAGGTACAGCGGGATCGGGGAGAGCCGGAAGCGGGCGGCGGCCCGGCCGAGCAGACCCAGGCCGAGGATGATCGAACCGAACTCGATCAGCAGGATGCCGGAATGCACCGGTTCACTCCCGCCCGAGTATCGAGGCGGCGGCGTCCACGCCCTCGCGGGTGCCGATGACGATCAGGGTGTCACCGCCCATCAGCCGGAAGTCCGGCGCGGGGGAGGGGATGGCCTCGGCCCGTCGCAGCACCGCCACCACGGAGGCTCCCGTCTCGGTGCGCATCCGGGTGTCGCCCAGCAGCCGTCCGTTCCAGCGCGAGGCCGCGGCCACCTCGATCCGCTCGGCGACCAGGCCCAGGTCGGTGGTGTAGAGCAGGCTCGCGCTGTGGTGGGACGGCTTCAGCGCGTCGATCAGCGAGTCCGCCTCGGGGCCGGTCAGCCGCAGGGACTGCAGGCACGAGTCGGGATCGTCGGTCCGGTACACATTCACCGTGCGGCCGCCGTCGCGGTGTGCCACCACGGACAGATGGCGGTGTTCCCGGGTCACGAGGTCGTACTGGACCCCGATGCCGGGCAGCGGCGTCGCCCTGAGGCGTGGCACAGACACGTTTCTTCCCCTTGCTCTTCGTGATCGTGATGGCCCGGTCGGCATGCTGCCAGCCACCCGTACGGTGGCGATATGGGTGCTGACACGGATATACGCGACCGGACTCGGGCGGCGAACCTGGCGACGGCCGTGCCAGGGAGAGCCGGAAGGAGTCGCAGCGCGCCCGTGTCCCTGTTCTGTCGGATCTTCTCGCTCAACGCCACAGGCCTGGTCGTGGCCGCGGCCCTGCTGCTGGGCCCGGTCACCGTCTCGACGCCGGTGCTGCCCGCCGAGGCGCTGGTGGTCGTCGCGGGCCTCGCCCTGCTGCTGATCGGCAACGCCGTCGTGCTGCGGCTGGGGCTCGCCCCCCTGCACCGGCTGGGCCGGGCCATGGCCGCCGCCGACCTGCTGCGCCCCGGGGCCCGCGCGATGGTCGCGGGACCGGCGGAGGCGGCCGAGCTGATCAGGACGTACAACACGATGCTCGACCGGTTGCAGAGCGAGCGGGCCGCCGGGGCCGCTCGTGCCCTGTCCGCGCAGGAGCGCGAGCGCCGGCGGATCGCGCGGGAGCTGCACGACGAGGTCGGACAGACGCTGACCGCCGTACTGCTCCAGCTCAAGCGGGTCGCCGACCGGGCGCCCGAGGAACTGCGCGAGGAGGTGGGCCAGGCGCAGGAGGCCACCGGGGCCGGCCTCGACGAGATCCGGCGTATCGCCCGCCGACTGCGCCCCGGCGTCCTGGAGGAGCTCGGTCTGGCCAGCGCCCTGCGCTCACTCGCCGTCGAGTTCACCACGCACGGCCTGACCGTACGCCACCACATCCCCGCCGAACTGCCCCCGCTCACCGAGGAGTCGGAACTCGTGCTCTACCGGGTCGCCCAGGAGGGCCTGACCAACACCGCCCGCCACGCGGGTGCCGACCGCGCGGAGATCATGCTCAGGCCCTTCGCCGACGGCGTCGAACTGGTCGCACGTGACAACGGCCAGGGGCTCGGCGACGTTCCCGAGGGTGCCGGCATCCGGGGGATGCGGGAGCGGGCGCTGCTGGTGGGGGCGGAGTTGTCCGTGGGGCCGGGGCCCGGGCGGGGGACGGAGACACGGCTGCGGGTGGGTGGTCGTTGATGCCCGCGCCGATCCGGGTGCTCCTCGCCGACGATCACACCCTCGTGCGCCGGGGCGTACGGCTCATCCTGGACGGTGAGCCGGATCTGGAGGTCGTCGCCGAGGCTGCCGACGGGGCCGAGGCGGTCGCGCTGGCCCGGTCCCGCGAGGTCGATCTGGCGGTGCTGGACATCGCCATGCCGCGGACGACCGGCCTCCAGGCGGCCAGGGAACTCTCCCGGCGCCTCCCGGACCTGCGGATCCTGATCCTGACCAGGTACGACAACGAGCAGTACTTCTTCGAGGCGCTGAAGGCGGGCGCGGGCGGTCACGTCCTCAAGTCCGTCGCCGACCGCGATCTGGTCGAGGCCTGCCGGGCGGCCGTACGCGATGAGCCGTTCATCTACCCCGGGGCCGAACGGGCCCTGGTCCGCTCATACTTGGAGCGGCTGCAAGGCGGTGACCGGCTGCCGGAGCGGCCCGTGACCGAGCGCGAGGAGGAGATACTCAAGCTGGTCGCCGAGGGGCACACCTCGAAGGAGATCGGTGAGCTGCTCTTCATCAGCGCGAAGACGGTCGAGCGGCATCGGGCCAATCTGCTCCAGAAGCTGGGCGTGCGGGACCGGCTGGAGCTGACGCGGTACGCGATACGGGCGGGCCTCATCGAGCCCTGAGACGCAGGTATGGACTAAGCGGGGATACGGCGTCATTATGACGCCGCCATGACAAGTCTGACGAGCTTCCTCAGGGCGGCCCTGGTCGCCGTCCTCCTCCTGCCCCTCACCTCCGCTCCCGCCCAGGCGGCGCCGGACGACTGGACGGGCCCGCTCAGCACCCGGGGCCGCTGGATCGTCGACGCGGACGGCGAACGCTTCAAGCTGCGCTCGGGCAACTGGCACGGCGCCAGCGGCACCTGGAACGGCTCGGGCAGCGCCGACGAGGACGCCAACCATCACGCGGGCGAGAACTCCGGGCGCATCCCACTCGGCCTGGACCGCGCCCCCATGGCCGAGATCATCGCCGGTTTCCGGGAGATCGGGATCAACAGCATCCGGCTGCCCTTCTCCAACGAGATGATCCACGACACCCGCCCGGTCACGGACGACGCCGTCGCGGCCAACCCCTCCCTGCGCGGAAAGACACCGCTCCAGGTCTACGACGTCGTGGTCCGCGACCTCACCTCCGCCGGACTCGCCGTCATCCTCAACAACCACACCAACACGACCCGCTGGTGCTGCGGAGTCGACGGCAACGAGCGCTGGAACACCAGCCAGTCCACCCAGACCTGGGAGAACGACTGGCTGTTCATGGCCCGCCGCTACCAGGACAACACGCGGGTCGTCGGCGCCGACCTCTACAACGAGGTCCGCCGCAACGTCTGGGACGACCCCAACTGGGGCCTGGGCGACGACCACGACTGGTTCGCGGCCTCGCAGAGGGTCGCGGACCGGCTGCTGCTGGAGGCCAATCCGAACCTTCTGATCATCGTCGAGGGCATCAACTGGACCGGCATCCCGGTCGACGGCTTCGCCCATGAACGCCCAACCCTGGAGCCGGTACGCCACCTCTCGCACACCCTCGTCGACTCGGGCAAGCTCGTGTACTCGGCCCACTTCTACGACTACACGGGCCCGAACCACAGCGGCGCGACCGGCACCGGCGAGACCACCGACCCGCGCTACCGGGACCTGAGCCCGAGCGAGCTGATCGACGTCCTGAACCGCCAGGCCTTCTACGTCAGCTCCGAACCGGACCGGCACTACACCGCCCCTGTCTGGATCAGCGAGTTCGGCGTCGGGGGCCGCGAGGAGACCGGCGCCAAGCAGCGGGCCTGGTTCGAGAACTTCGTCGACCACCTCATCCGCACCGACGCCGACTTCGCGTACTGGCCGCTCGTCGGCTGGCACGAGGACCGCAAGGGCAACGGCTGGGCGCTGCTGCACTGGGACGCGGCGGGCAACCGGATGGGCCTCTACGACGGTGACGACTGGCGGGCCGCCGCCTGGACCCGGCTGATCGGGGCGCAGGGCCGGACCGGGCCGGTGGCGGCCGTGGCCGACTGGTCCATGCTCAGCCCCGACGACGGCGACTTCATCGCCTCCCGGCGCATGCGCGCGCAGCCCGACTGGAACCCCGGCGCACGCAAGGCCGTCTGCCCGGACGGACAGCGCCTGCTGGGCCTCAGCCACACCGGGAACCGCGGGCTCTGCTCGGACGCGGGCTTCTCGGCGGGCTCGGGTGCCTACGAGGTGGTCGTCGACGAGCGGCACGTCCGACAGGACTGGGCGTCCGGCTACACGAAACTCCAGTGCCCGGACGGATCCGTGCTCACCGGGTACAGCGTCCGCGGCTCGGCGGTCTCCGCCGCGCTGTGCACGGCCGGCTCGGTCGGCGGCACGAGCGGCCGTCCGGTCTGGTTCGACCGGGGCGACAACCGAGGGCCGGCGCCCAAGGGCGGGGACTTCGCGTACGGCCACTACAAGGGGCAGTGCGCCGACGACGAGTACGCCGCCGGGATCGCGTACACGGGCCGGGTGGGGTCGGGGCGGACGCCGGACGCGCTGTACTGCCGCAAGTGATCAGCACGCGCGCGTGAGGGCGGCCGGGAGGGGTGCTCCCGGCGCGCCCTTACCCTTATGGCATGAGCAGCATCGACCGGAGCCACGCCGTGGACGTCAAGCGAACGTATGAGGTGCGCACCTACGGGTGCCAGATGAACGTCCACGACTCCGAGCGATTGTCCGGGCTGCTGGAAGAGGCCGGCTACGTCCGGGCCCCCGAGGGTGCCGACGGCGACGCCGACGTCGTCGTCTTCAACACCTGCGCCGTCCGCGAGAACGCCGACAACCGGCTCTACGGCAACCTCGGGCGCCTCGCCCCGAAGAAGGCCTCGCGGCCCGGTATGCAGATCGCGGTCGGCGGCTGTCTGGCGCAGAAGGACCGCGACACCATCGTGAAGAAGGCGCCCTGGGTGGACGTCGTCTTCGGCACGCACAACATCGGCAAGCTGCCCGTCCTGCTGGAGCGCGCCCGCGTGCAGGAGGAGGCCCAGGTCGAGATCGCCGAGTCGCTGGAGGCATTCCCGTCGACCCTGCCGACCCGGCGCGAGAGCGCGTACGCGGCCTGGGTGTCGATCTCCGTCGGCTGCAACAACACCTGCACCTTCTGCATCGTCCCGGCCCTGCGCGGCAAGGAGAAGGACCGCCGCCCCGGCGACATCCTCGCCGAGGCCGAGGCCCTGGTCGCCGAGGGCGTCTCCGAGATCACGCTGCTCGGCCAGAACGTCAACGCGTACGGCTCCGACATCGGCGACCGCGAAGCCTTCAGCAAGCTGCTGCGGGCCTGCGGGAACATCGAGGGCCTGGAGCGCGTCCGCTTCACCTCCCCGCACCCCCGCGACTTCACCGACGACGTCATCGCCGCCATGGCCGAGACCCCGAACGTGATGCCGCAGCTGCACATGCCGCTCCAGTCCGGTTCGGACACGGTCCTGAAGGCGATGCGCCGTTCTTACCGGCAGGAGCGTTACCTCGGGATCATCGAGAAGGTGCGCGCCGCCATCCCGCACGCGGCCATCACCACCGACATCATCGTGGGCTTCCCCGGCGAGACCGAGGAGGACTTCGAGCAGACGATGCACGTGGTCCGCGAGGCCCGCTTCGCGCAGGCGTTCACCTTCCAGTACTCCAAGCGCCCCGGCACCCCGGCCGCGACCATGGAGAACCAGATCCCCAAGGAGGTCGTCCAGGCGCGCTACGAGCGTCTCGTCGCCCTTCAGGAGGAGATCTCCTGGGAGGAGAACAAGAAGCAGGTCGGCCGCACCGTGGAGCTGATGGTCGCCGAGGGCGAGGGCCGCAAGGACGGCGCCACGCACCGTCTCTCCGGCCGCGCCGCCGACAACCGCCTGGTCCACTTCACCAAGCCGGACCAGGAGGTCCGCCCCGGCGACGTGGTCACGGTCGAGATCACCTACGCCGCCCCCCACCACCTCCTGGCCGAGGGCGAGGTCCTCTCCGTGCGCCGCACGCGCGCGGGTGACGCGTGGGAGAAGCACAACGCGGCCGAGGCGGCGAAGCCGGCGGGCGTGATGCTGGGCCTGCCGAAGATCGGCACTCCGGAGCCCCTGCCGGTGGCCACGGGGAGCGGCTGCGGCTGCGACTGACGCCCTGGTGACGTCGCGCTGACGCCGCGCGGGGTTACGCTGCCGATCATGCTTGTCGCCGCTGCCGTCTGTCCCTGTCCGCCCCTGTTCGTGCCCGAGGTCGCCTCGGGGGCCGCGCCCGAGCTGGACGCCGCGCGTGCCGCGTGTGCGGACGCGCTCGGGGTGCTCGCCGCCGCGCGGCCCGATCGGCTGGTGGTCGTCGGGCCCGCCGGGGAGCAGGAGCGCGGGGCTTACCCCGAGGGGGCGCGGGGTTCCTTCCGGGGCTTCGGCGTGGATCTCGACGTACAGCTGGGGAAGGCCGCGGCGGCCGGGCGGGCGCTGCCGACCTCGTTGGCGGTGGCGGCCTGGCTGTTGGACCGGGTCGGATGGGCCGATGCCCCGATCGAGGGACTCGCGGTGGCGGAACCTCTGGCCGCCGAGCGGTGTATTGAAATCGGAAGGGACATCGCCGCGGGCCCCGACCGTGTGGCGATGCTGGTGATGGGCGACGCCAGCGCCTGCCGCACCCTCAAGGCACCCGGCTATCTCGACGAGCGGGCGGAACCCTTCGACGCGGCCGTCGCGCGGGCGCTGGGCACGGCGGACCTGGCCGCGCTCAAGGCGCTGGACACCGAGCTGGCGCACGAGCTGAAGACGTCCGGCC
Source organism: Streptomyces cupreus (assembly GCF_014257025.1). GTDB lineage: Bacteria > Actinomycetota > Actinomycetes > Streptomycetales > Streptomycetaceae > Streptomyces > Streptomyces cupreus. The sequence goes on from NZ_JACMSF010000044.1 coordinate 37,804, forward strand.
GGGCGCCCTGGCAGGTGCTCGCGGGTGCCGCGGAGGACGCCGGGCTGTCCGGGGCGCTGCTGTACGACAGCGCGCCGTACGGCGTGGGGTATCTGGTCGCGACCTGGTCGTAGCCCTTGGGCTGCCGCCGCACGACGGCGGACGGCCGGGAGCGTCCATGCTCCGCGGCCGTCCGTCGGCGTGCCGTGTTGCCTTGATCAGGAAGCCGGAGGCGGCGTGCCGGGCGGAGTGCTCGGCGGGTTGGTGCCGCCGCCCGTGCCCGTGCCGCCTTCGTCCTTGTGCGCGAGTCGGTCCATGGCGTCCTTGGCCTTGCCGGTGCCCGTCTGGATCTTCTCGTGGTACTTGCCCTTGGTCTTCTTGTCGACGACCTTGGCTGCCTTGTCCAGACCGTGCTGGACCTTGCCCCCGTGCTGCTGGGCGAGGCCGGACACCTTGCCCTTGGCCGGGCCGAGCTTGGCCTTCAAATTGTCCAGGAGACCCATCGTTCGCCTTCCCACGCGGGATCGTCAGGTGCGGGCGCCCTCGCCGGCCTCTCGCTCGGCCGCCTCGTCGGCGGACTGCTGCCTGGGGATCTCGATGCCCTCGGCCGGCTCGGCGTCGACGGCCTCCGTCGCCGTCGCCTCCTCCGGAGCCTTGGCCTCGACCTCCGTCGACCCCTTCGCCTCGGTGGCCTCTTCCGCCTGAGCCGCCTCTTCCGCCTCGGACCCGGCAGCTGTCGTGCCGGCCTGTGCCTCGGGGGCCGACGCCTCGTCCGACGCCTTCGACCTCCGAAGAAGCCGTGCCAAAACGCCCATATCAACTCCATACGTTACTCGTGCGGGCGAAATCCCGCGTCGTCCGGTGCGTCCGTTTGCGTCGCCCGGATCGCCGCCTCTCGGGGACCGGCGGCGCGAACCTCGCAACTGGCAACGACGTCGGACCCGCGCCGTTACGTAACTCGTTCGAGGCCACCCTGTGAGGTTTGCGAGACTGGGGCGGTGAGCAGCGCACCCTCCGCCCCCCGCGTCATCGCCGTCGTCGGCCCCACTGCGGCCGGAAAGTCCGATCTGGGCGTCTTTCTGGCCCGACAGCTCGGCGGCGAGGTCGTCAACGCCGACTCCATGCAGCTGTACCGAGGGATGGACATCGGCACCGCCAAGCTGACGCCCGAGGAGCGGGCCGGCGTACCGCACCATCTGCTGGACATCTGGGACGTCACCGTCACCGCGTCGGTCGCCGAGTACCAGCGGCTCGCCCGTGAGCGGATCGACGCGCTGCTCGCCGAGGGACGCTGGCCGATCCTGGTCGGCGGCTCCGGCCTGTACGTCCGTGCCGCCGTCGACAACCTGGAGTTCCCCGGCACCGACCCCGAGGTCCGCGCCCGCCTGGAGGAGGAGCTCACGCTGCGTGGCTCGGGCGCGCTGCACGCCCGTCTGGCCGCCGCGGACCCGGGCGCCGCGCAGGCGATCCTGCCCAGCAACGGCCGCCGTATCGTCCGCGCCCTTGAGGTGATCGAGATCACCGGCCAGCCCTTCACCGCCAACCTCCCGGGGCACGACTCGGTCTACGACACCGTGCAGATCGGCGTCGACGTCGCCCGCCCCGAACTCGACGAGCGCATCGCCCGCCGCGTCGACCGGATGTGGGACGCGGGGCTCGTCGACGAGGTGCGGGCGCTGGAGGCGCAGGGGTTGCGGGAGGGGCGTACGGCCTCGCGCGCGCTCGGCTACCAGCAGGTGCTCGCGGCGCTCGCCGGGGAGTGCACCATGGAGGAGGCCCGCGCCGAGACCGTACGGGCCACCAAACGCTTCGCGCGCCGCCAGGATTCATGGTTCAGGCGCGACCCGCGGGTGCACTGGCTGAGTGGGGCTGCGGCGGATCTCACAGAACTTCCGCACCTCGCACTGGCGTTGGTCGAACGACCGGTTACAGCCTGATCACGTCATGGCATCGGGACGCTCCGGCCGTCATCGCGGCCTCCGGCGGCGTGCCATCATCGAGCTTCGATCGACCAAGTGGAGTCCGAGTTGGGAGGGCGCGTGGCGATGGAGGCCGGCCCTCGCGACACCGCACAAGGTACCGAACCCGTCACCAGCGACCGGGGCGAACCGGAGCAGGACGGCGACCGTCTGAGCCCGGACGGGCCCGACGAGACCCAAGGTGGCGTGACCGCCGACGGCCCCGAGCCGGAGGAGATGTTCACGAGCGGCCCCGAGGTCGAGGTCGAACTGCGCCCGCAGCGCAAGCTGCGCATCTGGCAGCTCGCCCCCATCGTGTCCCTGGCCGCGGTCGGCTCCCTGATGTTCGCCTTCCCGCTGGCCTTCGACTTCGGTGACAGCGGCGCGGTGATCGCCATGCTGGGCCTGCTGATCTGCTCGTGCGCGGCGGGCTGGGGCATGATGGCGGCGCGCCGGGTGGGTTACACCTGGCCGGGCCTGCCGCAGCGGGGCTCGGGCCGCAGACCGGACTGGCGGGTCGTGCTGGCGTACGTGGTGGTGGTCGCCGCGGTGATCGTGCTGGCGGTGTGGCGCGTGGCGAGGCTGCGCTGAGCCGACGGCTCCGTTTCACGCACTGACAGTGCGGCACCGTACGATCGAGGAATGAGCAACTCGATCGCCTTCCTCAAGGGGCACGGAACCGAGAACGACTTCGTGATCGTCCCGGACCCCGAGAACGCCATCGACCTGCCCGCCTCCGCCGTCGCCGCGCTGTGCGACCGGCGCGCGGGCATCGGCGGTGACGGCCTGCTGCACGTCGTGCGGTCCGCCGCGCACCCCGAGGCGAAGGACATGGCGGCCGAGGCCGAGTGGTTCATGGACTACCGCAACGGCGACGGTTCGATCGCCGAGATGTGCGGCAACGGCGTCCGCGTCTTCGCCCGCTACCTCCAGCGCGCCGGACACGTCACCGAGGGAGACCTCGCGGTCGCCACGCGCGGGGGCGTGAAGCGCGTGCACCTCGCCAAGGATGGGGACGTCACCGTCGGCATGGGCAAGGCGCTGCTCCCCGAGGGGACCGTTACCGTGAGCGTCGGCGAGCGCAGCTGGCCCGCGCGCAATGTGAACATGGGCAACCCGCACGCCGTCGCCTTCGTGGAGGACCTCGCGCACGCCGGCGACCTGTACTCCCCGCCGCCGTTCAGCCCGGCGTCGGCCTACCCGGACGGGGTGAACGTCGAGTTCGTCGTCGACCGGGGCCCCCGTCACGTCGCCCTGCGGGTGCACGAGCGCGGCGCCGGTGAGACCCGCTCCTGCGGCACGGGCGCGTGCGCGGTCGCCGTCGCCACGGCGCGCCGGGACGGTGCCGACCCGGCTCTCACCGGCACCCCGGCGACGTACACCGTCGATGTGCCCGGCGGCACCCTGGTGATCACCGAGCGGCCCGACGGCGAGATCGAGATGACCGGACCCGCGGTGATCGTCGCCGAGGGGATTATCGACGCCGACTGGCTGGAGACGCTCGCCCGCTGAGGCCGGGCAACGACTTGGTATCGGTGTGCCGGGCGCCCGGCACACCGAGGGCGCTCCTTCCCGGCCGCCCGGTCGAGGATCGAAACCCCGGTCGGCCGCAGGTCGCGCGGTTCGAAACCGTAAACCTGCGAACCTTCGCTCGAATGGGTGATCCGTTTCACGCTCGGCGAGAGGCGGTCAGCCGCGCGTGATGGGCTCGGTAGCATCAAGCACCGGCCCGGACGGGGGACCTTTGCCAGTCCCCTGAGCCGTGTCCGCCATGGGGCACCCCGTCCGCCGGTCCACGCAGCCGGAGGTGCCCATGAGTGCGGAGGCCACGAACCCCGCGACGCCAGGTCCGGTGACCGCCGGACCCGCCGCACGCTGGCGGGCGAGGATCGACCTGCGGCGCCTGGGCCGGGCCGCGCTGCTCGGTCCGGCCGCCCGTGACCGGCTGCCCGACGCCATCGGCCATGTCGCCGAGGCCCACCGCGCTCACCACCCCGACGCCGACCTCGAACCCCTGCGCCGCGCCTATGTGCTGGCCGAGTCCTCGCACCGCGGCCAGATGCGCAAGAGCGGCGAGCCGTACATCACGCACCCCCTCGCCGTGACCCTCATCCTCGCCGAACTCGGCGCCGAGACCACGACATTGACCGCCTCCCTGCTCCACGACACCGTCGAGGACACCGAGGTGACGCTCGATCAGGTCGGCGGGCAGTTCGGCGCGGAGGTGCGCTATCTCGTCGACGGCGTGACGAAGTTGGAGAAGGTCGACTACGGCGCCGCCGCGGAGCCGGAGACCTTCCGCAAGATGCTCGTCGCCACCGGCAACGATGTCCGCGTGATGTCGATCAAACTCGCCGACCGGCTGCACAACATGCGCACCCTCGGTGTGATGCGCCCCGAGAAACAGGCCCGGATCGCCAAGGTGACCCGGGACGTCCTCATCCCGCTCGCCGAACGGCTCGGCGTGCAGGCGCTCAAGACCGAGCTGGAGGACCTGGTCTTCGCGATCCTGCATCCCGAGGAGTACGAACACACACGGGAGTTGATCGTCGACAACGCCTCCCGCGCGGACGATCCGCTCGCCGAGGTCGCCGACGAGATGCGCACGGTCCTCAAGGACTCCGACATCCACGCCGAAGTCCTCATCCGGCCACGGCACTTCGTCTCCGTGCACCGGGTGGCCCGCAAACGCGGCCGGCTGCGCGGCGCCGACTTCGGGCGGCTGCTGGTGCTGGTGGGCGAGGACGCGGACTGTTACGGCGTCCTGGGCGAACTGCACACCTGTATGACGCCGGTGGTCTCGGAGTTCAAGGACTTCATCGCCGTACCGAAGTTCAACCTGTACCAGTCCCTGCACACGGCGGTGGCGCGGGAGGACGGCCAGGTCGTCGAGGTCCTCATCCGCACCCACCAGATGCACAAGGTGGCGGAGGCCGGGGTGATCGCGCTCGGCAATCCCTACGCCCCCTCCTCCGACGAGCCCGTCGACGGTGAGCGCGCGGATCCGACCCGCCCGGGCTGGCTCTCCCGCCTCCTCGACTGGCAGGAAGCGGCCCCCGACACCGACACCTTCTGGTCCACCCTCCGCGAGGACCTCGCCCAGGACCGCGAGATCACCGTCTTCCGCCCCGACGGCGGTACCCTCGGCCTGCCCGAGGGCGCGACCTGCGTGGACGCGGCCTACGCGCAGTACGGCGAGGATGCGCACGCGTGCATCGGCGCCCGCGTGAACGGCCGCCTGGCGACCCTGAGCACGGTGCTGAGGGACGGCGACACCGTCCAGCTCCTCATGGGCCAGGACCCCGCCTCCGAGCCCTCCAGGGAGTGGCTGGAGCATGCCCACACCCCCGCCGCCCGCATCGCCATCCAGCGCTGGCTGGCCTCCCACCCCTCGCACGAGGACGAGGAGGACCGCGCCGACGCCGGGGCGACGGCCCCCCGCCCCACCACGGAGGCCCTGTCCACGGACGGCTCCCCGACGGCCCGCCCCGCGGCGAACGTCGTGGCCGACCAGCCGGGCGCGACGGTACGACTGGCCGGCTGCTGCACCCCGGTACCGCCTGACGAGATCACGGGGTTCGCGGTACGCGGGGGAGCGGTGACCGTCCACCGGGTCGAATGCGCGGCGGTGAACCGCATGAAGGGCACGGGCCGCGCGGAGATCGGGGTGCGCTGGGGCGACACGACGGAGGTCCGGGTGACCCTGGTAGCCGAATCGTTCGTCCGCCCCCACCTCTTGGCCGACCTGACGGAAGCGATGGCCCAGGAGGGCGCGGAGATCGTCTCGGCCACGGTGGAACCCCCCACGCAGCAGAGGGTCCGCCACATGTACACGGTCCAACTCCCGGACGCCGCACACCTTCCCGCGCTGATGCGGGCGATGCGGAATGTGGCGGGGGTGTACGACGTGAGCCGGACGCAGACGCAGCTCGGGGTGTCGTAGGGCGCCGCTGTACCCGACCCGCGAGGAACCCGTTCGGGTGGGCCGATCGCGCGTCGCCGCCTTCCCGCGCGCGCCCGCTGGTAGCGGTGGTCCATGCCGCACATCCCCCGCAAGGCCACCGCCCTCCTCGCCTCGGCCGTCACCGTCTGCCTCCTCGCCGCCGGCGCCCCCGCCGAACCCCTCGGCATCGGCGACCGTCTCTTCCCCCATCTCGGTAACCCCGGCTACGACGTGGCGTCGTACGACCTCTCCTTCAGCTATCCCGGCACCAACAGCGAGCCCCTCCAGTCGGTCACCACCATCAACGCGTGGACCACGACCACCCTCGACAGTGTGAACCTCGACTTCGCCCACGGCGACATCGAGTCCGTGGAGCTGGGCGGCGAACCGGCCGCCTTCACCACCGCGGGCCAGGACCTCGTGGTCACCCCGGACGAGCCACTGCCCACCGGCAGCTGGATGCGGATCACCGTGCGGCACACCAGCGACCCCAGGCCGGCCAAGGACCGCGACGGCGGCTGGGTCCGCACTGCGGACGGACTGGCGATGGCCAACCAGGCCGACGCCGCGCACCTGGTGTTCCCCGGCAACGACCACCCCTCCGACAAGGCGATGTTCACCATCAGGGTGACCGCGCCGAACGGCTACACGGCGGTCGCCAACGGCCTGCCCACCGACGTGGACCGCTCACGCGCGGCGACGACCTGGACGTACCGCACCCAGCACCCCATGGCCACCGAGCTCACCCAGGTCTCCATCGGCCGCTCCACCGTCCTGCGCCGCACCGGCCCGCACAGCCTGCCCGTCCGCGACGTGGTGCCCACCAAGGACCGCGAGCGCCTGGAACCGTGGCTGAAGAAGACGCCGGACCAGATCTCCTGGATGGAGGGCAAGGTCGGCCGCTACCCCTTCGAGACGTACGGCGTGCTCATGGCGGACGTGGACACCGGCTACGAACTGGAGACACAGACCCTCTCCCTCTTCGAGAAGGCCCTGTTCACCGAGCCCGCCTACCCCGCCTGGTATGTCGAATCGATCATGGTCCACGAGCTGGCCCACCAGTGGTTCGGCGACAGCGTCAGCCCCCGCACCTGGTCCGACCTGTGGCTCAACGAAGGGCATGCCACCTGGTACGAGGCCCTGTACGCCGAGGAGAAGGCCGACCGCCCGCTGGCGGCGCGGATGAAGGCCGCGTACAGCGCCTCCGACCGCTGGCGCGCCGCCGGCGGCCCACCGGCCGCGCCCAAGGCACCGAACCCCGGCCAGAAGATCAGCATCTTCCGCCCCAACGTCTACGACGGCGCCGCCCTCGTCCTCTACGCCCTCCGCCAGGAGATCGGCCACCCGGCCTTCGAACGCCTGGAACGCGCCTGGGTCACCCACCACCAGGACGGGGTCGCCGGCACCGACGACTTCGTCGCACTCGCGTCGGAGATCGCTGGACGCGACCTGAGCGGCTTCCTCCAGCCCTGGCTGTACGGGGAGAAGACCCCGCCCATGCCCGGCCACCCGGAATGGAAGCCGGCCGCTCCCGTGAAAGCCCCGGCCGCGAAATAAGGCGATGACGAGACGCCCCGTCCCGTGCGACCATCTTCAGGTCGGCGTCGGTACGGGGCCGGGAACCGTCAGCGGTTCCGCGGGAATCTCCCGGGGCACTCGTACGTTGTGCACAATGACCGCCGTACAGGAATCCTCAACGACGTAAGGACCCAATGACCTCCTCTTCTTCCCCTTCCCAGGACACGCAGCGCTTCGCGTACACCTACCCCGAGGGTCTTCGGGCCGATGCCCTGATGGAAGAGGACGTCGCCTGGAGCCACGAGATCGACGGAGAGCGGGACGGCGACCAGTTCGACCGCTCCGAGCGCGCGGCTCTGCGCCGCGTGGCGGGCCTGTCCACCGAGCTTGAGGACGTCACCGAGGTCGAGTACCGCCAGCTCCGTCTGGAGCGTGTCGTGCTCGTCGGCGTCTGGACCACGGGGACCGTACAGGACGCCGAGAACTCCCTCGCGGAGCTCGCCGCCCTCGCGGAGACCGCGGGCGCGCTCGTGCTCGACGGTGTCATCCAGCGCCGCGACAAGCCCGACGCCGCCACCTACATCGGTTCCGGCAAGGCCGAGGAGCTGCGCGACATCGTCCTCGAAACCGGCGCGGACACCGTCATCTGCGACGGTGAGCTCAGCCCGGGCCAGCTCATCCACCTCGAAGACGTCGTCAAGGTCAAGGTCATCGACCGCACGGCCCTGATCCTCGACATCTTCGCCCAGCACGCCAAGTCCCGAGAGGGCAAGGCGCAGGTCGCGCTCGCGCAGATGCAGTACATGCTGCCGAGGCTGCGCGGCTGGGGTCAGTCGCTGTCCCGTCAGATGGGCGGCGGCAAGGGCGGCGGCCTCGCCACCCGTGGTCCCGGTGAGACCAAGATCGAGACGGACCGGCGCCGGATCCGCGAGAAGATGGCGAAGATGCGCCGGGAGATCGCGGACATGAAGACCGGCCGCGAGATCAAGCGCCAGGAGCGCAAGCGCCACAAGGTGCCCTCGGTCGCCATCGCCGGCTACACCAACGCCGGTAAGTCCTCCCTGCTCAACCGCCTCACGGGCGCGGGCGTCCTGGTCGAGAACGCCCTGTTCGCGACCCTGGACCCGACCGTCCGCCGGGCCGAGACCCCGAGCGGCCGGCTGTACACGCTGGCCGACACCGTCGGCTTCGTCCGGCACCTGCCGCACCACCTGGTCGAGGCGTTCCGCTCCACGATGGAGGAGGTCGGCGAGTCCGACCTGATCCTGCACGTGGTCGACGGTTCGCACCCGAACCCGGAGGAGCAACTGGCCGCCGTACGCGAGGTGATCAGGGACGTCGGCGCCACCGACGTACCCGAGATTGTCGTGATCAACAAGGCCGACGCGGCCGACCCACTGACGCTCCAGCGGCTGCTGCGGATCGAGAAGCGCTCCATCGCGGTCTCGGCCCGCACCGGCCGGGGCATCACCGAGCTGCTCGCGCTGATCGACAACGAGCTGCCCCGGCCCTCGGTCGAGATCGAGGCGCTCGTGCCGTACACGCTCGGCAAGCTGGTCGCCCGCGCGCACGACGAGGGCGAGGTGATCTCCGAGGAGCACACCCCGGAGGGCACCCTGCTCAAGGTGCGGGTGCACGAGGAACTGGCGGCGGATCTCGCGCCGTACGTCCCCGCTCCCGCGGTGTAAGCGGTACGCGCGACGAAGGCCCGCCCCCCCTTGCGGAGGCGGGCCTTCGTCATGCCGACGTCGTCACTGACCGCCGTAGGTCTTGCTCATGTTCTCGTACAGCGCCTCGGCGTTCGCACCGAGCTGCGGCCCGGCCAGCCAGGTGTTGTCCTCGGGGCCGATGGAGGTGTTCGACACCAGCTTGGTCTCACCGTCCACCACCCGGAACCAGCCGCCACCGGAGGAGCCGCCGGTCATCGTGCAGCCGATCCGGTACATCGTCGGCAGCGTCGGGCTGAGCGAGAAGCGGCCCGGCTGGTCGAGGCACTTGAACATCTTCAGACCGTTGTACGGCGGCGCCGCCGGGTAGCCCCAGGCGCCCATCGTGCCGGACTCGGTCGCGGAGGGGGCCGAGAAGTCCACGTCCAGCGCGGCACCGACAGTCTCCTCAAGCGACTTCGCGCCCTGCTCCGGCTTCACATGCAGTACGGCGTAGTCGTACGCCGCACCCGCGCCGCCGGTCGACGAGCCGCCCTGGATCCACTCGTTCGAGGTGGAGGCCCAGTCCGCCCACCAGTTGCCGTGGGGGGCGATTTCGGTGGCGTTCGCGTTGCCCAACTGCGCCTCAGACTTGCCCAGGTCGTTGTAGGCCGGAACGAAGACGATATTGCGGTACCAGCCGCCTTCACCACCCGCGTGCACACAGTGGCCGGCCGTCCACACCAGGTTGGACTTGCCCGGGTGGTTGACGTCCTTGACCACCGTGCCGGAACAGACCGCGGGACCGTCGGGGGAGTCGAAGAAGACCTTGCCGACCGGAGCGGCGTTCTCGTGGTACGGCGTCTTCTCGGCCTTCGCCTCCACGGGCGCCGGCTCCGGGTCGCTGACGCCCTGGTCGGCCGAGGCGTCCTTCGTGGAGACCGTCTTGTCGGCCTCCTTTGCGGACTGCATCCGGTCCGGCTTCCACAGGCCCTCGATCACCGGGTTGACGAAGTCCTTGGCCTCACTCAGCCACTTGTCCTTGTCCCAGTCCTGCCAGCCGCCGTCGGCCCAGGCGTCGACGTCGATGCCGTGTTCCTTCAGCTTGTCGGCGATGCTCTGGGGAACCTCGGCCTTGCCCTGATCGGCGGCCTGAGAGGCGCTGGACTTGTCACTCGCCTCGTCGTCGCCGGAACCGCTGCACGCGGTCGCGGTCAGCGCCACGGCCGCGAGAAGCGCGGTGGCGGCGAGGCGGGTACGTGTGGAACGCATGGTGCGGTGACCCCCGTAGAACTGCTCTGACTGATTCATGAGTGCCCCTGGCACGCGAGACCCCACTATGCTCGGGGAGTTGAGGGCGAACGGCGGTGAGACCGTGAAGGTTTCCCGCCCTCACCGCCGCAGGTCTCACTGGCCGGCGAACTTCCCGCTGACCTCGTCGAACACACCCTTGGCCTCCTCACCGAGCCGCGGCCCGGCCAGCCAGCCCGACTCCACCGGCCCGATGGAGGTGTTGGAGACGAGCGTGGGCTTGCCGTCCGAGCCCGTGGCGACCCAGCCACCGCCCGACGAACCACCGGTCATCGTGCAGCCGATGCGGTACATCGTGGGGTCCGCCTTGTTCAGCGACAGCCGTCCCGGCCTGTCCTGGCACTGGTACAGCTTCTGCCCGTCGAACGGCGGCGCCGCCGGGTAACCCGTCGCGGTCATGCTGTCCACCTCCGGCACGGCCGGCGCGTTGAAGTCCACCGGCAACGCCGAACCGACCATCTCCTCCAGCGACTTGCCCTCGCCACCCTCCTCCGGCGTCACATGAATGACGGCGAAGTCATAACTGGCGCCGTCCCCGCCGGTCGCACCACCCTGCTCGATCCACTGGTCCGAGGTCTGCACCCAGTCACCCCACCAGACCCCGTACGGCGCGATCTCCTCCCGGGTGGCGCTCTCCAACTCCGCCGTCTCCATGGCGTCGTTGTTGTACGACGGCACGAACGCGATGTTCCGGTACCAGCCGCCGTCCTTGCCGGCGTGCACACAGTGGCCCGCCGTCCACACCAGGTTGGACTTACCGGGGTTGGCCGGGTCCGCAACGACCGTCGCCGAACACACCATCGTGCCCTCGGGGGAGTCGAAGAACACCTTCCCGGCCGTCGGCGCACTGTCGTGGTACGTGGCCGGCACGGCCTGCGCGTCCACCGGAGCCGGCGTCGGGTCGGTCACACCCTGGTCACCGGAGAGGTCACTGTCGTCGACACCCTTGTCCGGCTCCTCGGCCTCACGCATCCGGTCCGGGTCCCACAGGTCCTCGATGATCGGGTTGACGAAGTCCTCGGCCTCGCGCAGCCAGTCGTCCTTGTCCCAGTTCTTCCAGGCGCCGTCCTTCCACTTGTCGATGTCGATCCCGTGCTCCTTGAGCCGGTCCTTGATGTCGTCCGGGATCGAGATCTTGTCGTCACCGGCGGCGGCGGTCGCCGAGGACCCGCCACTGGCGTCGGTGTCGCCCGACTCACAGGCGGTGGCGGTGAGCGCGAGGGCCGCGGCGAGGGCGACGGCGGCGGGCAGTGGGGAGGTTCTGCGCCGTGCGCCCCTCCCTCGGCGAGCGGTGAACGACGGCCGTATCGATCGCATGGTCTGACTCCCCCTGGGGTGAACGAACTTGGCAGCACTGCCGCACTCCGGCGCCACTCAACTCGGCGACCGGGAACGGCACCACACACTATGCGCTCGCTGTGGGGGACTTCCGACGGAACGGCAACGGTTCCGTCACGGCAAGGATCTTGAAGCAACCCGTAACCGCGTGAGCGGTGCGGGGTTGGTAGCGGTGGGGGTTCTGCTGCCTGTGCGCGGCCCCCTGTGCCCAATTCCCCAGAGCTTCGAGTGAAGCCTCGCGGGGGTGCGTATGTCGGGACGGGCGAGGACACATGTGACCTGCTCGCCCCTGGACGGCGGGAGGTCGGGGAACGATGGCTGTGACCGGGGCTGCGGGTGGGGGGTTCTGTCGGGGAGAGGGGGCGGGTGGGGTTGGGGTACCTGGGCCTGGGCCTACGTTGGGAGTGTGTGAGGAGGGGGCGGCTGGGGTCGGGGTGCCTGGGTCGGGGGTGCGTGACGAGGGGGCGGCTGAGGTTGGGGCTCCTGCGCCGGGGGTGCGCGAGGTAGGGGCGGCTGGGGTCGGGGTGCCTGGGTTGGGGGTGCGTGACGAGGGGGCGGCTGAGGTTGGGGCTCCTGCGCCGAGGGCGCGTGAGGAAGCGACGCCCGGGGTCGGGGCGCCTGCGCCGGGGGCGCGTGAGTCGGGCGGGCGGAGGCTTGTGGGGCGTGAGGGCGTGGGGGTGCGCTCCTCCTGGCACGAGGGGATCCTGCGGCGGCAGTCGGCGCGCGAGTCGGCAGCGCGCACCTACGCGCGTGCCCTGCCGATCGTGCCGGTACGGGCGCGCGGGATGACGATCGAGGGCGCGGACGGACGCCGGTACCTGGACTGCCTCTCCGGGGCCGGCACTCTCGCCCTCGGCCACAACCACCCCGTCGTCCTGGAGGCGATCCGCAAGGTCCTTGACTCTGGTGCCCCCTTGCATGCCCTCGACCTCGCCACCCCGGTCAAGGACGCCTTCACCACCGAACTGTTCCGCACGCTGCCCCCGGGACTCGCCGACCACGCGCGCGTGCAGTTCTGCGGCCCTGCCGGAACCGATGCCGTCGAGGCCGCCTTCAAGCTGGTCCGCACCGCCACCGGCCGCAACGGGATGCTCTCCTTCACCGGCGCCTACCACGGCATGACCGCCGACGCCCTCGAAGCCTCCGGCAACGCCTTCGACGTACGCGTCGCCCGCCTGCCCTACCCGCAGAACTGCCGCTGCCCGTTCGGCGTCAGCGGCGAACGCGGTGCCGAACTCGCCGCCCGCTGGACCGAGTCCGTCCTCGACGACCCCAAGTCGGGCGTACCGCACCCCGCCGGGATGATCCTCGAACCCGTGCAGGGCGAAGGCGGAGTGATCTCCGCACCCGACACCTGGATGCGCTGGATGCGGAAGCTCACGGCCGACCGGTCCATCCCGCTGATCGTTGACGAGGTCCAGACCGGAGTCGGACGCACCGGCGCCTTCTGGGCCGTCGAGCACAGCGGCGTCACACCCGATGTGATGGTCCTCTCCAAGGCCATCGGCGGCAGCCTGCCCCTGGCCGTCGTGGTCTACCACGAAGACCTCGACGTCTGGGAGCCCGGCCCCCACGCGGGCACCTTCCGCGGCAACCAACTCGCCATGGCCGCGGGCACGGCCACCCTGGCCCACGTCCGCGAGAACGGCCTCTCCGAACGCGCCCATCACCTGGGCACCCGCATGCTGGCCGAACTCCGGGCATCGGTGGGCCAATTCGCCTGCGTCGGCGATGTCCGGGGGAGGGGCCTGATGATCGGCGTGGAGGTGGTGGACCCGACGGAGGGGCCGACGCCGAAGCAGCACCCCGAGCCGAGCCAGGATCCGGCACGACCGGACGCCGCTCGCGATCCTCGCCCTCCAGCCCCCGAACTCGCCGCCGCAGTCCAGCGGGAGTGCCTGAAGCGAGGCCTGATCGTCGAACTCGGCGGCCGCCACAACAGTGTCGTACGGCTCCTCCCACCGCTCACGATCAGCGACGAGCAGGCGACCGCCGTATTGGACCGCCTGACCGACGCCGTGCACACGGTCGCCCGCGACCACGCCGAAACCCGGCCCCTCCACTGACAGCTTCCTCTCCACCAGAACCACCTCCCCAGGAACAGAGCAGAAGTTGAACACCACGCGCGCATCCGACGAGCACACCCCGAGGGGCGCGGCAGGCCCCACCGACGCCGATTCGCCGACGCCGACGCCCGCCCCGGTCCGCCGGCAACAGGAAGCTGGCCTGGAGCTGGGCCGGGCGGGGACCGCCGACTCGACGCGAGGAGAGGCGGCCGCTCCCTCACCGGAAGGGACTCCGGCGCAGGGCGACGCACCGCACGCCGAACGGTCACGCCGTCCCGCCACCGACCTCCTGGAGCACCCCGACCCGCACACCGCGGCCCAGGCCGCCGCCGTGGAGAACCTGCTCCGCTGCTGGGTGAGGGAGGCGCGCCTCCCCGCCCCTTCCGACGGGACCCTCCGCATCCCCCTCCCCGCCAGCGGCACGGCCCTCATCGCACCGGTCCACTACTGGTCCCCGACCGGCTGGCACCGCTTCGGCCTCCCGCATCTGGCGGACACCCCGGAACAGTCCCCGCCCGCCGACGCGGTCACGGTCGCGGCCCTGCTCGCCCGGGAGACCCCAGAGGGAGTCGGCACAGCAGGCCCACGAGCGGCTGACGCGACCAGGGCGCCGTCCGGTGCCTCGGCGGTCTTCGGACCGGCCTCCGCGACCCCCGGACTAGCCTCGGCGGTCTTCGGACCGGCCTCCGCGACCCCGGGACTAGGCTCAGCGGTTCTGGGACCTGCACCCGCGCCGACCGGACCCGTCCCCGACACTCCCGGCCCCGCCCCGGAGACTCCCGGACCCGCGTCAGCCGATCGCACCGACCTCGTCGCCCGCGTAGCCGAATCCGTTCACCGCACGGCCCTGTTCATCAGCGACCGTCAGGACCGGCCTGCCGACGGCCCCGACCTCTTCCTCAGCGCCGAGCAGGCACTCGTCCTCGGGCACCCTCTGCACCCCGCCCCGAAGAGCCGCGAAGGCCTCTCCGATTCCGAAGTCCGGCTGTACTCACCCGAATTGCGTGGCTCCTTTCCCCTTCACTGGATCGCCGTGGCTCCCTCCCTGCTCGCCACCGACTCGGCCTGGACCGAACGCGGACGCCCCGTCGCCGCGCCCCAACTCACGGCCAGGCTTGCCGGGCCTGGTCTGTCGCTGCCCGACACCTACGCGGCCCTGCCCCTGCACCCCTGGCAACTGCGCGAGGTCCGCAACCGCCCCGATGTCGCGGCCCTGTTCGACGCCGGACTGCTCCGGGACCTCGGCCCTCATGGCGCCCCTTGGCATCCCACCTCCTCCGTACGGACCGTCCATCGGTCCGGCGCCCCCGCCATGCTCAAACTCTCCCTGGGTCTGCGCATCACCAACTCCCGTCGTGAGAACCTCCGCAAGGAACTGCACCGTGGTGTCGAGGTTCACCGCCTGATGCGCGCCGGCCTGTCCAGGCAGTGGCAGACCGCGCACCCGGGCTTCGACATCGTCCGCGACCCGTCCTGGCTCGCGGTCGACGCGCCGCAGGGTGAGCCGGTGCCAGGTCTCGACGTGATGATCAGGCACAACCCGTTCCACCCCGCCGCCGACGTCTCCTGCATCGCCGGTCTCGTCTCGCCCCGCCCGCACACCGAACCAACCACCACCCTAGGCGGCCACCGGACAGCTTGGCGGTCCCGTCTGGCCCAGGTCGTCACCCGCCTCGCCGCGCGGACAGGCCGACCCCGTGGCGCCGTGTCCGCCGAGTGGTTCCTGCGCTACCTCGAACACGTCATCCGCCCGGTGCTCTGGCTGGATGCGGAGGCGGGCATCGCCCTGGAGGCGCACCAGCAGAACACCCTGCTTCTGCTGGACACGGACGGTTGGCCCAGCGGCGGCCGCTACCGTGACAACCAGGGCTACTACTTCCGTGAGTCCCGTCGCGGGGAACTCGACGCCCGGCTCCCCGGCATCGGCCGGTACAGCGACACGTTCGTCTCCGACGAGGTGACCGACGAACGCTTCGCCTACTACCTCGCCATCAATAACGTCTTCGGCCTGATCGGAGCCTTCGGCTCCCAGGGCCTCGCCGATGAACGGCTGCTGCTCGCCGCCTTCCGCCGATTCCTCGCCGATGTGGCCACCGGTCCTGCCCGGCTGCGCACCTCGCTGCCGGCCCGTCTGCTCGACTCATCCACCCTGCGCTGCAAGGCCAACCTCCTGACCCGGCTGCACGGCCTGGACGAACTCGTCGGCCCGGTCGACACACAGTCCGTCTACGTCACCATCGCCAACCCCCTTCATTCCTGAGCTACGCCGTCGAACCACCTGAACCGGACCCTTTCACCACCTCAACTCCCTGCATTTCCGAGGAACATGACCCACCCCGCCTTCTGAGAGGAGCGTCGCCGTGCCTCCCAATGACGCGAGCACCGATGCCGGTATCGATCCTGCTGCCTCCGGCGGCACCGACACGGCCCCTGCTGTCTGCCCCCGTGGGGACAGCGAGGACACGCTGGACCTGCGCCTGCCCGATGAACTTCTCGCGCTGTTCGCGGCGACGGGGGAGGAGGCAGGGGGCGATGCCGTCGGTGACAGGGCCGATGGACCGGCGATGCTCACCTGGTCCGCCTCCGTCGTGCCGCTCGGCGACGATCTCCTCGACCGCGTCGTCGACTGGGGGCCGATCACCACGACCGTGGGTGTGCTCCAGCTCCTTCCCGTGCGCGTCGAGCACGATCTGCCACTCATCAGCCGCTGGATGAACGACCCCGCCGTCGCCGCCTTCTGGGAGCTGGCCGGGCCCCAGAGCGTGACCGAGCAACATCTGCGGGCCCAGCTCGCCGGGGATGGGCGCAGTGTGCCGTGCGTGGGTGTTCTGGACGGCACGCCGATGAGTTACTGGGAGATCTACCGGGCGGACCTCGACCCGCTGGCCCGCCACCATCCCGCCCGTCCTCATGACACTGGAATCCATCTCCTCATCGGTGATGTCTCCGACCGTGGGCGAGGCCTCGGCACCACACTTCTCCGAGCGGTTGCCGACCGAGTCCTCGACCGGCGGCCCGCCTGTGCGCGCGTCATCGCGGAACCAGACATTCGCAACATCCCTTCCGTCGCTGCTTTCCTGAGCGCCGGTTTCCGGTTCTCCGCCGAGGTCGAGCTGCCCACCAAGCGGGCCGCCCTCATGGTCCGAGACCGGGCCTTGCGCGATCTGCTGTAACGCCACGCTGCGGTGTCGTCACTTTTGGTACACCGCTCGGGCGGTCGGGGTTCCCAATCGCCGCCGACGGATTTCGAACCCCCCCGAAACCCGCCGGACGGCCCCCGCACCGACGGATGGGCCGCCGCACCGACGGACGGGACCCGGCACAGCCCGACGGAATCCCGCACCGCCGAATAGACCCCGCACAGCCCGACGAAATCCCGCACCGCACCCAGCGGAACGCCGCTGCCGCCCGAAAGGCCCGCGTCACCACCCGACCCACCAACTCGCCGCCCCCCGAGGATCCTCAGTCTTGATCCAGCCCCCTGCCATGCCCTACGCCACCGCCGTGATCACCCGTTTGTCAGTGCCGGGTCGTAGGGTGGTCGCGCTATGACGAAGCCCTCACTCCCCGAACTCCTGCATGCTGCCGTCACTGCCGTCGGCGGTACGGAGCGCCCCGGCCAGGTGACCATGGCCGAATCCGTCGCGGAGGCGATCGACGACTGTTCCCATCTGCTGGTCCAGGCCGGCACCGGCACCGGTAAGTCGCTGGGCTATCTGGTTCCCGCGCTCGCGCACGGGGAGCGCGTCGTCGTTGCGACGGCCACGCTGGCCCTGCAGCGCCAGCTGGTGGAGCGGGATCTGCCGCGCACGGTCGAGGCACTGCACCCGCTGCTGCGCCGCCGTCCGGAGTTCGCGATGCTCAAGGGCAGGTCGAACTACCTGTGTCTGCACCGCCTCCACGAGGGCGTTCCGCAGGACGAGGAAGAGGGCCTCTTCGACCAGTTCGAGGCGGCCGCGCCCACCAGCAAGCTGGGCCAGGACCTGCTCCGCCTGCGGGACTGGTCCGACGAGACCGAGACAGGCGACCGCGACGACCTCACGCCTGGCGTCTCCGACCGCGCATGGGCCCAGGTGTCGGTCTCGTCGCGGGAGTGTCTGGGCGCCACGAAGTGTGCCTACGGCGCCGAGTGCTTCGCCGAGATGGCCCGCGAGCGCGCCAAGCTCGCCGAGGTCGTCGTCACGAACCACGCACTGCTCGCGATCGACGCAATCGAGGGCGCCCCGGTGCTCCCGCAGCACGAGGTGCTGATCGTCGACGAGGCGCACGAACTGGTCTCCCGGGTCACCGGTGTCGCCACCGGCGAGCTCACTCCGGGCCAGGTCAACCGGGCAGTGCGCCGCGCCGCCAAGCTCGTCAACGAGAAAGCCGCCGACCAGCTCCAGACCGCCGCCGAGGGCTTCGAGCGGCTGATGGAGCTGGCGCTGCCGGGCCGGCTGGAGGAGATTCCCGAGGATCTGGGCTACGCGCTGATGGCATTGCGCGACGCCTGCCGCACGGTGATCTCCGCGATCGGCGCGACCCGTGACAAGTCCGTCCAGGACGAGGACGCGGTCCGCAAGCAGGCGCTGGCTTCGGTGGAGTCGGTGCACGACGTGGCGGAGCGGATCACGCACGGCTCCGAGTGGGACGTCGTCTGGTATGAGCGCCACGACCGTTTCGGCGCTTCCCTGCGGGTGGCGCCCATGTCGGTCTCCGGTCTGTTGCGCGAGAAGCTCTTCGCGGACCGCTCGGTGGTCCTGACCTCGGCGACCTTGAAGCTGGGCGGCGACTTCAACGGCGTCGGTGCCTCCCTGGGCCTCGCCCCCGAGGGCACCGAAGGCGAGGACCTCCCGCAGTGGAAGGGGGTCGACGTCGGCTCGCCCTTCGACTATCCCAAGCAGGGCATCCTCTATGTCGCCAAGCATCTGTCGCGCCCCGCGCGGGATGGTGACCGCGCGGACATGCTGGACGAGTTGACGGAGCTGATCCAGGCGGCCGGCGGCCGCACGCTCGGCCTCTTCTCCTCGATGCGGGCCGCCCAGCTCGCGGCGGAGGAGCTGCGCTCCCGGATCCCCGAATTCCCGATCCTCCTCCAGGGCGAGGAGACCCTCGGCGAGCTCATCAAGAACTTCGCGGCCGACCCCAAGACCTGTCTCTTCGGCACGCTCTCCCTCTGGCAGGGGGTCGACGTCCCGGGCCCCAACTGCCAGCTCGTCGTCATGGACAAGATCCCGTTCCCGCGCCCCGACGACCCGCTGATGAGCGCCCGCCAGAAGGCGGTCGAGGACGCGGGCGGCAACGGCTTCATGGCGGTTGCGGCGACCCATGCGGCACTGCTCATGGCCCAGGGCGCCGGTCGTCTCGTACGGGCGTCGGGGGACCGTGGCGTGGTCGCCGTACTCGATCAGCGGCTGGCGACGGCGCGGTATGGGAGCTATCTGAAGGCGTCGCTGCCCGACTTCTGGTACACCACGGACCGTAATCAGGTCCGTAAGTCGCTGGCCGCGATCGACGCGGCGGCGCAGGCGCAGGTCGGAGCCGAGTGAGGGGTGGGTAGCCTGTCCCGCAGCCGGGACAGGCTACCCACCCCTCGGTAACCGAGCGTCGACCAGGGCCGGGAAAGAGTCAGGGAAAGAACAGGGCCCCGGAACCGGCGCAGGGGTCCCGGGGCCCGGTCAGATCGGCGAGATCTGCCGCGCGGTGCTCACACGCGCCGCAGCACCGCCACCACCTTGCCGAGGATGGTCGCGTCGTCGCCGGGGATCGGCTCGTACGCGGAGTTGTGCGGGAGAAGCCAGACATGGCCGTCCTCGCGCTTGAAGCGCTTGACGGTGGCTTCGCCGTCGAGCATCGCGGCCACGATGTCGCCGTTCTCTGCGACGGGCTGGCGACGAACCGTGACCCAGTCGCCGTCGCAGATCGCGGCCTCGATCATAGAGTCGCCGACGACCTTCAGGACGAACAGCTCACCGTCGCCGACCAGCTGCCGGGGGAGAGGGAAGACGTCCTCGACGGACTCCTCGGCGAGAATCGGGCCACCGGCGGCGATCCGGCCGACCAGCGGGACGTAGGACGCGGCGGGCTTGCCGGCGGTGTCCGTGGGCTGCACGGAGGCGGCCTGGTCGGAGCCGCGCACCTCGTACGCGCGCGGGCGGTGCGGGTCGCGCCGCAGGAAGCCCTTGCGCTCCAGTGCCATCAGCTGGTGTGCGACCGAGGAGGTGCTGGAGAGGCCGACTGCCTGGCCGATCTCGCGCATCGACGGCGGGTAGCCGCGTCGCTGCACCGAGTCCCTGATGACCTCGATGACCCGGCGCTGCCGGTCGGTGAGTCCGGAGCTGTCCGCCCGGATTCCTGGAGGTCGGCCCGGCAGGGAGCGCTTGTGCCCCTCGGGATTCGCGGCTTCGTTCATCGCATGCACCGGCTCGAATCGGCCCTGGGAGCGGTCCTGGGCAGTGATGGTGGCACTGTCTGCGGTGGTGGTCACGTCGGCCCCTCTCGATGGTCTCCCTGCTGGACAACGGTAGTTGCTTTCGAAAGGTTGCGCCAAACACACGTTCGAGTGAAAAATAACGGTTCACCTGACGTGATCATGTGTCTGGGTGTATGGCTAACGCGGCGCCTGGGCGGACAAAAGGGCCCATTGCTGTACTCTTCACCGCCGGGGTGGCGACCTCGTGGGTTGTTGCCCCAGTCTGCCATCCGGCGCCCAGCCGACCGTGACCTGGCCCCCATCCGTGCGGGAGTCCCACGACGCCTCCCTGTGGCGCTCACGGTATCTCCGCATGTGCCGAAACGGTACGGCTGTGCAGGCTCGTGTTGCCGCGGGGCTGTGGTCGATTGGTGCGGACCGGTGAGTTCGGCCCGCACGAGCGCGACACGCGCGTGTGGCATGTATGTATGAGCCAATCCCCACATGTAGTGGTTGGATTGCAGCAGCAGCCCAGAAGTTGTGGTCCCCCGGGTCTTCGGACTCTCGGCGATCGCCTATGCTTGGGGCTGCTTCGAGGGGCCCATGAGGCCCAGCGAGGCTATTGAGTCTGCTGTGAGGAGGGTTGGGAGTTCATGCACTGCCCCTTCTGCAGGCACCCCGACAGCCGTGTGGTCGACAGTCGTACGACCGACGACGGCACGTCGATCCGCAGGCGCCGCCAGTGCCCTGACTGCTCCCGTCGTTTCACGACCGTGGAGACGTGCTCGCTCATGGTGGTGAAGCGGTCCGGAGTCACCGAGCCATTCAGCCGTACCAAGATCATCAATGGCGTGCGCAAGGCATGCCAGGGACGGCCTGTCACCGAGGACGCACTCGCCCAGCTCGGCCAGCGGGTCGAGGAGGCGGTGCGGGCCACCGGAAGCGCCGAGCTGACCACCCACGACGTGGGGCTGGCCATACTCGGCCCGTTGCAGGAGCTCGACCTCGTCGCCTATCTGCGATTCGCCTCCGTCTACCGGGCGTTCGACTCGCTCGAGGACTTCGAGGCCGCGATCGCGGAACTCAGGCAGACGGAACATCCCGCCGCGGACGACGACGACCGCGGGGACGAAGACGAGCGCGGGCCCGGAGGGACTGCGCAGGTCCCCGTGCCCGCCAACGCCGCCGACTGACCGACGGACCGGATCCGGAGATCCAGGACTCCGGGTCCGGCCGCGCGGCGGCGACCGAAGACCTGTTGCGGGCGGCAGCGAGAGATGCCCGCAGCACCAGACAGAACACCGTGCCACGGGAACATCGGGGCACTTCAGGGCGTTTTAGCCCGTACAGGGAGGCGGCATGACAGAGACGGCGAGCGGTCCGACGCGAGGTTCCCGAGCCAAGGGCACCAAGGCGACCAAGGGGCTGCGTATCGAGCGCATCCACACCACCCCCGGCGTGCACCCGTACGACGAGGTCCAGTGGGAGCGTCGTGACGTCGTCATGACCAACTGGCGCGACGGCTCTGTGAACTTCGAACAGCGCGGCGTCGAGTTCCCCGACTTCTGGTCGGTGAACGCGGTCAACATCGTCACCAGCAAGTACTTCCGCGGTGCCGTAGGCACCCCGCAGCGCGAGACCGGCCTCAAGCAGCTGATCGACCGCATCGTGAAGACGTACCGGAAGGCCGGTGAGGACTACAAGTACTTCGCCTCGCCCGCCGACGCCGAGATCTTCGAGCACGAGCTGGCGTATGCCCTCCTGCACCAGATCTTCAGCTTCAACAGCCCCGTCTGGTTCAACGTCGGCACGCCCCAGCCCCAGCAGGTCTCCGCCTGCTTCATCCTGTCCGTCGACGACTCCATGGAGTCGATCCTCGACTGGTACAAGGAAGAGGGCATGATCTTCAAGGGCGGCTCCGGCGCCGGCCTGAACCTCTCCCGTATCCGCTCCTCCAAGGAACTGCTGTCCTCCGGCGGCAACGCCTCCGGACCGGTCTCCTTCATGCGCGGCGCCGACGCCTCCGCCGGCACCATCAAGTCCGGCGGTGCCACCCGCCGCGCGGCCAAGATGGTCATCCTCGACGTCGACCACCCCGACATCGAGGACTTCATCGAGACCAAGGTGAAGGAGGAGGAGAAGATCCGCGCCCTGCGCGACGCGGGCTTCGACATGGACCTGGGCGGCGACGACATCACGTCCGTCCAGTACCAGAACGCCAACAACTCCGTCCGCGTGAACGACGAGTTCATGAAGGCGGTCGAGCAGGGCGGCAAGTTCGGCCTCCGCGCGCGGATGACCGGCGAGGTGATCGAAGAGGTCGACGCCAAGACCCTGTTCCGCAAGATGGCCGAGGCCGCCTGGGCCTGCGCCGACCCGGGCATCCAGTACGACGACACCATCAACCACTGGCACACCTGCCCGGAGTCCGGCCGTATCAACGGCTCGAACCCCTGCAGCGAGTACATGCACCTGGACAACACGTCCTGCAACCTCGCCTCGCTGAACCTGATGAAGTTCCTGAAGGACGACGGCAAGGGCAACCAGTCCTTCGACGCCGAGCGCTTCGCCAAGGTCGTCGAGCTTGTCATCACTGCGATGGACATCTCCATCTGCTTCGCGGACTTCCCGACCCAGAAGATCGGCGAGAACACGCGCGCGTTCCGGCAGCTCGGCATCGGCTACGCCAACCTCGGCGCCCTGCTGATGGCGACCGGGCACGCCTACGACTCCAACGGCGGCCGCGCCCTCGCCGGTGCCATCACTTCCCTGATGACCGGCACCTCGTACAAGCGCTCCGCCGAGCTCGCCGCGGTCGTCGGCCCGTACGACGGCTACGCCCGCAACGCGCAGCCGCACCTGCGGGTCATGAAGCAGCACGCCGACGAGAACACCAAGGCCGTCCGCATGGACGACCTGGACACGCCGATCTGGGCCGCCGCCACGGAGGCCTGGCAGGACGTGCTGCGTCTTGGTGAGAAGAACGGTTTCCGTAACTCCCAGGCGTCCGTCATCGCCCCGACCGGCACCATCGGTCTGGCGATGTCCTGCGACACCACCGGTCTTGAGCCCGACCTCGCGCTGGTCAAGTTCAAGAAGCTGGTCGGCGGCGGCTCGATGCAGATCGTCAACGGCACCGTTCCGCAGGCCCTGCGCCGCCTGGGCTACCAGGAGGAGCAGATCGAGGCGATCGTCGCCCACATCGCCGAGCACGGCAATGTGATCGACGCCCCCGGCCTCAAGCACGAGCACTACGAGGTGTTCGACTGCGCCATGGGCGAGCGCTCCATCTCCGCGATGGGCCACGTCCGCATGATGGCCGCGATCCAGCCGTGGATCTCCGGCGCCCTGTCCAAGACGGTCAACCTGCCGGAGTCGGCGACTGTCGAGGACGTCGAGGAGGTCTACTTCGAGGCCTGGAAGATGGGCGTCAAGGCGCTCGCCATCTACCGCGACAACTGCAAGGTCGGCCAGCCGCTCTCCGCGAAGACCAAGGAGAAGGAGAAGGCCGAGGTCACGGAGAAGGCCGAGGCGACCATCCGCGAGACGGTCGAGAAGGTCATCGAGTACCGCCCGGTCCGCAAGCGCCTCCCCAAGGGCCGCCCCGGCATCACGACGTCCTTCACGGTCGGCGGCGCCGAGGGTTACATGACCGCCAACTCCTACCCGGACGACGGTCTCGGCGAGGTCTTCCTGAAGATGTCGAAGCAGGGATCGACCCTCGCGGGCATGATGGACGCCTTCTCCATCGCGGTCTCCGTCGGCCTTCAGTACGGCGTGCCGCTGGAGACGTACGTCTCGAAGTTCACCAACATGCGCTTCGAGCCGGCCGGTATGACGGACGACCCGGACGTGCGGATGGCGCAGTCGATCGTCGACTACATCTTCCGCCGCCTGGCGCTGGACTTCCTGCCCTTCGAGACGCGCTCCGCGCTCGGCATCCACTCCGCCGAGGAGCGTCAGCGTCATCTGGAGACCGGTTCGTACGAGCCGGCCGACGACGAGGTCGACGTGGAGGGTCTGGCCCAGTCGGCGCCGCGCGCCCAGGAGCTGAAGGCCGTCGCCACCCCGAAGGCCGAGGTCGAGGCGGCCAAGCCCGCCCCGAAGCAGGCCCACACCAGCGCCGAGCTGGTGGAGATGCAGCTGGGCATCCAGGCGGACGCCCCGCTGTGCTTCTCCTGCGGTACGAAGATGCAGCGGGCCGGTTCCTGCTACATCTGCGAGGGCTGCGGCTCGACCAGCGGTTGCAGCTGATCGCTAGTCCTTGACGGGGAGGGGCGCCGACCGTGTGTCGGCGCCCCTCCTTCTTCGTGGGCCGTGGTCAGGGCTGGTGGGTCTTGCCCATGGTGCGTGTGAAGGTCGCGGGGTCGTCCTCGAAGCCGTGGACACCGGGGTGGAAGTCCCAGCTGCCGTCCTCCTGGCGGGCGAACTCCGCGACCGTGGCCGCCGTAGCGCCGAGGACGCTGCCGAAGTCGTCCGTGGCCAGGTCGGTGTAGCCCTCGCGGATGCGCAGGCCGGGGTTGGTCACGCCGACGAAGGTGCGCTGTGCGGACCGCTGTTGGATGACGACGCCGACCACCACGCGCGCGTAGCGGCTGTCGAGGCGGTTGAGCTCCACCGTCATGACCTCGTCCCAGCCGAAGCCCTTGCCGTCGTGGCTGTCGCGGTTGAGATAGATGGTGCCGTCGGGGGACCGGCTGTCGAAGTGCACGACGAACGCCGGATCGCCGTAGGGGTCGCTCGCCAGGTACGTCCCGGCGACGAGATCCAGGTCGGTGGGCGGCTGCCCCGCCGGACTCGGGTCCCACTTGAGGGCTATCTCGACCTTCCGGATCCCCTTGTTGAGGCCGTTCACCAGACTCCCCTTCCCCGTTCGCCATGCGCGTGCGGCCTGAACTGCCCGACAGACAGGGCCGATTGTCCATCCTGCCACGCGCGCGTGGACGATCGTGGGGGAGCGCTCGCAGCGAGGGCGAACGGCGCCGCGCTCCGTGGCCTTACCATGGCGCGGTGCTGGTCAAGTGGATTCGCTGCACCGTGGTGGACCGCCGCGGTTTTGAGCGGGGGCAGCGAAAGTGGGCGGGGCTTCTGGGGGAGCCGGGGTTTCGGGGGCAGGGCGGTGGTTGGAGCCGGAGTCGGCCGGGCGTGGCGCACATCTTCGCCTTCTGGGAGAGCCGCGCCTTCTACGACTCCTTCATGGCGCGCTCTCACGACCGGCTGGCGGCGTCCCAGTCGGGCACGTTCAAAGACGCCCAGGTCAGACTCTTCGACCACCGTTTCGATGTGAAGACCGGCTTCGAGCCGCGCTTCACGGACGCCGATCTGCTGCGCGTCGCACACTGCCGGGTGCACGAGGAGCGTGCCGAGCACTTCACGCTGATGCAGGAGAAGGTCTGGAACCCGGCGATGGCCGGTTCGCCCGGCATGGTCCGCGGGCTGTTCGGCGAGGCGCCCGGCCATGAGTTCCTCGTCCTGTCGATGTGGCTGTCCGCCGCCGAGCACGGCAAGTACCGGGCCGAACGCGTCGAGCGACTGGCCCTGCGGGCCCAGACGGAGGCGGATGTCGCGGCTCTCACCGGAGACATCGTGGAGCTGGAATCCACCTGGACGGTGTGATCATCGCGCGCATCTCCGGATGGATCGCTGCCGGAAATATGTGACCTACGCCGTATGGAGCCCGTACGAGTGCTCGATCGGCCCTCACCCGATCTAGGGTTTTGGCATGGCACGACCACGGCGCATCGTCCTTGTCCGGCACGGCGAGTCAACGGGCAATGTTGATGACACCGTGTACGAGCGCGAACCCGACCACGCGCTGGCCCTCACCGAGCGGGGCTGGCGGCAGGCCGAGGAGACGGGCAAACGGCTGCGCGAGGTGTTCGGCCGCGAGCGGGTCAGTGTGTACGTCTCCCCCTACCGCCGCACGCACGAGACGCTGCGCGCCTTCCACCTGGACCCCCAGCTCATACGCATCCGTGAGGAGCCCCGGCTGCGCGAGCAGGACTGGGGGAACTGGCAGGACCGCGACGACGTACGCCTGCAGAAGGCCTACCGGGACGCCTACGGGCACTTCTTCTACCGCTTCGCCCAGGGTGAGTCCGGCGCCGATGTGTACGACCGAGTCGGCGGCTTCCTGGAGAGCCTGTACCGCAGCTTCGAGGCCCCCGACCATCCGCCGAACGTGCTGCTGGTGACCCATGGCCTCGCGATGCGCCTGTTCTGCATGCGGTGGTTCCACTGGACGGTCGCGGAGTTCGAGTCGCTGTCCAATCCCGGGAACGGGGAAATGCGGATGCTCGTTCTGGGGGACGACGGCAAGTACGCGCTTGACCGGCCTTTCGACCGCTGGCGAGATCCGGAACCGTACGGAATCACCGGATAGAGTGGCAGAGCGATGACCGCTGATTCCTCACCCGACGGGCGCCTGGACCGCGCCCTTGCCAGCCTGCGCGGACTGTCGGTGGGAGACGCGCTGGGCTCCCAGTTCTTCGTGCCGACGAACTATCCGCTGCTGAAGCGTCGTGAGCTGCCGCCCGGCCCCTGGCAATGGACCGACGACACGGAGATGGCCTGCTCCGTCGTCGCGGTCCTCGCCGCCCACCACCGCATCGACCAGGACGCGCTCGCCCGGTCCTTCGCCGAGCACCACGACTTCGACCGGGGCTACGGCCCCGCCGTGAACCGTCTGCTGCGGCTGGTCCGGGAGGGCGGCGACTGGCGCGAGCTGGCCTCCGCACTCTTCAAGGGCCAGGGCTCCTGGGGCAACGGTGCGGCGATGCGGATCGCGCCCCTGGGCGCCTGGTACGCGGACGACCCCGAGCAGGCCACCCACCAGGCCGAGATCTCGGCGTACCCCACGCATCAGCATCGCGAGGCCGTCGTCGGTTCCATGGCCGTCGCGGCGGCAGCGGCGCTCGCCGGCGCCCCGGGCGGTCCGCCCAGCGCGGAGGCGCTGCTCGACGGGGTGATCGCGCTGGTTCCGAAGAGCGCGGTCGGCGCGGGGCTGCGCCGGGCGCGCGACATGCTGGACTACGGCGACGCCGGCACCGTCGCCGCCGTGCTGGGCTGCGGTCGGCGGACGACGGCCCATGACACCGTGCCCTTCGCGATCTGGTCGGCCGCGCGGTCCCTCGGTGACTACGGGCATGCGTTCTGGACGACCGCGCAGGTCGGCGGCGACATGGACACCACGTGTGCCATCGTCGGCGGGGTGCTCGCGGCGGGCAAGGCGGGGACCCCGCCTTCGGAGTGGGTGGAGCGGACCGAGGCGTTGCCGGAGTGGCTTCCGGGGGTCTGACGGGGTCGGCTCAGGCGTCTTGCGGGGCGGGCGCCGGGGTCCGACGGCGCGGATTCTCAGCGCCCGGTCCGAGCCGCCGG
This sequence comes from Streptomyces cupreus, assembly GCF_014257025.1. Taxonomy (GTDB): domain Bacteria; phylum Actinomycetota; class Actinomycetes; order Streptomycetales; family Streptomycetaceae; genus Streptomyces; species Streptomyces cupreus. Next base: position 65,331 of record NZ_JACMSF010000044.1, read on the forward strand.
AACCCGATTCAAAACTCTCCGTGAATATCGGGAACTCTCCGTGACCGCTGGTGCGTTCTCCTGGCATCCGCTGTGTGATCCATGGCTTGTGTGTGATCCATGGGCTCGTGCAGCCAGAAGATGCCAAAGGGGTGCGGGGGGTGGACATGTACGTGATGCTGGCGCTGATTCTCCGGTTGCTGGGACGAGTGCGGATGACCGGGCCGTCGCCCTCGCCGTCGGTCCCCCGGGCGAGGTCCGGCCATCCGCGGTCCCTTGCGGCCCCGGCCGGATCAACCGGCCACGGGGCCCGCCGTGCCGGCCAGGGCCTCCAGGTCGCTCTTGCGGACCTTGATCACCAGCCAGGCGGTGGCCAGGGCGAGGACACCCATCGCGGCGGCCGCCACGAAGCCCATCGAGATGCCCTGGGTGAGCACCTCGTGTCCCCACGGTCCGGGCAACTGGTGCGTCTCGGCGAACTGCGCCTTCTGTTCCGGAGAGGCCTCGGCCATGAACTGCGGCAGTTGCTTCTCCGCCTCATCCTTGCTGGCCGAGCCGAACACCGTGGTCAGGATGGACAGACCGAGCGACCCGCCCACCTGCTGTGTGGTGTTGAGCAGTCCGGACGCCGCGCCCGCCTCGTGCTGGGCGACTCCGGAGACGGCGGTGATCGTCAGCGTCACGAAGTTCAGCCCCATGCCGAACCCGAACAACAGCATCGGTCCCAGCACTCCGCCCACGTACGAGCTGTCGGCACTGATGAGGGCCTGCCAGGCCAGTCCGAGCACGACGAGCGTCGAGCCGGTGACCATGAAGGGCTTGGGGCCCAGCACCGGCAGGAACCGCTGCGACAGACCCGCGCCGACAGCGATCACCACGGTCACCGGAAGGAAGGCGAGACCCGCCTCGATCGGCGTGTACCCCAGCACGTTCTGCACGAAGAGCACGATGTAGAAGAACATCCCGAACATCGCCGCGGCCAGGCTCAGCATGATCAGGTACGTGCCGGAGCGGTTGCGGTCGGCGAACATCCGCAGAGGGGTGATCGGCTCCTTGGCCCGCGTCTCGATGAACGCAAAAGCCAGCAGCAGAACCACCGCCGCGACGAAGGAACCGATGGTCAGGCTGTCCCGCCAGCCCTCGTCCGCCGCGCGGATGAACCCGTACACGAGGGACGCCATGCCCAGGGTCGACGTCATCGCACCCGCGATGTCGAAACGGCCGGTGTGCCGTTCGGACTCGTTGATGTAGAGCGGGGTGAGGACGGCGATCAGGATGCCGATCGGCACGTTGACGAAGAGCACCCACCGCCAGTCGAGCCACTCGGTGAGCATGCCGCCGGCGAGCAGTCCGATGGCGCCGCCGCCCGCGGAGACGGCGGCGAAGACGCCGAAGGCACGGTTCCGTTCCGGGCCTTCGGGAAACGTCGTGGTGATGAGCGCCAGCGAGGTCGGCGACGCGATGGCGCCACCCACGCCCTGAAGCACGCGCGCGGCCAGCAACTGCCAGGGTTCCTGGGCGAGTCCGCCGAGCAGCGAGGCGAAGGTGAAGAGCAGGATGCCGGTCATGAAGACCCGGCGGCGACCGAGGATGTCACCGGCCCGGCCGCCGAGCAGCAGCAGACCGCCGAAGGTCAGCGTGTAGGAACTGACGACCCAGGTGAGGTCGGTTGTGCTGAACTTGAGCGCGTCTTGAATGTGCGGGAGTGCGATGTTCACAATCGTCGCGTCGAGTACCACCATGAGTTGGCAGGCCGCGATGACGGTGAGTGCTATGCCGGGGTGGCCCTGTCTGCGGGCCGCACCTGGTTTCTGGTCCTGAATCAACTGAGAGGTTGTCACTATGGGTCCCCCACAAGTGCGTTAGTGAACGCTCGCGTTCACTGTCGCGTCAACGGTAGTGAGTCCCCAGTAGTGAACGCAAGCGTTCACTCAGCTTGTCGCCGCGTGGCGTTCCCCCTGTCGCTGCCGCGCGGTCTTACTGAATCCCCCGAAATACCCGCTCCCTTGTTCGCTGGAGTCGCTCATGGTTACCTCGCGCTGGACAGCCGCCCCCGCTCAGGCGGCCTCGATGCGCCGGCGCGGCGCCGTGCTCGAACGCGCGATCCTCGACGCCACGCTGGAACAGCTCAGTACGGTCGGCTGGAACGGCCTCACGATGGAGGGTGTCGCCGCCGGAGCCCAGACCGGCAAGGCTGCGGTCTATCGCCGCTGGCCCTCGAAGGAGGATCTTGTCGCCGACGCGCTGCAGGCCGGACTGCCGCGTATCGACGCGGCGCCCGATCTGGGAAGCGTGCGCGAGGACCTGCTCGCGCTGTGTCGTATCGCGCGGGACGCCATGTACTCGCGCCCCGGGTTTGCCCTTCGTGCGGTCATTCACGAATGCGATCAACTCCAGGCGGAGCGCTTCCACAGCGTGATCTACGACGGTGTCGTGGAGCCCACCCTCAGGCTGATCCGTGAGGTCATCACCCGTGGAATAGAGCGGGGCGAGGTGCGCTCCGACGCCGCCAACGGATACGTTTTCGACGCCATCCCGGCCATGATGATGTACCGGTCCAAGATGCGCGGAAGCGAATGGGGCGACGCGGAACTGGCGGAGATGATCGATGAGCTGATGCTGCCGCTGCTCCGGCCGAGCGGGGGCTGACGGGCCCGGACGGGGGCCGTGGCACCGCCAGGGGAAACCGGGGTACCGCTGGGTGATCCGGGCGGCGTACGCTAAGGGCGCCATGCCGTACGAACCGCCTACTCACACCGTCGAGCGCTCACTCCGCGCCACGACCGGAGCGAAGATCATTGCCGGTGTCGACGAGGTGGGGCGCGGTGCCTGGGCCGGGCCCGTCACCGTCTGCGCTGCGGTCACCGGACTGCGTCGGCCCCCCGAGGGGCTCACCGACTCCAAGCTGCTCACCGTCAAACGGCGCACCGAGCTCGCCGTGGCGCTGCAGAAGTGGGTGACGTCGTACGCCCTGGGGCATTCCTCGCCGGAGGAGATCGACGATCTCGGGATGACGGCCGCGCTGCGGCTGGCCGCGGTGCGCGCCCTGGAGGCGTTGCCGGTCCGTCCCGACGCGGTGATCCTCGACGGCAAGCACAACTACCTCGGGGACCCTTGGAAGGTCCGTACGGTCATCAAGGGTGACCAGTCCTGCGTGGTGGTCGCGGCGGCTTCGGTGATCGCCAAGGTTCAGCGCGACAAAATGATGGCCGAACTGGGTATCGACCATGCAGACTTCGGTTTTGCGGACAATGCCGGGTATCCGTCGCCCGTGCACAAGGCCGCACTGGAGGAGCGGGGACCCACCCCGTACCACCGCTTGTCGTGGGCGTATCTTGATGCGCTGCCCCAGTGGCGGCACCTCAAGAAGGTCCGCAGCTGGGCGGAACAGAGTGTTCCGGAGATCGAGGGGCAGCTCGGCTTCGATTTCTGACCGTTCCGTTCGCACTCATGTGCCACCCGTTCACGTGAGCCGCACCAACGTTTGATAAATATCAGCCCATGCCTCTCATTCCCGAGGAGCCTCAGATTCACGAGAGTGCCCAGGGTCCCCGCGCCACGCCGGCCAGTGGCCGCACCGCGCCGACCCCCCGCCCTGTACCCGGTCCGCGTCCCGCGGCTCCGTCGCGTCCCGGCCGTCCCGGGCCCCCGCGGCCCACGGCGCCGGCACAACGCACGCCCCGCGACCTGGCCGCGGCCAAGCCCGGACCGTCCGGTCCGGCTGCCCCCGTCCCCGCACCGGCTGCGGCGACTCCGCAGATCCAGCTGATCCCGGCCTCGGTCGAGGGCGCCCTGGACGCTGCCGAGGAAGCCGTCGACCTGCTGCTGGAGTCGGGCCGTGCCCCCGGTGACGTCCTGGTGATCACCACCGGCGAACAGCACCCGTGGGCCGCCCACGAGCTGTCCTTCGGTGAAGCCTCCTACTGGGCCCAGCACGACGCGGGCGACGACGTCTTCTACGCGGACGCCGCCGTCGCGAGCCGTGCGGCCTCGCGCGCCGTCGTCGTGGTCGCCGTCAACGGCGGATCCGACGCCGCTGCCGCCACCGCCCTGCCCCTGGCCCTCGGCCGGGCCGACGCCCTGCTGATCGTCTGCGGCGACCCGCAGCAGATCAATTCGGTGCTGGGCGCGGGCGTCTGAGTCGCTTCCGGTTCTCCGGGGGCGGCCTTGCGGCCGGGGTGCCGCCTGGGCGGTATCAGCACGGTGGGGACTTCGGTGTGCGCGCGTGAGCGCTCGCCCGGTTCGGCGCCATGGCCATCGGGTGTTTCGGCATGCGCGTCGGCCGGGACCCTTGGCGGCGCGGGCTTCCTGTGGGACGCATGAGGGCCACTGCTTGCGGAGAAACGTTCCGTCGGGGGCTGTGAGCTCAGCGGGCTGCGGCGCGGCGCAGCAGCTCCGAGGCGCCGCCGCCGGTGCGGGGGAGCGGGGGCGGTGACTCGGAGGTGGCGAACGGCTCCGGAGCGGAGTCCACGCTGGGGCGTCGGCCGCCGCGCCCTTCGCCGAGGACCTGCCAGCCGTCCCGGGTCAGCGTGATGTACGCGCCGCAGCGCAGGCCGTGCAGAGTGCAGGCGTCACGTAGTCCCCACATCCACGCCCCGTCCTCTTGCGTCCAACGCGCGTCGCCCTCACGGCAGTAGAGCAGGACGGCGGTGCGCACAGGGGTGCGGCGGCGCAGGTCGTGCGGGATGACCCGGCGCAGCTGGTCGAGCAGGACGTTGCGGAACATCCAGCCGTCGGCCGGGGCCGTCCGGCGGGTGAACGAGGCACTCGCCCGCAGTCGCTCGTCCGGGTCCAGGACGGCCACGATCGCCGTCGCCGGCCTGGGCTGGTGCCGGGAGTGCAGCCCGCTGACGACCTCGCGGGGATTGCGCAGCAGGGGGATCCCGGCGGCCGCCCACTCCGCCGGCTCCAGCACGCGGCCCAGCGTGGCCGCGGACAGGTCGCTGGAGGTCGACGTGGATGCCGCGGAGGACGGAGCGAATCCGAAGGTCACGGTCCTCCCTTCGGCTACGCGCCCACACTGCGGGCGGGGTGGAATCGGGGGGAGCGCACACCACAGCGGAGCCCTGCCGGACCACGGGCGAGCCGTGCGGGGAGCGGACCTCAATTCTTCCTGTCGAACTGGGTTGCGGCAACGAGCAATTGGGGCGACCGACCGATATCTGACGGGGTGCGTCTTATCTCCCTACCCATTGCGTCACCTGGTAACGCGTGGGGCGCGACGCTCTTTGGAGGCAAGGGAGCACGGGGCAGGTGAACGGCCGGTTCTGCGTGCCGTACGAAGTGATGAACTTCGCATGGATCAGCTCGGTCCGCTCGCCGCACTGCGACGCCGGGCGGCCGGGCCGGGGGTGAGGTGGCTGATTGTCAGTGCCATCGGGTTGCATGGGGGCATGGACGAACTGGAACTCCGTGCCGAAGCCGATGCCGTCCTCGGTCAGCTGGTCGGCGACCCGGGAGGAGCGGCCCGCCTGCGGGAGGACCAGTGGCAGGCGGTCGCCGCCCTGGTGCGTGAGCGCCGACGCGCCCTGGTGGTGCAGCGCACCGGCTGGGGCAAGTCGGCGGTGTACTTCGTCGCCACAGCCCTGCTGCGTCGGCGCGGCTCAGGACCGACGGTGATCGTCTCGCCCCTGCTGGCGCTGATGCGCAACCAGGTCGAGGCGGCGGAGCGGGCCGGCATCCGGGCACGCACCATCAACTCGGCCAACCCGGAGGAGTGGGACGCGATCCACGAGGAGGTCGAACGCGGCGAGACCGATGTGCTCCTGGTGAGCCCGGAGCGCCTCAACTCCGTCGACTTCCGCGACCAGATGCTGCCCAAGCTGGCGGCCACGACCGGTCTGCTCGTGGTCGACGAGGCGCACTGCATCTCCGACTGGGGACATGACTTCCGCCCGGACTACCGCCGGCTGCGGGCGATGCTCGCCGAGCTCGCCCCCGGTGTACCGGTGCTGGCCACCACCGCGACGGCCAACGCGCGCGTGACGGCCGACGTGGCCGAACAGCTGGGGACCGGCGCCGGCGAGGCGCTGGTGCTGCGCGGCCCGCTGGAGCGGGAGAGCCTGCGCCTCGGCGTGGTCCAGCTGCCGGACGCCGCCCACCGACTGGGCTGGCTGGCCGAGCACCTGGACGACCTGCCGGGCTCGGGGATCATCTACGCCCTCACCGTGGCCGCCGCCGAGGAGGCCGCCGCCTTCCTGCGGCAGCGCGGCTTCCCGGTCGCCTCCTACACGGGGCGCACGGAGAACGCGGACCGGCTCCAGGCCGAGGAGGATCTGCTCGCGAACCGGGTGAAGGCGCTGGTGGCGACCTCGGCGCTCGGCATGGGCTTCGACAAGCCGGACCTGGGCTTCGTGGTGCACCTCGGCTCCCCGTCCTCGCCCATCGCCTACTACCAGCAGGTCGGACGGGCGGGCCGAGGCGTGGCCCACGCCGACGTCCTCCTGCTGCCGGGCAAGGAGGACGAGGCCATCTGGCGCTACTTCGCAGACACGGCCTTCCCGCCCGAAACCCAGGTCCGCCAGACCCTCTCTGCCCTCGCCGGCGCCGGACGCCCCCTGTCCGTGCCCGCGCTGGAGGCGGCCGTGGACCTACGGCGCAGCCGCCTGGAGACCATGCTCAAGGTTCTGGATGTCGACGGCGCGGTCAAGCGGGTCAAGGGCGGATGGATCGCGACGGGAGCCGACTGGGTGTACGACACCGAGCGCTACGCGCGTGTCGCCCGCCAGCGGGCCGCCGAACAGCAGGCCATGCGCGAGTACGCGAGCACGACCGGCTGCCGGATGGAGTTCCTGCGGCGTCAGCTGGACGACGAGGGCGCGACCGCGTGCGGCCGCTGCGACAACTGCGCGGGCCCCTGGGCCGATTCCAGAGTGACTGCGCAGGCGCTGATGGGCGCGACCAAGGAGCTGGACCGCCCTGGGGTGGAGGTCGAGCCGCGTCGGATGTGGCCCACGGGGATGCCCGCCCTGGGGGTCGAACTCAAGGGCCGTATCCCGGCCGGGGAACAGTGCTCCACCGGACGCGCCCTGGGCCGGCTCTCGGACATCGGCTGGGGCAACCGACTGCGGCCACTGCTCGCCGAGAACGCCTCCGACCGCCCCGTCCCTGACGAAGTCCTGCGGGCGGCGGTGGCCGTACTCGCCGACTGGGCTCGGTCTCCAGGCGGTTGGGCGTCGGGCGCGGCGGACACCCCGGCCCGGCCGGTGGGAGTGGTCGCGGTGCCGTCCCTGACCCGCCCGCAGTTGGTGGGCACGCTGGCCCAGGGGATCGCCGACATCGGACGGCTGCCGTTCCTCGGCACGCTGACCCGTACGGGGCCCGCTCATGTGGTGCGTCGCAGCAACTCCGCGCAGCGGCTGAGGGCACTGTCCGGGGCGTTCAGTGTCTCCGCGGAACTGGCGGAGGCGCTGGCGAGCTCTCCGGGGCCGGTGCTGCTCGTGGACGACTACACCGACTCCGGCTGGACTCTGGCGGTCGCGGCCCGCCTGCTGCGGCGGGCGGGGAGCGGGGAGGTTCTTCCGCTGGTGCTGGCCGCGGCGGGCTGAGCTTGGTCGGTGCGCCGAGGGCGGCCTCCGGTGCAATTGCCATGTCCCTGCTCGGAGTTATCCACAGGCCCAAGCGGAAGTTCGCAATCCGCGAGATCGTCAGGGCATGACGAATCACGGCGAAAGCACTGGAAAACCCGAGAACAGCGACATCGTGGGGCACGAGACGCCCCCCACCGACCAACTCGACTGCACCGCTTACGAAGGCCACGGCGCCGACCAGCAAGTCACCCTGCGAACCCCGGCCGAGCTGGCCGACGCGCTGCCGTATCTGCTCGGATACCGGCCCGAGGACAGCATCGTGCTGGTCGCACTGCACGACCGCGACGGCCGCGGACGCTTCGGCGGTCGGGCCCGGCTCGGTATCCCGACCAACCCTGACGACTGGCCCTCCGCGGCACGGCAGTTGGCCCAGGGACTCGTCACGGGCAGCGAACGCCGGGGCGTCCGCCCCGAGCAGATGGTGGCCTACGTCTGCAAGGAGCCCGAACCGGGCGAGACCGGCCGCCAGGTCATGGAGCGCCTACGGCCGCTCGCGCAGAAGCTGCGCACCGAATGCGGCCACCTCGACGTACCTGTGATCGAGGCCCTGTGCATCTCCCAGGGCCGCTTCTGGTCCTACTGCTGCGGGAACGAAGGCTGTTGCCCCTCAGACGGCACCCCCATGGGCCTGCCCGGCACCTCCGTGCTGGCCGCGGCCGCCACCTACGCCGGACTCCAGGTGCGCGGCACCCTGCGTGAACTGCGGGCCCGGCTGTTCCCCTGGGAGACCGCGGCCGCCATGGAACAGGAAATCGCCCTGGACACCGCCGGCATGGCCCTGGTCCCCCGGATTCTCGACGAGACAAGCCGAGCGGAAGTCGCCGAGGAGACCCTGGAACTGGCCGGGCGGGTCATGGAGCGCCTCGCCGCAGCACCGCCCGTGTCCGGCACCCTCACCGCGGACCTCCGCGACGACCAACTGCTCACCCATGACGAAGCTGCCCGGCTCATCCTCGGCCTCCAGGACCGCACCACCCGCGACCGTGCCGCCGAATGGATGGAGGGCGACGAGGCCGGCCCGGCCCTGCGCCTGTGGCGAGCACTGGCCCGCCGCTGCGTCGGCCCCTACGGCGAGCACGCCGCGGCGCCGCTCACCCTGGTCGGCTGGGTCACCTGGTCCACCGGCGACGAACTGGAGGCCCGCGAAGCCCTCGCCATGGCCCTCGGCGCCGACCCCGACTACCTCTTCGCCCGCCTCCTGCACCAGGCCTGCAACGAGGGACTGGACCCGGAGTCCATCCGCCGCTGCCTGCGCGCGGAACGCACAGGCCGGGCGCCCACCCGGACCGACGCCAAGCCGGTCGGCAAACGCCGTGCGCGTGCCGCCGCTTCGGCCGAGGGCCCCTCCTCGCGACCGGCCGGCAGGGCAGGCCGCCAGCCCGGGACCAGGGTGCCGGGTCCGCGCACACCGGCGAGCGGCACGCATCCCGGCTCGGCCCGAAAGTCCCGGACCACGCGAGCCCAGCGACGCGACGCGAACACCGGAACCGAAGGGGAGTCGTGATCCCGTGCGGCGCGCGTACCGGCCACCCCATTCGGCCGCCGCCGAGCGTGACCCAGAGGAGCGTCACCCCGTTCACCTGAGTGGCGGAACGCCTGGACCGGCCGAGCCGCCGACCTCCCCAGGTCCCCCCGGATCCGCCATCCGGCGCCGAACATGCTCAAGGCGCACCGAGCGCAGAGGAAGCCGCCCCATGCACCAGCCGACTCCGCCCTCCGCCGCCGACCCGAACCACCCGCCCGTGACCTGGCCGCCCAAGCCTCCCTTCGGCCTGGGCCACCACGGGACACCGCCGCAAACCGCCGACGCGGCAGGGGGCGCCCCCTGGCAGGCGGCCCGCTCGGCCGGACGCGACCCCTGGCAGACAGTCCGCTCGGCCGGGGGCGATTCCTGGCAGAGAGCCCGCCCAGCGGGGGGCGCCCCCTGGCAGACAGTCCGCTCGGCTGGAGGCGACCCCTGGCAGACAGCCCGCCCAGCCGGAAGCGCCCCCCGAAAAGCAGCCCCCACCTCACCCCCACAGCCCCGCCGCCCCTCCGACCTGCCCCCCGCCCACACCGCCCTGATCTGCGTCGCCCTCCCAGGCCTCGCCATCTCCACGGAACAAGGCCAGTTGACCGGCCGAGGCCTGGAAGGCGTCTACCGAGCAGGCCGGCGCGTGCTCTCCCGGTGCCAGGTGCGCGTCGCCGGACGCGAACCCCTCCCCGTGCACGCTCGGATGACCGCGGCGGACCGAGCCCTCTTCGTCGGCACCCTCCGCGTCTCCCCCGACGCGGGCCCGGACCCGGACATCGTCGTCGAGCGTGTCCGCCACGCGGACGGCACCGAGCGGATCACCCTCCACAGCGCGGCCCCACGCCCCCTGAGACTGCCTGTTGAAATCGCCCTCGGCACCGATCTGGCCGACCTCGGCGCCATCGCGTCCGGCAGAACCGGCCCCGAACTGCCCGCCAGCGTCCATGACTGCGGACTGCGCTGGACCTGCCCTTCGGGCAACTCGGCCGTCACCGCCCACCCCCCACCCACCGACGCCCTCGCCTCCGCGGGCCTGCTGCGCTGGGAGTTCGAGCTGCCCCCCGGCGGCAGCGCCGGCGTGGAGCTACGGGTACGGCCCGACGGAGCCGGACCCCTCCGCGCCGCGGGCCGGACATCGGCGACGACCCTGCTGGCCCCCGCCCGCGCCGCGGGCGATCACCCCGGCGTCCAGCCACTGCTGCACACCTGTGTCGAAGACCTCCAGGCCCTGCTGCTGCGCGACCCCTCCCACCCCACCGACACCCACCTCGCCGCCGGAGTGCCCTGGCGCTGCGGACTGGCCCCAGCCGAAGCACTGGCCGCCGCCCGGATGACCCTGCCCCTCGGCACCCGGCTCGCCGTAGGCACCCTGCGCACCCTGGCCCGCACCCAGACGACAGGACCGGGACCGCGATCCGGCATGATCCCGGGGCCCCGCCGGGACGCCGGTCCCCACCTGCCACCAAGCTGCACGGCCACAGAAGCCACCCTGCTCTTCCCGACCCTCCTCGCCGAAGCCCGCCGCTGGGGCCTCCCCGAGAAGGAGACGGAGGCACTCCTCCCCGCCGCCGAGAACTGCCTGAACTGGCTGCGCACAACTGTGGGCGACGACACCTACCTCAACGACCCCCAGCCCGGCGGACCACAGCGCTGCGAAACCCAGGCACACGCCCACCGAGCCGCGCTGCTCGGCGCCGAACTTCTCGACGCCTTCGGCAGACCGGGCGGCGCCGAGCTACGGCACTGGGCGTGGAGCCTGCGGACCGCCTTCCAGCGGGACTTCTGGATCGACGACCTCGGCGGTGGCCGACCCGCAGCGGCCCGCTCCCCGGACGGACGGCTCGTACCGCACCTGGGCGCCGCCACCGCCCACCTCCTCGACACCGGCCTGCTCGGCGGCGGCGAACCGGCTCCCGGACTGCTCGACAAGGTGCAGACCGAGCAACTCGCCCGACTCCTCGGCGGCCCGGCGATGGACTCCGGATGGGGGCTGCGCGGACTCGGTGCGAAAGAGGCCGGGTTCAACCCGTTCGGCCACCGCAGTGGCGCCGTACGGACCCACGAGACAGCCGTCGCCGTCGCGGGCCTGATCGCCGCTGGCTACCAGAAGGAAGCGACCGGGCTGCTGCGCGGCGCCATCGCGGCAGCCGAGACATTCGGCCACCGGCTGCCGGAGATGTACGGCGGACAGCAGCGCACCGACGGCAGCGCGCCCCTCCCGCACCCCGCGGCCTGCCGCCCCGCCGCCACCGCCGCGGCAGCCGGGGTCCTGCTGCTGACGACCCTCGCCGGCATCCGCCCCGACGCCCCTGCGGGCACCGTCACCCTCCGCCCCGCGGCCGGCGCACCCCTCGGAGAGCTCGTCCTCACCGGGCTGCGCGTCGCGGGCGCCCCCTTCTCCGTACGGGTCGGCCGACTCGGCCTCGCCATGGTCGAGGAGGCCGCCGACGGACTGCAACTGGGAGTGTGACCTCGCACGACGGGCCACACCACAGCGGACGGGAGACCGAACTCGATCAGCCGATCGACCACCGAACGGCGCACGCAAGACCGATCACGGACCGAACTCGATCAACGGTCGATGCGACCGGCGAAGGGAGTGCTTATCGTCAGGCAGACGACTATGATCGCCGCATGCCCTACGACCCGTCAGCCTTTCCGCCCTTCGCCGTCACCGTGGACCTGGTCGTGCTGACCGTGCGCCGCCATGCCCTGTGCGCGCTGGCGGTACGCAGGGGCGAACCGCCGTTCCAGGGGTGCTGGGCCCTCCCCGGCGGATTCGTCAGGGCCGACGAGGACCTGGCCCAGGCAGCGGCACGCGAACTGGCCGAGGAAACCGGCATGCGCGCCCACGACCCCGCCGTACCCGTCCAGGACAACGGCGCCCACCTGGAACAGCTCGCCACCTACGGCGACCCCAAGCGGGACCCGCGCATGCGTGTCGTCAGCGTCGCGCACCTCGCCCTCGCCCCCGACCTGCCCGCCCCCCGCGCCGGCGGCGACGCCAGCAACGCCCGCTGGGCCCCGGTCGAGGAACTGCTCCAGCAGGGCGGCTACGGCCGCGACGGCGAACCCGTCGCCCCGCTCGCCTTCGACCACGCCCAGATCCTGGCCGACGGCGTCGAGCGCGCCCGCTCCAAGATCGAATACTCCTCGCTGGCCACCGCGTTCTGCCCCACCGAGTTCACCGTCGGTGAGCTGCGCCGCGTCTACGAGGCCGTCTGGGGCGTGGCCCTCGACCCGCGCAACTTCCACCGCAAGGTGACCGGCACCCCGGGCTTCCTCGTCCCCACCGGCGGCACCACCACCCGCCAGGGCGGACGCCCCGCCCAGCTCTTCCGGGCCGGCGGCGCCACCCTCCTCAACCCCCCGATGCTGCGCCCGGAAGTCTGAGACCAGCACCGGGCACCCGCGGTGGACCAGGCCCGCGAGCGAACGGCGAAAGGGTCCGAGCGCGCCGACTGCCGCCCGTGGAGCAGGCCTTGTGGTGCCCAAAAAACCGGACATAGCGCGCTATCTTGCTTCGGGTGATCCAGGCCTTCGGACTGACCAGCGACCCCCGCAAGGAGCTTCCGCCCGCCGTCGACGACGTCTCCTTCGAGGCACACGCGGGCCATGTCACCGCTCTGCTCGGAGCGCCCGGAGCGGGCAAGACGACAGCGCTCAGACTCATGCTCGAACTCCAACGGGGTCGTGGACTCACCTACTTCAGAGGCCGCCCCCTGCACCGCATCGCCCACCCGTCGCGCGAGGTCGGCGTACTCCTCGGCGATGTGCCGGGGCACCCCGCCCGTACGGTCCGTGGCCATCTGCGCATGCTGTGCGCCGCCGCGGGTGTCCCCGTCCGCCGCGCCGACGAAGTCCTCGAAGTCGTCGGCCTGGTCAGCCTGCGCGACGAACGGCTCGGCACCCTCTCCCGCGGCATGGACCGACGCCTCGGCCTCGCCTGCGCCCTCCTCGCCGACCCGCACACCCTCGTCCTCGACGAGCCCGCCGACGAACTCTCCACCCGCGAGAGCCGTTGGCTCCACGGCGTACTGCGCGCCCACGCCACGCAGGGCGGCACGGTCCTGCTCACCACCGCCGACCCCAAGGAAGCCGCACGCAAAGCCGACCGCGTCATCACCCTGGACCAGGGCCGACTCGTCGCCGACCAGGACGCCGCCGACTTCTCCCGCACCCGTCTCCGCCCCCGCGTCGCCGTCCGCACCCCCCACGCCGCCCGCCTCGCGGCCCTCCTCGCCAAGGACGCCCGCACGACACAGCGCTCGGTGGAAATCGTCCGCGAGGGCGGCAACCGCCTCTCGGTGTACGGCAGCACCTGCGCCGACATCGGCGAACTGGCCTTCCGGCACGACATCCTCGTACATCAACTCGCCGACGAGGTGGGGGACATGGGACCAAGCGCGGCGGCGAGGGAGGAGGGGGAGGACGCCGGGGGGCAAGGGAAGGCGACGGAGGGTTCCGGCGAGGAGCAGGACGCTGGCCACTCCAAGAAGAGTC
>NZ_JACMSF010000045.1 GCF_014257025.1 Streptomyces cupreus
AACCCGGCGGTAGAGATCAAGGTGGCTGCCGGGGTGAGCCAGGAGCGAGTGGCGCGTAATGCCCTGGGCCAGCAGGGCGGTTGGGGCTGGTGGGGTGAGGCGGTGCCCCCTCTCTGGCCGCTCGTCGGGGCAGGGGTCGGGTGCGGTGGCATCCAGCGCCCCGGGTGGGGCGAAACCACTGGTCCCAGCAGAACGAGAAGGCGCAGTTGACCAGGGTCTGGTGGCGGCGGATGGCGTGGTCGGAGGGAACTGGAAGTCTGCCCAGCCGAGTTCGTCCTTGATCTGCTTGTAGCGCTGCTCGATCCACGGCCGCAGCCCGTAGAGCCGCACGATTTCGGCAAGGTCGGCCGACGGGTGCGGACTGGTGACGGCGTGCGGGGCGTCGGGATGAGGCAGGTTGGTGGCCAGGTACCAGGTCGCCTTCTCCGACAGGGTGGCCGGTCGGTGGTGGCCACGACCAGGCGGCAGGGGCTGTCGGGGCCGTAGCCGCCCAGGCTCGCGTCGGCGGCCCACCAGCTCTCGGTGTGCCCGTCGCGGAAGCGGCGCTCGACGGGTGTCCACTCGCCGGGTTGGCCGGCGTCCCACCAGACCAGAGCGGGTGCGGTGTCGACGGGGTTGTGCGGCTGGTCGGCCGGGGATCACGTACCGTTGCGCCGCTTGAGGGCCACCACGTAGGCCAGCCCGGCGTCGCACAGCGTGAAGTACCAGTCGTCGCTGACGGAGTAGGCGCAGTCGGCGACCACCGCCCGGAAGCCGAAGCCCGCCTCCTTGCCTCGGGCCGCAAGATCGGCGGCCAGCTGCGGTTTAGTGCGGAAGGCCGGCTCACCGGCCGCGGGCGAAGTGGTGGGCGGGTGTGTAGCAAGTCGCGTGCAACGGGTAGTACACGCGGCCGTCGGTCCACACCGTGGTCACCGTGACGATGCCGTTGTCGGTCTTGCCCAGCCGGCCCAGCCACTGCCGTCCCACATGCGCGATCGCCGTGCCGTCCTTGCGGTCCCCGGAGTCGTCGATCACGATGACCCCGCCACCGTGCGGAGCGGTCGTTGTCTGGCCGCGCAGCAGGTCAAGTCGTCGGTCGTTGACTTGCTCGGCGTTCCAGGTGGACTCGGACAGGAAGAACTGCAGCCGCTGCGCTGCCGCCGCTCCCGCGGCGCGAGCAGCCCGGTCAAGTACTCGCGAAACCCCCGCCGCTGGGCGAGGCCGGCAAAGAGGTCGTCGAACCGGTCCGCGGACTCCTCCCAAGGGCCTGGGGCGGGCTGAAACGAACGGCGGGCAGTCATCATCAGCCCCCAGCATGGCAGTTGACTCGTACCCACCGCTCTACGACCGAACCAGCCAGCCGTCAACCCACGCTACCGCCGGGTTAACGAACTACCGGTACCAGCGCGGCTTGTGCCAGCGGATGCGCGCCGTCCGGCCGCCGTAGGGCAGATGCCGAGGCGCAGTGACGCGCCGGTCCTTTCACCCTCGCCGCGCTCCGCAGCAGGATCGGGAGTGAAGTCCGCTGACCCTCGGCTGATCCGGGCGAGCGGTGCGAACAGGCTCGCCGCCAGGACGATGGGAATTCGCTGTCGGAACACAAGGCCGATGTTCGCGAAGCTGATCGAATAGGCGACCACACTCGGGACGATGAACGCCAGGAGCACCCAGAACGACGTGCGGTCCCTCTTCCACAACCGCCGCGCCCCGATCGTTGCGAGCACTGCCAGGATGTACCAGATCAGCGCGTCGATCTTGCCCAGCTGGAGCGCCAGAGTCCCACTTTCCCAGGGGAAAGGCGCGAAGACGGTGTAGACCAACCGCAGGGCGAACGAAGCGATTGAGTCGTCGTCGAGTGCAACTCCCGACCCTCCCACGAGCAGGGCCTGATGCACCGTCTCGGACTGCGCCAGGGCGAGCTGCGCATGAAGACTTCCCGCTACGCCGTCGCCGCCTTTCTCAGAAATGAGGAGTGCCGCCGCCGTGCCAGTCATCGCAATACAGGCGATAGCCCGCATCGACACCAGCTTCACAGGCCGGAACATCCCGATGAGGAGCGGTGGGATGCAGAGAAAAACCATGTACGACCGGACGTACCAGAGCGCCCACAGCAACGGCACGGCCGGTAGAAGCCTTGCCACTCCGGGTCGCTTCGCGCAGCACACGGCGGTCGCGACGCAAGCGATGACGAGAAACGCGTTGAATCCGTCCTTATACATGTCGGAGGTGTGCAGGACGAACGACGGCAGAAAGGCCGAGACGGTGAGCAGCCAGAAGGCCATGCGATCCGGCGCCCCCAGCGCAAGCGCTGTCCGGTAGAGGATGATGCATGTCGCGCAGGCAACGAAGGCTACGAATGCGGTACACGCCAGCGGCGCGGAACCGCCGCATGCGTACATGATTAGTGCGAACAGATTACACGGCAGGGGCACGCGGACGGCGGATAGCTCGTCCACCGTGACAAACGAAATCCCATTTTGTTGCCACAATTGCACGATAGTGCGTGCAATTGCCTCGTAGCCCAGATTGTCGCCACCGTAGCCGATCGCGTCCACGCGGGTCACAGTGATGTGAACGGCGAGGCGGAGCGCGAACGCCGGCACCAGCACGGCCAGGCACCGAACCACATTTATCCTGGGGGCGGCAAACAGTACCGTCACGAACAGTGCCAGCGCAATGACCGCCACCAAAAGGATCTCCACCTGCGTTTCCTGCCTCTCCAAGGTCTCGTAAAGAGATCCGCCCCGGGCCGTGCCGCGGGTCCATTCCGCCCGCCTCGATCTATCAATAACCCATCTCGATGCCGAAGTCAGGGCTGGCATGCTGGGTCTTCGAAATTAATGGGGGTGCGTGTCTCGCCGGCTTCGGCGGGTGGTTGCGCAGCGTGACCGGAGGCGCTGGTTCTCTCGGTTCGTGAAGGCGAAGGCGTTGCGGGCTTCGAGCTTGATGAGGTGCGGTTGTTGCCCTCGGACCTCGGCCAGGACGAGGAGTTCGGGCAGGTGGGCGTGGAAGCGGTAGCGGGCACGTGGATCTGCCGTCCGTAGGTCCCCGTGTGGTCCAACTCGATATTGAGCAGGGCGAGTTGCTCTTCGGTGAGGTCTTCCTTGCTGCGGCGCAGGAGTGTGCGGACGGTGTAGATGCCGTCGCCCTTGCGGGCCCGGCGGCCCTGCTGCTTCCAAGTCGGCGCGGTGAAGTTGCCCCGCACCAACTGCAAGACGGCGAGCGGTGAAGCGGGTCCGGTCGGATCCGGAAGCATCGGCGGGTCCCTCAAGGCAGGCGACGTAAGCACCGCCGATGCTTCTCTGCTGTCCACACCCCACGCGGTCCGATGACGCCACATCACCCAACTGAGCGACCCCGACGGCGATCACCGAAAACGTCGAAAGTCGAGAGTTCACCCGATCGGGGTCAGCGACTGTGCAGCCGGTGCTGCGTACTGCGGAAGGCGCTGGAACCAGCGCAGCGTCTCGGTCAGACCCTCGTCGAACGACGCCGCTGCGACATCCGGGAACAGCTCCCGCAGCAGACGGTCGTCGGCTTGCGAGTCCCGCACGTCTCCCCGGCGCGGGGGTTCGTGCACGATCTCCAGGGGTGCATCCAGGACGGACGCCATGCGCTGGGCAAGATCGAGGACCGACACTCGCGTGCCGAAGGCGAGGTTCACCGGGCTGCTGGAGGTGACGCGCCGAAGGGCGGCATCGGCCAGAATCCGTGCGACCGTTCCCACGTAGGTGAAGTCACGGGTCTGCCGCCCGTCGCCGAAGACCCTCAGCGGCACACGGCGCATCATGGCGTCGGCGAAGGCCGGAACTACTGCGGCGTAGGCGTGGCCGGCGGGCTGCAGTGGCCCGTACACGTTGAAGAAGCGCAACGCGAGGGTCGGCAGGTCGAAGGCCGACCCGTAGGCGAGTACGTATGACTCGGTCGCAAGTTTACTCGCGGCGTACGGGCTTAGCGGGCGGGTTGGAAGCTCCTCGTGCTTGGGCAGATCCGGGACCGACCCGTATACGGAGGACGACGAGGCGGCGACCACATGGACACCCCGCGCCCGGCACGCTTCCAGCACGCGCATGGTCCCGGTCGCGTTGACCTCATGACTGGCGAAAGGATCCTCGAGGGAGCGCGGCACGGAGGGGCGGGCGGCCAGATGGACGACGGCATCCGCGCGGTGGAGCACCGCGTCGAGGAGCTCCCGGTCCAGAATGCTTCCCTCGACCAACTCCACGCCTGTGCCGGCGAGATTGGCCGCCGATCCGGTGCTCAGGTCGTCGAGGGCGACGACGTTGCTGATGCCGGGCCGCGAGACGAGTTCCTTGCACAGGTTCGCTCCGATGAAACCTGCACCTCCGGTAATGACGATGTTCACTGCTGGTCTCCTTTCCGTAGGGATGCGGGCCACCACCCATGTGCGACCGCGATGGAGGTGTAGACGTCCTGAATGTCGGTCACGAGGCGCTGCGCCCCGAACCGCTGCGCCGTCCAGGCGGCCGCACGTTCACCCATCCGCCGCCGCAGCGGCTCGTCGTGCAGCAATCGCACGGTGTGTCCGGCGAGTTCGGCGGGGCTGGTGGAGGCCAGGAGTCCGGTCTCCTTGTCCCGTACCACCTCCGCGACGCTGCCCACGTTCGTGGCGACAACGGGCACCCCCGCCTGACCGGCTTCGATGAGACTGAGCGGCATCCCCTCGTTGTCGGAGGTGAGCAGCACCACGTCCGCCGCGGCGTGCACGGTCTCCACGTCGGACCGCCAGCCGAGCAGATGTAGTGCGGACCCGAGGTCGCTCACCGAGGCGAGGGCGTCCTGCTGTTCGCCCTCTCCGCACACCAGGAAGACGGCGTCCGGTACGGCCCGGTGCACCTCTCGGGCCACCTCCAGGAACCGGTCGGGCCGCTTGATCCGGGTCACTCGCCCGACGTAGGCGACCACGGGGCACCGTTCGGGCAGACCGAGGCGCCTGCGTGCTTCGACGCGCCCCGGCGGTGTGGGAAGGGTCGTTCCGGGCGGGACGACGACGTACTGCTCGGGCCGGCCGATGCCGGCGGCCAGCAGTTCGTCTTGGACACGCGCCCCTACGGACAGCAGCCGGTCGCAGTGACGCGCGAGCCGTCGTTCGGTTCCGACCACCAGGCGGGTCTTGACGGGGGAGAAGTACCCGTGCAGCAGATGCCCGTGAAAGGTATGCACCCGCGCGGGTACCCGGGCCATCACCGCCGCGACCCGTCCCAGCGCACCGGCCTTGGCCGTGTGGGTGTGCACGATGTGGGGTCTGAACCGGCGCATGGCCGCGATGAGTTCGGCGAGCGCCCGAAGGTCGTCGGCGGGGCGCACCGCTCGGCCGAGTGCCGGAATGCGGGTGACCGAAACGTCGGGGGCGCAGTGGTCGATGTAGTCCGCCTCGTCCGGTCCCACTGATCCGGCGAACAGACGATGGTCGAAGCGTTCAGGGTCGA
Source organism: Streptomyces cupreus (assembly GCF_014257025.1). Taxonomy (GTDB): domain Bacteria; phylum Actinomycetota; class Actinomycetes; order Streptomycetales; family Streptomycetaceae; genus Streptomyces; species Streptomyces cupreus. The sequence continues at coordinate 5,430 of NZ_JACMSF010000045.1, forward strand.
GCCTCCGCATCAATGTGGAGACCTGGAGGGCGGGTCCGCCGACGTTCATCCGAGCGATGACCCTTATCACCTTGACGCGCGGAGGGCGGAAGTCCTCGAGGTGCCCGCTTGTGATCGACATGACGAATACACTAAACCACGACATATCGAAATAAAGCGGAATGCGGAGTGTGCCCCATATGCCCTTGAAGGAAGAAGAACCAGCGACGCGGTCCGTCCCTCACACAGTCCGACCGGACCCGACCCCCGACCGGGTGCACCTGATGATCTGTGAGCTCGGCCTCGGGGGGGCGGAGAAGCAGATCACCCTTCTGGCCCGGGAGTTGAGTGAGCGGGGCATCACAACGGACCTGCTGGTCATGTTCGGCAGAGGGCCGCGCGAAGAGGAGCTGCTGGGCTCCGGGGTGAGGATCGTGGACCTCGGATTCCGGCGCCGCAAGGCCGTGACCCTGCTGACCTGCCTGACGGCCAACGCACGGGCCTTCGCCCGACTCGTCCTTCACCTCTGGCGGACTCGACCCCAGGTTCTGCAGACGTTTCTGTTTCACTCCTACCTGGTCGCCGCACCCGCAGCTCGGCTGGCGGGGGTACCGGTGATCGTGGCCGGGCGGCGCTGCCTCGGAGACGCCAGACGGGGTCGCCGCCTGGCGTTCGCCGCCGAGCGCATGGCGACACGGTGGACGGACTCCGTGGTCGCCAATGCGCAGGCTGTCGCGGACGACGTACGCCGCAACGAGGGCGTACCGGCCTCCAAGATCACCGTGATCCCCAACGGCATGCCCCGACAGGACCTCGAACCGGCACACGCGGCCACGGTCGAGACTCCGTTGCCCCTCGTAGTCTGCGTAGCCAACCTCATCGACTACAAGGGACACCGGTACCTCCTCGACGCCTGTGCCCTGCTCCGCTCAAGAGCGCGCGAGTGCACCCTGCTGCTCATCGGGGATGGCCCGGAGCGCGCACCTCTGATGGCTCAGGCCCAACGGCTCGGAATCGACGTGCGGTTCCTGGGCACCCGTACCGACGTGGCGCGGTTCCTCGCGCGGGCCGACATGGTCGTCCTGCCGTCCCTGCACGAGGGATGCAGCAACGCCGTGATGGAGGCACTCGCGGCGGGCAGGCCGGTGGTTGCCACCGCAGTCGGCGGTACGCCGGAACTGCTGCGAGGGCGTGGCGTGCTGGTGCCTCCCGCGGACGCGGCCGCGCTCGCCGACGGTCTGCAGCGCCTGCTCGACGATCGTGAACTCGCCAACGAGTTCGGCCGGCGGGGCCACGCATGGGCTCGCGCCAACCTGAGCGTGGCGGCGATGACGGACCGCTACGTCTCCCTGTACCGCGAACTCCTGGGGCGGCGATGTGCGGCGTAGCGGGAATCGTGTCCACGACGCCTCCGGATCCCGGAGTCGTCCGGGCAATGTGCGATTTGATCGTCCATCGTGGCCCTGACGGCGAGGGATTCCACATTGGCGAGCAGGTGGCGCTCGGCATGCGACGTCTGGCCATCATCGACGTCGCCGGAGGTGATCAGCCGGTCTACAACGAGGACCGCAGCGTCGCGGCCGTGTTCAACGGCGAGATCTACAACTTCGCCGAGCTCCGCACGGAGCTACGGAACCTGGGCCACAGGTTCCGCACGGACAGCGACAGCGAGTGCCTGGTCCACTTGTACGAGGAGTACGGCGACGACCTGGTCCACCGGTTGCGCGGCATGTTCGCCTTCGCTCTGTGGGACGTGAACAAACGCCGACTGCTGCTGGCCCGCGACCGGGTGGGCAAGAAACCGCTGTATTACCACCAGGTCGGCAGGGAGTTGGTCTTCGCCTCCGAACTCAAGGCGCTGACCGTAGTCCCCTCGGTGCGCCGCGATCTGGATCCGGTGGCCCTGCATCACTATCTGACCTACCAGTACGTCCCAGCCCCCTGGTCGATCTACCGAGGGGTGCGCAAACTGCCCCCCGGACATCTGCTCGTCTGGGAGAACGGCCAGGTGGACGTACGGCGCTACTGGGCGCTGGACTTCACCCCGGCCTACGTCGGCGACGAGCAGGAGGCGATTGAGCGGACCCGTGAGCTGCTGCTCGAGGCGACCCGCATCCGCATGGTCGCCGAGCGGCCGCTGGGCGCGTTCCTGTCCGGAGGCATCGACTCGTCCGCCGTGGTGGCCGCCATGGCACGGATCGCCGACGGACCAGTGAAGACGTTCGCCATCGGCTTCGACGACCCTCGCTACGACGAGCGGACACACGCCCGGACGGTGGCGCAGCGGTATGGAACCGACCACCACGAGCTGGTCGTCGAGAGTTCCGCGCTGGCCGTACTGCCCACCCTGGCCTGGCACTTCGACGAGCCCTTCGCCGACTCGTCCGCCATCCCGTCCTTCTACGTGGCCAGACTGAGCCGCGAGCACGTCACCGTGGCACTCAACGGCGACGGCGGCGACGAGGCCTTCGGCGGATACACGCGCTACGCCTTCATGTCCCGAGCGGGCGGCATCCGGATTCCTCGCGGGGCTCGGCTGGTTTTCCAGCGTCTGGGACGCTCGCTACTCCTCAACGGGCCGGACCGCTCGCGTCGTCGGAAGGCTGGCCAGGCACTGACCTTTCTCGGGGAGGAACCGCGGCGGCGCTACGCCCGGCTCATGTCGTACTTCACGCCCGAGCAGAAGGACGCCCTGTACACGGAGGGGATGCGCGAGGAACTATCGGGTATTGACAGCTACGACCTATTGGCTCAGGCGTTCCAGACTTCCGTCACGGACGATCGGGTCAATCAGCTCATGGACGTGGACGTCAACACCTATCTGCCCGGGGACCTTCTGGTGAAGGTGGACATCACGACCATGGCCAACTCCCTGGAGGCTCGCTCACCCTTCCTGGACCACCATCTGATGGAGTGGGCGGCAGGGCTACCGGGCGACCTCAAAGTACGGCGGGACACCACCAAGTACCTTCTGAAGAAGGCCGTGGAGGACTGGCTGCCACCCGAACTCCTGCACCGGCCGAAGCAGGGATTCGGTGTTCCGCTGGGCCACTGGCTCCGCACCGAGCTGCGGGACCTGGCCTGGGACGTCCTGACAGACCGGACGGCCCGATCCAGAGGCCTGTTCCGGCCTGAAAGCGTGAAAGCCCTCCTGTCCGAGCACGAAGCGGGCAAGAACCACGCCAACAGGCTGTGGGCACTGATGCAGTTCGAACTGTGGCACCGCAGATTCGTGGATCAGGCTCTCACCGGTTCGCCCTCGTTGGCGCAAAAGATCCGGCAACACCGTGGCTGAACGCGGTGCGCAGTTCGTGAGCATGTTGGGGGCCCGAGTGGCCACCCTCGCGCTCGGCGTTGTCGTCAGTGCGCTCATTGCCCGGTCGCTTTCGCCCGAGGAGCGCGGGATGTACTACATAGCGGTCACGTTCGCCCTGACAGCCATAGCTCTGGGACACCTGTCCGTAGAGCAGGCGCAGACGGCGTTGTGGCCGGATACGTCGAGACGAGCCGTGCTTACGGCCAACAGTGTTCCCCTGGGACTCTGCATCGGGGCCGCGGCCGCCTTGGCAGCCCTTGCCGTGGCCGGTGTGCTTCGGAACGTGGCCAACCTTCCTGATATGTGGATGGTGGCCATGGCCTGTGCGGGCGTGCCTTTGTCCATGGCTGTTCTCTATGCGAACAACATCGCGTTCCTGAGTGACCGGGCCCAGTTAGTTGCAGCGGTGATGCTGCTCGGCATGGGCTTCCAGTGCCTATCCCTCATTGTTCTCGGCGTGTCGGGACGACTCACCGCGTACTCGGTCGTGGTCATCTGGACCATCGCGGCTGGCGTATCGCTGATCGTTCTGATCGGCGGCAGAAACGCTCTCGTCGGCCGCCGCGCTGACCTCGCGTCGGCGCTGACCACCTGTGCCATGGGAGTTAGGTTCCACCCCGGTTCGGCCGCCGCGTACCTCTTGCAGCGATCGGATGTCTTCCTGCTCAACGCATTGGCCGGCCACCGTCAGGTCGGCATCTACTCGTTGGCCGTCACCCTGGCGGAAATGAGCCGTTTGGTGATCGACGTCGTCTGGCAGGTCACTTTGTCCCGGCAGCTCGACGAGAAGGATCGCGATGCTGCGGGTGACACGGTACGGATCATCCGGCTCATGGTGGTGCTGGCCATTGCCTCGGCACTGATCGCAATCGGTCTGACGTCGGTCCTGGTAGTGCCCGTCTACGGCCATGCCTATGCCACAGCGCATCAGCTTCTCGTGCTCCTGCTCCCCGGCATTCTGCTGGCGGGGGCGAGCCGGCCTGCAGCCACGTACCTCTTGGGCAGCCGCTCGTCGCGGATCATCGTGTATCCATCCGTGGCGGCACTGATCCTCAACATCGGACTCATTGTGGTGCTGATTCCTGTCTGGGGAGCAGCAGGGTGCGCCGTCGCAACCGGCGTCGCCTATGCGGCACTGGCGGTGTGCCAGGTCACGCTCTTCATTCGGGTGACTGGAATCTCGGGGCGGCTGTTGCTTCCCAGAGTTTCGGACTTCGCCGAGATCACGGGGCGGCTGAGGGCCGCTTCCCAATGACGATGTCAAGCAGCACTGGTTGCGGGTGGTGTGACTTGGTAGCACCGTCGATCACGGATAAGGGCCCACAGGACGTTGACGCGTCGGCGGGCAAGGGCCAGCACGGCTTGGACGTGGCGCTTCCCCTCAGCGCGCTTGCGGTCGTAAAACTGGCGCGAGTTGGGGTCGCGCTGGACGCTCACGAGCGCAGAGGTGTAGAAGACCTCGATGGCGTGCTCGTCGTCCGGACGCAGGAGCGTCAGGTCCCGGCGCATCCGGGCCTGGTCGGCGATGACGGTGGCGTCCTTGGCATCGGTTTTCCCCATGCCCCGGTAGCCGGCCGAGGCACGGTTGACGGCCATGCCGGGGATATAGACGAGCTGCTGGCCGTGGTTGAGCGCGCGATGCGGTTCCGGACGACCTTGCCGGCGTGGTCCTGGTACTCGCGGCTCCTAATCAGCGGTTAGGCCGTCGTCAGACACCGGGCGGCCAGGTTGGGGGAGCCATCGAGGGCAACCCTACGAAAGCCATACCCGGTGTCTCCGGGCCTCCAGACCCTACAAGTGGTCTTGATCAACCCGATCGAGAAGGTAGGACCCTACGAATGGCTGGGGCAGGCCCAGGAAGAAGGTAGAGACTCATGATCGGTCTTCCTGCGGCTCCTCGGAGTCCACACCTGAGCGGTGGTTCATCCAGCGGCCGCGAGTGAAGTCCGGGATCGACTGCGGAACGCCCCCCTGCTTGAGGGAAGCGTTGCTGAGCGGCAGGGGGGAAGCCCAGGTGGCCGCGTCGTACACGTCGAAGTCGGGGGGCAGGCCAAGTCGCATACACTGCACTAGGCGCAGAAGCATGAGATAGTCCATACCATCGGAACTTCCTGGCGGATTCGGGTACTTCTTCCACAGCCAGTGGTCCCAGCGGTCGTACTTGGCAAAATCGCCCCAGACGCCATTCGCCATGTCGGGCTCGACATAGATCCGAGGCGGATAATCCTCGAAGACACCCTTCGTGCCGCCGAGGATGTTAACGCGACTGTAGGGATGGGGATTGGAGACATCGTGCTCCAGTCGGATCAGTCTGCCCCTGGCGGTTTGTACCAGGCTGATCGTCATGTCACTCTCGATGTAGGTCTCCTTCCAGCTGGGGTCGCTGACCGGCACGTGCTCCTTGCGGTAAGCAGAGAGGCCCAGTGCGGCGGAACCGAGGGTCGTAATGCGCACGGCGCGATCGCCGCGGTTGATGTCCATGTAGTTGGCCACCGGCCCGAAGCCGTGAGTGGGGTACAGATTCCCTCGCATCCGAGTATGCCAACGGCGCCGCCAGCCACCCTCGTAGTGGTCGGAGAAGAGACCGTGGCGCAGATCGTGGATGTAGGCCCCCGCACCGTGCACCAGTTCACCGAACACGCCACCATGTGCCATGCGCAGCACGCGCATTTCAGTGCGGTCGTAGCAGCAGTTCTCCAACTGCATGCAGTGTTTCCGAGTGGTCTCCGACACATCCACCAGATCCCACAGTTGCCCGATCTCCACGGCGATCGGGCATTCAACACCGACATGCTTTCCGCTGAGCATGGCGGTCCTGGCCATCTCGAAGTGGGATTCCCAAGGTGTCGCCACATAGACGAAATCGAGGTCGTCCCGGCGACAGAGGTTGCGGAAGTCGTCTTCGCCCTTGGTGTAGACAGCAGGCGCCGGCCAGCCCGCCGATTCAACTTTCGCAGCAGCCTTGGCCACCTTGTCCTGCACTGGATCGCAGAGTGCCACGACACGCACCCCGGGGAGTGCGAGGAAAAGGTCGATCATGCCGCCACCGCGATGACCGAGACCGATGATCCCGATCCTGACAGTGCTGTGCCGCTCGAAGGGTACCCCGATCATCGTCGCTCCCTGAGGAGCGGGCGAGTCGACTACTGACGAATGAGCGGTTTCAGCATCCAGACCCTGCAAGCCCATTCCAGCGGTCAAGAGACCCGCGGTACGCAGAATCGAGCGACGATTCACCGAAGGCTCCGTGTCGTCATGCCCCGGGGACGTGCCCTCGTTCATCGCGCCTACTTCTCCAGTACTAGAGTGACGGACGCCGCGTGGCGGAGTGCGCAGAAGGCCAGCCAGTCAACGACGGGCCGTCGAGTACGGCGGTAAATGTCCAGGCTCCGGCGGCCCAGCTCAGCGGCGAGCTTCTGCTGCCGGTTCGAAAGCCTGAGTTCTGCGTGCTTCGCCTCGTCCACGAACTCCTGGAAACATCTGTACGTGCTGCCAGGTGAAGATAGGTCGAGAGGTGTTCGGCGGTTTCTGCCATGTCCCCAGTCCTGTTTTTCCCCACCCCGACCGCCGTCACATGCCTGCCATTGCCGCGCGTTGCTCGTGTTAGGATCACGAAGAATTGAGGTGAAGGGTGAATGGTTCCTGCGGGTACGTCAGCTGCGCGCGAAAATGAACTCGTTGCAGCCGATCCCGCCCTTGCAGGTCTTCAGATGGCGCAGTTGGAACTCGCGCTCACGACAGAAGTCGAAGACCCGCTCGGGTGAGGCTACTTCGAAGGGATACCCGCCCACCCAGTCGACGAGGTCATGCTTGCGCGACATGCCCCGCGGGCATGGCTCGGTCCAGGGCGTGGACCCGGCTCCGCCCCCCATCAGACCAGCCGCCACCCGCAACGGATACCGCCTGCCGAGATACAGCATGCTGCCGGCCAGCAGCAGGCGCCGCACGGCGGGCCCGGAGTCGTTGTACCGGCGTTTCACCGAGGTCCACATGCGGCTTTCCCCGCCCTGGTCGTTGTAGATCGACACATACAGAAGGCCATCCCGGGCGACGAGCCCGCATACCGCTTCCATAGCCTTCCACAGGGCACCCGTGTGGTGCAGAACCCCCCACGAGTAGACGATGTCGAACTGCCCGAGCCCCTGCACGAACCCGGCATCGAGGATGGAAGCGCACTCGATGTCCCAGGCGCTACCCGGGGCGAAGTCATCCCGCAGCTTCCGGGTGGTTGCCACCGAGTCGGGGTCGAAGTCGAAGGACCGGACGCGTGCCCCGAGCCGCAGGGCTGCCAGGGAGAACAGACCGCTACCGCAGCCGACGTCGAGGAAGGTACGCCCGGTCAGGTCTGAGGTTCCCAGAGCGTTCTCCAAAGACGTCTGCGCACCGCGGACGCGCTCCTCGTCGATCAGGCGCCCGAACTTCTGCCAGTTCAGGCCGAACGCGAACCGGCGGCCCTGGCTGATCTCAGTCTGGCAATCGAGCACTGTTCTCTCCTCAGTACATGCAAGGGGTGGGTTGATCGGTGCGGTCCGCATGCCGCGAGGTCTGTACGTCGTGCGGCTGAGAGGGAGTGGCCGGTACCCCGTCGGACACGGGGAGTAGGCCGGCTCCCGCCATCGGATGCGCGGGCGCGCAGGCAGCCCGGCGCGACAGACCCCGCCATATGAGGGCCGCCAACAGCACCAGGGCCAGGACACCCGCCTCAGCGCCGAGCCACAGGAAGTCGTTGCGGGTGTTCATGTAGAGGCCGACTGATCACTGAGTTCTCCATTCTCATCGAGAGGATGAGAAACCCTCCCATACCTCCCCTCAGACGCATTGCGTCCCATTATGTCCAAGGGGGATGTCTCGAGACGCCCAACCTCGCCGGGTACTGATCCGAATGGCCTACCCCGTGTTGCGGCTCGACGGCGCTGCCCAGACGCAGGCGTACCTCTGCCGTGACCGAACCGGTTGAGCGTCCACCGTGATGAAGCGCCCCTAACTACGGCTCTTCCTCCCGCAGTTGGGGGCGCTGCCGGTCCCGCGCGAACACCCGCCCTACCTGACCCGGACGGCCGAACGCTCGCCACCACTCGCCGTCCTGCCCGCAGGGAGTGCGGGAGATGTCGCCGGCCCCGGCATGGACGGAACCCTCAGCAACAATGCCACCGCGGCGACGCCGACCACGGCGGCTGCCGGGAGCAAAACGCCCGGCGGCAGGACGCCCTGTGCCAGGAGCAACCCGGAAAGACCGCCCAGTCCCGCGAACGCCCACAGAACGGTGACCGCCTGCTGCTCCGTCAGGCCCGTCCGCCGCAGCCGGTGGGATGCATGGTCCAGCCCTCCCTGCAGCAGCGGCCTCGACTCCCGGTAACGGGACAGCATGACGAGTGCGGTGTCCACGGTCGCCACCAACGTCGTGACGAGCAGCCCGGCAGGGGCTGTGAGACCCGCTGAGTCCTTATGGAGCACCACTGCCGCAGACGCCAGGGTGAAGCCGATGAAGAGGGACCCGGAGTCTCCCAGGAAGATCCGTGCCGGATGCCAGTTGTGCAGGAGGAAGCCCAGACAGGCACCGCAGAGAGCCACGAGGACCAGTCCCAGCCCGGCCTGTCCGCTCGACCACGCGTTCCAGCACAGGAATCCACAGATGACGGCGCACACCGACGAGGCCGCTCCGTCCATGTTGTCCAGCAGGTTGAACGCGTTGGTGGTGAAGACGATCCACAGGACGGCGAAGGTGGCGTCGAATACGCCGCCGAAGATCGTCGGATGCCCGCCGACGAACACGACGAACGAAGCCGCCGCGGCCGCCACGCCCAACCGCAACGCCGGCGGCAGCGGGTGCAGGTCGTCGACGAGTCCCAGAACCGCCATGATCGCGGCACCCCCGAGCAGTACCGCGAGGCCTGGGTTCCCGAAACCGCTGGCGAACGCCGTGACGGCTCCGGTCGTGAGCGTGACGACGGCGACCGCGATCCCGCCGAGGTATGGAGTCGGACGAGCATGGCCCTTGCGGTCGTTGGGCCGGTCAGTGATGCCATGACTGAGGGCGAACCGCCGCAGCGGTTCCGTCAGCAGCACACCGAGCGACAGGGCCACGCAACCGACTGCCACCGCCATCGACAACGGACTCAGGCCTGCCACGGGCCCGCCAGTGCAGTTCCGACGCTGCTCGCGGTGGCCGCAGTGGCCGCGGGGAGACTCTCTTCCCTGCCGCTCGGCAGACTCGTCGACGCCATGCGGCTAATCTCGCCGCGCGCGTCCGCGATGGCGTCGGTGAGCACGTCGGTCAGGTCGTGCCGGGGCTGCCACCCCGTCAGCGCGCGAAGTCTCGTGGTGTCGGGGACTCTTCGTTGCATGTCCTCGAAGCCCGCACCGTACGCCTCGGCATACGGCACGTATTCCACCGAGGAGGCGCTCCCCGCCTGGGCGATGACACGCTCGGCGAGCTCGCGGACGCTGATCTCCTCGGAGGAACCGACATTGAACGTCGCGCCTTCCGCCCCCGGATTCCCCAGCAGGAGCATCAGCGCCTCGACCGCGTCGGCGACATGGAGAAAACAGCGCCTTTGCCGACCAGTCGCGTGAACGGTGAGAGGCTCTCCGCGCACCGCCTGCCGGGCGAAGCGCGGAATGACCATCCCGTAGGACGGGCTCTGCCGAGGCCCCACGGTGTTGAAGAACCGGACGATCGTCGCCCTCAAACCCCGTTCGCGGTGATAGAGCCCCGTGAGGATCTCGTCGACCGCCTTCGCCGTGCTGTACGACCAACGGACCACTGAAGGGCTGCCCAGGATTCGGTCGGAGGTTTCGCTGAGCGGTCCCGAAGAGTTCTTGCCGTAGATCTCCGAGGTGCTGGCCACCAGAACTCTGAGCGAGTAGCGCTGAGCCGACTCGAGTACCGTCTCCGTGCCTCTGATGTTCGTGATGAAAGATTTCAGAGGTTGCTCGACGATGAGTTTGACCCCGACGGCGGCGGCCAGATGGACTACGGCGCCACACTCACGCGCCAACTCATCGACGAGGAGTTCGTCCAGAACGGAGCCCTGGACGAAACTGAAGCGCGAGTTCTCCTGCGCTCGGGCGAGGTTGGACATTCGCCCGGTCGCAAGGTTGTCGAGAACCACCACTTCCTTTCCTTCGGCCAACAGCGCGTCCACGAGGTGTGAGCCGATGAAGCCAGCTCCACCGGTGACCAGATATTTCGAACAACGATCCATGCGGGCCACTCCGGTTCGGTGGGTGGATGTCGGACAACTCCCACGGAGCTCGATCGTCACGCCGAGCCCAACATTCACCTATGGGAGAAGTAGCAGAAATTGAAACATCGGCGCGCCCACAAGTTACGTCGACCGGGCCGTCTCTTACTCGATTGGAGTGATTCGGAAAAACATGACGTGGCAAGGGCAACACTGCGCACCGCATGTGCGTCAATTGGCCTGAGAACACTACTGCCCAGGAGGCCACGGTGATGATGGCACACGACCCGCACAGGCAAGAGAAACTGATTGTCGTAGGTCAGGGATACGTTGGACTCCCCCTCGCTGTACGGGCGCTGGAGGCCGGTTTCTGCGTGGTCGGCGTGGACACCGACGAATTGCGCGTGAAACGCCTGCTCTCAGGCGATTCCTATATCGAAGACGTCGACGGGGCACGCCTGGTGGCCGCGCTGGACAGCGGCCGTTACCAGCCCACCACGGACTACGACGGGATCGCCGACTTCGACGTATGCGTGATCACCGTGCCCACCCCACTGCGTGACGGCGTGCCAGATCTGAGCTTCGTGGAAAGCGCGGGCCGCAGCATCGCCCCGCACATCACGGACGGCGCCACCGTCGTCCTGGAGTCCACCACGTATCCCGGCACCACCGAATACCTGCTACGGCCGCTGCTGGAGGAGGGCAGTGCGAAGAAGGCAGGCGTGGACTTCCACCTCGGATACAGCCCCGAGCGTATCGACCCCGGCAATCCCGACTGGCACCTGGAGAACACTCCGAAGGTGACCTCCGGGATCGACTCCGCGTCGCTGCGCAGCGTCGAGCGCTTCTATGCGCGCATCGTGGAACGCACCGTGCCGGTCAGCTCATGCCGCACCGCCGAACTGACGAAGCTGCTGGAGAACACCTTCCGGCACATCAATATCGCCATGGTCAACGAAATGGCGATGATCTCGCGGGAGTTGGGGGCCGACATCTGGGAAGCCATCGAGGCGGCCGCCACCAAGCCGTTCGGCTTCATGCCCTTCACACCCGGCCCCGGTGTCGGCGGGCACTGCCTGCCGGTCGATCCCTCGTATCTGTCCTGGCAGGTCAAGCGACTACTGCGGCAGGACGTCCGGTTCATCTCACTTGCCAATGAGATGAACGACCAGATGCCCGCCTACGTCACCTCGCGGATCACCCGGGGACTGAACGAACGCGCCAAGTCGGTCAAGGGGTCCCGGGTCCTGCAACTCGGCCTGGCCTACAAGAGGAACACCGGCGACATCCGTGAGTCGCCGGCCATCATGCTTGCCCAGTCGCTGCGCAAGCTCGGCGCCCACGTCGTCGCGGTGGAACCACACACGGAATCCCATCTGCTCCCCCCCGACATCACCGTCGTGGAGCTCACCGAGGCGGAGATCCGGGCGGCGGACGTGGTCGTCGTGGCCACCGACCACGACGCTTTCGACTACTCGCTCGTCGAGCAGACCGCGGCATACGTCCTCGACACCCGCAACCGCTGCCGGGGGGAGCGCGTCGAGGTCCTGTGAAGGTGGACCTCAGGCTAGCGGTGACGACAACGCCCCGGGTCTCAGTGATCCGGGGCGTTGCTCTCCGCGCCTGGATGGGGCACCCGGAAACGATTCGCCATGCGCCAGTACGACACCGAGGTCACCGGTAGACGGTACGCCTTCTTTACCAGTTCATGTGCGCCTGCATCCCCCAATGGGATGAGCTGTCATTATTTCAGGTGAAGATCACTAAAGCCAGTCATGCAACTTGCGAGAAGATCCTCCTGACCATTCTTTCGCTCGCGCAGCCCCGTACGTCTTTTCGGCTGCCCTTGTGAGCTCGATCATCGTCGGGGGTTCGCATGATCCACGGGTGGGCCGGCCGAGCCGGTTCTCTCCGTACCACTCGCATCGGCTGCCCATCTCTCGCCCGGATGGGCAAGACACTGGGTACGGGCCCCGCTCTGGTCGCCGCCGCCGGAGCCGGTGTGACGGCAGCCGTGCTCGTGCCAGCGGGCGTAGGAGTGGCGGCTGCGCACGGCGGGGCCGCTCTGTCCCTCCTTGCCCGGGCCCGGACGGCCCAGGGCAAGGTGCGTCTTCGTTTCACGCTGCTCGCCGCTTCGGCCGCGGCGGGTGGCCTTCACCACCTCCTCGTGAGTCAGATCGGCTCCGGTGCGCGCTCCGCCGGGTTCGTCCAGTCCGTGGTTCGTCCACTGGCGGGCGCCGGGATCACCACATGTCTGGCGATCGCCGTCGTCGCGCTGGTGATGGCGGCCGCGGACAACGGAACGACCCTGACCCGGCTACGACGGCTGCTGGACGGCTGGCTGATCGCGGGCTCCCTGCTCACCCTGGGGTGGGTCCTCCTGCAGCATCGTGCCGACCAAGGCGGTGACGTGTCGGCCTCGCTGCTCGGTCTCGCACGCGTTGTGACGGACGTTCTGCTCCTGGGTCTCGTCGTCGCCCTGCGCTGCTGTCCGAAGCGCGCTGAGCGCAGGGCCACCACAGTGGGCGTCCTGGCTCTCACCGTTCTGTTCGCGGGCGACGTGCTCCGCGTCCTTCTGTCAGGGCCGGGCAGCTGCTACGGGATCCCCCTCCCGGCAGCCTGCTCGATCACCGGACTGTCCCTCGTCGCTGTCACGCCGTGGCTGCCGGGGAGCACCGACGACGTGGGGCTCGACCAGCGGACGATGCCCGTCGTCGGGGTGGTGGCAGCATTTGTGCCCATGGTCGTCTGCGCTCTGGCCATCGCGGCCCACGCCGTCACCGGTGGCTCCATGGACATCGTGATGGCAGCCCTGGCCGGCTCGGTGCTTCTCGCGCTCGCCGCCCGCCAGGGCGTCACCCACGCCGACCACCTGCGGATCGCACAGGAGGCCGCGGCCCGTGAAGCCCACTACCGCACACTGGTCGACGGCACGCTCGACGTGATCACCATCATCAGTCGGGACGGGGTGGTGCTCTACGTCAGTCCGGCGATCCACCCGGTTTTCGGCTACCGGCCCGAAGAACTGATGGGCGCTCGCCTGCCCGAGTTCTGCCATCCGGACGACCTGGCGACCTTGCAGCAAGCCGAATCAGACACCGGCAGAGGGGGCCACCGCGTGTCCTGGCAGTTGCTGACCGCGGACGGACGTTGGCGCCATGTCGAATCGACCATCAGTCGCCATCCCGAGGGATTGATCTTCATCAGTCGCGATGTGAGCGAGCAGGTCAGGCTCCAGGCACAACTGGAGCACCATGCCTTCCACGACGCGCTGACGGGCCTCCCCAACGGTGCCCTGTTCGCCGACAGGGTCGCTCATGCCCTGCAGAAGCGGGGCACGGACGTGGCCCCGCCCGTGCTGCTCTTCGTGGACCTGGACGGTTTCAAGGCCGTCAACGACTCTGCCGGACATGCGACCGGCGACGCTCTCCTGGCCCACGCGGCGCGTCGGATCCAGTCGTCCGTGCGGGCGGGAGACACCGTCGCCCGCCTCGGCGGCGACGAGTTCGCGGCCCTGCTGGAATGGAAGGCGGGGACGCACCCCTCAAGTGCCGAGGAAGTCGCCACAAGGATCCTGTCCGCTCTGACGAAGCCGTACCGGATCGGCAGCGCGGACGCCGTGATCTCGGCCTCCATCGGCATGGCGGTGGCCGTACCGGGAATCTCACCGGAGGAGCTCCTGCATCAGGCGGATCTCGCCATGTACGCGGCCAAGGCAGCAGGCAAGGGGCGTATCCACGTGCACCAGTCGCCGGCAGCCCACGGACAGGGGGCGTCCATCCGTGGATGAGCCGTTCATGCCCGGTGCAGTGGGGCACGGCCGTCCCCTGCGGGATTGTCACCCCGTCCAGAAGTCCCACCATCGCGTCAGGATCAGCATCCCGACGACGCCGACGTGCAGCAGTGGCAGCACGTGGGTGAGCTCGTCGAAGAGCGTCCTCGACCATTCGGGCGCGGGCAGGATTTCGTTCCGTACGTTGAAGGAGGTCAGGTACCAGAAGACGAAGATCGTGGCGATCCACGCCAGACAGCACCACAGGCACAGGGCGTTGATCCGGTACAGCGACTCGAACTGCAGCCACGACACGAATCCGATCCCGAACAGCGTGCCCGCCTCGAAGGTCAGCCAGTACCACCGGGGGAATCGCGCCCCGGCCAGCAAGCTCATGCCGACGCAGATCACGATGCCGTAGCAGACCAGGCCCAGCATCGGATTGGGGAACCCGAAAGCCGAGGCCTGGTCGCTCTTCATGACGCTGCCGCAGGAGAGCACCGGGTTCAGGCTGCAGCCCGGCGTGAAGTCCGGGTCCTCCAGCAGCTTGAACTTGTCGAGCGTGATGACCCAGGAAGCAAGCAGTCCGGCCGCACCCATGACCACCAGCAACAGGGCGAACGCCCGGCCGCCGCCTGCGGTTCTGGCCATCAGCCGCGCAGGCTGCGGGCCGGGAGCAGGACGTGCGCCGCGGCCCTGAGTGTTTCCTCGGCTCCCACGAAGGCGGCAAGCGTCTCGGGGTCGACGGGCTTGCCCGGCTCGGCCCCGGGCCAGGGCCGCGTGGTGAATACGAGGTAGGCGTGTCCGCGTCGGCCGACGGCGGCGAGCCACTCCGGCGGCGGCACGCACTGGACGTTGAGGTGGAACATGGTGACGACGGCCTGACCGGCCTCGACCAGCAGACTGATGGGCAGACTGGGGCATGCGGCAGCGTCGACGAGTCCCTCGCCGAGGGACAGCCCGGCGCTGAGCAGCAACCGCTCGACGGCGGCTGACGCAGCATCCGGGCCGCCCCCGCCGTCCCCCAGGGAGTAGGCGAGAAGGTAGGGCATGTCGCCGTCGGGAGCTGTACCACTCCAGGCCATCACGACGAGCGTGCCCAGGTCGGCGGCGCGGAAAGGGCGCATTTCGCTTGAGGTTGAGGTCACCGCGGAACCCTATCGACGGGCCGACAGGCACCAGGCCGCGTTCTCACCCGTACGGCCGACGGTCCGAAGGGTCTCCACACGAACGAGGGAGAAGGCATCGTGTTCCTCTCTTCGGCGGCTCATGCGACGAGAGGGACGGCCGCCCTCCCCTGCGGGAGAGCGGCCGTTGGAACGGACTCCGCTCGGTCAGCTGTTGTCGCAGACGCTGCCGAACGCCGGGTTCAGCAAGCCGACGACATCGGCCGTGTTGCCACAGACGTCGACCGGAACATGGAGCGGTACCTGGACGACGTTGCCCGACAGGGCGCCGGGGGAATCGGCGGCGGCGGCCTGGGCACCACTGTCGGCGGCGGCGACACCGGCGGTGCACGCCACGGCCGCGGCGGCAATGGAGGTCAGGGCCAGGCCCTTGGCGATACGCAACATGGAGTAGGTGCTCCTCGGGGTTGACACAGTGACGGGCGGGATGCCCGGCACTGTGTCAACGCATGGTGCATCCGAGAGTTGCGCCGCCAATGGGGTGATCCTCGCATACGAGGACACAACGGGACGGGCTGCACACCGCCTACGACACGCGGACTCGGCCCCGTCGGTACAGCACGGCTCCGCCGAGGAGCAGTGCAGCACCGGCGGCCGATGCCACCAGGACGTTCTCACTTCCGGTGTCGGCCAGGGCAGGTACGCGTTCGGAATCCGCGGTGCCGGAGGCCGTCAACGACGTGCTGGACGAGGCCGTGGTCACCGGCTCGGATCGCTCTGTGCTGGGCGACTCCACCGAAGGCTCGGTACGCGGCGCGACCACCTGCGTGACCGGCGTCGTCGGCGTAGCGGGCGTCGCGGGCGTGACCGGTGTCGCGGGGGTAACCGGCGTAACCGGCGTCGCGGGCGTAACCGGCGTCGCGGGGGTAGCCGGCGTCGCCGGCGTGACGCCCTCGTCGCCGGACGGGGCTTCCGGGACGTCCGGCTCGGTCTGCGGCAGGGGGGCGTCCGAGATGCTGGACGCCGAGTCGCCGTCGCCGTTGCCGCAGGAGTTGCCGAACACCGGGTTGAGGACGCCGGCCGCGTTGGCGGAGTTCCCGCACACGTTCACCGGGGTGCTCACCGGCACCTGGACGTCGTTGCCCGAAATGACACCGGGCGAGTTCGAGGCGTCTCCGTAGGCAGCAGCCTGCTGCGGGACGTTGGAGTCGCCATTCGCGCACGAGTTGCCGAACGCCGGGTTGAGAAGGCCGATGACGTCGACGGAGTTCCCGCACACGTTCACCGGAATGTTCGCCGGCGCCTGGACGGTGTTGCCCGAGAGGACACCGGGCGAGTTTTCCGTGGCCCCAACCGCGTCCGAGTCGGCGAAAGCGGCGGTGGTGTACAGGGACAGGATACTCGTCGCGGTGGCAGCCACGATCGTTCCCCTGCTCAGGGTCTGTCGCACTTTTTTCGTTGTCTTCCTGCTTGGAGAAGTGGAAAGCCGGCCTTGGCGCCGAAGCGGCTTCCCAAGGCCGGCCATGACAGCCAGGCCGGCTGACGAGGCGCCGTCAGCCGTTGACGCAGCCGTTGCCGAACGCCGGGTTGAGCAGGCCGATGATGTCGACCGTGTTGCCGCACGCACTGACGGGGACATGCAGGGGAACTTGGAGCACGTTGCCCGAGAGGGCGCCCGGCGAATTCGCGGCGGCGCCATTGGCGTCCACATCCGCGAAAGCGGGGGCGGCCAGTCCCATGGCCATGACCGCGCCCGCGACGACAGCAGCGCTCTTCTTCATGGAATTTCCTTCCCATCTCTTCGGTCATGCCCCTGTGTCGGCCGAAACCGAGCGAGCACAGCGTGAAAGCTCGCGCCATGACCTGCAGGCTGTGAACGAGTGATAGACGGCCGAAGCAACTGTGGAACGCCACCGTGGCAGGAATTCACTCGAATGCCTTGCCCTGACGCGGAGAAACGATTCATGGACGGGCTCGGGCCGGCCCACGCGGGGATCTTCGCCGACGTCAAGTACACCTCGGGTCAACCGTGTGCGCGGGGATTGACTTCGTTACTTCACCCAGGTGGGCCATCGGAGTGAAGGGGAGCAACCATGCGCGGCGGCGGCAGTTGAACCCAGGTGCTCCGGTGGACGGAGTTTCTCCAGAAGGGATCAGTAAGTGATCAAGAAGATTATGGCTGCCGCCACGGTCGCCGTTTCCGTCGTCGGTGCCTCGGCTGCCGCCGCACCGAGTGCGCTGGCAACCGGCAACGACGGTGACGTGACGTCCACCAGCGGCAGTGGTGCCGTCCAGCAGTACGGCAACTCGGCGACGTACGGCGGCATGAGCCCCCAGATGGCACTCATCCAGGGTTCTTTCAACAAGCCGTGCATCGGCCTTCCGGCCAAGGCGAACCTCGGCTCCCTCGTGGGCGTCGTACCGGTCTCGGTCCAGGACATCCCGGTCCTGTCGGCTCCGCAGAACCAGCAGTGCGCCGAGAACTCCACCATGGTCAAGGGCGACGAGCCGCTCTCGCACATCCTGGAGGACGTCCCGGTCCTGTCCGCCAACGGCACCAACAACAGCTGAGCCGGGCCGGCATTCGGGCCTTCCTCAGCCCAACGGACCCTCTTCCCAGGTCTCGTCAGTGGGCCGCCGAATCGTCGGCGGCCCATTGGCCTGCCGTTCATGAACCGGCTCATATTCCTCGAAAACTGAGCCAATCGGGTTAATTCATGCAACCCGGGGCGACATTGAGCCGTTGGTGACCACGTAACTCCCCGCCAAAGTCCGCTTTTCGAAGGGAACCACCATGAAGAAGCTGTGGGCCACCGCGGCTGTTGCCGCTTCCGTCGTCGGCGTCTCGGTCATGGCCGCCCCCCAGGCCCTGGCGACCGCTGACGACGGTGACACCACGACCGTCAGTGGCAGCGACGCCGAGCAGTTGTTCGGTAACTCGGCCACGGCCGGCGACATGAGCCCGCAGTTCGCGCTCCTCCAGGGCTCGCTGAACAAGCCGTGCCTCGGTCTGCCCGCGCAGGCCAACGCCGGTTCGATCGTGGGCGTCGTACCGGTCACGGTCCAGGACATCCCGGTCCTGTCGGCCCCGCAGAACCAGCAGTGCGCCGAGAACTCCACCATGCTCAAGGGCGACGAGCCACTCTCGCACATCCTGGAGAGCGTCCCGGTCCTGTCCGCCAACGGCACCAACAACAGCTGAGCCACCACACGAAGGCGGCGGGTCACCGGAGATCCGGTGACCCGCCGCCTTCGTGTCACGTGATCACCTGCGGTACAGCGCCTCGATCTCATCCGCGTACGCCGCGGTCACGGCGTGCCGTTTGACCTTCAGGGAGGCGGTCAGCAACCCGTTCTCCTCGTTGAACTCGCCGGCGACCAGGGTGAAGGCGCGGATCGACTCGGCGCGGGAGACGGCCTCGTTGGCGTAGTCGACGGCCTTCTGGACGTCGGCGCGCATGCGCGGGTCGCGGACGACCTCGACCATCGGGGTGTCGGGGGGCATCTTGCGTACGGACAGCCAGTGGGCGACCGCATCGACGTCAAGGGTGATCAGGGCGGCGACGAAGGGCCTGTTGTCGCCGACGACGATGCACTGACCGACGGGCGGGCGGCTGCGCAGCCGGTCTTCCAGGACGGCCGGGGAGACGTTCTTGCCGCCGGAGGTGACGAGGATGTCCTTCTTGCGCCCGGTGATGGTGAGGTAGCCGTCCTCGTCCAGGGAGCCGAGGTCGCCGGTGGCGAACCAGCCGTCGGTGAGGACCGCGTCCGTCGCCGCCGGGTTGTTCCAGTACGAACTGAAGACGATCCCGCCCTTGATGAGCACCTCACCGTCGTCGGCGATGCGGATGGCGGTGCCGGGGACGGGGAGGCCGACCGTGCCGGGGCGGGGTTCCAGGGGCGGGACGATGGTGGCGGCGGCTGTGGACTCGGTCAGGCCGTATCCCTCGTAGACGATGATCCCGGCCGCGCAGAAGAACAGGTTGAGGTTGCGATCGAGCGGGGAGCCGCCGCTGATGGCGTAGCGCATACGGCCGCCGAGCTCCTTGCGGATGCGCCGGTAGACCAGCAGGTCGTACAGGGCCCAGGCGGCGTAAAGGCCGAGGCTCGGGCCCTTGCCCCGGTCGAGGAACTTGTTCAGGTACGCCTCGCCGAAGCGGACGCCGATGCGGTCCGCGCGGTCGAAGGAGGCGCCGCGGCCGATCTTCTCGGCGGTCGCGCGGCCGGTGTCGTGGATCTTCTCGAAGAGGTACGGGACGCCGACGAGGAAGGTCGGACGGAACTCCTTGAGGGCCGGGCGGAGTTCGTCGGGCTTGATGCTCGGGCAGTGGCCGATCTCGATGCGGGCCATCAGGCAGGCGATCTGCAGGGTGCGGCCGAGGATGTGGGCGAGGGGGAGGAAGAGGAGGGTGGAGGCCACCTGGCGGGTGACCTCTTTGAAGATGGGGTGGAGCAGCTCGACCGTGTTGGCGGCCTCGGCGTGCAGGTTGGCGTGGGTGAGGACGCAGCCCTTGGGTTTTCCGGTGGTGCCGGAGGTGTAGCAGATCGTCGCGATCGTGTCGGGGGTGAGGGCGGTACGGCGCTTGGTGACCTCCTCGTCGGGGATGCTCCGGCCGAGGGCCGTGAGGTCGTCGAGTGCGCCCGCGTCCAACTGCCAGATGCGGGGGATGTCCTGGTGGCCGGTCTTCGTGCCGGCAGTCACCGTGGCGGTGTTCTCGGCGGTCTCCGTGACGACGTAGCAGGCGCCCGAGTCTCGGACGATCCATTCCACCTGTTCGGCGGATGAGGTGGCGTATACGGGAACGGTCTGGCCACCCGCCGCCCAGATCGCGAAGTCGAGGACCGTCCACTCGTAGCGGGTGCGGGACATCACGGCGACCCGGCCGCCCGGTTCGAGGCCTGCCGCGATCAACCCCTTTGCCACGGCGGTGACTTCGCGGGCGAAGGCAGCCGCGGTGACGGGGTGCCAGGTGCCGTGGTGCTTGCGGCGGAGGACGACGGCGTCGGGGGCATCGGCCGCGTTGATGTAGGGCAGGTCGGCCGTGCTGCCGGTGGTGGCCCTCGGGGCCATCGGTGCGGTGCGGGCCTCGCGCACCACGCCGTTCTCGTCCCTGACGATCTCGACCTTGGTGCGGGAGGCCAGCTCGGTGCGCAGCCCGGCCCGTTTCAGATCCTTGCGTACGCCCATGACGGCTCCCCTGGTCGACGCTGACTCGAAGTCAACTTACTCATAAGTAAGGAATGGTCAATGGGGCCCGCGAAGACGGCACTGATGTTCTAGCCCTGGCCGCGGTGGGCCTGTTCGATCACCTCGGCGAGCTGCTCGACGTCCTTGTCCTCGGTCGTCTTCGCCAACTCTGCGGCGCGGTCCTGGAGTTCGCCGAGGCCTGGGTCGCCGGGGAGGGAGGGTCGGCCGTCGTCTCCCTGACGGAGGGCTTCGGCGAAGTAGGCGGCTGTCGCGGTGACCTGGAAGCGGGGGCTCGCGTCCCGGAGGGAGTCGTGGAGGGCGCCGGTCTCCACGTCGCCGGACTTCTCGTGCGGAGCTCGGGTGTCGGGGTCGAGCCAGCGGACCGTAGCCGTGGCGAGGTGGCCGTCGGCACCGGGGTGGGCGCGGACGGCGTACAGGGCGGTGACGGTGTGGCCCGGCCCGACTTCGCCGCCGTCGACACGGTCGTTGCGGAAGTCGTCGTCGGCGACCAGGCGGTTGTCGTAGCCGACGAGCCGGAACTCGGCGACCGTCTCGGGATCGAAGGCGACCTGGGCCTTGGCGTCGCGGGCGGTGAGGTCGATGTTCTGCGGGAGTTCGGTGCAGAAGACCCTCGCGGCGTCGTCCTCGCCGGACACGTACACCGTGTGGCCGTCGCCCTTGTCGGCGAGGCGTTCCATGAGGGCGTCGCCGTAGTCGCTGCCGACGCCGACGCCGAAGAGGGTGATGCCGTACTCGCGGCGGGACGACGAGATGCGTTCGAGCATGGAGTCCGGATCGGTGTCGCCATCGTTGGCGAGGGCGTCGGAGACGAGGACGACCCGGTTGGTGGCGCCCGCGCGGTGGCCCTCCACGGCGGTGGCGTAGCCGGTCTCGACGCCCGCGCCGAGGTTGGTGGAGTACGTCGGCTCCAGGCTGCCGATCGCGTCGTGGATCTCGCCGCGGTGGCCGCCGAGGCGGGTCATCGGCAGGACCTGCTCGGCCTTGTCGCTGAAGGTGACGACGGCGACCGAGTCGTCGTCGCGCAGGCGGTCCGTCATGGTGTGGAGGGAGTGCTGGGCGAGGTCCAGGCGGCCCGGCTCGCTCATGGAGCCGGAGATGTCGATGACGAAGGTGAGGGCCGCGGGCGGGCGTTCGCCGGTCTGGGTGGAGGGGCGGGTGGTGAGGCCGACGCGGACCAGGGACCAGTTCTTCTCGTCGGTGCGGGCGCCGTCGACGGTGACCGTGAAGCCATTGCCGTCGGGGCGTTCGTAGTCCTGGCGGAAGCTGTTGACGAACTCCTCGGGTCGGATGGTCGACGGGGCGGGGCGCCCGCCTGCGGCGAGAGTCCGGCGGGCGTAGTCGTAGGAGGCCGTGTCGACGTCGAGGGCGAAGGTGGAGAGGTAGTCGGGCGAGGGACTGGCCTCCCGGGCGGTGTCGCCGTCGGCGCCCTGCCGTTCGCCGCCGTCCTGGCTGCTGTGCGGGGCGGGGAAGCCGGTCCTCTTCGGGGCGTCCGCCGAGTTGTTGCTGCTCTCGGAGCCGCCCGCGCCGCACGCCGTGAGCAGCAGACCGCCCGTCGTCGTGAGGGCGAGGAGGACGGCGCGCAGCCGTCGAGTGCGGTGGTGTCGCCTGCCCGGCCGTGGTGTTCGGTGCCGCTCCATCTTCCGTGCCCCCTTGGGGTGTTGACGCCGACGTCTGTGACTGTGACGGCGCGGGGGGCCGGAATGTGCGGCATGGGGCGTTACGGATGAATCTCAAGACGGCCACGATCATGGCCGCTTGAGACCGGTGGGTGATCCTCCGTTGACCTAGGACACCACGTCCTTGCGGGCGAAACCGCGGAAGGCCAGGGCGAACAGCACGAGTGCGTACGTTATGGAAACCGCCGTGCCCTGGATCATGCCGGACCATTCGAGATGCGGCTGGACGGCGTCCGCCCAGGCGAACTGCCAGTGCGCGGGCAGGAAGTCGCGCCAGTGGCCGAGGGCCGTCACGGCGTCCAGGACGTTGCCGACGATGGTCAGGCCGACCGCGCCGCCGACCGCGCCGAGGGGAGCGTCCGTCTTCGTCGACAGCCAGAACGCCAGTCCCGCGGTGACCAGTTGGGACACAAAGATGTACGCCACTACCACCAGCAGGCGCTGGGCCGCCGTCCCCGGGTCCAGCGCACCGCCGGTGGGGATCTCCAGCGGGCCCCAGCCGTAGGCGGCGGTTCCGACGGCCAGCGCGACCACGGGCAGCAGGATCATCGCGGCGAGGCTGAGTCCGAGTCCGACGACGAGCTTGGACCACAGGAGGCGGGCGCGTGGGATGGGTGCGGCGAGCAGATAGCGCAGGGAGGACCAGCCGGCCTCCGAGGCGACCGTGTCCCCGCAGAACAGGGCGACCGGGATGACGAGCAGGAAGCCGGCCGACACGAAGAGATTGACGGCGGCGAAGTTGGCACCGGACGCGGTGGCCGTGTCCATCAGGGTCACCGTGTCGCTGCGGCCGCCCGGCTCGCCGCCGATCGCGAACGCGATCAGCAGCACGAACGGCAGCGCGGCGAGGATCCCGCCCATGACCAGCGTCCGGCGCCGCTTGAGCTGACGGACCAGCTCCACCCGGAGGGGCAGGGTCCGGCCCGCACGGTAACCGGAGGCGGTCTCGGTGCGCTCGACCAGCGCGCTCATGCGGAACCTCCGATCAGAGTGAGGAAGGCGTCTTCGAGGCGGCGGTGGGGGCCGATCGAGGCGACCGGCACTTCGAGTCGCACCAGCTCGACGAGGAGGCGGGCGGCGGCCGCGGAGCCGGTGGCGGGGGGCTCGGGTTCGGGCCCCGCACCGACGACGGCCGCGGTCGCGTCCTCGACGGACGACACGCCCCCGTCCGTCTCCCGGACGGGGACCGGGACCGGCTCCGCCGCGCGGCGAGAGACGCCGGCGGGCACCGCGATCGGCTCGTCGGAGGGCAGGGCGACCGCGTCGGCGAGCGGATCCGTCCCTTGAGGCGAGGCACCGCCGGGTGCCAGCCGCACAAGCAGCCCTCCATCCGTCCGCACCGCCGACTCGACCCCGGACAGCGCGGCCACCTTCTCGACCAGTGGGTCCGCGATGTCGGCCGCCAGGCCGACGAGCAGGGTGTCGCCGGAGCCGACGATCTGCCCCACGGGACCCGCCTGGACCAGCTTGCCCCGGTCCATGACGACCAGGTGCGTGCACGACTGCTCGACCTCCGCCAGCAGGTGGCTGGAGACGATCACCGTGCGGCCGGCCGCGGCGTACCGGATCATCACCTCGCGCATCTCGCGGATCTGCGGCGGGTCGAGCCCGTTGGTCGGTTCGTCGAGGATGAGAAGGTCCGGGAGGCCGAGCATGGCCTGGGCGATGGCGAGGCGTTGGCGCATGCCCTGGGAGTACGTGCGGACGGCGCGGGCGAGCGCGTCGCCCAGACCCGCGATCTCCAGAGCCTCGTCCAGATGAGCGTCCTGCGGGGGCCTGCCCGTCGCCTGCCAGTACAACTCCAGATTCTCGCGGCCGGAAAGGTGCGGGAGGAAGCCCGCGCCCTCCACGAACGCGCCGACCCGGGACAGGACGGGGGCGCCGGGGCGGATCGCATGGCCGAAGACGCGGATCTCGCCGCCGTCCGGCTTGATCAAGCCCATCAGCATGCGGAGTGTTGTGGTCTTGCCCGCGCCGTTGGGGCCCAGCAGACCAAGCACCTGGCCCTTCTCCACGCGGAACGACAGGTCCCGTACCGCATACCGGTCCGCCGACTTGGCGTACCGCTTGCTCAAGTCCGTGATCTGGAGCGGGACTTCGGCGAGCGCGGGGTCCGGGGGCGGCGCGGTGGTGCGGCGGTGGCCCGTCAGCAGCAGGGCCAGGGCGATCACCGCGCCGGCCAGCGGGAGCCACCACACCCAGGACGGCAGGGGGGCGGCCGCGGTCGTCACGGCCGGGGCCGTCGGGACCTTCAGATCGCCCTTCAGGGAGACGGTGTACGTCGCCGGAGCCGTCGGGGATGCGTAGCCGAGGTCGGTGGAGGCGAGGATCAGGCGCAGGCGGTGGCCCTGCTCGATCTCGCGGTCGATGGCGGGGAGGGTGATCGTGACGTCCTTGCCGGACTTCGATCCCTCGACCCGGAGGGGCGCGACCAGCTGGGAGGGCAACACGGACTGGCTGCCGCCCGGGCCCACGTCGTACACCTTGGCGAACAGCACGGCGTCGTCGCTCGTGGACTTGACGTGGACGGTGACCGTCGGGGATCCGGTGATGCGGAGGTCGCCGGTCACCGGTGCCGACTCGAACTGCGCGTACTGCCCGGGGAAGTCCAGCGACACCCCGACGCCGAGCGAGGAGAGCTGGGCGAGGCCGCCTCCGCCGAGGCCGGGCAGGGCGGAGACGGCGGGCGGGCCGGCGCCGGCCGGGTTGTCGAAGCTCTGCTCACGTCCGGTGAGGGCGATCGCCTGCTGCCCGTTCTCCAGGCCGGGGTAAGCGTCCGCGGTCGCGCCCCGCAGCAGGGCCGCGCCGTCGGTGGAGTCGACGCCTCCGGTGCGGGTGATACGGAAGGCGGGGCCCGTGTCCGTGCCCTTCTCGTCCTTGAGGTACCGGTCGAACCACGCACGCACGCGTGTCTGCACGCGGCTGGTCTCCATGTCGCCGCCGTCATGCCCGCCCGCGATCCAGTCCACGTCGACCGGGGCGCCGTTGGCACGGATCGCCTTCGCCGCCGCGTCCGCCTGGCCGAGCGGGAAGAGGGAGTCCGTCTGGCCCTGCACCAGGAGTGTGGGCACCTTGATGCGGTCGGCGACGGCGGACGGTGAGCGGCCCTCCAGCAGCCGCGTGGCCTGCGCGTCCGGCTTGCCCGACTGCGCGACCCGCTCGTACATCCGGCACAGCTCGGTCTGGAACTTGTCGCAGCCGCCGCCGGAGTTGATGAAGATGCCGGCCCACAGCTTCTTGAACACGCCGTTCGGGAAGAGTGCGTCCGCCAGGTTCCAGTAGGTGATCGCCGGGGCGATGGCGTCCACCCGGTCGTCGTGGCCCGCCGCGAGCAGTGAGATCGCGCCGCCGTACGAGGCGCCTGCGACGCCCACGCGTGGATCACCGGTCTTGTCGAGCTGGACCTGAGGCTGTCTGGCCAACCAGTCGATCAGCCTGGAGACGTCGGCGACCTCGCCCTTGGAGTCGTTGAGGCCGATCTTCCCGGTGGACCTGCCGAAGCCGCGCGCCGACCAGGTCAGCACCGCGTATCCGTCTCTGGCCAGGTCCTCCGCCTGCTGCCGTACGTCGTCCTTGCTGCCGCCGAAGCCGTGGGCCAACAGGACTGCTGGGCGGCGGCCCTCGTCGGAGGACGTGAAGTACGAGGTGTCGAGGCGGACGCCGCCGACGACCATCACCCGGTCGGTGTGCCGCACCGCGGGCGCGTCGTCGGAGGCGACGGCCGTCCATGTCCCGGCACCGGCGAGCACTACGACGGCGGCCCCGGCGGCAAGAAGCCGTCGGGGCCTCCGAAGCAGGCCTCGCAGGGCGGGCAATCGAAGATCCATGCCTTCAACGGTACGGCGTGCCTTTGACAGTCGGAGCAGACCGCGGGGTGAACGGGCGCCCCTCCCCTGGGAGTACGGGTTCGCCTCGCTGTACCGCAGTCGTGGTACGGCCAAGAGCTCGATCGCTGCTGTGATCGGCCGACCGCGGGTTCGTTGTGGCTTGTCGCTCCTCCACTCTCGGCTTCGCTCGAGCGGGGGGACCCCCATCGCGGCGGAGCCGCAATTCGATACAGCCCCGCGCCCCCAGGCGCCCCTTCGGGGCGATCAGGGTTGTGCGTCCTCCGGGATCGAGACCAGCCACCGCGTGTCCCTGCGCGGGCGCAGGTACAGCGCCCAGTACAGGGTCGCCACCGCCGTGATGCCGCCCGTCCACAGCAGATGGCTCGTCTCCTGCCGGCTCAGGATGTACGCCAGGACCGCGATCAGCAGGACCGGCATCGCAGGCCACAGGGGCATTCGCCAGGCCGGCGTGTGCTGGTGCGAGCCTCGGCGGGAGAGGAGCGCGGCTACCGCGACCAGCAGGTACATGCCCGTCACCGACACGCCCGTGACGCCGTACAGGGTGTCCAGGTTCACGAAGCAGAGCAGGGCGCCGGGGACGCCGACGGCGAGCGTGGCGACCCAAGGGGAGCCGAAGCGGCCGAGCTTGGCGAAGACGGTGTTGACCGGCTCGGGCCAGGCCTTGTCGCGGGCCGAGGCGAACAGGACGCGGGAGTTCTGGATGACCATGACGATGCCCGCGTTGATGATCGCGAGGGCCACGCAGAGGCTGACGAAGGTGCCGACCGCGGAGTTGGACCAGGCGTGGACCATGGCGCCGATGTCGCCGCCGGTCAGTTCGGCGAGGTCGGAGGCGCCGAGGGTGATGCCGATGACCGGGACCAGGATGATCACGGCGGAGATGCCGAGGGTGGCCAGGACCGTACGGGCGACGTTCTTGCGCGGGTTCTCCAGTTCCTCGGAGAGGTAGACCGCGGTGGAGAAGCCCTGGGTGACGAAGAGGGCGATGGCGAGCCCGGAGACGATCAGCATGGCCGTCACGGTGTCCACGCCGCCGTCGGCGCCGGCCACCTGGAGGGCGACCAGGCTGTCCGGACCGCGCTCGGCGTGGGCGAAGCCGAGGACCGCGACGACGGCCGCCGCGACGACCTCCAGGACCAGGAAGACTCCGGTGATCCAGGCGTTGGCGCGCAGGTCGAGCAGACCGGCGAGGGTGGCGAGCAGCATGACGCCGGCGCCCGCCATCGACGGGTCGAGGTCGACGATCGGGGCGAGATAGTCGGCCGTGCCCATCGCGATCACGGGCGGCACGATCATCACGACCAGCAGCGAGAGCACGAAGACCAGCCAGCCCGCGAGGCGTCCGGCCATCGTGGTGACCATCGCGTACTCACCGCCGGCGCTCGGGATCAGGGTGCCGAGCTCGGAATAGCAGAACGCGACGGCAATACAGAGCAGGGAGCCGATCGCGATGGTGAGGGCGGTGGCAGTGCCGAGCGAGCCGAAGAGGTCGGGGACGACCACGAAGAGGGTGGAGGCGGGCGTCACGCAGGAGAGCGTGAGCAGAGTGCCGCCGACGACTCCGATCGAACGCTTCAGCTCCGGTGTGGGGGCCGATACGTCATCGGTGACGGGGGACTTCTCCAGCGTGTCGGTCATGCGGCGGTTCCGATCGACTCGTGCGGCGGTGGTTCGGAATGGAACACCGACGAAAACCATTGCGTCAATGGCTGTATACCTACGAAATCCGCAGCAAAAGCAGCCTCTTGATCGCGTAAACAGCAGAACAGGCAAGCCGTTTCGGTTTTTGTCGCCGTGCGGGAACCGCAAGGCGAAGGTCGAAAAAACTGCCGGGGTCCGGCATACGGACGTGTCAGTGGGGCCCGCTAGAGTCCCCCTGTCGCACAGAGAAGACACAGTGAATGGGTGGGGACACATGAAGCTGAGGCACACCACGGCCTGGGTGGGGTTCACGGCGGCGGCTCTGGTGGCGGCCACCGGATGCGGATCCGAGGCGGCCAAGGAGACCACGAAGAAGGCGGCCGAGGCGGTCACCAACTCGGACAAGATCATGGCGGCGCTGGCCCGCGCCACCGACCGGACCGAGGAGCTCGGTTCCGCCGAGGTGAGTATGTCGACCGACCTGGGCACCGGTACGCCGATAGCCATGGACGGCACCTACTCGTGGGGCGACGGCATGGCCTACGACATCCAGATGGACACCAAGGCCGCCCAGATGGAGTCGCTCCAGGACGACCCGACGATCCACTGTCTGCTCGTCGACGGCGTCTACTACTACGACGTCGACCCGCAGCCCTCAGGACCGATCGAGGGCAAGGAGTGGATCAAGATCGACTCCTCCGCGGTGTTCGGCGAGAGCGGCAGCCAGGCCTACAAGGGCGGCGGCGACAGCGGCAACCCGACGGCCTCCCTGAAGGGACTGAAGTACGCCGACGACGTCGAGGACCTCGGCACCGAGACGGTGAACGGCCAGAGCACGACCCACTACCGGGCCGTGCTCGACGAGGAGGACATGGGCCAGTTCAAGGAGGCCTACAGCGGCGAGGACAGCATGCTGGGCGACATGACCGGCGGCGCCACCACGATGGCCATGGACATCTGGGTCAACGACAAGGACCTGCCCGTCCGTCTGAAGCAGGTCATGGGCCAGATGTCGATCTCCATGGACTTCGCCAAGTTCGGCGCCACGAAGGACATCTCCGCCCCGCCGGCCGCCGAGACCGTCGACCTCACCGACGAGCTCAAGGCGAACAACGGCCAGTGACACGACCGGGCCCGGGCACTTCTCCAAGTGCCCGGGCCCGCAAGTGACTCAGTGGTTGCGCGGGAAGCCCAGGTCGACGCCGGTCGGGGCCTCGGACGGGTCGGGCCAGCGGGTGGTGACGACCTTGCCGCGGGTGTAGAAGTGCGTGCCGTCGTTGCCGTAGATGTGATGGTCGCCGAAGAGCGAGTCCTTCCAGCCGCCGAAGCTGTGGTAGCCGACGGGGACCGGGATCGGGACGTTCACGCCGACCATGCCGGCCTCGATCTCCAGCTGGAAGCGGCGGGCGGCGCCGCCGTCCCGGGTGAAGATCGCGGTGCCGTTGCCGAACGGCGAGCTGTTGATGAGGGCCACGCCCTCCTCGTAGGTGTCCGCGCGCAGCACGCACAGCACCGGGCCGAAGATCTCGTCCTGGTACGCCTTGGCGCTGGTCGGCACCTTGTCGAGGAGCGAGATGCCGATCCAGTGGCCGTCCTCGAAGCCGTCGACGGTGTAGCCGGTGCCGTCGAGGACCACCTCGCAGCCCTCGGCCGCCGCGCCCTCGACGTAGGAGGCCACCTTGTCGCGGTGGACCTTGGTGATCAGCGGGCCCATCTCGGAGGTGGGGTCGTTGCCGGGGCCGATCTTGATCTTCTCGGCGCGCTCGCGGATCTTCTCGACCAGTTCGTCGCCGATCGCGCCGACGGCCACGACCGCGGAGATCGCCATGCAGCGCTCGCCCGCGGAGCCGTAAGCGGCCGATACGGCGGCGTCGGCGGCCGCGTCCAGGTCGGCGTCCGGCAGGACCAGCATGTGGTTCTTGGCGCCGCCGAGCGCCTGCACGCGCTTGCCGTTGGCGGAGGCGGTCGTGTGGATGTAGCGGGCGATCGGGGTCGAGCCGACGAAGGAGACGGCCTTGACGTCCGGGTGCTCCAGCAGACGGTCGACGGCCACCTTGTCGCCGTGGACGACGTTGAAGACACCGTCGGGCAGACCGGCCTCCGCGAGCAGCTCGGCGATCTTGATCGATGCCGACGGGTCCTTCTCCGACGGCTTCAGCACGAAGGTGTTGCCGCACGCGATGGCCAGCGGGAACATCCACATCGGGACCATCGCCGGGAAGTTGAACGGCGTGATGCCCGCGACGACACCCAGCGGCTGGCGGATCGCGGCCACGTCCACGCGGCTCGCGACCTGCGTCGACAGCTCGCCCTTCAGCTGCACGTTGATCCCGCACGCCAGGTCGACGATCTCCAGGCCGCGCGCGACCTCGCCGAGGGCGTCGGAGTGCACCTTGCCGTGCTCGGCGGTGATCAGCTCGGCGATCGCGTCCCGGTTGGCGTCCAGCAGCGCCCGGAACTTGAACAGGATGGTGGTGCGCTGGGCCAGCGAGGACTGGCCCCAGGTCACGAAGGCCTCCTTCGCGGTCCGTACCGCGGCGTCCACCTCGTCGACCGAGGCGAACGCGACCTTCGTGGTGACGGCGCCGGTGGCCGGGTCGGTGACCGGCCCGTAGTTACCCGACGCGCCTTCGACGGTCTTGCCGCCGATCCAGTGGTTGACGATCTTCGTCATGACCAAGAACTCCTTCACAGATGGCGGCGTCGGGTAGAGACGTGCCGGTCGTACTCGTCGCGGGCCTTGACCGCCGACGGTCGGGTCGCGGTCTCGGCCACAGGAACATCCCACCAGGCCTGCGCTGCGGGCGCGCCCGACACTGTGTCTGCCGTTTCGGTCTCCACGTAGACACATGTGGGAGTGTCGGCGGCCCGCGCCTCGGCGAGCGCCGCGCGCAGGTCCCGGACGGTCTTCGCGCGCAGCACGCGCATGCCGAGGCTGGCCGCGTTGGCGGCGAGATCGACGGGGAGCGGGGCGCCCGTATAGGTGCCGTCGTCCGCCCGGAAGCGGTAGGCGGTGCCGAACCGCTCGCCGCCCACCGACTCCGACAGGCCGCCGATGGACGCGTACCCGTGGTTCTGCACGAGCAGCATCTTGATGGCGATGCCCTCCTGCACGGCGGTGACGATCTCCGTCGGCATCATCAGATAGGTGCCGTCGCCGACCAGCGCCCAGACATTGCGCTCGGGGGCGGCCATCTTCACGCCGATCGCGGCCGGGATCTCGTAGCCCATGCAGGAGTAGCCGTACTCCAGGTGGTACTGGTCGGCCGAGCGGGCCCGCCACAGCTTGTGCAGATCGCCGGGGAGCGAACCGGCCGCGTTGATGATCACGTCCGACTCGTCCACCACGGCGTCCAGCGCGCCGATGACCTGCGGCTGGGTCGGCCGTACGTCCGGTTCCTCGGCCTCGAAGCAGGCGTCGACGCGATGCTCCCAGACCGCCTTGTCCTCGGTGTACTCGGCGACGTACGACGGCGCGACCCGGTGGCCGTGCATCTCCAGCCTCGTGGTCAGCTCCTCCAGGCCGGTGCGGGCGTCCGCGATCAGGGGCGTACCGGCGAGCTTGTGGCCGTCGAAGGGCGCGATGTTGAGGTTGAGGAAACGCACGCCCCGCTGCTGGAAGAGGGTGCCGGAGGCGGTGGTGAAGTCGGTGTACCGGGTGCCGACGCCGATCACCAGGTCGGCGGTGCGGGCCAGTTCGTCGGCGGTCGCGGTGCCGGTGTGGCCGATGCCGCCGACGTCCTGGGGGTGGTCGAAGCGCAGGGAGCCCTTTCCGGCCTGGGTGGAGGCCACCGGGATGCCGGTGACGCTCGCGAACTCGGCGAGGGCCTCCTCGGCGCGGCTGTGGTGGACTCCGCCGCCGGCGACGACGAGGGGCCGCCGCGCCATGCGGATCGCCGTCACGGCCTCGGCGAGCTCGGTCGGGTCGGCTCCTGGCCGTCGTACGACCCAGGTGCGGTCGGCGAAGAACTCCTCCGGCCAGTCGTACGCCTCCGCCTGTACGTCCTGGGGCAGGGCGAGGGTGACCGCGCCGGTCTCGACCGGGTCGGTGAGGACGCGTACGGCCTGGAGGGCGGCCGGGATCAGGGCCTCGGGGCGGGTGACACGGTCGAAGTACTTGGACACCGGGCGCAGACAGTCGTTGACGCTGAGGTCGCCCGCGTACGGGACTTCGAGCTGCTGGAGGACCGGGTCGGCGGGGCGGGTGGCGAAGATGTCGCCGGGGAGCAGCAGGACCGGGAGGTGGTTGATGGTCGCGAGGGCGGCGCCGGTGACCAGGTTGGTCGCACCCGGACCGATCGACGTCGTCACCGCATGCGTGGACAGCCGGTTCGACTGGCGGGCGTAGCCGACGGCCGCGTGCACCATGGATTGCTCGTTGCGGCCCTGGTGGTACGGCATGACATCGGCGTACTCGACGAGTGCCTGGCCGAGTCCGGCGACGTTGCCATGGCCGAAGATGCCCCAGGTCGCGCCGATCAGCCGGTGTCGTACGCCGTCGCGTTCGGTGTACTGGGCGGCGAGGAAACGGACCAGCGCCTGCGCGACGGTCAGCCTGATCGTCATCGGTAGCCCCCTGTGCCTTCTACGTGGGCCGGGTGGAAGCAGATCCGCCATTCGCGGGTCTCGCCCGGGCCCGCCATGACGTTCAGGTAGTACATGTCGTGGCCGGGCTGGGCGATCGACGGGCCGTGCCAGCCGTCGGGGACGAGGACGACATCACCCGAGCGGACCTCCGCGAGCACATCGGAGCCGCCCTCCCGGGAGGGGGAGACCCGCTGGTAGCCAAAGCCGTGCGGGCCGTCGATCTCGAAGTAGTAGATCTCCTCCAGCTCCGCCTCCTCCCCCGGCCGGTGCTCGTCGTGCTTGTGCGGCGGGTACGAGGACCAGTTGCCGCCGGGGGTGATCACCTCGACGGCGATCAGCCTGTCGCACTCGAAGGCGTCGGCGGAGGCGAAGTTGCGCACATGGCGCAGCCGGTTGCCGCTGCCGCGCTCCTCCATGGGGACCTCCGGCGCGGGGCCGTAGCGGGCGGGGAGTCGTCGCTCGCACCTTGCTCCTGCCAAAGCAAAGCGGCCACCCGCGCCGGAGGCGATCTGAACCCGGGCGTCCCGGGGCACGTACGCGAAGTCGGTGACCGACGCGAACACGTTTTCCCGGCCCAGGAGTTGGAACTCCTGCTGTTCTGTTTGCACCGTACAACCACCGCTGAGGGGCAGCACGATCCACTCGCTGTCACCGGTGGCGAAGGCATGCGTGCCACCCGGCTCCAGCTCGACGATCCGCAGGCTGGAGTAGGTCCAGCCGGCCCGCTTGGGGTCGATGTCCAGGGCGTGGTTCGCGCCCGCGGTCGCGCCCTTTCGGACGTACAGCTCACTGTTCGTCATGCGGCCCTCACAGCAGTCCTACGGCGGTGTCCACGGCGGCGGTCACATCGCCGTCCGCCGGATACAGCAGCGAACGGCCGACCACCAGGCCGCGCACGGTGGGAAGTTGGAGGGCGCCTCGCCACTTCTCGTAGGCGGCGACCTGGTCCTCTGCGGAGTCCCCTATGTCGCCCCCGAGGAGCACCGCGGGCAGCGTCGACGTCTCCATGACCTGGGCCATGTCGTCCGGGTTGTCGGTGACCGGGACCTTGAGCCAGGTGTAGGCCGAACTGCCGCCGAGGCCCGAGGCGATGGCGATGGACCGGGTGACCGCTTCGGCGGAGAGATCGTTGCGGAGCTTCCCGTCGGGCGTGCGACGGCTGATGAACGGCTCGACGAACACCGGGAGTTGCCGGGCGGCCATCTCGTCGACGGCCCGGGCGGTGGACTCCAGGGTGTTCAGGGAGCCCGGGTCGTCGTAGTCGATGCGCAGCAGCAGCTTTCCGGCGTCGAAGCCGAGGCGCCGGATGTCCTCGGGGCGGTGGCCCGTGAAGCGGTCGTCTAGTTCGAAGGCGGCGCCCTGGAGTCCGCCCCGGTTCATCGAGCCCATGACGACCCGGTCGTCGAGGGCTCCGAGCAGGAGCAGGTCGTCGAGGATGTCGGCGGTGGCGAGGACTCCGTCCACGCCGGGGCGGGAGAGCGCGAGGCAGAGGCGTTCGAGCAGGTCGGCGCGGTTGGCCATGGCGAACTTGCGGTCGCCGACGCCGAGCGCTCCGCGGGCGGGGTGGTCGGCGGCGACGATCATCAGGCGGCCGGAGTCACCGAGGAGCGGCCTGCGGCGTCGGCGGGCGGCGGCCTCGGCGATGGCCTCGGGGTGGCGGGTGCGGGTGCGGACCAGCTCCGCGATGTCGACGGTCACTGGTCGGCCTCGGCTTCGCCTTCGGTCCCTGTTGTGTTACCACCCGCACCAACTCTTTCGTTGTCGGGTGCGGGTGGCCCCTGTGGGACGGTCTCGCCATCGGCGGCTGCGGGTGTGTGCACGGCTCCAGCCGTCAGGGCCGCCGTTACCTCCGCCTGTGTGGGCATCGCCGAGGAGCATTCCAGGCGGGAGGCGACGATGGCGCCCGCGGCGTTGGCGTGGCGCATGGTCGTTTCCAGGTCCCAGCCGTTGAGCAGGCCGTGGCACAGGGAGCCGCCGAAGGCGTCGCCGGCGCCGAGGCCGTTGAGGACGGTCACCGGGAGCGGGGGGACCTCGGCCTGGTCGCCGTCGCGGTGCACGGCCAGTACGCCCTTCGGGCCCTGTTTCACCACGGCGAGTTCCACTCCGGCGTCGAGCAGGGCGCGAGCGGCCGCGTGCGGTTCGCGGACTCCGGTGGCGACCTCCACCTCGTCGAGATTTCCGACGGCGACGGTGGTGTGCTTGAGGGCTTCGGCGTAGAAGGGGCGGGCGGCTTCGGGGTCGCTCCAGAACATCGGGCGCCAGTCGAGGTCGAAGACCGTGATGCCGGACTTGGCGCGGTCGGCGAGCGCCGCGAGGGTCGCCGTACGGCTGGGCTCCGCGCTCAGACCGGTGCCGGTCACCCAGAAGATACGGGCGTCGCGGATGGCGTCGAGGTCGAGTTCGTGGGCGTCGATCTCCAGGTCGGGCGCCTTGGGCTGCCGGTAGAAGTACAGCGGGAAGTCGTCCGGCGGGAACACCTCGCAGAAGGTGACCGGGGTGGGCAGGCCCTGGACCGGGGTCACCCAGCGGTCGTCGACGCCGAAGTCCCGCAGGGCCTCGTGCAGATAGGCGCCGAAGGGGTCGTCGCCGGTGCGGGTGATGACGGCGGTGTTCCGGCCCAGCCGGGCGGCGGCGACCGCGACGTTGGCCGCCGAGCCGCCGAGGAACTTGCCGAAGGAGGTGACCTGCGGCAGGGGGACGCCCGTCTGCAGCGGATACAGGTCCACCCCGATCCGCCCCATGGTGATCAGGTCGTACGCCATCGCGTTCCCTTCGTATCGGCTCTCCCCGGCTTTCTAGCCCCGTGGACGGAGCCCTGTCAATGTTTTGTCCAGACATTCGGACCAGACCTTGACAGCGTTTGCGGCACGGGCCGAAGCTGGCGGCCATGACGTCGTTGTCACCCCAGTCGCCCCCGCCCTCACTGTCGCGCATCCGGATCGGCTCGGCGCCCGATTCATGGGGCGTGTGGTTCCCCGACGACCCGTTGCAGGTGCCCTGGCAGCGCTTTCTCGACGAGGTCGCGGACTCCGGGTACGAGTGGATCGAACTGGGCCCGTACGGGTATCTGCCCACCGATCCTTCGGTGCTCGCGGAGGAGACGGCACGGCGTGGGCTGAAGGTGTCCGCCGGGACCGTCTTCACCGGGCTGCACCATGGCGTGGACGTCTGGGACAGGACCTGGGCCCATGTCTCCGACATCGCCGCGCTCACCCAGGCCATGGGAGCGTCCCATCTGGTGGTCATCCCGTCCTTCTGGCGGGACGACAAGACCGGTGAGGTGCTGGAGCCGAGCTCTCTCACGGCCGAGCAGTGGCGGAATCTCACCTCGCTGACCGAGCGTCTCGGGCGGGAGGTGCGGGAGCGGTACGGGCTGCGGATCGTGGTGCATCCGCACGCCGACACGCATATCGACACCGAGGAGAACGTCATCCGGTTCCTCGACGGGACGGACTCCTCTCTGGTGTCGCTGTGTCTGGACACCGGGCACTACGCCTATTGCGGCGGGGACAGTGTGAAGCTCATCGAGACGTACGGGTCGCGGATCGGGTACCTGCATCTGAAGCAGGTGGATCCGGCGGTGCTGGCGGAGGTCCGGGCTGAGGGGACGCCGTTCGGTCCCGCGGTGGCCAAGGGCGTGATGTGCGAGCCGCCGTCGGGGGTGCCGGCGCTCGGTCCTGTTCTGGAGGCCGCTCAGGGGCTGGGAGTCGACCTGTTCGCGATCGTCGAGCAGGACATGTATCCGTGCGCGGCGGATGTGCCGTTGCCCATTGCTCGGCGGACCCGGGCGTTTTTGCGGTCTTGTGGGGCTTGAGGGTCGCCTAACGGGGTGCCGAGTGCTGTGATTGCGCGTGTGCGGGTTGTGGTGGGCCGGTCGCGCGGTTCCCCCGCCCCTGAGGGAGTCAATGCTCTGTTGGAGGAGGGGCTCGTGCGGGTTCTGGGCGGAGAGAGTCCCTCTGGCTCCTGGGAGTTCGCCCTCACCCTGCCCCATCCCCGGTTGCGGCCCGGAGTGATCAGTTATCGCGGGTTCCGGCTCGGGTTCGAGCGGCCTCGGCGGCGGTTGGAGACTCCGATCGGGGCGGCGACCTTGCTGCTCGGGTTCGGGGAGCCCGTGCGGGTGCTGCGGCCGGGGCGGCTGCCCGACACACGCGTGTCGTTGTTCTGCGGGCCCACCACCACCCCGGCCGTCGGTGAGCACAGTGGGCGGCTGGCCGGGATCGAGGTGCTGCTCACGCCCTGGGCCGCGTTCACACTGTTCGGCACGCCGCAGTACGAACTCGCCGACCGCACCGTCGATCCCGACGAACTGCCGCACGCCTTGGACATCGGGGTCGGTGAACTGGCGGGCGCGCTGGCAGCGTTGCCGTCCTGGGAGAACCGGTTCGCGCTGCTGGACGATGTGTTCGCGCGCTGGTCCGAGGCCGGGGTGCCCAGTTCGGAACGGGTGGTGCGGGCCTGGTCGGAGCTGGTGCGCAGTGGTGGCGCGATGCCGGTGCCGCGGCTCGCGGAGGAGGTCGGCTGGAGCGTACGGCACCTGGAGAGCCGGTTCCGTGAGCAGATCGGCCTCGGCCCGAAGGCGGCGGCCCGGGTGCTGCGGTTGCAGCGGGCCCGGCGGTTGCTGGTGGCCGGACGCGGGGTCGCGGAGACCGCGGCCGCCTGCGGGTTCTACGACCAGGCCCATCTGAGCGGTGAGTTCAAGGCGATGACGGGGTGTACGCCTCGGGAGTTCACGGCCGCCCGGCGATTGCCGGTTCAGGCGGCGGACGGGTCCCCGGTCGCGGACCGGCTGGCGGGCGAGGCCACGAGCCTGGTGCTCGCGTCGGGCGGCAGTTCGGTTTTTTCCAATACGTGACGGGATCTCCGCAGGCACGCTGTGCGCCTGGCCTTGAGCCGAAGAGCCGATGTCGGCGGGGGCAATGGCGGGCCGGACCCGACGCAGCGGGTCCGGCCCGTCCTGCCATGCACTGCTCGGGCCGCTCCTGTCAACACGCCGCGCCCATGCGCCCGCGTACCCCTTTGCGTCATCTGTGTCACAAACGCCCCCCTTGTGTCACACATGTCGCACGTACGCGGGGCTTGTGTCACACCCGGCGCACAGCCCCTGCCCCGCGCCCGCTCGGCGTCGTTCACCGGGCACAGGCTTTGAGATCGCCAGCGCAGCGCCCGGTACCCCCGACGGCCGTTCCCGGCCGCGACCGCCGAAGCGCGCGCGGGGAGGTGCATGTCATGACCGACCGACGGCTCTGGTCCTACAAGGAGATCGCGGCGCACATCCGTGTGCAGCCCGACACCGTACGGTCCTATCGCAAGCACGGGCTGCTGCCGCCACCCGACCATGTGGAGGGCGGCAAGCCCTACTGGTACGCCGAAACCGTCCGGGTCTGGGTCGCCTCCCGCCCGAGCAACCGCGGCCGAAAAGAGGACTGACGCTCCGGTGCCCCACGTCGAGTGGGGCACCCTTTCTCCCGGCGCCTCGGCTCCAGGGCCCTCGGCTCCAGCGCCTCAGCTCCAAGGCCCTCAGCTCCAGGGCTCGATGACCGTCACCCCCGATCCCGCCGCGGTGCCCATCGCCGCCAGCGCGGCCGGGGTCTCGTCCAGGGTGATGGTGGAAGTGACCAGGAGATCGGGGCGCAGGACACCGGACCGGACGAGCTCCAGCATCGGCGGGTAGGTGTGGGCGGCCATGCCGTGGCTGCCGAGGAGTTCCAGCTCCCAGCCGATCGCGCGGGCCATCGGGACGGGCGTGGTGCCGTCGGCCGAGGGCAGCAGGCCCACCTGGACGTGCCGGCCGCGGCGGCGCAGGCTGTTCACCGAGGCGACGCAGGTGAGGGGGGAACCCAGCGCGTCGAGGGACAGATGGGCACCGCCACCGGTCAGTTCATGGATCGCCCCGGCCGTGGTGTCCGGCACGCTCCTCGCGTCCACACAGTGCGCGGCCCCGAACTTCCTTGCCAGGTCCAGCGCCTGGGGCGAGACGTCCACGGCGACGACCCGCGCACCCGACGCTGCCGCGATCATCACCGCCGACAGGCCCACCCCGCCGCAGCCGTGCACCGCGACCCACTCCCCCGCGGCGACCCGGCCCTGCTGCACCACCGCCCGGAACGCGGTGGCGAACCGGCAGCCGAGCGAGGCGGCGGTGGCGCTGGACAGGTCGTCCGGTATCGCGACCAGGTTCACATCGGCGTGGTCCAGCGCC
Organism: Streptomyces cupreus; assembly: GCF_014257025.1. Lineage (GTDB taxonomy): Bacteria > Actinomycetota > Actinomycetes > Streptomycetales > Streptomycetaceae > Streptomyces > Streptomyces cupreus. The sequence continues at coordinate 43,968 of NZ_JACMSF010000045.1, forward strand.
ACGTACTGGGCGAAGGAGCCCCAGTGGGTGAAGCCGGGCTGGGTCTGCCGCTCGCACACCTGCTGGTCGCCCGCCGCGCAGGCGGGGCAGTTCCCGCAGGCGCAGACGAAGGGGACGGTGACCCGGTCGCCGGGGCGCCAGCCGGTCACCCGGGGGCCCACCGCCTCGACGACACCGGCGAGTTCATGGCCGGGAACGTGCGGCAGCGTGATGTCGGGGTCGTGCCCCTGCCAGCCGTGCCAGTCGCTGCGGCACAGGCCGGTCGCCTCGACCCGGACCACGACTCCATGGTCGGCGGGGCGGGGGTCGGTCAGCTCACGTACCTCGGCGGGTTCGCCGTACTGCTCGAAGACCACGGCTCGCATGGGGGCTCCTTTCCTCCATCGCGAAGGCTAGATCCCTCAGGGGGATCGGTCGTAGGCCATCTCGCGGTCCGTCGTGGCCGGTCGCGTGGCTGCCGGCGCCTCTGGCGTGTCTGCGGCACCTTCCTCGCTCACCCCGAACCGGTTGTGGAAGCGCCGCAGCGGGCCCGGGGCCCACCAGGTCGCCCGGCCCGTCAGGCGCATCGCGGCCGGGACCAGGAGGCTGCGGACGATCATCGCGTCCATCAGGACCGCGAGGGCGATCCCGAGGCCGAGCATCTTGGTGTTGGTGACCCGGGAGGTGCCTATCGCGACCATCACCACCGCGAGGATGACCGCCGCCGCGGTGATCAGGCCGCCGGTGCGCTGGAGTCCGTGCCGCACCGACGCCTCGTGGTCGCCCGTTCTGTCGTACTCCTCCTTGATGCGGGAGAGCAGGAAGACGCCGTAGTCCATGGACAGGCCGAAGGCGACGCAGAACATCAGGACCGGGAGGGTGGTCTCGATGTCGCCGGTGCTGGTGAAGCCGAGCAGGCCGGAGAGATGGCCGTCCTGGAAGACCCAGACCACGGCGCCGAACATGGCGGTCAGGCTGAGGGCGTTGAGGATCACCGCCTGGACGGGGATCAGCACGCTGCCGGTGAGAAGGAAGACCAGGAGCAGGGTGACGATCGCGATGAACGCCACCGCCCAGGGCAGCCGCTCGGCTATCGCGTCCTTGGAGTCGACCAGGACGGCCGCCGTGCCGGTCACCTTGGTCTCGAAGGGGGCCTTCGTCGCGCGTACCTCGCCGACCAGGCGCTGGGCGGGGGCGTCGACGGCCTCGCCCTTCGGCAGCACCGTGAAGTACGCCGAGTCGCCCTTCACCAGCGGTCCGTCCACGCGCAGCACGTCGGGGAGGCCGGCGACGCGCTCCTTGTACGCGGCGTACTGTGCCTCGGTGGCCCGGCCCTCGGCGAGCACCTCCAGACCGCCGCCCGGGTTGCCGGGGAAGTCCTGCCGGATGTGCTGCTGCACCACATGGGACTCGGCGGAGGAGGGCAGCTGACGGTCGTCGGCGGTGCCGAACTTCACGCCCAGGAACGGCAGTCCGAGCACGATCAGCACCGCGGTGGTCGCCACGGCGAAGAACGGGGCCCTGCGCATCACGAGGGCCGCAGTGCGCGCCCAGGCCCCGCGCTCCTCGCCCGCCGCCTTGCTGGGCCCACCGCGCCGGAACAGGCGGCGCAGGTCGAGGGAGTTGACGCGGTGGCCGAGCAGGAGGAGGGCGGCGGGGAGCAGGATCAGGGCCGCCGCGGCGGCCAGCAGGACCACGGCGATACCGGCGTAGGCGAAGGACCTCAGGAAGTACTGCGGGAAAAGCAGCATCGCCGCGAGGGAGACCGCGACGGTGAGCGCGGAGAACAGCACGGTGCGGCCCGCCGTGCGCAGGGTCGTGCCCACCGCGGTCGACGGCTCGGCTCCGGTGGCCAGTTCCTCGCGGAAGCGGCGGACGATGAACAGGGCGTAGTCGATGGCGAGGCCGAGGCCCAGGGCCGTGGTGAGGTTCAGCGCGAAGACGGAGACATCGGTGAACTCCGTCAGGCCGCGCAGCACGGCGTTGGTGCCGAGGATCGCGACGATGCCGATGCCGAGCGGCAGCAGGGCGGCGACCGCGCTGCCGAAGACCATCACGAGCAGTACCAGGGTCACCGGCAGGGCGATCACCTCGGCCCGGGTCAGATCCTCCTGGATGATCTTCTGCATCTCGTGCTGGACGGCGATCCGGCCGCCGATGGCGACCTCCACCGGGCCGTGGGTGCCGCGCAGTTCGGGCGCGATGCGGTCCAGGGTCTCGCCCATGGCCGTCTCATCGCCGGTCAGCCGGGCGGTGATCAGCGCCTGACGGCCGTCCTCGGCGCGCAGGGCGGGTGAGGGCGACCGCCAGTAGGAGCCGACGCCCGTCACGCCCTTCTCACCGGCGAGTTCGGCCGTGAGCCGGTTGGCCTCGGCGGCCACCGCCGGGTCGTCCACGGAGGCGCTGCCCGCGTCCACCAGGAGCAGCAGATTGGGCTGCGAGTCGGGGAACTCCCGCTCCAGCGCCTCGGTCGCGTACGTCGACTCCGCCGCCGGGTCCTGCCAGCCGCCGCTGCCCAGCCGGTCGGCGACTCCTCCGCCGGCCAGCACCGCGAGGGCGGTGAGGACCAGGGCCGCGAGCAGGGACAACCTCGGGCGGGCGGTGACGAAACGGGTCCAGCGCCCCGGGAGGAGCGGTTTGTTGACATCGGTCATCGTGCGGTGTCCCCTTCACCGTGGAACCATAGAATCGAAAACACGAGAGATCGCTCGCGTTTCACCAGAATGCGAGCGACCACTCGTATTTGTCAATGGCGTTCGGAGATCTGGGGATAACGCGTGCCCGACACCTCACAGAACGAACAGAAGAGCGAACAGCCGCGCCGCCGTCAGGCCCGCGGTGAGCGCCGTATCGCCCAACTGCTCTCGGCCGCCGCCTCGGTCTTCTGCAGCACCGGCTACACGGCCGCCAGCACCAACGCCATCGCCCGTGAGGCGGGCGTCTCACCGGGCACGCTCTACCAGTTCTTCCCGAACAAGGAAGCCATCGCGATCGAGCTGGGCGACCGGCTGATGCACGAGATGCGGGACACCTACGGCGAGGCGCTCGCCCCCGTCGACCCCGCCACCCCGCTGGAGGAGGCCGTCGGCGCCGCCGTCGACCGCTTCATCGACTTCAACTGCGCGCACCCGGTGTTCTTCGCGCTGATGCACGGCCCCGACGTCCCCGGCCGTATGGCCGAGGAGCACGACGCCCTGCACGCGACCCTGCTCTCCCGGATCGAGGGCCTGTTGTCCTCGTACCTGACGGACGCGCCCCCGGCCGAGCTCAACCGCACAGCGCACATGGTCCTCGGTATCTACAAGGCAGGGCTCGAACTGGTTCTCGCCCACGAGGGCGCCGAGCGCGAGGCCTTCGTCGCGGAGCTGAAGAACGCCCTGATCCGCTATCTGCGACCGCTGGCCGAGGCCCGGGGCCTCACCACGACTCCGGCTCCCTGACCACGTCCCGCCGACCGGGATCCGAACCGGGAGTGCGGTTCCCCCGCGTCCCGCGGCAAGGGCAGGACCGTGCCGAGGGCGGTGCTGGTCAGATGGGCCTCGCCGCCCTGCTAACTCGATCTCATGATCAGGATGAGCGTCCCGGCCTGCGGCATGGGGGCTACCTACCATATGGTGCCGACAAATCCGCCCAATCCGAGGGATTTGCCGTGACCCACTCCCCGCCGCCCGGCGCTCCCCAGGCCCACGCCCCCGGACCGCAGCAGCCGCCAACGACGTACCCGCAGATCCGCGCGGGGCTGTGGCGGCGGTGCCTGTGGGTCGGGCTCGGGCTGTGGGTGCTGACCGCGCTCGTCACGTACGCCACGAAGAACACCGCCCTGCTGCCCACACTGATCCTGCTCGGCAGCTTCCTGGTGCCGGTCTGCTTCGTGCTGTGGGCGTACGAGCGGCACGGGCGTGACCTGGGCGTCAGCGTGATCCTCGGCTGCTTTCTGACCGGCGGCACGCTGGGCGTCCTCGGCGCCTCGCTGATGGAGTACTACCTGCTGCACCCCTCGCTATGGATGTTCGTGGGTGTCGGCCTGATCGAGGAGGCGGTCAAGCTCGGCGCGCTGATGTTCGTGCTGCGCCGGCAGCCGCGGATCCGGGGGATGCGGGCCGGTCTGGTGCTCGGCGCCACCGTCGGCTTCGGCTTCGCGGCGTCGGCGAGCGCCGGGTACGCCTTCACCGCCGCCGTCTCCACCGAGGGCGTCGATCTGCGGGCGCTGCTGGGGACGGAGATCCTGCGCGGGGTGCTGGCGCCCTTCGGGCACGGACTGTGGACGGCCATCGCGGGCGGTGTTCTGCTCGCCCACCGCCGCCCGGACGGGCGCTTCCGGCTCGCCGGCCCGGTGCTCGGCACCTACCTCGGCGTCTCCCTGCTGCACGCCCTGTGGGACTCCACCCACGGCATCGCGCTCTGGCTGGTGGCGCATCTGACCGTCACCGGCCATCTCGACAAGGAGTTGTTCGCCCAGGGATACCTGCCGCACCCGACCGATCAGCAGGAACATCTCTTCACGCTGTTCTCGGTCGGCGGGCTGGCCCTCGTCGCCGCGCTGGGGGTCACCTGGGCGCGCTGGCTGGCCCGTGGCGACCCCTCTTGGAGAAATACCCCATAGGGGTATACGGTGGTGATACGGGGACTCCCGTGGTACCCCTCAGCCCCACATGCCTCTACGAGGAGAACAACATGAGCGTGAGCGCCGTCTACAAGGTCAGCGGGATGAGCTGCGGACACTGCGAAGGCGCCGTCTCCGGCGAGATCTCCGAGCTCCCCGGCGTCAGCTCCGTGAAGGCCGTCGCCTCCACCGGCGAGGTCACCGTGATCTCCACCGAGGCGCTGCGCGAGGAGGACGTGCGGGCGGCCGTGGAAGAGGCCGGCTTCGAACTCGTCGGCGTGGCCTGAGCGCACTGGAGTCATGCCCATGTCCACCGCCCAGGCCCCGATAGCCCCCACCGCCGAAGTCGAACTGCTCATCGGCGGCATGACCTGTGCCTCCTGTGCCGCCCGGGTCGAGAAGAAGCTCAACCGGATGGACGGGGTCACCGCCAGCGTCAACTTCGCCACCGAGAAGGCGAAGGTCAGCTACCCCGCGGGCGTCGAGGTGGCCGATCTGATCGCCACGGTGGTGAAGACGGGGTACACCGCCGAGGAGCCCACGCCGCCCGAGCCCGCCGCAGCGGATCCGGCGGCCGAGGACGATCCCGAACTGGCCGACTACCGGCAGCGCTTCACCGTGTCCGCGCTGCTCGCCGCGCCCGTCGTCCTGCTCTCCATGATCCCGGCCCTCCAGTTCGACAACTGGCAGTGGCTCGCGCTCACCCTCGCCGCTCCCGTCGTCGTCTGGGGCGGGCTGCCCTTCCACCGGGCCGCCTGGACCAACGCCCGGCACGGCGCCGCGACCATGGACACCCTGGTCTCGCTCGGGACGCTGGCCGCGTTCGGGTGGTCGCTGTGGGCGCTGTTCTTCGGGGACGCCGGGATGCCCGGGATGCGGGACGAGTTCCGATTCACCGTCGGCGGGATGGACGGCGCCTCGACCATCTACCTCGAAGTGGCCTCCGGGGTCGTCGCCTTCATCCTGCTCGGCCGCTATCTGGAGGCCCGCGCCAAGCGCCGCGCGGGAGCCGCGCTCAGGGCGCTGCTGGAGCTCGGCGCCAAGGACGTGGCCGTTCTCAGGGACGGACGCGAGCAGCGGATCCCGGTGGCCGAACTGGCCGTCGGCGACCGGTTCGTCGTACGGCCAGGGGAGAAGATCGCCACCGACGGCACCGTCGTCGAGGGCGTCTCGGCGGTGGACGCCTCCATGCTGACCGGCGAGTCCGTGCCGGTGGACGTCACGGCCGGGGACCCGGTCACCGGGGCCACCGTCAACGCCGGCGGGCGCCTCGTCGTCGAGGCCACCCGGGTCGGCGCGGACACCCAGCTGGCGCGGATGGCGCGGCTGGTGGAGGACGCGCAGAACGGCAAGGCCGAGGTCCAGCGGCTCGCCGACCGGATCTCCGCCGTCTTCGTGCCGGTCGTGCTCGCCATCGCCGTCGCCACCTTCGGCGGCTGGCTCGGCGCCACCGGTGACACCGTCGACGCGTTCACCGCGGCGGTCGCCGTCCTGATCATCGCCTGCCCGTGCGCCCTGGGCCTCGCGACCCCGACCGCGCTGATGGTCGGCACCGGGCGCGGCGCCCAGCTCGGCATCCTGATCAAGGGCCCTGAGGTGCTGGAGTCCACCCGCCGCGTCGACACGGTCGTCCTCGACAAGACCGGCACGGTGACGACCGGACACATGACCCTGCACGAGGTGTACGTCGCCGAGGGCACCGATGAGAAGCAGGCGCTGCGGCTCGCGGGCGCCCTGGAGCACGCCTCCGAGCACCCCGTCGCCCGGGCCGTCGCCATGGGCGCCGAGGAGCGGGCCGGGGCGCTGCCGGCGGCCGAGCACTTCGAGAACGTGCCCGGTCGGGGCGTACGCGGGCGCGTGGAGGGCCATGAGGTCGCCGTGGGACGACTGTTCACCGACCTGCCCGAGGAGCTGGCCCGCGCGCGGGACGAGGCCGAGCGGGACGGACGTACAGCCGTCGTCGTCGGCTGGGACGGGGACGCGCGTGCCGTCCTCGCGGTCGCCGACACGGTCAAGGAGACCAGCGCCGAGGCCGTGCGCGAACTGCGGGCCCTCGGGCTCACGCCGGTGCTGCTGACCGGGGACAACCGGGCGGTGGCCGAGGCGGTGGCGCGGAGCGTCGGGATCGAGCAGGTGATCGCCGAGGTGCTGCCCGAGGAGAAGGTCGAGGCGGTACGGCGATTGCAGGGCGAGGGGCGGACGGTCGCCATGGTCGGCGACGGCGTCAACGACGCGGCCGCGCTCGCCACCGCCGATCTGGGGCTCGCCATGGGCACCGGGACGGACGCGGCGATCGAGGCCGGGGATCTGACGCTGGTGCGCGGGGATCTGCGGGTGGCGGCGGACGCGATCCGGCTGTCCCGCCGGACGCTCACCACGATCAAGGGCAATCTCGTATGGGCGTTCGGCTACAACGTGGCCGCGCTGCCGCTGGCCGCGGCCGGGCTGCTGAATCCGATGATCGCGGGGGCGGCGATGGCGTTCTCGTCGGTCTTCGTAGTGACGAACAGCCTGCGGCTGCGGACTTTCCGTTAGGGCCCCTCTGGAGTCCGGCGCGAGCCTCACATAAGCTCTTCACAAGGCTCGCGCATCATCCTTACGCTTGGGTCTCGTTCGGTTGAGCGGGGCTCTTGCGCATCTAACGGACATATGCAAGAGACGCAGATCACAGTGATGTGAACGTAACCATCGAAGGGGTTCGAAGGTCTAAGTTGGCGATGTCAGGAAGCGTCTTGGGGGGCGCGGACTGGCATCTGGGGATGTCTTGGGGGACTTCCTCAGAGATGCGTTGCCGGGGCACGCACACCGGGGAGCTTTGAGCGGCCCTCCCGAGCGTGCGTTGTCCCGGCAGACCGCACACCGAGTAGTACGAGGAATGTCGCTCGTTCTGCTCAACGCACTACCGAACAACAGCGATTCAGGCGCTGTCCTCACAGACGCCCGGCCGGATCCCGTGGGGGGAATCCGCACCGGGACATGGGAAGGCGCCCTGGACGTCGGCCCGTGGGGGGACCGGCGCCAGGGCGCCTTCTTCTTGCCTGTACGGCCTGGACGCCTACAGCGTTCAGCGCTCCTCGACCGGAACGAAGTCGCGCTCCACGACGCCCGTGTAGATCTGGCGCGGGCGGCCGATGCGGGAACCCGGCTCCTTGATCATCTCGTGCCACTGGGCGATCCAGCCCGGGAGGCGGCCGAGGGCGAACAGGACCGTGAACATCTCGGTCGGGAAGCCCATGGCCCGGTAGATCAGGCCGGTGTAGAAGTCGACGTTCGGGTAGAGGTTGCGCGAGATGAAGTAGTCGTCGGAGAGCGCGTGCTCCTCCAGCTTCAGGGCGATGTCCAGCAGCTCGTCGGACTTGCCGAGGGCCGAGAGGACATCGTGCGCGGCGGCCTTGATGATCTTGGCGCGCGGGTCGAACGACTTGTACACCCGGTGGCCGAAGCCCATCAGGCGGACGCCGTCCTCCTTGTTCTTCACCTTGCGAATGAAGGAGTCGACGTCGCCGCCGCCCGCCTGGATGCCCTCCAGCATCTCCAGCACGGACTGGTTGGCTCCGCCGTGCAGCGGGCCCCACAGGGCGCTGATGCCGGCCGAGATCGAGGCGAACATGTTCGCCTGCGAGGAGCCCACCAGACGGACCGTGGAGGTCGAACAGTTCTGCTCGTGGTCCGCGTGCAGGATCAGCAGCTTGTCGAGGGCGGAGACGACGACCGGGTCGAGCTCGAACTCCTGCGCGGGGACCGAGAAGGTCATACGGAGGAAGTTCTCGACGTAGCCGAGGTCGTTGCGCGGGTAGACGAACGGGTGGCCGATCGACTTCTTGTACGCGTAGGCCGCGATCGTCGGAAGCTTGGCGAGAAGCCGGGTCGTGGAGAGGTTGCGCTGCTTCTCGTCGAACGGGTTGTGGCTGTCCTGGTAGAAGGTCGACAGCGCGGAGACCACCGACGACAGCATCGCCATCGGATGGGCGTCGCGCGGGAAGCCCTTGTAGAAGTTCTTGACGTCCTCGTGCAGCAGGGTGTGCTGCGTGATGTCGTTCTTGAACGTGCTCAGCTCGTCGACGGTGGGCAGCTCACCGTTGATCAGCAGGTAGGCGACCTCCAGAAACGTGGAACGCTCGGCCAGCTGCTCGATCGGGTAGCCGCGGTACCGGAGGATGCCCTGCTCACCGTCGAGGTAGGTGATGGCGGATTTATACGCGGCCGTGTTGCCGTAGCCGCTGTCCAGGGTCACCAGACCGGTCTGGGCGCGGAGCTTGCCGATGTCGAAGCCCTTGTCGCCGACGGTGCTGTCGATCACCGGGTAGGTGTACTCGCCGTCGCCGTACCGCAGTACTACAGAGTTGTCGCTCACGTCTTCCCTCACCGACGTTGTGCCTCTTCTTCGAGGTTGCCCTGACTGTCTCTACCATCCCCCATTTGGCGCAGGAGAGTGCACTCGGGGTCGACCATTGGGCTTATTGGCGGCACTCAGTGCCGCCAACCTGCTCATCCTGCCCCCTCCGCCCCGGCATCCGGAAGGGCTCTGTGACCTTTACGACTCGTTTGATCGATCAAATTTCACTCACGCCTCCCCACACCGGGCTGAGAGCCTGGCACTCACACCTCCAGCGCGCGTGGTGCGAGCCTGAAGTCCAGCGCAGTGCAGCGCCGTCCGGCCGAGACCGTGCGCACCGCCTGGCCGATCGCCTTGCGCGAGCCCACGAGCACGACCAGCTTCTTGGCCCGGGTGACGGCCGTGTACAGCAGGTTCCGCTGGAGCATCATCCACGCGCCCGTGGTCACCGGGATCACCACCGCCGGGTACTCGCTGCCCTGGGAGCGGTGGATGGTCACCGCGTACGCGTGCGCCAGCTCGTCCAGTTCGTCGAACTCGTACGGCACCTCCTCGTCCTCGTCCGTCCGCACCGTCAGGCGCTGGTCGACCGGGTCGAGCGAGGTGACCACGCCCACGGTGCCGTTGAAGACGCCGTTCGCGCCCTTGTCGTAATTGTTGCGAATCTGGGTGACCTTGTCGCCGACCCGGAAGACCCGGCCGCCGAACCGCTTCTCCGGCAGGTCGGGGCGGCCGGGGGTGATGGCCTGCTGGAGCAGGCCGTTGAGGGTGCCGGCGCCCGCGGGGCCTCGGTGCATGGGCGCGAGCACCTGGACGTCCCGGCGCGGGTCGAGCCCGAATTTGGCCGGAATACGTCGGGCCGCCACGTCCACGGTGAGCCGCCCCGCCTCCTCGGTGTCCTCCTCGACGAAGAGGAAGAAGTCCTTCATGCCGTCGGTGACCGGCTGCTGCCCGGAGTTGATGCGGTGGGCGTTGGTGACCACCCCGGACTGCTGGGCCTGGCGGAAGACCCGGGTGAGACGGACGGCGGGGACCGGGCTGCCGTCGGCCAACAGGTCCCTGAGCACCTCCCCCGCCCCGACGCTGGGCAGCTGGTCGACATCCCCGACGAACAGCAGATGGGCGCCCGGCGCGACCGCCTTGACCAGCCTGTTGGCGAGCAGCAGGTCCAGCATGGAGGCCTCGTCGACCACCACCAGGTCGGCGTCCAGCGGGCGTTCCCGGTCGTAGGCCGCGTCCCCGCCGGGCTTGAGCTCCAGCAGACGGTGCACGGTGGAGGCCTCGGCGCCGGTGAGCTCGGCCAGGCGCTTGGCGGCGCGGCCGGTGGGGGCGGCGAGGACGACCTTCGCCTTCTTGGCGCGGGCCAGCTCCACGACCGAGCGGACGGTGAAGGACTTGCCGCAGCCGGGGCCGCCGGTCAGCACGGCGACCTTCTTGGTCAACGCCAGCTTGACGGCGGCCTCCTGCTCGGGCGCGAGCTCGGCGCCGGTACGGTCCTTCAGCCAGGCCAGCGCCTTGTCCCAGGCCACGTCCCGGAAACCCGGCATCCGGTCCTCCTCGGTGCGCAGCAGCCGCAGCAGCTGGCCGGAGAGGGACAGTTCGGCGCGGTGGAAGGGGACGAGATAGACGGCGGTGACCGGCTCCCCGTGCTCACCAGGGACCTTCTCCCGTACGACCCCGGGGTCCTCGCCCTCCTCGGGCGGCGCCGCCAGTTCCGCGAGGCACTCGATGACAAGACCGGTGTCGACCTGCAGCAGCTTCACCGCGTCGGCGATCAGCCGCTCCTCGGGGAGATAGCAGTGCCCCTGGTCGCTCGACTGGGACAGCGCGTACTGCAGGCCCGCCTTGACCCGCTCCGGGCTGTCGTGCGGGATGCCGACGGACTGGGCGATCTTGTCGGCGGTGAGAAAGCCGATGCCCCAGACGTCGGCGGCGAGCCGGTAGGGCTGGTTCTTCACCACGGAGATCGAGGCGTCGCCGTACTTCTTGTAGATGCGCACCGCGATGGACGTGGACACCTCGACGGTCTGGAGGAAGAGCATGACCTCCTTGATCGCCTTCTGTTCCTCCCAGGCGTCGGCGATCTTCTTCGTCCGCTTGGGGCCGAGCCCGGGGACCTCGATGAGCCGCTTGGGCTCCTCCTCGATGATCCTCAGGGTGTCCAGGCCGAAGTGCTGGGTGATGCGGTCGGCGAAGACCGGTCCGATGCCCTTGACCAGGCCTGATCCCAGATAGCGGCGGATGCCCTGGACGGTGGCCGGCAGGACGGTGGTGTAGTTCTCGACGGTGAACTGCTTGCCGTACTGGGGATGGCTGCCCCAGCGGCCCTCCATCCGCAGGGACTCGCCGACCTGGGCGCCGAGCAGCGCGCCCACGACCGTGAGGAGATCGCCACCGCCACGGCCGGTGTCGACGCGGGCGACCGTGTAGCCGTTCTCCTCATTGGCGTACGTGATGCGCTCCAGGACGCCTTCGACCACCGCCTGATTGGACATGATCCGACGGTACCGGTCGGCACTGACAGGGCAGCCGGCCTGTGCCTCCAGGGCATAGGTTTCAACGGCACTCCGGACGGCCTGAAGGCAGTCGAATCGGGCACGCTGTACGCGTCCATGGCTCAGCAGCCCAGAACTCGGGAGATATTTCATGTACGACTACGACCTTCTGGTCGTGGGTTCCGCCAACGCCGACCTGGTGATCGGCGTGGAGCGGCGGCCCGGCGCCGGGGAGACGGTGCTCGGCTCCGATCTCGCCGTCCACCCGGGCGGCAAGGGCGCGAACCAGGCGGTCGCCGCGGCCCGGCTCGGGGCCCGTACGGCCCTGCTGGCCCGGGTCGGCGACGACGCGCACGGCAGGCTGCTGCTGGACTCGCAGCGGCAGGCCGGGGTGGACACGGTGGGCGTCCTGGTCGGCGGTGCGCCGACCGGGGTCGCGCTGATCACCGTGGACCCCTCCGGGGACAACAGCATCGTCGTCTCGCCGGGCGCCAACGCCCACCTCACGCCCGGGGACGTACGGGCCGCCGCGAGCCTCTTCCAGGCCTCGCGGGTGGTCTCCGCGCAGTTGGAGATCCCGTTGGAGACGGTCGTGGAGGTCGTACGGAATCTGGCCGACGGCAGCCGGTTCGTGCTGAACCCCTCGCCGCCGCGGCCACTGCCCTCGGAGGTGCTCGCCGCCTGTGATCCGCTGATCGTCAACGAGCACGAGGCGAAGGTCATCCTGGGTGACGCCGCGGTCGGGGACGAGCCCGAGGACTGGGCGCGGATCCTGCTGGCGAAGGGGCCGCGGTCGGTGGTCGTGACGCTGGGGGCCGAGGGGGCGCTGGTGGCATCCGCCGAGGGGGTGTCCCGGATCCCTTCCGTGAAGGTACGGGCCGTGGACACGACCGGCGCCGGGGACGCCTTCACGGCGGCGCTGGCCTACCGGCTGGGCACGGGCGCGGTGTTGGCGGAGGCGGCGGCCTACGCGGCCCGGGTGGGCGCGGCGGCGGTCACGAAGGAGGGCGCGCAGGTGTCCTTCCCGACGGCGACGGAGGTCGAGGCGCTCTGCGGAAGGCGGGCATCCTGAACCGGCATCCGGCGTTCGCCGAGGTGCTGCTGCGCCGCTGCGGCGTCTTCTTGCTTCGAGGGGGCCCGGTCCGTCGACCGGGGCCCCCTCGCGCTTTCCCCCTCCGTGTCAGAACCCCCCGCGATCCCCCCAGATCCCCCTCCAAGAAGTTCCGACACCAAGTACGACCCACGGCCCCCGGGAAGGGTTGCACGGTCTCGCGGAAGTTTTTTTGGGACGGGGCCGTGAGACGCTCGGTCGGCGTGCCGGTAGCGTCACCGGGTACGTATCGACTCAAGGCGTCGACGGAGGGCAGGCGGGTGCGGCGATGAGCTACGAACCCGGACTGCTACGGCCCGAAGTGCCCGTCGCACTCGCGCCGTTGCACAGGTTCCCCCACCTGCTGCGGCGCCGGGCCACCGGTCTGACCGGGCCGGAGTTCGCCCGGGCGCAGCGGGTCACGGTGGCCTGGGCGGTGCTGCCGCCCACGGTGACCCTGGTCGGACTGCTGGTGCCGGGCGTGCGTACGGCGGCACTGGGTTGTGCGGTCCTCCTGGGGCTGCTGGTGCTGACGAGAGCGTTGTTGCTGGTGGTCTTCGAGAACCTTCAGCAGCGGCACGAGCCGCGCTGGCTGGCCGAGCGGACCGCCGCGCTGCGCGGCCATGAGTTCCCGGTGCTGCGCTGCTCCGTCCGCTACGACGAGACGCCGGGCCTGGCCCGGGTGTACGACCTGACGAGCGGTGACCAGGTGGGGCGGCTGCTGGACCGGCGGGCCCGGGAGCGGGCGTCGGGCACGCATTCTCGGGCCACCCTGGAGTTCGTCTGTGCGACGGCGGGGCGCGAGCAGTTGCTGGCGGTCGCCGAGGTGCGCCGGGAGCTGGCCGAGCTGGAGCTGCTGACGGTACGGCCGGACGGCGCGCAGGCCCGGGTCCGCTTCCCTCAGGCGCGGTATCTGCCGTTGCCGGAGGCGGGGCGGCGCCCGGCGCGGCGGGCCTACTGGGAGCTGGCGGGGCCTGTCCTGGTGTCGGCGGCCGGAGCCGGTGCCGGGGACCGGGAGGGCGCGGCGGGTCCTTCGGTCTCGGCGAGATGACGGTGCAGCAGTGAGTGCCGGAACTCGTAGTAGCCGTTGACCTGCCGCAGCACCCCGCGCTCCCGGGCGTCCTCGGCGAACCGGATGAGCCGGCGCGGGGTGTGCCCGCGCAGCGCCAGCCAGGCCCGCGACGGCAGGAACCGCCCCCACGCACTCGACCCGAGCGCCATCATCCCGAGACCGACGGAACTGAGCAGCGCACCCGAGGCCGCGCCCAGCAACGCCTCGACGGAGCTGGGCAGTTCGTCGATCAGGGTGACATCGTCCAGTTCCGGGGTTCTGCGGCCCTCCTTGAGCGCCGCGCCGAGGTAGGCGCCGGTCAGCGCGCCCGGGACGGCGCCCGTGAGCCAGGCGTACCGGATGGTGATGCGGTCGGAGCGCAGCAGGCTGACCGGGGTCACCGCCTCCAGGGGGTCGCTCGGCTCACTGAAGTAGCGGGCGGCGGCGAAGGTGAGGCCGCTGAGCAGCCCGCCGACGACGACGTGCACGGGACGCTCGTACAGGAAGGCGACGATCACCGCGCAGGCCGCGCCGCCCATCACCCCGAACCCCAGGACGCGTTGCAGGGCGTGGCGGCTGGGCGGCCGTACCGAACGCAGCCGGGGTTTGGCGCGGCGCGGGTCGTCCTGCGGGACCAACTCCACGACGAGCGCGCCGATCACGGCGGCGCCGAGGCCGATCCACAGGCCCAGCCAGGGGCGTTCGAAGAGGGCGAAGAGAAGGACGGCCGCGGCCGAGCAGGCGAGCGCGGCGTTGGCCAGGGCCACGGTGAGGAAGAGTCCGCGCGGCACCGAGCGGTGCAGATGCCACCAGGCGAACCGGTGGGTGCCCGGCTCGGTCTGGCGGGCGAGGAAGGCCAGGTAGCCCCGGGCCTCGTCGGCGGGGAAGGGGACATGGGGTTTGTCGACCGTGCGCCGGTAGGCCTGGGTGACGAAGCCCCCCAGCAGATACCGCTTGATCCGCTGTTCGGCATCGTCTCCTTCGGCGGTCAGCAGCTCCTCGGGCAGCGCCCCGCCGAGCTCGACGGCCAGCGACAGCATGAAGGGCGTCTTCAGCGCCCGCGCCACCGGACCGTCCGGATGTGCGTCGAGCGTGGCGAGCAGCGGGCCCATGCTCACCCCGCCGGCCCGCTCCAGTACGCCGCCGGCCTCGTACGCGCTCAGTGGCTGAAGGCGTACGACGAGCGCGTCGCGCAGCACCCGCCCCGGCACAGGACCGGCGAACTCGGCCACTCGGCTGGTCAGTACGAAGGAGCGGCCGGCGAATTCCTCCTGGATGGCGTAGAGGGCGGCGGCCCGGTCGGAGGCCTCGTCCAGTCCGTCGAGAACGGGCAGCACATGGTCCCGCAGGAGTTCATGGGCGAACTGCCCGGCCTTCGCCCGGTCCCCGACGGCCGGGTGGTTGACGGCGAGTTCCTCCGTCATCCAGTCGGTCAGCGAACGCTTGCCGTCCCAGGAGGAGAGCGGGAAGAGCACGGGGACGACGTCCGGCTGCGTGGTCTCCAGCGTCAGGAGCACACACAGGGCGGTCTTTCCGGCGCCGGGCTCCCCCGTCACCACCAGCCGGGACACATGCCCGGCGCGGACGTGCCGCACGAAGGCGCCGGTCAGCTCGTCGAGCGTGCCCTCGTTCCGGAGTTCGGCGGACAGCTGGGAGGACTGCTCGGAGCCGTGCTCGCGTCGCCAGCGCACGGCGATCCGGCGGCTCTCCCCCAGCCCGCGGTGCCGGCTCTCCGCGTACCAGTGCTTGCGCAGCTTCTGGGCCAGCGCGGACGCGGCCTCCTCGACGGTGACGCCCTGCCGGCGGCCGCTGTGCAGCGTGGTCAGGGCGATACCCGCGACCGGCAGCACCACGGCGACAAGGGAGAACCACAGCTCGATGGGCTCAAGGCCCCCGTCCCGCAGCCCCAATCCGACCAGGACGATGGTGGCCACCACGATGACGGCCAGCACGGCGTAGATCGCGGTGGCCCTCCAGTCGCGGCTCATGACGGGGGCCCCGGTGACGAGGGCCCCGGTGCGGCGGGCGGCAGGGCGTCCTCGCCGCGCGACAGAAACGCCAGTACGGCCGAACGCCGGGCGGGCCGCCGGGCCAGCCGTCCCAGCACCGGGAGCCTGCGGCTCACCCACGCCTGGAGCAGCAGGAAGTACAGCATCCCGCAGTACGGCCGCGCGCCCCGGCCGCCGTGGACGGCCGCGAGCCGGGGCCGCGCGGCCCGTAAGCGCCGGGCTATGCCGGGCAGGGTGAGCGCGCCGCAGGACACCAGGGTGGTCACTCCGTTGCCCCGGTCGAACTCGACGTCCATGTAGTCGTCGAGCGACTGGAGTATCTCCCCGAGGTCCATGACCAGTTCCCGCTCGGCCGGTTCGAGCCGGGGCTTGACCAGACCGCACAGGATCAGATGGGCGGCGGCGCCCTTGCCTCGGGTGATCTTCTCCAGGACGTCGAGGGGGACATCGGGTTCGCGCTGGCGCCGGGACAGGACCTGGTACTCGTGCAGCGAGACCAGCGCCATGAACACGGACTCGTGGGGCGGGTGGGCGAGGGTCCGCTCGATTCCGTGGACCAGCCGACCGAGCAGCAGTTCCGCGGGGGTGCCGGGGACGAAGGCGCGGTTGCCCATGAGGTCGCCGAGGCGGTCGTCGGCGGCGGGATCGCGGGTGCCGTTCCCGTCGCCGGCCCCGGCTCGGTCTCCGGCTCCGGCTCCGTCTCCGTCGATGAGGTCGTCGTAGAGCCGGGTGACGGCACCGGCGAGGACGGCCACGTCCGGTTGCAGCCGGTGCCCGGTCAGCCGGGCGTAACTGAGCATGGCGAGCCCGAACTTGACGCTCATGACGCGCAACGACCCGTCGACGCGGGCGCGTTCCAGCGGATCGGAGAGGCTCTGGGCGACGAGCGGTGCGACGACCTGCTCATACGCCAGCGCGAGTACGGGCAGCGAACGGTACGCGTCCCGCGCCGCCGACGGCAGCCCTACGGCCATCCTCAGACTCCGCACCAGAGCCCCGACCTCAGCGACCCTCTGCTGCATCCCCGCTCCCGCCCCCAAGGGATCCGAGGGTCCCATAAGGGTGAGCAGGCGGTAAAGCAGTTCGGCGAGACCCGGGAAGGGGGGTGCGGGCCGGTCTTTCGGAGGGGCGATTGGCGGATCAGTCCCAGGCCACCCCCGCTCCTCCCGCGCTTCAGCCGCCCCTCTCCGAGACAGATCCGCCCATCACTTCCGCGGCGCCCCGGTGGACCCCCGGACCATCAGCTCGCCCCGGATCGTCGCGATGCCCCCGGGCGGTTCCTCCTCCCGGCCCATCGCGATACGGCCGGCCCGTGCTCCCGCCTCCGACAGCGGCAGCCGCACCGTCGTGAGAGACGGCACCGCGTCGATGCTGAACGGCAGGTCGTCGAAGCCGGCGACCGAGACGTCCTCCGGGATGCGCAGGCCCGATTCCCGCAGGGCCGCGCAGGCGCCGAGGGCGACGGAGTCGTTCGCGGCGACCACTGCCGTCAGGGTCGGGTCGCGGCGCAGCAGTTCCAGCGTGGCCTCGTAACCGGAGCGGCGGTCGTAGCGGCCGTGGACCGTCCAGCGGGGGTCCTCCTCGATGTCGTGCGCCTTGAGCGCGGCCCGGTGTCCCTCCAGGCGGTGCCGGGTCGTCGTGCGCTCCTCGGGGCCCGCGATGTAGCCGAGGCGGCGGTGGCCGAGGCCGATCAGGTGCTCGGTCAGTTCACGGCCGCCGCCGCGGTTCTCGAAGGTCAGCGCGATCGCCCCGGTGTCCGGCGCCGGCGGGCGCCCGCACAGCACCACCCGGGTCCCGGCCTCCGCCAGCTTCCGCAGCTTCGCCGAGACCGCCGCCACATGGGGCGCGTTCTCCACGGCTCCGCCGGTCAGCACCACGGCCGCCGCCCGCTGCCGCTGGAGCAGGGTCAGATAGGTGAGTTCGCGTTCCGGAGAGCCTCCGGTGTTGCAGACCACGGCCAGTCGCTCACCGCCCGCGCGTCCGCCGGGGCCGCCGATCTCCGCCTGGATCGCGCTCGCCATGATCCCGAAGAAGGGGTCGGCGATGTCGTTGACGAGGATGCCGACCAGGTCGGACGTGGCGGCGGCCAGCGCGCTCGCCGGACCGTTCAGCACGTAGTCCAGCTCGTCCACGGCGCGCAGCACCCGCTCACGGGTGGACGCGGCCACGGGGTAGTTCCCGTTCAGCACGCGCGACACCGTCGCGGGGGAGACCTGTGCGCGGGCCGCCACGTCCGCCAGGGTCACCGTCATCTCGTCGTCCTCCGGTCGCGCATCTCTCGTACCACCTCGTACGTCATACGTGCTCGTAGACAGGCCCCCGCCCCCATGTGGTTCCGGAGTGCCGAGCAGACCATAAGGCCCCGCACCCCGCTTGTTCGCCCCCTCGAACAACTCAACCCCGTCACGGTCTTGTCCGGACCGCTGTTGAGAGGCTAGCTTCTCCTCGTATAGAAAGCGCTTGCTGTGCAGCTCACCAGTCACACCGAGTCGGTGGGGCGTACGCGGCGCGCACGACCGCACACACCGCGTACGACACCTACGAAGGGATTGACGTGACACGCAAAACGGTGCGCATCGCCATGAACGGCGTGACCGGGCGCATGGGCTACCGCCAGCACCTCGTCCGCTCCGTCCTGGCCCTGCGTGAACAGGGCGGCCTCGACCTCGGCGACGGCACCGTGCTGTGGCCGGAGCCGATCCTCGTCGGCCGCCGTGAGCACGCGCTCAAGGCGCTCGCCGAGCGGCACGGCCTGGAGCACATCTCCACGGACGTCGACGCGGTCCTCGCCGACCCGAGCGTGGACATCTACTTCGACGCCCAGGTCACCTCCGCCCGCGAGGAGGCGATCAAGAAGGCGATCGCCGCGGGCAAGCACATCTACACCGAGAAGCCGACGGCCACGGGTCTCGAAGGCGCCCTGGAGCTCGCCCGGCTCGCCGCCGACGCCGGCATCAAGCACGGTGTCGTCCAGGACAAGCTCTTCCTCCCCGGCCTGCTCAAGCTGAAGCGCCTGATCGACGGCGGCTTCTTCGGACGGATCCTCTCCATCCGCGGCGAGTTCGGCTACTGGGTCTTCGAAGGCGACTGGCAGGCCGCCCAGCGCCCCTCCTGGAACTACCGCGCGGAGGACGGCGGCGGCATCGTCGTCGACATGTTCCCGCACTGGGAGTACGTCCTGCACGAGCTGTTCGGCCGAGTGAAGTCCGTCCAGGCCCTCACCGCCACCCACATCCCGCAGCGCTGGGACGAGAACGGCAAGCCCTACGACGCCACCGCCGACGACGCCGCCTACGGCATCTTCGAGCTGGACGGCGGCGCCATCGCCCAGATCAACTCCTCCTGGGCGGTCAGGGTCAATCGTGATGAGCTCGTCGAGTTCCAGGTCGACGGCACGGAGGGTTCGGCGGTGGCCGGTCTGCGGAACTGCCGCGCTCAGCACCGCTCCGCCACCCCCAAGCCCGTGTGGAACCCCGATATCCCGGCCACCGAGGTCTTCCGCGACCAGTGGCAGGAGGTGCCGGACAACGCCGAGTTCGACAACGGCTTCAAGGCCCAGTGGGAGCTGTTCCTCAAGCACGTCTACGCCGACGCCCCCTACCACTGGGACCTCCTGGCCGGCGCCCGCGGCGTCCAGCTCGCCGAACTGGGCCTGAAGTCCTCGGCCGAGGGCCGCCGGATCGACGTACCGGAGATCTCGCTGTGACCATCCGACTGCCTGACGCGAATGGGGAGTTGAGGGCCTACGAGCCCCGCCGGGAGCCCCTCGCCCTCCGTCCCGGGTCCCCCTTCTCCTCTCGTACGGTCTTCTCGGCGGCCCATGTCGTCGCGGATCCCTTCGCCGACGTGTCGCCCGACTCGCCCGCCGCCGTCGACTGGGACGCCACGCTCGCCTTCCGGCGGCATCTGTGGTCCCACGGGCTCGGTGTCGCCGAGGCCATGGACACGGCGCAGCGCGGGATGGGCCTCGACTGGGTGGGCGCGGCCGAGCTGATCCGGCGCAGCGCGGCCGAGGCCGAGGCGGTCGGCGGTCGGATCGCCTGCGGGGTCGGCACCGATCAGATCGCCGCGGGGTCGCTCGCGGAGGTCCGTGCCGCCTACGAGGAGCAGCTCGCCGCCGTGGAGGAGGCGGGCGCCCAGGCGATCCTGATGGCCTCCCGCGCCCTGTGCGCCGCCGCGTCCGGCCCCGAGGACTACCTGGAGGTCTACGGCCACCTGCTCCGCCAGGCCGCCGAACCCGTGATCCTGCACTGGCTCGGCCCCATGTTCGACCCGGCGCTGGAGGGTTACTGGGGCGCCGCGGACCTCGACGCGGCCACCGACACCTTCCTGGAGGTCATCGCCGCCCACCCCGACAAGGTCGACGGCATCAAGGTGTCCCTGCTGGACGCGCAGCGCGAGATCGACCTCAGGCGCAGGCTCCCTGACGGAGTCCGCTGCTACACCGGCGACGACTTCAACTACCCCGAGCTGATCGCCGGTGACGACAAGGGCTTCAGCCACGCCCTGCTCGGCGTCTTCGACCCGCTGGGCCCGCTGGCGGCGGAGGCGGTCCGGGTGCTGGACACGGGGGACGCCAAGGGGTTCCGTGAACTCCTCGATCCGACCGTGGAGTTGTCCCGTCATCTCTTCCAGGCACCGACCCGCTTCTACAAGACCGGCGTGGTCTTCCTGGCCTGGCTCGCGGGCCACCAGAGCCACTTCACGATGGTCGGCGGCCTGCAGTCGGCCCGCTCGCTGCCGCACTTCGCCCGCGCCTACGAACTCGCCGACGGTCTGGGCCTGTTCCCGAACCCGGAACTGGCCGAGGAGCGGATGCGGAACCTGCTGTCGATGTACGGGGTGAACCAGTGACCGACCTCGCGCGTTTCTCCATCAACCAGATGACGGTCAAGCAGCTGTCGATGCCGGAACTGGTCGACGCCTGCGGACAGTTGGGCGTCACCAACGTCGGCCTGTGGCGGGAGCCCGTCCAGGCGTACGGCCTTGAGGCGACGACCAAGCTGGTCCGGGACGCGGGACTGGCCGTCACCACCCTGTGCCGCGGTGGGTTCTTCACCGCCATCGACCCGGACGAGCGTGCCAAGGCGCTGGACGACAACCGCCGGGCCGTCGACGAGGCGGCCACGCTCGGCACGGACACGCTGGTACTGGTCTCGGGCGGCCTGCCGGCCGGTTCCAAGGATCTGCACGGGGCGCGGGAGCGCATCGCCGACGCGCTGGCGGTGCTGGGCCCGTACGCCGAGTCCCACGGGGTACGGCTGGCCATCGAGCCGCTCCACCCGATGTACGCCTCCGACCGCTGTGTGGTCTCCACGCTCACCCAGGCCCTGGACCTCGCCGAGCGCTTCCCCGCTCACCAGGTCGGCGTCACGGTGGACACGTACCACATCTGGTGGGACGACAACGCGCCCGCGCAGATCGCCCGGGCGGGCGCGGGCGGCCGTATCCACACCTTCCAACTCGCCGACTGGACCACGCCGTTGCCCGAGGGCGTGCTCAACGGCCGCGGTCAGATCGGGGACGGCTCGATCGACATGCGGGAGTGGAAGGGGTACGTCGAGGCCGCCGGGTACACCGGTGCCATCGAGGTGGAGCTGTTCAACGACGAGCTGTGGGCTCGGGACGGCCGGGAGGTGCTGGCGGAGACGGCTCAGCGCTTTCTGGCGCACGTGATGTGAGCAGCGCGTCTGCCGTGGCGGTGCGGGCGTAGAGCACCCAGCGGCCGGCGCGGTGCGCGCTGACCAGGCCGGCGTCCCGCAGCGCGGTGAGCGACTGCGACACGGCGGCCGGGGAAAGACCGGTCCGCCGGGCCAGATCGGTCGTGGCGGCCGGGATCTCCAGCTCGGCCAGCAGCCGGGTACGGGATCGCCCGAGTACGGCGGCCAGGGCGTCGGCGGCGGGGGTGGGCCGGGGTTGCCACAGCGTTCCGGTGCCGCGGGCGGGGTAGGCGAGCTGGGGCGGGTCCGGGGGTGTGACCCGGGTGAGCAGGCCCGGACCGGTGAAGGCGGACGGGACGAGCACGAGCCCGGCGCCCGCCGCCGCCCGGGACATTCCGCGCCTGCGTTGGCGCAGGCGGAGGGTGGCACCCTCCCAACCGGCCACGGTGTGCAGGTCGTTCAGCAGGTGGGCGACGCCGTGCTCGGCGAGCTGCCGGGCGCGGTGGAGGACGTCGGCGTCGAGTACCGCCCGTATGCGCGCCCAGTAGGGGGCGAGGGCGAGCTGCCAGTAGGTCTCTATCTCCTCGGCGACCTTGGGGAGTTGGGCCTGCGGTTCGTCGTACAGGGCCCGCAGTCGGGGGCCGAGCGAGAGGCCCTGCTCGCGCTCCAGTCGGACCAGGTCCCGGCGTATCCGCTCTGCGGGGGCGGCCCGTAGGGCGGTCAGTTCCTCCGCGAGGGTCGGTGCCGGGCCCGTCGGTGCCGGATTGAGGAAGTCGGGGACATAGCCGTCGCACGGTACGAGCTCGGCGAGCCGGTCGCGGTCCAGGCCCGCGGCCGCCACTCGCGGGCGCACCTGCTCGATCCAGCGGCGATGCACCGGATGAGCGCGTCCGGCGGCGAGCAGCCGAAAGCTGGTGCCCACCTCCCAGAGCGGCGAGACGGCGAACCGCAACCGTGCCAGGTCCCCCGCCGAGAACTCCAGTTCCGTCTCCATGACCACGACCCCCCACCGGATTCGGCCACGGCTGAAATATTGGCGGTGAGCTTAGCGGCGGAGCGATCCTTCCGGCATGACACAGCAAGAAAAGGGCCGGGGGCCCGTCCCCGGGACGGACCCCCCGCGCTCGGTGATCAGTACTCGATCTGACCCATGAAGTTGTCGTCGCCGTCGACCTCGAAGGTGCCCTCGTACTGGCGGGCGTTCCAGTAGAAGCAGCCGGAGGAGAAGCCCATCGACTTCTTGGTCTTGTCGCCGCCGGCCACGTACTTCTCGCCGCGCTTGGTACCGCCGCCGCCCTGGTTGGCGGAGGCGATGTGGCGCGTGCCGTCGTTGTCGGGCCACTTGTCGAGGTAGAACTTCACCGGGTCCGTGGCGCACCGCTTGTTGCTGTAGTGCGACCAGTCGTCGTCGTACAGCTGCCCGGAGAAGCGCTCGACGGTGAGGGCCGCGGACGACGGGGCGGCGGCCAGGACGACGGCGCTGAGTGCGCACACGGTGCCCGTGACGAGCCGGACGATGGTTTTCTGTGCTCGCATGTTCCGATCTCCTGCGATCGATGAGTTGTGATGTGCTCTTTCGGTCCGCCGCGATGCGCTCGGTCAGGTGCGAATCGCGCGGATGATGTCCAGCCGTGCGGCGCGCAGGGCCGGTACCAGCGCCGAGGCGACGCCGATGAGAACGGCGGCCGAGCTGCCGATGAGGGCCGCCGTGACGGGGAACTGAATTCCTCCGGAGAATTCCGGCACCGTGGCGAGGACGGCGTTGAAGATGCCCGCCGACAGCACCGTGCCGAGCAGGGACGACACCGCCGTGAGGATGACGGATTCCCACAGGATGATGGCGAAGATGTGGGACTGGGACGCCCCGAACGCCCTGCGGACCCCGAATTCATGAACCCTGGACTGGATCTGCGACAGCGTCAGGTTCATCAGGCCGATTCCACCGGTGACGAGCGAGATCCCCGCGATGGCTCCCAGAACCGCCTGGAGGAGCTTGAGGATGCGCTCGTACGAGGCGAAGTCGTCGACACGGTGGACGCGTTCGCCGCCCGTGAGGCCCGCCGCACCGAGGTGATGCAGCACGGCGGACGTCACCTGTTCCGTGTCCGCGGGTCTGACGGTCATGAGGATCTCGGCGGTCTCCGGGGCCGTCGACTCCGAGTACCACTTCCGCAGCGAGCGGATGTCCGTGTAGGCGACCGGTTCGCCCCGTGAGTCGTCGACCACGCCGAGGACGATGCCCTGGGTCGGCAGGTCCGCCGCCAGTGACAGCCGGGAGCCGAGTGCCTCGTGCTCTCCGCCGAAGTGGGCGGCCGCCTCGGCGTTGAGGTACAGGGGCGGTGCCCAGGGCGCGGGTGTGCCCTCGGGCAGCCACTGCCCGGCCAGCAGGTCCATGCGCTTGACCGAGCCGTAGCCCGCGTCCACGCCCATGACCGTCGTACCGAGCGGCCCGGCCGAGGACGGCTCCACGGCGTCGAGCTGGACCTGGCGCGACTCGACACGCGACAGCGCTCGCACGCCCAGCGTCCTGATCCACTCGGCGTTGTCGTCGACCGACGTCCGGGAGGCGGTCTGCTCCCCGTTCGCCGTCAGATCGACCGAGAGGGTCGCGGGCCTGCCGACGGTGCGCTCCACCTGTTCCTGGACCGCGGCCCTGCCGAGGTCGCCCATCGCGACCACGGCGACCAGAGCCGCGACCCCGATCACCACGCTCAGGCCCGCGAGCAGCGAACGCACCCGGTGGACCCGAAGCTCCCGCCAGGCGGAGGAGAGCAACGGCAGGGCGCTGTTCACCGTGTGCTCCCCTCCGGCACCAGAGGTGCCAACGTTCCTTCGTTGAGCCTGAACTGACGGTCGGTCGCCATCGCGTGCTGGACGTCGTGGGTCACCAGGACTAGCCCGGCCCGCTGGGAGCGGGTCACGTCGAGGAGCAGGTCCATGACGCCGTGGGCCGTCTCACCGTCCAGCGCCCCGGTGGGCTCGTCGGCGAGGACGTACCGCGGCCGGTGGACCAGCGCACGCGCGATGGCCACGCGCTGCTGCTCACCGCCGGAGAGGGTCTCCGGTACGGCGTCCTCCTTGCCCGCGAGACCCACGCGGGCCAGTGCCCGGGCGGCCAGTTCGCGGCGCTGTCGCCACAGCGCGCGGTCCCGGATGTGGGCCAGTGGCGTCCACACGTTCTCCAGGGCGGTCCGCCTCGGCAACAGGTGGAACTGCTGGAAGATGAACGAGATGTGCCGGCCCCTGATCATGGACAGCTTGCGGTCGGGCAGCCCGAGCAGGCTCTGCCCGTCGAGCTCCACGGAGCCGCCGGTCGGCTGGTCGAGCAGGCCCAGGATGTTCAGCAGGCTGCTCTTGCCGCTGCCGGAGCGGCCCACGACGGAGACCGAGTCGCCGGGACCCAGCTCGAAGTCCACGTTCCTGAGGAGGTCGACCTGCCGTCCGTCGCCGAGGGGGATCGTCTTGGTGACCCCCCGCAGGGACAGCGTCACCCGATGTCCCCCTGTCCGGTGAGCGCGTCCGCCACGGGGTCCTGCACCTTCTCCCCCACGGCCAGCCCCTTGGTCACCTGCGCCGCGACGCCGTTGACGACACCGACGGTGACCTCTCGGCGTTCGGGCCGGCCGTCGGCGCCGACGACGGTGACATGTGCCGTCCCGGTCGTCCCGGACAGGGCACTGACCGGGACGGTGACCGCGTCGGCGGCGTGTCCGGTGCGGACCGCGACCTTGAGCGGCAGTCCGGCGAACACCTTCACGTCCGCCGGCACCGCGCAGGTGAGCAGCACCTCTCCGGCGGGGTCCGCCGGGTCCGCGCCTACGGTGACGTCCGTGCAGGTGAAGGGCTCGGGGCCGTCCACGATCTTCACCTTGGCGGTGGGCGGGGTTTCGATGAAGCGGTACAGGTGGGCCGGTGCCACGACAGCCCGGGCGGTGTAGTGCCCGGACTCCTTCACCACCTGGCCCTCCATGGTGAGCACGCTGCTGACGTCGGCCGTACGGGCCGTCACCACGGCGGGTTCGACATGGTTCTCGCGCTGCTGCTGGACCGGCGCACCTGCCCCGTCCGATCCGTCGGCGCCCAGTACGGCCCAGGACGCGATGCCGCCGGCCACACCGCACACCGCGGCGACGGCGGCGAGGCCGAGGCCGGAGCGCTGAAGCCTCACCGGTAGTCGCTGCCTTCCTGCATGCCGCCGCAGTTGTCCCTGACGAAGGCCTGGATCCCGCTGGGGTCACCGAGCCCGGCGGCGTCCTCGACGGACTGGACGACCTCGCGGTACGACACGTCGTTGGCCTTGAAGGCCGGCATGTCGTGCAGCGTGGCGAAGTGCTTCAGCGCGGTCGCCGCGGACTTGTCGTCGGCGGCCTCGGTGCGGTCGAGCCAGTACGCGTACCACTCGCACTGGACCTCGTCGAGGACGATCGCGTCGGCGGCACCGGTCTGGTAGCGGTCGTCGTCCGAGCCGGACACCTGCGCGTTCCAGCGTCCGCCGGGGGGCAGTTCGGTGTCCGCACGCAGCTTCTTCACCTCGGCGGCCACCTCCTTCTTGCTCTGCCAGCCGTCGGAGGCCTCGGAGTCGCCGCCGCAGGCGGTGAGGGAGGCCGCGACCGCCAGGAAGCAGGAGGCGACGAGAAAGGGGTGCGTTCTCACACTTGCTCCATGCTGGTCTCTGTCGCGCGGGGCGTCAGTAGTCGATCTCCCCGTACCAGACGTCTTCCCAGTCGGTTTCGAGGGTGCCTTCCTGCTGGCGCGAGTTCAGGTAGAAGCAGCCGGTCTTGAGGTTCAGATAGACCGGGTCGGTGAACTCGTCGACGCGCTCGGTTCCGTAGGAACCTCCGCCGCCCTGGTTCTTGGAGGCGTAGTGGTACATGTGGTCGTCGTCGGGCGAGGTGTTGACCTCAAGGACGACCTTGGCGCGTGCACAGCGCTTGACCTTGTAGTGGGACCATCCGTTGTCGTAGACGGTTCCGGAGACCTTCTCGTCGATCACGGCCGAGGCCGGAGCCGCACCGAAGGTGAGCGTGGCCGCGAACGCCGCTCCGACGGCGGCCATGGCGAAAGTGGCGCGCTTGCGCATGATTCCCCCAGATTCAGATGTTGTTCGGGATCAACTGGTCGGGCTGATCCGGCGATTCGGAACCAACTGGTCAGGCCGGTCCCGCAATCAGGGACGTGATCATGACATGCGAGTGCCTCTGATACAAATCTCGTCCGGTCCCAGCGATGAGTTCCGGGGTCAGCCCCGGTCTCATTGCCGACATCACAACGCAGACACGGGAGTTGCCACCATGCGCATCGTCATCACCGAGTTCATCAGCCTCGACGGCGTCGTCCAGGCGCCCGGTGGTCCCCAGGAGGACACCGACGGCGGTTTCGCGCACGGCGGCTGGTCGCACCCGTACTTCGACCCGGAGGTCCTCGGCGGCGCCTTCGACGCGGGGCTGGGGAACGCCGACGCGCTGCTCTTCGGGCGCCGTACCTGGCAGACCATGGCCGGGGCGTGGCCGGAGCGGGCCGGGGATCCCTTCGCCGACCGGATGAACTCCCTCAAGAAGTACGTCGTCTCCGGCACCCTCTCCGACGCCGACCTGACCTGGAACAACAGCGAGCTGATCCCGGCCGCCGACGCGGTCGACAGGATCCGTGAGCTGCGCGCGGCCGAGGGCGGCGACCTGGCCATGATGGGCAGCCCCACGCTGGTGCGCACCCTCATCCAGGAAGGCCTCGTCGACGAGCTCCAGCTCATCGTGATGCCGGTGCTGCTCGGCGGCGGCAAGTCGATCTTCCCCACGGACGGCGGAAAGCGCCCGCTGGAACTGGTCTCCACGACCACCGCCAAGACCGGCGCCCAGGTGTGCGTCTTCCGGCCCGCCGCCGAGGGGTAGCCGCGCGGGCGCGGGCGTCCTACGCTCGATCCGTACGACATCTCTGACTGAGTCAAGCATCTGGGTCACACATCAGAGAGCGGGTCGATCATGACCGTCCAGGACATCCGCGCCTTCAACCGCTTCTACACGAACCTCATCGGCGCCCTCGACTACAGCCGCCATCTGTACGCCCCGTACACCCTCACCGAGTCTCGCGTGCTCTACGAGCTCGCGCACTCCCCGCGGACGGACGCCGCCGACCTGCGCACCGCGCTCTCCCTGGACTCGGGGTATCTGAGCCGGATCCTGACCAAGTTCGAGCAGGACGGGCTGGTCGAGCGGGCGCCCTCCGCGCAGGATCCCCGGCGCCGCCGGATCACGCTCACCGCACGCGGAAGGGAGACCGCGGCCCTGCTGGCAGAGCGGTCCAACGAGGCCGTCGGCTCGCTGCTGTCGGCGGTGCCGACCGCCGACCGGCCCCGGCTGGCCGAGGCGATGCGCACCGTCCGCGAGATCCTGTCCCGAGGGGACGACAAGGAGCACAAGGACGTCCTGCTGCGCGAGCCGGGCCCCGGCGACCTCGGCTGGATCGTGCAGCGCAACGCCGCCCTGTACGCGGCCGAGTTCGGCTGGAACACCGACTACGAGGGCCTGGTCGCACGGATCGTCGCCGACTTCGCCGAGGACCACGATCCACATCTGGAGCGGGTGTGGATCGCCGAGCTGGACGGCCGTCCGGTCGGGTGTGTGATGTGCGTACGGGACGAGGCGCCGGCCACCGCCCGGCTCCGGCTCCTCCTGGTCGAACCGGACGCGCGCGGCCTCGGCATCGGCGATCGGCTGATCGGCGCCGTCGTCGACTTCGCGCGCGGGGTCGGCTACCGGGACCTGGTGCTGTGGACCAACGACGTCCTCGCCGCCGCCCGCCGCCTCTACCAGCGCCACGGCTTCGTACTGACGGCGGAGAAACCGCACCGCTCCTTCGGCAAGGATCTCGTCGGCCAGGACTGGCGCCTGGACCTGCACACCACCCACGAATGACACGTAGAGTCGCGACCATGAAGCTGGCGTTCTCCACCCTCGGTGTCCCCGGCCTGCCCCTCGCCGACGTGCTGCGGCTCGCGTCCGCCCACGGCTATCACGGCGTGGAGCTGCGCGCGCATCCCGAGGAGCCGGTGCATCCGGGGCTCCGGCCCGAGGAACGCGTCGCGGCGGCCGCCGAGTTCAAGGCGGCCGGCATCGAGGTCCTCGGCATCGCCGGGTACGCCCGGGTGGCCGCCCCCGGTCCCGACGAACCGGTGATCGAGGAGATCCACGGCCTGCTCGACCTCGCCCGCGACCTGGGCGCCGGTTTCGTCCGCGTCTTCCCCGGCGCCGAGGACTCCCAGAGCCCCGAGGACGCCGACGCGACGGCCGCCCGCAGGCTCGGCACCGCCGCCGAGTACGCCGCCGACCTGGGCGTACGGATCCTGCTTGAGACGCATGACTCGCACCGCACCGGAGCCGCCGCGATCCGGGTGCTCGGCCTGGTCGGGCACCGGAACGTGGGCTCGCTGTGGGACGTGATGCACACCTGGCTGGGCGGCGAACAGCCCTCGGAGTCGTACGCCGCCCTCGCCCCGTACCTCGGCTACGTCCAGGTCAAGGACATCGCCTCCGCCGCCGACACCACCCCGCTGCCGCTGGGCGCCGGGGTGCTGCCGCTCGCCGAGTGCGTGGAGGTGCTCTCGCGGCACGGCTGGGACGGCTGGCTGTGCTGGGAGTACGAGAAGCGCTGGTACGAACAGGCGGCGCCGCTGGCGGAGTTGCTCGGCGCCGGGCATGACCATCTGGCCCGGCTGCTCAACGACTCCGCGTAAATCGTTGGCCGACGGCGGGGGCCGCCGGTTAGCGTCCCCGTCATGATCCCGCCCGCGCAGCCGCGCTCCGCCATGCCTTCATGAGCCTCGCCCGTACCCTCGTCGACGTACGGCCCCTGCGCACCTCCCCCGTCTTCCGGCGGCTGCTGATCGGACGTACGGCGTCGATCCTGGGCACCTTCATGACGGTGGTGACCGTCATGTTCCAGGTGTGGGACCTGACGCACAGCACGGTCTGGAGCGGTGCGGTGGGGCTCGCGCAGGCGCTGCCCCTGATGGTCGTCGGACTGTTCGCCGGGTCCTGGGCGGACCGCGGGGACCGGCGGCGGATCTTCCTCGTCGCGACGGTCGGGCAGGCGGTGTGCTCGCTGTTGCTGGCGGTGCAGGGCTTCACCGGCGGCGTGCCGGTGCCGGGCATCCTGGCCCTGGTCGCGGCCGGTTCCTGCTTCGGCGCGGTCGGTGGTCCGGCGGCCGGCGTGTTCGTGCCGAGGTTGCTGCCCAAGGACCAGGTGGCCGCCGGTCTCGCCCTCAACCAGGTCACCGCCCAGGCGATGATGCTCCTCGGCCCGGCGCTCGGCGGTCTGTTCCTGGGCTGGTTCGGCATCGGCGTCTGCTATCTGATCGACGCCCTCAGCTTCGGCCTGTCCTTCTACGGCGCCTTCGGCCTGCCCAAGCTGCCGCCCGAGGGCGAGCCGTCGCGGGCCGGGCTGCACGGCGTACTGGACGGACTGCGCTTCCTGGCCGGCCACCGGGTGGTACGCGGAGCGCTGATCACCGACCTCGCCGCGACTTTGCTGGCGATGCCGATGAGCCTGTTCCCGCTGATCAACGAGGAGCGTTTCGGCGGCAATCCGCGCACCCTGGGCCTGTTCCTGTCCGCCGTCGCCGTCGGCGGAGTGACGGCGACCGGCCTGTCCGGCTGGGTCACCCGGCTGGCCCGACCCGGCGCGGTCATGCTGTGCGGGGCGGCGGTCTGGGGCGCGGCGCTCGCCCTGTTCGGGTTCACCAGCAGCGCCTGGGTGGGGCTCGGGCTGCTGGTGGTGGCGGGGGCGGCGGACTCCGTCTCGGTCCTCTCCCGTACGACGATCGTCCAGACCCGTACCCCGGACGCCCTGCTGGGCCGGGTGACGGCGGCCGAGCAGATCGTCGGCCAGGCGGGACCGCATCTGGGCAACCTGCGCGGCGGTCTGGTCGCCGGCTGGACCTCCGGCGCGACCGCCCTGATCACCGGCGGCCTGCTCTGCGTCCTCGCGGTGGCCTACGTCGCCACCAGCACCCCGGAACTGCGGGACGGGGCTACCGCGGAGCCGGAGTGAGCGGCGCGGCCGGATCCAGGCACCACTCCAGTACGGCGGGCCAGGGGCCGTAACCGGCGTCCAGGTCGAGGTGGGCGGCGCCGGGGAGGATGTCGGACGGGATGCCGAGCGGCTCGGCGAACAGGGCGTGGGCGCCCTCCGGGCAGTACGGGTCGTCGTCACCCGCGACCAGACGCGTCGGCCCCGGAAGCGTGAAGTCCGGGGCGGGCGGGGCGAATGCGGCGACCTCGGGGTGCCGCCGTAGGACGGACCCGGACGGCGGGGCGACCAGCAGCACCCGCTCGACGTCCCCGAGTCCGGGCAGCGAGCGGGCGGCCGCGTGCAGCCACAGCACGGCGGAGAGGCTGTGGGCCACGACGACCCGCACCCCGTCGAGATGGCGCGTCAACTCGCCGAGCCACACGTCCAGTTCGGGATCGTCGGCGTCGGGCAGCTGCGGATAGGTGACCTGGTGGCCGAGCTCGGTGAGCCGGTCGGCGAGCCAGTGCTGCCAGTGGTCCTCGGGACGGTGGTTCTGCCAGCCGTGGAGGATGAGGTACGAGGTCATGGCGCCGATGCTTTCCGATCACCGATCCCCTGGTCCAGTCGGCCCGGACAGCCGCTTCTCCAACCGGGCCCGGCATTCCGGCCACTCCTCGGCCGTGATCGAGTAGATCGCGGAGTCGCGCAGCCGGCCTTCCTCGCCCGGGGCCCAGGAGCGGGACCAGTTGCGCAGGACGCCCTCGAAGCGGGCGCCCGTGCGCTCGATCGCGGCGCGGGAACGGCTGTTGCGGGCGTCGGTCTTGAGGTCGAGGCGGGAGACCTCCCACTCCTCGAAGGCGTGCCGGAACAGAAGGAGCTTGGCCTCGGTGTTCACGCCTGTGCCCTGGGCTGAGGCGGCGAGCCAGGTGAAGCCGACCTCGATGGCGTCCAGTCGGTCCGGGGAGTGCCAGGAGCGGGGTTCCCAGTAGGAGGTGGTGCCGACCACGCGTCCGGTCGCCGTGGAGATCTGGGCATAGGGCGCGAGCATGCCGGTGGCGGCGCGGGCGAGCTGGGCATCGACGTAGGCCTCGGTCTCGGCGGCCGTGGGGACCCAGGTGAACGCGTACGAGTCGCGGTTCTCCTCGGCCGCCAGGGCCAGTCCGGGCGCGTGCCGCCTCTCCAGCGGCTCCAGGCGCACCAACTCGCCCTCCAGAACCGGCCCTTCCAGCTTGAAGCTCACCCGTCACCCCTCACAGCCGCGCGCGCAGCGCCCCGAACTCCTCGTGGAAACCGGGGAAAGTCTTGCGTACGCATCCGGGGTCGTCGAACGAAATACCGGGCACCCGCAGGCCGGTGACCGCGAAGGACATGACGATGCGGTGATCGCCGCAGGACATGATCTCCGTGCCGTTCGGCTCCGCGCCCGGGTGGATCTCGATCCAGTCGGGGCCCGTCTCCACCCGCACGCCCAGCCGCCGGAGGTTCTCCGCGCAGGCCTCCAGGCGGTCGCACTCCTTCACCCGGGTGTTGGCGACGTCCTCGATGCGCACCGAGCCGGAGGCGAACGGGGCGATGGCGGCCAGGGTGGGCATGGTGTCGGAGATGTCCCGCATGTTGACCGTGAGGCCGCGCAGTTCGCCGGTGCCGCGGACCGTCGTGCGGTCGACACCGATCTCCACGTCCGCGCCCATCCGGCGCAGCACCTCGACAAAGCCCAGGTCGCCCTGGAGCGCGCCCTCGCCTAGGCCCGGCACGGTCACCTCGCCGCCGGTGAGTGCGGCCGCGGCGAAGAAGTAGCTGGAGGTCGAGGCATCGGGTTCGATGGCGTAGGTGGTGGCCCGGTAGCCACCGGCCGGGACCACGAAGTCGTTCCCCTCCCGGGTCACCTCCACCCCGAAGGCCCGCATCATCGCGAGGGTGATCTCGATGTACGGCACCGAGACCAGGTCGGTGACATGGATGCGCAGGCCCTGCTCGGTGAGCGGGCCGAGCAGCAGCAGGGCGGTCAGGTACTGCGAGGACTGGCCGGCGTCCAGCGTGACCTCGCCGCCGACGACGCCCTTCGCCGCCACGGTCAGCGGGTGGTGGCCCTCCCGCTCCTCGTGGCGCAGGTCCACGCCCAGGTCGCGCAGGGCCCGGGTGAGCGGCAGCAGCGGGCGGCGGCGCATCTGCTCGGAGGCGTCGAAGCGGTAGGTGCCGTGGCCGGCGGCGGCCAGCGTCGGCAGGAAGCGGGCGGTGGTCGCGCCGTCCCGGCAGTAGACGTCCGCCCCGGCGGCCGCGGGGCCCTGCGGGCGGCCGTCCACCTGCCAGCTGTCCGGGGTCCGCCCGACGCGGTAGCCGAGGCTGACCAGGCCTTCGGCGAAGCCCTCGGTGTCGTCCGACCGCAGCGGCCGCACAAGGGTGGTGACTCCGTCGGCCGCCGCCGCCAGGAAGAGGGCGCGCGCGGTGATGGACTTGGAACCGGGAATGTCGACAACTGGCATGGCCCCATGATCACCCGGCGCGGTGCCCCGGCGCCCGGAAGTCCACGAGATGGACGACGGATCGTCAGTCCGTGGCCATGTCACCGGGCACGGAACAAGCCAGCCCGGCAAGGGCCTCCGGCCGCGGCAATGTGACCGACGGCGGGCTGTGTCGCTGGCTGCGGGCTGTGTCGTTGACTGCGGGCCATGTCACCGGCCGCGCGCTATGGCGCTGGCCGCGGGCCATGGCGCCGGCCGCAGGCCATGCGTCCAGCTGCGGGCCATGCGTCCGGCCGCGGCCAAAGCGAAGTTCGATGCGGCCGCGC
>NZ_JACMSF010000046.1 GCF_014257025.1 Streptomyces cupreus
CCCATGATCGGCCAGACGATGATCAACGTAAAGGTATCCGGTGCCCGTACCCGTCTGTCGACGTTCCTGGCCGGTGCGTTCCTGATGGTGCTGTGCATCGTCTTCGGCCCGGTCGTCTCCGACATCCCCATGGCTGCCCTGGTCGCCGTCATGATCATGGTGTCGTTCGCCACCTTCGACTGGCACTCGATCGCGCCGAAGACACTGAAGCGGATGCCGGCCGGGGAGATCACCGTCATGGTGATCACCGTCGCGTGCGTGGTCGCCACGCATAACCTCGCCATCGGTGTCGTCGTCGGCTCCCTAACCGCCATGGTTATTTTTGCCAAGCGCGTCGCACACCTCGCCGAGGTCACCGCCGTCACCGACCCCGAGGGCACAACGGTCGTCTACCGGGTGACGGGCGAACTGTTCTTCGCCTCCTCCAACGACCTCGTCGGACAGTTCGACTACGCGGGCGACCCCGATAGGGTCGTCATCGACCTGTCCGCGGCTCACATCTGGGACGCCTCCTCCGTCGCCGCCCTGGACGCCATCGAGACCAAGTACGCCCAGCGCGGCAAGACCGTCGAGATCACCGGTCTGAACAAGCCGAGCGCCCAGATCCACGAGAAGCTCAGCGGCGAACTCGCCGGCAGCCACTGAGCAACCGTGCGCCGGGTGGCTGCCGTGAGAGAGATCAGTCGGCAGGCTGGAGGGGGCGTGACGGCCAGTCGAGGAGACGGGCGCCGAGTACGGCGGTTTGCAGGATGTACCGCTGGTCGGGATCGGCCGGGTCGTGGCCGGTGAGTTGGCGGATGCGGGTGAGCCGGTAGGTGATTGTACGAACGCTCAGTCCGAGTCGCCGCGCGGTGGCGGTGTTCAGGCAGCCAGTGGCGAAGTATGCGGTCAGGGTCTCCAGGAGTGCCTTGGGTCCGCCGCGTGCGTCTTCGAGGCCGCCGAGGGCGGTGGCCACCAGGTCGGTGATGGCGGCCCGGTCTCTGCCGAGGACCTGGAAGACGAGCAGGTCGGAGGCGTGTATGAGCGGGGGGCTCAGACCGAGCTGGGTTGCGAGGTCGAGGGCGCTGCGTGCTTCCTGGTAGGAGCGGACGATGCCGCTGGGCCCGGGCCGCGGGCGGCTGACGGCGATCCGGCACTGCTCGTCGACAGCGTGGCGCACGGCGGTGGCGAAGAAGTCGGGAACATCCTGCACCGCGCCGGGCGAGACGCACACGAGCAGGCTGTCCTTGGTGGTGATCAGTACGTTCCCTGTGCTGAACCGGGAGGTCAGCGCCTCTTCGACATAGCGGGTCGTGTCGTCGCCCGCCCCGACGGGGCTGTCGGCCCGGGCGACGGCCACGCTGTGCGGTCCGACGAGCCGCAGCCCGAACCGTTCGGCCCGCTCGGCAAGACGACCCAGGTCGGTTCGGCCGTCGAGGAGGTCGTCGACGAACTCCCGCCGCATCGCCTCTTCACCTCGGACGGCTGCCCGGTGAGCGGTCTCGTAGCCCTGGGTCAGCGCCACCGTCGCATCGCCGATCGCTTTGATCAGAGCGGAACCGACCTCCCTCAGATCCTCGGGCGCCAGCACCTGCTGGGAGTCCGACAGGTCCGTCCAGATCCGGCAGACCGAGCCGAGATACTCGGCCACCAGGAACCGTAGGGCCGTTCCGCGGGCGGCAGCCGCCGCAGCGAGCTGCCGTAGCTCCTCAAGATCCTCCTCGGGCAGTCCCCGCTTGTTGAGAGAGGCGTCGGCGAGCCGTTTCAGGTGGCGGTGCATGTCCCCCGGCGGGGGTTCGTTCTCCGCCGCGGTCTCGGCATCCAGTGCGGGGACTGCGGCAGCTGGTGCCACCGGACCCGCATCTTGGGGACGCCTCCTCGTCGGCATGCTCCCATTTTGCCGAAGGACGGAAAAGTGCGGGGGGTCGAGACGGCCGTGTATGTGCCGACTCGGCAGGCGTCCTGCTGGGCCGCTCGGGTAATCGGTGGGTGAAGCGCCCGCTGGAGAACCCTGCGAACAGGGGGTACTGCGCTGTGCCCCGAAGCCGCCTCCTCTCGTCGGCCCGGAGGGTCGCCCAGATCCTCCTGGTGACGTTGGGCTGCCTGTTCGCCGCCCCGGTCGTGAGTTCGGCGGACTCGTCGTCCGTGCTCGTGATGCGGATCGACTCCACCATCACGCCGGTCGCCGCCGATCACCTTGAGGAAGGAGTACGCACCGCCGAGCGGGACGGACACGAGGCGCTCCTGGTCGAGATGGACACCCCGGGCGGGCTGTTCCAGTCGACCAGGGAGATCGTTCAGGACGTCCTCGCCTCCGATGTCCCGGTCATCGTGTACGTCACCCCGTCCGGAGCGCGAGCGGCATCGGCAGGCGCGTACATCGCGCTGTCTGCACACATCGCCGCCATGACGCCGGGCACCCACATCGGGGCCGGTACGCCGGTGACGGGACAGGGTGAGGACGCGAGCGAGAAGGTGGTCAACGACGCGGTCGCCTTCGCCGTATCGATCGCCGAGCAGCGGGGGCGCAGCAGGGACTTCGCGCGGGACATAGTCCGCGAAGGCAGGTCGGTGTCCGACGAGGAAGCCCTCCGGATCAAGGTCGTCGATTTTGTATCACCGTCCCGCGATGCCCTGCTCACAGAGCTGGACGGCCGCCGTGTCGTGGTCGGCCCTCCGGACGCGGAACGTGAGGTGGTGCTGCGCACGGCCGAAGCGCAGGTCGTGGAGCACGAGCTGGGGTTCTTCGGTGAGGTGCGGCAGTTCCTGGCGAGCCCGGAGTTGGCATATCTCTTCCTCTCGATCGGCACGCTCGCCGTGATCTACGAGCTGGCCAGCCCGGGCATGGGCTTCGCCGGTGTCATCGGAGCCATCCTGCTCGTCCTCGGCTTCGTCGCGCTCAGCGTGCTGCCCTTCAACGCCGGCGGGCTGCTGCTCCTCGCCCTGGCTGCCGCTTTGTTCGTGGCAGAGGTGCTCACTCCGGGCGTCGGCGTCTTCGCCGCGGGGGGAACTGTCTGCCTGCTGTTCGCCGGCGTGCTGATGTTCCGCGGCGAACTGGAAGTGGATCCCGCCGTGCTGTGGCCGACCGCCTTCGTGGTGGGCGGCGGCACGGTGCTCGCCGGCCGTCTGGCCTGGCGAGCCAGGAAGAAGCCGCCGACGACCGGGCACCAGGCATTTCTGGGCGAGGAGGCGGTCGTACGACGCGTCGAGGGCGCCACCGGGCAGGTGCTGCTCGAAGGGGCGTGGTGGACCGTCCGCGGCCGCGACGCCGAACTCGCCGAGGGGCAGCACGTCCGTGTGGTCGACGTCGACGGCTTGGAACTGATCGTCGAACCCGCCGAGCCCCCACCGGGCCGCGGAACCGAACAGGAGGACAGGCCATGAACGCGAGCCTGGTCGGCATCATCATCGGCGCAGGCGTTCTGCTCCTGCTGCTGATGTCCGCCGTGAAGATCGTGCCCGAGTACGAGCGTGGGGTGATCTTCCGCCTCGGCCGGATCATCGGAGCCAAGGGGCCGGGGTTGTTCTTCATCATCCCCGTGGTGGACCGGATGTTCCGTGTCTCGCTGCGTACCGTGACGATGGACATCCCCCCGCAAGACGTCATCACGAAGGACAACGTCACCGTACGGGTCAACGCCGTCACCTACTTCAACGTCGTCGACCCCAACCGCTCGGTGGTCGCCATCGAGGACCACATCAAGGGAACGTCGCAGATCGCCCAGACGACGCTGCGCAGCATCCTCGGCCAGGTCGACCTGGACGAGTTGCTGGTCAACCGGGACGAGATCAACCAACGGCTCCAGCGGATCATCGACGACGTCACCAACCCGTGGGGCGTCAAGGTGACCCTCGTCGAGGTCAAGGACGTCGAACTGCCCGAGGCCATGCGCCGGGCCATGGCCCGTCAGGCAGAGGCCGAGCGCGACCGGCGGGCCAAGGTCATCCACGCCAAGGGCGAGTTCGAGGCGGCCCAGACCCTGGCGGACGCCGCAGAACGGATCGAGGGCCACCCCGCGGCCATGCACCTGCGGATCCTGTCGACCATGGCGGAGATCTCCAGCGAGCGGAACTCCACCCTGATCTTCCCTCTGCCCATGGAGGTTCTCCGCCTCGTCGACATGCTCCGGCCCTCCGACGCGGCACCGGGCGCAGCCCGCACCGCGTAGCCGTATGGATCAGTACGTCCTCAGCTCACAGGTGATCGGCATGAGCCCCTCGATGGACGACCGGCACATCCTCGCAGAGATGGAGCGACACCTCTCCCGTGACGACCCCGAGCTGGTCGAACGGATGGACGCGTTGAACCATCAGTTCCCCGACGACGAGAACGACTCCGGTACCCGGAACGACGAGCAACAACGGTACGACTGGCGCTGGAAGGCCATCGTGGTGTTCGCCATCGTGCTGGCGGCGGGCCTCATCCTCACGGCGATCTTCAGCAGGACACCGTCGACCGATGACAAACACGCACCGCCGTACGGCCGTGCTCCGGCTGTCTCCGTCCACACCCCGGGGCCGGGGCTTCTGGCTGCCGCTCCGGACAGCACGGGCCACCACCTGCAGAAACAGCTCCTCCATGCCTGAGCGGGCCTCCGGCTGGAAGCACTCAAGAAGGCACGCCAGGTCATCGAAAGGTCGGCTGCATGCCCCGTCGCAACCGCAGGAACCGCGCCTTCCTCGGCCGTCTCCCGCTGCCAGAGCGGGCGTTCGTGGCGGATGCCCTGCGCACGGAGACCGTCGGCGGCGTGGTGCTGCTCGCCGCGGCCGCCGTGGCACTCGTGTGGGCCAACACGCCATGGAGCGACGCATACGAGACCGTACGGGACTTCCACTTCGGTATCGGGGCCCTCGGTCTTGACCTTTCCGTGGCCCACTGGACGGCTGACGGACTGCTGGCGTTCTTCTTCTTCGTCGCCGGTGCGGAACTCAAACGGGAACTGGTGGTCGGCGAGTTGCGTCATCCCGGCACGGCGGCACTGCCGGTGATCGCGGCGGTCTGCGGCATGGCGGTACCGGCCCTGGTCTACGGGCTCATCGCCACTGGCCTCGGCGGCACGTGGAACGGCTGGGCCGTCCCCATCGCCACCGACATCGCCTTCGCGCTGGGCGTGCTCGCGGTGATCGACACCCACCTGCCCTCCGCGCTACGTGCCTTCCTGCTGACCCTGGCCGTGGTCGACGACCTGGGTGCCATCGTCGTCATCGCTCTCTTCTACACCTCAACCATCAATCTGGCGGCCCTCATCGGCGCCGTAGTCGGTCTCGGTCTGTTCTTCCACCTGCACGACCGACGGCGCGTGCACGGCTGGTACTGGTACCTGCCGCTCACCCTGGTGATCTGGGGCCTGACACACGCCAGCGGCGTCCACGCCACCGTGGCCGGGGTCGCCATGGGACTGCTGCTGCGGGTGGCGGAGGACGGCGAAAGGGGCCGACGACCGGCCGAATGGATCGCGCACTTGGTCCGCCCCGTCTCCGCCGGGGTGGCCGTCCCGCTGTTCGCCCTGTTCGCGGCAGGCGTCAGCCTCACCGGCGACACGCTGAGGAACGTGATCAGTCAACCGGAACCACTGGGCGTGGGGCTGGGCCTGGCCGCCGGCAAGGTTCTCGGCGTCTTCGGCGGCTCCTACCTCGCCGTACGCTTCACCGGAGCCCGACTCAGCCGGGACCTCGTCTGGGCGGACGTGCTGGCCGTGGCCATGCTGGCCGGCATCGGCTTCACCATCTCGCTGTTGATAGGCGAACTCGCCTACCCCGACCCCGCAGACCTCGGGCAGATCAAAGCCGCCGTCCTCCTCGGTTCCCTGACCTCCGCACTCCTGGCCGCTGTGCTGCTGCGGCTGCGCAACAACAAGTACCGGCGGCTGTACGAGGAGGAGAACCGTGACCAGAACGCCGACGGCATTCCCGACATCTACCAACAGGCCGACCCCGTCCCCCCACGGACTGACGACCCACAGCCTCAGCATCGGGAGCGTCACGGTCGCAGGGGCGACAGATCCGTCGACACCTGAGCATCCGGTGGGTGATCCCCCCTGTCCGGGAACGCAGCGTTCCCCGTCCCTTGCTCTCACGGAGCGACACTGAGGGTGGGCGGACCCCGAGCCGTCCCTCGGGCGGCCCGGCGAATGGGTTTCGGCGGAGGAGCATCTGCCCCGTCCCCCTGGAGAAGGCGATGAACGGCTCGGTACGGATGGGACGAGTCATCGGGGTGCCGCTGCGCATCCACTGGACCGTGCCGCTGCTCGTGATGCTTTTCGGATACAGCCTGGGCAGTCACATGCTCCCGGCCGGCGTTCCGGACCAACTCAACCCTTCGGCCCAGGAGATGCTCCTGACAGGTGCCCTGTGCCCTACCGGCGCAGAGCCGCTCCGAGCTGCGCTGGTGTGCCCCCTTTGCGGACGCTGTTGGCTGATTCGGCCCTGCCGAGCCGACGCTCGGCGGGGCAATTCAGGGGCCGAATCAGCCAACAGCGTCCTTGAGCAGGTGCGGCCCACCACGGTGACTCGGGCCGAGCCGAGTGTGACGGTAGACCGGCTCGGTGGTCACGCCGACGGTGTCATCGGTGGTGCGATGACGTCAGGTAGTGCTGCCTGAGGAGTTCCTTTCCGTAGTCGTTACCGTTGGGGGTCCGTATGATCGAGTGGACGTGCAGCTGGGTCGGGGAGCCGCCCTGGGTCGCGCCGTCGGCGCCTGCCAGCGGTCCCGGATCCTGACAGTCCACCTCGATCCACCCGACCGGGCTGTGCACCCGGACGTAGAAGGCGTCGTCGTCGCTGGTGCCGCCGGCTCAGGTGACGTACGTGTTGTCGAGGTGCTTGCGGATCTCGGCCATCCTTACCTTCGCCGCGTCGGCCTTGGCACGGCCGACGAACGCCTCCGCGATGCCAAGGAGCTTGTTTCTTCTGAGCGGCGGTCAAGACGTTGCCGCGGATGCCGGTGTACTCCTGGACTGTGTTGTCGGAGAACGCGCCCGCCTTCATGGACTCGTTGGACTTGGTGGAGGACTCGATGGCGACGGCCTGCTGGGCCTCGGTGAGCGAGTTGATGAAGGCGAGGGACGAGACGACCTCCTCGTGGCACACGGTCACGGTCTCGCCGTCGATCTCCATGGAAGTCGGTTCGGACCCCCAGAAGCAGGGGCTCATCACGACCTGGCTGCCAAGGACGAAGTAGTTGATGACAAGGTGATGACCCGTCGAACTGGAAGCCCCAGGGCTCGGTCGCCGACGGGGTGCCCATGACGGTCCAGTAGAAGGCGTCCTCGTTGAAGGCGTCGGTGTTGTTGATCGCCTCACCCGCCGCCTGGTTGATCCGGCGGATCTTCTCGGTGGTCTCCAGGCCGTCCGCGCTGAGCGCGGAACTTCAACAGGGCGGTACCCAGGGTCTTTTGATTGTCAGTCAGATAAGCGAGGGAGACGCCCTGGCGCTCGTAGGAATCGATGTTGCTCCACATGCGCCACTCGGTGGAGTGGACGGTGAACTGCGTCGACGTCTTCTGGTCGTCGGTGAGCCCGTCCAGGAAGGCGTTCGCGGCGGAGACGACCGGGGGGCCAGGGGCAGCACGACCAGGGAGTTGCGGGTCGCGCCGGTGAAGACGATCGCCCGCCCGGCACCGGCATCGAGGCGAAACAGCTTGGCCACTGCCTTCCCTGCGAAGGTCACCACCAGCAGGAACAGGACGTAGAAAGGGATGACAACGGCCCACCGGTCAGGTTGTCGTCGAGTTGGGGATCTGGGAGTGACCACGGTCAGCAAGATCGCGGCCATCAGCGGAACTGTCGTGGTGGTCGCCGCGTCGGAGAACTTCTGCCCGGCCGGCC
This sequence comes from Streptomyces cupreus, assembly GCF_014257025.1. GTDB lineage: Bacteria > Actinomycetota > Actinomycetes > Streptomycetales > Streptomycetaceae > Streptomyces > Streptomyces cupreus. Next base: position 7,807 of record NZ_JACMSF010000046.1, read on the forward strand.
AGAGTGCGGACCACGCTTGCAGGGCCCAGGCGAGGGCGAGCGGGATGACGATCAGGAAGGCGAAGGCTTCGAGGAATGGGCTTGCCTCGACGATGTCGGCCAGCTCGGAGCCCATGAACATGTACAGGAACAGCGGCAGCAACAGCATCTGAGCCACGAGCAGCAGCGGGGTCGCGGCCAGCAGGCGGCGACTGGAGCCGCCGGCCAGCCCGGAAAAGACGATCACGTAGTCCACGCACGGGCACAGCAGGACCAGCAGGACCCCGACCTGTACGGCCGGGTCGGCGGGCAGGAACGTGAACATCCCGGCGACGACGAGCGGCACCACTACGAAGTTCACCACCAGGGCTGCGGTGAGGAACCGGCCGTCGCGCAGCGAGCGGACCAGTTCGGCGGCCGGGACCTGGAGGAAGGTGACGAACAACAGGGTGCCGAGGACCGGGTTGATGGCGTGTTCCAGCCCTGGGCTGGCGTCCGGGTCCGCCCAGCCCAGCAGGCCGCCGACGGCCATCGCGGCGAGGTAGATCGCGACCTGGTGGTGTTCCATCCGCTCGACCAGGCCCTGCGGTCCCTGCTGCGACAACCCGGCTGCTCCCTCGCGCTCGTACCGTGCCGCCCGGGGGCGGTCGGCTGTCCCTCCTTTTGGGGAACAGTGCCGCTGACTGCTCACAGCGGCCGCTCAGGGGTGTGTTCTTCAGGGGCCGCTGACCGCACCCGGGGCGCGGTCCCGGCGACGATCACCTTCGCCGCCTGGCCATCGTGAGCCCGGCCGATCCATGTCCCGTGGTCGCCATCGGGTGCCGCTGCGCGTACGGCTGGCGCGGCGACTCCTGCTCACCAGTGGTTGTGTACTCCTGGCGGCCGCGGCAGGTTCACCGTTCGATCATGCGCCGCGCGACGGTCTGCTGATCTTGTTGCGGGCCACCAGTTCCAGCACTACAGCCACCGCGACGGCCTCCACGGCCAGCAGGGCGACCAGCACGAACAGCTGGACCGCTCCAGCCAAGAGGGGTGATGCCCCGCCGAGCAGCATGCCGATGAAGGCGCCTGGCAGGGTGACCAACCCAACCGTCCTGGTCTGGTCGAGTGCTGGGATCAGCGCTCCGGCGGCCGACTGCCGGGCGATCTCCAGCCGGGCATCCCGATCCATGAACCCAATGGACAAGGCCGCTTCGACCTCTCCGCGACGCGTCTCCAGCTCCTCCAGTGCGCGCCGCCCGGCGAGCACCGTCGCGGTCAGCGCGCCCCCGATGAGGATGCCGGTGATCGGAATGAGAGCGATGCCCCTGACCGGCAGCACGCCGATCGCCACAAGCAGCACGACGACCGGGAACACGGCGACGCCGATCGGCACGGCCGCCCACCGCCAGGTGTCGTTCTTGGTGATGCGGCGACCAGCTGTACGGGTTGCCACCGCGAACATCATCGCTATGAAGGCGAAGAGCAGTGGGCGCGAGTCGAGCGCCCACCTGACGACGGCCGCGACCGCGGCCAGCTGCACCGTCGCCCGTAGCCCGGCGGTGACGATCGCGCGGGTATGCCCCAGCTGCGCCAGTGCCGCTACCGCGGCGCCCGCGACGAGCAGCACCGCGAGCGCGACGCCCAGAGCCGGGTTCACCGGAAGTAGGGTGGAGGCCGACGTGATCACGGCCTCACTCTAGGCGGGGTGCACAAGGCCGTCCTCGGTGATTGGGCAACCTCCTTCAACTCCGGTGCCGTCGAAGGGCGAGACTCGGACATCGCAGGGATCAAGGGGGTATGGATGCGTCAGTGGGCATGTTCGACACCCCGGCGAGGGCGAATCTGGCACCTGACAGACCTTGAGTGTCCCAGTGACGGCCGACTGCTCCACGGCTCTGCCCCTTCGCCCTCTCCCTCTGTGTGAACATCGTTCGTATGGAGGGGAGCTCGCTGCCGCGTCGTTCGCCGCAGACCCTTGCTGTCCGGCATTGCAGGAGGCGATGGCCGCCCTCGCGCCGGGGTTTCACGCGCGCTCCAGGAAACGCCGCAGCACGTTAACCCAACTGAGTCTTTCCTGTGAATGGCCGGTGTGAGTCAGAGGCCGGCGGGTGGGTGAGAAGGGTGGCCCGTGGTGAAACGCTACGCGGGTGGACGAGCGCCGCCGCGCGGACTGGGTGATCCGCGCGGCGGCGATTGGGCCGGCTCCAGGGACCGTAGTGGGGCCGACGCGTCTGGATGCAATTGCGAAGAAGGAAGGTCGGCACCGGTCCCCGGTGCTCAGGGTTGGCTGAGGAGGTAGCCGCCCATGGAGGTGAAGTACTCGGTCGCGCTCATCTCCCGGCCGTCTTCCGTCCGTACGCGCGTGATGGCCAGGCCGTGGTTGCGGCCGGTACGGGCATCGGCTCCGGCTACGATCACCACGCCGTCGCCCTCGCGATAGAAGATGCGGCCCGGCGTGCCGCCGTAGCGGCCCTGGGACACCACGGCGGCCAGGATCTCAAGTCGCTTGCCCTTGTGGAAGGTGAAGGCGCTGGGGTACGGCTCGGACTGGGCGCGGACGAGGCGTTCGAGGTCCTCCGCCGGCCAGGTCCAGTCGATGCGGATGTCCTCGGCAGACCGCTTGTGGAAGAAGCTCGCCTGGGACCGGTCCTGCTTGGTGAACTCCGTCTGCCCGGAGGCGATGAGGTCGAGCGCTCCGATGGTGACCGGCGCGATCAGGTCGACGGTTTTGTGGAACAGGTCGGTGGCGGTCTCGGTCGGCCCGACCGGCATCGCCACCTGCCGGACGATGTCGCCGGCGTCGAGTTCGTCGTTCATCATGTGCGCGGTGACGCCGACTTCGGGTTCGCCGTTGATCAGGGCCCAGATCAGCGGTGAGAAGCCGGCGTACTTGGGCAGCAGCGAGTCGTGCACGTTCAGCGTGCCGTGGCGCGGGAGGTCGAAGATGCGCGGGGGGATCCATGTACGCCAGTTGTTGGCCACGATGATGTCCGGGTCAGCCTCCTTGAGGCGCTCGAACAGCTCGTCGTCGTCAGGTCGGTTGCGGATCAGTACCGGGACGCCGTGCTCTTCGGCGAGGTCGGCGACGGAGTCGCTCCAGATCTTCTCGTAGGCATGCTCGCTCTTGGGGTGCGTCACGACCAGTACCACGTCGTGCTCGGAGTCCAGGAGGGCTTTGAGGGTGCGGTGCCCCCAGGTCTGGTAACCGAACATGACGACCCGCATGGGGTTCCTCCTCAGAGCAGGGATAGACCGGCGGCAAGTAAAGCAAGGCTTACCTTGGTTTTCAACGCCTATGTAGGGTGCCCCAGTTGACAGCTGCGGATGCGCGGTTGTCCGTTTTGCCTATCGACAGCTTCACGGGATTAGCTTAGCCTCCCCTAAGTTTGGTGAGCCGCTCCATCGGCGTGCCCACCTTCACTCTCCGCACGCTCGACAGGCGGCGGCCCCGCACGATGGGAGTGACATGTCACAGGTTCTTCCTGGTGACGTACCACCGGTCCATGACCTCATTGGCATCGGCTTCGGACCGTCCAATGTGGCCATGGCGATCGCACTCAGCGAGCACAACGCACGCGTCGGTAGGCAGAAGGCGGTCACCGCTCACTTCTTCGAGCAGCAGCCGCGCTTCGGATGGCACCGCGGCATGCTCATCGACGACGCGACCATGCAAGTGTCCTTTCTCAAGGACCTGGTGACGCTCCGGAACCCGGCCAGCGAGTTCAGCTTCCTGTGCTACCTGCAGAGCAAGGGACGGCTGATCGACTTCATCAACCACAAGAACCTCTTCCCGCTGCGGATCGAGTTCCACGACTACTTCGAGTGGGCCGCGGCCAAGGTCGACGACATGGTCTCCTACGGCCACGAGGTCGTCGGCGTCACGCCTGTCGTCCGTGACGGAGTCGTCGAGTACCTGGACGTGACAGTCCGGTCGGGGGAGGGGCTCGTGATCCACCGGGCCCGCAACCTAGTCATCGGCACCGGGCTGCGTCCCCTCATGCCGGAGGGCGTCGAGTGCGGCGACCGCGTCTGGCACAACTCCGAACTGCTGGCGAAGGTAGATGAGTTGGAGGGCACTTCGCCCACTCGGTTCATCGTCGTGGGCGCCGGTCAGAGCGCCGCCGAGAACGTCGCCTACCTCCACCGCCGCTTCCCCCAGGCCGAGGTCTGCGCCGTCTTCTCCCGCTACGGCTACAGCCCCGCCGACGACAGCAGCTTCGCCAACCGGATCTTCGACCCCGCGGCGGTCGACGAGTACTTCGCCGCACCCGAGATCGTCAAGCAGCAGTTGATGGACTACCACGGTAACACCAACTACTCGGTGGTGGACATCGACCTGATCGACGACCTGTACCGGCAGATGTACCAGGAGAAGGTCCTCGGCACCGAGCGGCTGCGCTTCCTCAACGTGTCCCGGCTCACCGGCGTCGAGGAGACTTCGGACCAGATCCGCGCCACCGTCAAGTCCCTTGTCACCGGCGAGGAGACGTCGCTGGACGCCGACGTCGTGGTCTTCGCCACCGGCTACAGCCCCGCCGACCCCCTCGGCCTCCTCGGCGAGGTCGCGGACAGTTGCCTCCGCGACGACGCGGGCCGCGTCCGCGTCGAGCGCGACTACCGCATCGCGACCGACTCCGACCTGCGCTGCGGCATCTACCTGCAGGGCGGCACGGAGCACACGCACGGCATCACGTCGTCCCTGCTGTCCAACACCGCCATCAGGGTCGGCGAGATCCTGGACTCGCTCCTCGACCGGGGCTTCAAGTCCGCGTCCGACGAGGCCCGGCCGGTCGCCGACGGAATCGGCAGCACCTCCCGTTAGCCCCCCGCCCACCGGTCCCACCCCCACACCCCGCCTGGTGCACCGCACCCGCAGGCGTGGCAGCACTGCGCAACACCGTGAAAGGAACATCCGTGTCCACTGGTACACGCCCTGGGCTGACGCGGTTCGCCAGATACGTACCCCGCGCCGCCGTGGCTGCCGTCGCGGCGCTTGCCCTGACCGCCTGTGGGGGCGGGACCGACAACGCCTCTGCCGAGTCCACGTCCTCGGCATCGGCCGGTGCGGACGCCAAGTCCGCCTTCCCGGTCACCGTGGAGCACAAGTACGGCAGCACGACGATCGACAAGGAGCCCAAGAAGGTCGTCACGCTCGGCCTGTCCGACCAGGACGCGGTGCTGGCGCTCGGGATCAAGCCGGTCGGTGCCGTGGACTGGTTCAAGGAGCAGCCGTACGGCAAGTGGCCGTGGGCCAAGGACAAGTGGGGCTCGGACCTGCCGGAGATCGTCGGTGAGCGCGACGACTACAACATGGAGAAGATCGCCGCGCTGAAGCCGGACCTGGTGATCGCCCAGTACTCGGGCATGAAGAAGGAGCAGTACGACACCCTCTCCAAGTTCACCAAGGTCGTCGCCCAGCCCAAGGGCCATGAGGACTACCAGGCGCCCTGGCAGGACATGACCCGGCAGATCGGCAAGGCGCTCGGCAAGGAAACCGAGACCGAGAAGCTGATCTCGGACATCGACGCCCGCTTCGCAGCAGTCCGGGACAAGCATCCGGAGTGGGCCGAGAGCACGCTCGCCGTGGCCGACAGCTTCGAGGCGGCTAAGTACGCGGCGTTCACGAAGACCGACCCCAAGGCGATCTTCTTCAACGAACTCGGATTCAAGCTCCACCCCGAGATCGACAAGCTGGCCGAGCCAGGTTGGAACGTCGCCGAACTCAGCGCCGAGAAGCTCAACGTGCTCGACGTCGACCGCCTCGTCTGGGTCACCTCCAGCACCGAGGCCAACGACCGTATCAAAGCCGAGCCGCTGTACAAGAAGCTGAAAGTCCACCAGGACAAGCGCGACCTGTTCGTCCCCTACCAGGACCCGGACATCGGCGCCGCGTTCTCCTTCAACACGGTCCTGTCGATCCCCTACGCGATCGACGAAATCGAGCCGCTGCTGACCGCCGTCAAGTGATCGCCCGTCTCACCCCCCACACCGCAACGCCCGCCGGTACCGCCGTCATACACGGCGGGCAGGCACGTAGCACGCACCGTGAAATCCCCGTGAAAGGAACATCCGTGTCCACTGGTACACGACCTGCGCTGACGCGGTTCGCCAGATACGTACCCCGCGCCGCCGTGGCTGCCGTCGCGGCGCTTGCCCTGACCGCCTGTGGGGGCGGGACCGACAACGCCTCTGCCGAGTCCACGTCCTCGGCATCGGCCGGTGCGGACGCCAAGTCCGCCTTCCCGGTCACCGTGGAGCACAAGTACGGCAGCACGACGATCGACAAGGAGCCCAAGAAGGTCGTCACGCTCGGCCTGTCCGACCAGGACGCGGTGCTGGCGCTCGGGATCAAGCCGGTCGGTGCCGTGGACTGGTTCAAGGAGCAGCCGTACGGCAAGTGGCCGTGGGCCAAGGACAAGTGGGGCTCGGACCTGCCGGAGATCGTCGGTGAGCGCGACGACTACAACATGGAGAAGATCGCCGCGCTGAAGCCGGACCTGGTGATCGCCCAGTACTCGGGCATGAAGAAGGAGCAGTACGACACCCTCTCCAAGTTCACCAAGGTCGTCGCCCAGCCCAAGGGCCATGAGGACTACCAGGCGCCCTGGCAGGACATGACCCGGCAGATCGGCAAGGCGCTCGGCAAGGAAACCGAGACCGAGAAGCTGATCTCGGACATCGACGCCCGCTTCAAGGCCGTCCGCGACAAGCATCCCGAGTGGAAGGGCAAGACGGTCGCCGTCGGGGAGCCCTACGAGCCGGGCAAGTTCTCCGCGTTCTCCCCCAACGACCCCAAGGTCATCTTCCTGACGGAGATGGGTTTCACCACCTCCGAGAAGTACCGCCAGGCTCTCGGCAAGGAGAACATCGCCGACCTCAGTGTCGAGCGCCTCGACGTCATGGAGGCCGACCGCACGGTGTGGCTGGGCACTCCCGACACGGAGAAGGCCATGAAGGCCGACCCGCTGTACAAGAAGACCAAGGTGTACCAGGAGAAGCGGGACCTGTTCCTGCCGTACGACAGCCCGGACATCGGCGCCGCGCTCTCCTTCAACACGGTGCTGTCGATCCCGTACGCCATCGACCAGGTCGTACCGATGCTGGAGGCCATCAAGTAAGCCGGACGGGGTGCCGCCCGCCGGCACCTGTCCAGGCTCCAGCCCGACCCGCCCGCCCGGTGGCCTTTCCGCACCGGGCGGGCGCGGCTCGCCACGCGACGACCCACCACTGACGTATTGCCACGGACCATCAGGAAGGGCCACGAACGATGTTTGACGCCGAGTCGGACCGGACAGCCGCGTCCGGTACACCCGTCACCGGCGGGCAGTCCGGCATCTGGCTTGCCCAGCAGATCGAGCCCGACGGCTCGGCCTACAACGTCTCGTTCGTCCTGAAGCTCCGCGGTGACATCGATCTCGATCGCCTGACGGCCGCCGTCCGGCAGGCCACCGAGGAAGCCGAAAGCCTGCACGTCCGGATCGTCGCCGAGAAGGGCGTACCCCACCAGGTCCCCACGCGCTTCCCGGTCGACGTCCCCCACGTCCACCTCAGCGGAGAGCCCGACCCGGAGGACGCGGCGCACCGGTGGATGGAAGCCGCCCGCGACCGCCCCGCCAACCTCGCCGAGGGCCCGCTGTTCGCCCAGGCGCTGCTCCGGCTCGCGGACGACCGCGTCTGGTGGTATCAGCGGTATCACCACATCGTCGTCGACGGTGTCGGTATCGCCGAGATCGCCCGCCGCGCAGGCGACCTCTACACGGGCGAGGACGTAACCCCGGACGACGACAAAGCCCCCGCTTCGGACTGGACGCTCTCCCGGCTGGTCGACGCGGACACCGCCTACCGCGCCTCCGAGCAGTACGCGCAGGACCGCGCGTACTGGCTTGAGCGGATGACCGACCGCCCGGAGCCCGTCCGGCTCGTCGAGCGCGCCTCGGCACCCATGCGGCGGCGCATCCGCCGCACGACAGAACTCCCGGCTCCGGTCGCCGCCCGGCTGCGCACCGCCGCAGCCGACGCGGACGTACGGCTTTCCCGCCTCCTGGTATCAGCCGTGGCCGCCTACCTGCACCGCGCCACCGGCGAACAAGACCTCGTGCTCGGCCTGCCCGTCACCACCCGGCAGGACCCCGCGACCCGGCACATCCCCGGCATGGTGTCCAACATCCTGCCCCTGCGCGTCACCGTCCGCCCGGACATGACCGGAGCCCAACTCCTGGCCGCTGCCCGCACGGCCATCGCCGAGACCGTCACGCACAGCCGCTACCGCGCCGAGGACCTCGCCAGGGAGCTGGGACTGGTCGACGGGGTGCAGGAACTCGTCGGCCCCACGGTCAACATCCTGCCGCGCGACGGGGGTCTGCGCTTCCGGGATCTCGAAGCCGACCTCGTCCCGCTGTGGCTCGGCCCGGTCAGCGACCTGGCGATCACGATCGACGACTTCGACGCCAACCACGGCCTGCGCATCCACTTCGACGCGGAAGCCGATGTGTGCGACGAGTCGACGCTGGCGGAGCACGAGCGGCGCTTCCTCATGCTGCTCCATACGTTCGCCGGGGACCTCTCCCGCCCGGTCGCCCACCTGGAGCTGGTCTCCGACGCGGAACGCGCACAGCTGCTCGGCGAGTTCGGCGTGGCGCCCCGCGAGGTGCCCGAACTGTCCTGGCCGACCGCCTTCGAGCAGCAGGTGCGCCGCACCCCGGACGCCGTCGCCCTCGTGTGCGAGGACCGGGAGCTGACGTACGCGGAGCTCAACGCCGCCGCCAACCGCCTCGCCCGACTTCTGGCCGCCCGGGGCGTGGGCGGCGAGGACGTCGTCGCCGTGGCGCTGCCCCGTTCGCCGGAACTCGTGGTCTGCCTGCTGGCCGTAATGAAGGCCGGAGCGGCGTATCTGCCTCTGGACGCCGACCACCCGCAAGACCGCATTGCGTACATGCTGGACGACGCCGGCGCGCGGATGGTCGTGACCACGCGGGAGCTTTCCGCCGACCTGCCGGGGACGCCCGGTGTCGAGCGGCTGTTGCTCGACGAGCCCTCCGTGGCCGTTGAGTTGCCCACCCTGGACCCCTCCGACCTGGGCCTGACCATCGCCCTGGACCAAGCCGCGTACGTCATCTATACCTCGGGCTCCACTGGCCGCCCCAAGGGCGTCGTGGTCTCGCACGACGGTGTCGACAGCCTCATCGCCACCGCCACCGACCGCATCGGCATCACCGCCGACAGCCGCGTGGTGCAGTTCGCGTCCGTCGGCTTCGACGTGACGGTCTGGGACCTGATCATGTCGCTGTGTGTCGGCGGCCGGATCATCGTCGTACCGACCGACCGACGGGTCGCAGGCCCCGCCCTCACCGACTACATCGCACGGCACCGCGCCACCCACATGATCCTGCCGCCGTCGCTCGTTTCGGCACTGCCGCAGGACTGTGAACTCCCCGAGGGGGCTGTGCTGATCGTCGGTACCGAGGCGGTCCCCAGCGAGCTGATCGCCCGCTGGTCGGGGCGGCTGCAGGTCGTCGTCGCTTACGGGCTCACCGAGGCGACCGTCAACTCCACCCTGTGGATCGCCGATCCCGACCGGCCCGGCGCCGCGCCCATCGGGGTCCCCGACCCCAACACCCGCGTCTACGTGCTCGACTCGGCCCTCCGCCCGGTCCCGGTCGGAGCCGAGGGCGAGCTCTACGTCGCCGGGCGCGGCCTCGCCCGCGGCTACCTGGGCCGACCGGGGCTCACCTCGGAGCGGTTCGTCGCCGACCCGTTCGGCTCCGAGCCGGGCGCGCGCATGTACCGCACGGGCGACCGGGTGCGCTGGGCCACGGACGGCAACCTCGAGTTCCTCGGCCGGGCGGACGGCCAGATCAAGATCCGCGGCCACCGCATCGAGCCGGGCGAGATCGAGAGCGCCTTCATGGCCTGCCCCGGTATCGCCCAGGCCGCCGTCCTCGTCCGCGAGGACCACCGGAACGTCAAGCGGCTCGTCGCCTACCTCGTTGCCGAAGCCGGTACGGACCCCGACGCCGCGGTGGCTCAGGCGCGCACCCAGATCGCGGACACGCTGCCGGACTACATGGTCCCGTCCGCCCTCGTCCGCCTCGACGGCCCCCTGCCGCTCACCCCGAACGGCAAGCTCGACCGCCGTGCCCTGCCCGAGCCGCAATGGACCGCGATGGCCGGCGACGACCAGCCCACCACCCCCGCCGAGACCGCGCTCGCCGCGCTGTTCGCCCAGGTGCTGGGTCTGCCGTCGGTCGGTGTCCACGACAGCTTCTTCGAGCTGGGCGGTGACAGCATCGTCGCCATTCAGCTCGTGGGCCGCGCCCGGGAGGCCGGGTACTCCATCAGCCCGCGCGAGGTGTTCCGTCACCGTACGGTCGCGGCGCTGGCGCGGCTCGCCGGAGAAAGCGGCACGGGGGGCGCTGCGAAGGGCCGGAGCGGGGACCTGCCCGCTCCCTTCTCGCTCGTCGCGCTCAGCGAGGCCGAGCGTGCCGAGTGCGTCGCGGCTGTCCCAGACCTCGTCGACGCCGTCCCGGCCACGCCGCTCCAGGAGGGCTTCTACTTCCACGCCTCCGTCGACGAGTGCGGCGCCGACGGCTACACCGTGCAGGACACCGTCGACCTCGCCGGTGACGTCGACCCCGAGGCCCTGCGGGCCGCCGTACAGCGCCTCCTCGACCGCCACCCGCTGCTGCGCGCCGCCTTCCACCAGCTCCCGGACGGCAGGATCGTCCAGCTCATCGGCGAGCGGGTCGAACTGCCCTGGCGCTACGCCGACCTGTCCGGTGTGGACGCCGAGCGGCAGGCCGCTGCCGCCGCCGAGGTCGGGCGGGAGGAGTGGGCGGCCGGATTCGACCTGGCCGTGCCGCCCCTGCTGCGGGCCGCGCTGATCCGGTACGGCGCCGAGCGCTCCCAGCTCGTGCTGACACTGCATCACATCGTGGTGGACGGCTGGTCGGTGTTGCTCCTGATGCGTGAGCTGCTGAACGGCTACTGGCCGGGCGACGCAGGGGCGTCGCGGCCGTTGGAGGATCTGGCGTACCGGGCCTACGCGGGCTGGCTTGCCGCCCGCGACACCGAGGGCGCACTGGGTACTTGGCGCGCGGCGCTCGCCGGCTTCGACGGCCCGACCCGGCTGCCTGTGATCGGGGCGGACATGGAGGATCGTCGTACGAGCACGATCACCGTGGAGCTGTCCACTGCTGAGACCGCTGACCTCGCGGCCCGGGCCCGGCGGCTCGGGCTGACGCTGAGCAGCGTGGTCCAGGGCGGTTTCGGCCTGCTGCTCGGCGATGTCGTCGGCTCCCGCGACGTGGTCTTCGGCACCACCGTCTCGGGCCGCCAGGCCCCCGTCGAGGGCGTCCAGACCCTGGTCGGTCTCCTCATCAACACGCTTCCCGCGCGGCTGCGGTGGCGTCCCGAGCAGTCGCTCGTGGACGTCCTCGCGCGCTTCCAGGACGAGCAGGCGGACCTGCTGGACCACCAGCACATGGGACTCGCTCAGATCCAGCGGGCCCTGGCGCATGGCGACCTGTTCGAAGCGCTGGTCGTCGTGGAGAACCTGCCCGACGCGGGCGAGCCATCCGACCCGACCGGACAGGTCCGCATCACCGGCTCGCACATCCGCGACTCCGTCCACTACCCCCTCGCCCTCACCGTCCTGCCCGGCGAACGGCTCCGGCTGCGCCTCGACCACGACCCGGCTCGCCTCGACACGGAGGCGGCCCGCCGGTTCGCCGATCGCCTCAAGGGCCTGCTCGACCAGCTCGTCACCGACCCGCGCCGCCCGGTCGCCCGGCTCGCCACCCTCCCGGCCGACCAGGTGCGCGCCACCCTGGACCGGCTGACCGGTGCCGTCCACGCCCTGCCCGACGACACCGTGCACGCGGCTTTCGCCCGGCAGGCCTACCGCACGCCGGACGCGACCGCACTGGTCCAGGAGAACGGGCGGACCACCACGTACGCCGAACTGGACGCTCGGGCCGAGGCGTTGGCGCACCGGCTGCTCGGCCAGGGTGTGACGCCCGAGTCCGTCGTCGCCGTCGCCGTGCCCCGTTCGGCCGAGACGATCGTCGCCCTGCTCGGCGTCCTCAAGGCGGGCGCGGCCTACCTGCCGGTCGACGTCGACTACCCGGCCGACCGGGTGCGCTACATGCTCGCCGACTCCGGGGCGCGGACCGTCGTCGTCACCGCCGCGGCCCGGACCCGGCTCCCCGAGCTTGAGGGCGTTGCGCACGTGGTGCTCGGCGAGGGGACGGCCGCCGCCCCGGAGGCGACGGTGGGCGTGCCGGTCCACCCGGACAGTGCCGCGTACCTGATGTACACCTCCGGCTCCACGGGCCGCCCCAAGGGCGTGAGCGTGCCCCACCGCGCAGTCGTCGGCCAACTCGTCTGGACCGCTGCGCAGTTCGGCTACGGGCCGGGGGAGCGGGTCCTGCACCAGTACTCGACCAGCTTCGACCCGTCCGTCCTGGAGATCTTCACCCCGCTGCTGACCGGCGGCACCGTCGTGATCGCCCGGCCGGACGGGCACCGGGACCCCGCGTACCTCGTCGAACTCATCCGCCGCGAGCGGGTGACGAGCATCGATCTCGTGCCCTCGCTGTACGGCGCCCTGCTCGCCGAGGACGAGGCAGGACCGTGGTGGACCACCCTGCGCCGCGCCTTCAGCGGCGGCGAGGCTCTGCCCGTCCCGCTGGCCCGGCGCTGGCGGGAGCGTACCGGCGTTCCGCTGTTCAACGTGTACGGCCCCACCGAGGCCGTCATCCAGGTCACGAGCTGGGAGGCCGGTTCCGGCCTCCACGACCGGGGCTCGGTGCCCATCGGGCGATCCGTGTGGAACACCCGCCTGTACGTCCTGGACCGCCACCTCCGCCCCGTCGCGGAGGGCGAGCCGGGCGAGCTGTACATCGCGGGCGCACAGCTGGCCCGCGGCTATCACGGGCGCACCGCGCTGACCGCGGAGCGTTTCGTCGCCGATCCGTTCGGCGGTCCGGGGGAGCGGATGTACCGCACCGGAGACATCGTTCAGTTCGGTGGAGACGGTGTGCTCACCTATCTGGGGCGCACCGACCACCAGGTCAAGATCAGGGGTAACCGGGTGGAGCTCGGGGAAATCGAGGCCCGGCTGCGCGAGGTGCCGGCCGTCGGCGAGGTCGCGGTCGTGGCCCGCGACGACAAACGGGGAGTCAAGCAGCTGGTGGCCTACCTGGTCCCGGCCGCCGACGCGGACCTGGACGTCGAAGCCGTACGGGCCGCACTGAGCGGTGCGCTGCCCGCACCAATGGTGCCCAGTCACTTCGTACGACTGGACGCGCTGCCGCTCACCCCCGGCGGCAAGGTCGACCACAAGGCACTGCCCGCACCCGAGGTGCGCACGCGGCAGAGTCGTACCGCTGCCGTATGCGAGGGCCACGAGCGGCAGTTGTGCGCCATCTTCGCCGAAGTCCTCGGCATCGACACCGTCGAGGCGGACGAGGACTTCTTCGTCCTCGGCGGCGACAGCATCCTGTCGATGGCGGTCTCCAGCCGCGCCCGCAAGGCGGGCCTGGCGGTCACCCCGCGGGACGTCTTCGAGCACCGCACCCCGGCCGCTCTGGCGGCCACCCTCACCGGCACCGGCACGGAGCACAGCGCCCCGGCCGAGGCCGCCGCCTCCGACGGCGTCGGTGACGTGCCGCTGCTGCCGATCGTCCACCAGCTCCGCGAGGACGGCGGCACGATCAACCGCTTCAACCTGTCGATGCTGCTCCAGGCCCCCGCCGACGCCGACACCGAGAAGCTGACCCGGGTCCTCCAGGCGGTCCTCGACCACCACGACGGCCTGCGGCTCACCCTCACGCGCATGGACCTCGGCCCGTCCATACCGGCCCTGTGGTCCGCCCGGACCGCCGCCCCGGGCGCGGTCGACGCCTCCGCGCTGCTCCGCCGCGTCGACGTACGGGACCTCGACGACGCCGCTGTCCGGGCGGCCATCGGCGACGAGTCCGACGCCGCCGCCAACCGCCTGGACCCCGACGGCGGTGTGATGGTGCAGGCGGTGTGGTTCGACGCCGGTACGGACCGTCCCGGACGGTTGCTGCTGGTCGTCCACCACCTGGTGATCGACGGTGTGTCCTGGCGGATCCTCCTCGGCGACCTGGCCGCCGCCTGGGACGCCGTCGTACGGGGTGAGCGGCCCGCCCTGGAACCGGTGCCCACCTCCCTGCGCGGCTTCGCCCGCAAGGTCGCCGAGCAGGCCACCTCACCGCAGCGGCAGGCCGAACTGCCGTACTGGGCCAAGACCCTGGCCCCCGGCGCCGAGCTGCTGCCCACAGCCACCCGCACCGGTACGTCCGGCGCGGCACGGGAACACCTCGTCACCCTGCCCGCCGAGGAGACCCGGGCGCTGCTGACCGCCGTGCCCGCCGCGGCGGGCGCCGACGTCACCGAGGTCCTGCTCGCCGCGCTGCGGCTGGCTGTCACCCGCTGGCGCGCATACGGCGGTTCGGCCCCCGACGGCGACCTGCTGGTCGACCTGGAGCGGCACGGTCGTGACGGCACCGACGCCGACCTGTCGCGCACCGTCGGCTGGTTCACCGGCCTCCACCCCGTACGCCTGCCCGCTGCCGCTGCCGCCGCCGACCCGCTCGACACGCTCAAGCAGGTCAAGGAGTCCGTGCGGTCCGCCCCGGACTCCGGCGCCGGGTACGGCATGCTGCGCTACCTCAACCCGCAGCTCGCCCCGGTGTTCGCCCAACTGTCCACCGCTCAGGTGCTGTTCAACTACTTCGGCCGACTCCCGGCCGAGCAGAGCAGCGACTGGGCGCCGGCCGTCGAGTCGGACGCGCTGCGCCTCGAGCCCGACGCCGACCTTGCCCTGCCGTACCCGCTCCAGGTCAACGCCGTCTGCGCGGACACCCCGCAGGGCCCCGAGCTGCGGGCCACCTGGACCTGGCCGGAGGGCGACGTGCTCACGGCCGAGGACGTGCACGCCCTCGGCCGTGCCTGGGCGGACGCCCTGCGCGAGCTCGTTGCTCGTACCGGGACGCCCGGTGCCGCGCCGTCCCTCACCCCGTCGGACGTGCCGCTGGTCACCCTCAACCAGGCCGACATCGACCGTATCGAGCGGGTCAGCCCGGTGCCGGTCGCCGACATCTGGCCGCTGTCGCCATTGCAGGAAGGCATCTACTTCCACGCCAGCTACGACACCTCGGCCCTCGACGTCTACACCGCGCAGGACACCTTCGACTTCGGCCATCGGCTGGACGCCGACCGGATGCGCGCGGCCTGCGCGGCCCTGCTGCGCCGCCACCCGAGCCTGTGCGCCGGTATCACCAGCGACGGCCTGCCCGAGCCGGTCCAGTTCGTGGCCCGGGCCGCCGACCTGCCCCTGCCGCTCACCGAGGTGGACCTCACCGGCCTGGCCGAGGACGAGCGGCAGGCACGGCTGGCGGAGATATCCGACACCGACCGGCGGCAGCGGTTCGACCTGGCCGCGCCCCCGCTGTTCCGGCTCACCCTGATCCGGCTCACCGACACCACCGACCGGCTGATGCTCAGCCACCACCTCGTCGCGTGGGACGGCTGGTCCCAGTCCCTCTTCCTCGAGGAGCTGCTGGAGCTCTACGCGGCGGCCGGCGACGACAGCGCCCTGCCCGCTCCCGGCAGCTACCGGGACTACCTGAGCTGGCTCGCAGGCCGGGACTTCGACGCGGCCCGCGAGACCTGGCGGCGGGCCCTGGCCGGACTGGACGAGCCGACGCTCGTCGCCCGCGAGCGCGGTGACGAGCCGACCATGCCCCGCCGCCGCACCCTCAGCCTCGGCCGCGCGCTGAGTGACCGGCTGCGCTCGTCGGCCCGTGAACACGGGCTCACCCTCAACGCTGTGCTGTCCGCCGCTTGGGCGCTCGTCCTGTCCGCTGCGGTCGGCCGTGACGACGTGGTGTTCGGCGCCACCGTCGCGGGCCGCCCGGCTGAGGTGCCGGGGGTGGACAGCACGATCGGCATGTTCCTCAACACCGTGCCCCAGCGGATCACCCTCGACCCTGCGGAGCCGGTCGGCGACCTGCTGCGCCGCATCCAGGCGGAGCGGGTTCCCCTGATGGACCACGAGTACCTGGGCCTGGCCGAACTCCAGCGCGGGGGCGGTCACCCGACGCTCTTCGACACGCTGTACGTCCTGCAGAACTTCGCCGACGAGGGCGCCTTCAAACGGCTGACCGAGCGGCACGGCATCACGGGCGTGGGCAGCGTGGACGCGACCCACTACCCGATGACCCTGATCGTCAACCCGGCGGAGACCGTCCAGGCCAAGCTGGAGTACCGGCCCGACCTGGTCGACGACGAGCGGGCCGAGGCCACGCTGGACCGCTTCGGCGCCCTCGTCGAGCGGCTCGTCGGCGACCTGACCACGCGCGTCGGATCCCTGGACCTGCTGCTGCCCGGCGAGCGGGAGTCCCTGACCGCCGAATGGGCCGGCAGCCGCGAGCCCGTGCCCAACGAGACCATCGCCGACATGCTCACGGCCCAGGTCGCCCGCACGCCGGACGCGGTGGCCCTGGTCTTCGGCGAACGCGCGCTGACGTACGCCGAGTTGGACGCGCACATCAACCGGATCGCCCGGCTGCTGCTGGCACGGGGCGCGGGCCCGGAGAAGGTGGTCGCCCTCGCGTTGCCCCGGTCCATCGACATGGTGGCCGCGCTGTTCGCCGTCCTGCGCACGGGCGCCGCCTACCTGCCGCTGGACCTGGACCACCCGGCCGACCGGCTGCGGCTGATGGTCGAGGACACCGGCCCGCTGTGCCTGGTGTCCACCACGGCCGTCGCTCCGACCCTGCGCGCGAAGGACGGTCCCGTCGCGCCCGAACTCCTCCTGGACGACGAGTCCGTGGCCGCCGAACTGGCCGCGCTTGCGGGCAAGGAGATCACCGACGCCGAGCGCCCGGCCTTCGCGCACGACGTAACGGACCGCCTGGAGTACCCGGCGTACGTCATTTACACCTCGGGCTCGACCGGGCGCCCCAAGGGCGTCGTCACCCCGTACCGGGGTCTGACGAACATGCAGCTCAACCACCAGAAGGAGATCTTCGACCCGGCCATCGCCTCGGCAGGTGGGCGGCGGCTGCGCATCGCTCACACCGTGTCCTTCGCCTTCGACATGTCCTGGGAGGAGCTGCTCTGGCTCGTCGAGGGCCACGAGGTGCACGTCTGCGACGAGGAGCTGCGCCGCGACGCCGAGGCCCTGGTGGCCTACTGCGACCGGCACCGCGTCGACGTGGTCAACGTGACCCCGACCTATGCCCAGTTGCTCATCGAGGCGGGCCTGCTCGACCAGGACGACACAGCCGGGAAGCACCGGCCCGCCCTGGTGCTGCTCGGCGGGGAGGCCGTGTCGGACGCGGTGTGGAGCAGGCTGCGCCACACTGAGGGCACTTACGGCTACAACCTGTACGGGCCGACCGAGTACACGATCAACACGCTCGGCGGCTCCACGACGGGCAGCGCCACCCCGACCGTCGGCCTGCCCATCCGCAACACCCGTGCCTACGTGCTCGACGCGATGCTGCGCCCCGTCCCGCCGGGCTGCCCCGGCGAGCTGTACATCGCCGGCACCGGCGTGGCCCGTGGCTACCACGACCGGCCCGGCCTGACCGCCGAGCGGTTCGTCGCCGACCCGTTCGGCGAGCCGGGCGAGCGGATGTACCGCACGGGCGACCTCGTACGGCAGCGGCCGGACGGCCTGCTGGACTTCCTCGGCCGCACCGACGACCAGGTGAAGATCCGCGGCTACCGGATCGAGCTGGGCGAGATCTCCACGGCGCTGTCCTCACATCCGGAGGTGGCCCATGCCGCGGTGGTCGTGAACGAGGCCGCGGACACCAAGCGCCTGGTGGGGTACTTCGTACCGGAGGACGGCACGGAAGCGGGGGAGGATCTGCTCCAGCGCCTGCGCGACCACCTGAAGGCCGGACTGCCCGACTACATGGTCCCTGCCGCGCTGGTCCCCGTATCGACGCTGCCGCTGACCGTCAACGGCAAGCTGGACGTCAAGGCGCTGCCCGCCCCGGACTTCGGCGGCGCGGGCAGCAGCCGCCCGCCGCGCACACCGCAGGAGGAGACGCTCTGCGCACTCTTCGCCGAGGTGCTCGGGCTGCCCGAGGGCAGCGTCGGCATCGACAGCGACTTCTTCGACCTGGGCGGCCACTCCCTGCTGGCCACCCGCCTGGTCAGCCGCGCCCGCACCGCCCTTGACGCCGAACTGGCGATCCGGGACCTGTTCGAGGCGCCGACCGTCGCCGAGCTGGTGGAGCGTGCGGCCCGCTCGGACACCGCCGCCCGCCCCGCGCTGACGGCAGCAGAGCGCCCCGAGGAGCTGCCGCTGTCCCACGCCCAGCAGCGGCTGTGGGTCATCCAGCAGATCGAGTGCACCTCGGCCGCGTACAACTTCCCGCTGGTGATGCGGTTGCGCGGTGCCCTCGACAAGGACGCGTGGCGCAGGGCACTGGCCGATGTGACGGTCCGCCACGAGGCGCTGCGCACGGTCTTCGCCGAGCGCGACGGCCAGGTGTTCCAGCGCGTCCTGCCCGCCGAGCAGGCGCACCCGGTGGTGGAGCACGTCAGCGCCGCCGAGGACGAGGTGCCCGGCGTCGTGGACCGGGTCGTCAACCGGCCGTTCGACCTCGCCGCCGAACTGCCCCTGCGCGCGACAATCGTGGAGCTGGCACCCGACGACCACGTCGTCGTCCTGCTGCTGCACCACATCACCACCGACGAGTGGTCGGACCGACCCTTCCTGCGTGACCTCGCCACCGCCTATGCCGCGCGCCTCGACCCCGGCGAGGCCCCCGACTGGGAGCCGCTGCCCGTCCAGTACGCCGACTACGCCCTGTGGCAGCAACGCCTGCTCGGCGACCTCGCCGACCCGGGCAGCCTGGCCGCCCGGCAGCTGGAGTACTGGCGTACGACGCTGGACGGCGCGCCCGAGGAGCTGGAGCTGCCCGCCGATCGCCCCCGGCCCGCACGTCCGGCGTTCTCCGGCGCCGAGCTGGACATCGAGTTCGACGCCGACGTCCACGAGGGGCTGAAGCGGCTCGCCCGCGAGACCGGCGCCAGCATGTTCATGGTCGTGCACGCGGCCGTCGCCGCCCTGCTGCACCGCATGGGCGCCGGGACGGACATCCCCCTGGGCGCGCCCATCGCCGGGCGGAGCGACGAGGCGCTCGACGATCTGGTCGGCTTCTTCGTCAACACGCTCGTGCTGCGCACGGACCTCGGCGGCGACCCGAGCTTCAGCGACCTGCTGGCCCGGGTCCGGGAGACCGACCTGGCCGCGTTCTCCCACGCGGACGTGCCGTTCGAGTCGGTCGTGGAGAAGCTCAACCCGACCCGGTCCCTCTCCCGCAACCCGCTGTTCCAGGTGATGGTCGGCTACCACGCCCGCACCGGCGAGGGCCTGGAACTGCCCGGACTGGGCGTGGAGTACGTGCCGTTCCGGATCAGCTCCGCCAAGTTCGACCTGGTGTTCAGCTTCACCGAGCAGCTGGCCGCCGACGGCGGCGCGGGCTCCCTTGCCTGCCGTCTGGAGTTCGCGACCGAGCTGTTCGACCACGAGACCGCCGAGCGGATCGGCGACCGGCTGCGCAGGCTCGTCGCCGCCCTGGTGGCCGCACCCGAACGGCCCGTCTCGCAGGCGGAGATCCTCTCGGACGACGAGCGGCGGCAGGTCCTTGAGGGCTTCAACGCCACCGCACGCGAGGTGGACGAGGCATCCCTGCCCGCCCTGTTCGCCCAGCGGCTCGCCGAGCGGCCCGACGCGGTCGCCGTGGTGGAGCGGTCCCGCTCGGTCAGCTACGCCCAGTTGGACGCCCGCTCCAACCGCATCGCCCGGCTCCTCGCCGCACGCGGTGTCGGCGCCGAGAGCGTGGTGGGTGTGGCCGTGCCCCGGTCGGTCGACATGGTCGCCACCGTGCTGGCCGCGCTGAAGCTGGGCGCCGCGTTCCTGCCGCTTGACCTGGCCCACCCGGCCGACCGCCTCGCCTACATGATCGAGGACGCCGGCACCGCGCTGGTCGTCGGTACCGAACCGGTGGCAGGGAAGATCCCAGGCGTGGCAGGCGCACCAGTGGTGTTGCTGGACGCCCCGCAGACGGCCACCGAACTCGACCGGCTGCCCGAATCCCCTGTGGAGGGCGACCCGGTCGCCCTCGACCAGGCCGCGTACGTGATCTACACGTCCGGTTCGACCGGCCGCCCCAAGGGCGTCGTCGTCCCGCACGAGGGCATCTCCAGCCTGGTCGCCACCGCTGTCGACCGTATGGGCCTGCAACGCGACAGCCGGGTGCTGCAGTTCGCGTCCATCGGCTTCGACGTCTTCGTCTTCGAGCTGGCGATGGCCCTGTGCCACGGCGGACGCCTCGTCCTCATCACCGACGAGGCCCGCGTCGCGGGACCGGCGCTCACGGACTTCCTCGCGGACCAGCGGATCACCCACATGATCCTGCCGCCGTCCCTCGTGTCGGCCCTGCCGCCCGGCTGCGAGCTGCCCGAGGGGTCCACCGTCCTGGTCGGCACCGAGACGGTGCCACCGGACCTGTTCGAGCGCTTCGGCAGCACCGCCCACCTGATCTGCGCGTACGGTCTGACCGAGGCGACGGTCAACTCCACGCTGTGGCCCTCCCGGGAGCACGGCGGCCGCCCGGCCGGCCGGGTGCCGATCGGCCGGCCGGACCCCAACACCCGTGCCTACGTCCTGGACGAGCACCTGCGGCCGGTGCCGCCTGGGGTGGTGGGGGAGCTCTACGTCTCCGGCCGCGGCCTCGCCCGCGGCTACCTCGGCAAGACCGCCCTGACCTCGGAGCGGTTCGTCGCGGACCCGTACGGCCCGCCCGGCAGCCGCATGTACCGCACCGGCGACCGCGCCCGGTGGCGGGCGGACGGCAACCTCGACTTCCTCGGCCGGGTCGACACCCAGGTGAAGGTGCGGGGCTTCCGGATCGAGCTGGGCGAGATCGAGGCGGCGCTGACCTCGCACCCGTCGGTGGCCCAGGCCACCGTGGTACCCGACCGCGACGGCGACATCGTCCGCCTGGTCGGCTACGCGGTCCTCGAGTCGGGGGAGCTCGACCCGCTGGAGCTGCGCGCCCATGTGAGCGGGCAGCTGCCCGAGTACATGGTTCCGGCGTTGATCGTGCCGCTGGACGGCCCGCTGCCGCTGACGCCCAACGGCAAGCTGGACCGCAGGGCACTGCCCGCACCGGACTGGTCCGCGATGACCGGGGACGCCCGCCCGGCCACCGAGACACAGGCCCGTCTAGCCGAGCTGTTCTGCGAGATCCTGAAGCTGGACAGCGTCGGCGTGCACGACAACTTCTTCGCACTCGGCGGCCACTCCATGGCCTCCATGCGGCTCCTGGGCCGTATCCGCGCCGAGTTCGACGTCGAACTGAGCATCCGGGACGTCTTCGACGCGCTGACGATCGCCGGTATCGAGGCCAAGCTGGAGGGCGCGGCCAAGGCCCGTCCGGCCCTGCGTCCGGTCGAGCACCGTGCGGAAACGCGGGCGGTGGCCCCGGTCCAGCGCAGGCAGTGGGAGGCGTACCGCCGTAACCCGGGCTTCGACCATGCGCTGGTGCTGCGCTCGCCGGGCGGACTGGACGCGGAAGCGCTGTCGGCGGCGCTGGCGGATGTGGTGACGCGCCACGAACCCCTGCGTACCGCCTTTGAGGAGCGCGAGGGCGCGGTGTTCCGCCGGACCGCGGAGCAACCGATCCTGCGACGGGAGGAGCGCGCGGACCTGGACGCCCGCCTGGCCGAACTGGCCGCCGGGAGACCGGAGCTGGAGCGGGAGGCACCGCTGCGGGCCCACCTGCTGTCAGCTGAGGACGGCGAACATGCGCTGCTGCTGACCACGCACCACCTGGCCGTGGACGAATGGTCCGTGGTGCCGCTTTTCCGTGACCTCACCACGGCGTACGCGGCCCGTACGCAGGGCCGGGCGCCCGAGTGGGAGCCGCTGCCGGTGTCGTACGCGGACTACACGCGCTGGGCGAGCGAGGTGCTGGGTGATCTCGGCAACCCGGAGAGCCGGGGCGCCCAGCAACTGGCGTACTGGCGGCAGACGCTGAAGGACGTACCGTTCCAGCTGGCCCTCCCGGCGGACGGCGGCACACGCCCGTCCTCGCCGGGTAGCGGCCACGTGGGCTTCGTCCTGGACGAGGAGTTGCACGCGGCCGTGGACGACCTGGCCCGGACGACCGGCACCAGCATGTTCATGGTGCTGCACTCGGCCCTGGCGGCGCTGCTCACCGCGCACGGCGTGGGTACCGACCTGCCCATCGGCACGATGGTCGCCGGGCGCACCGACGACCAACTCGCCGACCTGGTGGGCTGCTTCCTCAACACGGTGGTACTGCGCACCGATACGGCGGGTGACCCGACGTTCGCGGAGCTGCTGTCCCGTGTGCGGGAGACCACGTTGAGTGCCCTGGATCGCCAGGAGGTCCCGTTCGAGGAGGTCGTCCGGGCCACCGGCCTGCCGCCGCAGGGCCCCCAGGTCATGGTGATCCACCATGAACAGGCCGACTTCGGGCAGTTGGAGGGCGGCATGGGCTCCTTCCACGCCGTACCGACCGGCTCGGTGCGTGCCGAGCTGACGCTCAGCTTCTACGAGCCGCAGGGCGAGGGCCCGGTGCACTGCGAACTCATCCACTCGACCGCCCTGTTCGGCACCGCGAAGGCCAGGCGCCTGGCCGACGAACTCCAGAACCTGCTGCAGACCGTTGCAGCCGACCCGGAACAGCCGCTGTCGGAGCTGTTCACCGCCATGTCCACAAGGAGTGACGACGCATGACCACCAACCCGTTCGAGGACCCGCAGGGCAGCTTCCTGGTCCTGGTCAACGACGAGAACCAGCACTCACTGTGGCCCTCCTTCGCCGAAGTACCGGCCGGGTGGCGTGCCGTCTTCGGTGAGGACACCCGCGAAGCCTGCCTCGCCTATGTCGAGTCCCACTGGACCGACCTGCGCCCGGCGAGCCTGATCGCCCAGCAGGGCTCATCCGGCAGACAGGTCCTCGCCGCCGTCGGAGAGACGTGGATCGACTCTCCGGCGGCGGCCCTCTGTTAGATGCCTCCATCGGGTCACCCTCGATGCCGTACGTCGGCGTGAGGAACAGCTCAAGGGCGTCGTCCGACTCCCGGTAGAAGCACCCGGCCGCCGTGAGAGTGGCATGCGAGAGCTGTGTCTCCCCGAGACAGGACTCGAGCAGCCCGCCGCCGAGCCGTTTGGTAAGCGCGTTCATCTGGACGTAGTGATTGGCCGGGTTGCTCGGTATGACCGCGTCCCGAACGGCGTCGGCGGCCTCCGCGTCGTACTGGTATCCGGCCGCGTCCGCCGCCTTGCGCAGACCAGCATGCTTGTGCTGGTACGCCTTGTTCATGGAGTCCACGGCGTCGTCCCCGTCCCGGACGAGCCACTGGAGATGGGCAACGTAGTCGACCATCAGGCGCCGATTGGGCGCGGCCTCGTGGGCAAGTCCCTTGCTGTGCAGTGTGACTACGGCGGCGGCCTGTCGGTGCAGGGCGGCCAACAGCCCCCAGCCGACCAGGAAAGGGCGGCGGTCCTCGGGGCAGGAGCGTGGTCCGCGACTCCCCGG
The DNA here is from genome assembly GCF_014257025.1 of Streptomyces cupreus. Taxonomy (GTDB): domain Bacteria; phylum Actinomycetota; class Actinomycetes; order Streptomycetales; family Streptomycetaceae; genus Streptomyces; species Streptomyces cupreus. The sequence goes on from NZ_JACMSF010000046.1 coordinate 31,391, forward strand.
ACCAGCAGCTTGGTCAGAGCGTCCCGCATGTCCTGCCTCTTGTGCGCCAGAGTTTCCGCGCAGGGACCCGGAGCGCGACCTCAGGCAATGCACGGCACTCTTGCTGCCGGTGCGACGCCCCGACGTCGGCAGCAACTCACCGGAGTCGTTGTTCCACTCCGCTCTACGCCCCCTGCCGGCTGTCCGCCCACGCCGCCCACAGCGTGGCGTACCGCCCGCCCGCCACGGCCAGTTCCTCGTGGGTGCCGTTCTCTACGACCCGGCCCTCGTCGAGGACGACGACGCGGTCGGCGGTCGCGGCCTGGGGCAGGCGGTGCGCCACCATCAGGCCCGTGCGGCCCTCCAGTGCTTTCAGGGCGGCTGCCTCCAGGACGCGGGCGCCGGCGCTGCCTGCGTCGGCGGTGGCCTCGTCCAGGATGGCGATCGGCGGGTCGGCGAGGACGAGGCGGGCCAGTGCCAGCTGCTGGGCCTGGGACACGGTCAGCCGGTGGCCGCCCTCGCCGACGACCGTGGCGAGCCCGTCGGGCAGTGCCTGAGCCCATTCCAGGGCCCCCACCGTCGCCAGGGCCGCCCGCAGTTCCTCATTGGTGGCCTCCGGCCGGGCCAGCCGCAGGTCTTCGGCCAGCGGTCCGGCGAAGACGTGGACCTCCTGGCTGATGAGCGTCACGGCGCGGCGGACGCCCGCGGGGCCGAGCTCCCCGGCGTCGACGCCGCCCAGCGTGATCGTGCCGCCGGACGGCTGGTGGATACCAGCGATCAGCTTGGCGAGGGTGGTCTTGCCGGCTCCGCTCGCCCCCACCAGGGCGACCCGTTCCCCGCTGCCCACCTCCAGGTCGACGTCGCGCAGCACCGGGTGGCCGGACACGTAGTGGTAGGTGAGCGAGGAGACCTTGACCGAGCCGTCCACCGGTACGGCTCGACCGCCGGGCTCCGGTTCGCCGGCGAGGTTCGACACGCCGACCAGGCGGGCGAGGCTGGCGCCCGCCGACTGGGCGTCGTCGAGGAGGAACAGGGCGGCGTTGACCGGGTTGAACAGGCTGTGGAAGTACAGGGCCGCCGCGGTCGCCGTGCCGATGCTCACCGAGCCGCCCTCGACCAGCAGGAAGCCGGTGACCAGCACCCCCGACAGCCCGATGAACTCGGCGAGGTTGAGCCGGGAGAAGAACCCGGTCACCGTGTGAATGCCGCGCAGCGCGAGGTCGACGGCCGACCTCGACCGCTGCTCCAGGACGTCTGCGTGCACGCGGTTGAGCCGGAAGGCGCGTACGGTGCGGACGCCGCCGACGCTGTCGAGGAGCTGGTGCTGGAGCGCTCCGGTGGCCACCCGGTGCTCGGCGTACACGGGCGCGGCCCGGCGCACGTACCAGCGCACGGACAGCACCTGGACCGGCACGGCCAGCAGGACAGCGATCAGGAACCGCCAGTCCAGCACGGCGAGTCCGACGAGCGTCAGGACGATGACGAGCGCGGATCGGGCGAACTCCGGCAGGGCCTGGCGCACCGAGTTCGTAATCACGGAGACGTCGCCGGTGACCCGGGAGACCAGGTCACCGGAACCGGCCGCCTCCACTCGCTCCAGCGGCAGCGCGAGGGCCCGCTCGACGAACCGCTCCCGCAGAGCCGCGAGGACGGTCTCGCCCAGCCGGGCCACGAGCGCGCTGCCGACGGCGGTGGCTGCACCGCTGGCCAGGGCGACCGAGATGAGCAGGACCGTCGGTAGCACCAGGGCATCCGTACCCGCCTGCCCCACCACCAGGTCGACGACGTGCCCGAGCAGGGGAGCCGTCAGCAGGCCGGTGCCGGTGCCGGCGACCAGGACGCCCAGCGCTGTCACCGCCAGGAGGCGGTGGCCGTGCAGCAGGGCGCGGAGTGCGGCCAGGGTCTCGGCGCCGCTGGCGGTCGGCAGTAGCGCGCGGTTCGCTGCGGGACTGGCTTCGCTCATCGTTGTCTGGGTCCGTCCTTCGTCGGGCCGTTCCGTGGCGCTCACTTCCGTGCCGTACTCGGACGTCATGTCAGCACCGCCGCACGGTAGGTCTCGTCGGCGGCGACGAGTTGGGCGTGGCTGCCGTCGGCGGTGACCGTGCCGTCGTCGAGCACCACGACCCGGTCGGTCGCTGCCAGCAGTGCGGGGCTGGTGGTGACCAGGATGGTGGTGCGTCCGCGACGGATGTCCAGCAGCCGGGCGGCGATCCGGGACTCGGTCACCGTGTCCACCGCGGTGGTCGGGTCGTGCAGGACCAGTACGGGGCGCTCGGCGGCCAGTGCGCGGGCCAGCGCGACGCGTTGCCGCTGCCCGCCGGACAAGGAGCGGCCGCGTTCGGCGAGCACGGTGTGCACGCCGTCGGGAAGCTGTCGGGCCACGTCGTCGGCCGCCGATGCGGTGAGGGCCGGTTCGACGTCCGTCGTGGCCGGGTCCGCTCCGGCGCGGACGTTGTCCAGGAGGCTGGCTTCGAACAGATCGGCGTCGTGAGGGGCGACCAGGATCACGCGGCGCAGATCGTCGGGGTCCAGGTCGGCGAGGGGCACGCCGTCGAGCTCGATCACGCCTTCGACCGGATCCGTCTCCCTGGCCAGGCAGTGCAGGAGATCGCCCGCCGCGGCCGGGTCCCTGGTCACGATGCCGGTGAGGCTTCCGGCCGCGATGTCGAGGTCGATCCCGCGCAGCGCACCGAGCGCGACACCGCGCAGCCGGATCTCGCCGGCGACCGGGTCGGGAGGCGGGGCGCCGCCCGGTTCCACGGCAGCGGGTGCCGCCAGCACCTCGGCGATCCGGCGGGCCGACGCACGGCCCTGGGCGAACTCGGCGTTGACGTAGGTCAGCAGCTGGAACGGCCCGAGGAGGAACTGGGCGAGTCCCACCGCCGCCACCAGATCGCCGACGCTGATGCTGCCGCGCATGGCCAGGTATGCGCCGACCAGCCCGATCGCCGCGATGAAGACGCCGGTCAGGGCGAGGACGGCGCCTTCGTGCCCGGCCCGGCTCCGGGCGGCACGCAGCGCGGCGGCCAACGAGTCCTGGCTGGTGTGCCGATACCGGGACACGGCGGCTGCTTCGGCGCCCATTCCCTTGACCACCCGCAGCCCCGCGACGAGGTCGGCGGCGACGCCGGAGGCATGGGCGGCGCGCTCCTGTTCGGTCTCGCTGCGCTGTTCCAGCGGGCGGCTGATGCGGTGGCCCAGCCACAGCAGGGGCGGTATGCCGAGCAGGACGAGCAGGCCGAGCGGCACCGAGATGCGCAGCAGCGCCACCGCGCTGATCGCGAGGGCGGCCAGGGCCGCGGAGCCATACGGGACCAGGGTCACCACCAGGCCCGCGCGCCGGGCGTCGTTGGTGGCGACGCTGGTCAACTCGCCCGGGAGCCGGTCGGCGTCGGCGCCGCCGCGTGGATCGAGCACCCTGGTGCCGAGTTGGAGCCGGAGCCGGTGCGCAGCCTCTTCGCCCGAGCCGTCCGTGATCCGGGCGCCGATCCGGTAACACGTGGACAGGACGAGGAAGACGGCGGCGAGGATCAGCAGCCAGCGCAGCATGGTTCCGGCGGAGCCTGTGGCCACCGCGTCGTCGATGATCACGCCGATGACCAAGGGCACCATGGCCTCGCACCCCTGGTGGGCCATGCCGAGCAGGGATGCCGCCACAAGGCGGCGGCGTTGGGCTTTGATCGCTCCACGGAGGACGTGTCCCCCCGTCGGTCCTCCAGCCGGCATGCGGTACCTCCGCCGATGGTCAGATGGTTAGGTGAGGCTACTCTAATTAAGCTGCCCGTCAGTCCAGACCTGTGCGGCGCCCTCCGGGGTCTACCCGTTACCCGTGACGTGCAATACCTGTGCGTTGACCGGCCGTTGGCGTGCGGTTAGCCTCACCTAAGTAACATTCCGCTGTTCATGCGTCGCGCTGTCCGGTGACGCGGTGAGAGCACGGTGAGCCGCCGCCAGGGGGAGTTGTCGTTGTCGGTCGAAGCCCAGGCGGTGCCCGGGACCGAGGTCACCGGTCCCGCCGTGCCCGCAACCCGGAGGAGCGTGGCCGCGCTCCACGGCGCGGGACTGCTGCTCTCCCTCGGCGCCCTGGTACTGATCGGACTGGTCAGCGTGTGGGTGGGCACCAGAGGCATTCCGTTCACCTCGACTTGGAGCCTGCTGTGGCGTCCTGACGGGTCGGAAAACTCGGTCATCATCCACGACTACCGCATCCCCCGTACCCTTCTCGGACTGCTCGTCGGTTCGGCCCTCGGGCTGTCCGGCGCGCTGATGCAGGCCCTGACGCGCAACCCGCTCGCCGACCCCGGTCTGCTCGGCGTGAGCCAGGGCGCCGCCACCGGCGTGGTCCTGGCCATCGCCTACCTCGGGGTGGGATCGGTGCTGGGTCAGATATGGTTCGCGCTCGCCGGCGCGGCCCTCACCTCGGTGGTGGTCTACCTGCTGGGCTCCTCCGGGCGGAAACTGGCCACGCCCGACCGGCTGGTCGTCGCGGGAGCGGCGGTGACGGCCGTGCTGTTCGCCTTCTGCTCGGCGGTGCTGCTGCTTGAACCGCGGGCCTTCGACCAGTTCCGCTTCTGGACGGTGGGTGCGCTGGCGGGCCGGTACCTGGACGTCGTGTACGTCGTCCTGCCGTTCGTCGCCGTGGGGCTGCTCATCGCCCTGGCAATCGCCCCGTCGCTCAACGCCCTGGCCCTCGGCGACCAGATGGGACGCGCGCTGGGCGTGAACGTCGGCCGGACCCGGGTGCTGGGCGCCGTCGCGGTGATGCTGCTGTGCGGCGCCGCCACCGCCGCGGTCGGCCCGATCAGCTTCGTGGGCCTCGCCGTACCGCACGTGGCTCGCTTCATCGTCGGCCCGGATCAGCGATGGGTGCTCGCGTACTCCACGCTCCTTGCGCCCGTGCTGCTGATCGGCGCGGACGTCCTGGGCCGGGTGCTCGGCGCGCCCGGCGAGGTCCAGGTCGGAATCGTCACCGCGTTCCTCGGTGCACCGTTGTTCATCGCGCTGTGCCGCCGCCGAAAGCTGGTCATGCTGTGAGCACCGTACGGAAGCCGGGCACCACCGCCACCGCCGCGCCCCCCGCCGTCCCGCGCCTCGCGAAGCCGCGGGTCATCAGCGGACTCGTCGTACGGACCGGGCGAGGCGGAGTCTCCGTGCGGATCCAGGGGCGCGTGGTGGCCGTGACGGCCGTGCTGCTCGCCGTACTCGTCGTCGTCATGGGTGTCAGCCTGACCACCGGTGACTTCGCCCTGTCCGTCGGAGAGGTCCTGCGGGCGCTCACCGGCAGCGGAGACGCCGGTGCCGACTTCATCGTCAACACCCTGCGCATGCCCCGTCTGGTGACCGCGGTGTGCGTCGGAGCGGCGCTCGCGGTCAGCGGGGGGATCCTGCAGACCCTGACCGGCAACGCCCTCGGCAGCCCCGACTTCATCGGCTTCACCAACGGGTCGGCCGTCGGCGCGCTGGTGGTCATCATCGTGATGCACGGCAGCATGACGCAGATCGCGCTGGGTGCCCTGATCGGCGGCCTGGCCACGGCCGCCCTGGTGTATCTGCTCATGATCGGGCGGGGGTTGCAGGGGTTCCGGCTGGTCGTCATCGGCATCGGGGTCAGCGCGCTGCTACTCGCCGTCAACTCCTACCTGATCACCCGGGCGACCTGGCAGGAGGCGCTGGAAGCCCAGGCGTGGCTCATCGGCAGCCTGAACAACCGCGGTTGGACCCACGCCAACGCCATCGGCCTCGCCGTCGTCGTACTCCTCCCGCTCGCCTTCGTGCTGGCCCGTCGCCTGTCCATGGTGGAGATGGGTGACCTCACGGCGACCGCGCTCGGCGTCAGCGTGACGCGCACCCGCGCCGTCCTGCTGGTCATCAGCGTCGCTCTGGCCGCGTTCGCCACCGCGGTGACCGGCCCCATCTGGTTTATCGCCCTGGCAGCACCCCAACTCGCCCGCCGGCTGACCGGGGCCTCCGGCCCGGCTCTCGTGCCCACCGCCCTCATGGGTGCCGTCCTGCTGACGGCGAGCGACCTCGCCGTACAGCGCCTCTTCGCCCCCGCCCTCCTTCCGGTGGGTACGGCCACCGGCACCATCGGCGGCCTGTACCTGATCTGGCTGCTGGTCACCGAGTCCCGAAAGAGCCGCGCATGACAGGAACGAACACCCCGGCGCCCCGCCTGCGGGCCGAGAACTTGACGCTGTCGTACGACCAGCGGACCGTCGCCACCGGCCTCGGCGTCGACATCCCCGACCACTCCTTCACGGTGATCATCGGGCCGAACGCGTGCGGCAAGTCCACCCTGCTGAAGGCGCTGGCACGGATGCTCAAGCCCAAGGCGGGGGAGGTCTACCTGGACGGAGCCGCCATCGCCTCCTATCGCACCCGCGAGGTCGCCCGCCGGCTCGGGCTGCTCCCGCAGTCGTCGACCGCGCCCGGTGGTATCACGGTGGGCGACCTGGTGGCCCGCGGACGCTATCCCCACCAGCGGCTGCTGAAGCAGTGGTCCGCGGACGACGAGGCCGCCGTCACCGCAGCGATGCGGCAGACCGGCGTACTCGAACTCGCCGACCGGCCCGTCGACGACCTCTCCGGCGGCCAGCGCCAGCGCGTCTGGCTCGCCATGGTGCTCGCCCAGCAGACCCCCATCCTGCTGCTGGACGAGCCCACCACCTTCCTCGACATCGCGCACCAAGTAGAGGTCCTGGACCTGTGCGCGGCCCTGCACGCGCGAAAGGGCCACACCGTCGTCGCCGTCCTGCACGACCTGAACCAGGCCTGCCGCTACGCCACCCACCTCATCGTCATGCGACCCGGCGGCGAGGTCGCGGCCGAGGGCGACCCGGCGAGCGTCATGACGGCCGAGCTGATCGAGGACGTCTTCGGCCTGCCCTGCCGCATCATCGACGACCCGGAAACCGGTACGCCGCTGATGGTGCCCGCCGCGCCCAAACGCCCCGCCCCCGACGACTCGTCCGCGACCGTCATGGCCGACCTCTCTCAGGGACACCGCTGATGCTCTGTATGCGCCTGACGAACGCCCGCTTCCTCACCATGGACCCGGACCATCCGGTCGCCCACGACCTGGGCATCTGGCAGGGCCGGATCGTCGGCCTCGACGAGGCCGTGACCTCCCTGCCCGCACGCGAGGTGATCGACCTGCAGGGCGCCACCGTACTGCCCGGCTTCATCGACGCCCATGTTCACCTGGCCTGGACCGGCTTCAAGCAGAACACCCCAAGCATCGCGGGTCTCACGCGGATCGACGCCGTGCTCGCCGTCGTGGAGGAGGCCGTCTCCCGGCAGTGTTCACACGGCGCCTGGGTGAGCATCGCCGGCTACGACCAGAGGGCCCTCGGCCGCCACCTGACCGCCGCCGAACTGGACAAGGTCAGTTATGGCCGCAAGGTGTTCATGATGCACGACTCCGGGCACGGCTGCGTCGTCAACTCCGCCGTGCTCGACCTGCTCCCCGCCGACATCCCGCACGACAACGGCTTCCTCGCCGAGGGCGCCATGGGAGCGGCGCGGGCACTGCGCCTGCCGTACTCCCAGGAGGAGCTCGCCGAGGCGATCGGGCGCGCCGCCCGGTCCTGCCTGTCCGAGGGCGTCACCGCCTGCGCCGAGGCCGGCATCGGTGGCACCCTCTTCGGCCACAGCCCCGTCGAACTGGGCGCCTACCAACTCGCCCGCGAGAAGGGCCTGTTGCCGCTCCGCGTGCAGCTCATGGTGTCCGCGGACCGGCTGCGCCCGGTCGCCGCGCACGAGGCCGACGGCATTCCCCGGGCCCTCGACCTCGGCCTGCGCACCGGATTCGGCGACGACTGGCTCTCCGTGGGAGCGCTGAAGATCTACACCGACGGCGGCATGATGGCCCGGACCGCCGCGCTCAGCGATCCGTACGAAGGGCTGGACCACACGGGCCAGTTGCAGGACGACCCTGAGGTACTCGCCGACACGATCGTGGACGGCCACCTCGCCGGGTGGCAGCTCGCCGTCCACGCCATCGGCGACCGCGCGACCGATGTCGCCCTGGACGCCCTGGAACGGGCCCAGCGCCTGCGGCCGCGCCCCGAGGCGCGGCACCGCATCGAGCACGCCGGCCTGATCCGCCCCGACCAGCTCGCCCGTTTCGCACAGTTGGGCGTCGCCGCGGTCGTCCAGCCCAACTTCCTGCGCTACTTCGGCGACGACTACGCGGCGATCATGGGAGAAGAACGGGCACCTTGGCTGTACCGCGGCAGGGGCTTCCTGGACCACGGCATCACGCTGGTCGGCAGCTCCGACCGCCCCGTCACGGACGGCTCACCGCTGCGGGCCATCCAGTTCATGGTCGAGCGAGCCTCCACGTCCGGCCAGGTGATCGGCCCGGACGAGGGCATCACCGTCGACCAGGCCCTGTACGCGTACACCGCCGCCGGTGCCTTCGCCTGCCACTGGGAGGACCGCGCGGGCAGCCTCACCCCGGGCAAGCGCGCCGACCTGGTCGTGCTGGGTGACGACCCGCGGCGCGTCGACCCCTCGAGGATCGGTGACATCGAAGTGGTGGCGACGTACGTCGACGGCCGCGAGACGGAGAGGGCCACGCCGTGAAAAAGCTGGAAGACGCCATCGAGGCATACGCGGACCTCTGGCAGGACGATGAGCAATGGCCCAGGTGGGTCATCTGGAACACCGCCGCCGGCACCCTGGTCTTCGATCGGGAGACCAACTGTCCCGTGTACATCGACGACGAAGCGGCCCAGCAGGAGGTCCTCCGCAGGATGCGCGCGGCGGGTGTACCCGAGAGCGAGGACTACCCGGGCCGTCCCTGCGCGTAGGCACGATCCGGTCCGGCCGGGAACGCGAACCCCTCGCTTGTCTGTGACCAGGCCGGTGAGCTGTCCTGCGCACGGCGCATCCGAGGAAGGAAAGCCTGGACCACGGCAATGCCGCGCCCCACCCAGCCGCCGACCACATCCTCCGTGCGTCCCGAGCCCGGAGGATGCCGCCGTGCTGGTGACTCTTTCCCGGCCGTTCGTGCGCTCGGGAGCCCTGCGTGAACGCCCTGACTCCCTCTACGCCTTCCGCGCGGCCGACTTCGTCGTCTCGGAGGCTCCCGACGGCACACTCGACGGGTGTCTCGCGCTGCGCGTCCACGCCGCCGACACCGCGACCGGACTCGGGTCGGCAGGCGTTCTGTACAACTTCTGCGTGGCCCGCCACAGGCAGGGACACGGAGTGGGGACCCGGCTCATGCGTGCCGTACTGGCCAGGGCGAGCGCCCAGTCGCTGGGAGGGCTCTTCACGGCCACCATCGGCGGGGGCGATCTCTTCCTCCGGTACGGGTTCAGACCGTCGTCCCCCGGCATGGCGCTGGCCGCCTGGGCCCAGTCCCTGGACCCGCCGCAACGCTCGGATCCTGTGACAGCGCAGGGGGCGTGGCCAGCGGTCAGGCGCCGTTCCGCTTGTCGTCCGGGACCACCGTTGTGCCTGGGCTGTTCTCGCCGAGGATGCCCCGCAGCAGGGCGTGCGGCACCCGGCCGTCGAGTACATGCGCCTTGCGCACCCCGGACTGGACGGCTCGCAGACAGCCCTCCATCTTCGGCAGCATTCCGCTCCGCAGCCCCGGAAGCAACGCGTCCAACTCGCCGACCGCCAGGCGCTCGATCACCTCGGTGCTGTGCGGCCAGTCGCGTAAAGCCCCGCCACGTCGGTGAGCATCACGAGCCGTTCGGCGCGCAGGGCCGTGGCCAGCGCCGACGCCGCCAGATCGGCGTTGACGTGTAGATCTCCCCGCCGGTGCCACGTGCCACGGGGGAGACCACCGGGATACGTCCCTGTTCCAGGAGCACGCGTACCGTGTCCGGTTTCACGTCCACGATGTCGGCGACGAGACCGATGTCGACCGGTCTGCCATCCACCCGGGCGGACCGCCGCACGGCGGTCATCGTGTGCGCGTCCTCACCCGTCATACCTACGGCGAAGGGGCCATGCGCGTTGATGCAGCCGACCAGCTCTCGCTGGACACGGCCTGTCAGGACCATGCGCACCACCTCCATGGCCTCCGGAGTGGTCACCCGCAGGCCCGCCTCGAAGCGAACCTCCAGTCCGAGGCGGTCGAGCATCGCGCTGACCTGGGGTCCACCGCCGTGCACGACGACCGGACGCACCCCGGCACGCCACAGGTCCACGACGTCCTGGGCGAACGTCCGCTGCAGGTTGCCGTCCACCATGGCGCTGCCGCCGAACTTGACGACGACCACGCCGCCCTCGAGCTCCTCCGGCAAAGGCAGTGCCCCGACGGACGGTTCCACGTCCGCGCCCTGAACGACGACTGTTGCCATGCGTGTTCTCACTCCTTCACGAGCTGTACGCGCTGTTTCGTGGATCGCGAGCGTGATCCGGTATCCGGAGAGGACGATCGTCCCTGGGCCGGTTATCCATCCGAAGCCATCACGTCGTCCGACGCTTGCCGGTTGAGGAGCAGATCGCGCAGCAGACGGTCGGTTGTGCAGACCATGCCGCTGTGCGCGGCCCACTGGAGTGCCATGGAATGCTCCTCAGCGGAGCAGTCGGCCACGGCGTCGGCAACGACGAAGGGCTGTATGGCGTTCGTGAAGGCGTCCGCCGCCGTCAGCAGGACGCCGACACCTGGCCGGCGATCCTGCGCAAAGGAACGGACGAGGGCACCGGGATCCTCTTTGCCTCTCCTGGCCGACACGCACCGGCAGCCCTCTCCGCTTGACCGCCCGCTTGTCTGGGGCTGGAACGAGGTGACGCTGGCGCGCAGCCGGTTGGCGGGGCAACGTCGTCGGGCACATCGTGCCCTACCGCATCCGCCTGTCCCAGGGAAAGGACGCGTACTGGGCCATTGAGGCGAGACCGGCGGAGCCGCACGAGCTGGCCCAACACTGCTTGTTCCCTCCACGGGTTACTTCACAGAGGAGGTCGACCAACACCTGGCGTATGCCTGCGCAGGCCTGCCGGTGGTGGACCGAGTCGTCCCCGACCGGCAGGATCGGCGCCCCCGCTCCGGACGGCCCGCTGACTCGAGCGAAGGGTTGACCTTCGAGTTCTCTGATGAGGCAACGGCCTTTGGACGGGGGCCGGACTCAGCGGACCAAGCGGTAACCGGTGACGAACTCGGTCTTGATCCATGCCAGATGTGCCGGTGTACACGTGAACGTAGGCCGTACGGCCCGGGCGCCCCAGCGGCTATGCGCGGGCACACCGGCCAGGCGGGGCGGCGAAGACCGGGACGAGGTGAGCGATGGGCTGACAGCGATCAAATCGAGCCTGGAACAGTGGGCATCCAGCGGGATCACGAGTGGGGTCGTCCGTTACGGGTGGCTGGGCGTGGCCCCTGGGCGTGCGCTGGGTGGGAACATGCGGGCGGTGCCGCGGACGCGCAGGGCGACCTCGTCGTCGGCGGCGGGCGGGAGGGCGGCCGGGTCGAAGATGCGGGCGGTCACGTGGGTGCCGTCGGTCAGGCGCAGGACGAGCATGGCGTCGTGGCCGTAGAAGTCACGCCGTACGACGGTCGCGGCGATGGCATCCGGATCGCCGGGTGGGGCGAGCGTGATCTGCTCGGGCCGCAGCAGCACGCGCATCGGTCCGGTCGGCAGACGGCCTTCGACTGGTGTGAGCCGTATCGTGCCCAGCGGGGTGTGGGCCCGGTCGCCGTCCGCCGTGGCGGGCAGCCACACCGCCTCGCCCACGAACCCGGCGACCCACGGGTCGGCCGGTTCTCTGTAGAGGAGTTCCGGTGGTCCGCTCTGGACGATGCGGCCGTCCCGCATGACCGCGATCTCCTCGGCCACGGACAGTGCCTCCGCCTGGTCGTGGGTGACGAGGACGGCCGTGGCGCCGTCGGCGCGCAGGGCCTGTCGGACGTCTCGGCGCAGTTCGGCCCGCAGGGCGGCGTCGAGTGCGTTGAACGGCTCGTCGAGCAGCACGACCGGCGGGTGGGGCGCGAGTGCGCGGGCGACCGCAACGCGCTGTTGCTGCCCGCCGGAGAGGTGGTGCGGCATCCGGCCCTCGAAACCCGCCAAGCCCACGAGTTCAAGTACGGTGGCCGCCCGGCCGGCCCGCCGGGCGGAGCGGCCGAGTCCGTAGGTGACGTTGCCGAGGACGGACAGGTGCGGGAAGAGCGCGCCCTCCTGGGGGACCACCGCGATCCGCCGCCGCTCGGGCGGCACCGATGCGCCGCGGGTCGCGACACGACGGCCGTCGATCCGGATCTCTCCGGCGTCCGGCGTCTCGAAGCCGGCGATGCAGCGCAGCAGCGTGGTCTTGCCCGCGCCCGAGGGGCCGAGGACGGCCACCAGGGTTCCGGAGCGGACGGTGAGATCCACCCCGGACAGCGCCTGGATACGGTCGTAGGCCTTGCGGACGTCGGTGATGCGCAGCTCCGCCATGTCAGCCCCCGGTTCGGGTGAGGACTCCGGTGCGGGCCGATAGCCACCAGGTGGGCATGGCGGCGATGAGCACCAGCAGGGCCGCGTAGGGTGCGGCGGCCGCGTAGGCGGCGACCGAGGTGTGCGTCCACAGGCCGGTGGCGAGGGTGTTCATGCCGGTCGGGCGCAGCAGCAGGGTGGCGGGCAGTTCCTTCATGCAGGTGAGGAAGACCAGTGCGGCGCCGGCGCCGATGCCGGGTGCGGCCAGGGGCAGCGTCACCGTGCGCAGGACGTACGCCCGGCGCCGCCCGAGTGAGCGGGCCACCTCCTCCAGACCGGGCGGGGCCTGTGCCGCGGCGGCACTGACGGCGGCGACCGCGAGGGGCAGGAACAGTGCCGCGTACGCGAGGGCGAGCAGCCACACGCTCTGGTAGAGCGGGTAGGCCACGTTGATGCCGAAGAACACCAGCGAGAGCCCGATGACCAGGCCGGGCAGCGCGTGGGAGAGATAGGCCAAGCGGTCCAGGGCGACGGCGAGCAGGCCGGGCACGCGGGCGGACAGCAGCCCCACCGGCAGCGCAAGCACCACGGTGAGAACCGTGCCGAGGAGGGCGACCCCGAGCGAGTTGCCCGCCGCGTCGGCCAGCTCGCCGAGCGACCCGGGCCGTGAGACGCCCTCGCCGAACCACCGCACCAGGCTGACGGCCGGCACGCCCAGAGCCGCGCCCAGCACACCGGCGAGCCCCAGCACGGCCGGCCACCGCAGTCGGCCCAGGCGCAGCCGCGTGGGAGGCCGGGGCGCCCCGCCGCCGAGGCGGGCGTAGCGGGCGGCACGCCGCCGGCTGAGCTGCTCGGCCAGGAGCACCAGTGCGCTGAGGGCGACGAGGACCGTGGCGAGCACGAGCGCACCGGTGCGGTCGAAACCGAGGTTGATCGCGGTGAAGACAGCCCGGGTGAATACGTCCACCCGCAGGATCGAGACGGCACCGAAGTCGGAGAGCACATAGAGCGCGACGAGTAGCGCGCCCGCCGCCACCGCCGGGCGTACCTGGCGCAGCGTCACGCCGACGGCCGTCTGCCACGGGCCGCGCCCCAGCGACCGCGCCACCTCCTCCTGCGCCGGATCCACGCCGACCAGAGCCGCCGCGACCGGCAGATAGACATACGGGTACGAGACCAGCGTCAGCACGAGCGCCGCCGCCCAGAAGCCCTCGAAACCCTGGGCCAGGGACACCCAGGCGAACGCGGCGACGTAGCTGGGCACCGCGAGCGGCAGCGCGGCGAGCACCCCGAACACCCGTCGGGCCGGCAGGTCGGTGCGGGTGACCAGGAACGCCGCGGCGACGCCCAGGACGGTGCAGGCCGCGGTGACGACCCCCGCCAACGCCACGCTCCGGCCTGCCAGATCCCCGGTGCGCGCCGTGAACAACTCGTCGGCGATCCGGCCCCAGCCCGCTTGGCCAACCCGGATCCCCAGATACACCAGCGGGATGAGCGCGACGCCGACGGCGAGCACCGCCGCGCAGGCCAGTGCCGGGCGGGGCAGGAACCGCCGCGCCCGGCGCGGGGTGAGGGTCGGCATGCTGCTCAGACGAGCCCCGATTCCTTGATCATCTCGATGGTGGTCCGCAGATCGTCCAGGTCGTTGAGGTCGATGTCCGGTGCGTTCAACGACACCAGCGAGGGCAGGCCGGGGGCGGTGACGACGCTGTTGATCAGCGGGTACTCGTAGATCTGCTCGGCGAAGTAGGTCTGAGCCCCCTTGCCCAGCAGATAGTCGACGAACTTGCGGACGTCGGGGTCGTCGTCGGCCTTGTCCAGCACACCTACACCGGAGACGTTGACCAGACTGCCGATGTCTCCGTTCGGGAAGAAGTGGTTCTTCGCCTTGAGGGCGTCGACGGTGGTGCCCTTCTCCTTGGCCAGCTCGTACACGTAGTAGTGGTTGACCAGCCCGGAGGCGAGCATGCCGGAGTTGACGTCGGCGACGATCGGCGCGTTCCCTTCGCGGATCTGCGCGTCGTTGGCCTTCAGCCCCGCGAGGAAGTCCTCGGTCCTCTCGTCGCCGTGCTCCACCCGCATCGCGGTGATGAACGCCTGGAAGGAGCCGTTGGTCGGTGCGATGCCCACCTTGCCCTTCCACTCGGGCTCGGTCAGTTCGAACACCGACTCCGGCAGATCGCCCTTGGGAACCTGGTCGGTGTTGTAGGCCATCGTGCGTACGCGGCCTGTCACGCCGACCCACTCGCCGTCCTCGTCCCGGTAGGCGGCCGGTACTTTGTCCAGCACCTCATTGGGCAGCTTGGCGAAGAGACCCTGGCCGGCGACGGACCCCAGTGCGCCGGCGTCCTGGGCGAGGAAGACGTCCGCCGGGCTGCGGTTGCCCTCCTCCTGCAGTTGGGCCGCCATCTGCGCGGTGTCGCCGTAGCGCACCTGGACGGTGATGCCGCTGGCCTTCTGGAAGTCCTCCAGGACCGGTTTGACGAGCGACTCGCTCCGGCCGCTGTAGACGGTGATCTTCTTGTCGGAGCCCGCTTCGGGCTCGGCCTGTGCCGTCTGCTCCGAGCCGCAGGCCGTGGCTCCAAGGGCCAGCAGACCTGCGAGGGCCGCCGCCAACAGAGGTCTCATCCCGGGAGTACCCACGATCCCGCTCCTCCGTCACCCGTCACGCCGGACATGGTTAGGTCAGGCTAAGCTTCATTAAGTCAGGCTAACCATAGAATCGGCGCGTATGTCACCTTTTGTGTGGCGCAAGGGTGAGTAGCAAGCAGGCCATGCTTGCCCTTCATGCCCGAATGAGGAGCTCCGGGCCGTGGGCTGGTCGCCGGTCCGCGTCGGCGTGCGGCTTCGTGGTCAGCTCTCGGGCTGCTCGACGAGCTGCGCGATGTACAGCGGCTCGCCCAGCTTCTCGATCAGCTCAAGCTGCGTGTCGAGATAGTCGATGTGGTTCTCCTCGTCGGCGAGGATCGACTCGAAGATGTTCGCCGAGGTGATGTCGCCCTTGGAACGCATGACCTCGATGCCGCGCCGGAGACGATCGATCGCCTCGACCTCGACCTCGCGGTCGGCCTGGAGCATCTCGGTGACGGTCTGTCCCACCCGTACGTGGAAGAGCCGCTGGTAGTTGGGCAGTCCGTCCAGGACCAGGATTCGGTCGGTGAGAGTCTCCGCATGGTTCATCTCGTCGAACGACTCATGGCGCGTGTATGTCGCGAGCTTCGTCCAGCCGAAGTGCTCCTGCATCTTGGCGTGCAGGAAGTACTGGTTGATCGCGGTCAGCTCTGCGGTCAGTTGCTCGTTGAGGAATTCGAGAACCTCGGGGTCGCTCTGCATGGCAAGCCGTCCTTCCGAGGAGACGGACTCGAGGCCACGCGTCCATCAACACCGGCGTCCGACCCGGCAGGCGGACACGTGCGGCAAGCAGTCCATCCTCGCTGGTGGCCGACACATTCGTTACGGCCAGGACGCTATTGACGACGTCCGCTTCTTCGACGATAGCGCGCGCCGGGTTCATGTGGGTTGGCCATGGTTTGCCGCCACTTGCCTGCTGTACCCAGGGGCGCTGTTCGGCGGGCGACGCAATGTGCCTTCGGGCACCAGTGTGATGAGGTCGAAGGTGGTGGGAGTGCCGCCGTCCTCCGTCGGATGGTGGCGTACCAGCTGGATGTCGTCGAGGGTGTGCAGCGACGCCCTCGCCTGCGGACGCCCACCCGGCTTCGGCGAGAAGGGCGACGAACGCGGTCTTCCACACCAAGCCCCGTCAGCTGTCAGGACGTAGTGCGCTCGGCAGCGGTGGCGACAGCGGCTCGCGATGGGCCAGACGTGTTGCGGCACATCCAGTGCGACGCTGCCACAGTGATGTCACTGAAGATCCAGATCGGCCCGCACCTATGGAGTCCGGGCCGTGTGTACGGCCTGGGGCAAAGCGGTACACACGGCCCGAGGCCAGCTGCGGTTCTTGCGCCTACTTGGCGGGGTCGACCTCGAAGGTGCGGGCCATGTCGTCGAGGATCATGTCGGCGCCCTGGAGGGAGACGGAGGTCATCCAGATCTCGTCCTTCACCCGGTGGACGTTGCCGGACTTGACGGCGTCCAGGCGCTTCCACAGCGGGTTGGCGAGGAACTTCTTCTCGCGCTCCTCGCCGCCGGAGAAGGTGCTGTAGAAGATGACGTCGGCGTCGGCCTGCTCGATCTGCTCCTCGCTGATCTCGATGTTGAACTCCTCGGGATCGCGCTGGTTCTCGGGGCGGGCCAGGCCCATGTCCTGCAGGATGATGCCGCTGAAGGTCTTCGGCAGGTAGATGCGGGTCGGGCCGTCGAGGAAGCGGACGATGGAGACGGTCGGGTCACCGGCCTTCTGGTTGATCGCGTCGCCGATCTTCTTGGCGCGTGTCTCGTAGGCGGTGAGCTTCGCCTTGGCCTTGTCCTCCTCGCCGAGGGCCTTGGCGAGGAGGGTGATGTTGTCCTTCCACGTCGGGCCGGTGGTCTCGACGAAGACCGTGGGGGCGATCTCGCTGAGCTGGTCGTAGAGGTCGTCGTGGCGGACGGTCGCGGAGACGATCAGGTCGGGCTTGAGGGCGGCGATGGCCTCGAGGTTGGGGCTGTCGAGCGGGCCGACGTCCTCGGTGTTCTTGACCGCGTCGCCGAGGTAGTCGGGGAAGCCCTTCTGGTCGCGGTAGGAGCCGATGCCGCCGACCAGCGGCCCGTCGAGGGCGACGACGGCCTCGACGAGGCTGTTGTCGAGGGCCACGATGCGCTCGGGCTTGGCCTTGATCTCGGTGCTGCCCTTGTGGTGCTCGATGGTGCGCGGGAAGCCGGCCGACTTCTCGGCGGCCGCGCTGGTCTCGGAGGCCTTGGCGTCCGAACTGTCCGAACCGCCGCAGGCGGTGAGTCCGGCGGCCAGGACCGCGGTGAGGAGGAGGGCGCCGATCCGGCCACGGCGGCCAGGGGTGCGGGTGAACATGGAACTCCCAGAGCGGATGGGTTAGGCAAGGCTTACCTGTGTAAGGCCTGGGTGAGCATAACCATCCGAGTCACAGAGAAAACACAGGGGGTGGCCGAAACCTCTTCTTAGGCATGCCTTACCTTGTCGGCGTGACTGTGTCGTCCTCCGTTCCCAGCGCGGATCCCCTCGCCGTGTCCGCCCCGCCGCGCGGGCGCCCCGCTGTACGGTCGGCAGCGCTGCTCGCGCTGGCCGGTCTGCTGGCCGCAGCGCTCTGTGCCTCGCTCGCCATCGGAACCAAGTCCGTTCCGCTCTCCGACGTGCTGTCCGCGATCGGCGGCGGCACCGATGGCGACGCGGTCGTCGTACGCGAACTGCGCATGCCCCGGACGCTGTTGGGCCTGCTGGCCGGTCTCGCGCTCGGCGCGGCGGGCGCGGTGACCCAGGAGATCACCCGCAACCCGCTGGGCGACCCGGGGCTGATCGGCATCAGCGCCGGGGGAGCGTTCGCGGTCGCCGCGAGCATCGGACTGCTGGGGCTGACCAGTTCGTACGAATACGTCTGGTTCGCCTTCCTCGGTGGTGCGCTGGCCGGTCTCCTCGCCTACGCCGTCGGCGGCACCGGCCGCGGCGGCGCCACCCCGGCCAAACTCGCCCTGGCCGGCGCCGCCGTGACCGTCCTGCTCGACGCCTGCACCAACACGCTGGTGCTCCTCGACGTTCGCACCCTCGACCAGTACCGCTACTGGGCGGTGGGCTCGCTGGCCGGGCGCGACGCCGGGCTCGGTCTGCAGCTTGTGCCGTTCATCGCCGTCGGCCTGCTGCTCGCGCTCGCGGTGAGCGGACGCCTGAACACGCTCGCGTTGGGCGACGACCTCGCCACCACGCTGGGCACGAAGGTCGCCGTCACGCGGGCCGTCGGCGCGTTGGCCGTGATCCTGCTGACCGGTGCCGCAGTTGCCGCGGCGGGACCGGTGACCTTCGTCGGGCTGGTCGTGCCGCACCTCGTACGGGCGTTCACCGGCCCCGACGCCCGCTGGCTCGTGCCGTGTTCGGCGCTCGGGGGAGCCGTGCTGATGCTGAGCGCGGACGTCGTGGGCCGTATCGTCGCGCGGCCCGCCGAACTGGAGGCCGGGGTGGTCACCGCCGTGATCGGGGCGCCGTTCCTGGCGCTGCTGGTCAAGCGCGGCAAGCTGAAGGAGCACACGCGGTGAGGTCCTTGAGAGCCGAACTCGGGCCCGTCGGCATACGGTTGCGGCCGCGCGTCGCGGTCGCGCTGGCCGCCTTGGCCGCGGTCGCCTTCGCCGGGGTGATCGCCTCGGTGTCGCTCGGCACCTACGCCATCCCGGTCCCCGACGTCCTGTCGGCCGTCCTCGGCACCGGCTCCGGCAGCGCGGACCTGATCGTCCATCAACTCCGGTTGCCGCGCGCCCTGACGGCCCTCCTGGTCGGTGCCGCCTTCGGGCTCGCGGGCGCCGTCTACCAGGCGGTGACCCGCAATCCGCTGGCCAGCCCCGACTTGATCGGTATCTCCGCCGGGGCCGGGGCGGGCGCGGTCGCCTCGATCCTGATCGGCGGGGTCACGGCCGCGGGGGCCGGCACCTTCGGGGCGGTCCCGTTCGGGGCACTGGCCGGGGCGCTCATCACGGCGACGGCCATCTACCTGCTGGCCTGGCGGGACGGCACCGTCACCGGCTACCGCTTCGTGCTCGTCGGCATCGCCGCCAACGGCGCGCTGGCCGCCCTGACCCGCTGGATGCTCGCCCGCGCCGACATCGACCAGGCGTCCCGCGCCATGGTGTGGCTCACCGGCAGCCTCAACGGCCGCGGCTACGACCACGTCCGCTGGGCCGGCTACGCCCTCCTGGTCCTCGTCCCCCTGGTGCTGGCCCTGGCGCGGTCGTACCAGCTCCTCCAGTTCGACGACGACACCGCGCTCGGCCTAGGCATCCGCATCGGCCGGGCCCGGATCGCCCTGCTGGTCCTCGCCACCTGCCTGGCCGCGCTCGCCACGGCCGCCGCCGGACCGGTCGCCTTCATCGCGCTCGGCGCCCCGCAGATCGCCCGCCGCCTGACCGGAACCGCCGGCATTCCGCTCGTCGCGTCCGGTCTGACCGGCGCGGTCCTGCTGCTCGGCGCCGATCTGGCCGCACGGCTCGTCTTCTCGCCCACCGAGCTGCCGGTCGGCATCGTCACCGGCGCGCTCGGTGCCCCGTACCTGTTGCTGCTGCTCGCCCGCGCCAACCGCGCCGGCAAGGGAGGCTGATGTGATCACCGCACTCGAGGGAACCGCGCCGTCGGTACCCGCGCTGGAGGGCGTCGGCCTGCGCCTGGCCTACGGCGACCGCGTCGTCGCGGACAGCCTGGACCTTCGGATCCCGGAAGGCCGTATCACCGCCCTGGTCGGCCCCAACGCCTGTGGGAAGTCGACGGCGTTGCGCGCCCTGGCCCGCCTGCTCAAGCCCAGCGCGGGCGCGGTCCACCTGGACGGCCGCGACCTCACGGCCGTCTCGTCCCGCGAACTCGCCCTGAAACTGGCACTGTTGCCGCAGACCCCGACCGCCCCCGACGGCATCACCGTACGGGACCTGGTCGCCCGCGGCCGTACTCCGCACCAGCGCTGGTGGCGCCAGTGGTCCTCGGCCGACGAGGCGGTCGTCGACCGCGCCCTGGCGGCCACGGGCGTCGCGGAGCTGGCCGACCGCACGCTCGACGAGCTCTCCGGCGGCCAGCGCCAGCGCGTGTGGATCGCCATGGCCCTCGCCCAGGACACCCCCGTCCTGCTCCTCGACGAGCCCACCACCTACCTCGACCTCGCCCACCAGGTCGACGTCCTGGAACTCGTCCGTGACCTCAACCGCGCCCACGGCCGCACCGTCGTCATGGTCCTGCACGAACTCAACCTCGCCTGCCGCTACGCCGACCACCTCATCGCGATGCGTGACGGAACCGTCGTCACCGCAGGCGCGCCCACCGACGTGGTCACCCCCGAACTCGTCGCCGAGGTCTTCGACCTGCCCGCCACCATCATCACCTGCCCCGTCGCGGGCACCCCGCTGGTCATCCCGGAGGGAGGCCGCCGCGACAACGCGCCATCCTCCGGCTGACGAGAATCGGCCACCCGGTCCGAAGGCCCCCTCGGACCGGGGCTATTGCCCTGTGTATCCACTTCAAGGAGCGCGGACTGGAGTTCGTCGAAGGCGCAGAGCGACGAGTGGGATCTGGGACGTCTTCAGATGGGAGGACGCCGACAAGTACAACGCCGACGTATGCGCGTCCATTCTCGAACAAGTCGCCGCAGCCATCGAGAAGTCCGAGAAGCGCTCCGCCTGACCGCCTGAAAGGTTAACGGGCTGACCGACGAAGTTCCGCGCGCGCGGGGGCCAAGGGGCGAAAACCGAGTAAGGAGGGACTTGCGGGTCGGCTCGGCGGCGGCGAGCCACGGCGGTGCGGCGGCGGGCCCGGCGACACCGGCGCGCAGCCGGGCCCGGGCGCTCCCGCCGTACGGATTGGAGGGGTCGTCCACGCCGACGACGTCCACCGCCGACACGCGCTCAGCCGCCTACCCGAGCCCTGCCCTCACCTTCCCCCGCCGGTCCCCCGAAGGGCCTCCGATCGGGGTGACGAGCGTCGACCGCCGGCCGGAGGACAGCGGCTTCCGGATCCGGTTCATGGACCCGGAGGATGTGCCGTTCGTGGTGGCCGAGTACCTGAGGTACTTTCCGGACGGCTTCTTCGCCCGCCTTGGGCCGAGGTTCCTGGCCGCGTACACCCGGACCCATCTCACCGGCCCGGACGCGCGTGCTTACATCGTGGAGATGGGCGGGCAGCCGGTGGGCTTCCTCATCGGTGGGATCGACCCGGCGGCGCACCGCCGCCATGTGCTGCGCGACCACGGGAGCGGACTGCTGCTGCGGGCACTGGGCAGCCTGTGTCTGCGGCCCCGACTCGCCTGGCAATTCGTGCGTACCCGGCTGGTGCGCTACGGCCGCAAGCTGATTCCCAACCGGACGGCCCGGCAGGCTCCCGCCGCCGGTCCCGTTGGTGTCACCGCGGTCCTGGACTATGTCGTCGTGGCCGAGCACGCCCGCTGCCGTGGCATAGGGGCTCGGTTGATCGCGCGGTTCGTCAAGGACGCCACCGATGCGGGCTGCGCGCGTGTCACTCTCGTCACCGCCGCCGACGGCGGAGCGGGACCGTACTACGAGCGACACGGCTGGCTGCGTCACGGAGAGATCCGCACGCCCGAGGGCCGCCGCCTCCTCACGTACGACTTCCCGCTGAACGAAGGCCCGACCTCGGAGCGCAACTGAGGCGCCAACATCGTCCGCCCAGTCCAGGACCGACCGATCCACCTCGCCCCGGGATCACGGCCGTATTCGACACGGCTACGTCGGAGGCATCTCCAGGAGATCCTGCTTGACCAGCCACGTACGGGAGTGGGAGCACGCGCGCACCCAGCCCTTCACCCACACCGTCCCTGGACGCCGTCGTCACGAAGATCACGGACGTCCAGTGGTCCCGCATGCTGGCGGCGGGACTGTGGCGCAAGGGCTGTCCCGACGTCTGGGACCAGTTGCGCCGCGTGGAGATGAACTTCGTGGGCTTCGACGGCGAGGTGCACCGCGGTGTCCTGGTGGTCAACGCCGATGTCACGGCCAGCGTCGTCCCCATCTTCACGAAGCTGTTCGAGGAACGCTTCCCCATCCGCCGTATGGAGCCGATGGAGGTCTACGACGGGCACCTCAACGCGAGCCTGCGCGCCGACAACACCTCCGCCTTCAACTGTCGCCGTCCCGACCAGATCAACGCCCCGTTCAGGGAATCCCCGCACGCCAACGGCCGCGCGATCGACATCAACCCGCTCGAGAACCCGTGGAAGGACCTGCGGACGAAGCGCTGGTCGCCGAGCGGCGAGTACGCCCCGCGCACCGAGCGGGAGGGCAAGATCCTCAAGGGCGGCCTAGTCTGGCGGGCGTTCATCGAGGAGGGGTGGGTCTGGCAGGACATCAAGGTGCCCGACTACATGCACTTCGACACCGGATACCCGTCCAAGCCCTTCAAGGGACCCATCGCGAGTCCGTCCACTGCCAGTCCACCGACTTCGGCGCAGTCGACCCCGGCCGGGTGAGCGGGGGAGACTGGCCGGCGGCGCTGGAGCCGGTTGTCCGGCCAGGACGCTGCTGACATCCGCCACGCCATGACCAGGGGCCCGGACGCGCCTGCCGGGTCCAGCCGTGCTCCTCAGCGCCTGCGGCGGCATGGGCGGTATTGCTGCACTAGTCCTTCGCCGACGTCTCCTGTGCGCGGTCCCTCAACCGGGGCCATTTGGCGGCGGCTTCGGCGACGTACCGCTGTGCGGGGCGGGTCGATGGGTTCGGAGCACCGCCTGGAGTCTGCGGCGTAGGGAGTCGACTTCGCCGTCGGCGCTCTGGCCGGAGCCCGGCTGGTGGCACTCCGGGGCCTCGGCCAGGACTTTCTCGATGTCGTCCAGAGCTGCCCTGGCTTGCTGCAACTCCCGTTTCATGGCGTGCAGGTGGGCGGCCTGTCCACCGAGTTTCCGCCGGGCGGCGGCCAGGCGTTCGTACTCGTCGGGGGCCAGCACGACCACCTGCTGGCCCTACAAGGCCATCGTGCGCGGCTGTGGGCGCCTGCTCACGGCGGTCGTCCTCTCGGCTCGTCGGGATGGCCCACGTAGGCAGCCAACCGTAGATGAGCGCTGCCTTCCGCGGCAGGGCACGAGAGGTGGGACGGGAAGGGGGCGCGATGCCGGAGGATCCTCTCCGCCGGGCGCTCCGTTCGGTGTGCGCTGACGGCTGACGTGGCCCGTCCGGGCCGCGCCCGGACGCTGCCGGCCGAGTCTGACCGTTACCCGGTGCCGCTGTAGCGTACCGCCGAGTTCCGCTCCGGCGTCCCTCTCGATCCCTCGGGGTCACCATGGGACAGGCGGACGGGCCCGCGGGCGAAACCCCCGACGGCCCCGTCAATCCGGCATTCTCAGTGGGGTGCGGGGGCTGCCTGCGGTGGCGCAGCCTGCTGGGTGGGTGCGGTGGTGGTGCGAGGTTCCAGGACCCGCTCGGCGAGGTGGCCGAAGATCACGCCGAAGGATGCCCACAGAAGAAGCTGCATGCCTGCCGCGGCGACGCGGAAGTCCCAGACCACATTGGCCGGGAAGCCTTCGGGCATTTCGTTGACAGCGGGGAGGAAGGCCAGCGCGAGGCCGACCGCCACCACGAAGGCCACGGAGGCGGCGATGGTCGCGTTCCAGTTGCCCAGGCGTGGGGCCAGCCGCTGGCCCAGGACCACGGCCGCGATGCCGATCAGCACACTGAGCGCGATCATCAGCCAGTACAGGGCGGTGCGCTGGTTGAGGGTGTCGGGGGCGCTGACCGCCGGGGGATTCGCCGGGTACTTGAGGAACGGCACGAGGAACACGGTGACGAAGCCGCCCAGGGCGACCAGGCCCGCGGTGACGCGTGGACCGAAGCGGCCTATGCGGCCCAGGGCGAAGCAGAACGCCAGGGCGGCGATTCCGGCGAACGCGGTGGTGAAGAAGAGCACGCCGGTGGCCAGGCCGGCGGTCTCCTGCAGGGTTCGGCTGACCAGTTCCGGGCCGTGTTCGGTCGCGTGGGCGGCTTCAAAGACGAGTGCGGACCTCAGCGGCGATTCCCCCACGAGGTAGGCGAACCCGAAGACCAGCAGCCCGGTGGCGATGCCGGTGAGCATGCCGCGGACCAAGAGGGTTCTGACGGTGGCGGAGTTCATGTGCGCGGCCTCGTCTCAGTGGCAGGGGAAGCCGAGCAGGTGGCGTCCGTCGTGCACCCACTCGTGCACGCCCTCGCCGGAGAAGACAGCCGCCGTGCCGCCTTCGGCGCCGACGAAGTACAGCAGGATCAGCATCAGGATGCCGAAGAACGCCGCCCAGGGCAGGATCGCCCGGACGGGGAGGGTGAGGGGTGCGTCGGGGGCGACGGCCGGCGGGGCTGCGGACTGCGCCATGGCAGGACCTCCTGGGGGGAACTCGCGTCCCATGTCGTTGGAGCTCGAAGCGACGGCTGCGGGTCTGACTCGCCCGGCGATCAGCGCCCTGGCGGGGGCGGCTCCGGCTGGGCTTACAGTGGCGCGACCGTGCCGGATTCTCACCGGACTTCCGTCATGCCGTCGTCAATGTCGTGGTGACGGTAGCGCGGAGCGGCATTCCCGCCAAGAGCGCGCGGGTGGCCCCGGCGCGCGCCGGATCCACTCCCATACGCCCAAGTTCCGGCGTTTGCAAGCCCGTTCGGTGAGAGGAGGAGGGTGCATGACAAGCCGGGTGATGTTGATCTCACCAGCGGTCAGCGCGGCGCTACGGGAGGCGCGCTTCGACGATGGTTGCTCCCTGGACGTCGCTGGGCTGCGGCGGGCGCGGTCGGCTGCCGGAACACTGCCTGCGGCCGACCGGGTGTTCGCCTCCCCGTCGGTGCGCTGCCGGGAGACGGCTGCCGGGCTCGGGCTGGAGGCGGTGCCGCTGCCCTGGTGGCCGGGTGGGCGGTGGGCCGGTGGCGGGGCAGGACCTTGGGAGAGGTGACCGCCGGCGAGCCGGAGGCGGTCGAGGCCTGGCTGACGGACCCGGTATGAGCGCCGCACGGCGGGGAGTCGCTGCTGGAGCTGTGCGACAGGGTCGGAGGATGGCTGGACGCGGTGGCCGGTGAGGCGGGGCGGGTGATCGCCGTCGTGGAGCCGGAGGCCGTCCGCGCGGCGGCGGTGCGGGCGCTGGGGGTGACGGCGCAGGCGTTCTGGCGGATCGACGTACCGCCGCTGTCCGCCGTGGAGTTCAGCGGGCGCGCCGGGCGGTGGAATCTGCGGCCGGAACGGCCGCTGGGGGACGCCAGGTAACCGTATGGCCTTTCTCGCCGGCATGCGGGCCGGTGACTTGCTCACCGTGCACGCGGAGCTGGAGCGGGCCGGGCGTACATCGACGGACGTCGGCGTCCGCGTCACCGCGGAGCGGCCGAATGCCTCCGGGCCCGCCGCCGACGTGGCAACAGCGCAGAGACCTTCGTCGCCATCGACGTCGAGAGCCGACCATGCCCGGTCCCGCCCCTCAGCACGATGGAAGCCGGCGTAACAGGCCGCGGCACCCGACAGAGCGGGCGAGAGACACGACGGGGCGCTCCGGGGACAGGCGCCCCCGCCGTACAGCCGGCCGGTGCCGGTTCGCGGTCAGGGCGCGATCGGGTACGGCACGAAGGTGCTGGTGTTCTCGTCGATGGAGAGCCGTTGTCCGAGTGGCGGCACGGCGCGCTGTGGGCAGTCGAGGCGTTCGCAGACGCGGCAGCCCATGCCGATGGGAGTGGCGGCGGAGGTGTTGTCGAGGTCGAGTCCGTCGGAGTAGACGAGGCGTGAGGCGTGGCGGATCTCGCAGCCCAGGCCGATCGCGAACGTCTTGCCGGGCTCGCCCCAGCCGCCGCGGCTGCGGGTGACGGTGCGGGCGGTCCACAGGTAGCGCTGTCCGTCGGGCATGGCGGCGATCTGGACGTGGATGCGGCCGGGTGCGGCGAACGCCTCGTAGACGTTCCACAGGGGGCAGGTGCCGCCGGCGCGGGAGAAGTGGAATCCGGTGGCGGACTGGCGTTTGGACATGTTGCCCGCGCGGTCCACGCGGACGAAGGAGAAGGGCACGCCGCGCAGGCGCGGGCGCTGAAGTGTGCTCAGGCGGTGGCAGACGGTTTCGTGGCCGAGGCCGAAGCGGTCGGTAAGGCGCTCGATGTCGTACCGAACCTCCTCGGCGGCGGTGTGGAAGACGGTGTACGGAAGGATCAGCGCGGCGGCGAAGTAGTTGGCCACTCCGATCCGCGCCAGCTTCCACGTCGTGGAGCCTTCCTCGTAGTCCTCACTGGCGTGGCGGGAGAGTTCGTCGCCGTATTCCAGCAGGGCCAGTTGGGTGGCCATGCGGAACGCCTGCTGGCCGGGGCGCAGGCGGGGGGAGAGGTGCAGCGTGTGGTCCCGCGGGTCGTAGTGGTGCGGGCTGTCCCCGTTGGCCGTGATGCGTACGCCGTGCCGGTCGGCGAGGCGGGCGGAGAGTGCCTGACGGACCTCGCCTGGCCGGATGCCGATGCGCGCGGCCAGTTCCTCCGCGGCGGTGTCGGCGTCGTGCAGGTAGTTCTGGCGGCGGTAGAAGAACTCGCGGATCTCCTCGTGCGGCGTGCGGGGCGTGGCCGTAGCGGAGGTTGCGGTGCGGCCGTCGGCCGCCTCGGCGAGCCGCTCGCCCAGTTCCTGGTTGCGCCGCCCCAGGTCGAGCAGAACCGTGGCGACGGCGGGCAGCCGGGAGGCGAGCTCCGACAGGTCGCCTGCGGAGACGCGGCCGGCGGCCACCTCGTCGGCCATGGCCTCGCGCAGGTCCGCGAGGAGCCGGCTGGTGTCACGCTCGGAGAAGAAGGCGGCGTCCACCCCGAACACCTCGGTCAGCCGCAGCAGGACTGGCACGGTCAGCGGGCGGGAGTCGTGCTCCATCTGGTTCAGATAGCTCGGCGAGATCCCCAGGACCCGGGCCAGCTCGGCCTGGCTCATCCGCCGCTCCTCACGCAGCCGCCGCAGCCGCGCCCCCGCATAGATCTTGCTCACCGGGCCTCCCTCCGACGCCCCACAGCCTAAGCGCACCGCATCCGGAACAGGGCTTCGCAATCTTGGCAAAGAGGGCGCGGAAGATTCGCAGAAGTTGGCAAGCGGCCAAGGTTGATGGCACTCAGTGCCACTGGCAGAGTCGTCCTGCGGCCCGCCGGACCCCGGCGACCGGACCGGAACCCCGGGCACGATTCATGCCCTGACGTCGGAGATCCCGGCAGTTCCGCCCCCGGCGACTCGTCGACATTGCTCACCTTCGCTCACGAGTGAGGGCACCGCGGGCCGCACACCAAGCGGAGGAGAAAGACCTTCGCACTATTCACTGACGATCTTCGGTTTCGATTCCCCTTCAGGAGACGGTCATGGCGCAGGCAGGAACACAGGCGGCGGCACAGGAGCTGGCCCGGCGATGGGCGAGCGACCCGCGCTGGAAGGGCATCGAGCGCACCTACAGCGCGGAGGACGTCGTCCGGCTGTCCGGCAGCGTCCGCGAGGAGCACACCCTCGCCCGGCGTGGCGCCGAACGGCTGTGGCGCCAACTGCACGAGCAGGACTACATCCATGCCCTGGGCGCGCTGACCGGCGGCCAGGCCGTGCAGCAGGTCAAGGCTGGCCTTCAGGCGATCTATCTGTCCGGCTGGCAGGTCGCCGCCGACGCCAACCAGGCCGGGCACACCTACCCCGACCAGAGCCTGTACCCGGCCAACTCCGTTCCCCAGGTGGTGCGTCGGATCAACAATGCGTTGCTGCGCGCCGACCAGATCGCCACCGCCGAGGGCGGCACGGATGCGACCGACTGGCTCGCGCCGATCGTCGCCGACGCGGAGGCCGGGTTCGGCGGGCCGCTGAACGCCTTCGAGCTGACCAAGGCGATGATCGCGGCTGGTGCGGCGGGCATCCACTACGAGGACCAGCTCGCCTCCGAGAAGAAGTGCGGCCACCTCGGCGGCAAGGTACTGGTACCGACCTCGCAGCACATCCGCACCCTCAACGCCGCCCGTCTCGCCGCCGACATCGCCGATGTCCCGACCGTCATCATCGCCCGTACGGACGCGCTCGCCGCCAACCTGCTGACCAGCGACGTCGATGAGCGCGACGCACCGTTCGTCACCGGTGAGCGGACGGCGGAGGGCTTCTATCGGGTGCAGAACGGCATGGCCCCGGTGATTGCCCGTGGCCTTGCCTACGCCCCGTACGCGGACCTGATCTGGGTCGAGACCGGCACCCCGGATCTGGCGCAGGCCCGGGAGTTCGCCGAGGCGATCCATGCCGAGTACCCGGACCAGATGCTCGCCTACAACTGCTCGCCGTCCTTCAACTGGAAGGCCGCGCTGGACGATGACCGGATCGCCAAGTTCCAGCGCGAG
Source organism: Streptomyces cupreus (assembly GCF_014257025.1). GTDB lineage: Bacteria > Actinomycetota > Actinomycetes > Streptomycetales > Streptomycetaceae > Streptomyces > Streptomyces cupreus. Next base: position 59,653 of record NZ_JACMSF010000046.1, read on the forward strand.
CTGGGCGCGATGGGCTACAAGTTCCAGTTCATCACTCTGGCTGGCTTCCACTCCCTCAACCACGGCATGTTCGACCTGGCCCGCGGCTATGCCGAGCACGGCATGACCGCGTATGTCGACCTGCAGGAGCGGGAGTTCGCCGCGCAGGCGCACGGCTTCACCGCCGTCAAGCACCAGCGCGAGGTCGGCACCGGCTACTTCGACCTCGTTTCCACCGCGGTCAACCCGGCCTCCTCCACCACGGCCCTCGCGGGTTCCACCGAGGAAGAGCAGTTCCACTAAACCCTTCGTCGCCGTCCCGTCGGCCAATTCCCGGTGGGTGCCCGACGACCTGTCTTCGTCGGGCACCCACCGTCCCCGCTGAGGAGAACCGCATGTCCCTCTCGCCCCTGACCAGCACAGTTCAGGTTCTCGGCGCGCCGAGTGAGCGCCACGAGGAGATCCTGACGCCCCAGGCCCTGGACTTCATCGGCCGACTCGACGCGGCGTTCGCGGACCGGCGCCTCTGGATCCTCGCCGAGCGCCGTCGTTGCTCCCGAAACCTCGCCTCCGGCACGCCCCTCGACTTCTCGCTCGCCACCGCCGCCGTCCGGGCCGACCCCCACTGGCACGTCGCCCCGCCCGCACCTGGTCTCACCGACCGGCGGGTGGAGATCACCGGGCCGCCCGAGCGCCGCATGACCATCAACGCCCTCAACTCCGGCGCGAACGTGTGGATGGCCGACTTCGAGGACGCCACCGCCCCCACCTGGGACAACATCATCGGCGGCCAGCTCAACCTGCTCGACGCCATCGAGCGGCGCATCGACTTCACCACCCCCGAGGGCAAGGAGTACCGCCTCGGCGAGCAGCTCGCGACCATCATGGTCCGCCCGCGCGGCTGGCACCTTGTCGAGGAGCACCTCACGGTCGGCGGCCGCCCGGTGTCCGCCTCCCTCGTGGACTTCGGGCTGTACTTCTTCCACTGCGCGCAGCGCCAGCTCGACGCCGGACACGGCCCGTACTTCTACCTCCCCAAGCTGGAGAACCGCTACGAGGCACGCCTGTGGAACGACGTCTTCGTCCTCGCGCAGGACCTGCTCGGCATCCCTCGTGGCACGATCCGCGCCACCGTCCTCATCGAGACGATCACCGCCGCCTTCGAGATGGAGGAGATCCTCCACGCGCTGCGCGAGCACAGCGCCGGCCTCAACGCCGGCCGCTGGGACTACCTCTTCAGCCTGATCAAGACCTTCGGGCACCGCACTGACTTCCAGCTGCCCGACCGCGCCAGGGTCACCATGACCGCCCCGTTCATGCGCGCCTACACCGAACTGCTGGTGCGCACCTGCCACCGGCGCGGCGCCCACGCCATCGGCGGCATGGCCGCCCATGTTCCCGGCAGGGACGCGGCTGCCAATGAGGCCGCGCTCGCCAAGGTCAGGCTCGACAAGGAGCGCGAGGCCGAGGACGGCTTCGACGGCTCCTGGGTCGCCCATCCCGGCCTCGTCCCCGTCTGCCGCGAGGTCTTTGACGGTGTTCTCGGCGACCGCCCACACCAGATCGAACGCACCCGCGACGACGTCGATGTCGAAGCCTGCGACCTGTTGTCGGTGCGCCGCATCAGCGGGCCACCCACCGAGGACGGCGTACGCGCCAACATCGCCGTCGCACTTCGCTATTTCGATGCCTGGCTGCGCGGCCACGGCGCGGTCGCCCTGTACGGGCTGATGGAGGATGCGGCCACCGCCGAGATCGCCCGCTGTCAGATCTGGCAGTGGCTGCGCCACGGCACCGTGGAGCGCGACACAGTGATGAAGATCCTCGACGACGAGACATCCGCCCTGGCCCAGGAGGACCCGGCGGCCCTCACCACCGAGGCCCACGACATCTTCCTCCGCACCGCCCTCGATCGCGACCTGCCCGCGTTCTTCACCACCGACGCCTACGCCCGTCACCTCGTCCGCCGTCGGGAGGTGCGGTCATGAACGCGCGCATCCAGCGAGTCGGCGTCGTCGGCGGCGGCCAGATGGGGGCCGGGATCGCCGAGATCTGCGCCCGCGCCGGTCTCGACACGGTGGTCTGCGAGGCGGATGCCACCGCGGCCCGGGCAGCCCGGGAGCGCGTGGCGGCCTCCCTCGAACGCGCGGTCCAGCGCGGCAAGTTCGACCGCATGACGGCGGAGGACGCCCTGGCCCGGCTCGTCTTCACCGGCAGCCTCGACGACCTTGCCGACCGGCAGCTCGTCATCGAGGCCGCTATCGAGAACACCGACGCCAAGACGGAGATCTTCGCCGCCCTCGACAAGATCGTCGAGGATCCGGAGGCGATCCTCGCCACCAACACCTCATCCATTCCGGTCATGCGCCTGGGCATGGCCACGCACCGCGCCGACCGGGTCCTGGGGCTGCACTTCTTCAACCCCGTGCCCGTCCTGCCCCTGGTGGAGGTGGTGCCCTCCCTCCACACCGCGCCGGAGACCGTCACCGCCATCGAGGAGTTCGCCCACAACGCCCTCGGCAAGACCACGATCCAGTCCCGGGACCGAGCCGGCTTCGTCGTCAACGCCCTGCTGATCCCCTACCTCCTCTCGGCGATCCGCATGGCCGAATCCGGCTTCGCCACCGCCGCCGACGTGGACGCCGGCATGGAACTGGGCTGCGCCCACCCCATGGGCCCGCTCAAGCTCGCCGACCTGATCGGCCTCGACACCGTCGCCTCCATCGCGGAGTCGCTGTACGAGGAGTTCAAAGAGCCGCTGTACGCCCCGCCACCGCTGCTCCAGCGGATGGTCGAGGCCGGTCTGCTCGGGCGGAAGACGGGCAGGGGATTCCACACCTACGACCGGGACTGAGGGGACCGGGCTGACGCCGGGGCTGAGGTGCCCGGGCCGATGGGGAGCGGCGCGCGGGGCGACGGCTGAGGGTCGCTCCGCGCGCTGACGCGTTTTCCGGCCCCCGCGATGCCACGAACCGGGCACGTATCTCATCGCGCGGTCCGGCATGTGAACGGCACTGTCCGAAGGCCCGCTCCGGCGCCTAGGGTGGCGCATGCAGCTGGTTCGCACTGCCCGCCAGGCAGGCGCGTCGCAAGAGGGAACCCGGTGGGAATCCGGGACTGCCCCGCAGCGGTGAGCGGGAACGACCGCCGTCAAACGCACTGGACCCGGCCGGGTCTGGGAAGCGACGGCCAGTAGGTGTACGCCGGGAAACCGGCAGACGTGCCCGCGAGTCCGAAGACCTGCCACTGCCCGCGTGCGATGTCCGCGCGCGGTGATCTCGGTGACCTCGAGGGCGGGTCGGCGTACATATCAGGCGGGCACACGCGACGGCACAGCGACGCGGTCCGCCAGATCTGCCATCCCTTCGCGCTCTCGACCCGTCCCCCGGGGTCTTTCGGAGACACACTCGCGAAGGAGAGTTCCGTGACAATCAAGTCCGCAGCCGCGACAGCCCGGGCCACCGTGTACGGCTACCCCCGCCAGGGCCAGAACCGGGAACTGAAGAAGGCCATCGAGGGCTATTGGAAGGGCCGGGTCACCGCCGACGCCCTGCGTCACACCGCGGCCGGTCTGCGCCGCACCAACTGGCAGCAGCTCGCCGACGCCGGTCTCCACGAGGTGCCCACCGGCGACTTCTCCTACTACGACCACGTCCTGGACACCAGCGTCATGGTCGGCGCCATCCCCGCTCGCCACCGCGCAGCTGTCCAAGCGGATGCCCTGGACGGCTACTTCGCGATGGCCCGCGGCACCCAGGACGTGGCGCCACTGGAGATGACCAAGTGGTTCGACACCAACTACCACTACCTGGTCCCCGAGCTCAGCCCCGACACCGCGTTCAGCGCGGACTCCACCAAGCAGGTGGCCGAGTTGAAGGAAGCACTCGCACTCGGCCTCACCGCCCGCCCGGTGCTCGTCGGCCCGGTCACCTACCTGCTGCTGGCCAAGCCCGCCCCCGGTATCGCCGCGGATTTCCAGCCGCTGACCCTGCTGGACCGGCTGCTGCCGGTGTACGCCGAGGTGCTCGCCGACCTGCGGGCCGCCGGCGCCGAGTGGGTACAGCTCGACGAGCCGGCCCTGGTCCAGGACCGCACCCCCGCCGAACTGCACGCCGCCGCCCGTGCCTACCGCGAGTTGGGCAGCCTCGCTGACCGGCCGAAGCTGCTGGTCGCCTCCTACTTCGACCGGCTCGGCGAGGCCCTGCCCGTCCTGGCCAAGGCCCCCGTCGACGGCCTCGCGCTCGACTTCACCGGCCCGGCTGCCGCCAACCTCGACGCCCTCGCCTCCGTCGGCGGCCTGCCCGGCAAGCGCCTTGTCGCCGGCGTCGTGGACGGCCGCAACGTGTGGATCAACGACCTGGAGAGGTCGCTGTCCACCCTCGGTACCCTGCTCGGCCTCGCCGACCGGGTGGACGTGGCCGCCTCCTGCTCCCTGCTGCACGTCCCGCTCGACGCGACCGCCGAACGCCAGGTGGACCCGCAGATCGCCCGCTGGCTGGCCTTCGCCCGCCAGAAGACCGCCGAGATCGCCACCCTGGCCCGCGGCCTCACCGAAGGCACTGGCAGCATCGCCGCACAGCTCGCGGCCAACCGCGCGGACCTGGCCTCCCGCGCCGGATCCTCCCTCACCCACGACCCGGCGGTACGCGCCCGTGCCACGGCCGTCACCGACGCCGAGGCCCGCCGATCCCAGCCGTACCCCGAGCGGGCCGCCGCCCAGCGTGCCCACCTGCGCCTGCCCCTGCTGCCGACCACCACCATCGGCTCCTTCCCGCAGACCACCGAACTGCGCACCGCCCGCGCCGACCTGCGGGCCGGCCGTATCAACGCCGCAGCCTACGAAGAGCGCATCGAGGCAGAGATCCGCGAGGTCGTCTCCTTCCAGGAGAAGACCGGCATCGACGTCCTCGTACACGGCGAAGCCGAACGCAACGACATGGTCCAGTACTTCGCCGAACAACTCACCGGCTACCTCGCCACTCAGCACGGCTGGGTGCAGTCCTACGGGACCCGCTACGTCCGCCCGCCGATCCTGGCTGGCGACATCTCCCGCCCTGAGCCGATGACGGTGCGCTGGACGACGTACGCCCAATCCCTCACTGACCGTCCGGTCAAGGGCATGCTCACCGGACCGGTCACCATGCTCGCCTGGTCCTTCGTCCGCGATGACCAGCCCCTCGCCGACACCGCCCGCCAGGTCGCCCTCGCCTTGCGCGACGAGGTCAACGACCTGGAGGCCACCGGTACTTCGGTCATCCAGGTCGACGAGCCCGCCCTGCGCGAGACCCTGCCGCTGCGCGCGACCGGCCACGCCGCCTACCTGGCCTGGGCCACCGAGGCGTTCCGCCTCACCACCAGCGGCGTCCGTCCCGACACCCAGATCCACACCCACATGTGCTACGCCGAGTTCGGCGACATCCTCGCCGCCATCGAGGACCTGGACGCCGACGTCATCAGCCTGGAGGCGGCCCGCTCCCACATGCAGGTCGCAGGCGAACTCGCCACGGCCGGCTACCCGCGCGAGGTCGGCCCCGGCGTCTATGACATCCACTCTCCGCGAGTCCCCGGCGCCGACGAGGTGGCCGCCTTGCTGCGCAAGGGACTTGAGGCCATCCCGGCCGAACGGCTGTGGGTCAACCCTGACTGCGGTCTGAAGACCCGCGGTTGGCCCGAAGTCCGCACCTCGCTGGAGAACCTCGTCACCGCCGCCCGAGAGGTCCGGGCCGCCCTGGCCATGCCCGAGTCCTGAGCACACCAGGGGCCGCTGCGGTGAACCGTAGCGGCCCACTCCCTCACGACGGAAGGCGCGTCCATGACCAAGCGCGGGAACGTGAAACCCTCGGACAGCTTGAGGCTCACCGCGAAGCCGGTCTCGAACAGTCCGGCGAGGGTGACGAGCAGCCACGCGATGGCCATGGGAGAGTGCCGCCACGTCTCGGGTCGGCAGATCGGTGACTGCCTCGCTGGCTGAACCCTCCCCTTGTCCCAGCGAGTATGCCCCCTGACGAGCCGCGCTTCGCGAGACCCTGGTGAGGGATTCCCTGGTCGGCGCGCCCTGCCGGGAGCCGACCGTCTCCGTCGGGCGAGGCAGCCGGGGCGGGTCCCGGAAAGAGCCGGTGAATCCCTGCGGGCCGGGACGCCGAAGAGCCCACGATGGCCGCCGCGCATTGGAGACAGGAACCGAACCGAGAGAGCCAGCCGACAGGGATCTCCACGTCGGCCCGACCCCGTCCTTGTTAGCCGATGAGCCGAGCGGCGTAGTCGCCCGCGCGCTGTACTGCGGCGACGAGCGCGTCGGTGTCCACGGTCACCAACTCCTCCAGGTGGATGGTGGAGCGTCCGTTTCGCCTTCGCTGCTCGAGAGGCGCTGGGCGCTTTCGCCGTTCCCGATGTGGAACTGCTCGCGTCACCTACCCCCGGCGCAGGTCGAGCACCATCACGTCGTACAGCGGCGAGTCCGGGAAGGGCAGCTTCTCACCGGCGTGCTCGTATCCCCAGCTCTCGTACAGGGCCCGCAGACGCGGACGCTCCCGGCGGACCAGCAGCTCGGCCCGCTCCTCGTGCCGTTGGCTCATCAATTCGTCGTGCATTACGCGGGAGATGCCCCGCCCGCGCCACTTCTCGCGGAGCATGTTCTCGCACAGCTTGAACCTGCCCGCATCCTCGCGCCGTGAATCCGTAAGTGAAGCCCGCTACTTTGGTGTCGACCTCGGCGATGACGCAGCCCCAGCCGCCGGCGGACACGTGGGCTTCCAGCCGTTCCTCCAAGCGCTCCATGGAGAAGAAGGGGTTGGTGGCGATTTCGTCCGCGTACACGTCGGCGTACACGTCCAGTATGGTGCCGCGGATCTCTGCCAGCCGCTCGCTGGTGTAGTAGCTGGTCGTCAGAAGATCTACGGACATGTGGGCCACCGCCTTGTATCGTTCCGAGAATTCCGCGGCACCGGGCGCGCCATGGTCGAGCAGGTCGTCACGCAACTGCTTCAGGCGTTTATCGATCAGGTGGCTGTGCACCTCGGGCAGAAGGGCGAGGGCGTCGTCTCCGGCTGCCATGGCCTCCTCCAGATCCCCGGCTGCCGCCAAGGCCCGGCCAAGTCTGACGTGCGCGGCAAACTGGTTACGCCTCAATGGCGTTGACTGCGCGATCCGCAGGGATTCACGAGCATCGGCCACCGCCTTGGCGTTGTGCCCCAGGTCGAGGAAGGACAAGGCTGCGGCACTGGACACCTCGCCGGCGTTGAAGAACCCGAGCCACCGTTGTGGCTCGCTGGGCTCCCGGTCGAATTCCTGCTCGGCTCGGTGCAGGGACCGGGCACACCAGCCCGCCGCATCTTGGATGGCGTGTCCCTGGGCAACCCTGGTGTGCAGCAGTGCGGACAGCTGTCCGTCCCTGCGGCCCCGCGTTTCCTGCAGCGCCGCCCGAGCGATCGATGCCGCCTCGCCGCCGTGCCCCAGCACGTACGCCTGGTGATACATGGATGACCAGATTCGCGCCTGGAGCCGCTTGTCGCGAGCCAGAAGGGCGTAGCGCAGCCCGGCGTCCCACCATTGGCGTGCGACTTTCTGCCGACCCGCGTCGAACGCGAACCAGCTGGCGCTCGTGGCCATTTCACCCAAGGCGCGGTACAGGTGGGTCTGCACGTTGTTCCCGTATGTGCAGCGCCGCGCGGCTGCTTCGACGTGATCAATGAAACGGGCTGCGGCATCCACCAGTTGCGCGCCGCCATGCCGGTCGTCGATCTTGTGGAGCTTGGCGGCGGCGCCTCGGGTCCGGAAACATCCGCGATGAGGACTTCGGCGCAGAGCCTTCGCCCAGTCATCGCCGGCCGCCCCGATGGTGTCGGGTGCCCGATGGCAGCTTGCGACGGTGACCTCGTGGCCGGCTGCCCCAAGGACGTTGATCAAGGTCTCAGGGTGTGGGGCGTACGGGCTCGGTTCGATGAACGCTGTGGCCTTCTCGATACGGGGAGCGGCTGGGAATGGACGGGTGCGGGTGGCGAGTTCCAGGAGCGTGTCCACGCTTGTGGCCACTGCTGTGTCGACCTGGGCCAGGTTGCGAGCCGCGAAGGCGGCGAAGCGGTCGCCTGAGTTGGCGGGGTCCGGCGGGCCGAGCCGGTCGACGCGGATGACGCGATGGGCGACGACCTCGATCAGAGGGTCGAGGAAGGCCCGGCGAAAACCGTTCCCGTCGGCTGAGTAGGTCTGAAAGTCCGTGGTCACCACGACCACCGGCACATCGAGGGCTGCGGCGTATCCGACTTCCATGCATGAGGTCACCGGAACCGGAGGACACGGCGTGGCGAGGCCTGCTGATCTTGAGTGCCTTGGTCTGCGGCGCCGTACTCAGGCCCAGGCTGCATATGTGATGCACGCCGTGATGGCTCGGTTCTGAGGTTGCGCGCATGCCGACGACTGCCCCGCCGCTGTCCGCGTATCCCCCATTGAACGTGCAGGCGCACACGCCCCGGCTGTCCTTGCTGGGGGCGACGGATGAACTCCTGGAACGCCTGGTCCCGACGGTGCGCAAGGGGGGCCACGGAACCTCCGTGGCCCTTCGACGATCCGATCTCTCTCTATGAGGACAGCCCGGAACGCGAGTGGCGCTGGCTGCGGGGAATATGGTCCGGCCGAGGCCGTGTCAGTGCCGGTTCCTGGCGCCTCTACTTCGTCGTGGTCATCGACGGCGAGCCGGTGGGCATGCAGGATCTGATCGGCATCGACTTCGCGACCTTCGGAACGGTCACCACGTTTTCCTGGCTCAGCCCCGACGTGCGCGGCGCCGGCTTCGGGAAGGAGGTGCGACAGGCAGTGCTGCATCTGGCCTTCGAAGGGCTGGGAGCCCGCGAGGCAAGCAGCGATGCGTTCGTCGACAACCATGCCTCGAACCGTGTCTCCGAAGCCCTGGGATATGAGCCGAACGGCGTCTTCTGGGACACCCGGAGGGGCGAGCCGGCGGAGATCAAATGCTGGAGGCTGACCCGCGAGCAGTGGATCAAGCAGCGGCGTGACGACATCGAACTCGCCGCTGTTGCCGACTGTCTGCCCGTGCTTGGGCTCGACCCGTCACCGCGGTAAGACGGACCTGGCGGACGTCAGACTTCGGTGCGACTGCCGGCGCCCGGCCCGGCAGCGGTGCACAAAGCCGAATGGGTGCGTGTGAGACTTCACGCCCGACCTGCCTCCAGGGACTACCAACAACCCCACCGGTCAAGGCAGAACCAGGCCCGACCGACACCAGCCCCGAGCACGCCGGGCGACTCGGTTCGTTGAGACCAACGGCGACAGACCGTGCCCGAAGCCCTCAGGGCGACGTCGCCCACCGTCCGACGCCGGCGAGTCAACGGAGCGAGGCGATGATGGCAGTTTCAGCTCTGCTGTTGACGCGCTTGGCCGCCCCGGTGCAGGAGGCCCGTTCGGCAGCCGGGGCCCGGGGTGGGCTCCGCGCAGCTCCGAAGAATTCACGTACTTCGGGGGAACGTTTCGCGCGGACGGCTCCTCAACAGGGCGACGGAACCCAACCTTGCCTGCGTAGGAGGACACATGCCGTACCGGCCCGACACCCCCGCCCCGATCCGCGCTGCAGCGCTCGTCGCCTCGGTGCTCACCGTGGACGCTGTGCTCCACCTGTACTGGACGACGGGAGCCACATGGCCCGCGGCCGACGACAGGAGCCTGTCCCACGCGGTTCTCGGTACGGACGTGCCGTTCACACCACCGATCCTGCTTCCTCTGGTTGCCTTGCTCCTCACCGCCGCCGCCTTCGTCCTTGCTCACTCGCGCCGGCCCCGCCACCTGCTGCTCCGCGTCGGCACCCTGGCCGTGGCCGCGGGACTCTCGCTGCGCGCTTTGGCGGGGATCTACTGGCTGTTCACCAAGGAGACCGGCAGCGCCTTCTACTGGCTCAACCTCGTGCTCTACACCCCACTGTGCGCCGTCCTGGCCGTCGCTGCCCTGCGCGTGGCGCGGTGGAAGGATACGGCCCGTGCCTGATGAACGACCCGATGACCGGACGGCCCGGCTGGTGCGAGCCGCCCAGCGCGGCGACACCCTCGCCATGGCTGAACTCCTGGACGTCCTCGCGCCGTACGTGGGCCGCGTCTGCGCGCCCATAGCCCTGGGCCAGGGCGCGGACGCTGCGCAGGAGGCCCTGGTGGCGGTCTTCAAGTCGCTGCGCACCCTGAAGGACCCGGCTGCCCTGCACGGCTGGGTCCGTGCCATCGCCGTGCGGGAGGCGATCCGCACTGCGCACCGCGCCGCCCGCACCGTACCGGCCGATCTCAGCGCGCTCCCCGCCCGCGGCGACCCCCAACTCTCAGCCGACATCAGGGACGTACTGGACCGGCTCTCCCCCGAGCACCGCGCGGTGCTGATGCTGCGTGACGTCGAGGGCCTGGACGAGCGCACCGCCGCCGCCCTGCTCGGTGTGCGCACGGGCACCGTCAAGTCACGGCTGCACCGGGCCCGCGACACTTTCCGGAAGGCGTGGACGTCATGAACGAGCCCTGGCCCATCACCGACCTCGACCCCGTACGCCGCTTGCACGCCTTGGCCGGCGGCATTCGTGGCGCCCACGTGACCGAGGCGCACATCGACGCACCGTTCGAACGGGTCTGGGACCTGCTGGGCGACCTGGAGGGCGCCTTCGGGCAGGTCGTGCCCGACATGGAGCGGCTGCGCGTCGTCCGTCGGCAGGGCGAGCGCGTAGAGGCGCTGGCGCGCAGCAGGTACGGGATGCGGGCACGGCTGCGTGGGGTGCAGCGGCCCGGCTGGTGCTGGCTGCAGAGCCGGTTCCTGCTGCTGGGCGTGGCGGCGGCGCCAGAAGGCCCAGGTACTCGGGTGGCGTTCACCGGGGGCGTGCGCCTGCCGACCCACGCCGCACTGATCCCCCTGGGCGTACGTCGTGAGGGCAGCCGCAGCATTCAGCGCCTGACGGCCCTGTTGTGACCGGAAAGCGGCAGCCGTCGGACCCCAACTCGAAACGCGGTCCCGCCTGATCCACCCCAGCCGGTACAGCAACTCGGCACCCGCAGCGCACTCAGCCGCGGGGACTGGTTCGCTGAGACAGAAGCTCGAACGACTCGGTTCGTTGAGAAACGACTCGGTTGAGTGAGACGGGAAGCCACGGTGTCACCGTGCACTCCCTGAGTAAGACACTGCCAAATCCCCCGTCACACTGAAGTTGGCCCGAGCCGACCCCTTGCGGAGTCCGCCGGAACCCGGGAGTAGCGATGGGTGCGCCCGCGTATATGTGTGTGGGGCGGGTCTGCATTGTTCTTGAGGTGATGTGGCTGTGAGGCTCATCGCGAGGAGACGACGGGCCGGCCGAGGAATGGCCGTGCGCGCTGGGGCATGCGCCGCCGGAGTGCTGGTCGCGGCCGGGCGCAGTGCGTCGGGGACGGACGGCTCCCACGACAAGGGCCCTGGAGGCTCGGGCGGCGGTGGTGCGTCAAGTCCAACGACGTCCGAAGCCCCGCGCACGGCGTCGGTCGGGGATATCGCTCGGGAGCGTGCCAGGGAGGCCTGTCTCGGGATGTGGCAGGACATCGCCGACGCTGCGGAGACGCCCGATTGGGACTCGCCGCAGCTGGGGCGGTACGCGACGGGGGACGCTCTGTCGACCATCTCTCGGGCCCTGTACGCGGACCATGTCAACGGGCTGGTCAGCAGGGAAGAGCCGAAGAACTAACCCAAGGTGACCAAGGCGGTCCCGGCAGCGAACCCGACCACCGTGATGATCTCCGACTGCGGAGACTCCACGCACTGGCCGTGCCCCGGCTCGGGCCGCCACGCATGCCCGTCACCTCTCCCGCCGGCCGTACCGCCGCGGCCGGTTTCCTTCCCGCGGGTGGCTGAATGGGCATCAGCACAGTCACCGCCCTCCGGCGTTGGGAGCGGACAACGGCGTGTCCGAAACGCATGGACCGACTGGTCGGTACGTGCTCTGGTGAGCCCGCATCAGGGGCAACGCCGTCAGGGGCGATGCCCGCGCAAGGCATCGCCCGAGCCAGGCGATGCGCGCATCCCGGCCCGCCAGGAGAGCTCCATGGCCCATCAGCACGCCCATCCGCACACCCCCCAGCTCCATCAAAGACCCCGGCCCCACCCGCCCGGCAGGTCCTTCCTGCTCGTCAACGGACTGACCTTCGCGGTCCACCTCCTGCTCGCCTGCGCCGCCGAGGACCTGCTGGCCACGCGAGTCGCCGGACAGATCACCCTCGGCGTCCTCGCACTCCTCGCCCAGGTTCTGCTCCTGCTGTGGACGGCGGCGCGCTACGACCGCGCCCCCTACGGCGAAGCCCACGACGAGACGCCCTACGGTGAGGCCTCGTACGAGCAGCCGCACGGGGAGCGCTGATGCTTCCTCAGATGCTGCTCGCCGCAGGGGCACCCGGCACCCTCGACCTGGACGCGGACACCCGCTCCTGGGTCCTCGTCGGCTTTCTGACGGTCATTGTCCCGATACTGCTCATCTGCGTGCTCAACGGCCCCGAGCGCGACCGGGTCAACGACTTCTACACCGCGGGCCGCAGACTGCGCCCCGTGCAGGGCGCCATCGTCCTCTCCGGCGTCTATCTCTCCGCCGCGACCGTGCTCGGTACGACGGGAGCCGTCGCGGTCTTCGGCTTCGACGGCCTGTTCATCGCCCTGTGCACCGTGCTGTCGCTCGGCGTCCTGCTCCTGCTGGCCGGCCCGCTGCGCGAGCGCGGCAGCTACACCCTCGGCGACACCTTCGCCCTGCGCGCCCCGGGGCCCGCCGTGCGGATCGCGGCCGCCGTCGTCACGCTGAGCGCCTGTATCCCGTATCTGATCGTCCAGCTCTCCGGCGCGGGCCGGACCACCGCCATGCTGCTCGGCCTTTCCGGGGCGGGCGCCGAACAGACGGTCATCGTCATGATCGGCGCGCTCGTCGTCTGCGCCACCGCCTTCGGCGGGATGCGAGGCATGATCGCGCTGCAGATCATCAAGACAGTGTTCGTGCTCGCCATGGCGCTCGCCGTGGCCGCGGTGCTGCTCCACCGCTTCCACTGGAGCGCCGACTCCCTCATCGACACCGCCGCTCGGGGCAGCGGCCGACCCGAGGGCTATATGCGTCCCGGCTTGCGCTTCGCCGCCGGCGGCCCGGTCGAGAGCACGCTCGACTTCATCGGCCTGATGATCACCGTGGTGCTGGGCGTGGCGTGCCTGCCCCATGTCGCCACCCAGCTCAACACCGCGCCCGACCCGGCCGCCGCCCGACGTACGGTCCGCCACACCATCGGGATCGTCGGCGCCGTCTGCCTCGTCACCACCGTGATGGGCTTCGGCGCCGCGGCGGTGGTCGGTGCCCCGAAGATTCTCGCCGCCGATCCCGGAGCCACCAGCAGCCTGCTGATGCTCACCGGCGATCTGGCGGGAGGATCGTCGGCGCAGACGGGCGAGGCATGGCTCATCGTGCTGGTCGCCTGCGCGGTGTTCCTCACGACCCTTGCGGTGGTCGCCAGCGTGACCCTGGCGGCGGCGGGCGCGGTCGCCCATGATCTCGTCACCAACGTCGTGCGCCGCGGGCGTACCACCGAGGGCCGGGAGGTGGCCGCGGCCCGTATCGCGTCCGCCCTGGTCGGGTTGCTGAGCATCTTCTGCGCGGTGTGGGTCCAGGGCTGGAACATGGGCTTCCTGTCCACGCTCTCCCTGGCGGTGGCGGCCTCCTGCCTGCTCCCGGCGCTGGTGTACGCGTTGTTCTGGCGCGGCTTCACGCGCCGGGGACTGCTCTGGACGCTGTACGGCGGCCTGGGCTCCGCGATCGGACTCCAGGTGTGCAGCCCCGTCTTCTCGGGCAACCCGATGGCGCTGGTGCCCGAGTGGCACATCGACTGGTTCCCGCTCCAGACAGTCGCCCTGGTGTCGCTGCCCGTCGCGTTCCTGCTCGGCTGGCTCGGCAGCGTGACGGGACGGCGGCATACGGCCCCGATGGCTGAGGCGCCGGTCGAGCCTGACGTACTGACGTACTGACGCACGAAGGCGGCGGCCGGCGGAGCGCCCTCACACGCTCCCTCGACCGCCGCCCCTGTGGGAAACCGACGCCGCGAAGACCTGAAGCGGGATCAGCGGGCCTTGTGGCGCATCTCCCTGGGGCTGACCCCGTAC
>NZ_JACMSF010000047.1 GCF_014257025.1 Streptomyces cupreus
CTGCGGTGCGTCTCGCGCAGTTCGTGCTCCGATGCCGGCACTGAGTCCCCCCTCAATCTCCAGCCAGTTGCTGCCCCGCTCATTCCGTGAACATGTGCGGCGCGGAACCCGAGTATTGCCCTCACGGGCCTGAGCGGCCTGATCTGGCGTGAGGCTGGCGCGAACCTGTCCCTCAAGAGGGCCGGTGAGGCCGGGAGTTCGATGCCTACGCCGTGGTCACGACGTCCACAGGCTTGAGCGCGGCTTCCTTCACCCGGCCCGGGCGGCCAGCAACTGGGCCCGGGTGTACATGGTCGTGCCGTCCCCGGGAGTGTCGCGTAGCAGGTGGAACAGTCCCTGCGGTGGTGCGGGGTCACCGGGTTTGGCCGCGGGGGCGGAGATGTCGTCGAGGAGGACGTCGACGAGGCGTGCGAGCGTGTGGCAGCCGCTTCCGGAGTAGCCGAAGCCGATTCCCCAACCATCCCTCTCAGGCGCGAGCCACAGGGTGCTGTCCTGAGTGCGCACCCAGCAGGTGTTGCTGCTGAGGATGACAGCGGCGAGCGGCGAGCGGGTGGGCAGGCGCTGCAGGGTGTACGTGAAGAGGTTGGCATTGGGGGTGCCTGGGGCGCTATGCAGCACGGGGAGGGCGGCGACGGGGTCGTTCAAGAGGACGTCGGTGTCCGCGTCGCGGCCGTTGTCCAGCAGGACTTTCTCCAAGACGGTAGGAGGCTGGCCGGGATCGGCGGGGACCAGGCGCTGGGCCCACTCGCGGGCGGTGGGGCAGGCCTGCGGGTACACGCTCGTCACGGCGCCGGTGTGCCAGTCCTGACCACCGTCCCAGCGCTGAGCGAAGTCCGCGACCCGGTGCGCGAGGACATCACGGCGCTCGGTGATACTCAGCCAGCCCGCGCGACGGACCATCTCCGGCGG
Organism: Streptomyces cupreus; assembly: GCF_014257025.1. Taxonomy (GTDB): domain Bacteria; phylum Actinomycetota; class Actinomycetes; order Streptomycetales; family Streptomycetaceae; genus Streptomyces; species Streptomyces cupreus. The sequence goes on from NZ_JACMSF010000047.1 coordinate 910, forward strand.
CTCCTGCGGGGCGGGCCGGGTGACCGCGGCCGGCCCCGCACCGAGGACAAGGTGGGCGCCATCCCCGCCGGCGGCCGCGTTCTTGCGCAGCTCGGCGATGTTGCGGGTAGCCGAGGCGTGGCCGCGGCGACGGACCTCCCTGGCGAGGTACCAGCACAGTTCGGCAGCCGGGGAGCCATCCGGCTCGTCGGCAGCAAGCTCGACGAGCGCCGTCACGGGGGTGACGATGTCGCGTGCGGGCACGACCGCCGGAGGAATACCCGGCCGCCAGGCGGCGATCGCATCGCGGTCGCGCACGGTGTGAAACCAGTACGGCGCCGGCTGCCCGAGCACCGCCGCCAGCTGCGCCCACGTCGTCTCGTACACCTTGCCAGCCCCGTCGACGTCGAAGGCAAGGAGCTGGGGCACATACGGCTGTGTCACCTGCGTGCTGGTCTGCGCCGCCACCACACACGCGTACCAGTCAGCAAGACGCTCGCCGTGCCGCCGGCGCAGGGCACGGATGACCGTCTGAGGGCTGGCATTGCCATCGATCAGCGAGTGCACCAGCCCGACTCCGCCCCGGCCGGTCTCCCACCGCAGCACCGCATAGCCATCGACGAACTCCGCCCGGTCGAAGTCGGCTTCCCCAACCCCAGCCGCCTGCTCAAGCCATGGCCCCCATGCGCCGTCATTGTCGCCATCCGCTGTGCTCCGCGTGAACCGCCCCACGTCCGCCCCTCCACAGGAATCTCGGCATGGCGCCCATCCGGGCAGGTCAACACCCGCAATCGCGCACCAACTCCACCTTGCCCTTCCACGCACGCCGGCACCCCACGCTCCACCAGAAACGAGACGACCAACCCCTGGGTGCCTGAGACCGGGCCGTTGGGGAGCAGCTTCACCGTGCGCGGCACGATCAAGGCCTCGGGCCGACGCTGGTAGCCGCACGCCTCGCACAGCCCGGCCGACCGCTCCTGCCCACAAGCCTCGCAGGCACCTCCTGCCGCACCGCTTCGACGACGGCAGCAGCCTGGCGCTCGCCCCTCCGTCCGATCCCGGGGCCGCCTCCCGGCGAGCCTGCTCAGCGCCACGCCAGCCCCCGCCGCCACACGAAGTCTTCCGCCTCCGCACTGCAACTTCGTGATCTTCCAAAATGGCGCCCACACTGACATACCCGTGCTGCAAGCTGGAGACCATGACATCCAGCAGCCAACCTGGTTGGTTCATCAGTCCGTTCGCGCCCGCCACCAGTGGCTGGCGCATCGCCATCGGCGATCCGGAAAACCGGGACGTCACCGTCGTCCCCGTGGTCGGGTGGCAACCCGTGCCGGAGGGTGCGAAGTGCTCGATCGAGGGCTCCTTCCTGGAACCCGTGGTGCTGTTCGACAACGTGAAGGAGCCGACCATCACCACCGTGCTCGAGACCATCGCCGGGTGGTCCAAGGGCACGTACGTGCACCAGGTCCTCGCGCCCGGAGCCGAGGTACGGGGCGTGCCCGACGATTGGACCCTGGTGGATCCATACGAAGGGTGAGCACAGGACCTCGCAAGAGGCCTCCCCCGCGAAGTCCATGCTGCTCTGAGGCTCGGCTCACTTGCCCTCGCCCTCGCATACGTCGGGCTTTGCGACGCGAGGCTCGTCCATGTCGACATACCCACGCACATCGGCATCGGCAAGCGGCTGCTGCACATACAGATCGGTCGAGGTGCGTTCCCACGCTCTTCCGTGGCTGTCCACGAACGCCAAGGCGCGGAACTCCGCCCGACCCGGCGTATAGGCAACCGGGTCCTCCGGACGCCCCTTCCCCTGCCATGCAGTCAGGGTCATCTCCTTGGTGTCGAAGATGAGCTCAGTACGTGTTTCTGATCCCATGTGCGGAGGATTGAGGACGCCGCCAGGGCTTCAACAGCAGTCTGTGGTCGAGTAGGCGGGCCGGGAGAGCGAATGCGGCGTAGACGCGAAGAGCAGCGAGTGAAGTTGCGGTCGGCAAGGCAGAGGCCACGGCGGGTGAGACCACGTGAACGGGCAGAGGAACAAGCGCCGCAGCGGTGGGGTCGGTTGGATCTGGTCAAGGCGGGCACGGTCATCACGATCGTCGTGAGTCTCTTAGGCCTGTTGTTGACGGGCATCGGGACGTTGTACGGCGCACTGGTGGCGCAGGACCAGCTTGAGCAATCGCAGGAAGACGCCGAAGCGAAGAGGCGTGCCCAGGCCGCGCGAGTTTCCTACTGGGCGGATAGACAGCAAGACGGCACATGGCGCGTGCACGTGATGAATAGGTCCCCCGATCCCATAGCCAACGTCGGCTTGGGCTTTGAGGCACACTTTGTGCCCGGCCTGCGTGAATCGGTGGCGTTCACGGTCAGGGTGCCGAGCGTGCCGCCTTGCTCGGACATGGTGGTTGAGCAAGAGGCACTGAGGTACATCGATCTGCCCCGTACCAATGATGAGCTCGTCTTCCCCCAACCCTTGCAAGGGGATCTGCCTGACTACCGAAAGCTCGACGCCAACCCCGGGGCAGTCAGAGTTGAACCGTTCCGGGTTTGATCGAGACTCTAGGTCGTGACTGTGACCTGGGGTTTCGTGGTTTCGCGGTAGTAGTTGGTCTCGCATTCGGCGGGTGGGACGTGCCCTATCTCACCGTGCAGTCGGCGGTGGCAGTACCAGTCGACCCACTCGGCGGTGGCCAGCTCGACCTCGGAGAGCGTCTTCCAGGGCCGGCTGGGCTTGATCAGCTCGGTCTTGAACAGGCCGATCGTGGACTCCATCAGGGCGTTGTCGTAGGCGTCGCCGACCGAGCCGATCGACGCGGCGATCCCTGCACGGTTCAGGTGCTCGGCCAGCGCGAACGATGTGTACTGCGACCCGGCATCGGAATGATGTATCAACTCCCCTGACTGGTCGGGGCGTTGATCCCGGCCCCGCTGCCACAGCGCCATCTCCAGGGCGTCCAGGACGAGCCGGGTCTCCTTCGAAGTGGCCGCTGACCAGCCGACGATGCGGCGGGAGAAGGTGTCCACGACGAACGCGACGTAGACGACGCCGGCAAGGGTGGCGACGTGGGTGAAGTCGGCGACCCAGCAGCGGTTCGGAGCCAGGGCGACGAAGTTGCGGTCCACGAGGTCCGGGGCCCGTTCCGCGCTCACGTCGGGGATTGTGGTGATCACCCGCTTGCCGCGGACCGCGCCGGTGACGCCGAGTTCACGCATGAGGCGTTCGACGGTGCACCGGGCCACCGCGACACCCTGACGGTTCAGGAGCCGCCGGTTCTTCCTGGCGCCATAGACACGGTAGTTGGCCTGGTACGCCTCCTGGATCAGGGTCTTGAGCTCGCGGTCGCGGACGGTGCGGGCAGCCGGCGTGGCCTGGCGTTTGTGGTGGGCGTAGTATGTGGAAGGGGCGATCTTGCAGTCGTGTGCGGTCAGCACGCGGCAGATCGGCTCGACTCCGCCGAAGCGGCCCTTGTGCTCGTCGATGAACGCTACGAGCGTGTGTGTGGCCGGTCGAGCTCGGCCGCGAAAAAACTTGCCGCAGCCTTCAGGATCTCGTTCGCCCGCTTCAGCTCGGCGTTCTCCTTCTTCAGCCGCTTCAGCTCGGCCGACTCCTCCGTAGTCGTCCCCGGCCGGGTCCCGGCGTCGATCTCGTCCTGACGGACCCACTTGCGCAGTGTCTCGGTCGTGCCGATGCCCAGCTTCGCGGCGACCGCTTTCATCGCGGCCCACTCGGTGTCGTACTCCGGCCGCACCTCGGCGACCATCCGCACCGCACGACGGCGCAGCACAAGCGGGTACTGGGAAGGACGTGCCATAACTCGATCCTCTCAAATGATCGAGTCCCTATCGAACCCGGAACGGTTCACATGGCGTGTCGAGTCAGTGCCTGCTGCCCAAACTCGTATCCCTGACTCTCAAACGATCGCACCAGGAATCTGTGGACCCACTCGTCGACGTTTTTGCGATCTGCGTTGGGTCTGACGTCCCACACCCGAAGATAACGATCGCCCCAGGGCATCTCGACGCCCCGATGTTCAACAAGCCGGTGCGTCAGGCGCCGGAAGTCCTCCCGATCCTGGGCGAACGTGGTGTAGCGCACATGGAGAGTGGGCATGCGCCCGCCCGTCGGCGGCTCCCGTTCAGGGTGGAACGCATCAGGGGGTCCGCCGCATCAGGAACGAGATCCACGTCGCAGGTGATCAGCCAGCTGCCATCGGCTGTGTGCACCGTCACCTCCAGATCTGGGGACTCTGGGCGCACCCGCGGACCACTCGGAGTTGCGCCTCTCGAGTGAGCTTATGGGGTGGTCTGGAGCGGACCTGCGATGGGTGTAGCTCTTCCGCAGGGACCGATTACGCGTGACGGGAACTACACAATTCCGAGTGGCGTCCTGGAGACCAGGTGATCTTGAAACGGTCGAAGGGTGTCGCACATGTCGGGAACAGCCGCTCGTTATCTTTACCTCGCCCGGCATGGCGAGGCGTCGGACGACGAGAGCGAGCTGTCCGCGCAGGGCCGCCGCCAGGCGGAACTGCTCGGCGAACGGCTTCGCCACGCGCCCCTGGCAACGATCCATCACGGTCCCCTCGCGCGCGCGGCGCAGACGGCTCAGCTGATCCACGGCCGCCTCGACGATGTCCCCATCCAGCCGGCAGAGTTGGTCGGGGACTACCTCCCCTATCTCCCGGCCCGAGATGAGCTGCCGCCCGAGACAGCCGATGCCATGCTGGATCGCCTGGCCCAATTCCCTGAGGAGGAACGCGAGTCGGGACCCGGTCTCGCGCGGGCAGCCCTTGCGCGGTTCACCGGGCCGGTGAATGGTGATCAACCGCGCCACGAGCTTGTTGTCACCCACAACTTCCTGGTCGCCTGGTTGGTTCGCGATGCCCTCAACGCCCCGAACTGGCGTTGGATCGGACTCAACCACGCCAACGCCGCGTTGACGGTCATCCGCTATGCGCCCGGCCGTCCAGCCGCCCTGCTCGTTTACAACGACACGGGACATCTTCCTCCCGAACTTCGCTGGACGGGTTTCCCGCCCGAACTCCGCGTCTGAAGTACTGATCAGACGGCGCGGCCGTATCCGTCCTGAGCAGGACTTTCATGGACACGGTGATGCTCGTGAGCTGTATGGAACCGCCAGTACGCCGGAAAGTCGCCATTGATGATGACGGCGCGGAGGACGAGGAGGGCCTCGGCGCCCGGGACGCTCCATCTGCTGCCGGTAATGTCGAGTCGGTCGGCGATGAGGTGGCGGGCCCCGCCTTCGATGACGCCGCTGGCGATCGGCCATCCGGCAGCGAGAGCCCGGTCGTAGTGGACGAAATCGGCGTTGTTGCCGAGGTATTGACAGGCTTTGTCGGCAGCCGCCCGTTGATCACCTGCCAACTTACGCCGATCGGCCTCGGCGCGGATCTCGTCGGCGGCCTGCTGGGCACATCCGCGAAGAACGCGGGCGGTCTTGACTGCGATCCAGTCCTCGGCCGCCGGGTCGGCGGGAGTGTGGAAGCAGCGGGACGCCGCCCAGAGCTTCTCGATCACGTGGACCAGGTCGAGGACGATGTGGATGTTTACGCCGCGGCGTCTGGCCTCGGCCTGGATCAGGTCGAGTTGGTGGCGGGCGCCGTCGACGAGGACCACCCAGCTCCTGCGGTGCTGCGGGTCGCGGGCCTGGGCCTGGTCGAAGGCGTCGGCGATGACGTGCTCGGGGGCGTGTTCGACCGATCCTGTCAGCCACTTGGCCTGCGCTTTCGGCCCGGGGCGCGGGATGCGGGCGGTGCTGCGGCCGCCGGGCGGGGCGATGATGTCGTGCGGGCGGCGCACGGCCGGGGTGGCGTCGTAGACGGCGGCCAGGGTTGCCATCCGTTTGCGCCCGGCCTTCTCCCCGGTGGCCAAGCGGGTACGGAAGGTCCGCTTCGCACGCTCGGCCGCCTTGCGGGTGGCTTCGCGCAGATGGCCTGGGCGCATGACGATGCCCTTGCCGTCCACGGACAGCACCAGCAGCACGTCTGCGCTCTGCGGCGCCGGAGTGCGGGCGGCGTAGAACGCGGCCACGTCCACCGCCGCTGCCTGTACGAGGTGTTCGACCTGGCGTTTGCCCACGACTTTCCCACAGCAGCGGGTGATCGCTTCCATCGCGGTGTCGTACGAGCCGCGCACCGCGGCGGCTGTCCTTGCAGTCAAGGCTGAGGCAGAGTAAGGCACTTCTGTGTCCCCCGCGGGGTGAGGGGATAAGGCTGCCCCGCTTCGTCAACGGCGATGATCGCGCCGCTGGCCGGGAAGCAATCCTCGGCAACTGACCCGACGCCTTGGGCGCGGTTGTAGTAAACCCGCAGGGGGTTCGAGGCGTCTGCCATGTCGGTGTCGTAGGAGTTGTCGGCGAGTCTGATCTTAGTTCCGCAGTAGCTGATCTGGCCGTAGCCCCCGCCCCTGGGGGCGGCTTGAGGAATGAAGAAATCGTTGCCCTCGATGGTGAGTTCCTTTCCCCACGCATGAATCGCGCTGCAGTCTGCGCCTGGAGTGCCCGATTGCACGATCACGTGCCCCCATGCCGGAAAGACCGGGCTCTCTGATCCCGGCTCGGGGGGAGTGTCCAGTACGGTGCCCCTGATCGTGTTGTTGACAAGCGTCAGCACGGGCGTTGCGCTCTCGCAGCGGATCTTCGTGCCCTGGCCTTCGATGATGCTGTTTCGCACGGTGGTGGAGAAGACCGGGTCGGTCTGCCGGTACACCCTTCGCGCGATGGGGGACGGGTCGCTCGCCAGGTCTTGTAGGTAGCGAGCCCACACCGGTGATGTCAACTGCGTGCGGGCCCCCGCGGTCTTGCACCACAGAGCGAAACCGTTTTGGCTATCGAGCGTGGAGTTTTCCACAACGCCGCCGACGATCCCCATGTCCACGACGTCGCCACTCTTTTCGAGAGGATTTTGCAGGAAGGAGTTTCGCACCGTCACATTTGCCGAGGCCTCCCCATGGCCCATGGCGATCCCGCCGCCGAGGTTTCCGGTGACCCTGACGCGGTCGAGCAGGATGTTCCCGGTCATTCCCACCTCATCGTTGCAGGCGAGGATCTGGTTGCCGTTCTCGTCGCGTTCGGCCCATTCGGCCCCCTTGGGCGTGCACTCGGGTTCGATGTCCACTCCCCGCGCGGGCGAGTGCATGGGGTAGCTGTCCGGGGCGATGCCGACCACGCCGGTATCGCGCAGCTCGCTGTCGGTGACCAGGACGTTGCGCCCCTGACCGATCGTCAGGGCTTGGCGGATGTTGTTGGAGCTGATGACGCGGCGGTTTTCCACATCTCTGCCGGAGCCCACCATGATGCCATCGGTGGCCATGGAATGGATGTAAAGGCCTTTGAGCTTGACGCTTTGGCTGGCGTGATTGACGCTGCCCCCGATGTGGACGCCATGCTCGGACCTCTCGGCGATCTTGTCCCCCTCCGGGACGCCCTGCTGCTTCATCTTCTCGACGTTGCCGTTGATCTCAAACCCGGACATCTCCAGGCCGTCGGCGTCCTGGAAGTAGAACGGGGTGGTTTGTTGCTTGTCTGTGTCCCAGAGGTTTGCGCCTTGGTACTTGCTGGTTGCCGTCTTTGTGAATTCCCCCTTGACGTCGATCCTCGCACCGCGTCCGGTGATCTTCACGTTCTGGCACTTGTCGTAGAGGATGGTCCAGGTCCTGGGATCCTGGGATCCTGGGTGATGGTCGTGGTGTCGATGACCCGGTCTACGTTGTACACGCCTCGCGGGTAGCGAAGCGTGGACCCTTGATTCTCCGTTTTGCACAACTCATCCGCCGCCAACTGCATGGCCCCGGTGTCGTCGTGGTCGTTATCCGCTGGATCAGCACCGAATTTGGTCACGTCGATCACCTTCGGAGCCTGGCCTGCGGCTTGGCTAGCCGCCGTCACCGGGTGGGCCCCCAGCAGCACAAGGCTCACCAAAGTCGCCACCGCCAGGGACCACCGCCACCGTGGTGTGCCCCCGCCGGACCGCGGCGACCTGATACCACCGGATACGCTTCGCATCTGTGCTCCCTTGCCATTTCGTCACGGCCTGCAGGGGATGTGTCCCATGGGAGAACTTCAGGGGGCATCCCACGACCGAATCCTTTGGGGCGAAGATCCCGATGCGCATCCGCACGAGCCATTTGGACGATCCGGCTTCACCCGACCGTCCGAACCTGCCGACATGGGCGCCAGCCCCGAATTGCTGTCCGGGCTGGCCCAGTAGTGCTGTTGCGGGCGGCCCCTCGCATCCCACCCGTCGGCCGAATTTCCGTTCACGCGCCGCGCACCCCGGCCAAGGGCAGCCTCAGCGCGCGGGCGGGCCCGCGCCCCCACACCGCAGGGGACGCGGGCCCGACAACCGCACGGTCACGGCACGCAGTGCGTCTGCGGATCGCCCCCGGCCGTCACCGTCACGCACACCTTGCTCACCGCGACTGGCACCTGGACGACCTGCTGCGCGCTGCCGTTGGCGGAGACATCCGTGGTGGAGGCGGCCACCACGAACGGGTTCCCGACGGCGTCCTTGACCTCGACGGCGACCCCGACGTCCTCGGTCGCACCGCTGCACGTCACGCCAGCGACGATGCGCGTGCTGTTCGGCGTCGGATTGGTCACCGTCGGCGCGGTGGGCGTGCACGACGCGGCCGCCGAGGCCGACTGCACGGTACCGAAGTAGAGCAACGGGGCCAGCGGAACCGACACGAGCGCGACGGTGGTCCACTTTCGCTTGGACATGGGCAACTCCTTGGCAGAAGGGCTCTCGCCTCGACGACAGGCATCACTCTGTCGGCACCATCGATCACGTAGGGGTGCCCTTTGCCCAATTCACCCCATCAGGCAATCAGCGCGGCGTGGTTGACGTGCTCGGTCCGGTGCAGGCGCCTCACGGTAGGCTCCGCCGTCGCAGCACGATCGGGAGCCACCAAGGCCCTCACCCGGGCCGTCGACCGAATCGCCCTCCACCTCGGCGATCGCCTCGGGTGAGCGCAGCACGCGCCTGACGGCGGGGAACGGCTCCGTGCAGGCCGGAGGCATGGCGGGCCTGGCTGCTGTAGGCGCGGCAGCGGCGAGGCCAGGTCGTCGAGAGTGACCGAGGGCATCACCTCCCGGTCGTTCCAAGGGTCTGTTCGGCCGTCGTGAAGCGGTGGTTCGTCGGCTTCAGCGCTTCGAAGAGGTGACCGAAGTACTCCGTTTCCGCCGTTCCCGTGAGCACCGCCAGCAGGAAGGCGAGGCACCCCATGTCGTGGTGCTCCCACAGGGGGCCGCGCCCCTCGTTGTAGAGCACGGACCACTCGTCGGGGTGCTGACTGGGGCGCGCCAGCCAGTACAGGAACGCGCCCGTGCCCTCCTCGAATGCCCACGGCAGGACCCTCGCCCCCGCCTCCTGCAGGCCAGCGGGCTTGTCCTCGAACTCCCATAGGGCGGCCAGGATCTCGTCCCGTTGTGCCGTCTGCGCTTGCAGGTCGCAGTCGTCGTAGGCGGAACCGGGGACGAGCAGCCAGATCGACTCGTCGAAGATGCCGTCGCCGTATGTCTCGACGAGCTGCTTGTAGTCGGCGGGCAGCGCTGTACCGAGGACGCGCTCGGCTTGCACCCAGTCCACCGCGGGTGGCGGATCGGCGGGTGGCGGACAGAGACGAACGAGCGCATCGAGGGGGATCATGGATCGGACGCTACCGGCACAGCGGCCGGTGCCCGCGGGCGGGTCGGCAGGCCAGGTGAAGACCCACAGCGGAACCCGGCCCAGGTACACGCTCGCCGGGTGAGGGCCTCGGCAACCGGGAGCTGCGTAGTGTGTCGGGTGGTCGATGAGCGCGCACCTGGCCGGCGGGCCACCCAGATGCCCACCCCCTCGGCCGGCGCCCACGCACCCGTGCACCACAAGCGGTTCACCCATGACAAGGCCGCGGCCCAGCTGGCAACCCCGTCCGCAGGGTCACCGCTCGCCCAAAGTGGCTCACAGCGAAGACGGACATCCCGCGGGTGCGGGCAGCGGTCCTGGGCCGTGGGGTCCTGCGGCTCCGCTCGGAAACATCCCCGCAGGCGGCAGGCCGCAGGGCCGCCCGGCGCGCACTCGGCCGGCGGGGCAAACGCAGCACCTCATGCAGGGGGATGCCCACCGCTGCCCAAGCACGCAGGCGGTCCCGGTCGACCCAGTACACCCCGTGCCGCTCGCCCCAGGCTCTGGCGTCGCGGGTGAGGGCGCCGTTGGTGACGACCACGGCGATGTCAGCGCCGTGGACCGGTTGGGCGGTTTTCCTTGACCTGGTACATCACCGAGGAACCGACCTTGCCCTGCACATGGGTGTGCTTGGCCTGGACGATGATCCGGCCGCGCTGGCGGTCGTGTCCGATGACGTCGGCGGCCTGGTCTTTCTGCCCGCCCACCCGCCGCGCCGTCCAGCCGTCGCGGACGAGGAGATCACACAGCGCGTACTCGAACTCCTCGTCGTTCATGGCATCGATCTCGGCCAGCGTCAGCCGCAGACCGGCCAAGGCACGCGCCCGCAGCCGCCGTACACACGCCGCACGCCACAGACGCCACCCCGCCCAGAGGGCCGCCAGGGCCGCAGCCGCGGCAAGCCAGGGCCAGCCGCGGACGGCGCATGCCAGGCGGCCGCAACAAGCCTCGCCCCCAGCCAGATGACCGCGCGGGCCACGACCGCGGCCGCACCCCGCTCCGCACGGGTGCGGGGCGCCCGCAGCCCGAGCACGTGCCGGGCAGCCATCAGCGCCCGGTCCTTGCCGACACCGACGGCTGCGGAGCCGGCGGGGAGGCCGGGGCGGCCTCCCCGAGGCCGAACAGCTGACTCCATAACCACACCCCGGCAAGCAGCGGACAAGCCCAGGCGTGTGACTCGCTCGATCGCGCCATGCGGCCGATGCGCTTTCCCGGGCTGGGTCGGATGGGCGGATCAGCGCAGTCCGGCGAAGAGATCGTTCTCGGGTACGGCCGCGCCGGTGGCGTCCTGGACACGTACGAAGGTCTCCATGCCCATCAACTCGCCGAACCTCTCCTTGCCCATTTTGAGGAAGAAGATGTTCTCGCCCTGACTCGCGTGCGCGGCCAGCGCGTCGAACTTCTGGCCGCTGAACGCGGTGGAGTCCACCCACGTGGTGATCTCATCGTCGGGCAGACCGATCTCGGCCATCGCGGCAGCCTCGGCAGGATCCGGCTCCGGCATGTCCGGATGAAACTCGCGCATGATCTCCCCGAACCGCTGCATCATCGAGCGGGGCATCGTCGTCCAGTACACCTTCGGTGTCAGCGCGGTCATCTCCAGCGCCGCCATCGTGATGCGATGGGCCTGGATGTGGTCGGGGTGACCGTAGAAGCCGTTCTCGTCGTAGGTGACGACCACATCGGGTCGATAGTGCCGCATGAGTTCCGCAAGCCGGGCCGCGCCTTCCTCCACGGGGGTCTGCCAGAAGGATCCGGGGGCGTCGTTGCTCGGCCAGCCCATCATCCCGGAGTCGGCATAGTCCAGCATCTCCAGATCGCTGACCTTCAGGACATCACAGCTCGCCTCAAGTTCCCGGCGGCGCATCAAGGCGACCACCGCCGGATCGTGTCCCGGATCGCCCGGCTTGACACCCCCCGGTCCGTCACCGCAACCACCGTCGGTACACGTCACGAGAACCGTGCGGACGCCTTCCGCCGCGTACCGCGCGAGGACCCCTCCGGTTCCGGTGGCCTCGTCGTCGGGGTGAGCGTGCACTGCCATGAGCGTCAAAGGCCGGTCAGGCATGAAACAGTCCTCCTGCAGACATACATCGTGGTCCCAGTGCGCGGCGGGCCTGCCGCGATCCTGGGGCCCAGTTCCTGGTGGGGCACACGACCTTGTGATCTCCGTGCTCCCCGCCCGCACGGCGCTGGCCCCCGGTCCATGCAACCGTGCCGACCCGAGCAACTGTTCCCGGCACCGCCACTCGGCCGTCCAGGTCGACGGCCTGCCAGGCGGACGGCGGGGCGACGCGCATGGCCGCGCCGGTCACCCGGGAACCCTGGCCGCCGAATTGTTGCTGAGCGCCGTCCCGTAAATGATCTACGGGCGTTGGCTGGCATGCTCGTCCGCCGGGTAGGTCGGCGATGCCGAGTTGCAGTTCTGGTTCACCGGCCAGACTGCAGCCGGGTCACAGTGGGCCGGGCAAGCCAGCAGATAGGCCTCGTTGCTGAGGAAGAGCCTGTAGGTGTCGGCACCGATGCTGTAGGGCTGCTCTGGTTGGCCCGGGTGGACGGCGAATTCCATACCCTCCGGTACCTGGCAGAGGTACACCAGATCGGCGCCGCACGCGCACCGGTAGAACTCGGGGTCTTGCGCCCAGGACGGCGTACCGCCCACTTTGAATGTCTGGGCCCCAGCCCTCGCGCGTTGGGGTTGTCCACGAAAAGGGGCGCAGGGTCAGCGGTAGGGCGCACAGGGATGGTTCGGAATCCGCCGCCGGCAGCGTCGCGTGGCGCTGGAGCAGCAGGCTCCAGAACGGACCCGGATAGGACGGCTGTGGAGCGTCCCAGTACCGGGGCACGAGCCGGCGACCCTCGGCTTCACCGGCTGCCTGAACCTCCTGCACAAGTACATCAACCAGGGCCGCGCGGACGCCGACCGCAGCCACATCTCCCCGCGCAGGTTCGCCCGGATGCTGCTGACCAGGCCCGACAACCTCAAGGCCAAGCATCACGAGCTCCTGGCCAAGCTCACCGCTGCCTGCCCCGAGATGACCCAACTGGTCACTCTCATCCGGGGCTTCGCTCAACTCCTGACACCTCACACAGGAAACGCCGACGCGCTCACGCACTGGATCGTCCAGGCCCGCGCCGCCGACCTACCTCATCTCCACGCCCTCACCCGGAGTCTGGAACGAGACCGCGACGCCGTGAACTCCGCGCTAGCGGCTCCGGACCGGCCGGGCCTTCGGTGTAGGAACTCATCCGCTCCTCCACTGTCGCCTCCGCCAGCGGAGTCTGGCCCCCCACGCCGTCCCAGTCGCGCCAGTGCAGCATGCGCCGGTGCCGACCGGTCTCATGGGTGACCAGCCGCACCGGCACATCGTCGTAGCGGCCCCAGGCTGCGCACGCCGCACCACCCGGGGGCGCGCGAGGACTCGACGTATCCCTCGATCTCCCACCACCACCGAGGACGCATAGAACGTGCGCGTCCGCTTCGACTTCGTCACCACCCGCGCGAGTCGCCCCACGTAGTACCGACCGCCCTCCAGCCGAAGACGCGGGACCTCCACAGTCAGCACCGAGGCTGCCTCCGTCAGCCGCAGCCCAGAGGAAAACAGCAGATCAGCGAAGGCGGCGTTGCGGTCCGCAAGCCGCCCTGCCCACCCCGGTGACGGCACGCCGTCCGCGCCGTACCCGAGCAGCCCGACCTCAACCCAGTGGCGAAACGCCCGCGGTGTCAGCCAACGGACCTCGCTGCTCCGTGCGTCCTTCGCCCGAGCAGCCAGCACCAGAACCCGCTCGCCGGTCCTCCCGAGGATCGTCCACATGATCACCGGGTTAACCATCATGTGCTCGCGCTGCACCGCCCTTCTCTGTCAAGTCCAGCGTGCTGAAACCGGCCCTGGTCGAGGTGCGGCCACCCGGCGCGGGCGTCAGCGCGTGCCGCCCGAGAGGTGAAAAATGGTCGGTGACGCAGCAGATTCCTTCGTCCAGTCCGGCGCGCTGCGCGCCATGAGATCCCTCGCCGACCGCGTTCCCCGGGGAGAGTGTCCGACCGCCCCTCCCTCGCTGACGCCACGGAGGTGTCAGCCGTCCGCCGACGCCTTCTTGATCGCTTCGCGGATCCGGGAGTATGTGCCGCAGCGGCAGACGTTCTCGATCCGGTCGATGGCGGCGTCGGTCGGCCGGGGCGTCTTCTTCAGCAGGGCCACGGCTGCCATGATCTGGCCCGGCTGGCAGAATCCGCACTGCGCGACATCGCAGTCGAGCCAGGCCTGTTGCACGGGGTGCAGCGTATCGCCGTCGGCCAGTCCTTCGATCGTGGTGACCCGGCGGCCGGCGCAGTCGGCGACCGGAACGACACAGGGCTGGATCTCCCCGCCGTCCAGGTGGCTCGTACACGCGCGGCAGACGCCCACACCGCAGCCGTACTTGGGGCCGGTGACGTTCAACAGGTCGCGCAGCACCCACAGCAGGGGCATGTCGGCGGGGGCCTCGACGGTGACCGGCTTCCCGTTGAGGACGAAGGAATAGGAGGGCATCGCTGTCCTTCTCGGAATCGGGCTCGGAATCAGAAGGTGAGGGGGAAGCGACGCGGCTTGGTGCCGGTCGCGCGGGCGTAGGCGTTGGCGACGGCGCCGGCCGCGGCTGGGACACCGAGTTCGCCCGCCCCGCCGGGCTCCCGCCGGGAGGGTATGAGGTGCACCTCGAAGTGCAGCGGGGCGTGCCGCTGGCGGGCGTAGTGGAAGTCGGCGTAGCTGCTTTCGCGGACAGTTCCCCGGTCGATGTGGAGGCCGGCCTGGAGCACGGTGGAGATGCCGTCGATCACGGTGCCCATGAGCTGTGCCTCAAGTCCGCGCGGATTGACGGCCGTTCCGACGTCGGCCGCCACCACGGCCCTGGTCACGCGGGGGTTCTTCGGGTCGGTGGCGTTGACCTCGACGAGGCAGGCCACGCAGGAACCGTACTCCTCGTGGACGGCGACGCCCTGCGCCTGGCCGGCCGGCAGCGGCCGGCCCCAGTGTCCGGTGGTCGCGACCTTGTCGAGTACGGCTTTCACGGACTTGTTCCTGAGCGTGGTACGCCGGAAGGCGACCGGATCCCTGCCCAGGCTCCTAGCCACCTCGTCGACGACGATCTCCTCGGCGGTGCGCATCGTCCCGGAGTCCACCGAACGCCAGGCGCCGAGGGGGATCGCCAGCTCGACCGAGCCCGAATTCCCGGACAGGCGCCCGAAGTTGTACAGGCCGCTGTCGCTGGGCAGCGGGTTTGCGGCGCGGGCGACCGCCGGGGTCACACCGCCCTGAGCGGTCGCCCCCGACTCTGGGTAGGCCTCGCTCACCGACGCCATCGAGTGGGCGAAGGCCACCACTCTTCCCCGTGCATGGCTGGCCCGGATCCGGTGGTGGCTGGCGGGGCGCATCCTGCCGTGCCGGATGTCGTCGGCGCGGCTCCACATCAGCTTGACCGGCCGGCGGGCCGCTTTCGAGATGAGGGCCGCCTCGATGGCGGCGTCGTAGTTCAGCCGCCGGCCGAACGAGCCGCCGCCGCGCATGACATGGACCCTGACCTTCGACGTGGGCAGGCCAACAGCCGCGGCGATGCTGTCGCGAGCGTCCATCGGCGTCTGGGAGGAGAACCAGATCTCGGCGCGACCGGGACGTACGTCCGCCACCGCGGTCAGCACCTCCATCGGGGCATGGCTGACGAAGGCGAACTCGAACTCGCCCTCGGTCTGCGCCGATCCCCGGGGCGCAGTGCCGAGGCGTGGCACGGCCGCCCGCAGCCGCGAGCGGATCGCGGCGTCGGACAGCGACGCGAGCGGGCCCGGCGCCCAGGTGATCCGCAGGGCGTCCCGGGCCTTGAAGGCGTGGTGGAAGGAGTCCGCCACCACGGCGACCCCGCCGGCGACCTTGACGACCGCGTGGACGCCCGGCATCGCGCGGGCCGCCCGGTCGTCGACCGAGACAACCGTGCCGCCGAGTGTCGGCGGGCGGGCCACCACGGTCGGCTTCGCCCCGGCCACCGTCAGGTCTCCGGCGTATGTGGCCTTGCCGGTGACGATGTCCCGGGCATCGATCCGGGTCGTGGGCCGCCCGATCACACGGTGCCGGGACGCCGGCTTTGGTCTGCTCGACACGGACGGCCGATGAATGCGGGCGGCGCTCGCGGTCAGGGAGCCGAAGGTGGCCGAACGCCCGTCCGGGGCGATCACCCGCGTGTCCCGGGTGCGCAGGGACCGCGCGGGGACGTGCCACCGTCTCGCGGCCGCGGTCACCAGTTTGGCGCGCGCGGTGGCGGCCAGCTGCCGGGCAGGACCGTACAGCGAACTTACCGAGTTCGAACCGCCGGTGTACTGGTTCCCCTTGGTGCGGGCCTCGGCGAGCGGGATGTCGACGTCGACGAGCCGGGCGTCCAGCTCCTCGGCGATCATCATGGCGACCGCCGTCGTGACGCCCTGGCCGACCTCGACGCGCGGCAGCCGTACGACGACCTTGTTGGCGGCGGTGACTTCGAGGACCAGCATCTCCTCGTCGGTGCCGGTCACCAGGACGTCGGACGGTCGGCGCCTGTCCGCCGCGGTGGGCTCGATGCCTTCCGCCGTCGACGGGTCACAGCCGAGCGGCGCGGCGACGGTCAACGTGGACGCCGCGAGCGAGTAGACCACGAACTTCCGGCGGGACAACTGACGGGCCAACAGACGCTCCTCTCCGAGTACCGGCCGGTTCGACTGGTATGAGGGGCCAGCGCTGTCCGGGGTTGCCTTACGACGGCAGGCAGGCCGCGAGGGTGGCCGCCGTCATGAGCCAGGGCTCCCAGCGGCCGCCTGCCGGGCCGCTCACCGGACGAGCTCCGCGGCCTTGGTCGCCTTGCCGAGCAGCCACTCCAGGGGGCCGCGGTGGAAGTGGCAAAACCAGAGGGTCACGAACACGGTGACCACGACTAGGAAGCCGAGCAGTACGTGCAGCGGGGAGCCGGGCACTTCCCCGGGTGGACGAAAACCTTACTTACCCCCGGCTCTGCGCGGCCATCGTCGACCGGCTCACCTTCAATGGGGCCATCATCCAGACTGGGACCGAGTCCTACCTCCTCGCCCACACCAAAGCACAAGCCGAACGCGCCCACACCAGCAGGGCGAGATCAGCCGTTACCTACATCCCGTGCCACGCGCTCCAGGAGGCGCCGGTGGTTCTCCCACCATGCTTGATCTACTGGTGGCAGGTTGTCCTTGCCGGGGAGTGTCTAATCAACGGCCCTGTCCCACATTCGGGATGCTGTTGGTGATCCTCGGTCGGCGGTGTGAGGCTCCGCGGGGTCTTGCTGTTGGGTTCTGGGGTGTGCTGCGCTGGTGGCGCGGGGCGGATCGAGCGGTCGAAGGGGTGGCCGCGGTGTCGATGGGTGTGGGTTCAGGGCGGTCGATTCCGGCGCTGACGGTCCGGATGGCGCGGGCGAGTAATCCGCGGGGCACGCCGGCGATGTGGGTACGGGACCGGTTGGACGAGCTGTTCGTGGACGATGACTTCGCCGACTGGTTCCCGGCCGATGGGCGGCGGGGTCTGTCGCCGGCGCGGCTGGCGATGGTGTCAGTGCTGCAGTATGCGGAGAACCTGACCGATCGGCAGGCCGCCGAGGCGGTCCGGTGCCGACTGGACTGGAAGTACTGTCTCGCGATGGATCTTGATGATCCGGGTTTCGACTTCTCCGTGCTCAGCGAGTTCCGAGACCGCATGGCCCGGGGCGATCGGGCCGACCGGTTGCTGGTGGTGATGGTGGATCATCTCGCCCCGCCTCCAGCCCTTCGTGCCCGAGGTCTGGGCCGGACTAGGGATCTTCGCCTACAACCTCCAGCGGATGGCCGTCCTCAGCCGGTGAGGGACATACCGCCGAGAGACCAGCGACACAACGCCGTCCCGCAGCACCAGCCCCGTCACCAGCCCAAACCCTTTTTCAGGGGCAAGTAGGCGTGGTTCCCTGCTCGTTCGGGCCATTCCGGGGCTGATCGGCGGCTGTGACCCTGCCTCGTGCCACACGGCCGCACGCGCCCAGGACCACCGTACCCACCGCCGGTATCAGACGGGTGCCGCGGTCCCTGCCTTGGCGATGAGCATGTCGAGGAGTGAGAGGAGGGCGCCCCGGACGTCATCGCGGCAGCGGGCGTCGAGCATGAGGAGCGGCGTGTTCGGGTCGCGCAGATGAAGCGCCCCTCTGATCTCCTCGGCGGAGTACGGCTGTTCGCCGTGGAAGCAGTTCGCGCCGACCACGAACGGCAGTCCGCGGCTCTCGAAGAAGTCGACGGCCGGGAAGCTGCGGTCCAGGCGTCGTGTGTCGACCAGCACGATCGCCCCGAGAGCCCCGGCCAGCAGGTCGTCCCACATGAACCAGAAACGTTCCTGGCCCGGTGTGCCGAACAGGTAGAGGACAACGCCGGCGTCGTCGAGGGTGATCCGGCCGAAGTCCATCGCCACGGTGGTCACGGTCTTGGACTCGATGCCGTCCAGGTCGTCGACGCCGACGCCTGCGGCCGTCAGCCGCTCCTCCGTGCGCAGCGGCTCGATCTCGGAGACCGTCTCGACCAGGGTCGTCTTGCCGACGCCGAATCCCCCGGCGATGAGGATCTTGACGGGGGCGGCTTCCTGGGAGGGGACGTCAAATTCGGGCAAGGTTGTCCCTGATTCTCATGAGCAGGTGGACATTGGTGGTCTCGGACTCCGCCAGCGGCAGCCGGTGATGGACCAGCCCGCGGTCTGCGAGTTCCCCGAGAAGAAGTGTCATCGGAGTGAGGCGCATGTGCATCCTGGCCGCGATCTCGGCGACAGCCTGCCCATGAGGTGGCGGGCACATGGACAGGATGGCCCGCCACTCGGTGGGCAGGCCACTGTGGTCGTCCGTGGTGATCGCCGCCGTGATGGTGGTGTCCATGGTCAGGACGGTGTGCGGAGCACTTGTACGGCCGTCGGTCAAGGCGTACAGCCGCGTCCGGCGACGGCCTGCGTGCTGCGGATCGTGCGCCATTACGACGTGGGCACCTCGCTGCGCTCAGGTGTGCCGAGCCACTCACCGAGCGCCTGCGCGGTCCGCACGGCCTCTCCGCCCAGTTCCCCGAGCCTTGCCTTGCGGGAGGTGACGACGATGAGTGTGCTGCCCTGCCCGCAGCCGACGATGCAGAGATACCTGTCGTCCATCTCGACCAGCTGGCGAATCACCCGACCCCCACCGACCTCCCTCGATATCGCCTTCATCGTGGCCGCTATGCCGGAGGACGCCGCGGCCATGCGTTCGGCCTGTGGCTGGTCCAGCAGGTACGAGCTGAGCTTGATCCCGTCGTTGGAAAGGAGCACGGCGCCCTGGATGCCGGCGATCCTGCTCAGGTTGTTGTCCAGGACGCTGTAGATCATGTCGTTCGATGGCGTCGTCATGGCTGATCCTGTCGGAGCTCGTCTTCCACTGTCTGGGTTCCGTGTTCGTAGTCGGCCCAGGCATCGGCCACTTCTTCAGGCGTCGCAGCATCCTGAGTGACCGTCACTTCCGGTGTACGTGGCTTGCGGAGTTGCTCGGCCATGTGGGTCTGCGGCACACGTTCGGGAAGGGGCGGCGGGGAGCCTCCCTCGTGTGCCAGGGCACGAACCGGTTCTACGGTCTCCTGAGACCGCTCGTGTGTCCGGCGGACCGGCAGCCCGGATCCCACATGCAGAACCAGCTCGGGCTTGCGTTCCTCCCGCCGGCGTAGTGCGTGGCTCGTGGGTGGGGGGCCCGAGGGTGCGGGGCTCGGCTGCTCGAGAGCCGACTGTGCCGACTGTGCCGAATCGCGCGACGGTTCCTGATGGGTCGGTACGAGGAGATCCTTGGGGAAGACCACCACGGCCGATGTTCCGCCGTACACCGACCTGCGCAGCGTGACCGCTGCCTGTAGCTGCTGGGCGAGGTGGCCGACCACGAAGAGGCCCAGCCTGTGTGCGTTCTCCGCGAGGACCGCGTACGGCGGCGCGGACCGCAGGCGGCTGTTCATCTCCTCGTAGCTCGCGGGGGTCACCCGCGGGCCACGGTCCTCGATCTCGACCGACAGCCCGTCAGCCACCAGCTCGGCTCGGATGACGACCTTCGACCTCGGAGGCGAGAACCGGGTGGCGTTGTCCAGGAGCTCGGCCAGCAGGTGGCTGATCTGGCTGATCACCTGCGGTTCCACGCTGACCTCGTCCAGGGACTGCCGCTCGATCCGCCGGAAGTCCTCGACCTCCGCGGCGGCTTCACGCAGCAGGTCGGCGACGCGCATCGGCTCGGTGTGCGGGTCGGGGATCTCACCGCCCGCGAGGATGAGCAGGTTCTCGATCTGTCGCCGCATGCCCACCGTCAACTGGTCGGAGCGCATCAGCTGGGCGAGCAGCGCTTCGTCGTGGCCACAGGAGTCCTGGAGTTCTTCGGTGAGCGTCAACTGACGGCTCACCAGGTTTCCGGTGCGTGAGGCGATCCCCGCGGCGAACATGCCGAAGCCCTGACGCTCGGCCGCCAGCTGCCTGTGACCGTCGACGGATACGGCGACGACGCGGGCGAATGCATCGCTGATACGGCCGACCTCGTCCTGATCCCCGCCGACCGTCGGCAGCGCGTCGGCGTCGACGGGCTTGCCCTGCTGAAGTTGGGCGACCACCTTCGGCAGCGTCTCCTCTGCGACGGTCACCGTGCGTTCGTGCAGACCGTTCAGGCGGCGAAGCACCGAGCGGGTGGTGAAGACGACGACGGCCGCAACAATGAACAGTGCGCCGCTGCTTCCCGCGACCAGCCAGTAGACCTCTTCCTCGAGCTCGTCCGCCTCGTGGCTCGCCTGAGCGAGCACGCTCCGCGACTTATCGACAGTAAGCTTGTGCAATTGCGCCGCGAACTTCTCATGTGCGGCCCTCCAGCCGCTGACCTCTCCGGGCAGCTTCACCCCGGAGGCGATGTCCTGGTGATCGGACACGACAGCGTTCTCGATACGGGTCTTCGTCTGCCACGCCTGCGAGCTGGTGACCTGCTCGAAGCGCTCTCTTTCTTCGGCGGGCAGATACGGCAGGACCGAAGTGTCATACAAGTACCGGTGAGCTCCCACGGCGTTGATGAATTCTCCGAACCTTGAGAAGGCCAGTTCCCTGGACGGGCCGGCAAGCGCAAGGATCGTGTCCTGGCGCGCCAGCATTTCCGAGGCCGACAACATCGCGAAGAGCGGTCGGCTCTCCTCAGCGAGATCGGCATCCTGCGTGTGGCTGAACGCCTGTTCCTGGTAGACACCGATCATCTGGTTGATCAGGTTGGTGTAATAGGCGATCGCCCCGTCGACGCCGCCGCTGTGGGCATCAGCGCGCTCCCGGTGTGCATCCAGGTCCTCCAGGCCTTCTTTCACCTCGAGTAGATGACGGGCTGCCTGCTCGGACTCCGCAGGACCGGTGGCCGATGACCGCCGGAATTCGGCCGCAGCTCGGTCGGTGGCCGCCCGCCGGCTTCGCAGGTCGTCTCCGGACACGGAAGCACCTGCCCACCGCGCGGCCGTCATCGTCCGTTCGGCCTGCATCTCGCCGATGAGCCTGTGCACGGGGACGCCGATGCGCTCAGCGCCCGTCACATCTTCGCGCAGATGCTCGGACTGCCCCAGCAACCCATGAGCGGTCACGAAGACCTGGGCACCCATCGCCACGATGGGCACCACCGCCAGCCAGATGAGCAGCGTACGAAGGCGCACAGTACGCCGCCGACGGGTGTTCGACAGTTCTCGCGGTCCTGCGGGTTCTACGGCAGCCATCAGTCCTCGGTGCGGGAAAGCGGGGCGCGATCCACCGGCCTGGCCCAGCCTGGGTGGCTTGGGACGACTTGCACGTGGCTTCGGTGGGAGCAGAGGGACGCCGATCATAACCAGCCACGCAGAGAAGGGAAGAGGTTGTCTCTGTGATCAAGACATGGTAATGGCATGGCAATGATGCAGGTTGGAGGCCATATGGCAGCCGAACCGATACAGTCCCGACGGTGCTCTGACCTACGGACATGCGTTGTTATTCGGTCGGCATGGCCCGAAGAGGACATCTGATCTGGGTTGCGGGAGGTTCGATCGGGTCGGGTGACCAGGGCGTGGGTGGGTCGTCGCAGGGCTCGTGATTTCTCGGCGCCCGTATCGCAGTGCTGTGTCCGACGCCCGGTGGGCTCTGTCGAGCCGGTGTTCGCCGAGTGGCGAGCCAGACGGACGGGTCAGGCCGACGGCACAACGAAGGTCTTCGCGTGGCGGCGCACGACGAACTCGTCGGCGATTTCGGAGCATTGGGGACGACCGTGGCATTGGTGACGACCGTGACCGAGGTCCGGGGCCCGGCGTCCGGGCCTCGAGGAGGACGCCGCCGATGGATTCGCTTCGTTCCACACGTCAACGAAGTCGGACCGGGTCCGTCGCCGGCAGCCGCGCTCCTTTTCGACGAACTCGCCCGCGAGGAATTCGAATTCCTCTGCACCGGGGCATTCAAGGACCAGGGCGACAAAAACCAGCGCAGCGCACGCGACCAGCTGATCCCGGAGAGGAAGACGTTTGCGGAGAAGCTCGACGAGATCCGCAGCGGGCAATCTGACGGAGACCGCGGTGCGTGACTGGGTCAAGCGGGCCGAAGTCGACGCGAGCGAGCGGGACGGCCTGACCAGCAGCGAACGTGAGGAACTGGCAGCGCTGCGGCGGGAGAACCGCCGGCTGCGCGAGGACGTCGACATCCTCAAGCGAGCCACGGTGGACTCAATCGATCAACGCAACACCCCAGGTAGAACAAGTACCGGAGGTGTTGGATGGCGAGGTTGGGGCGTCCGGGCATGTCGGATGCGCAGAAGCTGGAGCTGTGGGGCCGCTGGAAAGCAGGTGAGTCGATCAGCGAGATATCCCGGGCACTGGGACGCCCTCCGGGTTCGATCTTCACGATCCTCAAGTCCAACGGCGGGTACGTTCCGCCGGTTCGGCGTCGGCGGTCCTGCCATCTCACGCCGGCGGAACGCGAGCAGATCTCGCGCGGTCTGGCCCGCGGTGACTCGATGCGCGAGATTGCCCGCACTCTGGGGCGAGCCGCTTCGATCAGCCGGGAAATCGCGCGGAACAAGGGCCCCGGCGCTACCGGGCCGTTGACGCCGAGGACCGTGCCTGGGACCGCGCGCGACTGCCCCAAACCGTGCCTGCTGGCCGTGAACCAGCCAGCTGCGGGAACTGGTGGCGGAGAAGCCGGCGCAGGACTGGGCGCAGGAACAGATCGCCGGCCACCTGGCGAAGAGCTACCCGCCCGGCTCAGCGATGCGGATCAGCCACGAGACGATCTACAAGTCCCTGTTCATGCAGGCCCGCAGGGTGCTGGCCAAGGCACTGCAGCAGCACTTGCGATCAGGCCGCCCGACCAGCGAAACATCCACAACACCGTTTCCGGGCAATGACGTTCGCAGATCAAGGATGCCGTCTCCATCCGCGAGAGACCCGCGCGGGCAGCGCCAGCGGGTCGCCCTCGCCCGGGCGATCCTGCGCGACGCGCCGATCCTGCTGCTCGACGAGGCCACCAGTGCCCTGGACTCCGAGAGCGAGATCCTGGTCCAGGAGGCGCTGTGGCGGCTGATGGAGGGGCGGACGGCGCTCGTGGTAGCACACCGGCTGAGCACGCTCGCCACCATGGACCGGCTCGTCGTCCTCGACCGCGGACGGATCGTCGAGGAGGGCACCCACGACGAGTTGCTCGCGGCGGAGGGCGCCTACGCGAAGCTGTGGCAGCACCAGTCGGGAGGCTTCCTCGACGACAGCCCGGCACGGGCCGAGTTGCCCTGAGGCGGAGACGCCCCAGGGGGCGGCGGGCGGCGGACGCGTTCCGCCGCCCGACTGCCGCCTCGGCCGTCCGCCGCTTCGGTCGTCCGCCGGTCCGGCTTCGCGGGCCCGTCACGGGGAGAGTCCGGCCTGGGCGCAGGCGGGGCGGAGCTTTCGGGTGCAGATCTGCTCGATGGTGTAGACGCCGTCCTTGACCAGCGTCTGCTTGATGTCGCCGACCGTCACCGCTCTCGGCGTGAGCAGTACGGCCGGGATGTCCTCGGTGGTGGCGCTGTCCACCGTCGTCGTGGCCGTCGTATCGCGGACGTCCTCGCCACGCCCCAGGGCGACGGCCATATCGGCGACCGCAGCGGCTTCCGCCGCGAACGGTTTGTACACCGTCATGTACTGCTCGCCCTTGACTATGCGCTGTACGGCGTCGAGGTCGGCGTCCTGACCGGTGACGGGGGGAAGCTTCCTGACGCCGGCCGTCTTGAAGGCGGAAATGACTCCTGTGGCGATGGAGTCGTTGGCTGCCAGGACGCCGCCGATCCGGTCCGAGCCCAGGGCGGCGATGGCGGCGGACATATTGGCGTGGGCGTTGTCGGTGCTCCAGGCCACGGTGTCGTACGACCTGACGATCTTCAGCTTGCCCTCGATGACGGACATCGCGCCCTTGCGGAACCATGTCGCGTTGGCGCTGACCGGGTCGCCGTTCATCATGACCACGCTCCCGCCGCCCCCCATAGCCTTCAGCAGCGCCTCGCCCTGGAGCCTGCCGACCTGCGCGCCGTCGAAACTGACATAGCCCGAGATCGGTCCTTCGGCCAGCCGGTCATAGGCGACGACCGAGGCACCCGCGTTGTGCGCCTCCTGGACCGAGGAGCGCATCGCCTTGCTGTCGGCGGGGTCGAGGATCAGGACCCTGACCCCCTTGGTGATCATGGAGGCCATCTGTTGCCGTTGCCTGTCCACGTCGCCCCCGGCGTTGGCGTACACCAAGGTGCAGCCAGGACACAGCTCCTTCAGCCGCTGCTCGATCAGCGGCTTGTCCCACTTCTCCCAGCGAGGGGTCACCCGGTTCGGCAACAGCAGGCCGATCGTGTAGCTGTCCGTGCCCGCCTCGTCTTCTCCCCCGCAGGCGACCAGGGACATCGTCATGAGTCCGGCGACGAGCGCCGCGACGATGTGCCGCGTACGGGTACGGATGCTCACAGCAGGCCCCCTATGTCCGTTCGGGGCACCGAGTCCGCGGGCGTCGGCTCGGGCCGTGGCACGCGGATCTCGCTCCACACCTGCTTGCCGCCGGCCACCGGCACGGAGCCGAAGGACTCCGACATCGCCTCGACCAGCAGCAGGCCCCGGCCACCGGTCGACTCCCAGTCCACGATCACCGGTTTGGCAGGCGCCCGCGGAGAGCCGTCGGTCACGCTCACGCGCACCAGGTCCCCGCGCAGGATCAGGTCGAGGCGGACCGAGCCCTGTGTGTGGACCAGGGCGTTGGTGACCAGTTCGGACACGACCAGCAGAACCCCGTCTGCCGCTTCCGCTACCTGCCACCGGCGCAGTGTGCGCGCGGTGAAACGGCGGGCGTGCATGACTGCGTCGGGCAGCCGCCACACCTCCCAGCCGGCCCGGATCGGCCGGGCGGTCATGCCGTCGTAGCGCAGCAGCAACAACGCGACGTCGTCCTCGCGGCGGCCCTCGTCGCCGAGCAGGTCGTCGGCCATCCGCCCGGTGTCGGCCGGGTCGGCCGCGGCGAGCGCGGCGCGGGTCCGGTCCATCCCCTCGTCCAGGGGCAGATCGGCAGCCTCGACGAGGCCGTCGGTGACCAGGGCGAGCACCGTGCCAGGGGTCAGTGCCACGGCGGTCATCGGGAACTCCGCCTCGGCGAGGACGCCCAGCGGGAGCCCTCCCTCGACCTGCACCTCCTCGGTGGTGCCGTCGGGGTGGCGGACCAGCGGGGAGAGGTGCCCGGCCCGCACGAACAGGGCGTTGCCCTCCTCCATGTCCAGTTCGACGTAGCAGCAGGTGGCGAAGAGGTCGGTCTCCATGCCGACGAGCAGCCGGTTGGCGTGGGAGACGACGACGTCCGGCGGGTGGCCCTCCACCGCGTACGCCCGGACCGCGGTGCGCATCTGGCCCATGATCGTCGCGGCGCCGGCGCTGTGTCCCTGCACGTCGCCGATGACCAGGGCGACCCGGTCCTCGGAGATGACGATGACGTCGTACCAGTCGCCGCCGACCTGGAGCCCGCGCCGGGCGGGCAGATAGCGGGCGACGGCTGTCCCGCCGGGCAGTTCGGGCAGGCGCCGGGGCAGCAGGCTGCGCTGGAGCAGCGTCGCGAGCTCCTGCTCGGCGTCGTACGCATGCGCCCGCTCGAGGGCCTGTCCGACCAGGGCGGCAGTCGCGGTGAGCACGGACCGCTCCTCGGTGGCGAACTCGTGCGGCTGGTCCCAGCCGACCAGGCACACGCCGACGACTGCGCCCTTGGCGGGCAGCGGCAGCACAGCCAGGCCTCCGGCGCCGATCCCCGCGAGCCCCGGTTCGAGGGCCGTGCCGGCGGGCCACAGGTCCATCCTCCCGTCCCGCAGGGCCAGTTGGAGGGTGGGCAGGGCGCGGACCGGGGCGTCGGGCCACTCGGAGCGCCACTCGGTACGCCAGATCTCCGGCCAGGCGGCGGGCTGCGGCGGGTCGAGCACGATGACCACCAGCCGGTCCTCGCGCAGTTCGGCGAGCGCCACCCGGTCGGCGGCGAGCGGTTCGCGCAGTGCGGTGACGACCACGCGGGCGACGTCCTGGACCGTCGCGGCGTCGTCGAGTGCGGCGGTCAGCCACTGGATCCGGGACACGTCGTCGGCGCTGCGGCGCTGCGGTGAGGTCGCCGTCACCACGCCCAGTACCTGTTGCGGCCGGTCGTCGGCGCTCGGCGCCATCCGGCACCTCAGACTCAGCCAGCGCACCTCGCCCGTGGGGTGGCGGACCCGGAACTCCAGCTCGCGCCGGGCGGACTCGGGGGTGGACGGCTCCAGGACCGACATCAGCGCGTGCATGTCCTCCGGGAGGGCGTTCGCGAGCAGGGTGTCCGCCTTGCCGTCGAAGTCGGCCGGGGTGATGCCGACCAACTCGAGCAGCGTCTCGTCCGCGTCGATCACGCCGGTGTCCGGCTCCAGGACGAAGGAGCCGACGCGCAGCGCTCGCTGGGCGGGGGCCAGCGGCGCCGGTGGTTCGGGGCGATCGGCCCCCGCCCGGAGCTGGTTGGCGACCGCGTCGGCGTACCGCTCCAGGAAGCGCCGCTGCTCGGCGTCGAATCCGTCCGCGGATGCCCCCACCACGACGAGGCAGCCCAGCCGTCTGCCCTCTGCCATCAGGGGCAGGGCACCGAGTGACGCCACCGGCGGTGTCGGCCCGCCCTCGTAGGCAGCAAGGGCCGCCGCGTTCAGCCACAGCGGCCGGTCGGTGCGGAGGGCTTCCGCCGCGGGTGAGCCGCCGGACAGGGGCAGCAGCTCCGGCAGGCCGTACTGGGCAGCTCCGGCTCCGGCCGTCTCCGCCAGCCGGAGCTCCTCACCCCCGGCGCCGGGCACGTAGACAGCCGCCAGTGCCGCTCCGGCGAACGCCAGGGCCCGCTCCCCCGGGGTGGCAGCGCGCTCCGGAGGCGATGAACCGGTGCCCGCGGCCCCGGCCTGAGATGCCCGCAGCTGTGAGACGCCGGTCCGGGCACGGCCGTCATGAGGCATGTCCGCACCTTCCTCCGTCCCAGGCCACAGGTGCCGACAGACTGAGATCAGGGCGCTCCGCTACCAGCGTCTCATATGGGATCGAAGCTGACAGGTCAGAATGAATCAGGCACCGATCGGACCCCGCACCGGCACCGTTCGCAGTTCAACGCACCCGGTGCCACACTTGCGACATAGTCGTCTTGACGCTTTTAGCACACTATGTTCCCTAATCTCACCCAGCATGGTCGCCGTGATGTTCGGCGTCGGCATCCCGACTGTTCGTCGTTGACGCCCTCCTCACCCCGCGAGGTCACGGAAAGGGAGGTCTCTCGCATGAAGGCCTGCGTACGGGGGGCGGCCGTCGCCGTGATCGCGGCCGCCACGGCCGCTGCGCTCGCGGCCTGCGGAGACGGCGGAGGGAACGACTCCGGCGAGGGGAACGGGCCGAGGATCGGTGTACTGCTGCCGGACGCCACCACAGCCCGCTGGGAGACGAACGACAGGCCGCTGCTCGACCAACAGATCAAGGAGCTGTGCGCGGACTGCGAGGTTGAGCACGCCAACGCCAAGAGCGACGTGGCCATCCAGCAGGCCCAGATGGACTCGATGATCGCCGAGGGCGTCGACGCCATCGTGCTCGTGGCCGTCGACTCCCGCTCACTGCGCCCCACGGTCGCGAAGGCGGACGAGGCGGGCATCCCCGTCATCGCCTACGACCGTCTCGCCGAGGGCCCCATCTCCGGTTACGCCTCCTTCGACGGCGAGGAGGTCGGCAGGCTCCAGGGCAGGGCGCTGCTGCGGGCCATGGGCGACGGGGCGGCCGACAAGCGAATCGTCATGATGAACGGCGACCCCAGCGACCCCAACGCGGTGTCGTTCAAGAAGGGCGCCCTGTCCGAGCTCGAGGGCAAGGTCGAGATCTCCAAGCAGTACGACACCCGCCAGTGGCGGACCGAGGTGGCCCACATGAACATGTCCGGCGCCATCTCCGCGCTCGGCGCCGACAACATCGACGGGGTCTACGCCGCCAACGACGGCCTCGCGGCCGGCAGCATCTCCGCCCTCAAGGCCAACAAGGTCGACCCGCTGCCCCCGATCACCGGACAGGACGCCGAGCTCGGAGCCGTGCAGCGGATCGTGGCCGGCGAGCAGTACATGACCGTCTACAAGCCCTTCGCGCCCGAGGCCTCCGCCGGTGCCGCGCTGGCCGTGGCCGCGGCCCGCAACGAGAGCCTCGACCGGGTCGCCGAGGACACGGTGCGGACCAGCACGGGGAGCACGGTCCCGGCAGTTCTGCTCACCCCTGTGTCCGTGACCGTCGAGACCATCGAGGACACCCTGGTGAAGGACGGTGTGTACACGATCCGGCAGATCTGCACCCCGCAACTCGACGCCGCCTGCGCCAGGGCCGGACTCACCTGACCGGGCGGTCCCGCCGCCGGACCGGTCGTGGGAAGGAGATGGTGTTCGTGGCGAGTCCCCCCTTGCTGGCACTGCGCGGCGTGTGCAAGCGCTTCGGGGTCGTCGAGGTCCTCACCGACATCGAGCTGGAGCTCCGCGCGGGGCAGGTCGTCGCACTGCTGGGCGACAACGGCGCCGGCAAGTCGACCCTGGTCAAGGTGATCTCCGGAGTCACCCCGGCGGACAAGGGCGTCATCGAGTGGGAGGGCAGTCCGGTCCAGATCAGGCGCCCGCACGACGCCCGGGACCTGGGCATCGCCACCGTCTACCAGGACCTCGCGCTGTGCGGGAACCTCGACGTGGTGGGCAATCTCTTCCTCGGCCGGGAGATCCGCAGATTCGGTTTCCTCGACGAGGTCGAGATGGAGCGTCGCACCAGTCAGCTGCTGGAGCGTCTGACCAGGGGGGTCCCAGATCTGCGCGCCCCCGTCGTCTCACTGTCCAGCGGCCAGCGGCAGACGGTCGCCATCGCCCGCTCGCTCCTCGGCGACCCGCGGATCCTCCTCCTGGACGAACCGACCGCCGCGCTGGGGTTCGAGCAGACCAGCGAGGTCCTCGACCTCGTGGACCAGCTCCGCGACCGCGGCCTCGCAGTGCTGCTGATCAGCCACAACATGGGCGATGTCAAGGCTCTGGCGGACCGGGCCGCCGTGCTGCGGCTCGGCCGCAACAACGGCTTCTTCGACGTGAACACCGCGCCCCAGGAACAGATCATCGCCTCCATCACCGGCGCCACAGAGAACGTGCCCCGCCGGATGGCCCACCAGGAGGCAGGGTGGTGAACGGGATGCACAGCGAGGCCGACGGCACGCGGGCCGCACCCCCCGCGCCCACCACCAAGACCCGCCGGCCGCCCCGCGCGGCGGCCCTCGCCCAGGTCATCGAAGGCGGCGTCGTGGTCCTGCGGCGCAAGCTCAGCGCGGGAGAGCTGGGCTCGCTCCCGGTCGTCCTGGTCCTCGCGGCCGTCTGGATCACCTTCCAGTCCCTCAACGACAGCTTCCTGTCACCCCGGAACCTGTCCAATCTCAGCGTGGACATCGTGGGTACGGGCCTGATCGCCGTCGGCATCGTCTTCGTGCTGCTGATCGGTGAACTGGACCTGTCGGTCGGCTCGATCAGCGGCCTCGCTGCCGCCCTCTTCGCCGTTCTGAACGTGAACCACGGCGTGCCCGAATGGCTCGCCCTCGTCCTCGCGGTGCTCTCCGGCACCGTGGCGGGGACGGTGCAGGGCTACTCCGTCGCCAAGACCCGGGTGCCGGCCTTCGTCGTCACCCTCGCGGGGCTGCTGACCTTCAACGGCCTCATGCTCTACATCCTGGGGACCAGCGGCACCGTCAACCTCGACGAGAACGGGCTCGTCGCCAAGCTGACGAGCCACTACTTCACCAACGACGCCGCCGCCTACAGCGTGGCGGCGGTCGCCACGGGCCTGGTCTTCCTCGTGTCCCACCACGGCCGGCGGCGACGCATGGCGGTGGGCATGCCGCACCGCTCGTTCCGGGTAATCGTCGTGCGTACGGCGGTGCTCGCGGCGGTGGCGTTCACCGCCGCGTACCTGCTCAACCGGTTCCAGGGGCTGCCGCTCGCCCTGCTGATCCTCCTCGTGGTGGTGGCCGGCCTCGACATCGTGCTGCGCCGCACGCACTACGGGCGTCAGGTTTACGCGCTCGGCGGCAGCATCGAGGCGACCCGTCGCGCCAGCCTCAATGTGACGGGTGTGCAGACCGCCGTACTCGCCGTCTCCGGCACCATGGCCGCGATCGGCGGTCTCTTCCTGGCCTCGCGCATCACCTCGGTGAGTCAGGGCGCGGGCTCTGGTCTGCTGCTGCTCAACGCCATCGCGGCGGCCGTCATCGGCGGCACCAGCCTCTTCGGCGGACGGGGTACGACCTGGTCCGCGGTGCTGGGCATGCTGGTCATCCAGTCGATCGCCTCCGGCATGGTGATCACGGACACCCCCACCGCCGTCCAGTTCATGATCACGGGTGGGGTGCTGTTCGCCGCCGTGGTCATCGATGCGCTGGCACGACGGTCGCAGGAGGCGCATGGGCGGGCTTGAGGCGGCCTGGGATGCACGGGGACGGCGACCTGGGGACGGGCCGAGAGAGGTGACACTCGCTGACGGAGGCGGGGGACCGGCCGACGGAAGCGCGCGCCAAGCCCGCACCCACCGCGGCCGGTCACCTTCGCGATGTGTGCGGGGTGTCTTCAGCTTGATCGTGCGGCGCCACTCCGGCTGGCCGCCGGCCAGGTGATACAAGAACGGCTTCCGGCCCATGCGGCGGGCGCGGACCGGCTGCAACTCGATGACGAGATCGCCGAGGTCCACACCGTGACGGGCGTGGAAGACGTACAGACCGCTGACCGCGGACAGCTTCCGGTTGACCGTGGTGACCCCGCAGTGATGCTTCGCCGAGGGCAGCAGCGTCACACCGCCATTCCAGCCCGCAGGCGGCAGCCGGAGCCAGGCGACGAACTCGCCCCAGCCGGACCTCGCGCCAGTCCAGGCCGCGCCGGTCGAGGAAGACGAACCAGTCCTTCAGATCGTGCGCGTGTGCCTTGACCGTGTTGGGTGACCGCTCGATGTCGGTCAGGTAGGCCAGGTAGCGCTCGATCGGTCCGACTATCAAGAGAAGCCGGACGAAGCGTCGGTCCACCCCGCCCTCGGTCAGATGCGTGGCGTACGAATGCCGCAAGGAGTGCGGGACCAGCTCTTTCGGCAAGCCAAGGGCGTCTCGGAATGCCTCGAACCGGTCGTTGATCGAGCCTGGCCGGAGGCGGCCACCTCGTTCGGTGATCCACAGAGCGGGATGGGCGGGGAATCCGAAGCGCGGGCGGACGTTCTCCACGTAGTCAGCCACTGCCTCGACGGTCCAGTCCATCACCGACAAGACGTTCCGGCGCCGCGGCGGCCGGCCCTCCTTGGCCTTGCCGTAGCGGACGTTGAGCGTGCCGTACCGGCCGAACTGACGGGCCTGCGGGTTGCGTCCGAAGTCGACCAGGTCGAGCTTGGCGGTCGCGGTCCGGCGCAGGCCCCGTGATCACACTCGGCACGGGGGACATCCGCCGGCCGCAGGGCGACTGACCCGGCCGCGGGGCGGACTCCCGGCACGCGGGGGCCAACCCGGGGCCGGGGCCTCAGCCCTGTGGTGACAGCTCGGCCATCGCGCCCCATCCGTGCTGGTCGGGCACGTTCACGTTGATGATCTCGGGGGTCTCGGCGATGGCACCGGCCATCGCGGCCAGCCCGGCCCTGAAGTGCTCGGACCCGACGTGGGCGGCACCCGCGGCCTCGTCCGTGAAAGCCTCCAGCAGGGTGAACCTGTTCGGGGCGTCGACACTGCGCGACCAGTCGAAGAAGACGTTCCCCGGCTCGGCGCGGGTGGCTTCGGTGAAGGGCCCGACCAGCGACAGCCACGTGTCAGCGGAATCAGGCCGGACAGTGAATCGTACGGCAATGAAGATCATGCCTCCACCCTGGAGCGTACCGCCGACCCCGGCCAGACGGAGCGGGTGTCATTCCGGCACCGTCGGAAACGCGGTCGCGGCGAGGGCGAGGGCACCGGTCACCTCGTCGCGGCGGCGCAGGAACGCGGCGCGCGGCAGGGAGACGGACAGCGCCCGGCCGGGGGTGCCGGGCAGCGGCACCGCAACGCAGGTGTAGTGCGGGTCGGCCTCGCCGACGGAGACGGCCACGCCGCGGTGGCGTACACCCGTCACCTCCGACTCGAAGCGCTCCGCGTCCGTGATCGTGCGCGCCGTGAACCGGGCCATCCCGTGGTCGGTCAGATAGCGGCGGCGTGCCGCCCGCGGCAGCTGCGCCAGCAGCACCTTGCCGTGTGCGGTGGCGTGGGCCCGGGTCTCGGGGCCGGGTGGGAAGGGGTGCCCGTCATCCGCGGGCGGTGCCGTGGTGTCGACGACGGTGATACGTCCGTCGCTGTACGCGGTGAAGTACGTCTCCGCACCGGTGGCCCGCCGCACCTGCGACAGCAGGGTGCCGACCGCGCTGTGGACACCCAGCTGGCGCTGGAAGGAGCGGTGCAGGGCGGGTACACGGGGGCCGAGCGCGTATCCGCGCGGTCCTCGCACCAGGTGACCGCGTTCCGTCAGCGGCCCCAGCAGGTGGTACGCCGTCGACAGCGAGCAGCCCACCCGTCGCGCCAGTGCCTTCGCGCTCACCGGCCCCGCAGCATCGGCCACCGCGTCGAGCAAGGCCAGGGCACGGTCCACGGACTGGGGGCCGGACATGACAGACGTACCTCTCGGGGCGGTCGACGGTGGGTGGACAACCGAGGTTACGCCACGAGCGGTGGGCGGAGCCGGAGGTCCGTTGTCGGCCTCCGGCTCCGCCAGTGGGGTCCTGCCCTGCTCAGCTCGTGGGGAAGGAGTCCGGCGTCCTGATCCGGTCGCGGATCCAGACGCCGGCCGGCTTGAGTGAAGTGGTGCCGGTCCAGGGGTCGTTGTTGTTGCAGGTGCCGGGCTTGAACACGGCGCCGGTGGCTTCGTTAGTGAGTGTGGGAGCCAGATGTAGGTCAGTTGCGGGGCCAGTCGCGGGTCTCCAGTGGTGGGAGGAGGGAGTGACGATCGCCGCGGTGCTGCCACATCTGGGTGAGCAGGACGTCTACGGCAACTCCGCCACGCATGCCTCCCTGAACGAGCCGTCGTGCGCATGCTCCGGAACGAGGATCACCGCTGAACGAGCAACACCATCGGGCGACCGTCCGATGTGACAGTGCCTCAGTCCTCGCCCCGCACGACGTTCCAGTCCTCCCCACGCCGCATCTGACCCGTGTCGCCGTCGATCGTCGCACGCTCGCAGGTACGTATGCTCTGCTCACGCACACGGCGTGCCCTCGCCCAGCCCGTTTCGTCTCGACGGACGGCGGGCGTCTTCCTGGCTTCCACAGTCACGGCGGTTCATCCACTTTCTGCGTCCGGACCGTCGCGGTCCGGTTGTTTCCTTCGCCCCATAGGGCTCATGCTCCCCACCGAGTGTCCGTTCGCAGCCCCGAGAAACGTCGGGCGCGGTCGTCGACCCACAGGTGGGGCGCTTCGGGAGGATGGGCGTGCATCGTCGGCAAGAGCTCGGAGAAGGCCGTCCGCGCAGTCCGATGTGCCACCCCGTCGGAACCTGACACCGATCTCCTGGGCGAGGTCGCGGCCGGAGGTCGCGCACCAGTCCCACCAATGATCCAGCGCCGACGCGTCGAGCCGTTCGGCGGGCACCAACGCGGGCCAGCCGCAGACGCGTGCCTGCGCCGTCACCTGCGCGCCGCCCTCGACCGGGTCGACGGCCACCGCGGGAACTCCCGCCCGCAGAGCGAGCACCATGCCGTGAAGCCGGTCGGTTACGACCAGGTCGAGCCGCGAAAGCACGGCCTCCAACTGGGCAGTTGTCGTACTCAGCCGCCAGTCGTGCACGTCGAGCCGGGTCTCCAGCTCCAGGCGGGCACAGTCCCGGTCGGACAGCCAGCGTGCTACCTCGTCGGCGACCCGCGCGTGCGGTCGGCGTGCGCCGTACTCGCGCTGGCCGTGGGTGAGCATCACCCCGACGACGGGTGGGGCGGGAGCGCGGGCCGCCAGGTCCGGAGTGGGGCCCGGCGCCTGGGGCGTCCCGCGCCAGCACCCGGTGGAACCCGGTGACGGCCGGGCTGCCGGCGTCGATGACGGAGACACCCACGGCGATCCGTACGCAGTGCTCGAACCGCTGATGCAGCTCTGCGATCTGCGGCCCGTGCAGCGGACCACAGACGAACACGAGATGGGAGTAGTCCTCGGGTGGAGCCCCGGCTTCCGGCCCGGCGGACCGCATCGTGGTCGAGCCCCGCCTGACCCGCTTGACGAAGCATCTCCTGCATTCACCGTGACCTGCGTCATGTGAGGCCTTGGGAGGCAGGCACGGACGAGAGACGACCGATGCAGACTCTTGG
Source organism: Streptomyces cupreus (assembly GCF_014257025.1). GTDB lineage: Bacteria > Actinomycetota > Actinomycetes > Streptomycetales > Streptomycetaceae > Streptomyces > Streptomyces cupreus. Next base: position 35,450 of record NZ_JACMSF010000047.1, read on the forward strand.
AGTCCTCAGGTGCGGGTACGCGGCGACCGCAAGGCCTTGTCCCCCGGGAGCCGAGGATCGCGGTCTCCACATGGAGAGGCACGAGAAATGAACGAGAAGAATCCTGATCCGGACCCCCGCAGTACTCCCGGTCTGGAGCCCGGCGGGGGCGTGCCGGCCGGCGAGACGCCGCCCGCCGAGGGCAGCACGCCCTGGGCGGGACCGCAGGAGACGTACAACCCGGCGAAGGGCTGGGCCAAAGGCCCGCTGATCATCATCATGATCGTGGTCGTACTGTGCGCGGCGTTCTTCGTCGCCTTCGCGCTGTCACTGGCGCTGTGACCAGGCCCGAAGGGGCCACCGAAGACGTCGGCGGGTTTCCACCAGGACTGAGGGGAACCCGGCCTGCGCCCCCCGCGGCGCGGAAACCGACCACCGACCCCAGGAGCCGAAGATGAGCGAGGCGAGCATGGCGGACGACGTCTATCAGCCCACGGGGACCAACGAAGAGCAGGAGGACGCCGCTCCACTGGACCTTCAGGACGCGGTGGACGAGCGCACGTACGACGACATGCTCGACGAGGGCTACTCCCCGCCGGACGAGCCGATGAGTGTCACCAAAGCAGGCACCACGGCGTCCGAGCAACACGAGGGCGAGTCCCTCGACGAGAGGCTGGAGCAGGAGGTACCCGACGTGACGGCGCCGGACGAGGGCGCGCGGACAGACGCCACCGAGGGTGCGGCGACGGGGGCGGAGGAGGCCGCGGTGAACGTCGTGCCCGACGAACAGCTGCCACCGGCAGGTGAGGTCGGAGAGTGAAACCACAAACGGCATGCCTGGCACGGACGTTGAGGCTGCGGGCACGGGTCCCACCGTGCCCGCAGCCTCCTTCCCACGGCCACTCAGGCACACAACGAATGCCCCAGCGCCCCCCGGATAAACCCCCACCCCGTCAGTGGTGGTGGCCGCGCCGCCCGAGACCATCAACAGGGACCGCTCCGGCCCGAGTTCACTGCGATACGGGCCGACTGGTCGGCCCCAGGTGACGTTCCCGTCCGCCTCCGAACGCCTTTGCCTGATATCAGCCGCAGTGGCGAGCCACGACGTTGATCCTTGGTCCGCAGTCGCACGAGAGCGGCCGCAGCCGCCGGCGCGGCAACGGCGGCGATGCTCACGGCCGTCCTCGTACCCCCACGAGTGCGAGTTCCGCGAGCAGCGCGGAGACCTCGCGCCTCACGGTCACGGCGGACGGCCTGGTGGATCTGCCCGCGGTGCTTCCGTGATGGACTGCGCGAGCGTGCTGGGCCTCGACCTCGACGGCGTCACCCGACGCCCCGGTGACAATCTCCTCCGCGAAAGTCGTGACCACCGGAGCGTCGGCGCCCTACTGCGAAGTGCGCGGAAGCATCGCCCCGGCGAACACCGTTGCCCTGCGCCTTCCCGGTCAACGGCTGGACGCAGCGCTGCGTCCAGACCGGCTGCGGCGGCCTGTGCGGCAGCGCGAGCATCAACTACGGCCAGGCGTCCACCTACCTGGTCGTCAAGGACGGCAGCGTCGCCCGCGCCACCACCGACATGGGTGGCCACCAAGGCCTGAACGACGGCTTCTGGGCGCTGAACAACCCACAGGCGCAGATCGACTTCGCCTACCGGGGCGTGCACGTCACCTCGCAGGTCGACAAGGCGCTCATCACCAAGTTCTACGGCAAGCGCCCGCCTACTCCTACTTCACCGGCTGCTCCGACGGCGGCCGTGAGGCCTCATGGAGGCCCAGCGCTACCCCGGCGATTTCGCCGGCATCGCCGCCGGGGCACCCGCGAACAACATGGTCGTCCAGAACACCTTCCACCACGCCTGGAACGTCCTGACGCTGGGCACAGGAAGCCGCAGCTGCTGCCCGCACGCACCCATGCAGCCTTCTCCGGACTGATCGCCGTCGGCTGGGTCGTGAGCAGGCGCCGACCGCTGTACGCACACGACCAGGTGTGGGCAGCCCGGCTCGCACTCGCGGTGAGCACAGTGACGGCAGTCGCTGGGACCGCTCTGGGTGCAGCACGCGGCACCACGATGCCGACACTGACCACTGCCCTGGCCGGCCTCGCCCTCATCACCACCGCCGCAGGGCTGGTCCTCGCCCGGGCGCAAACCCGCCGCCGCACACTGCGGCGATTGCGTGATCTGCTGCAGCAGGATCTCTTCTGACCACGACCACCAGCGCCGCCAGCGTCAAAGCACAGCGCCCGCCACACAGTGCTGCCCTCCCACCGCGACACGGTCCGCCCCTGTACTTGACCGCCCCCGCCTCGCCCTCGGAACACGGCTCCACGACGAACGTTCACCCGCGCCCGCCAGCACTCCACGAGCCGCTGCCGGACGCAGGGTTGGCCGGCGCGACGTGCCGCCCTTCGTCGAGGTGTTGCGCGCTCGTCTGCGGGGATGAGGCACGCCGGAAGCGGGGCGCCGTCCAGGGGCCGTTGACGAAGGCGGTCGTCCACGCCCGCTGGCTCGCGGTCGCTGTCGGCTTTGTGCGAACACGACGAGACGCTGACCGGCGTCGGCATGCCTGCGACCACCCCATCCGGCAGGGCGAGCAGGCGCGGCCGTACGACCAGAGCAGCCCCTTCGGCGGCGCGTTAAGCTCCGGCCGCATCCATGTTGCGCGGATCGCGATTCGGTCCGGTTCGCTTCGGGCCTGGGCGGGCCGCCGGGTGCGGGACCGGGATGCTGCGCCGTGTCCGCCGCCGGGTCCGTATACGGACGACTCCCCCGCTTGCCGCGGCACCGGCCCGGCGGGCCCGTCCTGAGCCGCGCCCGCCGGGCCGGTCACTGATACTGAGAAAATGGGCAGACTTGGGCGATACGTCCTGGCGAGCCGACGGGGCGACCGAGTGCCGCCGAAGGCCGGGCCGCCGGAATCCGGCCCGGAGGCCCGTCACCATTCGGCCGGCCGACGTGTGCTGTCGTTGCTGAAGCCGCGCAGCGTCGCCGGTCAGGTCTTCCTGTTGCAACTGGTGGTCGTCCTGGTGCTCATCGCCACGGCCGTGGTGGCGCTCGTGATCCAGGACCGCAACCGTGCGATCCAGGAGGCCGGCGACCGGTCACTGGTGGCGGCCGAGGCGTTCGCGAACGCCTCCGGCACCGCGGAGGCGATGACGAGCGATGACCCGACGGCGGCACTCCAGCCCCGTGCCGAGGCGGTACGCAAGGAGACCGGCGTCGACTACGTCGTAGCGCTGAGCCCGTACGGGTTCCGGTGGACCCACCCGGACCCGGACCAGATCGGGAAGCACGTCTCCACCTCCTACGGCGAGGCGCTCGAAGGCGAGCCCCACCAGACCACATTCGACAGCAGTCTGGGCAAGGCGGTCGACTCGACGGTGGCCGTCTTCGACGAGAACGGGACCGCGGTCGGCCTCGTCACCGTGGGCGTCACGGTGGACAAGGTGACCAGTGTGGTGCAGGAGCAACTTCCGGTGGTCTTCGCCGCCGGCGGTGTCGCGCTGCTGTTGGCCGCCGGTGGGTCGGCACTGGTCAGCGGGCGCTTGCGGCGCCAGACCCGGGGCCTGGACCCCGTGGAGATGACCCGCATGTACGAGCACCACGACGCCGTGCTGCACGCGGTCCGTGAAGGCGTGATCATTCTGGACGGTGACGGAAGGCTGCTGCTGGTCAACGACGAGGCGCGCCGACTGCTCGCACTGCCGCCGAAGGCCGAGGGCAGGCCGGTCACCGACCTCGGGCTGAGCCCGGCCCTGGCCGGACTGCTGGGATCGGGCCGGGCGGCCACGGACAAGGTCTTCCTGGCCGGGGACATCCTGCTCGCGGTCAACGTGCGGCCGGTGGGCCCGAAGGGGGGCAGCGTGGCCACCCTGCGGGACACCACGGAGCTGCGCGCCCTCGCGGGCCGAGCGGACGTGGCCGGCGGACGCCTGCAGCTGCTCTACGAGGCCAGCACACGGATCGGTACCACCCTCGACATGAAGCGCACCGCCGAGGAGCTGACCGAGGTGGCGGTCCCGCGCTTCGCCGACTTCGCCACCGTCGAACTGGTGGAGCCCGTGCTGCTCGGTGATGAACCGACGGGGCCGCGTTTGGACATGCGCCGCATCGCAGCCGCGGGCATCCGGGAGGATGCGCCCCTTTACCCCGTCGGGACGCATATGCGCTACGCACCCGACAACCCCGTGGCCATCGGTATGACCACCGGCCGGCCGGTCCTGGTGGCGCACCTCGACACGGCCGACCGATGGCGGGCCCAGAACCCGGAGCGGGCCCAGAAAGTCATCACCTACGGTATCCACTCCATGATCTCGGTGCCGCTCCAGGCCCGAGGCCAATTGCTCGGGGTCGTGGAGTTCTGGCGTTCGGAGCAGGATCCCTTCGAGTCGGACGACCTGTCCCCCGCCGAGGAACTCGCCGCCCGGACTGCCGTGTGCATCGACAACGCGCGCCGCTACACCCGCGAGCACACCACGGCCGTCACCCTCCAGCGCAGCCTGCTGCCCGGCGCACTCCCCGAGGTGTCCGCCTTGGAGGTCGGGCACCGGTACCTGCCCGCCCAGGCGGGAGTCGGCGGCGACTGGTACGACGTCATCCCGCTGCCGGGGGCCCGGGTGGCCCTGGTGGTCGGCGACGTCGTCGGACACGGTCTGCACGCCGCCGCGACGATGGGTCGTCTGAGGACCGCAGTGCACAATTTCGCCGCCCTGGACCTGCCTCCGGACGAGCTTGTCGCGCACCTGGACGAACTGATCACCCAGATCGACCAGGACGCGGCAGCCCAGGGCAAGACCGATACGGTCACCGGTGCCACCTGCCTGTATGCGGTCTACGATCCGGTCTCCGGGCGGTGCGTTCTCGCCCGGGCCGGTCATCCCGGTCCGGCGCTGGTCTCGCCCGACGGCTCCGTGACCTTCCCCGACATCCCCGTCGCCCCGCCACTCGGCGCGGGAGGAGGTCTGCCGGTCGAGACGGCCGACCTCCGGCTGGCCGCCAACAGCCGACTGGTCCTCTACACCGACGGCCTGGTCGAGACCCGGGACCGCGACATCGACATCGGGCTCGGCATGCTGAGGGAGGCGCTCGCCCATACGGACGGCGCCTCCCCGGACGACACCTGCCGGGCGGTGCTCGACGCGATGCTGCGCACCAGGTCGAATGACGATGTCGCCCTGCTCGTCGCACGCACCCGGCTGCTCGACCCGGAGCAGGTCGCGGAGTGGGAGGTGCCCGACGACCCCGCGGCCGTCCCCCGAGTCCGCGCCGAGGCCACCCGCAGGCTGGCAGCCTGGGGGCTCGGCGAGGCCGCCTTCACGACCGAGCTGATCCTCAGCGAACTGGTCACGAACGCCATCCGGTACGGAAAGAGCCCCATCCGTCTGCGACTGCTGCACGACCGCGACAGCCTGATCTGCGAGGTCGCCGACGGCAGCAGCACCTCCCCGCACCTGCGCCGCGCCACCTTCACCGACGAGGGGGGCCGTGGTCTGTTTCTCGTCGCGCAGCTGTCCCGCCGCTGGGGAACCCGGTACACCGACCGCGGGAAGATCATCTGGGCTGAGCAGGTACTCGGTGCCGGAGCCGCCGGGGACCTCAGCGGTCTGCTCATGGCGGAACTGTGAAGCGCGAAGGAACCCGGACCGTCGCGCGAGCGTGGGTGCGCGCACGCCCGGAGCATTCAGGAGCCGTCGTCGACCCTGAGGTACGGGATCTTGGCCGGGTCCTGGCCGAACGCAGCCCCGAGATAGACGGCCGACAGTTTGGCGAGCGTCCCGTCGTCGATCAGCTGCCTGATGATCCGGTCCAGCTCGTCCTTGTCAGGTGACCCCTTCGGGTACAGGGCGCCGTAACCCTGGCCGGTCCGGTACTGGCCCACGAGGCGCACCCTGCCTTCCTGCTTCTGGGGATACGCCAGCAGAATCGTCGTGTCGTGGACGACCGCGTCGATCCGGCCCTCCTCCAGCGCCGTGACCATCGCCGGGTCGTTGGGAAAGGCGGTGACGGGCTTGGTCGGCTTGAGGCGGTTCTCGACGAACTCCTCGCCCGAGGTGCCCTCGGCCACTCCGATACGGACGTCACGGATGTTGTCTTCGTTGATCTTCTCACCGTCCCTGATCAACACTCCCAGGGTCGAGGAGAGGTAGGGCGGGGAGAACTCGGCGACCTTGCTCCGTTCCGGGGTGATCGTGATCTGCGCCAGGGCCAGATCGAAGTCCTTGGTCCGGCCTGACACGACCTCCGGGAAGGGCGCGTTCTCCACCTTCACCCGGTCGAGTCCGGACCGGTATGCGATGTTGGCGGCCATGCAGTACTCGTAGCCGCTCTTGACGGATTCCGGGGTATCGCCGTTCCACCAGCCGGGCGCGGGCAGGGTCGTTCTGACCGTCAGGGCACCCGCCGTCTCGGGTGACAGGTGAAACTCCCCGTAATTCCCCGAGACCGGGCAGTCGCCGTACTGGACGCCCGACGATTCCGACCCGCCCTGGTCACACGCCGCTGTCGCGACGATGAGCGCCACGCTGACAGCCAGGGAGACGATCGCTGCCGCGGCGCGCATCATTGCACCTCCGGTAGGGGCATACTCCTTGAGTCACCATAAATCACCCCGAACCATACGACTGCCGGAGCCACGTGGGAGGACTCCGGGGCGCGGGTCCGGTCACGCGGGTACCGCAACTTCCCCACCCGCGAAGCGCTCGCTCTCGCCGTCTACCAGGACGAGGTCGCACGCATCACCGGCACCGTGCCCGGCTGCTGGCCGAGATACCGAAAGGCCGACGCGGCGCCGAGGCCGACGACGCGCTGGGGCCGGAGTTCCTGGCATCTCATTCTGTTGGCGACTGTGTGCAGCGGGAGAGGGATTGCTGGTGTCGGAGGGTGTGGCGCTGCGCCTGCTGTACGAGGGCAGGTGGTGGTCGGCAGGGAGTGATCGCCGTGCCCGTCGCGGGGTTCTGGGTCATGGCCTGGAGCAGGGTGTCCAGGACGGCCGGTGCCTCGGCCTCGCCGCCGATCTCCCAGAGCGCTGCCGCGCAAGGCACCCGAACCCATTCGTAGTCGTGCGTCAGGAGGTCGCGCAGGCGTGGCAGGACGCCGTAGGCGGGTGGGCCTATCTCGCCGAGCAGGTCTGCCGCGTCACCGATGCGGAAGGTGATGCGGTCGTCGAGGAGACCGAGCAGGAGTGGCAGGACTTCGGCCAGGTCACCGTCGACGGCCCACAGCGCGGCGACGGCGGAAGGCCGTACAAGCGCGTCGGTGCTAGTGAGCCGGTCCCGCACTCCTCACAAGTGCGGGGCCGGTTCATCGGCGGGCTACCGTCCCGTCGCCCCCGCTGTCAGGCCCTGTGGAACCTCCGCGTAGCCCGCCGGACGGGTGGTGAATGTGCCCCGGCCCTGGGTGCGTCCGCGCAGGCGGGAGGCGTATCCGAACAGTTCGGCCAGCGGCACGGTGGCGGTCACCACCGCCGTAGTGCCGCGTGTCGCCGACGCCGACACCCGTGCGCGGCGCGCCGCAAGATCGCCCAGGACCGCCCCCACGAAGTCCTCGGGCACGGTCACCGTCACCTCGGCGACCGGCTCCAGCAGCCGCAGCACGCAGGCCCGCAGGGCTTCGCGCAGTCCGAGTCGGCCGGCGGCACGGAACGCAAGCTCCGAGGAGTCCTTGCTGTGCGTGGCTCCGTCGGTGAGCGTGACCCGCACGCCGGTCACCGGATGACCGCCCAGTGGACCCTCCGTCAGCGCGTCCCGGCAACCGGCCTCCACCGCTCGGACGAACTCCCGCGGGACCCGGCCGCCGACCACCGTCGAACGGAACGCGAAGCCGGTCTCGCCGTCCGCAGCGTCCAACGGCTCGACATCCAGCACCACATGGGCGAACTGCCCGGCGCCGCCGTCCTGCTTGACGTGCCGGTACACCAGCCCCGTCACCCCGCGGACCACGGTCTCCCGGTACGACACCTGCGGGCGGCCGACCGAAACCTCAAGGCCCCGGTCGCGGCGCAGTTTCTCCACCGCCACCTCCAGGTGCAGCTCGCCCAGACCTGACAGCAGGGTCTGGCCGGTCTCCGGATCGGTCCGCACCACCAGCGACGGATCCTCCTCTGCCAGCCGGGCCAGCGCCGATGCCAGCCGGTCGGTTTCCTGGCCGAGTCGGGCCTCGACGGCCACCGACACCACCGGGTCGGCCGTGCCGGGCGGTTCCAGCACGAGCGGCGCCGAGGGGGCGCACAACGTCGTACCGGCACGCGCGGACTTCGGACCGATCACGGCGACGATGTCCCCGGCCACGGCCAGGTCTGTCTCGGTGTGCCGGTCGGCCTGCACCCGCAGGATCCGGCCGACCCGTTCGGTGCGCCGGGCGCCCATGTCCAGCACCGTGTCCCCCTTGCGCAGCACGCCCGAATAGATCCGCAGGTACGTCATCCGGCCGGTGGGCGCCGCGTGCACCTTGAAGGCGAGCGCGGCCAGGGGTGCCGTGGGATCGGCGGCACGCTCCTGTTCGGTTCCGTCGACCGTGCCGCGCACGGCGGGCACGTCCGCCGGCGACGGCAGATACGCCACCACTGCCTCCAGCAACGGCTCGATGCCACGGTTGCGGTACGCCGAACCGCACAGCACCACCACGGCCTCACCCGTGCCGGTCAGTTCGCGCAGCGCCGTGAGCAGGGTCGTCTGCGAGAGGGCGCCGCCGGCGCAGTACTCCTCCAGCGCCCGCGGGTGCAGTTCGGCGACAGCCTCGTCCAGCGCCCGGCGCCGCCGCAGCGCCTCTGCGCGCAAGTCCTCGGGCACCGGGCGTTCCTCGTACGCGCCGGTATCCCAGGTCCACACCACGGCCTGCATCCGGACCAGGTCGACGACGCCCTCGAACCCCTCCTCGCGGCCGATCGGCAACTGCACCACCAGGGGGATGGTGCCCAGCCGTTCCCGGATCGAGGCGACTGCCGTGTCCAGGCAGGCGCCCGCCCGGTCCATCTTGTTCACGAACGCCAGGCGCGCAACTTGGTGCCGGTCGGCCTCCCGCCACACCGCCTCGCTCTGCGGTTCGACGCCGGCGACGGCGTCGAACACCGCCACCGCGCCGTCCAGGATCCGCAGCGAGCGTGTCACCTCGTCGGCGAAGTCCACGTGTCCCGGGGTGTCGATGAGGTTTATCCGGTGTCCGTCCCAGTCGCAGCTGACCGCCGCCGCGAAGATGGTGATGCCCCGGTCGCGTTCCTGGGAGTCGAAGTCGGTGACGGTGGTGCCCTCGTGCACCTCGCCCCGCTTGTGGACGGCGCCGGTCAGGAACAGGATCCGCTCCGTCACGGTGGTCTTGCCTGCGTCCACGTGGGCGAGGATGCCAAGGTTGCGGACGGCTTGGAGCGCGCGGAGTGTGAGGTCGGTACGCACGGCCTTAAGGCCCTTCTTTGTGTGTCGTCAGTGGTGAAGAGGCAGCGCGATAGCACGGACGAAGCCCGAGGAAAGCGGCCCTGCGGCGGGCCGCAGACGGCCACCAGGAGCCGGACGGCCGGGGCAGGGTTCAGCGATGGTCTTCGACCGCAATCTCCAGTGCCGGCCGCGCAGCGGGCACCGGGCTCACGAAGACACGAGGATCACGTCGAACCGTGTCCAGGGGGCGACGACAGCGATGGCGGTACGCACTGTCGGCCTCCCCTCGAATCTGAACTCGGAACACGTAGGGCGTACCGGCCACTTGGGGCGGACGCCTACCGAGAGTGTAAGGACTGGGGCAGGTGCGAGCGCAGCAATTTCCCAGTGATGGGCACGGGCCGCGGCAGCGGTGACAGTCCTCGAGGAGGCAGAGCCAGGTGAGCCGCCAGGTGACGTTCCCCGTTGAGATACCGCGCCGGATCTGCGTCGTACTCAGGCGGCGCGACACGGATTTCAAAAGGCCCCTGTCGGCGGTGGGACAAAGCGGGGATGTGACCGACCCGGTGGCAGGAGTCGCGGTACGCACCCGCGTCGCTGCTCGCCTGTGAATCGGTGTCGCGTAGCTTGAACCGGGGGAAGCCGAGGATGCTGCAGGCCGTCTCGGCGTCAACGTCTGCCACCCGACCGAATACGACGCCGCGCGAGGCCAGTTCCTTGGGCCGGGGCGTGATGGCGAGGACGGCGGCGTCCTCCTCAGCCGAGGACCACGCGACAGTCGCCGCGGCAGTCCACTCGTCATCACTGTCGGCATTGAACCTGACGGTGACCTCTGAGTGGCCGTCGATCACGTGCGCCGCAGTGAGTACCGCGCCAGCGGTGAGGCGGTAGCCCGATCCGCGGCGGCCTGAGGCGTCGGGGAGGGTGACGATGACCTCGGCCGCGCGGTCGGGATCGCCGGGTACCAACCATCGAGTCGATCTTCGCGACGGTGCGGCTACGGACGAGGGTCACGAAGGGGCGCCGGCTCCCGCACGGCGGTCCTCGCGATGGTCTTCAAGCTCGTCCGAGTCCGCCCAGTCCGCTCGCGGGCCGTGAACGCATCTCCGTTCGTCACCCTCGTCCGGGCCGGAGCCCGCTTCGAGCGCGGCCACCTCGTAGCACGCTCCGAGGTTCACGCGGCCTGAGCCACTTCACCTCTCCGAACCCGTCTACATGTAGGGCCGGATGGCCACCGTCACATCCATGTCGAAGGCGTTCGCCCCCGCCGCGGCCGGCAGGCCCAGGGCCCGGTCGAGCGCGCGGCTCAGGGGGCCGCAGCCGCTGGTGCCCGGGGCGGCGAACTCCGCGTCCTGGGCACCGAAGGCGGCGACCAAGGGGTCCTTGGATATCACCCGGGTGGGATCGGTGTCCTTGAGCACCAGGTGGACCGCGTCCTCATCGCTGCCCACCGAGCAGCCCGACCACGGCAGGGCCGGTGGTCCGTACGTCAAGCCTATGGCGAACGTGATGTCGAACTCGCCGCGCCGGGTGTCGTCGGACAGGAAGTCCGCGTAGCCACCGTACTGCGGAGTCAGGGTCAACGGGGTGCCTCCCACCCGGATTGGCGCAGCGGTCATCTCCCCGAAGACCTGGCGGAATTCACCGTCCACACGGCCTTCCGCGAAGGTGATCTTCATAGGTTCGGTGAGCGGCTCGTCGACGGCGCCCATGCGCAGATGCCCCGTGGCGTGCATGACCTCGCAGCGCCAGGTCCCGGGGTCCGCACCCGCGGGCAGCTCATCGACGGTCGGGCAGGCGGAGAAGTCGAACTCGGGCAGGTCCGCGGCCCGTTCAGTTCCGTGCGCGGGCGCGGCGCCCAGGGCGAGTCCGGCAAGTAGGGCCCCCGCAGCAGCACTTGTGAAGCGGCGGCCTGTGCGATTCAAGGTCACTCGGTTCGGCGTCATACGCCCCAGCATTGCAGAGATTTCTCTGCAGAGGAAGGTCTGCAGAGAAAATGCTGCTATCTGGATAGACTGCCGCCATGACGAAAGAGCGCAGAGCGGAAGCCGCAGGCCGGCGCACCGTCGACAGCCCCGAGGTGCTCAAGGCCCTCGCACATCCCCTGCGCCTGCGTATCCTGCGCCACCTCGGCGCAGCGGGCCCGGCCACCTCAACCACCCTGGCCGCCGCCCTCGGCGAGAACACCGGGACGCTCAGCTACCACCTGCGCATGCTGGAGCGCAGTGGCCTCATCGAGGACATCCCCGAGCGCTCCACCGGGCGGGAGCGCTGGTGGCGCGGGGTGCGCGGCCTCGACATCCGCAGACCGCCTCAGGGCGAGCTGACGGAGGCCGAGCGCGCCATGTCGGCCGAGCTGGACCGTATGAGGATGGAGGAGGACGTCGAGCTCGCCCGGCAGTTCACCGCCGGACAGGCGGAGTCCGAAGGCTGGATGCGGGGTTCACGCAGCCTCATCCACCTCACGAAGGCTGAGCTGGGCGCGTTCCATGACGACTATCTGGCCCTGCTCGCTCGCTATGCCCGCGGGCCCGAGGACGCCCCCGCCGACGCACGACCCGTGCTCCTGCGCTGGTTCGGCCTGCCCGCTGACTGACCGGCCGGCCGACGAACTGCCTGATCAGCCGACTGGCCGTACGGGTGAGTTGAGGGAAGGGACCAGGTCGAGCCGACGTCTTCACGGGCAGCCACGGCCTCCTCATTCGAGCGACGCTTTGCGCGGACCTCGAACGAGAAGAAGATCAACAATCAGTCATGCCCCCATCGAGACCGCGGCCTGACCAAAATCACGGCCTGTCAGTTCTCTGGTCTAGGGTCCCCCGCATGGCTGAGCCCTCCTTTCTGACCGCCGTGCGCGAGTCGTACGACACGGTCGCCGCCGATTACGTCGAACGCGTCCCGCCTCCCGCCGCGATGGACCCGCTGTCACGCGGGATGCTGGCGGGGTTCGCCGAACTCGTGCGGACGGCCGGTCTGGGGCCGGTCGCGGACCTGGGATGCGGCCCCGGCCGCGTGACGGCGCACCTGGCCGGGCTGGGGGTGTCCGTCTTCGGTGTCGATCTGTCGCCGAAGATGATCGGGCTGGCCCGGCAGGCCTATCCGAGCCTGCGGTTCACCGAGGGCTCGATGACCGCGCTGGAGATGAGGGACGACGAGCTCGGCGGCATCCTGGCCTGGTACTCCACCCACCACACGCCCCCGCAGTGGCTGCCGGATGTGTTCGCCGAGTTCCACCGCACGCTCGCGCCCGGCGGCTACCTGCTCTGGGGAGACTATGTCGGCGATGAACGGCTGCAGCCGACCCAGGGCTATGGCCATCCGGTGTCCTACGAGTCGTATCTCCTGCCCCTGAACCGCATGACCGGCCTGCTGGAGCAGGCCGGACTCCTCGTCACCGCGAGGCTGGAGCAGGAGCCCGGCGGACGGGTGAACAGACCGCACGCCTGCCTGCTGGCCCGCAAGCCCGAAAAGCCCTGACGGGACTTGTTCCTGCGGCGAGGCCGCTCGTCTCAGATCGCCGACGGTCACAGCGCGGCGCTCAGGCCGCGGGATTGAGCACCGCAGGGTCTCCCGGCCGATGCGTATGCACCGTCCCGGGGCTCTGCGCAGGTAGGCGGCAAGTTTCCGCACCGACCAGCGCGTGAACGGCAGACCGAGCAGACTGGGGCGGGTGGTGGCCGTCTGGATGACGAAGCTCCTCGTCGTCACGTTCGAGCAGGCGGGGGACGGCCGCCCGCCCATCGAGGGTCCAGACAGGCCAGCCCTGTCTCGTTGAACTTGTGGACCACATCGCGGACGGTGTCCTCGTCGGCCTGCACGAGCCGGGCGATGACCGGGACGCTGCTTCGCCGGCCGAAGCCAGCACGATCATCGCCCGCCGATAGCGGACCGTGTTCGCGCTGCCGCGGCGCACAATCCGCTGCAGCTTCTGCCCCTCCGCGTCCGACAACCGCCGGACCCTGACCAGCTGCGCCATCCCACCTCCCGCCCCGAACAGATGCGTCGTCACATCCAACCGGCGCGAGGACGATCAACACCACTCCGGTGATCGTTTCCGGTCACGGCACTAGCCGACCCGGGCCCTGAACCAAAAGGGAGCCGCGGACCGCCAGGGTCTGGCCGGCCCGGTAGTCCAGCTTCCAGTCGAGGTAGCCCTTGGCGGTGCAAGGCGCGCTCCGGCGGGCGCCTCCCGCCTCGGCCGCCGCCCCGAGGAGACCGACGCGACCGTGACCGATCTTGCGCGGCCCGAGCGGCAGCAAATACTTGGCTAGCCACATGTTTACTGTTACGGTGATTATGTGTCTAGCCACCTAACCGGGTGGTGGCACGAGAGGAGTAGTCATGAAAGCCATCCTGTTCGACCGTTTCGGAGGCACGGAAGTGCTGCGCGAGGCGGACATCGAGGTCCCGCAGCCCGGCCCCGGGCAGATCCGCGTCCGCGTCAAGGCGGCCGGGCTGAACGCGCTGGACGGCAAGATCCGCTCCGGGGCGATGGAGGCCGTGTTCCCCACGCCGCTCCCCGCCGTCCCCGGTGGCGAGCTCGCCGGCGTGGTGGACGCCCTGGGTGAGGGTGTGCGGGACGTGCAGGTGGGTGACGAGGTGCTGGGCTGGTCGGACACCGGCTCGTACGCCGAGCACGCGCTGGCCACCATCGTGGCCCCCAAGCCCCCCGGCCTCGACTGGCAGCACGCGGTCGCGCTGCCGGTGGCGGGCGAAACAGCTGAGCGGGTCCTGAACCTGCTCGGCGTCGCCGCAGGGGAGACCGTGCTGATGCACGGCGCGGCCGGAGCGGTCGGAACCCTGGCGGTCCAGCTCGCCACCGCCCGCGGAGCACGGGTCATCGCCACCGCCGGCCCCGCCAACCAGGACTACCTCACCTCGCTCGGCGCCACCGCGACCCTCTACGGCGAGGGCCTGGTCGAGCGGGTCCGGGCGCTCGCCCCCGATGGCGTGGACGCGGTGTTCGACCTGGCCGGGAAGGGAGCCCTGGAGGACTCCGTCACCCTGCGCGGCGGCACCGACCGCATCGTCACCATCGCCGACTTCCGCGCGCACCAGCTCGGCATCACCTTCTCCAGCAGTCCCCGGGAACGCTCCGCCGCCCGCCTGGCCGCGCTGGCCCAGGACGCCGCGACCGGCAAGGTCGTCACCACCGTCACCGCCTACCCGCTCGACCAGGCCGCCACGGCCCAGCAGGTCAGCGACGCCGGGCATGTCCGGGGCAAGCTCGTCCTCACCCTCGACTGATCACGCCCGCCTCTCCTTCCGCCACACCCCCGCTTTCCGATCACCACCTGTGTTCATCACCGAACCGAAGGACCATTCATGCTGAACGCCCTGTGGACACCGACCACCGTCGGTGCCATCTCCCTCCCGCACCGCCTGGTCATGGCCCCCATGACCCGTGACCGCTCCACCCCTGAAGGCGTCCCCACCGAGCTGAACGCCGAGTACTACGCCCAGAGGGCCTCGCACGCGCTCATCATCACCGAGGGAACCCAGCCCTCCGCCGACGGCCAGGGCTACCTCCTGACCCCCGGCATTCACAATGACGAGCAGATCGCCGGGTGGCGCAAGGTCACCGACGCCGTGCACGCGGCCGACGGCCGGCTCGTCATCCAGCTGATGCACACCGGACGCATCGCCCACCCCGACAACACCCCCCACGGCCGCCGGCCGGTCGCCCCTTCGGCGATCCGGCCGCAGGGCACGATGTTCACCGCGTCCGGCCCCCAGGAGATGCCGACACCCCGTGCTCTGTCGACGCAGGAGGTCGCGGCGACCGTCGAGGACTTCCGCCGCGCCGCAGCGGCTGCCGTCGCGGCAGGCGCCGACGGTGTGGAGATCCACGGCGCCAACGGCTACCTGGTGCACCAGTTCCTGTCCGACAACACCAACCAGCGCACCGACCGCTACGGCGGTTCCCTCGACAACCGCATCCGCTTCGCCGTCGAGGTCGCCGCTGCCGTGGCCGACGAGATCGGCGCCGACCGCACCGGCCTGCGCATCTCCCCGGGCAACCCCTACAACGACATCGCCGAGTCCGACACCGCCGAGCTGTATCCGGCGCTCCTGCGCGCCCTCAGCCCGCTCGGCCTCGCCTACCTTCACATCCTCCACGCGGGCGACGAGGAGCTGCTGGGCACCCTACGCGCGCTGTGGCCGACGACGCTGATCCTCAACCGGGCCGGCACCGACCTGCCCACCCGCGCCAAGGACATCGACAACGGCACGGCCGACCTGGTCTCCGTCGGCGCCCTCGCGCTGGCCAACCCGGACCTGGTCGAGCGGCTACGCTCTGACGCGCCGCTGAACACCCCCGACCCGGCGACCTTCTACGGCGGCGGAGTGGCCGGCTACACCGACTACCCCACCCACACCGTCTGAGGAACCGAACCATGCCCACCCCCACACCCCGCACCCCCACGACGGCCAGCGAGGGGCCGATGAGCTACGCGATCTTCCAGCTCGCCCGCGCTCACCGGGCCCGTGCCGCCGCCATGCTCCGCGAGATGGACCTGCATCCCGGACAGGAACTGCTGCTGATGCACCTCCTGGACCGGGACGGCCAGACCCAGTCCGAACTGCTCGAGAGTGTCGGCCTGGACCACTCCACCGTCTCCAAGTCCCTGCGCCGCATGCAGGACGCCGGCCTGCTCATCCGCGAGCCGGCCGAACACGACCGGCGCGTCATGGTCGTCCACCTCACCGACAAGGGCCGTGCCATGCGCGAGCCCCTGGCAGCCATGTGGCAGGCCCTGGAGGAGACCTCTGCGCGGAACCTGTCGGCGCAGCAGGCAGAGTCCTTCGTCCGCACCGCCTACGCCATCGCCGACGCGATCAACAGCCGCGCTCTTCCGCGGGAAGAGTCCGAGTAACTCCCCTCGGCTCGCACCCCGGTTCCGGCCTGGAATGCGAATCGTTTCCGGCGTTCCCGCGAAGTGGATAGTGCTGCAGCGCACTCGGCTCACGAAGGCCCGTGCTGAACGGAGCCAGGCTCCCCGACTGTCGGGAGAAGCCCGGTGAGCCGAGCCGACGGATGCGGCGGAACCCGCCCGCTGCCCCAGTACGCCACGGAGAACGCGCGGTGGCGGGGCCTCAGCGTCAGGGGCAGGCGCGAGCTGTCCCGATGGAAGCAGGACGGAACTCATTCGGGGGAAAGGGCAGCACCCCCGCAGGGCCGGCTAGCCCTTCCCCGTCGCTGGCCGGCCGGCCGCACATCGAGGACGAACGCATCACCCGCGTCCCGGTCGCCCTTGACCTCGGCAAGCTCGCGCAGGCTGGCGGTGACCCGCGCCACGGATCCGCCCACCATAGGCCCGCCCCCTGAGCGACCCGGTCCGACGGCGCCCACGTCCGCGGCGACCACTGCCCCGCCCACCCAATCCCCTACCACTGACCTGATGGAAAGTGAGACGCCCATGACCACCACCCTCCCCGTCCTCGTCGTCGGCGCGACCGGCTCCCTCGGCGGCAAGGTCGTCGACGAACTGCTGGGGCGCGGTAAGAACGTCCGCGCCCTGGTCCGGCCGACCACCGACGCGAGCAGGCTCGAAAAGCGGGGTGTCGAGATCGCCCGCGGCGACATGCTCGACCTCGACTCGCTCGTCGCCGCCATGAACGGCGCCGATGCCGTCATCACCACCGCTGCCGGCTACACCCGCGGCGGCAAGAACGCGTACGACATCGACACCGTCGGCAACGCCAACCTCGCCGAGGCCGCCCACCGCGCCGGCATCCGGAGGTTCGTCCTGACCAGCATCCTCACCAGCGATCAGACGCCCGATGTCCCGCACTTCTGGCACAAGAAGGTCGCCGAGGACAAACTCGAACAGCTCGGCGTCCCGTTCGTCGCACTGCGCCCGGGGGCGTTCCTCGACCAGATCGCGAGCGCGGCGGGCAACCCGATCGACAAGGGCCGCCTGATGTGGATCGGCAAGACCACCGTCCCGCTGACCTTCGTTCACACCTCCGATCTCGCGGCCTACCTGGCGGCCGCCGTCGACGTCGAGGCCGACGACGGCGAGCGCATCGACATCGGCTGGGACCGCCCGGTCAGCATGCGCGAGGTGGCCGAGCTGATGGGCAACCGGGCCGGAAAGAAGATCAAGGCGTGGGCCGTCCCTTCCGCCGTCGCCCGCGCCGCAGGAGCCGTCGCCGGCCGCTTCATGCCCCTGGTCAAGGACATGGCCGCGATGTTCGGCTGGTTCGACAGCGGCCGCTACGTCGCCGACCCCCGCCGCCAGGAGCAGCTGTTCGGCCCCGTCCCCACGGCCGAGGACGCCCTCGCCCGGTACACCGACGAGCTGGGCACGGCACAGCACCGGTGACGGGCCCGCATCCCGGTCCCGCCGCCCGGGCGGGGGCCAACCGATGAGTGCAGGAACCGCTGTGACAGATCGTCACACACTCCTAGCGCACCCGGAATGGGACCTGCCGGGCCGACTGCAGCCGGGCTTCACCTGAACTGGCGGTGCCGCAACACCTGTTGCACCTGTTAGCGTCAACGGAACGGGCGCTGAGCTGCATGAAGCCTCGGCTAGCCTCGCGCCACAGTCGCTCCCCTAGAGAACATGCAGTTGCCGCCACGATCTCGGGAAACATCCCTGCGAGATCGGTGCCGCGACGCGAGCGCAGCACCACTCGCCCCGCTTCCACGGAGATCTGCGCCCGAAAGCCGTCCCACTTCGGCTCAGCCGCCCACCCCTGCGGCAGGTCGGGGCTGTTCACGGCCGCAGCCAGCATCGGCTCGGGCAGTGTCCAGGTCATGGGCGCGGCATTCGGGCGGACGTCAGGCGGCGCTCTTCTTGCGGCGGCGCCCGGCACGGGTGAGTGCGTCGACGAGCTGCTCGCGGCCCATCTTGGAGCGGCCCTCGATGCCCTGCTCGGTGGCCCGCTGGTACAGCTCCGCCTTGCTCAGCTGCCCCAGGTCGCCCTTTCCCGTGCTGCGCTGGCGGCCTTTCGAAGCCGTTCGTGCCGTCTTCGGCGGCGCTTTGCGGGCGGCGGATCTCTTCGCCGCCTTCGCGGCCGGCTTTCGTGCGGTCTTGCGGGCGGGGGCCTTCTTGGTCTGCCGCGACTCGGAGCCCGCCTTCTTGCCGCGGGCCTGGTCGAGGCTGCCTTGCAGGACGGACATCAGGTCGATGACGTTGGTGGCCTGCGGCGCCTCCTCCGCCACCGCGATCTCCTGGCCCTCGGCCTTCGCCTGCACCAGCTCACGGACCTTCTCCTGGTAGGTGTCGTGATACCGGCCGGGATCCCAGGAGGCGCTGAGGGCGTCGACGAGCTGGACGGCCAGCGTCAGTTCCTTGCCCTTGCCTGCGCGACGCGAGGGGAGTTCGGGCAGTTCCTTGCCGGGGTCGCGCACCTCGTCCGCCCAGTGCAGCGTCTGCAAGACCAGCAGCCGCTCCTCGGCGTTCTGAGCGGAATTGCACCGGATGCAACATTCGCAGACGCCGCGCAGGTAGCTGACCTGCAGCTCACCAGAGGGTTCGGTCAGTGCCCATCGCCCAGGTCGCGTTGCTGACCTGGGCGGCGTAACCGATTCAACGATGTTGCGTTGAATGCAACGTGAGTCATGGAGTGGATCTGCCGGGTGCTGCGCACCTGGTGCTGGCCGACGGTGTTGTGCACCTTGCTCCCGAGTCGGCCACCTTCGAGGCGATGCTGGAGGGTTGGGCCAGGCAACAGCGGACCAGGTTCCTGGACTGGAAAGGCACGATTCACCCTCGCTTATTGCTGGTGCGGCGGTTCGCCGACTTCACGAACGAATATCCTTGGCAGTGGAAACCGTGTGAAGTGGAAGCATTTATCGACCACCTTCGCGGACGACGGCAGAACTTTGCTGTATCGACTGCGCGCGGTTACCAAAACATCCTGCGTCTATTCTGTGAATACATTACGGATGCGCGCTACGGCTGGCCGCTGAAGTGCTTGGAATATTTCGGCGAGGCACCTGCACAGATTCTCCACGAGTGGAACACCGTTACCCATTCAAGCGAGTACGAGGGATCTCCTGATCGCCGCCCGCTGACCTATGACGAGGTCCAATCCCTCTTCGATGCCGCTGATGGGCGCGTGGAAGAGATTCGAGCCCGTGGCCGCAAGGGTGCGCTCGCCGCAATGCGCGACTCGGCAATTCTCAAGACCGTCTATGCTTATGGTCTGCGGCGGCAAGAAGCAGCTAGGCTGGATCTGCCCGATCTGCGGCGCAACTCGAAGCTTCCGGACTACGGGCGCTTCGGAGCTCTATTTGTGCGTTACGGGAAGGCGTCCAAGGGTGGCCCGCCAAAGCGACGCACTGTACTGACCGTCCCAGAATTCGACTGGGGTGTGGATGTTCTCGGTCATTACCTAGAAGAGGTCCGACCCCGCTTCTCGCCGGGGAATCATCCCGCTCTTTGGGTCACTGAGAGACGAGGGCGTATTTCACTGAGGCGTCTTGACGAAGCCTTTGAAACCGCCCGTAAAATCGCTGGAATCTCTGAAGAGCTTGACCTGCACAGCCTTCGACACAGCTATGTTACCCACCTTCTAGAGTTCGATTATCCGGAACGCTTTGTGCAGGACCAAGTCGGTCATGAATATGCTTCGACAACTGCCATCTACTCCGGCGTGTCTGACGAGTACAGAAACCGTCTTGTGCAGAGGTCTTTGAAGAAACGCCACGCCGATCTATGGGAGATGCAATAGTGATCAAAAAGATGGGGACCCGATGGAATCTGCGCAAATTGATGGCAACTCGCGACATGTTCCAGACCACGGACCTGGTGCCACTCCTTGCAGAACGCGGAATCCACCTCTCGCGCGAACAGGTCTTCCGATTGGTCACCCAGTCTCCGCAGCGCTTGTCCATGGATACGCTGGCGGCCCTCTGCGACATCCTTGCGTGCACACCGAACGACCTCATCGAAGTCGAGGTCGTCAATACCGAAGTCCGCAAGACAGTTGGAGGCGAGGCTGGGCCGGCGCCTGCTCCGATCCGCAGGACCACTATTCGAAGGCCCGGAGACTCCTGAATGGCACCACTTGATCGGAGGGCTGCTCTTGCTCGGGTGACAAGACAACTCTCAGAAAATCTGCCGGAGTTGCCGCAGGAGGCTTTGGCTGCCGCCTTGGTGGCTGCGCGGTGCGACTGCTATCGCGGACTGAAAGAACTCGACGAGCATATTGCGGCTCACCCACATGCACTGATCACGGCCACGCCGAACGCCCCAAAGGCACTGATCCGGCTTGCCCACATCCTTCACGAGCAGGGACAGCAGGCAATCGTGCTGCCCTCTTGCGCTGTCTGCGGGACCGTCAGTCAAAAACTGCCACACGTTGACGGCGAGGGCGGCCGCCTCTGTGAGCCCTGCTTCCGTCACTTGCATCCCAAGCTGTGCGCCCGCTGCGGCAAGCTTGGAAGGATCGCGACTCGCAAACCTGAAGGCGGAATCTGCAAGAAATGCCACGAAGCTGACCCTGCGGCGCTGACGACTTGTGCAAGTTGTGGTCGACTTCGCAGAGTCAACGTGCGCCAGGCTGACGGCACGGCACTGTGTTCCTCCTGTTGTCCAAAACCTATGCACCAGTGCTCGGTGTGCGGTAGGAAGGCCCCTGCTCGGGCGAACACCAAAGACGGTCCCGTTTGTGCTAGCTGTTACCGCTCGCCGGCGCGAACGTGCGGGAAGTGCGGGAAAACCCGTCCCATCGCAATTAGGGCGACTGGCGATTCCCCGGACCTCTGCAGCGGTTGCTACTACGGACCTGTCGGTTTGTGCTCCATCTGTGCTCGAACTCGACCTTGCCGTCGTGACCGCGTCACAGGACAACTCACCTGCGCCCGATGTCATTCTCGGCCCAAGCAGATCTGCTGGCGTTGTCGACGGAATAGCGAAGTCCACGCACTTTGGCCGGTCGGTCCCGTTTGTGTCTCCTGCTACCAACACATGCGAATCAATCCAACCGCATGCGCCGACTGCGAGGCGGTTCGAACCCTCGTCGGCAAGAATTCTCTTGGGAAGATGATTTGCAGTCCCTGCGCAGGCGTTCTCAAGGATTACAACACCTGTCGCACCTGCGGACAAGAAGGGTACCGATACGCTGATGGCTCTTGTGACCGCTGCGTCCTCAAGAGACGGCTCCAAAATCTGCTCGCCGGCCCCGACGGAGCCATCGCCTCACAGCTTCACCCCTTGGTAACTGCCCTGGAATCCGTACCCCATCCCTCCCGAACTATCCGCTGGCTAACAGGAATTCGTGCAGGCCGAGCAGCTGAGATCCTCATCGAAGTGGCACGAAGCGGGCTGCCGGTAACTCATGAACTCCTTGACGAGTTCCCGCCGGGACAGGCTTTGAGTCACGTTCGTGGAATGCTCGTGCACTCGGGAGCCCTGACCGAGCGAAACGAATATCTTGAACGCATTACCCCATGGCTTGACCGGCTATTGGAGCATGAGCCAGCGCACCATGTCCGCCTGATCCGCCCGTTTGCGCACTGGCACGTTCTCCTCCGAGCACGTCGCAAGGCGCGGCGGCGAAGCATCACCTACGGATCCAGCGAGTTCGTGAAGTCCAGGATCCGAATCGCGTTGCATTTTCTGACCTGGCTCGATGAGCAAGAGAGGTCGCTCGACACACTGCGCCAGGAAGACATCGACCGCTGGCTCATCTCCGGCCCCCGCCAGCGATACGCCATTCGCTGCTTCCTGGACTGGGCGGTCCGCCGCCGCATCGTTGGCTCGATCGCGGTTCCGGCTCCCCGCGATGGACATCCCGTGCAATTCATCGATGAAGACCGGTACACCGAGCTACTCAGGCGCTGTCTCAACGACGTCGATCTCCCAGTCGACGTTCGAGTCGCTGGCGCCTTGGTCCTGCTGTTCGGCGTCACTGTCCAACGTGTTCTGCAATTGCGGCTGGAAGATCTCAACCGCGGGAATGACAGCATCGATCTCATGCTTGGGGATAAACCTGTCAGGCTCCCACCACGCCTGGCTCAATTGGTGCTTGAGCTTGCGGACTCGCCTCGCGATCGATCGGCTGTGGGCCGAGCCGTTGGCACCACTCAATTCCTCTTCCCCGGCAGGGTACCTGGCCGACCTGCCCATGCAGCTGCCTTCGCTAACAAGCTGAACCGGCACGACATCAAAATCACGGCAGCCCGCAACACCGCTCGCATCACACTGGCTCTCGATCTACCCGCGGCCGTCCTTGCTGACCTCTTCGACATGCACATCAACACCGCGGTCCGCTGGGTGCATCGGGCGAAGCGGGACTGGAGCAGCTACATCGCGGCACGAGCCGAGGACCTCAACCACCAGGGAATACCGCAGCGATGGAACAAGTGATCTCCGCCAGTACGCAGCGCGGTGAGGTACTGCTTGCCGCGCATGACGAACGTCGCGATCCCGGCCTTGTCCGAATCCTCGAGCGCCGCGCGGAGCAGCTCGTAGACCTTGGTGTGCTCCTTGCCGCGGGGCGCGACGTAGTACGTCCGGGCGAAGTAGACCGGCTCGATGTCGGCCAGCTCGACGAAGTCGGTGATGTCGATGGTCTGGGAGCGGCCCGGCGCGATCCGGTCCAGCTCGTCGGGCTCGACGACGATGTACTCCCCCTCGGCGAGCTCGTAGCCCTTGACGATGTCCTCGGACGGTACTTCCCTGCCGGTGCGCTCGTTGACGCGCCGGTTGCGGATCCGGTCGGCGGTACCGCGCTGCAGCTGGTGGAAGTGGACCGTGTGGTCCTCGGTCGCCGTGTACAGGCCCACGGGCAGGCTGGCCAGTCCGAAGGTGATCACACCGGTCCAGATCGAGCGTGCCATGACCGTTCACTCCCGTGCCTGATGCTGCTGGTGGCGGGCCCGGCAGGGTGCGCCTGCTGACCACGGTGTCACTCCTCAACCAGGGGCGCGCGCCTGGCGCCGGCGTGGAGAGCAGCAGGTGGAGGGGTGGGGGGAAGGCGGGCATTGGGCTTTAGCCCGAGTGGACCCAGCGCCACCACGCCGAGGCACAGGGCGTGGGCGACATGATCAAGGCCAGGCAGCCGCAAGTGCGCACCGTGGCCGTCGGCGAGGAGACCTTCCCCGGCGTCCACGTCATGCTCAGCCCCGGCCACAGCGCGGGACACACCGCCTACGTCATCAACGCCGGCCGGCAGCGGGTGATCGCCTTCGGTGACACCTTCCACTCCCCCGTCCAGATCACCCACCCGCTGTGGGAAGCCACCGCCGACCACGACCGCGGACAGTCCGCCAGCCTCCGCCGCAGCCTCGTCACCGAACTGGCCGGGTCCGACACGATCGGATTCTGCGTCCACTTCGCCGACGTGGTCTTCGGCCGCGTCCACATCGACGGCGGTCGACCGGCCTGGCACCCGGTCGACGCCTGAGAAGAGCGCATCCTCGCCCTCACCGCTCTCGATCGCCGATGAAGAGGCGGCAGGCTGCGCTGACCTGCCAGGGCCCTCTTCATGCGAGCCGGTCGATGAGGATCATCGCCACGTCGTCCG
Source organism: Streptomyces cupreus (assembly GCF_014257025.1). Classification (GTDB taxonomy): domain Bacteria; phylum Actinomycetota; class Actinomycetes; order Streptomycetales; family Streptomycetaceae; genus Streptomyces; species Streptomyces cupreus. The sequence goes on from NZ_JACMSF010000047.1 coordinate 59,279, forward strand.
TCAAGCGGCCCTCGGTGTGGCGGATCAATGCCTTGTGCAGTTCGTCCAGGAACTCCTGTGGGGAGGTGCCGACGGGTATCTGCTCCATGGTCTCCGGCAGATGGAGGAAATCGTTGTCACGGTTGCGGGCTTCGATCACGCCGTCGGTGTAGAGCAGCAGCCGGTCCCCGGGCTGGAACGGGTAACCCTCGGGCTTGGCAGGAGGGCCGTTGACGAGGTCTTCGAAACCGAGCGGCGGCAGTGGCGAGGCGGGCATCAGGGCCTGAACCTTGCCCTGGTGCAGTACCAGCGGAGGCGGATGACCGCGGTTGACCAGGTGCACCACCTGTTCGTCCGGCACCTGGGCGATGACCGCGGTGGTGAACCCCTCCATGAGGACTTCGGGAAGTTCTGCCTGAGAGTAGGTACCTGGCACGGCGGCCTCTCGCCGCAGCGCGTCCGCGCAACGGTTCATGACCTCCTGCACTTTGTCCTCGTAATGAACGGCCTCCCGGAACGCGCCCAGTGCCACCGCGACCGCGCGTATGGCGGACAGCCCTTTCCCCCGGACGTCCCCCACGATCAGGCGGACGCCGTAGCGCGTCTGCACGGCCTCGTACAGATCGCCGCCTATCTGTGCCCCTGTCCCGGCCGCGAGGCACAGGCTGGCCGCCCGTACCGGGCCCAGGAACTCGGGGACAGGCCGCAGGACGACCTCCTGAGCCGCCACCGCGATCCGGCGGACCTGGTCGAGCTCACTCTGCCTGCGCGTGCGCGCCGCGTTACTCAGGATGACACTGGCCACAGACACCACGATCAGCCCCAGGAAGTTGCCGATGATCAGCTGGGTCTGGGTTCCCCACGACTGGTTGTAGGTCGCGGAGGTCACGTTCACACCCGCAGCGAGGGCTGCCGCGGACAGCGTGCCCATCGGGCCCATCGTCAGCGCGGCCAGCGCCGGCGTCGTGGTGAGGACGGGACCGGTGACCAGATTGTGTGCGGGCGAGAGCTCGATGCTCAGCACCCCCAGCGCGATCGCGAAGGGCGCACACTGCGCCAGCGTGAAACGGACCTCGCCGCGACCGCCCATTCCTGGTCGAGAGGACGCTCCCGGCCGAACGGGTGAGCGAGGATGTGACCTCATGGGAACAGACTGCCTCGCGGAAGCTGCTACGGCCTCCCGGAAACCCGTGACCAGCGGCGCCCCTGCGCTCCTACGGTCACCAAATTGAAGTAATTGGCCCTGGTCTGCACCACATGCCACAGGCTGCCTGCCGCCCCGGGTCGAGGACGGCAGGCTGATGGCGCCTACGACGCTTTCTCAGGGCCTCGACTGGACGTCACGGCGTGACGTCCACCAGAACCTTGCCGACGACGCCGCTCTCCACCGCCCGGTGCGCGTCGGCGGTGCAGTTGAGCGGAAAGCGGACCAGTGGCAGGCCGTGCACCTCGCCGACGGGCAGGGCACCGCCGCGGACGGCGGCGGCGACGTCCGTGGCGGCCGCGGCGCGTGCCTCCGGACCGGCCGTGTAGAGCACCAGGAACTGGAAGCGTGTGTTCAGCACCATGTTCTGCAGCACGTCCAGTTCGACCGGCTTGCCACCGTCGTTGGCGTAGGTCGAGATCGTGCCGCGCGTCCGCAGCACGGCCAGGTCCAGTGCGAGGTTCGCGCCCAGCGCCACCTCGGCGACGATGTCGACGCCGTCCGGGGCGATCTTGCGGATCTCGACGGCCGGGTCTCCCTCGCGATAGTTGATCACGTGGTGGGCCCCGGCAGCGGTGGCCAGCCGGGCTTTCTCCGGGCCGCTGACCGTGCTGATCACGGTGGCACCGGCCCATCGGGCGAGCTGGATCACCGCGTGCCCGACCGCCCCGGCCCCGCCCGCGGCGAGCACCACCCTGCCGTCGAGTGCCCCGGGCTGCAGACGGCGCGGCCCGTCCTCGGCGACGGTGAGCGCGCGGTGCGCGGTGAGCGCGGGGACGCCAAGCGAGGCGCCGACGTCGAAACTGGCCTCATCAGGCAGCGGCACGGCCCGATCGGCGGGCACGACGGTGAACTCGGCAGCGGTGCCGGTGGGCCGCCCGGCGGCGGCCATGAACAGCCAGAACCGCTGACCGACCCGGCTCTGGTCGATTCCCTCACCGACGGCGTCGATCGTGCCGGCTCCGTCGAGGTGCGGGTGACCTGCACATGCATCACGGGGGGGCGCGGCTGGGGCATGGTCGCTCTCGGGAAGTGTTGGGGAGAACGGCCCGCGTCGCGAGGTCGACTTGAACCGCCCGGCTTCGGTGGGCGAGTGGTCGGGGCCAGCGAGGCGGCGCCGGTGACCGTGGAGGGGCCCAATGGTCCGGGACCCGGCTGCGGCCCTGGGTCGCCCGGGCAGTTCACCCATGTCCCGGCGATCGACGAGGCGATGTTCGCTGACATGTACAAGAAGGAAGCTCAGCGGCTGTTCAACTTCCTGTCGGTCGATGACCTGGTCAAAGCCCTGAGTGCGGACAGCGGCATCCACTGCGGGCACGCGCCGAACAGAGCCACACCACACCCAGCGTCCGCCGCTTCGCGGCCGAGCAGGTGAAGTACGCGGCAACCTTCCTCCACTGGCTCGGCGAGCGGAACACCACCCTCGCATCCTGCCGACAGGCCGACATCGACGCCTGGTGGGCCGAGAACAGTGAACACGGCCGAACCTGTTCCAGGGCGTTTCTCAACTGGGCCATGCAGGGCCGCCGTTGCAGACGATCGCTCTCCATACCGGCGATGAAGACTTCCCGGCGAGCCGCGCTGAGCGAGGACGAGCGCCTGGACGCCCTCGGCCGACTCCTGGCCGACACCGCGAGACCGCTGCGACTCCGTGTCGCTGGGGTCATCGTGCTCCTCTACGCAGCCTCTGGCCCGGATCGTCCGGCTCACGGTCGACGACGTGATCCGCGACGGAGTAACGGTGCTGCTAAGGCTCGGAGAACCAGCCTCGCCCGCTCCTGCACCGGTCGCCTCCCTGCTGCTGGAGCACATCGCGGACCGCGACAACATGAACACCGCCACCAACCCGGCATCCCGTGGCTTTTCCCCGGCCGCAGCCGCCCGCGGCGCCGCCATCCGGCAGCAACTCCTGGAAATGCCCATTCCCGTCGTCGCAGAGGCTCTCGGCTACCACGACAAGACCACCACTCGGCTCCGCAACGAGACCGGTGGGGCATGGAGCCGTTACGCCCCTGAGGATCACTCAAGATCGCCAGCGGGCTGGGCTCCTAAGGGAGCCGGCGACCGCTGAATACGAAGGCCCACCAGCAAAAACGTGCTGGTGGGCAGCCGGATTGGCTCTCAGCGGGCCTGCGGGTAGCCGATTTCGGAGATGTCTTGGGCCAGGTCTGCCAGGGTGACCTCTACATTCAACGACGACACGAGTTCCTGGTTCAGTGGCCGCAAGGCATACAGGTCACTCACCGATTCAAGATCTACAGGGACCTCGTAATAGTCCTCGGCGAAGCGCTGGAACGCTTCGGGTGAGCGGTCGACCAGTAGTTGGAACAGACCCGTCGCCCCATCAGGGTCGGCGCGGTTCGAGGGGAAGTTGATCGTGCCGTGGTGCCACTGATCGTCCGTCGTCTCCCGCCACAAGCAGGCCGTCACGACGGGCACGCCGTCCTCGTCGGTGAACGCCGGCTCCTCGACGAAGGGCTTGAAGACATCGGGAACGTCGTCGATCACTCCCGGCCAGGGCTCGCCATCGTGGCCATATGGGTTCATCGGCGATTCGTGGCCGAAGCCGCGGACATAGACCCCGGCCGCCGAGAACACGATGGAGTACTCGTCTCCTGACCCGTTGCGCATCGAGGCCATCTCCTCGCCTTCGGCCCAAGTGGCGTTGAAGGAGTAGTACCGGCTTTCCCAGTCCGGGCTCAGGATCGCGTCGAGCATCGCAAGCGAGCGGCACAGGTCCCGCAGGTCGACGATGTTGGGAAGCTGGCGGGCTACGTCACAGACAGTCACGGGCTCATCCAACCGGATCCCTCTGACATCAGCTCCACTCCTGCCAGACGTCACGGTCAGTAGCAGTTCCAGAGCCGGACGGGCCAACACGCGACAGTTGAATGGGCGAGCCCACCAGTACCGAGGCCCGAGAAGCCCGCGGGTTCAGAGAAACCGAATCATGTTCAGCGGGGACTCGCAGGACGATGCGTGCGCATCAGCTGGGCGTATCCGTGAGGTGGGCGGGAACCGTTGGGCGGGTCGCGAGCCGGCGGGCTTCGGCCGCGACCTCGGCATCAACCTGGTCCATGGTTCTGTCGCCGTATTCGAGGATGTCGTACTCGTCGTCGAGTTCGGCCAGCCGCTCAGTCAGGGGCAGCTCATGTCCGTAGCGCTGATGAATGCGCAAAGTGAACTCCCGAGGCGTGAGCTCGCCGGCGAGCATATGGCGTGCGAGGGCTCGGGCGGCGGCTTCCTGGCCGACCTTGCTGGCAACCGGATAGAAGCTGAGGCCGAGTTCGGCGAGTGCTGTGGGAAGCAAGTCGTGGACGTCGTAGTCCGCCTCGGCACGAGTGCAGGCGGCGAGTGTCCGAAGGCCTGGAGTGTCGAGGCCGGCGACGAGCGCATCACAGGCGGCACTGACGACCTCGCTCGCGCGGATCTCCCCCATGCTCCAGAGGGCGGCATGGTCCTGTAGAGCGATTGCTGCTGCTTCGGTCGACGTCACGCGTCCATGATTCCCTTCACGGTCCGTCACGGTCGAGCAGATTTCATCGAAGGTGCTGTTCAGCAGCCTGTCCCAGCCACCTCGGCAAGATGGAGCGGGCCGGGCCCGTGGGTTCAGGGCCTCTTCGAGTTGTCGGTCGACGCGGAGCCGCACCAGCGTCGCGACCTGCCCCCGCAACACGGCGAGTCGCCGGCCCGCTCGACTACTTCACCTTGAAACGTCGGCGCGGGTGAAGGTGCCGAGGCCCTCGCTGTCCAGGTACTCGACAGTGAAGGACTTCCCGTCCGAGGTGAAGGTGACTCCGGTGCGGCCGACGGCGTTCTCGCCCGCGGTCTGGAAACTGAACGTGTCGCCGTCGTAGTGGGTGAGCCGGTACGACTGGGGTTTGGGACCCAGTTGGAGGGTCAGTGCGCCGTCGTTGCCGGCTACGACCCGGGCCTGTCCGTAGTAGTCGTTCTCGTAGGTGCCCTCGTAAGAATCGGCGTCCTGCGCGGGGGCCGCGTCGGAGGGCGGGTGGGCGTAGTCGGTCTTCGACCGGCCCTCGTCCGCCTGCTGCTGGTACACCGCATCGACGAGGGGGATCCAGTCGCGGCTGATCTCGCCCGTCTCCGCGATGTCGAAGAAGTCCAGCGCGACGGCGTCGGCGACTCCGACCGGTGAGGAGTTGGTCAGGACGACGATGCCGAGCTGCTCCCCGGGCAGCATGGTGACGTTGGTGTGCGCGCCGAGCGCGAAGGCTCCCGTGTGCGAGAGCCTGAGGCGGCCCGCGTCGTCGTAACTTACGTTCCAGCCCAGGCCGTAGAAGCCGGTCCGGGCGGCCGGGGCCCGCGGTGGGCTCGCGACCGACTCCGGCCAGTGCGTGCGCTCCAGCGCGTCGGCTTGGATGATCTGCTCGCCGTCGAGCTTGCCGTTCGCGAGCTGGAGCCGCATCCACACGGCCATGTCCCGGGCGCTGGAACTGACACCTCCGGCGGGGGACTGCGCGTCCGGGTCCCGTACGAACTCCGCTCTCCAGTCGCCGTCTTTGGTCTGGACGTGGCCCCAGGCCCGGTTGGCGGTGTTCTCGAAGTCCTCGAAGCGTGAGCTGGTGGAGTCCATGCCGGCGGGCTTGTACAGGGTGTCCTCGGCGAGCTTCTCCCAGGCCACGCCCTTGTCGTCGGCTACGGCCTGAGCGGCGGCCGTCAGACCGAAGTTGGTGTAGGCGTAGCTGGCGCGGAACGGCGCGAGGGGCTCGTAGCGCAGGTGGGACAGGATGTACTCGCGGTCATAGCCGAGGTCTTCGAGGAGGTCCCCGGCGTGGTCGGGCAGGCCGCTGCGGTGGGAGAAGAGGTCGGCGACCGTCACGTGGGAGGTGACCCACGGGCCCTTGAGGCGGAAGTCGGGCACGTTCGGGGCGACGGGCTTGGTCCAGCCGTCGACGCCCACGGCTCCGGCGACGACGGTGGAGGCGATCGGTTTCGACACGGAGGCGAGCTGGAAGACGGTGTCCGCGTCGACGCGGGCCTTCTCGCCCTCCTTCCGTACGCCATAGCCCTCGATGTGAACGACTTTGCCCTCGTAGACGACGGCGACGGCCACACCCGGGGCTCCGGTGCGTTTCATGGCGCTCTCGACGACTCCGTCGAGCCGGTCGACGGCCCGCTGCACATCCGCGTCGTCGAGTTGGGGTGGCGGCTGGGGCGGAGGCGGGGAAGGTCCCGGTGCGGTGACACCCAGCAGCGCTGACAGACTGGCCGCGGCAATCCATGCCCATGTGCTCACCTCTCCATTGAAAGTCCCGCGACCGGGTCTGTCGCGCGCAGCGGGACGGGCCCCCTGGAGTTCGGATCGAGGGGCGTTGGGTCGCGCGGTCGCCCCAACCGGCCCGTCAGGCAACGGCTGGGGGGAAGGGGCGGGCGGTATCCCCTGCGGTCCGGCTGCCGCATGATCAGCAGGCCGCGTACCCGGCGGCCGACTGCGCGCCCTCCACGGCACGGTCCAGCAGCGTGACGAGCACGTCGACGATCGCAGGGCGGGCTTTGGGGCGGCTGACCGCGAGGATCTCCCGGTGGAGCGGGGCCACCCCCGCGGGCACGATCACCCGGTTGACCCCGGTGTCGTTTCCCGCGCCAAGGAGCGTGGCCCAGATCAGGCCCACCGCGAGTCCGGCCCGGATCATGGCGAGCATCTGTGCAGGTCATCGGTCTCCAGCGTCACCTCGGGCGCGATGCCGAGTTCTCCGGCCCAGCGGTGCAGCAGGCGCCGGTCCAGGTTGCGCGCGAGGCCCGAGACCCACTCCCGTTCCAGGCATCCGGCCAGTTCCACCGGGCGGCGGCGCTCCGGCTCGGCGCCCGCTACCAGGACCAGCGGTTCACGGCCCAGGAGGGTGATCGCCAGCCCTTCGCACGGGGCCCGCGGGCACTCTTGCAGACAGCGGTAAGCGACGAGCAGGTCGATGTCCCGCGACCGCACCCTTGGCAGGCCCTCGCCCGTCTCCAGCCCAGGTACTGCTGCTCCGGTTCGGCTGCCAGGCGGCGTTCCTACGAAGCGGATCGATGCCTGACGTCAGTGCGGATGGTGTCCCTCGTCGTGGTGTACGGGATCAGCGGTCAGGAGTGCGCGGGCGTCTGCCCGGGGCGCACTTCCACGGGTGAGTACCGCTCCCTGAACAA
>NZ_JACMSF010000048.1 GCF_014257025.1 Streptomyces cupreus
GCGTGCATGTTCGGGATCGGAGTGCCGATCACGCTGCCGATCGTGGTCGTGTCGAGCGGCCGGTAGGTGACGTGCACGGTCGTCTCGGTGATGCCGTACATGTTCACCAGCCGCGGTTGCCGGTCACCGTGGCGTGCGTACCACCCGCTGAGCGTGCGTGGATCGAGCGCCTCCCCGCCGAAGACCACGAGCCGCAGCGCGAGATCGTCCGGGACATCCGCGTCCGCCTCGGCCAGCTGCTGGAATGCCGACGGTGTCTGGTTGAGCACGGTGACGCCTTCGGCGGCCAGCAGCCGCCGGAAGTCCCGGGGGGAGCGGCTGGTCTCGTGGGACACGACGACGAGCCGCCCGCCGTGCAGCAGCGGGCCCCAGATCTCCCAGACGGAGAAGTCGAAGGACGGTGAGTGGAACAACGTCCAGACGTCGTCCGGACCGAAGTGGAACCACGACTCGGTGGCGGCGAACAGGCGCGTCACGTTCGCGTGCGGAACGACTACGCCTTTGGGAGCCCCGGTCGACCCGGAGGTGTAGATGAGGTATGCGGGCTGGTCGCCGTGGCGGGGCGGGACCGCGACCCCTCCGCCGCGTTCGTCGGGCGATATCCGGGGGTGCCCGGTCGCGGGCAGGTCGGCCTCCGGGCGGGTGATCACCAGGACCGGGTCGGCGTCGTCGAGCATGAAGGCGATCCGCTCCGCCGGGTATCCGGGGTCCACAGGTACGTAGGCTGCCCCCGTCTTCAGCACCGCCAGCACCGAGACCACGAGGTCGATCGACCGTGGGAGCGCCACGGCCACGAACCGCTCCTCGCCCGCACCCCGTGCGGCCAGCGCCTGTGCGAGGCCGCTTGCGCGCCGGTCCAGTTCCGCGTACGAGACGGTGACGCCGTCGCACACCAGCGCCGTCGCATCGGGCGTCGCGCTCGCCTGCTCGGCGAACAACGACACGAGGGTGGCGTCCGGGACCGGTGCCGTCGTGTCCTCGCGCGCGGCCAGCCAGGACAGTTCCGCCGGGCTCAGGGTCTGTGCCACGTCCACCGGCGCGTGCGGGTCGGCCAGCACGGACCGCATGCACTCGATCAGCCGGGAACACAGTGCTGCGAGGTCGTCCCGGTCGTAGAGCGCCTCAGGGGCGTCGAACCGGATGCACAGGTCGCCCGTGACACTGGTGCCGTCGACATAGACGGAGATCATCAGTTCGTCGGTGACACCGAACGAGCTGCCCGCCAGGCGTGCCGGGCTTCCGTCGAAGTCGACCGGTTCGAGAAACGGGATGAGATTGAGAATCGCGCCGAACGGACTGCGCGGTTCGTGGCCCGAGCCGGCGTCACGCCGGATACTGGATATCTGCAATGACGAGTGGCGGTAGATCCTCCGGGTTTCGGTGGTGACCACCTCGGCCAGCTCCGCCAGTGAGATGCCGGGCCGGAACGCGACCCGTATCGGAAGGACGTTCTGGACCATCCCCGGGGTCGCCCTCGTCTCGCCGAACCGGTTGTTCACGCTGAGCGAGAACAGTGGTTCGGACTGCCGGCACATCCGCCGGAAGAACACCGCGACCGCGGCGGTGGTCAGCGATGTCATGGCAACGCCCAGGGACGCCGCGACCTCCTGCCATGCCGCGTACTCCGCGGCGGGAACGCATGCCTCGAATTCGCACATCCCGAGCCGTGCGGCTGTCGAGAGCCGAGGCGGTTCCAGTTCGGTGACGTCGGTCTTCGAGACGCCGTTCGGCAGCCGGACCACTTCGTCGGCGTCCGCTGTGTAATCCCGCCAGAACGCCGCATCGGCCGCGGAGCGGGCCGAGTCGCGATACCGCCGATCGGCCCGGTGGAAGGCTTCGGGTGCGGCGAAGGTACTCGGCGGGACCGGCAGGTTCTTGCGCAGTGCCGTGTAAATCTCGGCGATCCGCTGGGACAGGAGGTTCAGGATCCCGAAGCCGTCGGAGATCAGGTGCGGGCACACCACGACCAGCTGCAGCCGGTCGTCGGAGAGGACGATCACACCCGCGCGCAGCAGGAGGTCCGACTCGAAATCGAACGGTCGTCCCACCAGGTCCGACACGATCTCGCCCGCGGCGGCGTGCGGATCGGCGCGTCGGGAGAGGTCGATCGAGAACGGCTGCCAGTTGCCGAGTTCCCGGAACACTTGCCGCAGGCCGCCGTCGTCCTCGCGGAAGTTGACCAGCAGCGTGCGCGCTTCCGCCACGGCCCTGCGAATCGCGGAGGATAGTTCCGTGCGGGACACCTCGCCGTCGATCTGCCACAAAGCCAAACCGTTGTTCGGCACTTCGGGCGATATGGCGTGAGCCAGCCACATCCGTTCCTGGGCGGCCGAGAGGGCTAGCGATGGCATGTCCATTCACCTCAATGTGTGCTCATGGAGCGTGGGACGGCACGACATGACGTGCCGCCCGAGGACGCCGAGGTCGGCCGCCTGTTTCTGTCAGCGCTTGTCGGGCGGTCGCGACGGGGTTCAGGGCCGAAACGCCGAGCGACGGTACGGGCGTCGCGTTCCCAAAGCCGGAGTTCACCACATAACCGGCCTGTCAAAGGATCACTCTTTCCTGCTTCTTTCCGCCCGCGTTCCCGTAACGAGCCGGGTGCGTAGGTTCCACGTGGGAGATCTCGGTGGCGAGGAGGACCGGTGCCGGAGAGCGTGGTGTACGACGTCGTGGGTGTCGGCTTCGGGCCGGCCAACCTGTCGCTCGCCGTCGCGCTGACCGGATGGACGGGTGCTTCGCCCCCGACGAGGAGGGCCGGTACCGCGTCAGCCGCGACCACCGGCTGGTCACCGCCTCGGATCTGACCGGCGGCGTCTACCTGCAGGGCGGCACCGAGCACACACACGGCCTCAGTTCGTCGCTGCTGTCGAACATCGCGATCCGCAGCGGCGAGATCGCCGACTCGATCGCGGCGGCGAAACGAGCGCGGCGCTGAGGCGGCGAGGAGTCCGTCACCGCGCGGCCGGCCCCGATTCCCGCCGCCAGCGGCACATCAGGTCGGCGACCTTGCCGCGGCGGCCGGTCGGGTCGCCTCCGAAGGACTCCCGGACGCGTTCCCTGATCTCCGGTGGCTGCTCCTGGCTCAGCTTGAACATCGCCTCCGTGCGTCGGCCGTGGATGCGGAAGGCCCCGACCGCGGGCAGGATCTTGCGGAAGTAGCCCACCGACTCGGACATGTCCCAGCCCGTGCCGAACTCGGCCTCGTAGGCGCGCACGGTCGCCTGCACGACGGCCAGCGTGGGCTCGCTCTGCGCGAGTCGCTGCACCGGGCCACGCACGTGCACGGAGGTGAAGTCCCAGGTCGGTGCTGCGGGCGTGGTCTGGTAAATCGTGGGGGAGACGTAGGAATGCGGCCCGGTGAACACCACGAGCGCCTCGCCCGCGTCCACCGCCGCCCAATGCGGATTCGCGCGGTTCATATGGCCCAGCAGGACGATCTCCGCCGGATCGTCGGCTGTCGGATCGTCGGCTGTCGGATCGCCCGCCGCCGGGTCGAGGATGACCGGTACGTGGGTGGCGTGCACACCCGGCCCCTGAGGGTCCGCGGTGACCAGCAATGCCAGCGGGTTCGACCGGATCATGTCGATGGTCCAGCTCTGATCGGGCTGACGGTAGGCTGCGGGGACGAACACGTCCGCCCCTTCCGGGTCTCTCGACGTTCGACGGGTGTCGGCATGCATCACAAGCCGCGCGCCTGGGCGTGCAGCGCTTTCTTGTCGATCTTGCCCATCGCAGTCCGCGGCAGGTCGGCCAGCGTGATGATCCGGTCAGGGATCTTGTACGTGGCGAGGCCGCGCTCGCGCAGATGGGTCTTGACGGCAGCTGACGGGACGTCAGTCCGCAGCAGGAGGAAGGCGTATGTCCGCTCACCCAGGGTGCGATCCGGGACGCCGACCACGGCCGCGTCCCGCACCGCGGGATGCGCGCACAGATGCCGCTCCACCTCCTCCGGGGAGATCTTCTCGCCCGCCCGGTTGATGACGTCCTTGATCCTTCCGAGGATCACGAGGTTTCCGTCAGGACGTCGGCAGGCCAGGTCGCCGGTGCGGTAGAACCCGTCGGGAGTGAACGATCGCACGTTCTGCTCCGGCGCCCGGTAGTACCCGCGGATGGTGCTCGGCCCGCGCACAAGCAGCTCGCCGGCCTCCCCGTCGGGCAGTGGCTCTCCGGACGGCCCCACCACCAGCATCTCGTCGGCCTTGGAAAGCGGCCGGCCCTCGGTGTTCTCGATCACCTCGTCCGGGTCGTCCAGCCTGGTGTGGGCGAGGAACCCCTCGGTCGTGCCGAACCAGCGGGTCAGCCCGCACCCCAGCACCTTGCGAGCCCGTGTCGCCAGGGCGGAGTCGAGCGGGGCGCTGCCGATCTGCACCACCAGCCGGGAGAGGTCGTGGTGCTGCCGGCCGGAGTCGGCCCACAGCCGCAGCACCGCGGGCACGAGCGAGGTGACGGTGACTTTCTCGCGCTCGATCAGTGGAAACACTTCGTCGGGCCGCACACTCGAGGTGAGTACGGCCTTGCCGCCGAGCAGCAGGCTCCCCAGCACCCCCGGACAGGCCAGGGCCGCCAAGTGCGACACCGGGTTCACCGCGAGGTAGACCAGGTCCGGGCCCGCCCCCATCGCCCGGGCGGTCGCCCGCATCAGGTGAGCGAGTTCGTCATGGGTCCGTGGGATCAGCTTGGGCGGCCCCGTCGTCCCGCTGGACAGCAGGAACAGCGCCGGGTCGGACGGATTGACCGACGGCAGCTCCCGCGGGGCACCCGCGAGCGCGTCGAGAGCGACGAATTCCTCGGCGTCGCCGCTGACGAGCACATGCCCGGAGAAGGAGACCTCGCGGGCGAGCCGCCGGAAGTCGAAGCCGCCGAACGCGTCCTTGACCGCGTACGCGACGGCGCCACTGTGCGCGCCGACGTGCGCCATCTCGACGCGCCGGTACCCGGGCAGGGCCAGGACGGGAATGGCGCCGGCGCGCAGCAGCGCCAAGATCAGCACGACAAACTCCGGGATGTTCGGCATCTGCACCACGACCCGGTCCGACGGCTTGACGCCCAGCTCCATCAGCCCGTACGTCAGCCGTTGCGCGCTGTCCCACAGCTCGGCGTAGGTCAGTTCGCGTTCACCGCAGACGACGGCCACGCGATCGGCGTGCCGCGCGCAGGACTCCTCGAACAGATCGCCGAGTGGACGACCGAGCCAGTAGCCGGCCCGACGGTACTCCTGGGCGAGTCCGTCGGGCCACGGGACCAAGCCATCGATCATGATCACTTCCCTCGTCGCCGGGACCGGTCGGCGGTCTCGCCTCGGCCCGTCCTTACCCGATCGTCGCCGCGCCGTGCCTCGCGCGGGCCGATGTCTTGCCGAGGTCTTTCCTGAGCGGCCGGGACGCGACGGCCGACTGGCACGGTGAAGACACTCCGACCCCTGTGGCTCGCCTTCTGTCACGGACCACTGTGGCCCGCGTGTGGCGGACGCGGGGCCGACCACCGACAGGAGCGTCCAGTGACCGATGTCCCCGCAGCAGTCCCCAGCGGCACCGTCGTCGATATGCTGCGGGCCAACGCGGTTCGCGATCCGGACGCGGTCGCCTTCAGCCACCTGACGTTCCCGGTCGGCGGCCCCGAGCACGGGCAGCGTGTCTCGCTCAGCCGTGCCGAGCTGGACACCCGGTGCTCCGCGCTGGCCGACGCGCTGGCCGCACACGAGCTCGCGCGACACCGCGTACTGGTGCTCGCGCCGCCGGGCCTGGACTTCATCGTCGGTCTGTTCGGCACGCTCTACGCCGGCGCGGTCGCCGTGACCTGCCCGCCACCCGTGAGCGACGAGAGCGATCCGCGCACCGAACGGGCGGTCCGGATCGCGTCCGACGCGCAGGTGTCGGCGGTGGTGACGACCCGCGAGGTCCAGGACCGGCTCGGCGAGCTGCGCCGCCGGTTCGGCGACGTGCCATGGCTCGCGGTGGACGACGTGGAACCCGCGGCGGCCGGGCGTCCCGCCGTCCCCGCCGCCGACCGGAGCGATCTGGCCTTGCTGCAATACACCTCCGGGGCAACCGGAGGGCCCAAGGGCGTGATGATCAGCCACGACAACCTGGTGCACCAGCTGTCGCAGGCGGCGACGATCTTCCAGCTCCCGCCCGGCAGCAACGTGGTCAGCTGGATATCGCCTTACCACGCGCTCGGAATCGTCGTGCACCTCATGCTGTCGCAGTACCTCGGCGGTCAGGCGGTGTTCCTGGCGCCGGAGGACTTCGTAGGGCACCCGCTGCGCTGGTTGCGCGCTATTTCGGACACGCCGGGGCCCGTGCTGTCCTGTGCGCCGAACTTCGCCTTCGGCCTCTGCACCGATCACATCAGCGAGCGGGAGCGCACGGGGCTCGACCTGTCCGGCTGGCGCACCACGCTCAACACCGCCGAGCGCGTCCAGGCGCACAGCATGGCCCGGTTCATCGAGGCCTACCAGCCGCACGGCTTCCGGACGGCCGCCATGTGCCCCGGCTTCGGCATGACCGAGGCCATGGTGCTGACCGGGCAGCGCCGGGGCCGGCCGCTCGTGCTGGACGTGGACGCGGCCGAGCTGGAACGGGGCAGAGCGGTGGTGCTCGGCGAGCCGGACCCGGCCCCGGACCCGGCTCCGGACGCAGGCACCGGCGAGGGCGAACGCAGGCTGCGTCTGGTCGGGGTCGGCCAGCCGGGTCCGTACTCCGAAGTGATCGTGGTGGACCCGGAGCGCAGGCAGCGGCTCGGAGAGCACGAGGTCGGCGAGGTGTGGATCCGCGGCCCGGTGGTGTGCCAGGGCTACTGGCGGCGTGCGGAGCTGACCGAGGAGACGTTCGGCGCGCGGCTGTCCGACGGCGAGGGCCCGTACCTCCGTTCCGGCGACATGGCCTTCCTGCACAACGGCGAGCTGGTGCTGTGCGGCCGGCGCAAGGAGATGATCATCGTGCGGGGGCGCAACCTCTACCCCCAGGACATCGAGTCGGCCGGTGAGCGGGCGCACCCCGCGCTGCGCGGAGCGCCGGCGGCGGCGTTCTCCGTGAACAGCGAGGCCGGAGAGGAGCTGGTGCTCGTCCAGTCCGTGCCGGACGCGGACGCGCTCCCCCTCCCGTTGCCGGAGCTGGCCCGGCGTATCCGCTCCGCGGTGACCGGGGCCCACGAGGTGGAGGTGCACCACCTGGTGCTGGTGCCAACCGCTCAGATCCCCAAGACGATCAGCGGCAAAATCCAACGCGGCGAGTGCCGACGCCGCTATCTCGCCGACGAGCTCGAGACACTCCTCGAACCAATCCATGGCGGCCCGCCGCCCGCGTCCGCACCGGTTCCGCCGGTGAACGGTCGATCCACCGGCGGGAGTGCCACCCTGCCCGGTCTGCTCGCGGCCCTGGAGCCGTCCCTGCGGGCCGGTGTGATATCGGCTGAGCTGCGGCGACGTCTCGGCGCTCTGCTCGACGTACCCACCGACGACGTTCCCACCGACGTGCCGCTGGTCGCTCTGGGGCTCGAATCGATACGCGCCATGGAACTGCGCGCCCTGCTGGAACGGGACGTTCAGGTGGAGCTTCCGCTGGCCACCTTCTTACGTTCGTCCGTGGGTGGGCTCACCGAGCTGATGGTCCACGGGCTCGACGGCCGGCACGCGTCGGCGGCGGCCGAGACGTCCGAGCCGTTCCACGCCGACCCGGAGCACCGGCTCGAGCCCTTCCGGCTGACCGGTCTCCAGCAGGCCTACCTCGTCGGCAGGCGCGTCGGCGACGAACGGGGCGATGTCGCGACCCACCTGTACCTGGAGATCGAGGCGGGTGACCTGGATCTGCGCCGGTTGGAGACGGCGCTGACCGTGCTGGTGTCCCGGCATGACATGCTGCGCGCGGTGGTGGCGGAGGACGGCACCCAGCGGGTGCTCCCGGAGTCGGACGCCACACCGGTCCCGTTCTCGGTCATCGACTGCTCCGCGGGGTCCGGCACGCGGACCGCCGCCGTGCGCGAGGAACTGTCCCACGAGATCAGGCCGATCGGCCAGTGGCCGATGTGGGAGGTGCGGGCGCTGATCCTGCCGGGCGGCCGGATCCGTCTGCACATCAGTATCGACCTGCTGATCGCCGACGTTGCCAGCATCAGGCTGTTCTTCGACGACTGGCGGCGGCTCTACGCCGGCGAGCGGCTGCCACCGCTGCGGACCGCCTTTCGTGACTACGTCAACGCCTACGCCGTCGATCCGGAAGAACCGGAATATGCCGCCGCCCGTGACTATTGGCTGCGACGGGTGCCCGAACTCCCCGAGGGGCCGCAGCTGCCGTGGCGGCGAGGCGCGACGGCGCCCGCACGGTGGAGCAGAAGGGCTCACCGGCTGCCGGCCCGTTCCTGGTCCCGCATCAGGCAACTGGCGCTCCGGCACGAGGTCACCCCGACGTCGGTGTTGCTCGCGGCCTTCGCCACGGTGCTCGGGCGCTGGTCCACGACCGACCGGTTCCTGCTGAACCTGCCGCTGTTCAGCCGGAACCGGGTGCATCCGGACGTCGACGCTCTGATCGGCGACTTCACCAGCGTGGTCCTGCTCGAGGTCGACCTCCGTGACCGCCCCGGCATCGCCGAACTGGCCGACCGGCTGCACCGGCAGCTGTGGCGCGACCTGGAACACAGCGCGTTCGACGGGGTGGCGGTGCAGCGTGAGCTGGCCAAGGCGCGCCCGGCCACGGGCGTCCCGCACTGCCCGGTGGTCTTCGCCAGCGCCCGCGACCAGGGCTGGGACCAGCACGGCCAGGACGCCGGCACGTTGGGCCAGAACTGGCTCGGTCGGACCACGTTCAGCATTTCGCAGACCCCGCAGGTCCTGCTGGACCACCAGGTGTACGAGAACGCCGGGGCACTGGAGTTCAACTGGGACTCGCCGCACGACGCGCTCCTGCCCGGCGTGCGGGACGAGATGTTCGACGCCTACTGCCGCTTGCTCGACGGCCTGGTCGACGCCGGGGCGTGGTCGGGCGGCGTGGACGCGTGCGGTGCCGGCCTGGACGAGTTCGTGGCCCGGGCGGGCGCGACGGACGGTGCGGTGCCGTCGGCGTCGTTGGCCGACGGGGTGATGGGCTGGGCCGCGCGCGAGCCGGACCGAGTGGCGGTGGTGACGGCCGACGGCGGCGTCCTGCGGTACGGGGAACTGGGATGGTGGGCGTCCGGGGTCGCGGAAACCCTCCTGGGCTCGGACACCGACCCGGGCGCATTGATCGCCGTGGGGATGCCGAAGTCGGCGGAGCAAGTGGTGGCTGCGCTGGGCGTCCATCTGGCGGGCCGGGCCTATCTGCCGGTGGATGTGGACCTGCCTCCGCGGCGGCGTGCCGAACTGCTCGCGGCCGCGGGCTGTTCGGTGGTCCTCGTCCGCGCCGGCGACGACCACCGGCAGTGGCCCGACACGGTTCGGCTCGTGGCCGTGGAGGACTGCCGCGACCGGGCCCGACGGCTCGCCGAATCGCCGGCGAAGGCCACGGATGTGGCTTACGTGCTCTTCACCTCCGGCTCCACCGGTGCGCCCAAGGGTGTGGCGGTCTCGCATCAGGCGGCGCTGAACACCTGTACGGACGTCTGCGGCCGGTTCGGGATCGGGGCCGACGACGCGGTGCTGGGTCTGTCGTCGCTGAGTTTCGACCTGAGCGTGTTCGATGTGTTCGGGGTGCTGGGGGCTGGCGGCCGGCTGGTGTTGCCGCGTCCGGGTGCGCAGCGGGATCCGGAACACTGGCTGGAGCTGGTGGCCGAGCACGGGGTGACGGTGTGGAACAGCGTGCCCGCGGTCGCGGAGATGGTCGTCTCTCATCTGGGAGCCGACGGGCGGCAGGGCGCCGCGCTGTCCGGTATCCGGGTGGCGTTGTGGTCCGGCGACTGGATCCCCGTCGGCCTGCCCGACCGCTGGCGCGCGTGGTCGCCCGGGTGCCGGCTGATCTCGCTGGGCGGGGCCACCGAGGCCGCCATCTGGTCCATCTCTTACGAAATCGGCGAGGTCGACCCCGAATGGGACTCCATCCCGTATGGCCGGCCGCTGACGAATCAGCGCTTCCACGTCCTCGACGACCGGTTGGCGTACTGCCCGATCTGGGTGGCCGGCGAGTTGTACATCGGCGGCCTGGGGCTGGCCGAGGGGTACTGGGGCGACCCCGTACGCACGGCGGAGCGGTTCATCACCCACCCCGTGTCCGGAGAGCGGCTTTATCGCACCGGGGATCTGGGCCGGTGGCGGCCGGACGGCACGATCGAGTTTCTGGGACGGACGGACGGCCAGGTCAAGATCGGTGGTTTCCGGATCGAGCTGGGCGAGATCGACGCCACGCTCGCCCGGCATCCGGCGGTCGCCAGGGCGGTCACCACTGCCGCCGGGACCCGCCACCACCGCTACCTCACCACGTTCGTCGTTCCGGACCGTGCGCAACGGCCGGCCCTGGCCCAGGAAGTCGGTGACGACGGTGCCGAATACCAGAGCCTGCTCGGCGCCGTGATCACTGATGCCGCCCACCGCGCGGCCGTCACCGTGGCCCAGCGTGGCCGGCGTGCCGACCTGACCTCGCCGGCGGTCGGACTGCCCGACTTCCTCGACCCGGAGCGGGCCGACCGCCGGTGGAACCGGAGGCGCAGCCACCGGCGGTTCGCGGCGACCGAGGTTCCGCTGGCCGAACTCGCCCGTCTGCTCAACTGCCTGCGGGCCGTCGGCGCCGAACACCGCCCGGTGCCGAAGTACCGGTACGGTTCGGCCGGATCGCTGTACCCGGTGCGGACCTACGTCTACGTCCGCCCGGGGCGAGTGGGCGGGCTGCCCGGCGGCACCTACTACTACGACCCACTGGCACACCAGTTGTGCACCGTGCGCAGTGGTGTCGAGTTGCCGGCGTCCATACACCTCTCGATGAACCAGGACGCCTTCTCCTCGGCCGCGTTCCTCCTGCTCCTTGTCGGCCCGATGGCCGAGGTCGAGCAGATGTACGGGCGGCGCGCGCACGACTTCTGCCTCATCGAGGCGGGCGCGATGAGCCAGCTGCTGGCCGAGTCGGCCACCGAGGGCCCGCTCGGGTTGTGCCAGATCGGACTGCTGCGGGACGAGAAGCCGTTACGTACCCTCTTCGCCCTCGACGAGGACGAAGTGCCGCTGCACAGCCTGCTCGGCGGAGTGGGGCTTGCGGAAGCGGACGAGGCCACGGACGCCGGCGTCGCGTCGCCTCGGGCGGCGGGGCCGGCCGAACTGGTCGGCCAGGTACGCGAGCTCGCGATGAACGCGCTGCCCGCGCACATGGTGCCGAACAGGATCCGGGTGATCGACGAGCTACCGCTGACCGACCAGGGCAAAGTGGACCCTCGCCGGCTGGAGGAACTGGCCGGCGAACCCGAGACCGACGTCGAGGCGGTCGAGCCGGGATCCGATACGGAGGCGCGGGTCGCGGCTGTCGTCGCCAGGACGCTCGGGCGTGACCGCGTCAGCGTCACGGAGAATCTCTTCGGCCTTGGGGCCGACTCCGTGCAGCTCATCGCCATCCGGCAGCGGCTGTCCGACGAGTTCGGCCGCGAGCTGCCCCTGGCCCGGATGTTCGAGAACGCCTCGATCCGCACGGTGGCCGCCGCTCTTGTGGCCACGCCGGGGGCTGGCGTGGGCGGAGGCTGAGGTGCTCGTGCCGGTCGGGGTGTGATCGGTGGCGTGGCCCGGCTTTGAGGCAGCAGAGTTCGGCTTGACCGCGTACGGGTCTGCGCCTCCGGCAACGCCGCGTTCAGCCATATCGGGATCATCGCCAGCGGAGTCAACACGGCGAGCGGTACCGGGAGTGGGCGGGCGCCCAACTCGACCACCACGGCACCGACCTCCCGGCCGACGCCCGACGAGCCGTGACGGCGTCGGCGGACTACCGCGTGGCCGACGTCACGGACCCCGCGGACGTGGCCGCGGCCGTCGCCGGTGACGACCCCGTAGTCGTCTACCTCGCCCTTCCCCCGGCGCTCTTCCCGGCGACGGTGATCGCGCTGCACGAGGCGGGACTGCCCCGGGGCAGCCGCATCGTCCTGGAGAAGCCTTTCGGCGAGGACCTCGACGGCGCCCAGGAACTGAACCGGCTGCTCGCCGATCTCGTGCCGGAGCACGCCGTCTTCCGGGTCGACCACTTCCTAGCCATGACGACGGTTCAGAACGTCCTCGGCAGCAGGCCGGCCAACCGGGTGCTCGAACCGATCTGGAACAGCACACACATCGCCGAGATCGAGATCGTCTGGGACGAGACCCTCGCTCTGGAGGGAAGGGCCGGCTACTACGACCACGTAGGCGCGCTGAGGGACATGGTGCAGAACCATCTGTTGCAACTGCTGTGCCTGGTCGTCCGGCCGGGTCGGCGACCACGAAGTGCCCGCCTATACCGACGAGGTCGGGGTCGACGCGCGGCGCCGGACCGAGACCTTCGCCGAGATCGTGCTGAAACTCGACAGCTGGCGCTGGGCGGGCACCCGATTCCGTCTGCGGAGCGGCAAGGCTCTCGGCAAGGACCGCAAGGAGGTCGCGGTGCGCTTCCGTTCCGTTCCCCACCTGCCCTTCGGACAGGACAAGGACGTCCGGCGCAACGTGCTGCGTTTTGGACTGGAGCCCGAGAATCTGAGCATGGACCTGACCGCAACCGGCTCGCGTGCCGAGACCCTCACGCAGCTCTCGCTGACCGCCCGGATGGATGCCCCCGATCTGCCGGCCTACGGCCGTTTGCTGCTGGACGTTCTCAACGGCGACCCCGCCCTGTCCATCCGCAGCGACGAGGTCGAGGAGGCGTGGCGCGTCGTCGAGCCGGTCCTGTCTGCCCGGGAGAGGGATCTGGTGCCCCTGGAGGAGTATCCGGCCGGCTCGGACGGGCCGCCGCTACGCCACACCAGCCCTGGGCGGCGGGACGACCTGCTGCACGAGGCCGCGGTCATGCCGACCGACTGAGGGAACCCAGAACAGCCGTGCCGCACCGGTCGACTCGTACCGGTACGGGAGGAGAGCCGATGGCCCACTGTATGGAGAGCCGTCCTCCGTGTGTCGTGATCACCGGGGTGTCCGGGGCCGGGAAGTCGACGGTCGCCCGGCAGTTGGCCGAGCGCCTGGGGGTGCCCTTCGCCGAGGCGGACGACTTCCACTCACCTGACAGCGTCCGGAAGATGGCATCGGGAGTTCCGCTGGACGATCGAGACCGCAGGTCGTGGCTGGAGTCCGTCGGGCGCTGGCTGGGCGACCGCGACGCCAACGGCAGTGGAGGAGTAGCGGCCTGTTCCGCCCTGCGGCGACGCTACCGGGACACTCTGAGGTCGGCCTGCCCGCCGTGCTCTTCCTCCAACTCACGGCCGACCGCGAGGTGCTCGCGGAGCGGCTCCGCGGACGCAGCGGCCACTTCATGCCCGAGACCCTGCTCGACTCCCAGCTCGCGACGCTCGAACCTCTCGAACCGGACGAGAGAGGAGCCTTGCTGGACGCCGCACCGGCTCCCGAGGAGATCGTCCGGACGGCCATGAAGCTGCTCACGGGACTGTGACCCGAGTCCTCGGTCCGGCATCGGCCAAGGTCGTCACCGGGAGGTCTCCATCGAGCCCGTACGAGCCGTGGCCGCGGTGCGGATTGTCTCGATGATGCGGCTCTGGGCAATGCTCGTCGTCGTGTCCGTGGGGGTGCCTGTGCGGATGGCTGTGGCGAAGTGGGTGAGGGTGTTCGCGCACTGGTCGTCCGTCGGCAGGGTGCGCAGCTCCTGGTGGTTGTGGCGGTCGACGCGGATCACCGGGCGGTGGTCCGGTGGTGTGGTGAAGGCGTGGTCCACGGTGATCTGGCCGGTGCTGCCCAGGAGTTGGTAGCGGGAGACGTAGAAGTGCTCCATGCCGAAGCTGATGTGAGCGGTGACACCGTCGGGGTGGCGGAGCAGAGCGTCGCCCGCGATGTCCACGTCGTGGGTCTCGTGCGGCTTCAGGCTTGCTCCGAGCACGGTGAGGTCGTCGCCGAGGAAGAACTGCGCGGCCCGCACCGGGTAGCCCGCGCCGTCCAGCAGGGCCCCGCCGCCGAGGTCGGAGCGGAGACGGTGATCGGTGGCGGGGCGCGGTGGGATGGTGAACGCCGCCTGGAGCGTGCGGAGTTCGCCGATCGCGCCGTCGGCCACGAGCGTCCGTACGTACTGGTGCTGGGAGTGGTGGACGAACATGTAGTTCTCCATCAGCACCAGCCCGGCCGACTCGGCGAGCGCCGTGAGGGCGGCCGTCTCCTTCGGGTCGGTGGTCAGCGGCTTCTCCGCGAAGACGTGCTTCCCCGCGTCGAGCGCCGCCCGCACCCACGGCGCGCGCAGCGCGGGCGGAAGGGGGATGTACACCGCCTCGACCTCGGGATCCGTCAGGAGTTCCGGGTAGTCGGTGACCGCGCGGGCGCCGAAGCGGACGGCCACCTCCTTGGCCCTCTCGGGCGTACGGCTGGCTACCGCGGCCAGCCGCAGCCCGCTTCCGGGAGTCGCGGCCAGGGCGGGCAGCACCTTGCGGATCGCGATGTCGGCACAGCCGAGCAGCCCCAGGCCCACGGCGTCGGTTCTCGTCCCACCGGAAGACATCCGGGATCTCCCTAGTCCGTGAGGCACGCGAGCAGTGAGCGTGCGACCACGTTGACGTGGTTGCCGTAGCGGACGAATCCGGTCAGTTGACGGCGCGTCATCCAGATGTAGTCCTCGGGCACGTCGTCCGGGAAGTCGTCCGCGACCTCGACGAGGAGATAGCGGTTCTCCGCGTGGTGGAAACGGCCGCCCTCCTCCGAGAGCACGGTGTCGAAGTGGATCCGGGACGGCGGCGCGGACAACACATGGGCGAGGAACGGCGGGCGCTGTCCCTCGGGCAGATGCGCGTAGTTCTGCGGGACGCAGTTCACCGTCGGCGACATCTCGACCACGTCGGAGGTGCCCGCCTCGCTCTGGGCGTGCACGAGCAGTTGCCAGTCCGCGTCCGGGCCGGAGCGCCGGGCCAGGAACGCGACCACTCCGCGGTCCACCGGGGCGAGCAGCGGCTGCGACCAGCGGGCGACCTCCCGGCTGCTGGCCTCCACATCGACCCCGATCACGGTGAAGAAGGTGCCCCGCTCGTGCTCGATGCGCTCGGGGCCGCGGCTCCAGCCCTTCACCTGGTTCAGCGGAATGCGCCGGCGCTCCAGTACGTGGTTGCTGCGCGCCTCGGTGAACCAGCTGAGGATCTCCGCCGTCGTGTGCGGCGCCGGGCCGCCCCGGTCCGGTTCGTCGATCAGGAAGGGCAGACCGGACAGCACCGTCCTGGAGTCCATGTTGACGACGTTGTCGAGCCGCAGCAGGTCCTTCAGGAGGGTGAGGTTCACCCAGCGGAAGTTGTCGTGCTCGGGGACCTCGGCGTCCTCGGACACCTCGACGATCATGTTCCGGTTGCGTTTGGCGAGGAACCAGGACCCCTGCTCGGACTGGAGGGAGTCGAAGACCCGGCGGCCCCGCCGGGGGTCCACGAAGTACTCCAGGTACGGGACCGCGTTCCCGCGGTGCACGCGCGTGTAGTTGCTGCGCGTCGCCTGGACCGTCGGCGACAACTGGAGCGTGTTCACATTGCCCGGCTCCATCTTCGCCTGCATCAGGCAGTACGGGACGCCGCCGAACCGCTTGACCAGGATCCCCAGGATGCCGATCTCGTCCTGGATGATGATCGGCTGCGTCCAGGCGCCGACGTCCTCGCCCAGGGACGCCTCGATCCCCTCCACGGTGAAGAAGCCGCCGCTGCGGTGTCCGAGGTTCCCGGTCACGGGGTCGAAGTGCCAGCCGTCCAGCTCGTCGAGCGGCACCGGCGTCACCCGGTAGGTGTTCGCCGCCCGCCGCTCGGCGAACCACTGCTGGAACGCGACCGGGTCCTCCAGCGCCGTACTCCTGCTCACCGCCCCGCCCTGGCTTCCGCGTACGTCTTGGCGTGCCCCAGGGTGGCCCGGCTGTTGGTGCCCAGGGCGTTGCGGAGGAACACCCGGGCCTCGGGGACGCCCGCGTCCTCGCCCAGGATTGCGTGGATGTTCTCGGTGTTGACGATCACCGTGTGCTGGGAGGTGGCGGTGGTGACGCCCCGGTCGTCCTCGACCAGTTGCCAGTACCCGGTGTGCAGGGCCATGAGCGCGGGCAGCGTGGTCTGCTTGTAGACGATGCGGTGGTGCGGGAAGCACACGCGGACGGACTCGGTCGTGTGGGACGAGCCGTCCTTGGTCAGGGTGTCCATCCGCAGCACCTGGAGGCCGGGGGTCTCCTCGCGCAGGTCCACCGAGGCGACGTGCGGCAGCCGCTCGCGCCACTGGTCGGCCTCGTTGATGAAGTCGTAGACGTCCTTGGCCGAGCCGTCGATCTCGACGCTGTCCTCGAAGGACAGCAGCAGGTCCGGCTCGCCGGTGGCCAGCTCCACATTGGTCTTCAGCGAGGCGAGTTCCAGCCGGCTGTTGCGGTCCACGGCCTGGTCGATCCACTCCAGGCCGGCGGGGTCGTCGTCGACGGCCCGGTAGTCGTGCAGCAGCCGCAGCCTGGTGCGCTCCGGCGACACCGCCTCGGCGATCCAGGTGCCGCCCATCGCGGCCACCGGCGGCGCCGACACCTCCTGGCGGAAGGTGATCCGCAGCGCCTCGGGGTCCAGGACCCGGCGGGAGGTCCAGTTCTTCGCGGTGCCGTTGGCGGTGGCCCAGATCCGGATCCGCTCCTCGTTCCCGGAGTGCTCCACACGCTCGACGAGGACGGAGGGCGGGAAGATCAGCGGCCAGTTCTCCACGTCGGCGATCAGCCGGTACACCTCCGCTGCCGGAGCCTCGACGGTGATCTCGTGCTCGACTTCGCGTACGGTCATGATCGGTGTCACCTCTTTGACGGGGTCGGAAGATGCCGGGCGGGGATCAGAAGTTGCCGAGCCCGCCACAGACGTTGAGCGCCTGCGCGGTGATGGAGGCGGCGGCGTCGGTGACCAGATAGCCGACCAGCCCGGCGACCTCCTCGGGGGTGGAGTACCGGCCCAGCGGGATCTTGGACTGGAACTTCTGGAGGATCTGCTCCTCGGTGGTGTCGTACGCGGCGGCGTATCCCGAGCGCACCCGCTGGGCCATCGGCGTCTCCACATAGCCGGGGCAGACCGCGTTGACGGTGATCCCGGTGGGGGCCAGCTCGTTGCCGAGCGCCTTGGTGAAGCCGACCACGCCGTGCTTGGAGGCCGAGTACGGGGCGCCGAGCACCACGCCCTGCTTCCCGGCGGTCGAGGCGATGTTCACGATGCGGCCCCGGTCCTTGTGCCGCATCCCGCCCGTGTTCAGGACCTCACGGGTCATCAGGAACACGCTGTTGAGATTGGTGGCGATGACGTCCAGCCACAGCTCGTCGTCGATGTCCGCGGTGACCCCGCCACCGCTGCGGCCCGCGTTGTTGACCAGGACGTCGACGGTGCCGTACCGGTCGACGGCGGCGCGCACGAAGCGCTTGACGTCCTCGGCGGACCGCACGTCGCACGGCGCGCCGTCGACGTCGAGGCCCTCGTCGCGCAGTTCCTTGACCGTGCGCAGCACGCTGTCCTCGGTACGGGCGCAGATGAAGACCCGGTGGCCCTGCCGCGCCAGCAGACGAGTGGCGGCCAGGCCGATCCCGCTGGTCGCGCCGGTCACCACGGCGGTCCGTGACTCCTGCTCCGACATACATCCTCCTGGCGGTGCTCCGAAAGGTCCGAACGACGCGGGGATGCTCACAGCCCGGGCTGGAAGGGCGCTTGAAGGGACCTCAGGGCCCTGGACGACGGTCCGTCGCACCGGACGCCGCTGTGTCCCCGCACCACTGCCGCTCCATCTGTGGTCGAGGGGGTCTTCTCAGACTGACCGCCACCGTGACGACTCAAGAGGCGGCGATGACCCGTACTGCTCGGATCACGACACGCACGGCGGCACCCGAGCGGCCCGTGGGGGCGGGCCCAAAGCTGTTCTGTTTCCCGCACGCGGGCGCCGGCACCTCCGCGTTCGGCGGCTGGCCCGCACTGCTGGGCGCCTCGGCGCGTCCGGTGCCCGTACTGCTCCCCGGACGTGACAGCAGACGCCGGGAACCCCGCGTCACCGGTGTCCGCGGGCTCTTCGCCGACCTGCTGCGGCACCACGGACCGCCGCCCGAGGAGCCGTACATCCTCTACGGGCACAGCCTGGGCGGCCTGATCGCGTACTCCGTGACCCGTGCCCTGGAGAAGGCGGGCCGCCGCGGTCCTGAGCTCGTCGTGGTGGGCGCCTGTCCGCCGCCCGACACCCGCACCGCGCTCGCGGACGCCTGCGAGCTGCCCGACGACCGGCTGCTCGACCTGCTGGAGACGTTCGGCGCGGTGGAACCGGGCACCCCGCGCGGCGGCATCTGGCAGCGCACGGCTCTGGGCGTCATCCGTGACGACCTGCGGCTCGCCCGTGAGCTGCGCCGGGCCGCCGACGGACCGCTCGCCACACCCCTGCTGACGATCGCGGGCACCGACGACCCAGTGGCCGGTCCCGAGGTGATGGACGGCTGGCGGGCGTGGGCCGACAGCATCCACGGGCGGCGCACCGTCGCCGGTGACCACTACTTCGTACGGGGCCGGGCCCTGCCGGAGTTGCTGGGCCGGCTGTGCAAGGACGTACAACGCCTCTCTCACGCGGGCGCATCCATCAACGAAGGGCAGCCGTTACTCATGAAGGGCAGCCGATGAACCGTCGTGTCGCCATCACCGGGATCGGTGTGGTCGCTCCAGGAGGGGTGGGAACGAAGGAGTTCTGGTCCCTGCTCACCTCCGGCCGGACCGCCACCCGGTCCATCACCTCGTTCGACGCCTCACAGTTCAGGTCGCGGATCGCCGCCGAGGCCGACTTCGACCCGCTGGAGCACGGCTTCAGCGCCGACGAAGCCGAACGCCTCGACCGCGCCGCCCAGTTCGCCGTCGTCAGCGCCCGGGAGGCGGTGCGCGACAGCGGTGTGGAACAGGGCCTCGACCCACTGCGCACGGGCGTCACCCTCGGCAGCGCGGTCGGCTGCACCATGGGCCTGGACGCCGAGTACAACGTCGTCAGCCAGGGCGGCAGCCGGTGGGAGGTGGACCACACCCTCGCCGTACCGCATCTCTTCGACTACTTCGTGCCCAGTTCCATGGCCGCGGAGGTCGCCTGGCGCACCGGCGCCCAGGGTCCGGTGTCCATGGTGTCCACGGGCTGCACCTCCGGTCTTGACTCCCTCGGCCACGCCGTCGAACTGATCAGGGAGGGCAGCGCGGACGTGATGATCGCGGGTGCCACCGAGGCGCCCATCTCCCCGATCACCATCGCCTGCTTCGACGCCATCAAGGCCACCTCGCCGCGCAACGACGAACCGGAGACCGCCTCCAGGCCCTTCGACGCCTCCCGCAACGGCTTCGTGCTCGGTGAGGGGTCCGCCGTACTGGTCCTGGAGGACCTGGACCGGGCGCGTCGGCGCGGCGCGCACATCTATGCGGAGATCGCCGGCTTCGCCACCCGCTGCAACGCCTACCACATGACTGGTCTCACCAATGACGGCCGGGAGATGGCCGAGGCGATCCGGGTCGCCCTCGACGAGGCGCGGCTCGACCCCACCGACGTCGAGTACGTCAACGCCCACGGCTCGGGCACCAAGCAGAACGACCGGCACGAGACGGCCGCCTTCAAGCGCAGCCTGGGCAGCCACGCCCACGACATCCCGGTCAGCTCCATCAAGTCGATGATCGGTCACTCGCTCGGCGCCATCGGCTCCCTCGAGGTCGCGGCCAGTGCCCTCGTCATCGAGCACGGTGTCATCCCGCCCACCGCGAACCTGCACACCGCCGACCCGGCCTGCGACCTGGACTACACCCCGCTGACCGCGCGGGAGCAGCGCACCGACACCGTCCTCAGCGTGGGCAGCGGATTCGGCGGCTTCCAGAGCGCGACGGTCCTCATCCGCCCCGAGAAGGGAGACGCACGATGACAGCCCGCGCCGGACGTACGGCGGCGGACACCGCGTCCCAGCCTCAGCCCACCACCACGCCCCCGGTCGTCACCGGCATCGGAGTGGCCGCGCCCAACGGCTTCGGGCGGGAGGAGTGGTGGCGTGCGACCCTGGCCGGCGAGAGCGGGATCAGGGCGATCAGCCGGTTCGAGGCCGACCAGTACCCGGCCCGTCTCGCCGGGGAGATCAGGGACTTCGACCCCACGGGGCACACCCCCGGGCGGCTGATGCCGCAGACGGACCATGTCACACGGCTGGCGCTCGCCGTCGCGGACGAGGCCCTGGCCGACGCCGACGTCGACACCTCCGCCCTGCCCGACTACGCGGCGGGCGTGGTCACCGCCAGCTCCGCGGGCGGCTTCGAGTTCGGGCAGCGCGAGCTCCAGGCGCTGTGGAGCAAGGGCGGGAAGTACGTCAGCGCCTACCAGTCCTTCGCCTGGTTCTACGCCGTCAACACCGGCCAGATCTCCATCCGGCACGGGCTGCGCGGCCCCAGCGGTGTGCTGGTCACCGAGCAGGCCGGCGGGCTCGACGCGGTCGCCCAGGCCCGTCGGCAGGTGGTGCGCAAAGGGATCCGTCTCGTGGTCACGGGCGGAGTCGAGTCCGCGCTGTGCCCCTGGGGCTGGGCCGCCCAGCTCGCCGACGGCCGCCTGAGCACGGTCGACGATCCGGGGCGCGCCTATCTCCCGTTCTCCGCCGACGCCTCGGGGCATGTCGCCGGTGAGGGCGGAGCCCTGCTGGTCGTGGAGGACGCGGCGGCCGCCCGGGAACGGGGAGCCGACACGTACGGGACGATCGCCGGGTACGCGGCCACCTTCGACCCGGCACCGGGCCGGGAAGACGGCGGCTCGCGGCTGCGGGATGCCGCGGAACTCGCCCTGTCGGACGCGGGGTTGTCCGCCGCGGACGTGGACGTCGTGTTCGCGGACGCCGCGGGCGGCATCGCCGCGGACCGTTCGGAGGCCCGGACGCTTGCCGCGCTCTTCGGTCCGAACGCCGTTCCGGTCACCGCACCCAAGACGATGACCGGCCGGCTGTCCGCGGGCGCGGCCTCGCTCGATCTGGCCGCGGCCCTCCTCTCGCTGCGGGACCAGGTGATCCCGCCGACCGTCAACGTCGACGGTCCCGCACCGGGTCTCGCCATCGACCTGGTGACCGGGAAGCCCCGTCCGGCCACGCTGCGGACCGCGCTGGTGCTGGCCCGCGGCCGGGGCGGCTTCAACGCGGCGATGGTGGTGCGTGTCCCGGGCTGAGCCCGCACCACCCGACCCGCGACCCCACATGAGAACCCGACGTAGGAGACGGAGAAACCATGCCGACTGAACTCACTCTCGACGACCTGACCACTCTGCTGCGTGAGTGCGCCGGAGAGGACGAGACGGTCAACCTGGACGGGGATGTGCTCGACAAGACGTTCACCGAACTCAACTACGACTCGCTGGCCGTGCTCCAGACCACCGGCAAGATCGAGCGCGAGTACGGTCTCACGATCGACGAGGACGCCGTGAACGACGCCCAGACCCCTCGCCAGTACCTGGCCGTGGTCAACGCGGCGTTCTCGGACGACAGGGCGGCGAGCGCCTGATCCGTACAACGGCCGGCGCGCGACAGCGTCGGCCGTTGTGTGGATCGCCTTGGCCCGCCTACCAGTTGAGTCCGCCGTTCACCTCCAGCACATGCCCGTTCACATACGAGCTCTCCGCCCCCGCGAGGAACAGTGCCGCGGCGGTGACCTCGTCCGGGGAACCCAGGCGACCCATCGCCAGCTTCGGCTCGTACAGCGCCCAGACCCGTTCGTTGTCCTTGATGGAGCGGGTCATGCCCTCGTCGATCAGGCCCGGGCACAGCGCGTTGACGGTGATGCCCTTCGGCGCGAGCTCCACCGCCGTCACCCGGGTGAACATCTCCACCGCCGCCTTGGTCGCCGCGTAGGCGGACGCGCCCGGGGCGACGCGGGTGGCGAGCGCCGAGGACAGATTGACGATCCGTCCGCCGAACTCGCTGCGCTCCAGGTACGGCACGGCGGAACGGGTGCAGTGGAAGACCCCGCCGAGGTTCGTGGCCATGGTGTCCGCGAAGTCCGCCGGGTCGAGCAGGGCGGCCGGCCCCGGACGGCTGACCCCGGCGTTGGCGACCACCACGTCGAGGTGGCCGAAGTACTCGGCGGCGGCGCGCATCAGTTCGTCCACCGACTCGGGGTCCCGTACGTCCGCCTCGTGCACGACGATGTCGCCGCCGCTCTCCACGAGGTCCGCGCCGACGCTCTTGTCCCGGCCGGCCGCGACGACCTTGCAGCCCTCGCGCGCGAACGCCTCGACGATCCGCCGGCCGAGCCCCTTGGTGCCGCCCGTGACGACCGCGACCCTTCCGTCGAGCCTCATGAGTTGTCTCCCTCCCGAGGTGGGTTGTGGTGGGGGGAAGGGTCGGGGCAACCGCTGTGTGATGAATCGAGTTCACCTTGAGAGAGCGGTGTCAGTCTCTGCCCGCAGTCGAGAAAAGGAGAAAACCTCCATGACGGCCAGCCTGTTCCAGCAGATCCAGCAGTTCTACGCCCGCCAGATGCGGCTGCTCGACAAT
The DNA here is from genome assembly GCF_014257025.1 of Streptomyces cupreus. Lineage (GTDB taxonomy): Bacteria > Actinomycetota > Actinomycetes > Streptomycetales > Streptomycetaceae > Streptomyces > Streptomyces cupreus. The sequence continues at coordinate 22,545 of NZ_JACMSF010000048.1, forward strand.
GGTGCCGTCGAGGAGTGGGCGGACACGTTCACCGAGGACGGCGTCTTCGACCAGAACGTCGCCGAACCGCTGACCGGCCGCGTGAACATCGCCGTGGCCTCCCGGAAGCGGGTGGACCAGCTCGTGGCCGAGGGCATCACCCGCCGCCACTGGCTGGGCATGCTCGAAGTGGATCCGCAGGACGAGCAGGGCGTCGTACGGACGCGCTACTACGCCTTCTCCATGGCCACCGAGCGCGGCGGCCGGCCGCAGATCATGGCGAGCACGTACGCCGAGGACACCCTGGTTCGGCACGAGGGCCACTGGCTCATCCGGTACCGGCGGGTCACTCACGACGGCACGGCCTGATTCGTACCCCTGAAGGAGGCACACCCATGTCAACGCAGCGGGTCGCCCTGGTGACCGGTTCGACGTCCGGGATCGGCGAGGCGACCGCGAAGACCCTGGCGGCCGCGGGCTACCGGGTCGCGGTCAACTCCCGCAACTCGCCCAAGGAGGGCAAGGAACTCGCGGACTCGCTGCCCGGTGCCGTCTATGTGCAGGGCGACATCGCGGTGGAGGAGCAGGCGGACCGGATCGTCTCTACGGTGGTCGAACGGCTCGGCAGGCTCGATCTGCTCGTCAACAACGCGGGCGCCACCCGGCTCATCCCGCACGCCGACCTCGCCGCCGCCACGCCCGCGGTCTGGCGGGAGATCCTGGACGTCAACGTGGTGGGCACCTGGCAGATGAGTGTGGCGGCCATGCCCCACCTCCAGGCCGACGGCGGCGGAGCCATCGTCAACATCTCCTCGATCGCCGGCGTCAAGCCGACGGGCAGCTCGATCCCGTACGCCGTCAGCAAGGCGGCGATCAACCACCTGACCCGGCTGCTGGCCAATGTCGCCGGGCCGGACGTCCGGGTCAACGCGGTGGCCCCCGGTCTCATCGACACCTCCTGGACCGCCGACTTCACCGGCCCGCGTGAGGCCGTCACCGCGGGCGCCCCGCTGCGCCGGATCGGCACGACGGAGGACGTGGCCCAGGCGGTGCTGACACTGGCCGAGGCCGCGTACTCCACCGGTGTGGTGCTGCTGGTGGACGGCGGTATCCACAACCTCTGAGCGACACGAGAGGGCCGGTATCGCTGTCGGCCCTCTTTCGCGAGCCGGTGTCAGGAGGCCGCGAACTCCTCCAGTTCACCGACCAGTTGGGCCGGTGACGGCTGCTCCTGGACCTCGTCGGCCACCCGCCGGGCCGCCGCCCGCAGCCCCTCGTCCGTCAGCACCCGGGCCAGCGTGTCGGTGGTGACCTCGTGCGGATCCACGGAGAGCCCGAGGCCCGCTCGGTCGATCACGTCCGCGTTGACGAAGTTGTCCGCCCCATGGGGCAGCAGCAGCTGGGGCAGGCCGAAGGTGAGCGCGGTCAGGGTGGAGCCGGAGCCGCCGTGGTGCACGGTGGCGTCGCACCGCTCCAGCAGCGCGTTCAGCGGCAGCCAGCGCACGACGCGTACGTTCGGCGGTACTTGGGGCAGGTCCTGCTCGTTCATCCCCGTGACGACGAAGTCGGCGTCGGTCTCGGCGGCGGCCCCCAGCAGCTTCTCCAGACCGCCCACGCCCAGCATCCTCGGCACGATGGTGCCCAGCGAGACGGCGACCCTGGCGCGTGGACGCGCGGTGGTGAGCCACTCGGGCAGTTCGCCGCCGGCGTTGTAGGGGACGTACCGCATGGTCCAGCCCTCGCCCTCGCCCCTCATCAGGCTCGGCGGGCCGACGTGCAGCACCGCGTGGGCGGGCAGTTCCACGGGCACGCCGTGGCGTTCGAAGGACGGGGCGAGATAGGGCAGGTAGCCCTGGGCGAAGCCGCCCTCGCGCAGCATCCCGAAGCCGTGCTCCACCGCGGGGACACCGAGCCGCCGCGCGGCGAGCAGCCCCGCGCCCTGGAGCCGGCCGTGGACGACCAGATCGGGCCGCCACTCCTCGGCGATCCTCAGCGTGCCGTCCGCCATGAGGTCGCTCACCGTCGCGAACCGCTCCAGCATGGCTGGGGTGGTCGATCCGCCCGCCTTCACGATCGCCTGGCCGCGCACCTTCATCTGCTGCGCCAGCTCTGCGGGCGAGAGCTGGGGGCCGCCGCCGAAGACCCGGTCGAAGTCGGTGCCGGGGGACACGTCGACGACGGGCAGGCCCGCCTTCACCGCCGCGTCCACCGCCGTGTCGGACGAGGCGACGAGCACCTCGTGGCCCGCGGAGCGCAGCGCCCAGGCCAGCGGGATGACCGGGAAGAGATGGCCGAGGGCGGGTGGGGAGGTGAACAGCACACGCATGGTCGGTACTCCGTTCGTCGGACGGTCGGGAGAACGACCGGTGCCCCGAGACGGGGCCGGGGCTCGCTGCTCGGGGCGCCGTATCGCAGGGCTGTTACGAGGTACGGGTGGCGACGACGTCCACGGTGAAGCTGCTCACGACGTTGCCCTGGAGGTCGAGGACCTTGGAGACGCCGTGCGAGGTCCAGTGGTCGTCGTCGCTCAGGACGGCGTCCTGGTGACCCTCGACCGAGCCGTCGACATTGCCGCCCGCGTCCTTGTGCGGGTGCTTGATGTCGTACGAGAACGTGGTCCGGCCCGTGCAGTACCAGGTGTCGGTGTCGTTGCCCATGGTCCCGTCGGCGAGGAACGTGAAACTGGTCGTGCCGGAGCTGGGGATCGAGGTGGTGACCTGGGCGCTCCAGGTGCCGACCGGCGAGTAGGACTTGGCCGCCGCGGCGGTGTCCGCCTGCGCGGCGCCGGAGGCCATGAGGAGCGAGGGGACGGCCAGCGCGGTGACGGCGAGCGAGCGCAGGACGCGGCGGCGGGTTCGGGGAGATCCGGCGGATACGGCGGACATGACGGCTCCTCTTGGTGCGTGCGGTGGGGTGAGGGCTCGGAAGTGGGTCTTGCGAGGCGCAGCCTTACGGCCGCCGCTCGAAATCCGCTGACGCGGGGCTTGAGCCGTCGTCCGTCTCCGGTGGGCCGGCGTTCTCGGTGTCGCGGGGGCGGCCGGGCAGGAACAGTGCCGGGACGAGGGCCACGGCGCTGAGGCCTGCGGTCCACCAGAACGTGGTGCTGAACGCGTCGGCGACCGCTGCGGCGGACGGCTCGCCCGCGCCGTCCGCCCGGCCGAGCTGCCCCTGGAGGAGCACGGCGAGAGCGGCGGTGCCGAGGGAGCCGCCGATGCGCTGGACGATGACGAGCGCGGGGGCGGCCCGGGGCACGGCGTCCTTGGTCAGTGAGCGGTACGCGGAGGCGGTCAGCGGTGTGGCGACGGCGCCGAGGCCCAGACCGCGCAGCACCAGAGCGCCGGTCAGCAGGGCGTCATTGGTGCCGGTACCGGCGCCGGTGAAGGCGAGGGTGCCCAGGACGGTCAGCGCGATGCCGGTCAGCACGATGTAGCGCGGGCCGAAGCGGTCCACCAGCGCGCCGGCGAGGGCGAGCGCGATCACCGTGCCGGCGCCCTGCGGGGCCAGCAGGAGCCCGGCCCGCAGCGCGTCGTGCCCCTGCACCTGCTGGTAATAGAGGGGCAGCAGGAACATGGCGCCGAACAGGGTGGCGCCGAGCAGGAACAGCAGCCCGGACGCGAGGGCGAACGCCCGGTTGCCGAACAGCCGGAGATCGACGACCGGCGGCATGGCCCGCTGCCGCAGCGCACGGACGACGAACACCGCCATCAGCACCGCCCCACCGCCGACGAAGGCGAGGACCTTCCCGGAGCCGAAGCCGTCCGGGGACTCCTCCAGCACGGACAGCCCGTACAGCAGCGCGGTCAGTCCGGGGGACAGCAGCAGCAGTCCGAGCACATCGAGCCGGCCCGACTCGCCGGGGGCGGGGGTGTCCTTCTCCAGGGCGAGCCAGGCGAAGAGGACGGCGATGCCACCGAGGGGGAGATTGATGTAGTAGATCCACCGCCAGCCCAGGTCGTGGACGAGCAGACCGCCCACGCTCGGCCCGACGATCGGCGCGAGTTGCGTGGGCACGCTCACCAGCGTCATCACCCGCCCGATCCGCCGCGGCCCGGCGGCCCGCACCAGCAGGATCTGGGCGAGCGGCGGGACGAGTCCGCCGCCGAGGCCCTGCAACAGCCGGAAGGCGATCAGGCTCTCCACCGACCAGGCCGCGCCGCACAGTGCCGAGGCCCCGACGAACAGCGAGAGCGCGAACAGCCACATGCGCCGGGCGCCGAAGCGCTCCGCCGCCCAGCCGGTCACCGGGACGACCATGGCGAGCGAGAGCAGATACCCGGCCGCGACCCACTGGAGCGAGGAGAGCGGGGCGCAGAACTCACGGCCGACGCTGTCCAGTGACACCGAGACTATGGTGGCGTCCATCGCCGAAAGAAATGCGCCGCACACGATGACCGCGCCGAGTTTCACCAGCCGCGCGTCCAGTTTTTCGGCGTTTTCAGCCATGGTTCTCTCCCGTTTTCAAGACGCGCCCCGAGCGTCTCAACTGCCCAGCATCGTAGGGTGTTTGAGGAGCGAAGGGTTCGTCCGAGAGCTTCTCAAGCACCTCTTGAAAAATGCTCGAACGTGTATCGGGAGGAAAACCACATGGCAATGGCAATCGCGTTCTCCGAATACGGAGGTCCCGAAGTTCTGAGCCCGCTGGAGATTGCCGAACCGGTCGCGGGACCCGGCGAGGTACGCGTCCGGGTGCGCGCCGCCGGGGTCAACCCGGTCGATGTGAAGCTGCGGCGCGGAGACTTCGCGGGCATGGTTCCCGTCACGTTCCCGCAGCGGCTCGGCAATGAGTTCGCCGGGGTGATCGACCAGGTCGGCGCGGACGTCAGCGCCTTCGCCGAGGGGGACGAGGTGCTCGGCTTCACGGCGATGGCGGCCTACGCCGAGGTCCTGACGGTCCCCGCCGACTCGGTCACCGCCAAACCGGACGCCCTGCCCTGGGAGGTGGCTGGCGCGCTCTCCGCCGTCGGCCAAACCGCCGCCAACGCGCTGCGGGAGCTGAAGGTCGGGGCCGGCGAGACCCTGCTGGTGCACGCCGCCGCCGGCGGAGTCGGCACCGTCGCGGTGCAGCTCGCCCGACGCCTCGGCGCGCGGGTCATCGGCACGGCGAGCGAGCGCAACCACGACTATCTGCGTTCCCTGGGAGCGGAACCCGTCCGCTACGGCGCCGGACTCGTCGAGCGGGTGCGGGCGCTGGCCCCCGGAGGCGTGGACGTCGTCCTCGACGCGGTCGGCGGTGAAGCCGTGGACGCGTCCCTGGAACTCGTCGCCGACCGCGCCCGGATCGGCACCACGGTGGACCAGAAGGCGGCCGACGAGCACGGCATCGTACGGCTGCGGGGCGCACGCTCCGCCGAGCTCCTCGCCGAGCTGGCCGGCCTCGCCGCCGGTGGCGAGCTGGTGCTGCCCATCGCCGCCGCCCATCCGCTCACAGCGGCCGCCGAGGCGCACCGCGAGGTCGAGACCGGCCATGTGCGCGGCAAGGTGGTGCTCACCACGGGCTGACCGCCCGACGGCGGGGAGGGCGCCGGGTTCCGGTGTCCTCACCCGCCGTGCCGTCGCCGCTCGGCGAACTCCTTCGCCCGCGCCAGCACTTCCCGGCTGCTGGTGCTCAGCGCCTGCTCGGTGAAGGCACGGGCCTGCGTCACGTCCGCACCTTCGCCCAGCACCTTCGCGATACCGGACTCCGAGAGGACCACGGTGTGCCGGGAGACGACGAGCGCCCCGTCCCCGTCCCCGGTCACGGTGTAACTGCCGGTGTGCACGGCGGCCAGCGGCGGCACGAGGAGATGCCGGTACACGATCCGGTCCGGCGGGAAGCACACGCGGACGACCTTGGAAGGGTGGTCCACACCGCGTTCGGTATGGGTGACCCAGTCCAGCAACTGCACATTGTCGCCGCCCTCGCGCGCGTCCACCGACACGATGTGCGCAATGCGCTCGGGCCAGGACGCGGCGTCGGCCAGGAACTCGTACACGTCCGCGACCGATCCGTCGACGCGCGCCGTGTCCTCTATCTCGGTCACCAACCGCTCGTCGGCGGCCTCCCGTTCGGCGGCCTCCTTGAGCGCGGCGAGCTCGGCGGTGCTGTTGCGGTCCAGGGTCTCGGCGATGAAGTCCAGGACGTCCGGCTCGGCGGAGGCCGGGCGGCAGTCGTGCAGCAGCCGTACCAGGCACGCTCGCTCCGAGACCGGCTCGACGATCCATGAGCCGCCCATGTCGGCGACCGGTGCCTGGGTGGTCTCCTGCCGGTAGTCGACCCGCAGGTCGTCGGGGCGCAGGGTGCGCAGCGCCACCCAGGGGAACACCCGGTCGCCCGAGGTCAGCCAGACGCCGACGCGTTCGTTCATGCCGTCGCCCGAGAAGCGTTCCATGTGGACGATGTTCGGGAAGAGCCGGGGCCCGTGGGTGACGTCGGAGAGCAGTCGGTACACCAGCTCGGCCGGCGCGGCGACCTCGGCCCGGTGCTCCACCTCGTGCACCTCGGTCTTCGCGGGGGCGCTCATGCGGGTGCTCCCTTCACGGCCTTCGCGTCCAGGGACGCGGTGAAGCGTCGGCACACGTCGTAGTCCGGCAACAGGCCTTCCTGGCCGAGCTGTTTCAGGGTCGGCGCACCGGCGTCGCGCTCGGACAGCAGCGGCTCGCCGAGCGCCGGCCAGTCGATGTCCAGGTCGGGGTCCATGGGGTGCACGGCGCGTTCCCGCTCGGGGGCGTAGACCGCGGAGCAGAGGTAGGCGACGGTGGCCGACTCGGTCAGCGCGCAGTAGCCGTGTCCCAGACCCTCCGAGATGTACACCGCCTTGCGGGTGTCACCGTCCAGCCGGACCGCCTCCCATCGCCCGAAGGTCGGTGAGCCCTCCCGCATGTCGACGATCACGTCGAGGACCGCTCCGGCCGGGCAGGTCACGAACTTGGCCTGGCCGGGCGGCACATCGGCGAAGTGGATGCCGCGCACCACGCCCAGCGAGGAGACCGCGAGGTTCGCCTGCCGCAGGTCCAGCGGATGCCCCACCGACTCGGCGAGCCGGTCGAAGCGGTACCACTCCATGAACCGGCCCCGGGCGTCCAGGTGCTGCTGGGGAGTCACCTCCCACAGACCCTCGATCGACAGAGCTCTGATCTGCACGGTGCCTCCTACTGGTCGGCTGTGGCAGGGGGAGCGGCGGCACCGGGGGCGTCGAACGGGGCGGTCGGCCGGAGGAGTTCGAGCAGATACGCGCCGTATCCGCTCTGCAGGAGCGGCTCGGCGAGCTCGGCGAGCCGCTCGTCGTCGATGAGCCCGGCACGCCAGGCGGCCTCCTCCACACAGCCGATCATCAGCCGCTGCCGCGCCTCCAGGACGCGGACGAACTCGCCCGCCTCCACGAGGGAGGTGAAGGTGCCCGTGTCAAGCCAGGCGGTGCCCCGCTCCAGCACGGTGACATGCAGTCGGCCGCGCCGGATGTACTCCGCGTTGACGTCGGAGATCTCCAGCTCGCCCCGGGCGGAGGGGCGCAGCTTGCGGGCGATGTCGACGACGTCGTTGTCGTAGAAGTACAACCCCGGTACCGCGTAAGGGGACTTGGGCTGCTTCGGCTTCTCCTCGATGGAGGTCACCCTGCCCTGGTCGTCGAACTCGATCACTCCGTACGCGGTGGGGTCCTTCACCTGGTGGGCGAAGATCCAGCCGCCCGTGATGTCCCGCCTGGCCCGCAACTGTGTGCCGAGTCCGACGCCGTGGAAGATGTTGTCGCCGAGGATCAGGGCGACCGGGTCGTCGCCGATGAACTCGGCCCCGATCAGGAAGGCCTGCGCGATCCCTTCGGGGCGGTCCTGAGTGGCGTACTCCAGCCGGAGCCCCCATTGCGAACCGTCGCCCAGAAGCCGCTGGAACTGTTCCTTCTCATGGGGCGTCGTGATGATCAGTATCTCCTGAACACCCGCATTGATGAGGGTGGTCAACGGGTAATAGATCATCGGTTTGTTGAACACTGGCATGAGCTGCTTGGAAACCGCTTGGGTGAGGGGCCTTAAACGCGATCCCGTACCACCGGCGAGAAGTATGCCGCGCATATTCGGCAGCATAAGCGCAAGCAACTGCCGCGGTACACAAGCCCACAGCAGATGTCCACTGCTGCCCGAGCCCAGCACCACTGCACATTGAGCCGGTGACAGCAGTCTCCGGACATGAGGATTCTCGTGACCGGCGGCGCCGGTTTCATCGGCTCCCATTTCGTGCGAAATTTGCTCTCGGGGCGATTTCCAAAGATCCCGGATCCGAAAGTCACCGTACTGGACGCGCTCACCTACTCGGGCACGCTCACCAATCTGAAGGCGGTGGCGGATCATCCCCGATTCACCTTCGTCCAGGGCGACATCCGGGACGTGGAACTGGTCGACTCCGTCCTGCCCGGCCATGACGCGGTGGTGCACTTCGCCGCCGAGTCCCACGTCGACCGCTCGATCCACGGGGCGCTGCCCTTCGTCACGACGAACGTGACCGGCACATCCGTCCTGCTCGACGCCGCGCGCACCCATCGGCTCGGCCGCTTCGTGCACGTCTCCACCGACGAGGTGTACGGCTCCATCCCGACCGGCTCCTGGAGCGAGGACCAGCCGCTGGCCCCCAACTCGCCCTACGCCGCGAGCAAGGCCGGCTCGGATCTGCTGGCGCTCGCCAACCATCGCACCCACGGTCTGGACGTCGTGGTGACCCGGTGCTCCAACAACTATGGGCCGCACCAGTTCCCGGAGAAGGTCATCCCCCTCTTCGTGACCCGGCTGCTGGCCGGGCAGGACGTTCCGCTCTACGGCGACGGCGGCAACGTACGCGACTGGCTGCACGTCGACGACCACTGCGCCGGCATCGAACTGGTGCTGCGCGGCGGCCGGGCCGGGGAGGTCTACCACATCGGCGGTGGCACCGAACTGACCAACCGTGAGCTGACCGGTCGGCTGCTTCAGGCCTGCGGCGTGAGCTGGGATCGGGTGCGCCCGGTCGAGGACCGCAAAGGGCACGACCGGCGGTACTCGCTCGGCATCGACAAGATCCAGGACGAGCTGGGCTACCGGCCCTCGATCCCCTTCGATCAGGGGCTGGCCGCCACTGTCACCTGGTACCGGGACAATCCGTCCTGGTGGGAGCCGCTGCTCGACCGCGCCGCGCTCACCGTGTGAGAGGGCCGTGCCGTCTCGGGAGGCCGCCGGGCCCGGGACGGCACGGCCCCGATCAGGCTGCCTGGAGCGGGAACAGCCCGGGCAGCACCTTCTCGGCGAGCAGACGCAGCGTGGTGGCCGCGTCCTCGTAGGACAGATGGCCCGAGTGGACGCCCAGGCTGAGGGTGACGTCGTCGCCGTACCACCCGGCGATGGTCTCCAACTGGTCCCGCACCGAGTCCGGCGTGCCGACCAGCAGCTTGTTCTCGTCCACCTTGGTCTCGAAGTCGGCGCCCTTGGACAGCTTCTCGGCCAGCTTGCCGTAGCCGGGATACGCCTCGCTCGACACCTTCCGCCAGGACTCGACCGCGGCCCGGAACGACACCGTGTTGGCCTCGTCGTCCGCCCGCCCGGCCTTGCGCGCCCGCTCGGCGTCCTCGCTCACCACGGTCGGATAGCTGAGGTGGATCCGCGGCGAATCCGTGCCCGCCCACTCCGCGCGGAACAGACCCAGCCGCTCCTCAAGTCCCTCCCGGGACATGGCGTTCGGCACCGTCTGCAGATGGTGGCCGCGGCGGGCGGCGTCGGCGACGGAGTCCAGGCTCTGCGCGGTGGTCACGAAGACGGGCGGATGCGGCTGCTGCACGGGCCTCGGCAGCAGGGTCACGGGGCCGAACTTGTGGAACTCCCCGTCCCACACCACGTTCTCCTCCGCCCACAGCTTCTGAATGGCCGCCACATTCTCGGTGAAGCGCCTGCGGCTTTCGTCGAGCGGAATGCCGAACGCCTCGAACTCGTCGGGCAGGAAAGCCCGGCCGAAAGCCGCGTCGAGCCGCCCCTGAGAGAGATTGTCCAGCATGGCGAGTTTCCCGGCCAGTTTCACCGGGTGCTGGAACGCCGGAATGGTGGCGCTGGTGCCGAGCCTGATCCGCCGGGTCCGGCCCGCCGCCGCGGCGAGGAATGTCGTGGCGTCGGGACTGTATCCGCCGTAGGTGAAGAAGTAGTGCTCGACTATCTTGACGTGGTCGTAGCCCAGTTCCTCCGCCAGGTCGACGAGCCGCAGGCATTCGTCGAAATACTGGTCGGCCGGCTTGTCGGCCGGACCCACTGTGGGGAAGAAGACGATTCCGATACGCATGTCCACTCCTGTCGCATGAGACCGGCCGGAGCCGGGCCGGGCCACGAATTCAGTGTTCCAACGCGTCGATACCGATGTGCCGGTGGCGGATGAGCCAGTGGTCGCCCTCCCGTACCAGCACATCCCGGCAGACCACGTGGGCGAAGATGTCCGGCCGCTGTCCCCGGGGCGCCCGCATCGCCAGTGAGTAGTACTGGGCGCGCAGCGTTCCGTCCGGCAGCGGGGTGACGGCCAGGTTGCTCATCCAGTGCCGCATGACGGTGCCCGCCTCGGCGAGCTCCGCCGTGCGCTTGGTGATCGAGGCGCGAATGGCCTCCCGGCCGCGCAGTGCGTCGGTGCGCCCCGGCTCCTCGAAGACCGCGTCCTCGGTGTAGGCGTCGGCCCAGGCGTCCGGCTCACGGTCGTCCATCAGCGCCATGTGCCAGGCGTAGAACTGGGTGATCTCCGCGTACAGACCGGGATCGGCGAACGGACCCGTACGCGGCGGAGTGGTCTCTCCCTGCAACTCGGTCACCTCTTCTGTTGGGTTCGGTGGTGGTGCTCGGGAAGTTCGTCGCCCGCCCGCAGCAGTTGACCGCCGTAGGCGCTGCCCGCGGTCTCGAAGCGCAGGGCGGCATGGCTCGCCACGCAGTGCACGTCGCGCCAGATGCGCTGGAGCGGATCGTCCTGGGCCTGTGCGCCGGAGCCGGCCGAGCGGAACAGCCGTTCCACCGCGTCGACCAGTTGGTCCGCGGCCAGCGCGCAGTCCCTCGGCGCCCGGGCCCGCTCGCCCTCGCCGCCGAAACCCTCGTCGCCCGTACGCGCCGCCCGGCGCAGCAGCAGGGCCGCGCTCTCGATCTCCCCCTCGGCCCGGGCCAGCACGCCTTGCACCGACGGGTTGTCCCTGGGCGCGCCCTTGCCGTTCTGGCCGGGCTTGCCCGCCATCCGCGCCGACCAGGTCCGCACGGCCGCCCGCGCCGCGCCGAGTGCGGGGGCGGCGAACAGCGGGCCGCTGACCGCGCGCAGCGGGGCGGTGTGGCACCTCGCGTCGGAGCCGACGGCACGCCCCCGCAGGATGTCGTCCCGCGCGACGGACCGGTGCTCGGGGACGAACACCCCTTCCGCGATCAGCGTGTTGCTGCCGGTTGCCCGCATCCCGACGTTGAACCAGGTGTCCGCCACCCGGTAGTCGCGGCGCGGCACGGCGAGGAACAGTGCGGTCTCCCGCTCCCGCAGCGGCGCGAGCGCGCACACCAGCGTCCAGTCGGCGAAGTCCACGCCGCTGACCAGCGGCCACTCGCCGGTGAGCCGCCAGCCGCCGGGGACGGGAGCCGCCCGCCCGGTGGGGTTGAGCGCTCCCACGACGACGGTGTCGGCGCCGCCGGACCACAGCTCGCCCTGTCCTTCCTCCGGCAGACAGACGCCCATCCGGGCGGCGCCGGAGGTGACCGTGGCGATCCAGGCGGCCGAGGTGCAGCCCTCGCCCACCGTGGACACCGTGTCCAGCAGCTCCTCGAAACCGCCGGCCCGCCCGCCCCAGCGGACCGGCACGAAATGCCGGGCGAACCCCGCCGCGACCAGGGCCTCCACCACCTCGCCCGGCAGCCTTCGGGCGAGGTCCGCGTCCGCGGCGTGCCTGGCGGCCAGTTCGGCGGCCTCCCTGACCTCGGCGGACGTGTCGGTGGGGGTGAGTAACGAGCCGGACATGGACGCTGCCTCCTCGCCGCGGGACGTTGGCGTGCCGCGACTCAACCTTGTTCAACGGGCTGGAGGGGGCCTTGAGGATCGGTGACGTCGAGAGTGCGCCTCGATGACCCGCCACCGGCCGAGGGCCCAACTCGCCCAGGTTTCAAGGTGGTTGAAGTGGCAAGGGTATGGGTCCCGAACGCGGTTCGGGCCCCTGAGCGCTGTCCGCCGGGCCCGTGCTGAAGCGCGGCTCGGTCGGATCTCGGCCCCGCCCTGCCCCTCGATGGAGATCGAAGAGGGGTTCGATCGCGGCCGAGTTGCGAGTTTCGGGAATCTGTTCTGATCCGGACGGCAGGGCTCCGAGCGATACTTGCCAAGTTCAGCGCGGGTGCGGTGGCCGATCGCGGACAGGATCCGACCGGATCGGTTCCTCAACACATCATGAATTACCGGTACCGCGACGCCATCTTCCCTCGTTAGGATGCAGTCGCAGGCACCCGGCACCCGTCTGGGGGTCGAGGAGAGGTCATGCGTTCCTTGAGCGTCGGCCGTTAGCTTCGCGCCATTGAGTCGAACGGGGGCGGTTCGAAATGGGTGGTTTTCTTGGCGCATTACGGCGTCGCATGGAGGCGGCGGATCCCAGCCGTGATGCCTTCGGCTTCGTCGGCGCCGAGTCAACCCCGCGCCGTGACGGAGGGTCGGGATCGGCGGTCCGGACCCTGACGTACGGCGAACTCGACCGCCAGGCACGGCAGTTGGCAGCCTGGGTCCAGTCGCGGGGCGGGGCGGGACAGCGCGTCCTGCTGCCGAGCTGCGAGGGACCGCTGCAGATCGCCGCGTTGCTCGGCTGCTTCTACGCCGGGGCCACCGCGGTGCCCTGTCCGTCCCCGCTGGACGGCGGGCGCAATGTGCGCCGGCTGACCGCCATCGCCAAGGACGCCGATGTGGGCCTCGCCCTTGCCGACTCCGCGGTGGCGGCCGAGCTGTCCCGGCTCTTCGCGGGCAGCGACCTGGTCTGCCTCGCGGCGGACCGGGCGGCCCTGCCGGACCCGGAGGACTGGCGGCCGACCGTGTCGGCCGAGGACGACATCGCTCTCATCCAGTACACGTCCGGCTCCGTGACCCAGGTGAAGGGCGTCCTGATCAGCCAGCGGAACCTGCTGGCAGGACAGGAGGCCATCACCCGGGCGCTCGGGACCGACGAGCACTCGGTGATCGGCGGCTGGCTGCCGCCGTACCACGACATGGGCCTGGTGGGGCAGTTGCTGCACCCGCTCCACCTCGGCGCCCGAGGCGTGCTCATGCCCGCCACCACCTTCGCCGCGCGGCCGCTCAGCTGGCTGCGGATGATCCAGAGGTACGGCGTCACCGTGTCCGGAGGCCCGGACTACGCGTACGACATGTGCGTTCGGGAGGCGACGGACGAGGAGGTCGGGCGGCTCGACCTGTCCTCCTGGAAGGTCGCCGTCAACGGCGCCGAACCCGTACGGGAGGCCACCATGGCAGCCTTCGCCGAGCGGTTCGCCCCGGCCCGGTTCCGGCCCGAGGCGTTCTACCCGGCGTACGGGCTCGCCGAGGCGACCCTGCTGGTGACCGGCGGCACCCCGGGGCAGCGGCCCGTGGAGCGCGCGGCGGACCCCGCCGCACTCGCCGCCGGCCGGATGACCGCGCCGCGCGGCGGCTCCCGCAGCCGGACCCTGGTCGGGGTCGGACGGCCCTGCGGGGTGGAGATACGTATCGTCGACCCGGAGACCCGGCAGGTGCTGGAGCCGGGGCGGGTGGGCGAGATATGGATCCGGGGCGAGAGCGTCGCCCTGGGTTACTGGCGGCGCCGAGCCGAGACCGAGGAGTGTTTCGGAGCGGTCACGTCCGCTCATGACGGATCGTTTTTGCGTAGCGGCGACCTGGGAGCCGTGGACGAACACGGCGAGCTGTTCGTGATCGGGCGGCTCAAGGAAGGTGTCGTCGTCAACGGGGTCGATGTCGCGCCGGAGGACATCGAGACCTCGGTCCAGGGCCTCAACCCCTTGTTCGGGGTGACCGCGGCCGTCACCACGGGGCCGGAACGCGACCGGCTCATCGTGATCCAGGAAGTGCGCGAGAACGGCCTCCTCGACGGTGAACTGCCGTCGCTCGTCGAGGCCGTACAGACCCATCTCGACGGGGAGTTCGGGATCCCCGACGCCGTCATCCTGCTCGTCCGGCCGGGCGTGGTACGGCGCACCACCAGTGGCAAGCTCCAGCGCTCGGCCATGCGCGGGCTGCTGCGGAGCGGCGGGATCCGACCGCTGTATCCGCGAGTACCCGTGTTCCAGGCCGACTTGAGTCCGAGTTGAGTTCATATCCAGGCTCTCACCGGACCATCGCGTGACCATCACATCACCGAGCGGAACCCATGCTGCGGAACCGCAGTAGCGGAGTGCAGGCAACAGAGAGGATGCCGATGGACATCGAAGTGCTCGGCGCATGCAGAGTGATGCAGACCGGCAAGTCTGTGGTGCCTTCCGCGGTCAAGCCACGCAAGGTTCTCGCAGTACTGGCCCTCAACCCTGACCGTCCCGTCTCTGTCGGGATGCTGGTGGAGGAGGTCTGGGGTGAGACCCCACCGCCCAGCGTCGCAACGACCCTGCAGACGTACATACTTCAACTACGGAACCTTATCACCTCCGCCATCGGAGGCCCATCGCCTGATATGCCTTTGGGCGCGAAAAGCGTGCTCGTGACCCAGCCCGGGGGGTATCTGCTCGACACCCAGGGCGGTTCTGTCGACGTCCGGGAGTACGAGCGGCTCTCCGGCGGCGGTCATCGGGCCCTGGAGAAGGGGGACTACGAGGCGGCGGCGGACCTGTTCCGCAAGGCTCTGTCGCTGTGGCGCGGTCCCGCGCTCGCCGACGTGGAGTGCGGGCGGGTGCTGGATGTCGAGGTGACCCGCCTCGAGGAGTCCCGGATGGGCATACTGTGCCGCCGGATCGAGGCGGACCTGCTCCTCGGGCGCCACCACGAGATCATCGGCGAGCTGTTCGGGCTCGCGGCGCGGCACCCGCTGCACGAGGGCATCCACCTGCAGTTGATGCTCGCGCTGTACCGGGCCGGGCGGCGCACCACGGCGCTGGAGGTCTACCAGCGGCTGCGGGACGTGCTCGCCGGGGAGCTCGGGCTCGATCCGAGCTATGAACTGCAGTCGCTCCAGGGGGCGTTGCTCGACTCCTCCTCCGAACTACGGCTGGACCAGCCGCTCTCGCTCTTCAGAGTGCGAGCGCCGGGCCGGTACTGACGCACCGGTGCCGCCGGTCGCGCTGCTCCTGCCCGGCGCGGGAGCTCAGTACCCCGCCATGGCCTATGGCCTGTACCGGTACGAGCCCGCCTTCACCACGGCGATGGACACGGTGTTGGAGATGTTGGGCTCGGCCGGGGAACGGTTGTACCGACTGTGGTCCTCCGGTGAGCGGTTGCGCACCGTGGCCGAGGTGCATCCCCTGCTGTTCGCGGTCTGCCACGCGCTCAGCGAGACGGTTCGGGATCGAGGGCTGCGCCCCGGTGCGGTCCTCGGCCAAAGTGTCGGCGAGCTGGTGGCCGCTGTCCAGACGGGGGTGCTGCCGTTGTCGGACGCGGTGCGTCTGGTCGCCGTGCAGGCCGACGCCCTGGCCGAGGCGCCGGCGGGCGGGGCGCTCGCGGTCGCGGCGGCGCCGCCCGCGGTGACGTCCTTCCTGCGGGGCGGGGCGGTGGTCGCCGCGTCCAACGGGCCCGGGCAGACCGTGGTGTCCGGGTCGGAGTTCGCGCTCGCGGCCACCCGGCGGGCGCTGGAGGTCGCCGGGTTGACGTGGATGCGGGTGCAGGTGCCCGCGGGGCTGCACGGACCGCTGGTCGCGGAGGCGTGCCGGGAGACGTTGCCGGCGTTTCAGGCGTCCGTGTTCGCCGTTCCGCATACGCCTTTGCTGTCCGGGACCGCGGGTGGCCGGCCCGAGCCCGAGCGGGCGGTCGATCCCGAGTTCTGGGCGCTGCAGCCGTCCCGGCCGGTGCTGCTGGACGCGGCGCTCGGTCAACTCGCCACCGTGGGCGCGCTGTTGTGCGCCGAGGTGGGACCCGGCCATGGGCTCGCGGTGCAGGCCCGGCGGCACGGCCACCGGGCGGTGTCGCTGCTCGACGGATGTGTCGGCGCGCCGCACGAGGAGCGGGAGCGGCTGCGGCAGGCCCTCGACTGTCTGGTGCTCGGGGATCCCGAGGAACGGACGGCCGATACGCCGAGCGCGAGGGTGGCGTGGTTACGGCCGCCGGGCGGGGGGTCCGTATAGGTCCTGCCGTCCGGGCGCGCCGCGGTGAACTGGGCATATGCCGTCACATAGGCACTTGGTGCGGTCCACCAGGGCTTGAGCGGTGCGGCGGAGGCTTGGTTCGTTCTCGTGCGGGTGGGTGCGACAGCCGGTCGTACGGGGACGGATCGGACCCTACGGACCGCGAGGAGTGACACCCGGTGGAGCGATCTGTGCGTGCGACCACGGCCGAGGCGCGGCTCCGGAGCCGTACGGACGAACTGGAGCGCGTGCTCGCTCCGTTACCGACCGGTGCGCTCGCCGGCGAGTCGCTCGCGCGGGCCGAAAGGCTGCTGGACGACTGCCAGTTCGGCGCCGAGTTCGTGCCGGTGGAGTTCGGGGGCCGGCTGGAGCGGATCGACGGGCTTGGGCGGGTGGTGCGGCCCGCTTGCCGGCGGGATCTCTCGCTCGGCTTCGGATACGGGCTCAACTGCTACTTCGCCTCCACTCCCGTGTGGGTCGCCGGTGACCTGGCGCAGCGTGAATGGACCGCTGCCCTGTTGCTGGGCGGTGGCCGGATGGCCGTCGCCCGCCCCGCCGTCGCGCACGCCAACGACTTCGTGCGCGACGAGTTCGCGCTCGTCAAGGACGACGGCCGGCGGCGCCTGGACGGAGCCAAGACCGCCGTACTGAACTACGCCCGGGCCCGCGGCCTCACCGTCATCGCCAGCGCCGAGGACGGCACGCACGAAGTCCTGCTGATCGACCGCGAGATCCTGCCCGAGGGCGCCCTGCGCATCCTCCACCGGTATCGCACGGTGGGCCTGGACGGCTGCGAGTTCGGCGGCCTTGAGTTCGCCGGCTGCCCCGTGCCGGACGAGGCCGTGGTGGGCGAGGCGGGCCAGGGCATGGGCCTGGCCGTCCGCTGCTCGGTCGTCACCCGCGCCCTGCTGCCCTCGGCGCTGATCGCCGCCGCCGACACCGTGCTGCGCACGGCCATCCGGTTCGCCGTCGAGACCCGCGGCGAGGACCCCTACGGTCCGCTCAGGTCGCCGTACGGACGTGAGGTGCTGACCGGCGCCCTGCTGGACCTGCTGATCAGCGACAGCATCGCGCTCGCGGCCGCGCGCGGCATCCATCTGCTGCCCGACCGGGTGAGCGCCTGCGCCGCGGCCGCCGCCTACACCGTGCCCAAGCTCCTCCAGGACTCCGCGCACGATCTGTCCACCGTGCTGGGCGAGGCGTACTTCGACGCCAAGGGCCGCTACGGCGCCTTCGGCCGGATGGTGCGCGACCTGCCGCTGCTGGCCCAGGGCCACGCGGGCACCGCCGCCCGTCAGGCCATGCTGGTCGCCCAACTCCCGCAGCTGGCCCGCGAGTCCTGGCTGGTGGACGACGAGCCGCCGGCCGCGCTGCTGCGCCCCTGGGAGGATCTGCCGCCCGCCGATCTCGCCGCGCTGACGCCCGCGGGCAGCTCCGACCCCATCGTCCCGGTGCTGAGCGCCTGCGCCGGACTCGGCGGCGAACTGGGCGAGCTGGTCACCGCCTTCCTCGGTGAACTGCGCAAACTGCGCGGACGGTTCGCGAAGATCACCCCCGGCGACGGCCTCTCCACCCCGGACACCCTGGCCCTCACCGACCGCTACGCGCTGGTCTGCGCCGCAGCGGCCAGCCTCGGCGTCTGGCGCGAGCACCGCGACGCCCGGCCCGGGACCTTCCTCGCCGACCCGGCGTGGATCACCGGGGCGCTGCACCGGCTGGGCGCCCTGCTGGGACTCGACATACCGAAGGCCCCGCAGGAGGACGTCGAGCGGCGTCTGTTCGACGCGGTCCTCGAACGTTACGAGCAGAGGCGCTCCTACGACCTGTACGAGACGACCCTCGCAGAGTCCTGACCGGAAGGAAACGGCTCATGAGCGCGCACGCCGACGACACACACGCCGACAACACACACGCCGACAACCAGTCCGGCGACCTGATCTCCGCGGTGGTCCAGGCGGTGCGGCGGGTCATCGACGACCCGGTGGCCGAGGTGGGCACGGACTCCCTGCTGCGCGAGGACCTGGGCTTCGACTCGGTTCTCATCATGCAGCTGAAGTACCGCGTCGAGCAGGCCGTCCCGGAGCTCGGTGAACTCTCCCTGCCCGACATGGTCGACAGCATGACTTCCGTGGGTTCCCTGGTCGCCTACCTGCGCGACCGTCTGGTGAAGGCGGCTGTCTGATGGCCGCTCCCACCGCCGGAGCCCCCGTGCTCGTGTCCGGTCCCGAGGGCCAGTGGGACGAGGTGCTGCGGCCACTGGCCGCGCGCGGCACCGTCGTGACCTACGGCAGAGTCGCCGACTGGCTTCCCGAGGAGACTGAAGAAAGGGTTCTGCGCCCGCTGCTCGGCCCCCGTGACTGGGGCCGCTTCCAGCGGCTGAGCCATCGCCGGGTACGGGAGGGCTTCCTCGCCTCCCGGCTGCTGCTGAAGCACACCGCGGCCCGGGTGCTGGCCAGCAGCCCCGAGTCGGTGGACCTGGCGTACAAGCCGGGCGGCCGGCCCTACCTGCGCGGCTGCGACCAGATCGACATCAGCCTCAGCCACACCGAGGAGGTCATGGTCGTCGGGGTCACCCGGCGCGGCCTGCTCGGCGTCGACGTGGAGCGCGCCGAGCGCCCCATGGTGGGCACCGGTGTGGAGTTCCAGGCCTGCACGCCGCACGAGCGCGAGCTGCTGGAATCGCTGCCCGAACGGACCCGCAACAGCGCCCTGGTCCGGCTCTGGACGCTCAAGGAGGCGTACAGCAAGGCCATCGGCCAGGGGCTGCGCTTCCGGTTCACCGAGTTCGGCTTCACGCTCGACGACGCGCGTATCCGCCTCCAGCGGCCGGACGGCTCCCCGGGCACCGGCCCGGAGTGGAGCTTCGGCACCTACGCCCTGGAGTCCGACTACGTGGTGAGCGCCGCCCTGCGCGACGAGGGCTTCGGCGCCGCGGCGGACACGGCCGCCGACACCACGCTGGACCAGAGCCTGCTCGGCGTGCTCCTCGGCCGGCTCTGAGCCGCCGGCCCCCTTCGTTCCACCCCTCTTCCGACCTTCCTCTCGCTGTACCGGTTCCCACACCTCCAGGAGGCACCCATGGCCATGTCCGAATCCCCCGACCGCTTCACCCTCGCCGATCTGCTCCGGCTGCTGAGCGAGAGCGCCGGCATCCCCGAGGGCATCGACCTGGAGGCGGAGGACGTCGTCGACACGCCCTTCTACCGGCTCGGCTACGACTCGCTCGCGCTGCTCCAGGTCACCGGCCGGCTCAAGCGGGAGTACGGGCTGCTGCTGCCCGACACGATCGTCGCCGACGCCCCGACCCCCCGGGCCCTGCTCACCGTCATCGCGCACGCGCGTGCCGCCTGACGACCCGCGCGGCGGGCGCCGAAAACGGTGCCGGCCGCGTACCTTCCCGGAGATTCCGGAGAAGGTACGCGGCCGGTTTTTGCGCTCCAGCTCTGCCGCTCTCCCGGCTGGGGGAGGGCCGGGGTCGATCAGAAGCTGGGCGCGGCGGTGGGGGACCTCAGCTGACCCAGGTACGGGTGCCACAGGTGGGTCGGGTCGCTCTCCACGGCCTCGATGATCTCCCACATCGCGGAGAGCGCCTTCGGCTCCTCGTCGTCGTAGACGTCGCCCTGGAGCATCTTGAGGATGTCCAGACGGTAGCGGTCGTCCTGGACGAAGGCGGTGAACAGGATGTTGAGGCGGTAGTAGGCCTCGATGAAGCGGTGCCAGTAGCCCACCGCCTTGCGGAGCTTGTTCTCGTAGGCGGCGAAGCGCTCATGCTTGAAGTCGCCGGCCTCGGCGGCGGCGATGATGTCCTTCGCCGCGAGCCGGGCGCTGTTGAGCGCGACGGAGACACCGGAGGAGAAGATCGGGTCCACGAAGCGGGCGGCGTCGCCGATGAGGACGTAGTTGTCGCCGGCGATCTGCTTCATGCCGTAGCTGTAGTCGCCCTCGGTCTTCATGGGCTTGACCTGCTTGCAGTTCTTCAGCACGTCGAGCAGCTCGGGGCGGGAGGCCACGGTCTCCCAGAAGTACTTCTCGCGGTCGCCGCCGTACTCCTGGAACCGCTTCTTCTGGCTGACGACACCGATCGAGGTGATGGTGTCGGTGATCGGGATCTGCCACACCCAGGTGTCGATCACCGGGAGGAAGTGGATGAAGATGTAGTCGGCCTGGTCCTTGTTGACGGCGAGGGCCTTGCGGTCCAGGCCGTCGAACCACGTGTGGACGGCGTACTGGTTGAAGACCGGGTCCGGGATCTTGGTCTTGAGCTGGTTGCCCAGACGGGTCTGCCGGCCACTCGCGTCGACGACCATCTTCACCGGGATGTGCGTCGACGAGGAGCCGACCTTCACCTCCACGACCGGCAGTTCGCCGTCGAAGTCGACCTTGCCGACCCGGACGCCCTGGAACACCTTGGCGCCCAGCTCCTCGGCGTGCTTGAGGAGGATGTGGTCGAACTTGCTGCGGTCGACGTGGAAGGTGTGGTCGCGGTCCACGCCGTCCTGGTCGCGCTCGCTGAACAGGACCTCGGCGGCACGGAAGTCGTGGTTCAGACCGCGGAAACCGTTGTGGTTGATGTCGCGGTCCTCGGCGGAGGTCCAGGCGGCACCGAACTTCTTCGGGAAGCCGGCGGCCTCGACCTTGTCCATGGCCCCTATCTCCAGGAGCACCGGGGTGGTGGCCGGGACCAGGGACTCGCCGACGTGCTCACGAGGAAAGTTCTCCGCCTCGAACACGGCCACGGACAGCCCGGCCTTGGCCAGGTACGAGGCCACGGTCGATCCCGCGGGGCCGCCGCCGATGACTGCGACGTCGAATTGTGCGTCCACGATGCTCTCTCTTCCTTCGGTCGGTTCAGGCAGCGGGCTGCGGGGCCAGGGAATGGACCATGTCCGTGATGGCCGCCAGGTTCGCGAAGTTCCGGCCGGTGATGTGGGTCGGGGGCACGACGACCCCCAGCTCGGTACGGATGAACGAGAGCAGGAGGGAGGTGTTCATGGAGGTGAGGACGCTCCACTCCAGCAGCGGGGTGTCGTCCGTCAGCTCCGAAACCTCGCTCTCGCCGAGGAACTGCTGCTCGATGTACTCGCTGATCCTCTGACGGATCTCTTCATGGGACAGCGCCGCCACTGGGGCCTCCTGTTGGTCTCGGGCTTGGGCGTGGGGGGAGAGCCGTACAGCCGGTGATGCTGGGTGTTCGCGGTTGAGGTTCACTCGGCAACCGCTCGGGCGACCGCCCCACGGGCCGCCGGAACACGGCTCGCGGTGGCCGCGAACCGGGTCAGCCGGGCGGCCAGCGCGGCCCTGAACTCCGGTTCCTGGAGGAAGAAATGACCGCCGGAGACCAGCGTGAGATCGAAGACGCCGGTGGTGATCCTCGACCACGCGGCCATCGACGAGGCGTCGGTCAGGACGTCCTTGCGGCCGGCGAAGGCGGTCACCGGGATCGTCAGCCGGGGGCCCGGGGCGTGCGTGTAGGTCTCGACGACCTTCAGGTCGGTCCGGATGGCCGGAAGGTAGAACTTCAGCAGCTCCGGCTCGGCGAGCAGCGCCTCGGGCAGACCGCCGATCCGCTGCAGCCCCTGCACGAAGCCGTCGTCGGGCAGATGGTGGAAGGGGCGGTGCGACAGCGGCTCGGTGGGCCCGTTGCGCCCGGAGACCAGCAGCAGCTGCGGCGGGCTGCCCTGCGCGGTCAGCACCCGGGCGGCCTCGTAGCCGACGAGCGAGCCGAAGCTGTGCCCGAACAGCGCGTACGGCTCGTGCCGGCGCTCGCCGATCTGCCGTACCGCCTCCTCGGTCAGCGCGGACAGGCCGTGCAGCAAGGGTTCTCGTACCCGGGTTCCGTGCCCGGGCAGTTCGAGGGGGACGACGGTGATGTGATCGGGCAGATCGGCGGCGAGCCGGATGTACGGATGCGCGCTGCCGCCCGCGTGCGCGAGGCAGAACAGCGTCAGTCCTGGGTCGGTGGTCAAGGGAGGGTTTCCTTCCGGACTCGGAGGGTGGCGAGGGACTTGTTCGACGGGGATCGCAACAGGACTCGCTCAAGTCGCCGTCGACAGGGGTTCGAGAGGGGGAAGGGATACGTCCGCTCGCCGCCGGGCGGAATGCAACGCCCGGACCCGGCCGCTCAGAGGCAGGCCAGACGGCTGTGTTCGAGGGGACGGACGGCTTCAACTGTCCGCTTTGTGACGCCCGTTCGCCCTGCCGCGCGTTCCCGCGAGGGGCGAACATCGGCCACACTTCCGCTCTCTCAAGGGCGTCTTGAGTCCGTCTCCCTACCGTCGCTTTCGGCCGCACTTGAGGGAGAGAGGTGCCACGGTGAGCGGACCTGCGAGGGAGATCACCCCCGAAGCGGTGGAGAACTGGCTGGTGGAGCAGATTGCCCAAAGGACCTTGCTGCCCCCGGCGATGGTGTCGGTCCACCTGTGCTTCGACGAGTTCGACATCGACTCCGCGGACAGCCTGGTGATCACCACGGCCCTGGCGGACTGGCTCGGCGACGAGGTGGACCCGCGTGCGCTCGTACGTCATCCGACGATCCGGTCGCTCGCCGGATACCTGGCGGGCCGACGCCACCAGGCCACAACGGGAGGAACTCCGGTCCATGGCTGAGAACCGACGGTACGAGCCGCGCCCCGACGACATCGCCGTCGTCGGGGCCGGTTGCCGCTTCCCCGGGGGCGTACGCGACCTCGACGGGCTGTGGCGGGTGCTGATGGACGGCGTGGACGTCGTCACGCCGGTGCCCGCCGACCGTTGGAGCGACGACTTCCACCACCCCGACCGGCACAACCCCGGCACCACCTACTGCCGTGAGGGCGGATTCCTCGACGAGATCGACCGGTTCGACGCCGACTACTTCGGCGTCTCCCCGCGCGAGGCCAGGGGCATGGACCCCCAGCAGCGACTGCTGCTCGAGGTGTGCTCGGAGGCCATGGAGGACGCGGGCCTGCCGCGCGACAGGTGGGAGGGCAGCCGGACCTCCGTCCACATGGGCATCCTCGGCTCCGACTATCTGCTGCTGCACGCGCGGACCTCGGGGATCCGCGCCATCGACCCGTACTTCGCCTCCGGCAAGGAGTTCAGCTTCGCCGCCGGACGCATCGCCTACACCTTCGGGCTGCACGGTCCCGCGATGACCGTCAACACCGCCTGCTCCTCCTCGCTGGTCGCCGTCCACCTCGCCTGCCAGGCCCTGCGCAGCGGCGAGGCCGACACCGCGCTCGCGGGCGGCGTGAACGTGATCGTCGCGCCCGAACTCTCCGTTTTCATGGGCAAGGTGCAAGCGCTGTCCCCGACCGGACGGTGCCGCCCCTTCGACGCCCGCGCCGACGGCATCGTCCGCGGCGAGGGCTGCGGGGTCGTCGTACTCAAGCGCTACGCCGACGCGGTACGCGACCACGACCGCATCCACGGGCTGATCCGGGGCTCGGCCGTCAACCAGGACGGACGCAGCGCCGGACTGACCGCCCCCAACGCCGTCGCGCAGCAGGATCTGCTGCGCGCGGCGCTGGCGTCGGCGTCGGTCGCGCCCGAGGAGCCGGTGTTCGTGGAGGCGCACGGCACCGGCACCCCGCTCGGGGACCCGCTGGAGATCTCCGCCCTCACCGAGGTGCTCGGCCGCACCCGGCCCCCGGAGGAGCCCCTCCTGGTCGGCTCCCACAAGGCGCACTTCGGGCACATGGACTCCGCCGCCGGTATCGCGGGCCTGCTCAAGACGCTGCTGGTGCTCAGGCACCGCACGGTCCCGGGGCAGATCCACCATGTCTACCCGGCCCCGATGATCGACTGGGAGTCCTCCGGGACGCTCGTCCCGGTCGAGCACGTCCGGCTGCCCGGCGAGGACCTGCCGCTGACCGCGGGCGTGAGCGCCTTCGGGCTCTCCGGTACCAACGCGCACATCGTGCTCGGCAGCGCGCCGCAGCCCGCCGCCACCGAACTCCCGGACGGACCGCACACCCTGCTCATCTCCGCGACCACCGCCGAGGGGCTGCGCCGGCTGGCCGCCGACTACGGCGCCCGGCTCGCCGACCCGGTCGGTCCGTTCGCCGCCGCCTCCGCCGTACGGCGCACCCACCTCAAGCACCGGATCGCCGTCGTCGGCAAGGACGCCGCCGAACTCACCGCCGCGCTCGCCGACGCCGAGGGCGGCCGGGCGGCCGACACCCCGCCCAAGCTCGTCCATGTCTTCTCCGGGCAGGGCTCGCAGTGGCCCCGCATGGGCCTGGACCTCGCCGAGACCGAACCCGTGGTCCGCGACATCCTCGACGACTGCGACGAACTGCTGCGCGCCGAGGCCGGCTGGTCCCTGTACGACGTCCTGCGCGACGCCGACCCGGCCCGGGTCAAGGCCACCGACGTGGCCCAGCCCGCCGTGTTCGCGGTCCAGGTCGCGCTCGCCCGGCTCTGGCAGTCCTGGGGCGTGCGCCCCGACGCGGTGATCGGGCACAGCATGGGCGAGGTCGCCGCCGCACACATGTCCGGGGCGCTCGAACTGGAGGACGCCGTACGGCTCGTGGCGCACCGCGGGCGGCTGATGCACCGCGCCGCCGGCACCGGCCGGATGGCCAACGTCGAGCTCGGCGCGGACCAGGTGCGCGAGCGGCTCGCCGCCCGCCACCCCGAGGTGGTCGTCGCCACCGAGAACGGGCCCGCCTCCGTCGTCATCGCCGGGCCCAAGGAGGCCGTGGAGGGCGCGGTCCGTGAACTCGCCGACGACGGCGTGAACGTGGTCGCGCTCCCCGTCGACTACGCCTTCCACTCCCCGCTGATGCAGCCCTACGCCGACGAACTAGCCGAGCTGCTCGGGGACTTGACGCCCAAGGCGCCGACGGTGCCGTTCCTGTCCACCGCCCTGCCGGGCCAGGACGTCCCGCTCGACGCCGCCTACTGGAGCGCCAACCTCCGGGAGCCGGTGCGGCTGTGGCCCGTCGTCGACGCGCTGCTCGCCGAGGGTGAGACGGCGTTCGTCGAGATCGGCGCCCACCCGGTTCTCTCCCGCCCGCTCCAGTCCGCCCTCGCCCATCGCGAGCGGCGCGGGCCGGTCGTCTCCTCGCTGTACCGGGGCCAGGACGGGCCGACCATGCTGGCCCGCTCCCGGGCCAAGCTGCACGAGGCCGGCATCGACATCGACTGGGCCGAGGCGCACGGTGCGCCGGTGCGCCCGGTGACCCTGCCGCCGCACCGCTGGGCCGACGAGCGGTTCTGGCTGGACGGTGTGGAGCGCGGCGAACAGGGCTCGGGCCCGGCCGACCTGGACGGACTGCGGGCCGAGGTACGGCTGGTGGACGCGCAGGGTCGGGTGGTCGCGGAGCTCGGGGCCGACGCGGTTGCCGCGGCTGCGGCGCCGGTCGCTTCTGCGGCGCCGGCGGCCCCGGAGGCTGCGGCTCCGGTTCCCGTGGAGGAGCCCGCGGAGGCGGCGGCACCCGCGCCGGTCGCCCACGACCGGGAGCATGTGGCGTCCACGGTTCATGCCCAGCTCGTGAAGGTTCTCGGCCACGGGCCGCGCAAGCGGCTGCCGCGTACTCGGGGGTTCTTCGAGTTGGGTATCGACTCGATCTCCGTTGCGGAGTTCGCCCGGCGGGTGGCGGAGGAGCTGCGGGTTCCGGTGGACGGCGCGGATGCGCTGGCGCACGGCACGATCGATGGTTTTACGGACTACATCATGACGCTGGTTCCGGAGAGCGCCGGTGAGATTGCCGACGAGAGCGCCTCCGAGAGTGCCGCTTCGGGTAGTGAGGCGGCTGCGGCGCCGTCGGGGCCGGTCGCGCAGTTCCCCGCGCCCCTTGAGGGTGCTGGTGAACCGGCCGTTTCCGAGGAGCCGTTGGCCGGTCGTATCGAACCTGTCCCTGTTCCCGAACCCGCCGACGCCCTCGACTCCGACGCCGTCGAACCCATTGCCGTCGTCGGCATCGGGTGCCGCCTGCCCGGCGGTGTCGCGGGCCCCGAGGACTTCTGGCGGCTGCTCGATCAGCGGGTCGACGCCAGTGGTGACGTGCCCGCCGAGCGGTGGGATGCCGCGGCCCTCGACGGTGTGCCGAAGCGGGGATCCTTCCTCGGCGAGGTCGACGGGTTCGACAACTCCTTCTTCCGGATCTCGCCCCGCGAGGCCCGCACCATGGACCCGCAGCAGCGGCTGTTCCTGGAGGTGGCCTGGGAGGCGCTGGAGGACGCCGGGGTCCGGGCCGACCGGATCGGCGGCACCCGTACCGGCGTGTTCGTCGGCCTCAACACCACCGACTACCAGCAGTTGGTGACCCGTCGCGAGTCCGATGTCGACCTGTACTACGGCACCGGCAACTCCTTCAGCGCGACCGCGGGCCGTATCTCCTACTTCCTGGGACTGCGCGGTCCGAGCCTCGCCGTGGACACCGCCTGCTCCTCCTCCCTGACCGCCGTGCACCTGGCCTGCCAGAGCCTGCGCTCGGGGGAGAGCCGGCTGGCGCTGGCCGGCGGGGTCAACGTCATGGCCACCCCGACGGTCTTCCTCTCCATGGGGGCGGCCGGGGCGCTCGCCCCCGACGGACGGTGCAAGACCTTCGACGACTCCGCCGACGGCTACGGCCGGGGCGAGGGCGCGGGTGTGGTCATCCTCAAGAAACTCTCGACCGCGCTGAGCGACGGTGACCGCGTGTACGCGATCATCCGCGGCAGCGCGGTCAACCAGGACGGGGCCAGCGGCGGGTTCACCGTGCCCAGCGGCACCGCCCAGGAAGAGGTCATCCTCTCCGCGCTCGACCAGGCCGGAATCGAACCGCACGAGGTCTCCTACGTCGAGGCGCACGGCACCGGCACCCGGCTCGGCGACGCGGTCGAACTGCGCGCCCTGGCCGGGGCGCTCGGAACGGGACGTCCCGCCGACCGCCCGCTGGTCGTGGGCTCGGTGAAGACCAACGTCGGCCATCTGGAGGCCGCCGCCGGAGTCACCGGGCTGATCAAGACGGTGCTGGCGCTCGGCCGGGAGCGCATCCCCGCCCAGCTCCACCTGTCCGAGCCGACCCGCCAACTGGACTGGGCGAAGCTGCCGTTGAACGTGGCGGGCGACCCCGTGGCCTGGCCGCGCGGTGAACGGCCCCGGATCGCGGGCATCAGCGCGTTCGGCTTCACCGGCACCAACGCCCACGTCCTGGTCCAGGAGGCCCCGGCCGTGCCCGAACCCCCGGCCGCACCCCGGCCCGTACGGCCCTGTGTGCTGACCGTGTCCGCAGCGACACCCGACGCCCTGACCGCCGCCGTGGCCCTGATGCGCGAGCGTGTCGCCGCCGCCGACGACAGCGAACTCGCCGACCTGTGCTGGACGTCGGGCGCCCGCCGCGCCCACCTCGCGCACCGGATCACCGCCGTCGGACGCACCCGCGACGAACTCCTCTCCGCCCTGGACCGGGCCCGCCCGGTGCAGGCCCGCGACGAGGCGTCGGTGCTGTTCGTCTACGGCCGCACCCCCGCCGACCTGTCGGGTTACGAGGAGGCGCTGGCCGGGGACCCGGAGGCCGTCGAGACCTACCGCGCCGCCCTCGCCGAGGCCCGCGAGGCCCTGCGCGCCGAACTCGGCGAGCCCGAGGGCCCGGCGCACCCGGGCAGCGTGGAGCACGCCGGCGAGGTGTTCGCGGGCCAGCTCGCGACGACCGCGCTGTGGAAGGTGCTCGGCGTGGAACCCGACGCGGTCGTCGGCTGGGACATCGGGGAGTACGCGGCCGCCGTGGTCGCGGGCGACCTCACGCTCGTCAACGCCGTACGGCTGCTCGCGGCCGGTGTGCCCGTGCCCGCGCAGCCCGACGGGGCGCGGGTGGCCCGCCACTCCGCCGCCGACGGCTGGAACGCGCTGGCGGGCGGGGTCATGACGGCCGGCCTCGACGTCCTGCTGGACATCGGCACCGGAAGCCGCGCCATCCGTATGCTGGGCGCCGCCCTGGACGCGGCGGTGGAACCCGACGAGACCCTCCCGGTCCAGCTCACCGCGCCGCGCCGGCGCCAGCCCAGCGGGGTCGAGAAGGCCTACCTCGGCCCGGTCGAACTGCTGGAACTGGCGGGCGCACTGCACGCCCACGGGGTGAGCGTCGATTGGGACCGGCTGGTGCCCGGAGCGCACCGCCCGGTAGCGCTGCCCGCCTACCCCTGGCAGCGCAAGGCCTATTGGGTGGACACTCCCTACGCGGTGGAACCCCGCCCGCAGTCCGAGCCGCAGCCCGCGGCCCAGGCCCCACCGGAGCCCGCAGGCGGTCTCGCCGCCGAACTGCTCGCGCTGTCGCCCGACCGGCGTCAGGAGCAACTGGTCGACCTGCTGCTCAAGCTGGTCGCGCAGGTGCTCGGCGAGGAGGCCGATGTCTCGCCCGACCAGGGCTTCTTCGACCTCGGCATGGACTCGGTGCTCTCCCAGGACCTCAAGCAGCGCGCCGAGCGCGAGCTGGGCCTCGAACTGCCCGGCACCGTCATGTTCGAGTGCCCCAACGTCACGTCCTTCGCCCGCTTCGTCCTCGACGAGGTGCTCACCGAACCGCAGGACCAGGCCGAACCCGCCGAGGCAGTCGCCCCGCAGGAGCCGGCCGAGGACCTTGATGACCTCGACGACGACTCCCTGCTGAGCCGTCTCGACGACGCGCTGGCGTCGTCCGAAGCCCTGTTGACCGAGGGAGACTGACCATGACGACCCCGGACTACCGGGCCAAACTCGTCGAAGCCGTCCGCACCATCGAGAAGCTCCAGGGCGAGCTGGCGAAGAACCGCAGCCGGCCGCTGGACGAGCCGATCGCCGTCATCGGGCTCGGCTGCCGGCTGCCGGGCGGCGCCGACGGCCCCGACTCGCTGTGGCGGATGCTGGTGGACGGCACCGACACCATCCGGGAGTTCCCGGCCGAACGCGGCGACGCGCAGGCGGTGTTCGACGACGACCCCGATCAGCCCGGCAAGGCGTATGTCACCCAGGGCGGCTTCCTCGACGAGCGCGTGGACCTGTTCGAGCCCGGAGTGTTCGGCATCTCGCCGCGCGAGGCGGTCGGCATGGACCCGCAGCAGCGGCTCGTGCTGGAGGTGGCCTGGGAGGCGCTGGAGCGGGCCGGTTACGCGCCGGACCGGCTCACCGGCAGCCCCACCGGCGTCTACTTCGGCGTGTCCACCACCGACTACGCCCGGCTCAGGCAGAGCGAGGGCGACATCCGGGACGTCGACGCCTACCAGCTCGTCGGCGAGCCCAGCTTCGTCGCGGGCCGGATCTCCTACACCCTCGGCCTGATGGGACCGAGCAAGGTCGTCGACACGACCTGCTCCTCCTCCCTGGTCGCCCTGCACGAGGCCTGCCAGGACCTGCGCACCGGCGAGTGCGACATGGCGCTCGCGGGCGGCGTCAACCTGATGCTCTCGCCGTACGGCTTCGTCATGATGAGCAAGTTCGGCGGGCTCTCCCCGGACGGGCGCTGCAAGACCTTCGACGCGAGCGCGAACGGCTATGTGCGCGGTGAGGGCGCCGGTGTGGTCGTCCTCAAGCGCTACTCCGACGCGCTGCGCGACGGCGACCCGGTGCTGGCCCTGGTACGCGGCTCGGCCGTCAACCACGACGGACGCAGCAGCGGGCTCACGGTGCCCAACCCGGCCGCCCAGCAGGGCGTCATCCGCGGCGCCCTGGAGCAGGCGGGCATCGCCCCCGGCGACGTCGACTACATCGAGGCGCACGGCACCGGCACCGCGCTCGGCGACCCGATCGAACTGCGGGCCCTGCAGGCCGTGATCGGCCGTAACCGCCCCTCGGACAGCCCGCTGAAGGTCGGCTCGATCAAGACCAACATCGGTCATCTGGAGTCGGCGGCCGGCATCGCCGGTGTGCTGAAGCTGGTCCTCGCCCTCCAGCACGGTCACATCCCGCCGCACCTGCACTTCAACGACCCCAACCCGAACGTCGACTGGAGCAAGCTGAACGTCGAGGTCACCAAGGACGGCGGCCCCTGGGACGCCACCGGCGACCGGCCCCGCGTCGGCGGCATCAGCAGCTTCGGCGCGAGCGGCACCAACGCGCACGCCGTGATCAGCGCGGCGCCCGTCAAGGCCGAGCCCCCGGCGTCCCCCGGACCCGAGGTGCTGACCCTGTCCGCGCACTCCGCCGAGGGCCTCGCCGAACTGGCCGGACGCTATGCCGGTCACCTCCGCGACAACCCCGACGTCCCGCTCGCCGACATCAGCTGGACCAGCCAGGTCGGCCGGTCCCGGCAGCGGCACGGGCTCGCCGTCACCGGCTCCATGTCAGGCGAACTCGCGGGCGCGCTGGAGGCGTTCGCGCGCGGGGAGCGGGCTTCCGGCACCGTCACCGCCGAACTGCCGGTCCACAAGCACCGCAAGACGGCCTGGCTGTTCACCGGACAGGGTTCGCAGTACGCCGGAATGGCCCGCGGCCTGGCCGACGAACCCGCCTTCCGCGCCCCCTTCGACGAGGCCGCGGCCCTGTTCGACACGCATCTGGACCGCCCGCTGGCGTCCGTGGTGTGGCCGGAGCCCAGCCAGGAATCGCCGGTCGACGACACCCGCTACACGCAGCCCGCGCTGTTCGCCGTCGAGTACGCGCTCGCCCGGATGTGGCAGTCCTGGGGTCTGAAGCCCAGCGGTCTGCTCGGGCACAGCATCGGCGGCATCGTCGCCGCCTGTGTCGCGGGCGTCTTCGAGCTGCCGGACGCCGTCCGACTGGTCGCGGCGCGCGCGGCCCTGATGGCCGAGCTGCCCGCGGGCGGCGCCATGGCCGCCCTGGACTGCGACGAGGCCACGGCCCGCGCGGCCATCGCCGGGTACCGCGACACGGTGTCGCTGGCCGGGGTCAACGGCCCCTCCAGCGTGGTGATCTCGGGCGCCGCCGCCGACGTGGACGCGGTGCGCACGGCGCTGGAGGCGCGCGGGATGCGTACCACCCGGCTCACCGTCAGCCATGCCTTCCACTCGCCGCTGCTGGCGCCGATGCTCGCGGAGTTCCGTGCGGTCGCCGAGTCGCTGACCTACCGGATGCCGAGCCTGCCGCTGATCTCCGACCACACCGGACGCCCCTGGACCGCCGAGGACAGCGGCCCGGAGTACTGGGTGCGGCACGCGGCCGGCACGGTCCGTTTCCACGACGGGCTCACCGCGCTGCACGCGGAAGGGGCCCGCACCTTCCTGGAGATCGGCCCCGCCCCGGTGCTCAGCGGCATCGGGGAGCGCACCGGGCTTGACGGCGACTGCCTGTACGTGCCGTCCCTGTACAAGCCGAGGGCCGGCGCACCCGAGGACCGCACCGCCGTCCAGCGGGCGCTGGGTCTGCTGCACCTGCGCGGTGAGACCGTGGACTGGACGGCGGTGCACTCGGGTTCGGGCCGCACTCCGCGTCGGGTGGCCCTGCCGGTCACCCCCTGGAACGGCGAGCGCTACTGGTACGAGGAGCGCCGTGAGACGCCCCGGGCCTCCGCGGGCACTCCGGTGCCGCAGGCCGGGATCCGGCTCTACAGCGCCGTACCGACCTATGAGCTCCAGCTGGACGAGCCGGACTGGGACCGTTACGCGCGCACCGGTTCGGACGGCTTCCGGTTCCTGCCCGTCGGCTCGCTGGGCCGGGCGGCTCGGGCGGCGGCCGCGGACGCGCTCGGCGGAGTGTGGTCCTGCGTCGAGAAGCTCGACGTGTTCCAGCCCCCGCCGATGGACCGGGCGGGCCGGGTCCTCCAGATCACCGTCAACACCGACGACGACGGCTGCGCGATCGTCGAACTGCACAGCCAGACCCCGGCCGAGGCGGCCGCCGGAGCCCCCTGGACCCGGCATGCCCGCGCGGTCCTGCGGCGCCGGGCGAGCACCCGCTCGCGGCACTCCGGCAGCAACGCCCCGACGCTGGCCGGACAGGAGTACAGCGACGAACTCCACTACGAGACCGCCTCGTTGTCCGACGCCCTGATCGGTGCCGTCGTCTCGGCCCACCGCGGCGACGAGGGTGTGCTGGTGGCCCTCGGTCTGGACAGCGGCGAGACCGCCGACCACGCCGTGCAGGTGTTCGACGCGGCCGTCGCGGCCGTGTCCTGGGACGCGGGGCTCAGCGAGGCGGGCTTCGCCGGGCGGGTCGTCGAGGCGACGCTCGAATCGCTGGACCGCGCCCGGTACGTACGGGCCATCGCCCAGAGCGGCAAGGAGCCCGGCACCATCTCCGGCAGCGTCGACCTGTTCGCCGAGGACGGCGCCTACCTGGGCGGCATCCGCGAACTGACGGTCGTCAGCGAGCCGGTGTCCGCCGCGGCGGCCCCCGCCCGGGCGCCCTGGCGGCACCCGGAGGAGCTGCTCACCCGGCTCGAATGGCACGAGATCGAACCGGCCGCCGCCGAACCGGACCTGTCCGGACAGGGCTGGCTGCTGGTGCCCGACCGCACCGGCACCGCCCGAAGGCTGGCCACGGCGCTGCGGGCCCGCGGCGCGCACTGCCGGATCGAGGAGTCCGGCGCCCCCGACCTGGACGACTGGCTGCGCGAACTGCCCGACGGGGTCACCCCGCACCGGGTCGTGCTGCTGACCGGCCTGGACGCGCCGCGTCCGGACGCCGCCGACGCGGAGTCGCTCACCACCTTCCGGGACCGCGCCGAACTGGCCGCCGTCGCCCTGGTCCAGGGCATGACGGCCCGCGCGGCCTGCACGAAGACCGGGATCAGCCTGGTCACCCGGGGCGCCGTGCCCGCGCTGGCGGAACAGGGCGTCACCGCGCCCTTCGCCGGGACGCTCTGGGGTCTTGGCCGGGCGATCGCGCTGGAGCACCCCGAGCACTGGGCCGGCGCGGTCGACCTGGACCCGGAGGCGGGGGAGAGTGACGAGGGCGCGGCGCTGGCCGCGGCGCTCGCCGACACCGCCGCCGAGGACCAGCAGGCGCTGCGCGGCGAGAGCCGCCGGGTGGCACGACTGGTGAAGTTCCCGCTGACCGCCGAGGAGCTCAGGCGCCGGCCGCGCATCGACCGACTGGGCACCTATCTGATCACCGGCGCGTTCGGCGGTATCGGCCAGGCCCTCGCCCGCAACCTCGCCGACAGCGGCGCGGGCAAGCTCGTCCTGCTCGGCCGCACCCCGCTGCCGCCCCGGCACAAGTGGAACGACCCCACGCTCACCGGCTCCGTCCGTGAACGCGTCGACTTCGTGGCCGGGTTGGAGGAGACCGGGGTACTGGTCGACGTGGTCGCGGCCGACGTCACCGACATCGAGGACATGCTGCCGGTGATCCAGGGCCTGGCGACCGGCCTGATGCCGCTGCGCGGCGTGATCCACGCGGCCGGCACCTCCGTACCGCAGTTCCTGCGGGACATCCCGGTGTCGGAGCCGAGCGACTATGACGCCGTGTGGCGGCCCAAGGTGGTCGGCGGCTGGCTGCTGCACCAGCTGACGGAGGGCCTCGAACTCGACTTCTTCCTCGGCTTCTCCTCGATCGCCGCGACCTGGGGCTCGCAGCACGTGACCAGCTACGCCGCCGCCAACTCCTTCCTCGACGCGCTCGCCGAGTACCGGCACGGCCAGGGCCTGACCGCGCTCACCGTGAGCTGGGGACCGTGGGAGCTGACGTCCAACCTCTTCGGCGCCGACGTCCTGGAGTTCCTGACCTCCACCGGTCTGCGTACGCTCTCGGCACCGCAGTGTCTGCGGCTGCTGGACGCGCTGCTCGCCGGGGACGCGCCGCAGGCCGTGGTCTGCGCCGCCGACTGGTCGGTGTACAAGCCGGTCATGGAGGCCCGCGCCGACCGTCCGGTGCTGCGCACCGTGGAGATCGACGAGGGCACCGGCGGCGGTACCTCCACGGCCGTGCTCCAGGCCCTGGAGGGGGCCGACGCGGCAGGCCGTACGACCGTGCTGACCGGCTATCTCCAGCAGGTGCTCGGCGAGGTGCTGGCGGTGCCGCCGGAGTCGGTGCTCCCGGAGGCCGACGTGATGTCGCACGGCCTGGACTCGCTGATGGTCATGGAGGTCGTCAAGCGGTGCAAGGGCGATCTGGGCATCAGCGTGCGCCCGAGCCAGTTCTTCGAGCGGACCGCGCTGGAGGACTGGGTGCGGCTGCTCGACACCGAGCTCGGCGGCGAGGGCGAGGCCGCGCCTGAGCCGGCCGCGGACTGGACGGAGCCGGCGCTCATCGCCGCCGACGTCGCCCTGGACCCGGCGATCGTGCCGGCCGGAGCAGTCGGCGACGGCTACACGAACCCGACCGACGTCCTGCTCACCGGGGCCACCGGCTTCCTCGGGGCCTACCTCCTCGACGAACTGCTGGCCACCACCGACGCCACCGTCCACTGCCTGGTGCGCTGTGACGCACCGGAGTCGGGCCTGGCCCGGATCCGGCAGAACCTGGAGCAGTACCTGCCCTGGCGCGAGGGGGCCGACGACCGCGTCAAGGTCGTCCCCGGCGACCTCGCCAAGCCCCGACTCGGCCTGACGGACGAGAAGTTCACCCGGCTCGCGGGCACCCTGGACGCGATCTATCACAACGGCGCCTGGGTCAACTTCTCCTACACCTACGAGCAGTTGCGCCCGGCCAACCTGATCGGCACCCAGGAGATCCTGCGGCTCTCCTGCGCGGGCCCGGAGCAGATCCCGGTCTCGTACGTGTCGACGTACGGCATCTGGGGCATCCCCGCCGACGGCCGCACGGTGATCGCCGAGGGCGATGACATCCTCGGCGCCGGCAAGCTGGTCACCGGGTACGTCCAGACCAAGTGGGCGGCCGAGCTGCTGGTCCGCCAGGCGCAGGAGCGCGGTATCCCGGTCGATATGCACCGGCCCGGGCGCGTGCTCGGCGACTCGCGCACCGGAGCCTGTCTGACCACGCACTTCACCACCCGCGTGATCAAGGGCTGTGTGCAACTGGGAATGGCTCCCGATCTCGATCTGGAGATCGAGATGACCCCGGTCGACTACGTCACCTCGGCCCTGGTGCGGATCTCCCGCGGGGCGCACGAGTGGGGTCTGACGTATCACCTGGTCAACCGGCGCAAGGCGGCCTTCAAGGAGCTGCTGTCCGCGATGGAGCGGCACGGCTGGGAGTTCCGCACGGTGCCGGTGGAGCAGTGGTGGCGGACACTGCAGGACTCCTTCGCCGTCAACGACAACGAGCTGCACCCCGTCATGGGGGTGGTCGAGGAGTTCGTCGTCGGCGGCGAGGAGGCCATCGACTACGACGCCACGAACACCATCCAGGCCCTGGTCGGCTCGGGGATCGCTTGTCCTCCGCTCGACGAGGCGCTGCTCTCGCTGTACTTCGGGTGGATGGTCCGAACTGGGTACTTGCCTGCACCGTCGCGCAGGGAGAATAATTCATGGCAGGATGAATCCATCAACGGGTGAATTCATGTCGCGGTGACGCCCTCGCCCCTTGCGGCGGCCGACCCGCCCGGCCGAACCAAGGTCCGCGGCCCCTGTTCGGGGGCCGCGGAACACGACGGAGAAAGGCATCTCCCCCCATGACCACATCCGAAGACCGGGTCCCCGGCGGTACCGCCGTCGGAGCGGCCCCGTTAGCGAACCCCAAGCGCTGGACGGCCCTCGTCTTCATCTGCCTGGCCCAGCTGATGGTGGTTCTCGACATCACGATCGTGAACATCGCGCTGCCGGAGATGCAGTCCGACCTGGGCTTCTCCAATGAGAACCGGCAGTGGGTCGTCACCTCGTACACCCTGGCCTTCGGCAGCCTTCTGCTGCTCGGCGGCCGGATCGCCGACTACACCGGGCGCAAGCGGGCCTTCCTGATCGCCCTGGCCGGCTTCGCGATCGCCTCCTGCCTGGGCGGTGCGGCCCCCAACATCGAGATGCTGCTCACCGCGCGTGCGCTCCAGGGAGTCTTCGGCGCCCTGCTCGCCCCCACCGCGCTGTCGCTGATCTCGGTGAACTTCACCGACCAGAAGGAACGGGCGAAGGCCTTCAGTATCTTCGGCAGCATCGTCGCCAGCGGTGCCGTCATCGGCCTTCTGCTCGGTGGCTTCCTCACCGAGTACCTGGACTGGACCTGGTGCATGTACGTCAACGCGCCGATCGCCGTGATCGCCGCGTTCGGCGTGCTCTACCTCGGCCCGGAGCAGCGTGCCGCGGTGCGCGCGCGCTTCGACATTCCGGGCGTCCTGCTGGTCACCTCCGGCCTGGTCGCCATCGTGTACGCGTGCAGCGAGGCGGAGTCCGAGGGCTGGGGCTCCGGACTGGTGATCGGTCTGTTCGTGACCGGTGCGGTGCTGCTCGCCGCGTTCCTCGCGGTGGAGGCCCGCTCCAGTCATCCGCTGGTTCCGCTGCGGGTGATCGCCGACCGCACCCGGGGCAGCGCCTACCTCGCCATGGCCGTCGGCATGGTCGCCATGCTCGGCGCGCTGTTCTTCCTGACCTTCTACCTCCAGCTGGTCAAGGGGTACTCACCGGTGGAAACCGGTCTGGCCTTCCTGCCGATGCCGGTTGGCGTGGGGATGTTCGCCGGCGGCATCTCGCCCAAGATCCTCCCCAAGGCCCCGCCGCGCGCCATCATGGTGCCCGGCATGCTCATCGCGGCCACCGCACTGTTCTGGCTGGCGATGCTGGAAGCCGATTCCTCCTACTGGGGCATGGTCATGCCCGCCCTGTTCGTCCTGGGCGTGGGCATGGGCCTGCTCATCGCACCGGCGGTCAACTACGGCACCTACAAGGTCGCCGACGAGGACGCCGGTGTCGCCTCGGGCAGCGTCAACACCGCCCAGCAGATCGGCGGTTCGATCGGCACGGCTCTGCTGAGCACGCTGGCCGCGGACGCGGCGGCCGAGTACATCGCTGACCACGCCGCCGGAGCCAAGAGCAAGGCGCTGCTCCAGCAGGGGGCGATGGTGGAGGGCTTCACCACCGCCTTCACCTGGGCAGGGGCGATCATGGCCTGTGGTGCGGTGGTGCTCGCCGCGCTGATGAACACGCCCAAGCCGCAGCCCGGTGAGGCCGGGCACGGGTCTCCGATGGCCCACCTGGGCTGACCCCGGCCCCTGGCGCACCCCCCGCGGACCGCCCCCGAACCAAGGTTCGGGGGCGGTCGTCGTGTGCACCGGATCTGCCCGCCGCACGACCGCCGCACGACCGCCGGGCGGCTGGTGCGCGACCGGCGGGCGAGTCCGGCTCCAGTACCTCGCCCTAGCCTGGCCGGAATTCGCCATAGGCGCTTTTTCGGCCAGGTGGATTCCACGGAACAGGACCGAGGAGGGCAAGTATGCCCACGGAAGAACGCAAGGGGATATGGACGGACCAGGACGCACCGGGGCGGGAACCGACGGCCGCAAAGGACTCATTCGACGTCCTCGTGGTCGGGGCCGGCCTGGAGGGCGGCATCATCGCGGCCTGCCTGGCCCGCAACGGGGCACGGGTCATGCTTCTGGAGGAGGGCGGGCATCCCAGGACCCGCCTCGGTGAGTCCACCACCTTCACGACGCAGATGACGCTGCGCCTCATCGGCGAGCGCTACCGGGTGCCGGAGGTCAAGTACCTCGCCTCCTTCGAGGGAACGCACTCCAAGGTGTCCACCAGCGGCGGGGTCAAGCGGAACTTCAGCTTCGTCCACCACCGGCCGGACGCCCCGCAGAACCCCCGCGAGGTGCACATGGTGGTGCCTCCCCCCATAGGCTTCACACAGAACCACTACTTCCGGCAGGACGTGGACAACTGGCTGCTGACACTCGCTGCCCGGTACGGGGCGCAGATACGCCAGCAGCAGCGGATCACGGGAGTGGCGACCGACCCGGACGGGATCACCGTGCTCCGGGCGGGCGAGGCCCCCCTGCGGGCGAAATACCTGGTGGTCACGGAGGACGAGCGGCAGGACTGGGCCCGGCGGCTGGGGGTCGAGGAGTCCCAGGCCAGGTTCCGCACCCACTCGCGCACCCTGGACACCCACATGGTCGGCGTGACCCCCTTCGACGAGGTCGCGCCGAAGGCCGCCTACCGGAACCCCGGGCGCTTCCACGAGGGCACCCTCACCCACGTCTTCGACGGCGGCTGGGTCTCGGTGATCCCCTTCGGGAACCACGTCAGGGCCACCAACCAGGTCTGCGGCGTCTCACTCCACCTGGACCCGCGCAAGCACCCGGCCGCCGCGTGCCCGCCCGAGGAGGAGTTCCACCGGGTGGTCTCGCGCTACCCCGACCTCGCCCGACAGTTCGCCGGGGCGAGTCCGGTCAGGGACTGGCACCGCACCGAGCGCCGGCAGCGCTCGGTCACCCGCTCCTCGGGTGAGCGCTGGTCCCTGGTGGGCCCGGCGGCCGGCGTGGTGGACCTGCTGTTCTCCGGCGGCCTGTCCACAGGCCTGGAGAGCACCCAGGTACTCCTGGGCCGCCTGATCGAAGCGGTACGGGAGGACGACTTCTCCCCGAAGCGGTTCCGTGACGTGGCGGAACTCGAACAGGGCCTGCTCGACTTCACCGACGACGTCTGCGCCAACGCCTACCTCGCCTTCGGCGACTTCGACCTCTGGGACGTCGCCTACCGCGTGTGGTGCGTCTCCCAGATCCTCTCGCACTACGAGATCAACCGCGCCTACACGAAGTACCGCACGGACCGCGACCCGGTGCACCTCGCCCGCGTGGACAATCCCTGGTGGCAGGGCCGGAAACTGCCGCAGGACGGCCCGTACCGGTCGGCGATGCGTTTCCTCCAGCACGCCAACGAGCGCTTCCAGGCCATCGAGGCCGGTGACGCCGTCCCTGCCGAGGTGGTCGCCGAACTGAGGGGGCTGCTCGCCGGGGCGGACTTCGTCCCCCCGGTGTTCGGACTCGGTGATCCGGAGATGCGGTACATCGACCCGCCACCCCACAAGGTCCCGCTCACCCTGCGCTGGACCAGGAGCACCGCGCCCGAGGACATCGGGCAGCTCACCCGCGACGGCCTCCTCCCCTTCGTGAGGACGCGGTTCGCCAGGGGAGAGTTCGAATTCGCCGAGGAACTGCGGAACCTGGCTGCCGGTCTGCCCCTGGTGGGCAGGCGCTTCCGGGTCCCCGCGCCGGAATAGCAGGAACAGAGGGACGTCATGGACACAGCAGTGGCAGACGCACGTACTGCGCACGATGTGGTCATCATCGGTTCCGGCCTGTCCGGTTCGATGCTGGGGGCCATTCTGGCCCGCAACGGGGTGAAGGTGCTGCTCCTGGACCACAAGGAGCACCCGAAGTTCGCCATCGGCGAGTCGACCATCCCCAACACCCTGGTATCCCTGCGCACGATGGCGGCCCGGTACGGAGTGCCCGAACTCCAGACCCTGTCCTCCTTCGGCGGATGCCAGCGCATCATCGGACCGTGGCACGGGGTCAAGAACCACTTCGGCTTCCTCCAGCACCAGGAGGGCAAGCCGCAGGACCCGGCCCAGCTCACCATGTACAACTTCACCAAACTCATCTACCCCACCGCCCACTTCTACCGGCAGGACGTCGACTCCTACCTGTTCCGTACGGCCGTCTCCTACGGCTGCCGGGCCCGGCAGAACGTCACGGTCGCCGAGGTGGATTTCGACGACGCCGGGGTGACCGTGGTGGCCGAGGGCGGGGAGGAGTTCCGGGCCCGCTACATGGTCGACGCCAGCGGATACCGCTCGCCGATC
The DNA here is from genome assembly GCF_014257025.1 of Streptomyces cupreus. GTDB lineage: Bacteria > Actinomycetota > Actinomycetes > Streptomycetales > Streptomycetaceae > Streptomyces > Streptomyces cupreus. Next base: position 62,284 of record NZ_JACMSF010000048.1, read on the forward strand.
GCCGAGAAGTTCGGCCTGCGTGAGACGCCGTGCCGTTTCCAGCACCACTCCCGGTCCATCTGGAACCACGTCGTCGACATGCCCCGCACCGACGATGTCTTCGACCGGCCGGCCGCGGACCGCCCGCCGGTCCCCTGGTACGAGGGCACCGTCCATCACCTCTTCGAGCGCGGCTGGTGGTGGGTCATCCCCTTCGACAACGACCCCTCCTCCCGCAACCCGATGTGCAGCGTCGGGCTCACCCTCGACCCCCGACGCTACCCCGTGGACGAGACCCTGACGCCGGAGGAGGAGTTCTGGTACCACGTCCGGCGCTTCCCCGACGTCGCCCGGCAGTTCGAGGGGATGCGCCCGACGCGGGAATGGGTGCGCACCGGCCGGCTCCAGTACTCCTCCACGCAGACCGTCGGCGACCGCTGGGTGCTGCTCGGACACGCGGCCGGATTCATCGACCCGCTCTACTCCCGCGGCATGTCCAACACCTGCGAGACGGTGAACCTGCTGGCCTGGCGGCTGCTGCGGGCGGTCGCCGACGACGACTTCTCCGCGGCCCGCTTCAAGGCCGTCGACCGCTGCCAGCAGGCCCTGCTCGACGGCAACGACAGCCTCGTCAACTCCTCCTTCATCTCCTTCGAGGACTACGACCTGTGGTCGGCAGTCTTCCGGATCTGGGCCTGGGGTTCCAACGCGGGCACCTTCCGCGCCCACGAGGCCTTCCGCCGCTGGCGGGACGACGGCGACGAGCGGCACCTCCTGGAACTGGAGGATGTGGAGAATCCGGGACTGCACTGGTCCGACCACCCCGGCTACAGCGAGCTCTTCGACGAGATGGTCGAGCAGTGCGCGGCCTTCGAGGCCGGGCGAATCACCGGTACGCAGGCCGCAGACGTGCTCTACGACCGAATGGCCGCGGCCCCGTTCGTCCCCCGCCACTACGGCTGGGACGCGCGCGGACAGCGCTTCATCAATCCCACCTCCAAGGTCCTGGCCAAGACCATGTGGTGGGCGCTGCGCGAGGGAACTCCGGAAGTGCGACGGCTGCTGTTCGGCTTCGGCATCGAGGCCGTGAAGGAGTTCGCCAAGGGCAGGCGGATCTTCTGACCCCGAGCCCTTACGGTCGCCGGCCCGCAACCACGAGGTTGCGGGCCGGCTGTCGTAGGGGAGACGAGGGCTCATGCGGTCTGCCGCCGCAGGGTGGCCGCGCCGAGCACCAGGGACAGCAGCAGGGCGGCGCCGATGACGGAGACCTGGGCGACCAGGTCGGCGCCGATGCCGACGTGCCGGGTGAGCTCGGTCATCGCGTCCACGGCGTACGACAGCGGCAGCACGTCGGAGAGGTACTCCAGGAAGCTCGCCATCTGATCGCGGGGGGTGAACAGGCCGCACAGCAGTACCTGTGGCAGCACCACCGCCGGCATGAACTGCACTGCCTGGAACTCTGTCCGGGCGAACGCGCTGACCAGTAGCCCCAAGGCGGTGCCCAGGAGCGCGTCCAGGGCCGCGACGAGGAAGAGCATCCACAGCGGTCCGGCGATGTCCAGGCCCAGCCAGGACAGGGACACCGCCACCGCGAGGGCCACCTGTACCAGGCAGACCAGGCTGAAGGCGAGGGCGTACCCGAGGAGCAGGTCGAGCTTGGCGGTGGGCAGGGTCAGCAGCCGCTCAAGCGTGCCGCTGGTGCGCTCCCGGAGCGTACTGACCGAGGTGATCAGGAACATCACCAGGAAGGGCAGCAGCCCGAGCAGGGCGGGGGCCACCGCGTCGAAGGCCGCCTCCTCGTCGAAGACGAAGCGCAGCAGGACCATGAGCAGGGTGGGGACCACGAGTGCCATGGCCAGGGTCCTGGGGTCGTGGCGCAACTGGTCGAGAACGCGGCGGGCGGTGGCGAGGGCGATGACGGGATTCATGACGGGATCTGCTCCGTGGTGTGTCCGGCGGGGGGATTCTGCGCCTCGTGCTCGCGGATGACTCTGAGGAAGGCCTGTTCGAGGTCCTGGGTGCCGGTCCGCGCCCGCAGGGAGTCCGGGCTCTCCTGGGCCAGCAGGATGCCGTCGCGCATGAGCAGCAGCTCGTGGCAGCGGGCGGCCTCGTCCATGACATGACTGGAGACCAGGAGCGCGGTCCCCCGGGCGGCGATCTCCGCGAAGGCGTCCCACAGCTCCAGGCGGAGCACCGGGTCCAGACCCACGGTCGGCTCGTCCAGGACGAGCAGCTTCGGCTCGCCCAGGAGGGCCACGGCCAGACTGGCGCGGGAGCGCTGCCCGCCGGAGAGGGAGCCGACGATCTGGTGCCGGTGGGCGCCCAGACGCAGGGTGTCCAGGACACGGTCGGCGTCGGCGGGCGGGGCCCCGATCACCGAGGCGAAGTAGCGGATGTTCTCCAGGACCGTCAGGTCCAGATAGACGGAGGGGGTCTGCGGGCAGTAGCCGATGGACCGGCGCAGGTCCCGGTGCCCGGCGGGGCGGCCGAGCACCGTCACGGTTCCGCCCGTCAGGCGCTGGAGGCCCATCACGGAGCGGAGCAGGGTGGTCTTCCCACAGCCGCTGGGACCGAGTAGTCCGGTGACGCTTCCTTCGGGGACGGCACAGTCGATTCCATGGAGGATTTCCCTTCCTCCGCGTCGGACGACGAGTCCGGATACGAGTACTGCCATGGGCGTCGAGTCCTCGGTGAGTGGTGGCGGGCGGGCCGGACTGAGCGGTGAGGGGCGGGGGCCAGACGGGACGCTCACATTCCGATTGGCCAGGGTCGCCCCGCCCGCTCGAATGCCACTGGAGCCGGGAGTGGCGGGCGGACCCGTCCGGCGGCGGGTCCAGCGGGGTGCGACCGGCGGGTGAGCCGGTCTCGAGTGGGCGCTCCTGGCTTGGCCGGGACGGAAGCCGGGACGACCGAGGAGGGATCGACGCCCCCGTCGTGCAGCCGAAACCACCGAAGGCGACATCCTCACGGACCCCCCGGCACGACGTCGCCGTCCTCGGGTCCGCCCTGGCCGGGACCACCCTGGCGGCCTGCCTGGCCCGCAACGGCGCGAAGGGTCCTCGTCGTCGACGTTTGCACCCACCCGCGCTTCGCCGCCGGCGAGTCCACTGGCCCGTACACCTCGATGGTGATGCGGCTGGTCAGCGAGCGCTATGCGGTGCCGGAGATCAAGTGGCTCGCCACCTTCGATGTGGTCCAGTCGAAGATCTCCACCAGCTGCGGGGTGAAGCGCAACTTCGGCTTCCTCCACCGCCGCGAGGGTGTGGGCCAGAACCCATTGGAGACCAGCCGGCCCCCCATCCCGTGGATCACCCACATGGAGAACCACTTCTTCCGCCAGGACACCGACGCCTGGATGCTCGGCGTCGCCGTCAAGCAGGGGGCCGAGGTCCGCCGGCAGACGAAGATCACCGACGTGGAGTTCGACACCCTGCGCAAGCTGTTCGGCCGGGACATGCTGGCCATCGCCGGTGACGCCGCGCACGTTCTCTCCCCGCTCGGCGGCCAAGGGCTCAACCTCGGCATCCGCCGGGTCGCCCCGGGGCGTGATCAAGGTGACGGACATCGCCACCCGCATGATGACGTCCGACCGGCTGCCGGCGCGGATCGCCCGCAAGGCCGTGATGACCGTGGTCAGCCGGGTTCCCGCCACCCACCAGACCGCGGTGACGGCGGAAGCGCAAACGCCCAACACCCATCTCCGCTGGATCCAGGCCTGCCCCGACGCCCGCTGCGCCGCGGATGCGGCTTGGCTGAAGCGCGGTGGCCCTGAGCGGTGGCCGAGTCTGAGTCAAGCGGGCGTTCCTACGGTGTGCCGCAACGGATGCCGGGACCATTGAGGAGAGATCTGATGCCCG
>NZ_JACMSF010000049.1 GCF_014257025.1 Streptomyces cupreus
GATGGGGATCCCCAGTACCGGCAGCAGTCTCGATGGGCCCCTGTTCAGCAGCGTCAGTGGGTTCAGGTAGGTGTCTCCCCTTCGTAAGCCCCAGTGGAGGCATGCCGTCGGGCAGTGGGGCGCAGGTCCGCTCACTGTGCCTACCACCTGGCCCGGCTTCACCTCGTCGCCCTTTTTCACCTCCGGCGTGATCGGCCCGTACGTCGTTCGGAGGGGTGGGGTGCCTGTGTTCGTGTGTTCGATGGAGAGGGCGCCTCTGCCTGCCACACGGCCCGCGAAGAACACTCGGCCTGCCGCCAGCGCCCGTACCGGTGTGCCCGCGCGGGCCGCCAGGTCGACCCCCCTGTGGCCTCTGCCGTAGGGCGTCGGTGGGGGTTCCCAGCCGCGTAGGACGGTGGGGTCGGGCACCGGCCAGATGGTGGTCGTCGTTGCCGTGAGGGACAGCGGGGCCTCGGCGCCCGTGCCCGGCAGCAGCACGGTCGCCAGTGCCAGTGCCAGTGCCAGTGCCAGTGCAGCCGTACTCGCCCATCGTTTCGCTCGCATGCCCACAGCCTCCCCGCACCCCGCTGATCATGGCGCGATCTGTGGACCACCACGCGGTTGTGGACATCGGCGTCACCCGGTGCCTTCTCGGTCCCGTACACTTCTTCTGGCGATCCGGGTCACCGGGTCGACTTCGCACGCCCCGACATCGGGTCGACAAAACGACCCCTGTCAGCGCTCCTCGGTCCTTCGTGGCACGGCGCATGTGGGCGTCAGGCGCGGGAGCCGTCCGGCATCCGCGGCACAACCGAGAAATTCAAGGAGATACGGCCATGGCCGTCGTCACGATGCGGGAGCTGCTGGAGAGCGGCGTCCACTTCGGTCACCAGACCCGTCGCTGGAACCCGAAGATGAAGCGCTTCATCTTCACCGAGCGCAACGGCATCTACATCATCGACCTGCTCCAGTCGCTGTCGTACATCGACCGCGCCTACGAGTTCGTCAAGGAGACCGTCGCCCACGGCGGCACGGTCATGTTCGTCGGCACGAAGAAGCAGGCGCAGGAGGCCATCGCCGAGCAGGCCACCCGCGTCGGCATGCCCTACGTCAACCAGCGCTGGCTGGGCGGCATGCTCACCAACTTCTCGACCGTCTACAAGCGTCTGCAGCGCCTCAAGGAGCTTGAGCAGATCGACTTCGAGGACGTCGCCGCTTCGGGTCTGACCAAGAAGGAGCTCCTGGTCCTCTCGCGTGAGAAGGCCAAGCTGGAGAAGACCCTCGGTGGTATCCGCGAGATGCAGAAGGTGCCCAGCGCCGTCTGGATCGTGGACACCAAGAAGGAGCACATCGCGGTCGGCGAGGCCCGGAAGCTCAACATCCCGGTCGTCGCCATCCTCGACACCAACTGTGACCCCGACGAGGTCGACTACAAGATCCCGGGCAACGACGACGCGATCCGCTCCGTCACCCTGCTCACCCGTGTGATCGCCGACGCCGTCGCCGAGGGCCTCATCGCCCGTTCCGGCGCGGCGACGGAGGGCAAGGGCGAGAAGGCCGCGGGCGAGCCGCTCGCCGAGTGGGAGCGCGACCTGCTTGAGGGCGAGAAGAAGGCCGAGGAGCCGGCCGCCGAGGCTGCTCCGGCCGCTGAGGCTGCTCCGGCCGCCGAGGCCGCTCCGGCCGAGGGCGAGAAGGCCGCCGAGGGCGAGCAGGCCTGACCCGTCAGCGTCAGAGTTGACGGCGGGAGCGGTGACATCAACTCCGCTCCCGCCGTTCACCCGTAGGTCAGCGGTCGGACAGCGACCTCCGTCCACATGGACGTCGTAACCCCGCAGATCTTCGATCTTCCAGACTTCGAGAAAGATTCACAGACTCATGGCGAACTACACCGCCGCCGACGTCAAGAAGCTCCGTGAGCTCACGGGCGCCGGCATGATGGACTGCAAGAAGGCGCTGGACGAGGCCGAGGGCAACGTCGACAAGGCCGTCGAGGCGCTCCGCATCAAGGGCCAGAAGGGCGTCGCCAAGCGCGAGGGCCGCTCCGCCGAGAACGGCGCCGTGGTCTCCGTCATCGCCGACGACAACACCTCCGGTGTCCTGGTCGAGCTGAAGTGCGAGACGGACTTCGTCGCCAAGGGCGAGAAGTTCCAGACCGCCGCCAACCAGATCGCGCAGCACGTCGCCGCCACCGCCCCGGCGGACATCGAGGCCCTGCTCGCCTCCGAGATCGAGGCCGGCAAGACCGTCCAGGCGTTCGTGGACGAGGCCAACGCCAACCTCGGCGAGAAGATCGTCCTCGACCGCTTCGCGCAGTTCGCCGATGGTTTCGTCTACGCCTACATGCACCGCACCATGCCCGACCTGCCGCCGCAGATCGGTGTCCTGGTCGAGCTGGACAAGGCCGACGCCGAGCTGGCCAAGGGCGTCGCCCAGCACATCGCAGCCTTCGCGCCGAAGTACCTCTCCAAGGAGGACGTGCCGGCCGAGGTCGTCGAGTCCGAGCGCCGTGTCGCCGAGGAGACCACCCGCGCCGAGGGCAAGCCCGAGGCCGCCCTGCCGAAGATCGTCGAGGGTCGCCTCAACGGCTTCTTCAAGGACGCCACGCTGCTCGGCCAGCCGTACGCGCTCGACAACAAGAAGTCCGTCCAGAAGGTCCTGGACGAGGCCGGTGTCACCCTGAAGCGCTTCACGCGCATCAAGGTCGGCATCTGAGTCCGTACCGCGATCGACGCGCGACCCCGATAGGGTCGACAGCAGTCGTCCGCGTACGCCGTCACCCCGGTGGCGGACGACAGCAGATCTGACGAGGAGGCCATTGCCGCGCATGGGAGCCAACACCCCACCGGCAGTGGCCTTCTTCGTATGTGCGACCCGTTGAAAGAAGTGAGAATCCGATGACCACCAAGGCCCAGAAGAGCGACGACGGCAAAGTACGCGGCCGGTATCTGCTGAAGCTGTCCGGAGAGGCCTTCTCCGGCGGTGGGGGCCTCGGCGTGGACCCGGACGTGGTGCACAAGATCGCCCGCGAGATCGCGGCCGTTGTGCGCGACGGAGCACAGATCGCGGTCGTCATCGGCGGCGGCAACTTCTTCCGCGGCGCCGAACTCCAGCAGCGCGGCATGGACCGCGCCCGCTCCGACTACATGGGCATGCTCGGCACCGTGATGAACTGCCTCGCCCTCCAGGACTTCCTGGAGAAGGAGGGCATCGACAGCCGGGTGCAGACCGCCATCACCATGGGCCAGGTCGCCGAGCCGTACATCCCGCTGCGCGCCGTGCGCCACCTGGAGAAGGGCCGCGTGGTCATCTTCGGCGCCGGTATGGGCATGCCGTACTTCTCCACCGACACGACCGCCGCCCAGCGCGCCCTGGAGATCGACGCCGAGGCGCTGCTGATGGGCAAGAACGGCGTGGACGGGGTCTACGACTCCGATCCGAAGGCCAACCCGGACGCGGTCAAGTTCGACGCCCTCGGCTACGGCGAGGTCATCACCCGGGACCTCAAGGTCGCCGACGCCACCGCGATCACGCTGTGCCGCGACAACAAGCTTCCGATCCTGGTGTTCGAGCTGCTGGCGGAGGGCAATATCGCCCGCGCCGTCAAGGGTGAGAAGATCGGCACGCTTGTGGGTGACCAGGACAGTCGGCACTGACGGGCAACACCTAACGACCCTGACCGGGGGATGGACAATGTTCTGCCGGTCGGGAACCGTGCAGGAAGAAGACGCGACGCAGCCGGCCGCCGCCCCCCGCAAGGAACCGCAGCCGGGCCTACTCAAGACACGCAGGAGCAAGTGGTGATCGAAGAGACCCTCCTCGAAGCCGAGGAGAAGATGGAGAAGGCCGTCGTGGTCGCCAAGGAGGACTTCGCCGCGATCCGCACCGGCCGTGCGCACCCGGCGATGTTCAACAAGATCGTGGCCGACTACTACGGCGCGCCGACGCCGATCAACCAGCTGGCTTCGTTCTCCGTGCCGGAGCCGCGCATGGCGGTCGTGACCCCGTTCGACAAGAGCGCGCTGCGCAACATCGAGCAGGCGATCCGCGACTCCGATCTGGGCGTCAACCCGAGCAACGACGGCAACATCATCCGAGTGGTGTTCCCCGAGCTCACCGAGGAGCGCCGCCGCGACTACATCAAGGTCGCCAAGGGCAAGGCCGAGGACGCGCGAGTGTCCATCCGCTCCGTGCGCCGCAAGGCCAAGGACGCGATCGACAAGCTGATCAAGGACGGCGAGGTCGGCGAGGACGAGGGCCGCCGTGCGGAGAAGGAGCTCGACGACTCCACCCACAAGTACGTGGCGCAGGTGGACGAGCTCCTCAAGCACAAGGAAGCGGAGCTCCTCGAAGTCTGATGAACGACTCTTCCTGGGGGGCGCCGCCACAAGCCGGGTACTGGGGGCCGTCCGACCACGGACCTGTCCAGGGGGCTGCCCCGGCGGGTCCCGCGTACGATGCGCCTGAGGCGCAGCAGACTCGCCCCATGCCCATCGTGCCCGACGGACCCGCTGTGCCTCGGTACGGCGACGACCAGGATGACGATCGGGGGGCCGCTCGGCTGAGTGGCCCCTTGTTCCGCGACGAGACGCCGCGGGCGCAGACCCACGGGAACGCGCCGCAGAATCCGGAGCCCATGCACGACGCCCCGCAGCCGGCGCCCCGACCGCAGAAGAAGAGCGCCGGGCGCGATCTGGGTGCGGCGATAGGTGTCGGCATCGGGCTCGGCGCGGTGATCGTCGTCTCGCTGTTCGTCGTCAAGGCCGTGTTCGTCGGCGTGGTGGCGGTCGCGGTGGTGGTGGGCCTGTGGGAGCTCACCAAGCGTCTTGAGGAACGCAAGGGCATCCGGGCGCCGCTCGTCCCGCTCGCGCTCGGCGGTGCGGCCATGGTCGTCGCGGGTTACGTCCGTGGCGCCGAGGGTGCCTGGGTGGCGATGGCGCTGACCGCGCTGGCCGTCCTGGTGTGGCGGATGACGGAACCACCGGAGGGCTACCTCAAGGACGTCACCGCGGGCGTCTTCGCCGCGTTCTACGTCCCGTTCCTGGCGACGTTCGTCGCGATGATGCTCACCGCCGACGACGGCCCGGCCCGGGTGCTGACCTTCCTGCTGCTGACGGTGGTAAGCGACACCGGGGCGTACGCGATCGGCTGGCGCTTCGGCAAGCACAAGCTCGCTCCGCGCATCAGCCCCGGCAAGACCCGCGAGGGGCTGCTGGGGGCGGTTTCGTTCGCCATGGTCGCGGGCGCGCTGTGCATGCAGTTCCTGATCGACGACGGCGCCTGGTGGCAGGGCCTCCTGCTCGGCCTCGCGGTCGCGGCGAGCGCCACGCTGGGCGACCTCGGCGAGTCGATGATCAAGCGGGACCTGGGCATCAAGGACATGGGCACGCTGCTGCCGGGCCACGGCGGCATCATGGACCGTCTGGACTCGCTGCTGCCGACGGCTCCGGTCGTCTGGCTGCTGCTCGTGCTGTTCGTTGGATCCGGCTGAGCGTCTTGCGGAACCGCAGGAATCCGCAGGAGCCCCCGCCAAGACGGGGGCTCTGCTGTTCCCGGGAGCGATCCGGTGGGACGATTTGGGTGTACGCCCGCAAAAGGGGGTCCACCATGTCAGCCATCCGAGAATCCATCGACGTCGACTGCACGCCCGAAGAAGTCTTCGCGTACATCACCACCCCCTCCCACCTGCCCGAATGGCAGCTGAGCGCCGTCAAGGCGGAGCCGCTGGAGGAGGGGCCGGTCCACCCCGGCTCGCAAGTCAAGGTCACCCGCCGCATCGGCAACCGTGAGATCCCGATGACTGTGGAGTTCGACGACCTCGACCCACCGCGCAGCTGGGATCTGCACGGAGTCGAAGGGCCGGTCCGTCCCCGTACCCACGGCTCGATCGAACCGCTCGACGACGGCCGGCGCTCCCGCGTGACCATAGAGATCGACTTCGAAGGACACGGCCTGGGCAAGGTCCTGGTGCCCCTGGTCGTCCGCCCCCAGGTCCGCAAGGAGCTCCCGAGGGACGAGGCACTCCTCAAGCAACGGCTGGAGGGAACCACCGCGTAGCCGGGCGGCGGCCCCGGCCCAGCGCCCGGCCCCAGAAATCCGGCGGCCCTGGCCACACCAATCGATCTGCGACACTGGTACGGCCATGCCTAAGCCCGGAGAACTCACATTCGTCGCCCCGCGCGGAGCCAAGAAGCCGCCGCGGCACCTTGCCGATCTTTCGCCCGCCGAGCGCAAGGACGCCGTCGCGGCGATCGGGGAGAAGCCGTTTCGTGCCAAGCAGCTCTCGCAGCACTACTTCGCGCGGTACACCCACGACCCCGAGCAGTGGACCGACATCCCCGCCTCCTCGCGCGGCAAGCTGCGCGAGGAGCTGTTCCCCGAGCTGATGACCGTCGTACGGCATCTGTCGACCGACCAGGGAACCACCCGCAAGACGCTGTGGCGGCTGTTCGACGGCACGCTCGTCGAGTCCGTACTGATGCGGTACCCGGACCGGGTGACCATGTGCATCAGCTCGCAGGCGGGCTGCGGCATGAACTGTCCGTTCTGCGCGACCGGGCAGGCCGGGCTCGACCGGAATCTGTCCACCGCCGAGATCGTCCATCAGATCGTCGACGGGATGCGGGCGCTGCGGGACGGTGATGTGCCTGGGGGTACCGCCCAGGCTTCAGGCTCTGGGGGAGGTCCGGCCCGGCTGTCCAACATCGTCTTCATGGGCATGGGCGAGCCGCTCGCCAACTACAACCGGGTCGTGGGCGCCATCCGGCGGCTCACCGACCCGGAGCCGGACGGGCTCGGGCTGTCGCAGCGCGGCATCACCGTCTCCACCGTCGGTCTCGTCCCGGCCATCCACCGGTTCTCCGAAGAGGGCTTCAAGTGCCGGCTCGCGATCTCGCTGCACGCCCCCGATGACGAGCTGCGTGACACCCTCGTGCCCGTCAACACGCGATGGAAGGTGCGCGAGGTCCTCGACGCCGGGTTCGAGTACTCCGCGAAGTCCGGGCGCCGGCTGTCCATCGAGTACGCGCTCATCCGGGACATCAACGACCAGGCCTGGCGCGGCGACCGGCTCGGGCGGCTGCTCAAGGGCAAGCCCGTGCATGTGAACCTGATTCCGCTGAACCCGACCCCGGGCTCCAAGTGGACCGCCTCCCGGCCCGAGGACGAGAAGGCGTTCGTCGAGGCCATCGCCGCTCACGGGGTGCCGGTGACCGTCCGGGACACCCGTGGTCAGGAGATCGACGGGGCGTGTGGTCAGCTCGCGGCCACCGAGCGGTAGTCTGATCGTCGTACGTACATCTTCATAGTCCACACATCTTCATATTCCGACAGGGGAGCGCCACAGCGCTGAGAGTGCGGCACAGGCCGCAGACCCTCTGAACCTCGCCCAGGTCATTCTGGGTAGGGAGATCGGTCGTCACTCAAGCTGTTGCGCCCTGCCCGGAACCTCGTGGTCCGGGGCAGGGCCGCGTCTCTTCCTGGTCCACTCCAGGAGGAATTCAGTGAGCATCACCAAGAAGGCCACGGTCATGGTCGTCGGCTTCGGTCTCGTCACGCTGCCAGTGCTCTCCGCGTGCGGTTCGTCCGACGACGGCGAGTCCTCCGGCGGCTCCAAGACCGTCACCCTCGTCAGCCACAACTCGTGGGCCGTGTCCAAGGACGTCCTCGCGGACTTCGAGAAGAGCTCCGGCTACAAGGTCAAGGTCCTGGAGGACGGCGACGCCGGGCAGGCCGTCAACAAGGCCATCCTCACCAAGGACAACCCACAGGGCGACGTCTTCTTCGGCGTCGACAACACCCTGCTGTCCCGGGCGCTGGACAACGGGCTGTTCCAGTCGTACGAGGCGAAGGGCCTCGACCAGATCGACGCGACCTTCCAGCTCGACCGGGACGAGCACAGGGTCACGCCGGTCGACTACGGCGACATCTGCGTCAACTACGACAAGAAGTACTTCGAGGACCACAAGCTGACACCGCCGTCCTCGCTCGACGACCTGATCAAGCCCGAGTACAAGAACCTCCTCGTCACCGAGAACGCGTCCACCTCCTCGCCCGGCCTCGGCTTCCTGCTCGGCACCGCCGCGCAGTACGGCGACGACGGCTGGCAGGACTACTGGAAGAAGCTCAAGGCCAACGGCGTGAAGGTCGTCGACGGCTGGGAGCAGGCCTACAACGAGGAGTTCTCCGGCTCCGCCGGCGGCAAGGCCGCGAAGGCCGACCGGCCGCTCGTCGTCTCGTACGCCTCCTCGCCGCCCGCCGAGGTGATCTACGGCGACCCGAAGCCGACGACCGCTCCCACCGGGGTCGCGGAGGGCACCTGCTTCCGGCAGATCGAGTTCGCGGGCCTGCTGAGCAACGCCGAGAACAGCGAGGGCGGCAAGGCGCTGATCGATTTCCTGGTCAGCAAGAAGTTCCAGGAGGACATGCCGCTGAACATGTTCGTCTACCCGGTGGTCGAGGAGGCGAGCGTGCCCGCGGAGTTCACGAAGTACGGGCCCGCGGCCAAGGACCCCGAGACCATGGACCCGGCCAAGATCGCCGACCACCGCGATGAGTGGGTCAAGTCGTGGACCTCGCTCGTACTGAAGTAGCCGGCCGGAAGGGGGGCGCGGCGCGGCTGGGGCTCATGGTCCTGCCCGTCGCGTTCTTCGGCGTCTTCTTCGCCTACCCCGTCGCCGCGATCGTCTCGCGCGGTCTGCATGTCGACGGGGCCTGGCACCTCGGCCGGATCTGGGACGTGCTGATCCAGCCGGACATCCGGCACGTCCTGTGGTTCACCACCTGGCAGGCCCTCGCGTCCACGGCCCTCACGCTGCTGGTCGCCCTGCCCGGCGCGTATGTCTTCGCCCGCTTCGAGTTCCCGGGCAAGCAGATCCTGCGGGCGGTGGTGACGGTGCCGTTCGTGCTGCCGACGGTCGTCGTCGGTACGGCCTTCCTGGCGCTCGTCGGACGCGGCGGACTGCTCGACGAGTGGTGGGGCGTACGGCTGGACACGACCGTGTGGGCGATCCTGCTGGCGCATGTCTTCTTCAACTACGCGGTCGTCGTGCGCACCGTCGGCGGGCTCTGGGCGCAGCTCGACCCGCGGCAGGAGGAGGCGGCCCGGATGCTCGGGGCGTCGCGCTTCACGGCCTGGCGGCAGATCACGCTGCCGGCGCTCGGTCCGGCGGTGGCCGCCGCCACCCTGATGGTCTTCCTGTTCACCTTCACCTCCTTCGGTGTCGTGCAGATCCTCGGCGGCCCGACCTTCTCCACCCTCGAAGTGGAGATCTACCGCCAGACCTCCGAGATCTTCGACCTGTCCACGGCCGCGGTCCTCACCATCGTCCAGTTCGCGGCCGTCTGCGGAATCCTCGCCCTGCACGCCTGGACCGTACGGCGCCGGGAGACCGCCCTGCGCCTGGTGGACGCCTCGCTGACCGCGCGCCGGCCGCGCGGGGCCGGGCAGTGGGCGCTGCTGGCCGGGGTCCTCGCCGGCATCGCCGTACTGCTTCTGCTGCCGCTCGCCGTGCTGGTGCAGCGGTCCCTCGACGCCCCCGGGTTCGCCTACTACCGGGCGCTGACCTCGGCCGACGGCGGAGCCTTTCTGGTCCCGCCGATCGACGCGATCGGCAACTCGCTGTCCTACGCCGTCGTCGCCACCGCCATCGCCGTGCTGATCGGAGGCCTCGCCGCCGCCGCGCTGACCCGACGGGACGCGGGCCGGTTCGTACGGGGATTCGACGCGCTGCTGATGCTGCCGCTCGGGGTGTCCGCGGTGACCGTCGGGTTCGGGTTCCTGATCGCCCTGGACGAGCCGCCGCTGGATCTTCGGGCGAGCTGGATCCTGGTGCCGCTGGCGCAGGCGCTGGTCGGGGTGCCGTTCGTCGTACGGACCATGCTGCCGGTGCTGCGCGCCGTCGATCACCGGTTGCGGGAGGCGGCGGCCGTGCTGGGGGCCTCGCCCTGGCGGGTGTGGCGGGAGGTCGATCTGCCCATGGTGCGGCGGGCCTTGCTGATCGCGGCCGGGTTCGCCTTCGCGGTGTCGCTGGGGGAGTTCGGGGCGACCGTGTTCATCGCGCGGCCGGACAATCCGACGCTGCCGGTCGCGGTGGCCAAGCTGCTCGGGCGGGCCGGGCAGCTCAACTACGGCCAGGCGATGGCCCTTTCGACGATTCTGATGGTGGTGTGCGCGGTGGCGTTGCTGGTGCTTGAGCGGCTGCGGACCGATCGGACGGGGGAGTTCTGATGCTGCTGAGCCTGGAGAACGCGACCGTGCGGTTCGGCGGGCGGGCCGTGCTCGACGCCGTGGATCTGGCGGTGGCCGAGCACGAGGTGGTGTGCGTCCTCGGGCCCAGCGGCAGCGGTAAGTCGACGCTGCTGAGGGCGGTCGCCGGGCTTCAGCCCCTGGACGCCGGGCGGGTGTCGCTCGACGGGCGCGACCAGACCGGTGTCCCCGCGCACCGGCGTGGCGTGGGCCTGATGTTCCAGGACCACCAGCTCTTCCCACAGCGGGACGTGGGCGGGAACGTCGCCTTCGGGCTGCGGATGCACGGGACCTCGAAGCGGCAACAGGCCGACCGGGTCCAGGAGTTGCTCGACCTCGTCGGGCTGCCGGGCGCCGCCCGCCGGGCTGTCGCCGCGCTCTCCGGCGGGGAGCAGCAGCGCGTGGCGTTGGCCAGAGCGCTGGCGCCCAGCCCGCGGCTGCTGATGCTCGACGAACCGCTCGGCCAGCTCGACCGCTCGCTGCGGGAGCGGCTGGTCGTCGAACTGCGGGAGCTGTTCAGCGAGTTGGGAACGACCGTGCTCGCGGTGACGCACGACCAGGGCGAGGCCTTCGCCCTCGCCGACCGGGTCGTGGTGATGCGGGACGGCCGGATCGCCCAGTCCGGCACGCCGCTTGAGGTGTGGCAGCGGCCGGCGGACGAGTTCGTGGCCCGCTTCCTCGGCTTCGACAACGTGGTCCAGGCGACGGTCGCCGGGCAGGCCGCCGACACGCCCTGGGGCAAGCTGCCGGTGCCCGACGACACCGCCGAGGGCACCCGCACGCTCCTCGTCCGGCCCGCCGGGGTCCGCCTGGTCGCGGCCGACCAGGGCCTGCGCTGCACGGTGGCCGCCCGCACCTTCAAGGGCACCCATGTCGCCGTACACCTGCAACCCGAGGACGCGCCCCGGCTGGAGGCGGCGTGTGCGCTCAGGGCGGCGCCGGAGGTCGGGGACGAGATCGGGGTGGAGTTCGAGGCGGCCGACATCGTGGTGCTGGGCGCTCCGCTGAGAGTGCCGCGATAGGCCGTCGCTCGACCGCGGCGCCGTCGTGGCTTGTCGCGCCCCGCGGCGGAGACGCAAATAGATGCAGCCCCGCGCCTCTTGAGGGCGCTGCCGAACCGGAGTGGACTTCGTCGGTCTGCTTGCGCTGGAGCGCACCGGGGCCGAGCGGAACCTCGACTGTCTGGTTGGAGCGGGCCACCTTCGGGTGAACCCCGGGTGATGGCCCGCTCCGGGGGTCAGCGCGAGCTGCGCTTGCGCAGGCCGAAGAAGACGGCGCCGCCGCCGATCGCGACCAGCGCGACCGCGATGCCCGCGATCAGCGGGGTGTTGGAGTCGGCACCGGTCTCGGCGAGGTTGGACTCACCGGCCGGGGACGGGGCGTTGCTGGTGGTGTCCGCCGGAGCGCTGCTCTCGGCCTCGGAGGGCGACGGGACCGGGGACTCCTCGGCCGGGGTGGAGGCGTCGTCCGACGGCGTCGGGGTCGGCGTGGGGCTGTCCGACGGGGCCGGGGTGCCCTCCTTCTTGCAGGCCGTGGACGGAGTGGTCAGGTTCGGCTCGATGTCCTCGTCGACATAACCGGCGGCCTTGACGTGGACGCGATACTCCGCGTCCGGCTTCCACTTCTCCTCGAAGGTGATGGTGACGCCGTCGCGCGAGCCCTCGACCACCTGCTCGCCGACCTTCTTCAGGTCGGCGCCGTTGTTCTGGAGGTAGACGGTGACGGTGGCCGGGACACCGGTCGGGTCCACGTCGGTGACGGTGATGACACCGTTGTCACCGTCACACTTCGCTTCGGCGGAGAAATCCTTGATGTCGCACGCGAACGCGTTGCCGCCGGCACCGAGCACGAGAGCGGCCGAGGCGGAGGCGATACCGAGCACGCGCACGGAACGAGCGATGGTACGGCGAGATATGGGCAAAGCTGACAGGACTGCCACGTTTGTCCTTCACATGGTGTGCAAATGCGGGGGGTTGAGGGAGCGGAGACGCACCCGCATCACCACTCCCAAGAGGCTCACAGGTTTATAAGCGCTGCGTAAGCAGTGTCAACGCATATGCGGGACAAGGACCTTGGCTTTGCCCTCTTATTAACCGCCGAGACGTTTCAACGCCTCCGGAGCCTCCTCGATCCGGTCGACCAGGGCGATACGGGACTCCATCGACCGCTCTCGCGCGAGCGATTGGAGCAGCGGCCATGTCGGCAGCTTCTCCGTCCAGTGCGCACGGTTCACCAGCACCATAGGCGTGGGCTCGCCCCGTGACTCGTAGTAGTTCGGCGTCGCGTTGTCGAAGATCTCCTGTACGGTCCCGGCGGCGCCCGGCAGGAAGACCACACCCGCGTTGGAGCGGGCCAGCAGGCCGTCCTCGCGGGTGGCGTTGGCGAAGTACTTGGCGATGTGCGCGGCGAAGGCGTTCGGCGGCTCATGGCCGTAGAACCAGGTAGGGATGCCGATCGAGCCACCGCCCTTGGGCCAGCGGGCGCGCACCTCGAAGGCCGCGGCCGCCCAGCCGGTGATCGACGGTGTGAACGTCGGTTCCTTGGCGAGGAGTTCGAGCGCCTCGGTGAGCATCGTGTCGTCGTAGGGGGCGGCGTACGCGCCGAGGTTAGCCGCCTCCATCGCGCCCGGCCCACCGCCGGTGGCGACCGTGAAGCCCTCGCGGGCCAGCTCCCGGCCGAGGCGGGCGGCACCCGTGTAGGCCTCCGTGCCGCGGGCCATCGCATGGCCGCCCATGACGCCCACGACCCTTGTGCCGCGCAGGAGTTCGTCGAGGGCGTCCGAGACGGCGTCGTCGTGGACGGAGCGCAGCATCGACGCGAATATGTCGCCGTCCGCCTTGGTCCGCTGGAACCAGGCGTAGGAGAGGGCGTCGGGCGTCTGTTCGTACCCCTTGTCGAGTCCGGCGAAGAGTTCGTCCGGCGAGTAGAGCAGGCCCCGGTAGGGTTCGAAGGGTAGTTCCGGGACCGGCGGGAAGACCATGGCGCCGTCCGCGCGGATCTTCGCGGCGGCGTTCTCCCGCATCGGGCAGCCGAGGAATATGGCGCCCGCCGTGTCCGTGCCGAGCAGTTCGCGCGTACGGTCCGTCAGATCGACGGCCTGTATCCGGAATCCGGCGAGCGTGCCGCGGGCCGAGACGGTGGCGTCGAACTCCTGGAGCGTCTCGATCTCACGGTCGTTGTGGTGGGCCGCATGGGCGGGCATCGTCTGCACGCGCCCATGCTAGACACGGCGGCTGTTCAGCCCTCGATCGCGGCGGGGTCCATCCATACGATCTCCCAGCTGTGGCCGTCGAGGTCGTCGAAGCCGCGGCCGTACATGAAGTCCATGTCCTGGACCTTGTCCGAGGCGGTGCCGCCGGCGGCGACGGCCTTCTCGACCAGCTCGTCGACCTTCTCGCGGCTCTCGGCGCTCAGACAGATCGCCACCTCGCTGGTCTTCGTGGCGTCCGCGATCTCCTTGTCGGTGAAGGTCGAGTAGAAGGGCTTGGTGAGGAGCATCGCCACGATGGTCTCGCTGATCACGACACTCGCCGCGTTCTCGTCGCTGAACTGGGGGTTGATCGAGTAGCCCAGCTCCGTGAAGAACTTCTTCGAGGCGTCGAGATCGGCGACGGGCAGGTTCACGAAGATCATCTGCTGGTACATCTGAGGTCTCTCCCATCGGGGTCGGTCTGTTCGGATGGGTAGACCGGGGGGCCGAGCGGAACTCATCGGGGGGCGATGATTTTTTTCGTACGAATTTTTTGGCGCCGGTTTTGCGGCTTTTCAGCGGGCCAGGGGGAGCGCCGCGAGCTCGGCGACGATCAGTGTGAGCGGGCCGAAGACGGCCAGCAGTGCGCCTGCGCGGAGGGCTGCCGCGCTGCGGAGCATCGTGGGTGGGGCGCCCAGGCGGAGCAGGGCGGCCGTGGTGTCGGCTCGGGCCTGTCGTGCCTCTACGGCCGCGGTGAGGAGGGTGGCCACCGCGCAGCCGGTGACGACCGTCGCGCCGAGGGTGGTGAGCGGGCCCAGGGTGCGGCCGTCCGCGGTGGGGTCGTGGAGTACGGCCATGGCGTACGCGGCGGAGGCCACGGCGCAGACGATGCCGAGGGGGCGGCCGATTCTGGTGGCCTCTTCCATGAGGATTCGTCCGGCGAGGAGGCGTAGGGCGCCGGGGCGCAGGGACTGGAGGAGGCGGCCGCAGAGATGGGTGAGGCCTGGGCCGGCCAGTGCCAGGCCGACCGCGGTGAGGGCCCAGCCGATGAGGACTGCGGTGGGGCCTGTGGGGAGGCCGGTGGGCATGGTCGTGGTGTTGGTGGTGGCGGTGCTGGCGTAGGCCTCTACTGCCAGTCCCCCGGCGAGGATGGCTGTGCCCCAGGGGAGGCCGGAGGGGGTGCTGGTCGGTGTGTCTGCGGGGGCCCCTGCGGGCGGGTGGGTTTCGCTCGCCCGCGCATGCGGGGCGCCGCTCTTCTCCGGGTCGGGGGACGCCCCAGCGTCACGACTGCCCGCAGGCTCTGCACGTCGTAGGCGCGCGCCGAATCTTCCGTACGCTCCGAACGTCTCCCGTTCCCCCGTCGTGCCGTACGCGCCGAAGCGGCCGAAGCGTCTGGGGCCCTCCGCCGTGGATGGCCTTGCCTCCCTTGGGCGCAGTGTCACCGCCACCGCCAGTGACGCCGCCGTCGGGACCAGCGACAGCAGTGTCAGTGCCGCCGGTAGCGGCAAGGGCTCCGACGCCGCCAAGAACTCCGCCGCCGCTCCGTCGAACGGCATTCCCGTCAGGTCTCCTCGTAGGTGGAGGAAGAAGAGCAGGGCCAGCATGGAGCCGAGGAGGGTCGACAGAAGCGTGGTGGTCGCCGATACCGCCATCAGGCGGGCCGGGCTCAGGCCGATTGCCGCGAGGCCGGGGCGGGGGCGGGTGCCGGGGTCTGTTCTGGCCACCGCCACCGCGAAGTGGACCGTCGCTGCCAGTGGCGCCGCGCACCACGTCAGGCGTAGGAACGATGCGCCGGGGGAGCCGGGGTGGGTCATCGCGTGGCCCAGGGTGCACAGCAGGAGGAAGCCCGTGCCCGCCGAGGCCGTGGCCACCAGCAGGCGGCGCAGTTGTACGGCGGGGTGGGCTCGGCGGGTCAGGCGGAGAGCGAGCACGCGGCCCGCCCTTCCGAGTCGGCCATCGGGGGCAGATGCACCGTGTTCACACGGCGCCCGTCCAGCAGGGACACCGTGCGGTCGGCCAGGGCCGCGGTCTCCGTGTCGTGGGTGGCGAGGACGACCGTGATGCCGTGCGAGCGGGCCGCCGTCGTGAGCGTCCGCAGGACATGCGCGCGGTCGGCCCGGTGCAGCGGGGCCGTCGGTTCGTCGGCGAAGAGGACCGTGGGCGCCGGGGCCAGCGCGCGGGCGATGCAGACGCGCTGCCGCTGCGCCTGGGTCAGTTCCCGGGGGCGCTTGCGGGCGCCGTCGCCGATGTCGAGGCGCTCCAGCCACTCCAGCGCGGCCGTCTTGGCGCGCCGGCGGCTCGTGCCGCGCAGCATCAGGGGCAGGGCGGCGTTCTCCCAGACGTTGAGCTCGGGGACCAGCACCGGCTCGGGGTCGATCCAGCCGAAGCGGTCGCGGCGCAGCCGTTCACGGCCGATGGGGCCCATGGTGTGCATCGGCACGCTGTTGAACCAGACCTCGCCGTGCCGCGTCGCGGCCAGCCCCGCCAGGCAACTGAGCAGAGTCGTTTTGCCGCTGCCGCGCGGGCCGCACACCGCGAGGATCTCGCCCTCGCGCACGCCGAGGGATACGCCGCTCAGCGCGGGTGAGCCGTCCTGGTGTGTGAAGTGCAGGGACCGTGCCCAGAGCACGTCGTTGTCCGGCGGAGCCTCCATGGGCGTACACCTCGTTCTGGTCCGTTGTGCCTTGCAGTCCCCCGTGCGGGGGAACGAGAGCAGGGCCGATCGGTTACCAGGCACGCTAAGGATCCGGGGCAGCGACGCCGGACAGCACGCGGCCCGGGTGCACCCTTCTCACTCGCATGGGTGTACCCGGGCCGTGGAACCTCCGGAGGCTACAGCTTCGTCCACGCCTCCGTGAGCGTCGCGCGCAGGATCTGCTCGATCTCGTCGAACGTGTCCTGGTCGGAGATCAGCGGCGGGGCGAGCTGGACGACCGGGTCACCGCGGTCGTCGGCACGGCAGTACAGGCCGTTGTCGAAGAGGGCCTTGGAGAGGAAGCCGTACAGGACGCGCTCGGTCTCCTCCGCGTTGAAGGACTCCCTGGTCGCCTTGTCCTTCACGAGCTCGATGCCGTAGAAGTAGCCGTTGCCGCGGACGTCGCCGACGATCGGCAGGTCGTGCAGCTTCTCCAGCGTGGCGCGGAAGTTGGCCTCGTTGTCGAGGACGTGCTGGTTGAGGCCCTCGCGCTCGAAGAGGTCGAGGTTGGCGAGGCCGACGGCCGCGGAGACCGGGTGGCCGCCGAAGGTGTAGCCGTGCAGGAAGGTGTTGTCGCCCTTGTAGAACGGCTCGGCCAGCCGGTCGGAGATGATGCAGGCGCCGATCGGGGAGTAGCCCGAGGTCATGCCCTTGGCGCAGGTGATCATGTCCGGGACGTAGCCGAACTTGTCGCAGGCGAACATCGTGCCGAGTCGGCCGAAGGCGCAGATGACCTCGTCCGAGACCAGCAGGACGTCGTACTTGTCGCAGATCTCGCGGACCCGCTGGAAGTAGCCGGGCGGGGGCGGGAAGCAGCCGCCCGCGTTCTGCACGGGCTCCAGGAAGACGGCCGCGACCGTGTCCGGGCCCTCGAAGAGGATCTGCTGCTCGATCTGGTCGGCGGCCCAGCGGCCGAAGGCCTCCGGGTCGTCGCCGAAGATCGGGGCGCGGTAGATGTTGGTGTTCGGGACCTTGTGCGCGCCCGGGACCAGCGGCTCGAAGGGGGCCTTCAGGCCCGGCAGGCCGGTGATGGACAGGGCGCCCTGCGGGGTGCCGTGGTAGGCGACCGCGCGGGAGATGACCTTGTACTTGGTGGGCTTGCCGGTGAGCTTGAAGTACTGCTTCGCCAGCTTCCAGGCGGTCTCGACCGCCTCGCCGCCGCCGGTGGTGAAGAAGACCTTGTTCAGATCGCCGGGCGCGTGGTGCGCGAGGCGCTCGGCGAGCTCGACGGCCTTGGGGTGGGCATAGGACCAGACCGGGAAGAAGGCCAGCTCCTGCGCCTGCTTGGAGGCGGTCTCGGCGAGCTCGGTGCGGCCGTGGCCGGCCTGGACCACGAACAGGCCCGCGAGTCCGTCGAGGTAGCGCTTGCCCTTGTCGTCGTAGATGTAGGTGCCCTCGCCCCGGACGATGGTGGGGACGGGGGAGTTCTCGTACGAGGACATGCGGGTGAAGTGCATCCACAGGTGGTCGTACGCGGTCTGGCTGAGGTCCTTGGTGCTCACGGTTATCGGGTCCTCACGGCTATCGGGTTCCCCACATGTAGGTCTGCTTCTTGAGCTTCAGATAGACAAAGCTCTCGGTGGAGCGCACTCCGGGGATGGCACGGATGCGGCGGTTGATGACTTCCAGCAGGTGGTCGTCGTCCTCGCAGACGATCTCCACCATCAGGTCGAAGGAGCCCGCGGTCATCACGACGTACTCGCACTCGGACATCTCGGTCAGCGCGTCGGCCACGGACTCCACGTCGCCCTCGACATGGATGCCGACCATCGCCTGGCGCCGGAAGCCCACGGTGAGCGGGTCCGTGACGGCGACGATCTGCATCACGCCCTGGTCGAGCAGCTTCTGGACGCGCTGGCGCACGGCCGCTTCGGAGAGACCCACGGCCTTGCCTATGGCGGCGTACGGCCGGCGGCCGTCCTCCTGGAGCTGTTCGATGATGGCGAGGGAGACGGCGTCCAGGTGCGGCGTGCTGCCGTTCCTGGATTCGCGGGGGGACTCACGGGAGTCCCTGGGGTCTGCGCTTCGACTGGCCACGACCTCACTGTGCACGAGGTCTCGACAGTTCCGCAAGGCCGTATCGATGAAATTCGTTGTTTACGTCGCCGAGACTTGCGGATTTCGCAGATATGGCGGCGGTGGGGCTGTTGAAAACGTCGGGTCGCCGACTAGGGTAGGTGTCTCAGTGATTGGACAGTTCGACCCTGACACAGGAGGCCGGCAGTGAGCACCGAGCTGCGTCGTCTGCGTAACTACATCGATGGTGAGTTCCGGGACGCCCTCGACGGACGGACCACCGAGGTGGTCAACCCCGCGACGGGCGAGGCGTACGCGACCGCGCCGCTGTCCGGGCAGGCGGATGTCGATGCCGCCATGGAGGCCGCCGCCCGCGCCTTCCCCGCCTGGCGCGACACCACCCCGGCCGAGCGCCAGAAGGCGCTCCTGAAGATCGCGGACGCGTTCGAGGAGCGCGCCGAGGAGCTCATCGCGGCCGAGGTGGAGAACACCGGCAAGCCGATCGGACTGACCCGGTCCGAGGAGATCCCGCCGATGGTGGACCAGATCCGGTTCTTCGCGGGTGCGGCCCGCATGCTGGAGGGCCGCTCGGCCGGTGAGTACATGGAGGGGATGACCTCCATCGTCCGCCGTGAGCCGGTCGGCGTCTGCGCGCAGGTCGCGCCGTGGAACTACCCGATGATGATGGCCGTATGGAAGTTCGCGCCGGCCATCGCGGCGGGCAACACCGTCGTGCTGAAGCCGTCGGACACCACCCCGGCCTCCACCGTCCTGATCGCCGACATCATCGGCTCGATCCTGCCCAAGGGCGTCTTCAACGTCATCACCGGCGACCGTGACACCGGCCGGCTGATGGTCGAGCACCCGACGCCGGCGATGGCCTCCATCACGGGCTCGGTCCGCGCCGGCATGTCGGTCGCCGAATCGGCGTCGAAGGACCTCAAGCGGGTCCACCTGGAGCTGGGCGGCAAGGCGCCGGTCGTCGTCTTCGAGGACACCGACATCGCGAAGGCCGTCGAGGACATCTCCGTGGCGGGCTTCTTCAACGCCGGGCAGGACTGTACGGCCGCCACGCGCGTGCTCGTACAGGCCTCCATCCACGACGAGTTCGTGGCGGCGCTCGCGAAGGCCGCGGCCGACACGAAGACGGGGCAGCCGGACGACGAGGACGTGCTCTTCGGCCCGCTCAACAACCCGAACCAGCTCAAGCAGGTCTCCGGCTTCATCGAGCGGCTGCCCGCGCACGCCAAGGTGGAGGCGGGCGGTCAGCGGGTCGGTGACAAGGGCTACTTCTACGCGCCGACCGTCGTGTCCGGGCTCAAGCAGGACGACGAGATCATCCAGAACGAGGTCTTCGGTCCGGTCATCACCGTCCAGTCCTTCTCGGACGAGGCCCAGGCCGTCGAGTGGGCCAACGGCGTGGACTACGCCCTCGCGTCCTCGGTGTGGACGAAGGACCACGCGCGTGCGATGCGGATGTCGAAGTCCCTGGACTTCGGCTGCGTCTGGATCAACACGCACATCCCGCTGGTCGCGGAGATGCCGCACGGCGGCTTCAAGAAGTCCGGGTACGGCAAGGACCTGTCGGGGTACGGGTTCGACGACTACACGCGGATCAAGCACGTCATGACGTCGCTGGACGGCTGACGGTCGCTCCGGGGCCGCGGGTGTCCGACACCACGTCATTGACAAGGTGTCGGACACCCGCGGTTTCGTTTGACGTGGCGGCCATCGTCCGGCTCCCGAGCCGGGTGATCGCGCCGGGGCCGATCCGTCCGCCTCGGACGCGGCCGTCAGCGGTTGAACGCCGGGAAGGCGAAGCGCTGGACGATCGACAGGCCGTCGCCCTTGGCGTCGGTCGAGTTGACGGAGTACACCAGCGTCCGGGACAGGTCCCGGGTGGCCGCGACCACCGTATGATAGCCGGGGCGGGAGCCCGTCTTGCCCCAGATCTCCTTGCCGTTCAGCTCGAAGCGCTCCAGGCCCATGCCCATCGACGCCTTCGGCACGTCCGGCACCGTGAACATCTCCCGCAACTGCGGCTCCGGCACCACACGGCCACGGAACACGGCCACCAGCAGCCGCTCCAGGTCCGCCGTCGTCGAGATCATGTCGCCGGCCGCGAAACGGTCGACCATGTTCCATTCGGTGACATCCACCAACTCGCCGTCGATCCAGTCGTATCCACGGTTGTGCGGGCCGTGGATACGCGGGTCGGCGCCCTTGGGGAAGGATGTGTGCCGCATGCCGAGCGGCTTGAGGATCCGCACCTGCGCCTGGTGGGCGTACGTGTCACCGGTGACCTTCTCGATCAGCAGCCCGAGCACGGTGTAGTGGATGTTGCCGTAGCGCTGCTGTTCGCCGGATTCGTACTCGGGGTTCGGGCCCTTGGCGACCGACGCGGCGACGACCTCGGTGGGGGTGAGGGTCTCGAAGCGGTGCTCGTAGCCCTCCTCGACGCTGTCGCCGAGCGAGGCGCCCGGCTGGAGGTTGCTGGTGAAGTTCAGCAACTGCCGTACGGTGATGGGCCCGAAGTCGTCCGTCAGCAGGCCCGGGAGGTACTGCTGCACCGTGCCGTCGAGGGAGATCCGGGCCTCGGCGACGAGTTGCAGCACGATCGACGCCGTCACGATCTTCGTCGTCGAGCCCGCCCGGAAGACAGAGTTCGCCAGTGCCGGAGCGCCGGGCCTCAGGTCGCGCACCCCGGCGACACCGTGCCAGCTCCCCTTGCCGCCGACGCGGACCTGCGCGGCGGTCGCGGTCTCGTCCGGCAGCCCGGCCAGCGCCGCGCGCAGGGCCTCGACGTCCGGTCCTGTCGTCTCGCTCGCGGCGGAGGCCGGGGTGGGCGCGGCGAACGCGGGCACGGCCAGTGGGACGGCGGTCAGCGCGAGGGCCACGGAGGCGGTCAGGGCGTAGGTGCGGATGCGTCGCATCGGGTGCTCCAGGGATCCGGCTATGTGTCGGTGATCATCCTGCGAGCGCGGGGCCCGCACCGGATCGTCGGTGAGGAGGGCAGCCGCCCCTGGGGTGGCCCCTAGTAACTCACTTACCATTTCAGGGTGTTGTGGGGGATCGCACCTACGGGCCGCAAAAAGTGTTATCCAGGTCGGCCTCCCCTCGTCTCCTCACCCGTGATCTCCCTCATGGCCGGTCCCTGACACAGCGCGTACGAAGGGGCGACGACATCGGAGAGGACGTACGTGGACGAGGCAGCCGGCAGGCAGTGGCGCTCCACCATCGCGGCCGCGCAGGCGGGGGACCGGCGCGCGCTGGACGAGCTGGTGGCGGGGTGGCTCCCGCTCGTCTACAACGTCGTCGGGCGTGCGCTGAACGGGCACGCCGATGTCGACGACGTCGTCCAGGAGACCATGCTGCGGGCCGTCGACAACCTCGGTTCGCTGCGCGATCCGGACAGCTTCCGGTCCTGGCTCGTCGCCATCGCCATGCGGCAGATACGGGACCGGGCGCGCCGCAGGCAGCCCGCGCCGCTCGACGACTCGGCGGCCCAGCAGGACTTCGCCGAACTCACCGTGCTGCGCCTCGGACTTGAGGGCCAGCGGCGCGAGGTCGCCGAGGCCGTGCCGTGGCTCGACGACGAGGACCGGCAACTGCTGTCGCTGTGGTGGCTGGAGGTCGCGGGCGAGCTGAGCCGGCGCGAGCTGGCGGCCGCGGCCGGGATCAGCCGACAGCACGCGGCGGTGCGTGTGCAGCGGGTGAAGGAGCGTCTTGAGACCGCGCGCGGGATCGTGCGTGCCCTCGACGGCGCCTGTCCCGACCTGCGCGAACTCACCTCCCGCTGGAACGGCCGCCCCGACTCGGTCTGGCGCAAGCGGCTGGCTCGGCACATCAGGGGCTGCGGCTACTGCGGCGACGCCCGCGAGACCGTCGTACCGGCCGAACGGCTCCTGGTCGGCCTCGCCCTCGTCCCGCTCCCGGTCGGCTTCACGCTCTCGCTGGCCTTCGGCGGCAAGACGGCCGCCGCGGCGGCCTCCGTCGGCTGGTCGGCCAAGGTGCTGGGCGCGCTGACCCAGCCCGTCGTCGCCGTCACGGCCGGGGCGACCATCGTCGCGGGCGGCGCCTACGTCGTCACCCAGCCGTCCGACACCTCGCCCCCGCGCGCCACCGCAC
The DNA here is from genome assembly GCF_014257025.1 of Streptomyces cupreus. Classification (GTDB taxonomy): domain Bacteria; phylum Actinomycetota; class Actinomycetes; order Streptomycetales; family Streptomycetaceae; genus Streptomyces; species Streptomyces cupreus. Next base: position 22,252 of record NZ_JACMSF010000049.1, read on the forward strand.
CCACGACGCCCGCCACCACCCGCTCCCCGTCGCCGACGCTTTCGGCGACCCCTTCTCCCTCCCCGTCGGTCACCCAGCGCAAGGTCCAGCTCTACGGCACGGTCGTCGACGCCGTCGACCAGGCACCGGGCCCGAACGCGGACCCCGGCACCCTGCCCCGCCGCCCCGAGACCGGGCTCAACAGCACCTTGGGCGCGAAGGCCGTCATGCAGCACCGGGGCGAGAGCGTCACGCTCAGCGGGCGGGGCTATGTCCTGGTGCGCTGGCAGATCGCCCCGCACGACCGGCCCGGCGGGCTGACCATGCCGACCTGGACCGGTCTGAAGGGGAGGCTGTTCCACGTCGCGTCCGGCGGCGGCCGTCGTATGGACGACGTCGTCGGGGACGGCTCCGACCGCGGCTACGTCACCGGCATGGGCGGCCCGGACATCGGCTACACGGTGCTGCCCGACGGCACTCAACAGATGTGGCAGAACGAGTACTTCTACGTCGACGGCACCGTCACCCTGAACCAGAACGAGCGCGGCGCCTCCTACGGCCTGACCGTCATGCCGGTGGACTGGGCCGCAGTGGACAAGGACATCCACTACGGCCCCGACCAGGGCGCCATCCGCTACGGCCTGGTCCGTGACACCGGCGATGACACCGCGCCCGTGCCGCAGTACGTCACGCGCGCGGCGCCCGCCGATCCGGCGACGGTGGCGCAGCGTTCGCGCGTGTGAGCGCGCGGAGCGCGTCGATGCGGTTCGTGGTGATCGAGTCGACGCCCAGGCCGATCAGGCGGCGCATCGAGCGGCGGGTGTCGGGGGTCCACACCGACAGCAGATGCCCGCCCCGGTGGACGCGCTCGGCGAGGGCCCGGTCGACCAGGCCGAAACGGTAGTTGAGCCAGCGCGGCCGCACCGCCTCCAGCAACGCGGGCCGCGGCGGCGCCAAGGTCGTCCAGGTCAGCGCGATCTCGGCGCCCGGGTCGGCGGCGCGAACGGCGAGCATGGCGGGTGCACCGGCGCAGTAGTACACGCGGTCGGAGGCGCCCGACTCCCGTACGACGTCCACGATCCGGCGCGCGGTGCGCAGGTCCGGTGCGCCGGGCAGATCGAGCATCACCCGGTGCCCGTCGGTCGCGTCCAGCGCCTCGGCCAGCGTCGGCACTCCGCCGACCGTGAGCCCGAGCAGCTCGTCCGCCGACAGCGAGAGCAACGGGCGGTCCTGCTCCCACAGCCGCTTCAGCGACTCGTCGTGCAGCAGGACCGGCACGCCGTCCCGGGTCAGCCGTACGTCGATCTCCACGGCGTCGGCGCCCCTGACGATCGCCGAGCGCAGGGAGTCGAGCGTGTTCTCGCGGAACAGGTAGGGGTCGCCTCGGTGGGCGACCGCGGTGACTTGGGTGTTCATCGGCGCGGTCAGGGGGCGAGCCAGGCGGCGGTGTAGGCGTCGATCTCGGACTTGATGCGGGCCTTGCCGGGCTCGTCGAGGAAGGACGCCTCGACCGCGTTGTGCGCGAGCTCGGCCAGACCGCGCTCGTCGAGTTCCAGCAGGCGGGCGGCGACGGCGTACTCGTTGTTGAGGTCGGTGCCGAACATCGGGGGGTCGTCGGAGTTGATGGTGACCAGGACACCGGCCCGGACGAACTCCTTGATCGGGTGCTCGTCGAGGGTGCGCACCGCGCGCGTGGCGATGTTGGAGGTCGGGCACACCTCCAGTGGGATCCGGTTCTCGGCGAGGTGCGTGAGCAGCTTCGGGTCCCGCGCGGAACTGGTGCCGTGCCCGATGCGCTCGGCCCGCAGATGTGTCAGGGCGTCCCACACCGTCTCAGGACCCGTGGTCTCACCGGCATGCGGCACGGAGCGCAGTCCCGCGGCGATGGCCTGGTCGAAGTAGGGCTTGAACTGGGGCCTAGGGACACCGATCTCGGGTCCGCCGAGCCCGAACGACACCAGGCCCTCGGGGCGCAGCCGCTCGTCGGTGGCGAGCCGCACGGTCTCCTCGGCGGACTCAAGACCCGCCTCGCCGGGGATGTCGAAGCACCAGCGCAGTACGGTCCCGAACTCGGCCTCGGCCGCCTTGCGGGCGTCCTCGATCGCGTCCATGAAGCCCCGCTCGTCGATGCCCCGGCGGGTGGAGGAGAAGGGGGTGATGGTCAGCTCGGCGTACCGCACCTGCTGCCGGGCCAGGTCCCGGGCCACCTCGTACGTCAGCAGACGTACGTCCTCCGGGGTGCGGATCAGATCGACCACGGACAGGTATACGTCGATGAAGTGGGCGAAGTCCGTGAAGGTGAAGTAGTCGACCAGGGCCTCGGGGTCGGTGGGCACCTTGGAGTCGGGGTGGCGGGCGGCCAGCTCCGAGACGATACGCGGGGAGGCGGAGCCGACGTGGTGCACATGGAGTTCGGCCTTGGGCAGTCCGGCGATGAAGGCGTGCGGGTCGCGCGTGGCGTCCGCGAGGCCGGTGGCGGTGTGGTCGGTCAAGGTTCCTCCCCGGGAACGGCGTCCCCGGCCGGAGTGCGGCGGGACGCGGGTGATCGGCTGATCGGTGACTCCGGGATCATCGTAGGCCGGGGCCACGCGGTCCGGTGCGGCGCCGTAGCATGACGGGACGCACACAGAGGGGGTCCCGCGCATGTCCGACGACACGCCGACGCCGGCTGCGCCGGAGAACCCCGGGGCCGCCCCGAAGGTCGGGCTGACGAAGGACGCCTCCGCGTCCCGGGCCGAGCCGAACCCCTGGGCGCCGCCGACGCCGGACGCCTCCGGCGGTGCCGACGGTCCCGGGCACACGGTGGCCTCGTCGTCGCCGGCCTGGTCGGCGCCCTCGGTGCACGACCAGCAGACGGTGACGTCGATGCCGGGGCCCGAGGCGCCGGGACAGCCGCAGCCGTGGTCGGCCCCGGCCAACCCCTTCGCTCCGCCCGCCTTCAATCCGCCGTACGCCCAGGGCGAGCCCGTGCCTCCGCCGCCCATCGCCCCCGACGGCCCGGGGCAGGTCCCCTACGGCTACCCCGGTGCCTACGGCACCCCCGGCTACCCGCACCAGCCGGGCGGTGGCTACGGCTACGGCTGGCCCGGCATGCACCCCCTGCCCAGCAACGGCATGGGCACGACCTCGCTGGTGCTCGGGATCATCTCGGCGGCCGTCTTCTGCCTCTGGCCGATCGCCATCCTGCTGGGCGTCCTGGCGCTGATCTTCGGTCTGATCGGCCGAGGGAAGATCCGGCGGGGCGAGGCGACCAACTCGGGCCCGGCCCTGGCCGGAGCGATCTGCGGCGCGGCGGGCATCGTGCTCGGTCTGGCGATGCTGGCGTTCGTGATCGCCACACGGTAGGCACCGCCGGGTTTTGAAACGCCGGACGGGCTGAAAATCAGCCCCTTGGGGGTGCCCCCTCCGGGGGAGTTTGAGGAGCGGGGTCCGGGGCGGAGCCCCGGGATGGGACGGGTAGGGGCGGCGGGGGCGAAAAACCCCTACCCCCGCAACCGCTCCCGCGCCTCCATCAACGCGAACCCCAGCAGATTCGGCCCCCGCCACCGCTCCGGATCCATCGCCGCGTCGTCGCTCGCCGCGAGCCCGATCCCCCACACCCGGTCCACAGGGCTCGCCTCCACCAGCACCCGCTCCCCCGTACCCAGCAGAAACCCCCGCAGCCCCTCGTCCGACCCGAACTTGTGCACGCTGCCCTCGACCACGATGCCGAACCGCTCGCGCGCCCATGTCTCCTCGTCGAACCCGCGCACCAGCCGCCCGGCGTTCTTCGCCTGCGAGGGATGCCCGGCGGCCAGGATCTTCCGCTCGGCCTCGGCGTCGCCGAACAGGCGGGCCTTTCCCGCCATCATCCAGTGCTCGGCCGTCGCGTACTCCACCCCGTCCACCGTGAACGGCGACGGCCACCACTGGCTCAGACAGCTGGCGCCGATACGGCCGTCGGGTCTGGGCCGGTGTCCCCAGAAGTGCAGATACTTGATCCCCGCCCCCGCGCGGACCTCCCTGACCAGGGCATCCCGAGAATCGATCTTTCCCATGCACGCGAGTCTGGCACGCACCACTGACACTCCGTCCTGGCTTTTTCGAGTTCAGTCGACACCTGGTCGACAGATTCCGTCGCGTAACCAAAAGGAAACAACGGAATCACTTGTTGGAGTGCTATTGCTCTGTCAGGATCGGCACTCAAATCGAGCTGGAGCTACGCCACCCGCCCCCGTGGACAGCGGGGCGAAGGCGGAGGAGAGCGACATGCACAACCCGGGCAACGCCATCCCGGAACGATTCCCCGCACACGAGCGCTTCGCGGCCGGTGCGCAGTACATCGCGGGCCGCCCGACGAAGGGCACCTCGGGCCGCACCCACGCGGTCGTCGACCCGGCCACCGGGGAGGAGGTGCTCACCTACGAGCTGGCGGGCACGGCCGACGTGGACGCCGCTGTCGCCGCTGCCCGCGCCGCCTTCCCGGTCTGGGCCGGGCTCACCCCCGGCGAGCGCTCCGACGCGCTGCACAAGCTGGCCGCCGTCCTCGCCGAGCGAGCCGAGGAGTTCGCCCGCGCGGAGTCCCTCCAGTGCGGCAAGCCGCTGAAGCTGACCCGTGAGTTCGACGTACCGGGGACCATCGACAACGCCTCGTTCTTCGCGGGTGCCGCCCGTCATCTCCAGGGTCAGTCCGCCGGCGAGTACTCCGGCGACCACACCTCGTACATTCGCCGTGAACCCATCGGCGTGGTCGGCTCGATCGCCCCCTGGAACTACCCGCTCCAGATGGCCGCCTGGAAGATCCTCCCGGCGATCGCCGCGGGCAACACCATCGTGCTCAAGCCCGCCGAGCTCACCCCGCTGACCTCGCTGCTCTTCGCCGAGGCCTGCACCGAGGCGGGCATCCCCGACGGTGTCGTCAACATCGTCACCGGGACGGGGAAGGAGGCCGGTGAGCATCTCGTCGGGCACCCGGACGTCGCCATGACCTCCTTCACCGGGTCCACCGCCGTCGGCAAGCGGGTCGCCGAGATCGCCACCGCCACCGTCAAGCGGATCCACCTGGAGCTCGGCGGCAAGGCGCCCTTCGTGGTCTTCGACGACGCCGATCTGGAGGCCGCCGCCAACGGCGCTGTCGCGGGCGCGCTCATCAACACCGGCCAGGACTGCACGGCCGCCACGCGCGCGTACGTACAGCGGCCGCTGTACGAGGCGTTCGTGGAGAAGACCGCCGCCCTCATGGAGAGCGTCCGGCTCGGTGACCCCTTCGCCGCCGGGACCGACCTCGGCCCGCTCATCTCCCATGTGCAGCGCGACCGGGTCGCCGGGTTCGTCGACCGGGCGCGTGCCTACGCGCGCGTGGTGACCGGCGGTGAGATCCCCGAGGGCAAGGGGGCGTACTACCGGCCCACGCTCGTCGCCGACGCCGCCCAGGACAGCGAGATCGTCCAGTCCGAGATCTTCGGGCCCGTCCTCGTCGTCCTCCCCTTCGACACCGACGACGAGGGGATCGCGCTCGCCAACGACACCCCGTACGGTCTGGCCGCCTCCGCCTGGAGCCGGGACGTCTACCGGGCGAACCGGGCCACCCGCGAGATCAAGGCGGGCTGTGTATGGGTGAACGACCACATCCCGATCATCAGCGAGATGCCCCACGGGGGCTACAAGGCGTCCGGCTTCGGCAAGGACATGTCAACCTACTCCTTCGAGGAGTACACGCAGATCAAGCACGTCATGTTCGACAACACGGCGGTCGCCAGGAAGGACTGGCACCGCACGATCTTCGGGGACCGATAGCAGCCAGGCCGCCCGACCCGCGGCCGCCCACCCTCCGAAAGGGCACCAAGCGCATGGAGCAGTTCGAGCCCGACCGCCTGTCCCCGGCCCAAGTGGCCGCCATGCGGCGCAGCTTCCGCAACGGCAGGGCCTCGCTCAGCCGCCGTTCGCTGCTGCGCGCCTCCACCGGCGGCGCGCTCGCGGTCGGCGGTCTGGGAACGCTGAGCGCCTGCGGCATCCCGGCCGCGGGCAAGACCGAGGGCGGAGTGTCCTCGGACGACCACTCGACCAAGGAGAAGGAAGTCAACTTCTCCAACTGGACCGAGTACATGGACGTCGACGAGAGCGAGAAGCACCACCCCACGCTCGACACGTTCACCGAGCGGACCGGAATCAAGGTCAAGTACACCGAGGACATCAACGACAACGTCGAGTTCTTCGGAAAGATCAAGCCGCAGCTGGCGGCCGGCCAGGACACCGGGCGCGACCTCATCTGCGTCACCGACTGGCTCGCCGCCCGCCTGATCCGCCTCGGGTGGGTCCAGAAACTGGACCCTGCCAACCTGCCGCACGCCTACGCCAACCTGTCCTCCCAGTTCCGCTCCCCGGACTGGGACCCGGGCCGCGCCTACTCGTACGTCTGGCAGGGCATTTCGACGGTCATCGCCTTCAACAAGAAGGCGCTGGACGGCGAGGAGGTGAAGTCGATCTCCGATCTGCTCGACAACCCCAAGCTCAAGGGCCGGGTCGGCTTCCTGTCCGAGATGCGCGACAGCATCGGCATGACCCTGCTCGACATGGGCAAGGACCCGGGCGACTTCACCGCCGACGACTACGACGCGGCCATCGCCCGCATCCAGAAGGCCGTGGACAAGGGCCAGATCCGCCGCTTCACCGGCAACGACTACACCTCCGACCTGTCCAGCGGCGACTTCGCCGCCTGCATCGCCTGGGCCGGAGACGTCGTCCAGCTCAAGGCGGACAGCCCGGACATCGACTTCATCATCCCGGACAGCGGATACATGACGTCGACGGACAACCTCCTGGTCCCCAACAAGGCCCGGCACAAGACGAACGCCGAGCGGCTCATCGACTACTACTACGAGCCGAAGGCGGCCGCCGAACTCGCCGCGTACATCAACTACGTCTGCCCCGTCGACGGGGTCAAGGCCGAGTTGGCGAAGATCGACGAGGATGCGGCGAACAACCCGCTGATCATCCCCGACAAGGCCATGGCCGCGAAGTCCCGCGCCTTCCGCTCGCTGAGCTCGAAGGAAGAGACCGAGTTCGAAACGAAGTTCGCGAAGCTGACGGGGGCGTGATCGACGTGACCACCAAGAACGACAACACCGGCGACGTCCGACTCACGGGCATCAGCAAGACCTACGGCAACTTCACGGCCGTACACCCGCTGGACCTCACCGTCCCGCAGGGCTCCTTCTTCGCCCTGCTCGGCGCCTCCGGCTGTGGCAAGACCACAACCCTGCGCATGATCGCGGGACTTGAGGAGCCGACCTCCGGCACCGTCTTCCTCGGCGACCAGGACGTGACCCGGCTGCCTCCGTACAAGCGGCCGGTGAACACGGTATTCCAGTCCTACGCCCTCTTCCCGCACCTCGACATCTTCGAGAACGTCGCCTTCGGCCTGCGCCGACGCGGCATCAAGAGCGTGAAGAAGCAGGTCGAGGAGATGCTGGAGCTCGTCCAGCTCGGCGAGCAGGCCCGCAAGAAGCCGCACCAGCTCTCCGGCGGCCAGCAGCAGCGGGTCGCCGTCGCCCGCGCGCTGATCAACCACCCCAAGGTGCTCCTCCTCGACGAGCCGCTCGGCGCCCTCGACCTCAAGCTGCGCCGCCAGATGCAGCTGGAGCTCAAGCGCATCCAGACCGAGGTCGGCATCACCTTCGTGCATGTCACGCACGACCAGGAGGAGGCCATGACCATGGCCGACACGGTCGCCGTGATGAACGCGGGCCGCGTCGAGCAGCTCGGCGCCCCCGCCGATCTGTACGAGAACCCGAAGACCACCTTCGTCGCCAACTTCCTCGGCACCTCCAACCTCATCGAGGCCGAGGTCGACGCCAAGAGCGGCGAGGACATCGTCCTCAAGGCAGGCGGCGGCAAGCTCGTGCTGCCCGAGGCGCGCTGTTCCGCGCCCACCACGACCGGCGGCAAGGTGCTGGTCGGGGTGCGCCCGGAGAAGATCTCCCTCACCCACGCGGACGACGCCGGCGAGATCCCGGACGGCCGCAACCGCGTCACCGGCAAGATCGCCGACGCGTCCTTCATCGGCGTCTCCACGCAGTACGTCATCGACAGCCCCGTCTGCCCCGAGCTCTCGGTCTACGTCCAGAACGTCGACCGCGACGCCCGCCTGGTCCCCGGCGCCGACGTCGTCCTGCACTGGTCCCCGGCGCACACCTTCGGTCTGGATGCCGCCCAGGACATCGACGCGGGCACCGAGGAAGAGGCGGTCTGATGGCGACGGTCACCGAGGCGCCGCCCCTGGCGCCCGCCCCCGAGAAGAAGCCCCCGCGCAAGAGGGGCCGCTGGACGCCGTACCTCCTGCTGCTGCCCGGTCTCGCCTGGCTGCTGGTGTTCTTCGCGCTGCCGATGGTCTACCAGGCGTCCACCTCCGTGCAGACCGGCTCCCTGGAGCAGGGCTACGAGGTCACCTGGCACTTCTCGACGTACTGGGACGCGCTGGCCGAGTACTACCCGCAGTTCCTGCGGTCGGTGCTGTACGCCGGTTCCGCGACGATCCTGTGTCTGCTGCTGGGCTACCCGCTGGCGTATCTCATCGCCTTCCGGGCCGGCCGCTGGCGGAACCTGATCATGATCCTGGTGATCGCGCCGTTCTTCACCAGCTTCCTGATCCGCACCCTCGCCTGGAAGACGATCCTCGCGGACGGCGGCCCGGTCGTCGGCGCGCTCAACTCGCTGCATGTCCTGGACGTCACCAGCTGGCTCGGCATGACGGCGGGGGACCGGGTGCTGGCCACCCCGCTGGCGGTCGTGTGCGGTCTGACGTACAACTTCCTGCCGTTCATGATCCTGCCGCTCTACACCTCGCTGGAGCGGATCGACGGACGGCTGCACGAGGCGGCGGGCGATCTGTACGCCAAGCCGGTCACGACCTTCCGGAAGGTCACCTTCCCGCTGTCGATGCCGGGTGTCGTCTCCGGCACGCTGCTCACCTTCATCCCGGCCGCCGGTGACTACGTCAACGCCGATCTGCTCGGCTCCACCGACACCCGCATGATCGGCAATGTCATCCAGTCGCAGTTCCTGAGGATTCTCGACTATCCGACGGCGGCGGCGCTCTCCTTCATCCTGATGTTCGCGATCCTCATCATGGTCACGCTCTACATCCGCAAGTCGGGGACGGAGGATCTGGTTTAAATGGCCTTCGTCAACTGGCTCAAGCGCAATTTCGTCGTCATCGCGGGACTTTTCACGCTCGGATATCTGCTGCTGCCCAACGTCGTCGTGACGCTGTTCTCCTTCAACGACCCGAAGGGCCGCTTCAACTACGAGTGGCAGAAGTTCTCCACCGACGCCTGGACCGATCCCTGCGGTGTCTCGGGGCTGTGTTCCTCGCTCACCCTCAGCCTCCAGATCGCCTTCTGGGCGACGCTGGGCGCCACCGTCCTCGGCGCGATGATCGCCTTCGCCCTGGTCCGCTACCGGTTCCGGGCGCGCGGCGCGGTGAACTCGCTGATCTTCATGCCGATGGCGATGCCCGAGGTCGTCATGGCCGCCTCGCTGCTCACCCTGTTCCTCAACATGGGTGTCCAGCTGGGCTTCTGGACGATCCTCATCGCCCACATCATGTTCTGCCTCAGCTTCGTCGTGACGGCCGTCAAGGCGCGCGTCATGTCGATGGACCCGAGGCTTGAGCAGGCCGCGCAGGACCTCTACGCCGGCCCGTTCCAGACCTTCGTCAGGGTCACCCTGCCGATCGCGGCACCCGGAATCGCCGCGGGCGCGCTGCTCGCCTTCGCGCTCTCCTTCGACGATTTCATCATCACCAACTTCAACGCGGGCTCGACCGTCACCTTCCCCATGTTCGTCTGGGGCTCGGCACAGCGCGGAACGCCCGTTCAGATCAATGTCATCGGCACGGCCATGTTCATCATCGCCGTACTGTTCGTCCTGGCCTCGATGGTCATCAGCAACCGCCGTAGCAAGCAAAAGGCATAAGCCCTTGTAGGGAGTTGAAATCATGGCCCCAAGCGCCATGAGCCGTTGGACAAAGGCACTTTCTGAAGCGCAGCCGGTTCCGTACTGGCTGGACGACCCCGGCAGGCCCCACCCCGAGCCCGCGCTCACCGGCGCCGAGACCTGCGATCTGCTGGTCGTCGGCGGCGGATACAGCGGACTATGGACCGCGCTCCTGGCCAAGGAGCGCGACCCGCAGCGGGATGTCGTCCTGCTGGAGGGCCGCGAGGTGGGCTGGGCCGCCTCGGGCCGCAACGGCGGCTTCTGCGCCGCCTCCCTCACCCACGGTCTGCCCAACGGGCTCACCCGCTGGCCGGACGAGATCCACAAGCTTCAGGAGCTGGGCGCCCGCAACCTCGACGAGATCGAGGCGGCGGTCGCCCGCTACTCCCTGGACTGCGACTTCGAACGCACCGGAGAGATCGACGTCGCCACCGAGACCTACCAGGCGTGGGAACTGCGCGACTGGTACGAGGAGATCGAGCGCCGTGGGCTCGCCGAGGGCGTCGAGTTCCTGGACGCGGACGCCGTACGGGAACAAGTCAACTCACCGACATTCCAGGCCGGACTCCACGACCGCCGGGGCGTCGCCATGCTCAACCCCGCCAAACTGGTCTGGGGCCTGAAGCAGGCCTGCGTCCGGCTCGGCGTCCGCGTCTACGAGCGCACCCCGGCCCTCACCCTGAAGCCGTACGGCGCCGGCATGGCCGTCGGCACGCCCTACGGGCAGGTCCGCGCCCGCCAGGTCGCCCTCGGCACCAACATCTTCCCGAGCCTGGTCAAGCGGGTGCGCGCCTTCACCGTCCCCGTCTATGACTACGCCCTGATGACCGAGCCGCTCACCGACGACCAGCTCAAGGAGATCGGCTGGCAGAACCGCCAGGGCCTCGGGGACAGTGCCAACCAGTTCCACTACTTCCGGCTGTCCGCCGACAACCGGATCCTGTGGGGCGGTTACGACGCCATCTATCCGTACGGCGGCCGGGTGCGCGCCGAGTACGACGACCGCCCGGAGACGTACGCCAAGCTCGCCGGGCACTTCTTCACCTGCTTCCCGCAGTTGGAGGGCGTCCGCTTCACCCACGCCTGGGGCGGCGCGATCGACACCTGCTCGCGCTTCTCGGCGTTCTTCGGCACCGCCCACCACGGCAAGGTGGCCTACGCGGCGGGCTTCACCGGGCTCGGCGTCGGCGCGACCCGGTTCGGCGCGGACGTCATGCTGGACCTGCTGTCGGGTCAGTCCACCGAGCGCACCGAGCTGGAGATGGTCCGCAAGAAGCCGCTGCCCTTCCCGCCGGAACCCTTCGCCTGGACCGGGATCGCGCTCACCAAGTGGTCGCTGGCCCGCGCCGACGCGCACGGCGGGCGGCGCAACCTCTGGCTGAAAGCCATGGACCGGCTGGGCCTGGGCTTCGACAGCTGACTCGGCCGACTGTCACTCGGGAGAGCAGGTCAGTTCGGCTGATGACTTCGGCCGGCGACGAGGACGAAGCCGGTCAGCAGGACCGCGCCGAGGCACCAACTGGCCGCGACGTCCAGTGGCCAGTGGTAGCCGCGCCGCACCAGGCCGTAGGAGACGCCGAGCGCCAGGGCGGCGCAGACGGTCACGCAGACGCGGCGGGCGAGCGTGGACCGGAGCCAGGGGAGGAGGAGCAGGGCCGCGGCGCCGTAGGCGACGACGGCGGTCGCGGTGTGGCCGGACGGGAAGAAGCCGGTGGCCGGTGGGACGGCCGGGGTGCCGGGGCGGTCGGTCAGCACCTTGAGGGGGACGACCAGCACCGGAACCAGGGCCAGCAGCAGGGCCGCGCCCGTCGGTGGCCACCACCAGCGGTCTGTACCACTGCGCCGGGACCGCACGGCGACGTAGAGCAGGCACGCCAGCAGGACCCGCCCCGCGATCTGGACATCGCCCAGGTCGGAGAGGCGTTCGGAAACGCGGTCGGGGTGGACGAGGGCTCTGCTGAGCCGCTCGTCCACCCTCACCAGCGGGCCGTCGGCCACGACCTGCCAGGTGATGATCGCGAAGAGAAGGGCGGAAAGCCCCAGAAGTCCGAGAAGGGAGGTCGGCCGCCCCGGAACAGGGGGGGTAGTTCCGAGGCGGCCGTCCGGATCGGGTGGTCGCGCGCCCCGGGGGGTTTGGGGCGAGCGACTGTCCGATCGGTGAGGAGATCCGGAGCCAGAGGCTCCGTTCATGTGCGCGAGGGCACGACCAGGTCGAAGCTGGGGAGGCCCCGTCCTGATGTCGCCCACAGTCCCCTGTGGGCGGGGTGTATCTCTCATCTGGGTAGAACCTACGACAGGGGGTGCGCCCAAGACAGTCGGAATCGCGTCCTGACAGACACCTCGCACACCTTCTTCACACCCTCTGACCCCCGCGGCCCCCTGTCCCGCGAGCGCGAAGCTCGAAGGGGCTGGGGCCCGAGGTGCGTCAGATGCGGGAGAAGGCCTGCTCGATGATGTCGAGACCCTCGTTCAGGAGGTCCTCGCCGATGACCAGCGGCGGCAGGAAGCGCAGCACGTTGCCGTAGGTGCCACAGGTCAGGACCAGCAGGCCCTCGGCGTGGCAGGCCTTGGCGAGCGCGGCGGTGGCCTCCGCGTTCGGCTCCTTCGTCGTACGGTCCTTGACCAGCTCGATGGCGATCATCGCGCCACGGCCGCGGACCTCGCCGATGATGTCGAACTTTTCGGCCATGGCACCGAGGCGGGCCTTCATGACCGCCTCGATGTTCTTCGCCTTGGCGTTGAGGTCGAGTTCCTTCATCGTCTCGATCGCGCCGAGCGCACCGGCGCAGGCCACCGGGTTGCCGCCGTAGGTGCCGCCCAGGCCGCCCGCGTGCGCGGCGTCCATGATCTCGGCGCGGCCGGTGACGGCGGCGAGCGGCAGACCGCCCGCGATGCCCTTGGCGGTGGTGATCAGGTCCGGGACGATGCCCTCGTCCTCACAGGCGAACCACTGGCCGGTACGGCAGAAGCCGGACTGGATCTCGTCGGCGACGAAGACGATGCCGTGGGCGCTGGCGAACTTCACGATCTCCGGCAGGAAGCCCTTGGCCGGCTCGATGAAGCCGCCCTCGCCGAGCACCGGCTCGATGACGATCGCGGCCACGTTCTCCGGGCCGATCTGCTTGGTGATCTGGTCGATGGCCTGCGCGGCGGCCTCGGGGCCCGCGTTCTCCGGCCCGGTCGGCCAGCGGTAGCCGTAGGCGACCGGCACTCGGTATACCTCGGGCGCGAACGGGCCGAAGCCGTGCTTGTACGGCATGTTCTTCGCCGTCAGCGCCATCGTCAGGTTGGTACGGCCGTGGTAGCCGTGGTCGAAGACGACGACGGCCTGGCGCTTGGTGTACGCACGGGCGATCTTGACGGCGTTCTCGACGGCCTCGGCACCGGAGTTGAACAGCGCGGACTTCTTGGCGTGGTCACCCGGGGTGAGCTCGGCGAGGGCCTCGGCGACCTCCACGTAGCCCTCGTACGGCGTGACCATGAAACAGGTGTGGGTGAAGTCGGCGAGCTGTGCGGAGGCGCGCCGTACGACGGCCTCGGCGGAGGCGCCGACGGACGTCACGGCGATGCCGGAGCCGAAGTCGATCAGACGGTTGCCGTCGACGTCCTCGATGATGCCGCCGCCCGCGCGCGCGGTGAACACCGGCAGCACGGAGCCCACGCCCTGCGCCACCGCGGCGGTGCGGCGGGCCTGCAGCTCCTGCGACTTCGGGCCGGGGATGGCGGTGACGACGCGGCGCTCCTGCGGAAGGTCGGTCATGAGGGGCTCCTGGGGGTTTTGCGGATGCTTGTCTTCTTCTTTTCTCGCAGGCTAGGGCGGGGAGCGGGGGGTGGGCATGCTCCATGTGGGCGTTGTCGGCGAGGCCGGTTGTCCGTGGTGGACATAGCGGGAGTACGGCTCCCCCGGGCGTGCCGGGGCGGCTAACGGTGAACTCCCTTTGCGGGGGCGTTAGATTGGCTCGCTGACGGTGGTACGGAACGGCTGGTCAGGGGGCAAAGGCGATGGACAGCGACGGGACGCAGGACGCGCGGGGTACGCATGCGACTCCGGTGCCGCGATCACGCTCCGCTGTTCCACCGAGGCCAACGGCGCCGCCGATGCCGGACGGCTCGGCTTTTCTGACCTGGCTTCGGACACCCCGGCCGGAGGCCGCGCCCGGCGTGTGGCGGTTCGGTCATGTGGCCAGGCCAGAGGAGGAACCCGAGGTCATCCCCGCACGTCAGCTCTTCAGCGGGGCGTTGATCGCCTTTCTGGTGGGGTGGCTGATCTGGTCGCTGCTGTGGAACGAGTACCTGGGCGGGTACTGGATGTGGCCCTACTACGCACTCACTCCAGAGTCCTGGACGAAGCCCAAGACCGAGGGGGAAGAGATCGTGGGGTCCATCGCCTCCTACCTCTACTACGGCCTGGTTGCTGTCGGGATCATGATCGGGGCTGGCCGGCTGGGGCGCTGGTCCGAGATCTGGCGTCGCTACCTCCGTCCGGCTCTGCGCCGTATCACCGCCCCGCAGACCGGTGAAGCGCCGCCGCCCCCTCAAGAGGACCCTGCCCAGTGGCCAGCGCTCCGTGCCGTCGGTGCCGTCGACGTCGCCGAGCGGCTCGCCGCCGAGGCGAGGGCGGGGATGATGCGGGACGTCGACCACGCCCGGATCGCCCGCGCCTGGCAGAGCGTGCGCAGCGGCCGGCACAGCCTCGCCACCTTCACCGGCGCGGTCCTCAAGGACGGCGCCGCCGCCTGTCTGCATCCCTCCGGCGAACGCGATCTGCCGACCCGGCTCTCCCGGCACGACCTGGTCACCGGCCAGGTCCGCCTCGGCACCACCGCCGACGACCCGCGCAACCCCTACGCCTACCGCGGCACCGGCCTCGCCCTCGGCCCCGAACTGCTCGGCACCTCCCTGCTCGCCGTCGGCCCGGCGGGCTCCGGCAAGACCGGCACCGTCGTGCGCCCGCTCGCCGAGTCGCTGTGCCTGCACGCCCTCGCCGGACGCGCCGCGGTCGTGGTGGTCGGCGCCGCGGGCGCGGGGCTCGGCCCGGCCGACGCCTATGACGTCGTCGTACGCATCGGGAATCCGGAATCGGTGTACGACCTCGATCTGTACGGCGGGACCACCGACCCCGACGAGGCCGCCGCCGTGCTGGCCGAGGCGCTGGTCGGGGACCTCGCCGATCCGCACCCCGGCAGCGACAGCCGCCGCTCCACGACCGTGCTTGCCCAACTGCTCGGCCCGTTCCGGGCGGTGCACGGGCGCTTCCCGTCCGTCCCCGAGCTGCGCCAACTGCTCGACGGCGCGCCCGGACCGCTCGCCGCGCTGCGGACGGCGCTGGAGGGCTCGGGGCAGGAGTCGCTGCTGCGGGAACTGGACGCGCGGGAGCGGCAGATGGCGCATCCCGGTGATGTCGGGGGCGTCCTCGCCGACCGGGTGGCATTGCTGGACCGGCCCGCGTTCGCCGGGTTTTTCGACGCCTCCGGGCTGTCGCGGCCCTTCTCGCTCAAGGCGCTCGACCATCCGGTGCGAGTACGGATCGACCTGCCCGCGCGCGGGCACGCGGACGCTTCGCGGATGCTGGCGCGGCTTGTGCTCGCCCAGTTCACGGCGAGCGTGGCGGTGCGCGAGGACCGGTCTCTGTTCGCCTGTCTGATCCTTGACGACGCCACCGGCGTGGTCACGCCCGAGGCGGTTCGGGGCATCCAGCGGCTGCGGTCCGGGAACGCCGGGGCCGTACTGACGCTGCGCAGCCTGGACGACGTACCGAGGCCGCTGCGCGGGCCGTTGCTCGGGGCGGCCGGATGCCGGATGGCGCTGTCCGGGCTGACGCCGTGGGACGGGCAGGACTTCGCCGAGGCGTGGGGCAAGGAGTGGACCGAGGCGAGGGACGTCACCGACCGGCAGATCATCGCGGAGACACCTGCCGGGAAGGCGCTGCACGCGGTGCGCCGTGTGATCACCGGCAAGGCGCCGACCGCGCGGGCCGTCACCGTCCGCCAAGTCGAAAGGGAGCGCTGGTCCGCCTCCGAGCTGGCGCACGCGGTGCCGCCGGGGCACGCGGTGCTGTCGCTGACGGATGTGCGGGGTGAGCATGCGCCGCCGCTGCTGGTGGATCTACGGGACTGATTCGAGGCGGCGCGGCGACCGTACGGTGAGGCAGAATCGGCATAGGCCGTTCATACGTGGCGGCCAAATGATCACAACGATCACGCTGACTTCACCGACCTGAAGGCCTCATGCCCCCCACGCTCGCCTCGCTCGTCCACCACTCCGCGCTCAAACTGACCGTGCGTGCGGGCGAGGACCGCCTGGACGTGCCCGTCCGCTGGGCGCACGTCAGCGAGCTCGCCGATCCCGTCCCCTACATGGAGGGCGGGGAGCTGCTGCTGATCACCGCGCTGAAGCTGGACGCGGAGGACCCCGAGGCGATGCGCCGCTATGTGAAGCGGCTGGTCGGCGCCGGGGTCGTCGGTCTCGGCTTCGCCGTCGGGGTGAACTACGAGGACATCCCGAGCGCCCTGGTCGAGGCGGCCCGGCAGGAGGGTCTTCCGCTGCTGGAGGTGCCGCGCCGCACGCCCTTCCTCGCCATCAGCAAGGCCGTCTCCGCGGCCATCGCGGCCGACCAGTACCGGGCCGTCACGGCCGGGTTCGCCGCGCAGCGCGAGCTGACCAAACAGGCACTGACCGACGGCCCCGAGGGGCTGCTCGCCGCGCTTGCCTCGCAGGTCGACGGCTGGGCCGCGCTCTACGACGCCTCCGGCGCCGTCGTCGCCACCGCACCCGAATGGGCGGGCCGCCGGGCGGCGCGGATCACGGCGGACGTGGAGCGGCTGCGGGAGCGGCCGGCGCCCGCCTCGTCGGTGGTCGGCGGCCCGGAGAACGAGGACCGGGTCGAGCTGCACAGCCTGGGCACGGGCCGCAGGCCGCGCGCGGCACTCGCGGTCGGCACGGCCGCGGCCCTCGGCACCGCAGAGCGGTACGCCGTCCACTCGGCCATCGCCCTGCTCACCCTGACCACGGAACGCTCCCGCTCCCTGTACGCGGCCGAGCAGCGGCTGGGCACGGCGGTGCTGCGCATGCTGCTCGCGGGCGAGCCGGACCACGCCCGCGCGGTCGCCGGGGATCTGTACGGCGTCCTGCTGGACGCCCCCTTCCGGATGATCGTCGCGGAGTCGGTGGCGGTGTCGGGCTCGGCGTCGGTCGCCCTGGCCGCCGTGGAGAACCCACCGCGTGTGCCCGTCGGCGCCAAGCCCTCGGCCGCCGCCCTCGCCGCCGCCTCCGACACCAACGGCGATCCGCTCGGCGCCCTCGCCGAGATCGTCGAGTCGGCGGCCGCGCGGGCCGGAGAGGCCGTGCTGGTGGTCCCGGACGGGGAGCGTCTTGTGGTGCTGGCCGCGGACGGCGGCGCCGCGGTGTCCGCGTGCGCGGAGTACGCGACGGCGCTGGAGGCGGCGCGGGCGGGCAGCGCCGTACGGGAGACGGCGGCCGGTGAGGAGGACGAACTGGTTGTCGGGCTGTCGGCGCCGGCCGGGCCGATCGCCGCGGCCGCCGCCTACAAGCAGGCCGAACAGGCGCTGTCGGTCGCCCGGCGAAGGGGACGGGTGTTCGTGGAGCACGAGCAGTTGGCGGCCGGATCGGTGCTGCCGCTGCTCGCGGACGACGCGGTACGGGCCTTCGCGGACGGGCTGCTCAGGGCGCTGCACGAGCACGACGCCACCGGACGCGGCGACCTCGTCGCCTCCCTGCGGGCCTGGCTGTCCCGGCACGGCCAGTGGGACGCGGCCGCGGCCGACCTCGGAGTCCACCGGCACACCCTGCGCTACCGGATGCGCCGCGTCGAGGAGATCCTCGGCCGCTCCCTGGACGATCCGGACGTACGGATGGAGCTGTGGCTGGCGCTGAAGGCGACGTCGGCCGAGTAGCCCACTCCGCCAATCCGTAGTGCGCCCATCCGCCACTACTACGACTCGGACAAACGCCACACCGCCCCCGCGCCCCTACCGTGGACCACGAACCAAGGAACACCCACCCCCAACGCGGAAGGGCCGGGACTCAACATGACTTCCACCCACGCCTTCTGGCTCGCCGGCCGCCAGGTCTCCGGCGAGGACACCTTCGACGTCACCTCTCCGTGGGACGGCCGGGTCGTCGGCAAGGTGAGCGTGCCGACCGACGCCCAGGTCGAGGAGGCCGTGGCCGCCGCGTACGCCGTGCGGGACGAGTTCGCCGCCACCCCGGCGCATGTACGGGCCGCCGCCCTGGACCACGTCAGCCGCCGTCTGGTCGAGCGCACCGAGGAGATCGCGCAGCTGATCTCCGCCGAGAACGGCAAGCCGATCAAGTGGGCCCGCGGTGAGGTCGGCCGTGCCGTCTCCGTCTTCCGGTTCGCCGCCGAGGAGGCCCGGCGGTTCAACGGCGGTGAGGCGCAGCGCCTCGACACCGACCTCGGCGGCCAGGGGCGCCTCGCCCTCACCCGGCGCTTCCCGAAGGGCGTCGTGCTCGGCATCGCGCCGTTCAACTTTCCGCTGAACCTGTGCGCGCACAAGGTCGCCCCGGCCATCGCGGCGGGCGCGCCGATCATCCTGAAGCCCGCGCCCGCGACCCCGCTCTCCGGCCTGCTCATCGGCGACCTGCTCGCCGAGACCGAGCTGCCCGCCGGCTCCTGGTCGATCCTGCCGGTCGCCAACGACCGTATGCCCGCCCTCGTCCAGGACGAGCGGCTGCCGGTGATCTCCTTCACCGGTTCCGAGAAGGTCGGCTACGCGATCATGGACTCGGTGCCGCGCAAGCACTGCACGCTGGAGCTGGGCGGCAACGGCGCGGCCGTCGTCCTCGGGGACTGGGCGAGCGACGAGGACCTCGACTGGGCCGCGACCCGCATCGCGACCTTCTCCAACTACCAGGGCGGCCAGTCCTGCATCTCGGTGCAGCGGGTCATCGCCGACGCGTCCGTCTACGACCGTCTGCTGCCGCGTGTCGTCGCCGCCGTCGAGGCCCAGGTCACCGGTGACCCCTCCGACGACAAGACCGACGTCGGCCCGCTGGTCAGCGAGGACGCCGCCAAGCGCGTCGAGGCCTGGGTGCAGGAGGCGGTCGAGGCGGGCGCCTCGCTGCTCACCGGCGGCAAGCGCGACGGCGCCTCCTACGCGCCGACCGTCCTGACCGACCTGCCGGCCGGCACCACGCTGGCCTGCGAGGAGGCCTTCGGTCCCGTGCTCTCCGTGCAGAAGGTCAATGGTGAGGCCGAGGCCTTCGCCGCCGTCAACGACTCCAAGTACGGCCTCCAGGCGGGCGTGTTCACCCACGACCTCCAGGCCGCCTTCCGTGCCCACCGCGCGCTGGAGGTCGGTGGCGTGGTCGTCGGCGATGTCCCGTCCTACCGCGCCGACCAGATGCCGTACGGCGGCGCCAAGCAGTCCGGCGTGGGCCGCGAGGGCGTGAAATTCGCGATGGACGACTACACCTACGAGCGGGTGCTGGTCCTGACCGGCCTCGCCCTCTGAGCCGACCCGACGGCCCCGACGGCCGGAGCCCACTGTGCGGGGGCTCCGGCCGTCGCTTCTTTCCGCCTCCAACCCCTGGCTAATGGGAACCATTTTCATATACGCTGCCCGAAGGGGCCCGGCGCCGATGCCTTCCGGCGCCGGGCCCCTTCCTCTGCGTCGGCCTGGTCCGGACCCTCAACCGGAGAAGCCGACGTGCGCGAGCCGCAGCGGGCCGCGCAGTCTGAGGCGGACGTCGTGGACGCCCTCGGCCGTGAACTCGGCGGTGAGTGTGGTGTAGGCGTACGGGCCTGACGAGGTGTCCGCTGTGAGGGTCGCCAGCGGTGGCGTGCCGCCCAGGGATATCTCCACCGTTCCCTCGCCGGCCACCGTCGCCGTCACCTCGGTGACGCCGGTGCCGAAGTCGCAGGCCCGGTAGAGGAGTTCGCCCGCCCGGTCGCCGGCCGGTGTCACCGCGTCGCCCGTCGTCCTCGTGCGGTCGACGATCCCGGTACCGCTCTGCTCGTCGAAGTCGGCCGCGTCCAGGCCGCGTTCGCGCACCGCGCGCGGGGCCACGGGGTCGCCGTCGAGGATCACCGTCGTTCGCAGCCGGATGTCCTCGCTGGAGCCGCCGGCCATCACGTCGTACAGGCCCGGGTCGAGGTGCCATCGGCCGTGTGCCACGTCCCAGAACGCGAAGGCGGACAGCGGGACTTCGAAGGTGAGCTCGGTGCGTTCGCCCGGGCCGAGGGTGACGCGGCGGTGGTCGAGCAGTTCGCGACGGGGGCGCGGGACCGAGGGGTCCACCGCGCGGGTGTACAGCTGGGCCACTTCGTCGGCGGTCACCCCGCCGATGTTGGTCACCGTGAACGACACGTGCACCGCGTCCTCGGTCACGCGCGTGGACAGGTCGCCGTAGGAGAACGACGCGTACGACAGCCCGTGGCCGAACGGGTAGAGCGGGGTGCCCTCGAAGTACAGATACGTCTGACGGCCGCCGATCACGTCGTAGTCGAGCAGGTCGGGGAGGTCGGCGTCGCTCGCGTACCAGGTCTGCGGGAGGCGGCCGGCGGGGGAGACGTCACCGGCCAGGATCCGGGCCAGCGCGGTGCCCGTGGCCTGGCCGCCGTGGGCCGTCCAGAGCAGGGCCGCAAGGGAGCCCGGTTCGACCGCGTAGGGGTAGGCGGAGACCAGCGCCAGGACCGTCTTCGGGTTGAC
This sequence comes from Streptomyces cupreus, assembly GCF_014257025.1. Lineage (GTDB taxonomy): Bacteria > Actinomycetota > Actinomycetes > Streptomycetales > Streptomycetaceae > Streptomyces > Streptomyces cupreus. Next base: position 42,897 of record NZ_JACMSF010000049.1, read on the forward strand.
GGCGCGGGCCGCGCGCAGCAGCCGCTCCTGGTGGGCGGGCAGGTGCAGGCTCGTACGGTCCTCGGTCTCACGGCCGTTGATGTGCGGGTCGTTGCCCGCCACCACCAGTACCACGTCGGCCTGTGCCGCGGCCCGGGCCACCGCCTGCTCGCCTCGCTCGACCACGACCGCTTCGAAGACCTCCGGATTCTCCTCGGCAACCTTCACGCCGTCTGCGGCGACACAGACGTGGCGACCCGTACCGATGTGCCTGAGGAGGTGTCCCTTGCCGTGCGGTTCGAGCCGGAAGGTCTCCTGTACGACCCAGCCGCCGGGCTGGTCGGCGGAGGCGCGTACGTACCCGTCCTCGGCGACCGACAGATAGCGGCCGTCGGGCGCCCGGAGCGTCAGCAGGCCCTCGCCCCAGTCCACCAGCGCGAGTTCGGTGCCGACGGGGTCGGTGGTGAGCGGTGGCAGGTCGGTGCGGCCCGCGAGCAGGGCGGGGTCCAACGCGCCCTCGGCTCCCCGCACTTCGTCGGAGGCGGCGCCTTCCTGGACGTACAGGAAGAGACCCGTCGACGTTCTCAGCCGAATGCGGTCCACGCCCTCCGCGAACTCCACGCGCTCGGCGCCGAATCGCTCGTACAGGCCCTCCAGTGGGGTGGAGCGGTGGATCAGCGTGCCGCTGTACCAGTCGAGCTTGCACTCGTCGGCGAGCAGGCCCACCACGGCGACACGGCTGCCGGGGGCCAGGGGCAGTACGCCGTCGTTGCGGAGCAGGACGACCGACTGCTCGGCCGCCTCCTGGGCGAGTGCGCGGTGTTCGGGGGTGTCGAAGGCGCCGGGGTCCTCGTGGTCGTCGAACTCGCCGAGGCGGAAGCGGACCGAGAGCTGACGGCGGACCGCGGTGTCGACGTCGGCCTCGGTCAGCAGGCCCCGCTCGTACGCCTTCCGCACCCGGGCGGTGATCTTCGAGCTGTCCGTACCGTGGTCAGTGAAGCTGTCGACACCGGCCCGCAGCGAGGCCGCCGTCGCCTCCTCGTGGGTGTCGAAGTAGTGCTCGGAGTCGACCAGGTTGGAGGGCGCGCCCGCGTCCGAGCAGACCAGCAGCTCCTCCTCGGTCCAGGTGCGCAAGTGCTCGCGCAGATGGGGCGATACGTGGTTGGGGCGGCCGTTGACCAGGTTGTACGCCGGCATCACCCCGGCCACCGCGCCCGCCTCCACCGTCTCCTGGAAGGCGCGCAGATCGTACTCGTGCAGGACGCGCGGGTGGATCGAGGAGGACGAGGTGTCGCGGTCCGTCTCGTTGTTGTGGGCCAGCCAGTGCTTGAGGACCGGCGCGGTGCGCCAGTACGTCGGATGCTCGCCCCGCAGGCCCCGGGTGTACGCGGTGGCGATGGCCGAGGTCAGCTTCGGGTCCTCGGAGTAGCCCTCCTCGTTGCGGCCCCACAAGGGGTGGCGCAGCAGATTGACCGTCGGGGACCAGACGTTCAGGCCGACGCGCTCGTCGCGGGCGCGCATCGCGCGGGTCTCCCGGGACACCGCCTCGCCGATCCGGCGCACCAGGTCCGGGTTCCAGGTCGCGCCGAGCCCGACCGCCTGTGGGAACACCGTCGCCGGGCCCATCCACGCCACGCCGTGCAGCGCCTCCTGGCCGGTGCGGAACGCGGCGACACCGAGCCGCTCGACGGCGGGGGCGAACTGATGCAGAAATCCGATCTTTTCGTCGAGCGTGAGCCGCGCCAACAGATCGTCGACGCGCTTCGCGACCGGCAGGCGGGGATCGCGAAAGGGTGGAGTGGGCGGCGAGGGTGCGGTCACTTGGGATCCCCTTGCGATGGATCGGCGCGGCTCTTTCGAAGCGCTTCGATGCTCATTCGACAGAGGGGTGGGTGTCAAGGGATCAGGACCGCCCATTCAAGCGGCGCATAAGGAATGGTCGGGTCACCTGCGTCGGAGGAATCTTGGAAGCGACCCTTGTGCACCCCTGGGTGTTCACTTAACCTCACAGCACATCGAAGCGCTTCGACTACAGGGCGACAGATTGGTCGGAGGACTGCTTCCGCTCAGCCAGTTCCACTTACGACACCGCAGCCGACGGCCCACCGCCGGGTGTCCAGGTGCGCCATGAAGGGTTGACGCAATGACGCCGAACGCCTCCTCCGCCTCGTCCGCACCCAGCCGGAGAAGCTTCCTCGCCTCCTCGGCGGTCGCCGCCGCAGCGGTGGCGGGAGGAATGCCGCTGCTTGCCGCGTGCGGCGACTCGGGCAGCGGCTCGGGCGAAGGCACCACCTCGGGCAAGGACGCCAAGAAGATCCTGCCGGCCTACGTCGCCAGCAATGTCGTCGTGCCGGACATCCCCGCCAAGAACGGCTCCGCGATCGGCTTCACCAGCAAGCTGGACCTCGCCACCCTGAAGACGTCGGTCCCCAAGAAGCTCGGCAAGGGCTCCAAGGTCACCATCATGTCGCCGTTCTGGGGCTCGCCGCCCAAGAGCGACAACGCCTACTACAAGGGCATGAACGACCTCATCGGCGTCGATGTCGTCTGGCAGAACCAGGACGGCAACACCTACGAGCAGAAGCTCGGCGCCGTGCTCGCCTCCAGCGACGTCCCGGACGTGGTGGTCGTCCCCGGCTGGAACATGAACGGCAAGATACCCACCGCCATCATCAGCAAGTTCGCCGACCTCGGCCCCTACCTGTCCGGCGACGCGGTCAAGGACTACCCGAACCTCGCCGCGATCCCCACGGAGTCGTGGCAGCGCTCCATCTTCGGCGGCAAGCTGCGCGGTCTGCCGATGCCGGCGCCATGGGCCCCCAGCATCGTGCCCCTGTACCGCCAGGACATCTTCGACAAGGAGGGGTACGAAATCCCCACCTCCTGCGACGAGTTCATGGCCCTGGCCAAGGACATCACCAACGCCAAGGCCAAGCGCTGGGCGTGCCTGGACATGAAGTGGACCGCCTGGCAGGCCTTCGGCGTCTTCTCCGGCAGCGAGAAGCCGCTCGGCTGGAACATGGTCGACGGAAAGCTGGTCTACCGCATCGAGACCGAGGAGTACCTCGAAGCGCTGGAGTGGTCCCGCAAGCTCTTCGAGGCGGGCGTCGTCCACCCCGACTCCAAGATGGGCAAGAACGCCCCTGACGCGGGGCCCAAGTTCGCGGCGGGCGAGTTCCTGATCTACCCCAACAACATCTCCCAGTGGTGGAGCCGCACCGCTGAACAGGCCGTCCAGAACCCGGACTTCAAGATCTGGGGCATGGACGTCTGGGGCCATGACGGCGGCGACCCCACCATCTATGCCGAACAGCCCGCCGGCATCTTCGCCTTCGTCAACAAGAAGGCCTCCGAGGCGGTCATCCGTGACGTGCTGGCCGTCGCGAACGTCACCGCGGCGCCGTACGGCACCAAGGAGTACATGATGACCAACTACGGTGTGGAGGGCACCCACTACACCGTCAAGGACGGCGTCCCCACCAAGACCGACCAGGGCAACATCGACGTGATGAACGCCTATGTCATGGTGGCGAGCCCCGCCGCGACCCTCGCGCACCCCGACTTCCCCGAGGTCGCCAAGGGCCAGGTCGAGTGGCAGCAGCGGATGGGTGCCTTCACCAAGAAGTCCTCCTTCTGGGGCATGCAGATCACCGAGCCGAGCCGCTACACCAACCTGTCCAACGACATGGAGCAGATGGAGGACGACGTCGTCCGCGGCCGCAAGAAGATCAGCGACATGCAGCAGTGGATCTCCGACTGGAAGAGCAAGGGCGGCGACAAGCTGCGCGACTGGTACAAGCAGATCCTCGACGAGAACGGCTCCGCGGCCAACTGACCGGGCACCGAGGCAAGGAGAACGGCCGTGTCCCACAGCACGGTGCCTCGGAGCAGACCCGAGGCCGACATGACGGCGAAGTCCCCGGTGGCGTCCGACGGCGCCGCCGGGGCGGGGGGCAAGCCGCCCTCGGGGAAACTGAGTCTGCGGCTCAGATTCAGACACGATCGCGTCCTGCTCCTGATGACCCTGCCGGCCGTCGCCCTGATCCTGCTCTTCAACTACGTGCCGATTCTCGGCAACGTGGTCGCCTTCCAGGACTACGACCCGTACATCAGTGAAAACGGCATCGTCTCCATCTGGAACAGCCCCTGGGTGGGCTTTGAGAACTTCCAGCGGATCTTCGAGGACTCCGCCTTCTGGCAGGCGGTCCAGAACACGCTGGTGCTGTTCTTCCTCCAGCTCGTGCTGTTCTTCCCGATCCCGATTCTGCTCGCGCTGCTCATCAACAGCGTGGTCAGGCCCCGGGTGCGGGCGATCGCGCAGGCTGTTCTCTATCTGCCGCACTTCTTCTCGTGGGTGCTGGTGATCGCGGTCTTCCAGCAACTGCTCGGCGGCGCCGGGCTGCTCTCGACACTGCTGCGCGACCACGGGTACGACGGGCTCGACATCATGACCGACCCGAGCACCTTCAAGTTCCTGGTCACCGCCCAGGCGGTATGGAAGGACGCCGGCTGGGGGATCATCGTCTTCCTCGCCGCGCTGGCGGCCGTCAGCCCCGATCTGTACGAGGCCGCCGCGATGGACGGCGCGGGCCGCCGGCGCCGGATGTGGCACGTCACGCTGCCCGCGCTGCGGCCGGTGATCGCGCTGCTGCTGGTGCTGCGCGTCGGCGACGCCCTGACCGTCGGCTTCGAACAGATCCTGCTCCAACGCGATGCCGTGGGACCGGGCGCGTCGGAAGTGCTCGACACCTTCGTGTGGTGGAACGGCGTCCGCAACCAGGACTTCGGCTACGCGGCCGCCGCCGGGCTCGTCAAGGGCGTCATCAGCATCGGACTCGTCCTGGCCGCGAACAAGGTGGCCCATCTGATGGGAGAGCAGGGGGTGTACAAGAAGTGACCACGGTCCTTGAGAAGCCGGTACGCAATCGCTGGGCCGCTCCGCCACGGCCGGTCTGGGAGGAACAGCCGACGAAGGTCGGCCTCGCGAGCAAGGGGCTGGTGCTGGGCATCGCCTGCCTCGCGATCCTGTTCCCGCTCTGGATCGTCATCGTCACCAGTCTCTCCACGCGCAGGACCATCGACGAGGCAGGTGGTCTGGTGATGGTGCCGAAGGACATCACCTTCGTCGCCTATCAGGAGCTGCTGAGCGGTGGGCAGGTGACCCGGGCGGCGATCATCAGCGTGCTCGTCACGCTCGTCGGTACGGCGTTCTCGATGACGGTGTCCGTGCTGTGCGCGTACGGGCTCTCCCGCAGCGGGTCGCTCGGGCACCGGTGGATTCTGATGACCCTGCTGGCCACGATGTTCTTCAGTGCCGGTCTCATTCCGACGTATCTGCTGGTGCAGACGCTCGGGCTGACCGACAGCTATCTCGCGCTGATCCTGCCCAGTGCGCTCAGTGTCTTCAACATCCTTGTGCTGCGTGGGTTCTTCATGGGGATCTCGCAGGAGCTGATCGACAGTGCGCGGATCGACGGGGCGGGGGATGTCCGGATCCTCTGGCGGATCGTCCTTCCGCTGTCCCGGGCCGTCGTCGCCGTGATCACGTTGTTCTACGCGGTCGGGTACTGGAGTGCGTGGTTCAACGCGTCGCTGTATCTGAACGATCAGGACATGATGCCGTTGCAGAACGTGATGATTCAGCTGGTGCAGAAGCAAGAGGCCCCAGTGGGACTGGGTCAGGCCATCAAGACGGGGCAACTGTCCGGGCTGGCCGTGCAGATGGCGGTCATGGTGATGGCGTTGCTTCCGGTGGCTGTTCTTTCGCCCTTTGTCCAGCGGCACTTCAAGAAGGGCATGCTGACCGGTGCGGTAAAGGGTTGATGCAGTTCCTCGCGCCCCTGGGTAGGTTCACGTCCCCCTTCTTATAAGACTGAGGTGTGTCATGCACATGTCCCGACCTACCAGACGAGCCGTCCTCGTCGGGAGTGCCGCCGGTGTGGTGCTCGCCGGCCTCCCGTCCGTCCAAGGGCGCGCGCAGGCCGCCTCTGCCGCCCCCACTGGGTACCGCTGGCGCAACGCCGTCATCGGCGGTACCGGATTCATCACCGGTGTTCTCTTCCATCCCTCCGTCCGTGGGCTCGCCTACGCCCGTACCGATATCGGGGGCGCCTATCGATGGGACGACCGCACCGCCCGTTGGACCCCCCTCCTCGATCACCTCGGGTGGGACGACTGGAATCTGCTCGGTGTCGAGGCCATGGCCGTTGATCCGGCCCACCCCGGGCGGCTCTATCTCGCCGTCGGTACGTACGCCCAGTCCTGGGCCTCCAATGGTGCCGTTCTGCGCTCCGACGACCGCGGTGCCACCTGGACCCGTACCGACCTCGATGTGAAGCTCGGGGCCAATGAGGACGGGCGGGGGGCCGGTGAGCGGCTGCTCGTCGATCCTCGGGACAGTGACACCCTGTGGCTCGGGACCCGGCACGACGGGTTGCTGAAGTCGACCGACCGGGGGGCCACTTGGGCCGCCGTCAGTGGCTTCCCGGGCGCGCCCAGTGCCTCCGGGCAGGGCGTCACCCTGCTCGTCGCCGCCGAGCGTGCCGTCTATGCCGGCTGGGGTGACTCCGACGGCACCGGCGCCAACCTCTACCGCACCTCCGACGGCACCACCTGGCAAGCCGTACCCGGGCAGCCCTCCGGCACCGCCGCCAGGGTGCCGATCCGCGCCGCCTACGACAAGGCCACCCGGCACCTGTACCTGACGTACGCCAACGCGCCCGGGCCCAATGGGCAGTCCGACGGCAGCGTGCACCGGCTGTGCACCCTCGACGGGAAGTGGACCGAGGTCACGCCGGTGAAGCCAGGCGGTGACGACGCCTTCGGGTACGGCGGTGTCGCCGTCGACCCCCGTCGGCCCGGAACCGTCGTCGTCTCCACCAACAACCGGTGGGCCGCCGTCGACACCGTCTTCCGGAGCACCGACGGCGGGCGCACCTGGACGTCCCTGAAGGACTCCGCTGTTCTCGACGTGTCCGAGACCCCCTATCTCAAGTGGGGCGGTGACGCCCCCAAGTTCGGCTGGTGGATCCAGGCGCTCGCCCTCGACCCGTACGACTCCAAGCACCTCGTCTTCGGCACCGGCGCCACCCTCTACGGCACCCGGGACCTGAAGAACTGGGCCCCGCAGATCCGCGGCCTGGAGGAGGCCTCGGTGGTGCAGCTGGTGTCGCCCCCGGTCGGGGAGGCGCACCTGCTCAGCGGGTCCAGGGACATCGGCGTGATGTACCACGACACGCTCACCGCGTCCCCCTCGCGCGGCATGGCCACGAACCCCGTGTTCGGGTCGGCGACGGGACTCGCGCAGGCCGCGGCGAAGCCGGCGTACGTCGTCCGCACGGGCTGGGGCGACCACGGCAACGGCGCGTACTCCGACGACGGCGGACGGACCTGGGCGCCCTTCGCGGGCCAGCCCGACATCGCCAGGAACGCACCGGGGCCGATCGCCACCAACGCGGACGGCAGCGCGCTGCTCTGGGTCTTCGTGCACTGGGACGGCACCAAGTACCCCGCCTACCGCTCCACGGACAACGGCTCCACCTGGACCGAGGTCCCCTCCTTCCCGAAGGGCGCCACGCCGGTCGCCGACCCGGCCGACCCGACGCTCTTCTACGCGTACGACACCGATACAGGAACGCTACTCGCGAGCACTGACAGTGGCCTCTCCTTCACAGCGCGTGCGACCGGGCTGCCCTCCGGCGACAGCCAGTTCAAGGTGGTCGCGGCGCCGGGCAGATCCGGCGATCTATGGCTGAGCGCCAAGTGGAACGGCCTTTACCGCTCCACCGACGGCGGAGCGAGCTTCTCGAAGGTCGACAGCTGCTGGGCCTCGTACACCCTCGGATTCGGCAAGGCGGCCGACGGCGCCGACTATCCGGCGATCTACCAGGTCGGCTCGACGGAGGCGATCACCGCCGTCCACCGCTCCGACGACGGCGCCAAGAGCTGGGTCCGCATCAATGACGACCAGCATCAGTGGGGCTGGATCGGCGAGACCATCACCGGCGACCCGCGCGTGTACGGCCGCGTGTACCTGGCGACCAACGGCCGGGGCGTCCAGTACGGGGAGCCCACGTGAAGCCGACCCTCGCCGACGCCACCCGAGGCCGCATCCTCTTCGGCGGCGACTACAACCCCGAGCAGTGGCCCGAGGAGACCTGGCGGGACGACGTCCGGCTGATGCGCGACGCCGGCGTCAACTCCGTCACCCTCGGCGTCTTCTCCTGGGCGAAGCTCGAACCCCGGCCGGGAGAGCGGGAGTTCGGCTGGCTCGACCGCCTGATGGACCTGATGCACGACAGCGGCATCGGCGTCGTCCTCGCCACCCCCACCGCCTCACCCCCGCCCTGGCTCGGCCGCCTCCACCCCGACACCCTCCCCGTCGACCAGGACGGCCGCACCGAATGGTGGGGCGGCCGCCAGCACTTCTCGCATTCCAGCGCCACCTACCGCCGTTACGCCGCCGCCATCACCGAGGACCTCGCCGCCCGCTACGCCACCCACCCGGCCCTCACCATGTGGCACATCAACAACGAGTACTGCACCTACGACTGGAGCGACCAGGCCGCCGCCCGCTTCCGAGGCTGGCTCCAGCGAAGGTACGGCACTCTCGACGCCCTCAACACCGCCTGGGGCACCGCCTTCTGGAGCCAGGGCTACGGCGACTGGGAGGAGATCCACACCCCACGCCACGCCCACTACCTCAAGAACCCCACCCAGGTGCTCGACTTCAAGCGGTTCACCTCCGACATGCTCCTGGAGTGCTACCTCGCCGAACGCGACATCGTCCGCCGGCACACCCCGCACCTCCCGGTCACCACCAACTTCATGCCGCTGTGGGCCGGACAGGACGCCTGGCGCTGGGTCGAGGAGGAGGACGTCGTCTCCGTCGACCTGTACCCCGACCCCCGCGACCCCCTGGGCGCCCAACACGGCGCCCTCGTCCAGGACATGACCCGTTCCCAGGCGCGCGGCCCCTGGATGCTGATGGAACAGGCGGCCGGGCCGGTGAACTGGCGAGGCGTCAATCACCCCAAGCCCCCCGGCCTCAACCGCCTCTGGTCCCTCCAGGCCGTGGCCCGAGGCGCGGACGCCGTCTGCTACTTCCAGTGGCGCCAGTCCCGGCAGGGCGCCGAGAAGTTCCACTCCGGGATGGTCGGCCATGCGGGGGAGCAGGGGCGTACGTACCAGGAGATCAAGCGGCTCGGTGCGGAACTCGCCCGCATCGCCGATGAGGTGACGGACAGTCACAGCGACAATGACATCGCCGTGCTCCACGACTGGCACTCCTGGTGGGCCGGCGCCCACGAGGGCCGTCTCTCCACCGAGGTCGACTACGCCCAGGTCCTCACCGCCTGGCACCGGGCCCTCTGGGAGGCCCACCTCACCACCGACTTCGCCCACCCCGAGCACGACCTGACCGGGTACAAACTGGTCGTCGTCCCCCAGTTGTACGCCCTCACCGACACCGCGATCGACAACCTCCTCGCCTACGTCCGCCAGGGCGGCACCCTCGTCTCCGGCTTCCTCACCGGTGTCGCCGACGAGGACGACCGGGTGCGCCCCGGAGGCATGGACGCCCGACTGCGTGAGCTGTTCGGCATCCGCACGCTGCACGAGTGGTGGCCGTTGGAGGCGGGGGAGAGCGTCGAGTGCGACGGATTCCGCGGCACGCTGTGGTCGGAGGAGATCGAGAAGACCGACGACGCCCGGACCGAGGCCGCGTACAAGGGCGGTGATCTCGACGGCCTGCCCGCCGTTCTGCGCACCGGCCGCGCCTGGTACCTCTCCACGCTCCCCGAGCCGCCGGAACTGCGCGGGCTGCTCCGGCGGATCGGCGCCGAGGCGGGCGTCCGGCCCGTGCTCGACGGGCTGCCCCCGCAGGTCGAGGCCGTCCGTCGGGGCGAGTCCCTCTTCGTGCTCAACCACGGCCGCGAGCCCGTCACGGCGAAGGTCCCCGGCACCCACCGCGACCTTCTGACGGGGACGACCGTCACGGACGAACTCACCCTCGGCCGCTACGGAGTGGCGGTGCTGAGGCCATGACCGACGCCCCCGTCCACGGCACCTGGGAACCCACCGCCGCCGCCCGCTGGGAGGACGCCTTCCTGAGCGGCAACGGCCACCAGGGCACCCTTGTGTTCGGCGATCCGAACGATGATCGCGTCATCGTCACCCAGCACGCCCTCGTCCGCCCGAACGGCGGCGAAGAGGCCCGCCCGCCGGAGCTCGCCGCCGAACTTCACCAACTCCAGGACCGCCTGCTGGCAGGCGACACCACCGCCGCCGAGACCTTCACGGACGGCCGCCCCCTCCAATGGGTCCAGCCCTTCCACCCGGCCTTCCAGGTACGGCTGCGCAGACCGCCCGGCGATGCCCACGGCTACCGCCGCTCCGTCGACTTCACCACCGGCGAGACCACCGCCGAGTGCGCCGACTGGTCCAGCCGTGTCTTCGTCTCCCGCGCGGACGACGTGATCGTCCAGGAGGTCACGACCGGCGGCCCGCGCCTCGACATCGCCCTCGACCACCGCCTCCCCGGCGCCCCGGACGGCCTGGGCGTCGGCCAGGGCGCGCTGCTCACCCCCGAGGGCGCCCTGCTCAGCCTGCGCGCCCGCTACCCGAACAGCGACCGGGCGTACACCGGAGCCACCCTCGTCGTGGTCACCGGCGGCACCTCCACGCTCGTACCGCCCGGCCTGCGCGTCGAGGGCGCCGCCTCGGTCCTGCTGCTCACCCGGGTCCACCGGCACACCGGCGAACTCGACGTGATCGAGGAGGGCCGTGCCCTGCGCGGGCTGCTCCCCGAGGGCGAGCAGCCGTACGAGACCCTCCTCGCCCGCCATCTGCCCCTGCACCGCACCGCCTACGAGCGCGTCACCCTCGACCTCGACGGCGACCCGGCCGAACGCGCCCTGCCCGGATCCGAGTTGCTCAAGCGGACCCGCAGCGCCGCCCTGCTGGAGCGGCTCTTCGCATCCGGCCGCTACCACCTGCTGTCCAGCAGCGGTCTCCTTCCGCCCCGGCTCACCGGACTGTGGACCGGCGACTGGAACACGGCCTGGTCCGGCGCCTTCACCAACGACGCCAACCTCAACCTCCAGACGGCTTCGGCTGTAGCCGCCGCTCTTCCCGAAGTCACCGAGGCTTACGCAGCCCTGGTTCACCGTCAGCTCCCGCACTGGCGCGAGAACGCCCGCGCGGTCTTCGGCGCCCGAGGCGTCGTCGCACCCGCGCACACCGACGGCGAGTCCGGTCACGCCTACCACTTCAGCCGCGAATACCCCCTGCACCTGTGGACCGCCGGCGCCGACTGGCTGCTCAAGCCCCTCGTCGACCACGACGAGACGCGCGGCGAGCGCGACCCCGGGACCGGAGCCGTGCTCGCCGAAATCGCCCGGTTCTACGAGGACTTCCTCACCCGCATCGACGACGAGGGCCACCTGATCGTCGTCCCCTCCTACTCACCCGAGAACCGGCCCGCGAACGCGAGCTGGGGGACCCTCAACGCGGCCATGGACCTCTCGGCGGCCCGGCACGCACTCCGTACGGCCGCCGACTACCACCCCGAGCACGCCGAGCGCTGGAGAGCGCTCGCCGACAAGCTCCCCCCACACCGCGTCAACGACAAAGGCGCCCTCGCCGAATGGGCCTGGCCCGGCCTTGAGGACACCTACGACCACCGGCACCTCAGCCATCTGTACGGCGTGTGGCCCCTCGACGAGATCAACCCCTACGACACCCCCGACCTCGCCCGGGCCGCCCATCGCGCGCTCGAACTCCGCGGCGCCGAGAACGACTCCGCGCACGGCCATCTCCACCACGCCCTGGTCGCCGCCCGGCTGCGCGACGGCGACCGCGTCGCCCACGCCCTCGGCCAGGTCCTGGACGGCGACTTCTTCCACGCCTCCCTGATGAGCGCGCACTACCCGAAACGCGACGTCTACAACGCGGACGCCGCCCACACCCTGCCCGCGGTGCTGATCGAGGCGCTCGTCCAGTCGACCCCCGACCGGTTGGTCCTGCTGCCCGCACTGCCGGAGGCGTACCCGAAGGGCGAACTCCGTGGAATCCGCACCCGGTTCGGTGCCGAGATCGACCTCAGCTGGACCCCGGAGGGAGCGACCGTGGTGATCCGCCCCACGCGCACCCTCCGCGTCGAGCTCAGGACTTCCACCGGCGCGAGACCGCTCGACCTCGTCGCCGGAGAAGACCACGCCCTGTCGCCGGGGACGTGGTAACTCCCCGCAATTCCCCCCACCCATGGAAGGGACACCATGGCAACAACCAGCACGCTCGGCCGCATCACCAAGGCCCTGCTGGCCCCGGCGCTCGCCCTCGGCGCCACCGTCGGCCTCGCCTCCGCGCCCGCCCAGGCCGCCGTCTGGAGCTCCTGCGACCAGTGGGGCAACACGACCCTGAACGGCTACACGCTCTACAACAACATCTGGGGCTCCGGCGCCGGCAGCCAGTGCGTCTGGGCCAACTCCGGTACCAACTGGGGTGTCTGGGCCAACCACCCCAACACCGGCGGCATCAAGTCGTACCCGAACTCCAAGAAGGTGGTCAACAAGACGATCACCTCGCTCGCCTCGCTGACCAGCAGCTACAACGTCACCGTCCCGTCGTCCGGCGCCTACAACACGTCGTACGACATCTGGGACACGGACTACGACTACGAGATCATGCTGTGGGTCAACTACAACGGCGCCGTCGGCCCGCTCGGCACCTCCCAGGGCTCGGTCACGCTCGGCGGCCACACCTGGAACGTCTACAAGGGCAACAACGGCGCCAACGAGGTCTTCTCGTTCCTGCGTACCTCGGACTCGAACTCCGGCACCGTGAACATCAAGCCGATCCTCACCTGGATATCGAGCACCAAGGGCTGGATGTCCAGCAACGAGACGATCGGCGACGTCCAGTTCGGCTACGAGATCACCTCGTCCTCCGGCGGCCTGGACTTCATCACCAACAACCTGACGGTCAGCAGCAGTTGACCTGGTGAGAGAAGGTGCGGCCCGGTCCCTCCCCTACGGGACCGGGCCGCACCCGTCATTCGGCGATCGGCAGCTCCGCCCCGTCCCGCAGGAACAGCGGGATGCGGTCCAGCGGCGCGTCGACCGTCACGGCCGCGCCTCCCTCGTACGTCTCACCCGTCCACGCGTCCGTCCAGCTCGCGCCCGCCGGGAGATACGCCGTCCGGGCCGTGGCGCCCGCAGTGAGTACCGGCGCCACCAGCAGATCGCGGCCGAAGAGATAGGCGTCGTCCACCGCCCAGGTGGCCTGGTCCTCGGGGAACTCCAGGAACAGCGGCCGCATCACGGGCAGCCCCTCCTCGTGCGCCTCACGCATGACCTGGAGGACGTACGGCTTCAGCCGTTCGCGCAAACGCAGGTACCGCTCCAGGATCGCGCAGGCCTCCTCGCCGTACGACCAGACCTCGTTGGGGCCGCCCGTCATGTCCGGGCCCAGTGGCATACCGGGGTCGCGGAAGCCGTGCAGACGCATCAGCGGCGACAGCGCGCCGAACTGGAACCAGCGGACCATGACCTCGCGGTACGCCGGGTCCTCGGGGTCGCCGCCGTGGAAGCCGCCGATGTCGGTGTTCCACCAAGGGATGCCCGACAGCGCGGTGTTCAGGCCCGCCGCGATCTGGCGGCGCAGCGTCGGGAAGTCGGTGCCGATGTCACCGGACCACAGGGCGGCGCCGTAGCGCTGACTGCCGGCCCAAGCCGAGCGGTTGAGCGTGACGATGTCGGACTCACCCGCCGCCAGCAGGCCTTCGTAGAAGGCACGGGCGTTCTCCGCCGGGTAGAGGTTGCCGACCTCCAGGCCCGGGCCCGCCCAGTAGCGCAGGTTCTCCTGGAAGCCCGGCTTCAGCTCCGGCTCGCAGGCGTCCAGCCAGAATGCCGTGATGCCGTACGGGAGGAGGTAGTTGTCGCGGATCTTCGACCACACGAACTCCCGGGCGTCCGGGTTGGTGGCGTCGTAGAAGGCGACCTGGACGGTGGAGGCGACCTCCTTGTCCGGCCAGTCGGCGTGCGCCATCGGGCCGTACTGGGTGCCGATGAAGTAGCCGCGCTGCTCCATCACCGGGTGGTTCTCGGACAGCGGGGACACCGACGGCCAGACGCTCACCACCAACTTGACGCCCAGCTCGTCCAGTTCACGGACCATCGCAGCCGGGTCCGGCCACTCCTTCGGGTCGAACTTCCACTCGCCGAGGTGCGTCCAGTGGAAGAAGTCGCAGACGATCGCGTCGAGGGGGAGTCCGCGGCGCTTGTACTCCCGGGCCACGGCGAGGAGTTCGTCCTGGGTGCGGTAGCGCAACTTGCACTGCCAGAAGCCGGCCGCCCACTTCGGGAGCATCGGCGTACGGCCGGTCACCGCGCTGTAGCGGCGCTGCGCTTCGGCCGGGTCGCCCGCGGTGATCCAGTAGTCGATCTGCCGGGCCGAGTCCGCGACCCAGCGGGTGCCGTTGTGCGCCAGCTCCACGCGGCCGATCGCGGGGTTGTTCCACAGCAGGGTGTAGCCGCGGCTGGAGGTGAGCACCGGGATGCCGACTTCGGCGTTGCGCTGGACCAGGTCCAGGACCAGGCCCTTCTGGTCGAGCCGGCCGTGCTGGTGCTGGCCCAGGCCGTAGAGCTTCTCGTCGTCGTAGGCGGAAAAGCGCTGCTCCAGACGGTGATGGCCGTTGCCGACGGCCGTGTACAGGCGTGGACCCGGCCACCAGAAGTGGGCGCGCTCCTCGGCGAGCAGCTCCGCGCCGTCCATCGTGCGCCGGAAGCGGATCAGGCCCTCGGCGTCGATGTCGACGGTGAGCGCGCCGACGGTCAACTGCCCATGCCCGTCCTCGATCTTGACGGTGGAGGAGGTCGCCGGAGCCTCCTCCAGCAGCGCGCCCGGCAGCCCCTGAAGGACAGGACCGCCGAGCCGGGCCCGCACCCGCACCGCGTCCGGACCCCACGGCTCGACGCGCACGGTCTCCTGACGGCCGCTCCACTCCAGCGCGCCGTCCCGTTCGCGGAACGTGCCGACGGTCGGGGAGGACTGCGCCAGGCTGACCTTTGCTTGGATTTCGGCAGGCTGATTCACGTGGCGTACTCCTGAACGATGACAGGGTGAAGCCGCCCCCGCAGGGGCCGCACGGTACGTACAGGTCAGGAAGCGGCCGGTCCCGAGCTCGTCCGGACCGTCAACTCGGGGGCGATGAGCACGACTTCGTCCTCGCCCCGCCCGTCCAGCTTGGCGACGAGATGCTCCACCGCGTGCCGGCCCATCTCCTGGGCGGGGATGGACACGGACGTCAGCCGCACCGAGGCCTGGACGGCGACCTGGTCGGGGCAGATCGCGACCACCGACACGTCCTCAGGCACGGCACGGCCCTGCTGGCGCAGCAGGGCGAGCAGCGGCTCCACCGCCGACTCGTTCTGCACGACGAAGCCTGTGGTGCCCGGGCGCTCGTCGAAGATGCGGGCGAGGGTGACGGCCATCGCGTCGTAGCCGCCCTCGCACGGCCGGTGCAGCAGCCGGGCGCCCAACTCCTGGGCGCGGGAACGCAGTCCGTCGAGGGTGCGCTCGGCGAAACCCGTGTGCCGTTCATAGACGGCGGGCGCCTCGCCGATGACAGCGATGTCGCGGTGCCCGAGCATCGCCAGATGCTCCACGCACAGCGCGCCGGTCGCCCGGAAGTCCAGATCGACGCAGGTCAGCCCGGAGGTGTCGGCGGGCAGTCCGATCAGCACGGACGGCTGGTCGGTGTCGCGCAGCAACGGCAGCCGCTCGTCGTCGAGTTCGACATCCATCAGGATCATGGCGTCGGCGAGCCCACTGCCGGTGACCCGGCGCACCGCGTCCGGGCCCTCCTCGCCGGTGAGCAGCAGCACGTCGTAGCCGTGGGTGCGCGCGGTGGTGGCCACCGCGATGGCGATCTCCATCATCACCGGCACATACATGTCGGTGCGCAGCGGGATCATCAACGCGATGATGTTCGACCTGCTGCTGGCCAGCGCCCGGGCGCCGGCGTTCGGGTGGTAGCCGAGCTCGCGGATGCTCTGCTCGACCCGGTGCCGGGTGGTCGCGGAGATGGACCGCTTGCCGCTGAGGACATAGCTCACCGTGCTCGCCGAGACTCCGGCGTGCTGGGCGACCTCGGCGAGGGTGACCATCCAGCTCTCCAAGCTTGTGAAGCGCTTCGACAGTGCGCACTGTGAATAGGGGCGGGTGAGGGTGGTTCGACAGTAGCTCCACGGGGGGTGGGTGTCCATAGGTTGTCGAAGCGCTTCGACAGCGATTTTTCACGGGTTACGGCAACCTCGGCGCCGTCGGCGGCCACTGGGGGACGTACACGCACCGTCCCCCCGGGAGGACCCCCGATGCAACACCGCAGGCCCCGCCTGTCGAAGAAGGCCAAGGCCCTGACCGCCTCCGCCGTCGCCCTCGCCGCGGCCGCCGGAGTCACGGTCGCGCAGGCCGGCGAGTCGAGCAAGAAGTGTGCGGCCTTCGACACCATCACGCTCGGCAAGTACTACGTGAACAACAACCTCTGGAACCAGGAGAAGGCCACCGGCTCCCAGTGCGTCTGGGACAATTCCCAGTCCGGTTCCACGATCTCCTGGGGGACGAACTACAGCTGGGCCAACAGCGGCTCCGGCAAGGACTACGACGTCAAGACGTACGCCGGCACGGTGCTCGGCTGGCACTGGGGCTGGAAGGTCGACAAGTCGGCCACCGGACTGCCCCTGAGGGTGGGTGACCGCAAGCCGGTGAAGACCACCTGGGAGTTCACGGTCAGCTCGAATCCGGGCACGATGAACGTCGCCTACGACCTGTGGCTGCACACCAAGAACAACGCGGACTGGCAGGACCAGCCCACCGACGAGATCATGATCTGGCTCAACCGCCAGGGCGGCGCGGGCCCCCTCGGCACCAAGTACGGCAGCGTCAGCCTGGGCGGCGCCATGTGGGACATCTACCAGGGGGACATCGGCTGGAACGTCTACTCCTTCGTCCGCCGCTCCAACACCACCAAGGCCACGCTCAACCTCGACGACTTCACCCAGGCGCTCGTCCGCCGCAAGCTGCTGAGCAACGACAAGTACGTCTCCGGCATCGAGTCCGGCACCGAGGTCTTCAAGGGCACCGGCCGCCTTGACACCAAGAGGTATTCCGTCGACATCGGCTGAACGGCCGCACACAGGGTGGTCACCTCGCCCCGAATCGGGTACATACGATCGAGTAGCACCGGTCAGTAACCGTCGGTTCGAAAGATCAGTCAAAGATCCCTACTCGCGGCGAGGTGAGCCTCATGTCCGCTCCAACGACCAAGCCCACAGTCACCGAACGTGAGGCCCGCCAGGTCGCGGAGGCGGCCCGTGAGCAGGACTGGCGCAAGCCGAGCTTCGCCAAGGAACTGTTCCTCGGCCGCTTCCGGCTCGACCTCATCCATCCCCACCCCATGCCGACCGACGAAGCGGCCCAGCGCGGCGAGGAGTTCCTCGCGAAGCTGCGCGACTTCGTCGAGACGAAGGTCGACGGCGCCGTCATCGAGCGCGAGGCCCGCATCCCCGACGAGGTCGTCAATGGCCTCAAGGAGATCGGCGCCTTCGGCATGAAGATCGACACCAAGTACGGCGGCCTCGGCCTCACCCAGGTGTACTACAACAAGGCCCTCGCCCTGGCCGGCTCCGCCTCGCCCGCGATCGGCGTGCTGCTCTCGGCCCACCAGTCGATCGGCGTGCCCCAGCCGCTGAAGCTGTTCGGCACGGACGAGCAGAAGGAGCGGTTCCTGCCGCGCTGCGCCCGCACGGACATCTCGGCGTTCCTGCTGACCGAGCCGGACGTCGGCTCGGACCCGGCCCGCCTCGCGGCCTCCGCCGTACCGGACGGGGACGAGTACGTCCTCGACGGGGTGAAACTGTGGACCACCAACGGAGTGGTCGCCGACCTGCTCGTCGTGATGGCGCGGGTGCCGAAGTCCGAGGGGCACAAGGGCGGCATCACGGCCTTCGTCGTGGAGACCAACTCGCCCGGCATCACGGTCGAGCACCGCAACGCCTTCATGGGCCTGCGCGGCATCGAGAACGGCGTCACCCGCTTCCACCAGGTCCGGGTCCCCGCCGCCAACCGCGTCGGCCCGGAGGGCGCGGGGCTGAAGATCGCGCTCACCACGCTGAACACCGGGCGGCTGTCGCTGCCCGCGTCCTGCGTGGCCGCCGGCAAGTGGTGCCTGAAGATCGCCCGCGAGTGGTCGGCGGCGCGTGAACAGTGGGGCAAGCCCATCGCCCAGCACGAGGCGGTCGGCTCGAAGATCTCCTTCATCGCGGCCACCACCTTCGCCCTGGAGGCCGTACTCGACCTGGCCTCGCAGATGGCCGACGAGGACCGCAACGACATCCGGATCGAAGGCGCCCTGGCCAAGCTGTACGCCTCCGAGATGGGCTGGCTGATGGCCGACGAGCTCGTCCAGATCCGCGGCGGACGCGGCTTCGAGACGGCCGAGTCGCTCCGGGCGCGCGGGGAGCGCGCGGTCCCCGCCGAGCAGGTCCTGCGCGATCTGCGCATCAACCGCATCTTCGAGGGCTCGACGGAGATCATGCATCTCCTCATCGCCCGCGAGGCCGTCGACGCCCACCTCTCGGTGGCCGGCGACCTCATCGACCCGGAGAAGTCCCTCCAGGACAAGGCGAAGGCGGGCGCCAACGCGGGCGTCTTCTACGCCAAGTGGCTGCCGAAACTGGTCGCGGGCCAGGGTCAACTTCCCTACTCCTACGGCGAGTTCAAGCGAGACGTGGACCTCTCGTCCCATCTGCGCTACGTCGAACGCACCTCCCGCAAGCTCGCCCGCTCCACCTTCTACGCCATGTCCCGCTGGCAGGGCCGGATGGAGTCCAAGCAGGGCTTCCTCGCCCGGATCGTCGACATCGGCGCGGAACTGTTCGCGATGAGCGCGGTCTGCGTGCGCGCCGAGCATCTGCGTTCCCGGGGCGAGCACGGCCGCGAGGCCTACCAGCTCGCCGATGCCTTCTGCCGACAGTCCCGCATCCGCGTCGAGGAGCTCTTCGGACGGCTGTGGACCAACACCGACGACCTCGACCGCAAGGTCGTCAAGGGCGTCATGTCCGGCACCTACGCATGGCTGGAGCAGGGCATCGTCGACCCCTCCGGCGACGGCCCCTGGATCGCCGACGCGACCCCCGGCCCGAGCGAACGGGAGAACGTCCACCGCCCGATCCGCTGACCGACCACCGACAGGGCGTTCCCCTTCCGCCCCCGTGAGGGGGACCGCCCTGTCCTCCTGGTCACCCGTTGCGGCAACAATGGAGGGATGAGCGACTCTCCAGCCCCACTCGCCGACCCGCACCTGGTGTACGACCCCGTCGCGGGAGACGGCCCGAAGGACGTGGTGATCCTCGGCTCCACCGGGTCGATCGGCACCCAGGCCATCGACCTCGTGCTGCGCAACCCCGACCGCTTCCGGGTCACCGCGCTCTCCGCCAACGGCGGCCGCGTCGCCCTCCTCGCCGAGCAGGCCCACCGACTGAAGGTCCGCACGGTCGCCGTCGCCCGCGAGGACGCCGTACCGGAGCTGCGCGAGGCCCTGAGCGCGCGGTACGGCGCCGGCGAGCCGCTCCCCGAGATCCTCGCCGGCCCTGAGGCCGCAACCCAGGTCGCCGCCTCCGACTGTCACACCGTCCTCAACGGCATCACCGGCTCGATCGGCCTCGCCCCGACCCTCGCCGCCCTGGAGGCGGGCCGCACCCTCGCGCTCGCCAACAAGGAGTCGCTCATCGTCGGCGGCCCGCTGGTCAAAGCGCTCGCCAAGCCGGGCCAGATCATCCCGGTCGACTCCGAGCACGCGGCGCTGTTCCAGGCCCTTGCCTCCGGCACGCGCGCGGACGTGCGCAGGCTCGTCGTCACGGCGTCCGGCGGCCCCTTCCGCGGCCGTACGAAGGACCAGCTGGCGCATGTCACCGTCGAGGACGCCCTCGCCCACCCCACCTGGGCCATGGGCCCGGTGATCACCATCAACTCCGCGACCCTCGTCAACAAGGGCCTGGAAGTCATCGAGGCGCATCTCCTCTACGACATTCCCTTCGACCGCATTGAGGTCGTCGTGCACCCCCAGTCGTATGTGCACTCGATGGTCGAGTTCACCGACGGATCCACGATCGCCCAGGCGACGCCCCCCGACATGCGCGGGCCGATCGCCATCGGTCTTGGCTGGCCCGAGCGCGTCCCCGACGCGGCGCCCGCCTTCGACTGGAGCAAGGCCTCGACGTGGGAGTTCTTCCCGCTCGACAACGACGCGTTCCCGTCGGTGAACCTCGCCCGCCATGTCGGCGAGCTCGCGGGCACGGCCCCGGCGGTGTTCAATTCCGCCAACGAGGAGTGCGTGGAGGCCTTCCGGGTCGGCGCGCTGCCGTTCAACGGGATCATGGAGACCGTGACACGGGTGGTCCAGGAGCACGGCACCCCGGTCACGGGAACCTCACTCACCGTCGCGGACGTCCTCGAAGCGGAGACCTGGGCGCGCACCCGGGCCCGGGAACTGGCGGCACAGACGGCGGAGGCGCGTGCATGACGACCTTGATGTTCATCCTCGGCATAGTGGTCTTCGCCGTCGGGCTGCTGTTCTCGATCGCGTGGCACGAGCTGGGGCACCTGTCCACCGCCAAGCTCTTCGGCATCCGCGTGCCCCAGTACATGGTCGGCTTCGGCCCGACGGTCTGGTCGCGCAAGAAGGGCGAGACGGAGTACGGCATCAAGGCCATCCCGTTCGGCGGCTACATCCGCATGATCGGCATGTTCCCGCCCGGCCCCGACGGCCGCCTGGAGGCCCGCTCCACCTCACCCTGGCGCGGCATGATCGAGGACGCCCGCGAGGCCGCGTTCGAGGAGCTCAGGCCGGGTGACGAGACCCGCCTCTTCTACACGCGCAAGCCGTGGAAGCGGGTCATCGTGATGTTCGCGGGCCCCTTCATGAACCTGGTCCTCGCGATCGGCCTCTTCCTCACCGTGCTGATGGGCTTCGGCATTTCCCAGCAGACCACCGCCGTCAGCTCGGTCTCCCAGTGCGTCATCGCCCAGAGCGAGAACCGCGACACCTGCGAGAAGTCCGACCCGGCCTCCCCTGCCGCCGCGGCGGGCCTCAAGGCCGGCGACAAGATCCTCGCCTTCGACGGCGTCCGCACCGACGACTGGAACAAGCTCTCCGATCTGATCCGCGCCAACCCCGGCAAGGAGGTGCCGATCGTCGTTGACCGGGACGGCGAGGAGGTCACCCTCACGGCGAAGATCGCCACCAACCAGGTCGCCAAGAAGGACTCCAGCGGCCAGATCGTCCAGGGCGAGTACGTCACCGCGGGCTTCCTCGGCTTCAGCGCCGCCACCGGCATCGTGAAACAGGACTTCGGTGACTCGGTGGCCTGGATGGGCGACCGGGTCGGCGACGCCGTCGACTCCCTGGCCGCCCTGCCCGGCAAGATCCCGGCCCTGTGGGACGCGGCCTTCGGCGACGGCGAGCGCGAGGCCGACTCACCCATGGGTGTGGTCGGCGCGGCCCGGGTCGGCGGCGAGATCTTCACCCTCGACATCCCCGCGTCCCAGCAGCTCGCCATGGCGGTCATGCTGGTCGCCGGCTTCAACCTCTCCCTGTTCCTGTTCAACATGCTCCCGCTGCTGCCGCTCGACGGCGGCCATATCGCGGGCGCGATGTGGGAGTCGCTGCGCCGCAACACCGCGAAGGTGCTGCGCCGCCCGGACCCGGGCCCGTTCGACGTGGCGAAGCTGATGCCGGTGGCGTACGTCGTCGCCGGGATCTTCGTCTGCTTCACCCTTCTCGTCCTGATCGCGGACGTGGTTAACCCGGTGAGAATCTCCTAGTCATACGGAGTTCGCGGCGGCCGGGGACCCTGGGTTCCCGGCCGCCCACCATTGAGTGGGTTTGCGGGCCGGGATGTGCTCCGACGATCGCTCGTGCCGTAATCTCGAAGCCTGGAGCCCGCCGCTGACGGGACCGGACCTTGATCCACGACTTGGGGTTGCACAGCAGATGACTGCGATTTCTCTCGGCATGCCGTCCGTTCCGACCAGGGTTGCCGAGCGTCGGAAGAGCCGGCAGATCCAGGTCGGCACGGTCGCGGTGGGCGGCGACGCCCCGGTCTCCGTCCAGTCGATGACGACGACCCGTACGTCCGACATCGGCGCGACCCTTCAGCAGATCGCCGAGCTGACGGCGTCCGGCTGCCAGATCGTGCGGGTCGCCTGCCCCACGCAGGACGACGCGGACGCGCTCGCCACCATCGCCCGCAAGTCCCAGATCCCGGTGATCGCGGACATCCACTTCCAGCCGAAGTACGTCTTCGCGGCCATCGAGGCCGGCTGCGCCGCGGTCCGGGTGAACCCGGGCAACATCAAGCAGTTCGACGACAAGGTCAAGGAGATCGCGAAGGCGGCGAAGGACCACGGCACGCCGATCCGCATCGGTGTGAACGCGGGCTCGCTGGACCGGCGACTGCTCCAGAAGTACGGCAAGGCGACGCCCGAAGCACTGGTCGAGAGCGCCCTGTGGGAAGCCTCCCTCTTCGAGGAGCACGACTTCCGGGACATCAAGATCTCCGTCAAGCACAACGACCCGGTCGTCATGATCGAGGCGTACAAGCAGCTCGCCGCCCAGTGCGACTACCCGCTGCACCTCGGTGTGACGGAGGCGGGCCCGGCGTTCCAGGGCACGATCAAGTCGGCGGTGGCGTTCGGAGCGCTGCTGTCCCAGGGCATCGGCGACACGATCCGCGTGTCCCTGTCGGCGCCGCCCGCCGAGGAGGTCAAGGTCGGCCTTCAGATCCTGGAGTCCCTGAACCTCAAGCAGCGTGGCCTGGAGATCGTCTCCTGCCCGTCCTGCGGCCGTGCCCAGGTGGACGTCTACAAGCTGGCGGAGGAAGTCACCGCGGGCCTGACCGGCATGGAGGTCCCCCTCCGCGTCGCGGTCATGGGCTGCGTCGTGAACGGCCCCGGCGAGGCCCGCGAG
>NZ_JACMSF010000005.1 GCF_014257025.1 Streptomyces cupreus
AAGACGCCGGGTACGGATCTGCGCGAGGGGATTCCTACGCTGCCGGTGCTGCGGCTGCGTGAGCGGGCGCAGCGGCTGGGGCTGGCCGAGGACATCGCGCTCTGCGAGCTGCTCGACTCCGACCTGACCGACGATGTACGGCACGCGGAGGCGCTGACCGCGCTGCGGGTGCATCCGGCGCTGGAGCAGGCGCGACGGGACACCGTGCGCTATGCGGAGGACGCGCGGGCTTCGCTGGCGCCCTTGCCGGAGTGTGACGCGAAGGCCGCGCTCATGGAGCTGTGCGACGCGGTGGTGCATCGGGCGGGTTGACCGCCCTGAATGCAATGCCCCTGGTGTGACGCACGCCACATTCCTGGACTGAGTCCAAAACCAGATCCTCCCCGTATTCATGCCCAGAAGCCGACGCAGGGGGCGTCGGCGGACAAACGGGGAGAAAAGTTCATGCGCAAGAGCCTGATCGTCGCCGCCGTGGCGTTGGCCGCCGCCGCTGTTCCCACCTCGGCCTCGGCCACCAGCGACACCGGCGACCACGGGACCATCCTCGCCGCCGGACTCCGCGGCGCGAACGAGGTGCCTGTCGCGGGCGGCCCCGCCGTCGGGGACAAGGACGGCACCGCGCTCCAGTTCATCCAGGTCAAGGGCGACAAGGTCTCCGTCGCCGTCAAGTGGCGCGGCGTCGACAAGCCCACCGCGCTCCACCTCCACCAGGGCGCCAAGGGCACCAACGGCCGCGTCAAGGTCGACTTCACCGAGCTGCTCGCCGGCGGCAAGGGCAAGACCGTCACCGGCACCGTCAAGGTCACCGACCAGGCTCTGCTCGACTCGCTGAAGTCCGACCCCGGTTCGTTCTACGCCAACCTGCACACCGCCGAGTTCCCGGGCGGCGCCGTCCGCGGCCAGCTCCACAAGGTGACCACCGACTTCGACTTCCGCCACGCGCTTCACAACTTCCAGGCGTCCGTCATCAAGGGCGAGCAGATCTACGAGTGCAAGCCGGCCGAGGGCGGCGGCCACGCCTTCGCCCAGCGGGACGTCAGCGCCCTGCTCGCCGGACCGATCGCGCACTCCTTCGTCAAGCCCAACTCCGGTATCCCGCAGTGGATCGCGCCCGACCGCAGCGCGGTCACCGGATCCGTCCTCAGCCGGACGCCCAACGGGGACGGGAACATCCCCGAGCTGGATCTGAAGGCCACTCAGTCCGGCAAGCACCGGGGCCTGCTCGCGCACACCGCGGAGATCCTCCGCCTGAACACCGTCGGCGGCGTCGCCCCGGCCGGCTCCTGCACTCCGGGCACCATCGTGGGCGTCCCGTACAAGGCGGACTACGTGTTCATCCAGGGCTGATCGAGCAGCAGAGCGGCGGCGTTCTCCCGCACGACCCCTACGGGTCGGGGGAGGCGCCGCCCTCTCATGTCATACCGCAGGTGTACACGGAGTTGAGCCCGCGGTCTGACGCTTCCCGTCGGCCGATTTGGTCAGATGGTGACAACGGAAAACACCACTCCTCACCGATTCGGGTGAGAATGGCGGCTACGGGCTGGACGCACGGGAGTTGGCAGGCCGCCGCCGACGACGGAGGTAAGGCACACATGGCACCGTACGAATCCGACGACAGCACAACCGCGGACGAGACCGACGACCTGCGCGCGGGGCGGCGCAAAGCCGCGCGGTACGTCGTCCCGGTCGTGGTGGTGGGCGTGGCGGCGGCGACCATCGGTCTCGTCCCCGCCATCGCCGACTCCGGCGACCCCGACCTGCCGGAGATCAGCGCACAGCAACTCATCGAGAAGATCGCCGAGTCCGACGTACAGCAGCTGTCCGGGACGGTGAGGATCAGCACCGATCTGGGCCTGCCCGACCTCGGCGGGCTTGAGAGCTCGCTGGCGTCCGGGGCGATGGAGTCCGGGGACGGTTCGTCCGCCGATCCGTCGGCCAAGCTCACCGAGCTGGTGTCCGGCACGCACACCCTGCGCGTCGCCGCCGACGGCCCGGACCGGCAGAAGCTCTCCCTGCTGGAGAACGCCGCCGAGTACAGCCTCATCCACAACGGCAAGGACGTCTGGGGCTACGACAGCGCCTCCAACGAGGTCTTCCACGGCACCGCCGAAGAGAGCGCCGAGCAGCAGAAGGAGGTCCCGGCCACGCCCAAGGACCTCACCGAGGAGGCCCTGAAGTCGGTCGACGACACCACGTCCGTCACCGTCGACGGCACCGCCCAGGTCGCGGGCCGGGACGCCTATCGGCTGCTCATCAAGCCCAAGCAGTCCGGCACCACGGTCGGCGCCATCACCGTGGCCGTGGACGCCAAGACCGGCATGCCGCTGAAGTTCACGCTCACCCCGTCGAGCGGCGGCGCCGCCGTGGTGGACGCGGGCTTCACCCAGGTCAGCTTTGCCAAGCCGGCCGCGTCCACCTTCGAGTTCACCCCGCCGAAGGGCGCGAAGGTCACCGAGGAGGGCGAGGTCGCACCGGAGGAGGAGCACACCCACGAGCCGGCGAAACCCGAGGGCGAACCGCAGGTCATCGGCGAGGGCTGGAACTCCGTCGCCGTCCTCGACACCGGCGGCGAGGGCATTCCCTCCGGCTCCGAGGTCGGCGGCGACCTCGGCGGCTTCATGGACTCCCTCGGCGACAAGGTGAAGGGCAGGTTCGGCGAGGGCACAGTCTTCAAGACCCGCCTGGTCAACGCCCTGATCACCGACGACGGCAAGGTCTACGTCGGCGCGGTCACCAAGGACGCGCTGGTCAAGGCCGCCAACGCCGGGTAATAAGGCACCCATGACTGACATGTCCGCCGCGGAGCCAGGACCGGAGCAGCCCGACGCGGGTGACAGCGTGATCGTCACCCGCGCGCTCACCAAGCGCTACCGCGGCGGACAACTCGCCGTGGACGGTCTCGATCTGACCGTCCCGGCGGGCAGCGTCTTCGGCTTCCTCGGCCCCAACGGCTCCGGCAAGACCACCACCATCCGGATGCTGATGGGCCTGATCGAACCCACCTCCGGCACGGCCCGAGTCCTCGGCCGTCCCATGCCCCGCGCCACCCGCACAGTCCTCCCGCAGGTAGGAGCCCTCATCGAGGGCCCCGCCCTGTACGGCTTCCTCTCGGGTCGCGACAACCTCCTGCGCTACGACGCCGGGGACCCGACCGCCGACCCGCGCACCCGGCGTCAGCGCATCGCGGCGGCGCTGGACCGGGTGGGCCTGACGGCCGCCGCGGGCAAGAAGGCCAGGGCGTACTCGCTCGGCATGAAACAGCGGCTCGGCCTCGCGGCGGCCCTGCTCCAGCCACGCCGGCTCCTGGTGCTGGACGAGCCGACCAACGGTCTCGACCCGCAGGGCATGCGCGAGATCCGCTCGTTGATACGGGAGCTGGCCTCCGACGGCACGACCGTCTTCCTCTCCTCCCACCTCCTCGACGAGATCGAGCAGGTGTGCACCCACGCGGCCGTGATGGCCCAGGGCCGGCTCATCACCCAGGGCGCGGTCGGCGACCTCGCGGCCGGGATGCGCGGCAGGCTCGTGGTCACCACCCCCGACACCGCGGACGCCGCCCGGGTGCTGAAGGAACAGGGCGCGGGTGATGTCGTGGTCACCGAGGACCAGGTGACGGCCGAACCGCCCGATCGCGATCTCGCGGATCTCAACGCCGCTCTGGTGACGGCGGGCGTCCGCGTCCGCGGCTTCGGCGTCGAACGGCCCTCCCTGGAGGACGCGTTCGTGGCACTGACGGGGGAGGGCTTCGATGTCGCAGGCTGAACTCACCCGCCCGGCGAGTGTGTTGTGGACCTTCGGGCTCCTGCGCAACGAGTTGCGTACGACACTCCGCCGCTGGCGCACCCTCGCCCTGCTGGGCGTCCTCGCGGCCGTGCCGGTCCTGGTCGGGGTCGCCGTGAAGATCGAGACCGGGGACGGCGGTTCGGTCGGTGGCGGCGGTGGCGAGGGACCCGCGTTCATCTCGCAGATCACCAACAACGGCCTGTTCCTGGTGTTCACCGCGCTCGCCGCGACGCTGCCGTTCTTCCTGCCGATGGCCATCGGCGTCGTCGCGGGCGACGCCATCGCCGGCGAGGCCAACGCGGGCACCCTGCGCTACCTCCTGGTCGCCCCCGCCGGCCGCACCCGGCTGCTGCTCACCAAGTACGCGACCACGATGGCCTTCTGTCTGCTGGCCACGCTCGTGGTCGCGGTCTCGGCGCTGACGGTCGGCGCGCTGCTCTTCCCGCTGGGAGACCTGACGACGATCTCCGGCACACAGATCAGCTTCACCGAGGGACTCGGCCGCGCGCTGCTCATCGCGCTGATCGTCGCCGCCTCACTGACCGGCGTCGCGGCGCTCGGCCTGTTCGTCTCCACCCTGACCAACAGCGGCATCGCGGCGATGGCGACGACCGTGGGCCTGCTGATCACGATCCAGATCCTCGACCAGATCCCCCAGCTGGACGCGCTCCAGCCGTACTTCTTCTCGCACTACTGGCTGTCCTTCGCGGACCTGATGCGCGACCCGATCTACTGGGACGACCTGGTCAAGAACCTCGGCCTCCAGGCCCTGTACGCCGGGGTGTTCGGCTCGGCGGCCTGGGCGCGGTTCACGGCGAAGGACATCACCGCTTAGCTTTCGTGGGGGAACCGCGCGAGCGGAGTCTCCCCCTGGAAGAACGCCTTCGCGCGGGTCAGCGCCTCGGCGTCATTGAGTACGTCACCGGGCTTGCTGCCGTTGCCGAGCAGCACCCCGCCGAAACGCATCCCCATGTACGCGGCCGAGTTGTTGAGCGTGCCGATCAGCGGGTCGGCGACCGCCGGCTCGTGCTCGGCGAGCACGGTGACTCCCCACAGGGTGCGCCCGGCCATCGTCGGCTTGAAGTCGAGGCCGGGGGTGCGCAGCCAGCCGGCCCAGTAGTCGAGGTAGCGCTTGGTGTGGGCGGACACCGAGTACCAGTACAGCGGGGAGACGATCACGATGTCCGTCGCCGCGAGGGTGGCGTCGAGCAGCAGCGCGACATTGCCCTCCGTCGGGCGGACACGGTCGCTGTCGTGGCGCAGATCCACGAAGTCCGGCAGCGGATGCGCGGCGAGATCGATCCACTGCTGCTCGACGTCCTCGGGCAACTGTTCGGCGGCACGGCGGGCGAGCGTCTCGGTGTTGCCGTCGTCGCGGCTGCTGCCGAGGACGAACAGGAAACGGCGGGTCATGGGTCCCCCAGGATGCGAATGGTCGGCGTGTGCGAACAAACTGCATCTGCATTATATGCGTACGCAATAATCTGGCGAGGGGGATTTCCGGAGTCCGCCCGCTACCGTCGCCCGGTTCCTGTGAGGCGGGCCAGCGCCGCGGCCTCCCGGGGCGGCCGCCCGTCGGTCTCGCCGAGCCGCCAGGCCTGGACCCAGGGCACGCGGTACACGTCGATGACCTCCTCGATCGCCTTCACCCGCTGGGCGAGCGGACGCGGCAGCCGCCCCGGCGCATCGGCGACGAGCACGACCGCGTCCAGGTCGACCCCGGGCGGCACCTGTCCGTATCGGAAGGCCTCCAGCGCCCGCAGCACGGCGTCGAGGCCGGCGGCGTGCGTACGGCCGACCAGCAGGACGGACTGCGGGTCACCGGGCCCCGGCCACTCGCGCCCGCAGTCGTGGCCGCCGTAGACGGAGGCCAGCGTGGTGACACCGGCGCCGCCGTGGGTGCCGACCCAGGAGTAGCGCCGGGGGGTCACCCCGGCGGGTGGTGCGGGCTCTTCCGGTACGGCCACCGGCCCGCGGATCCAGATTTCCGGTCCTTGCTGCACGTCAGTCCGCATGCCCGCGTTCCTCCCTTTCACGCCAACGATCTTCGGGGTGGCCGGGGTGTCGGTGTGACGGGGGGTCAGTTCCTGGAACGAGGCTGTGACGACCCGGTGACGTGTGCACCGGGGACCTGCGGAGAGACTCGACGGTAGGTGTTGCCAGGGAGTGAGGAACCGATGTCTCGACTCAGCCGCGCGAAGAAGCGGGAACAGGGGGAGGAGCGGGCGGTGGATCCGACGGCTTCTACGGCGGCGCCGATCGAGGTCCGCGTTCCGGCGACCGGCGCGGGCGGCGCGTCGGTCGGTGGGGTCCCGGTC
Organism: Streptomyces cupreus; assembly: GCF_014257025.1. Lineage (GTDB taxonomy): Bacteria > Actinomycetota > Actinomycetes > Streptomycetales > Streptomycetaceae > Streptomyces > Streptomyces cupreus. Next base: position 6,102 of record NZ_JACMSF010000005.1, read on the forward strand.
TCGGCGGTCCCGGGCGAGGAGATCCAGCAGACCGTCCTGAACCACCTCCACCGCATCGCTCTCGCGACCGGAAACCCCGTACGGGCGACGATCCAGGACGACCGGATCGGGTACGCCGTGCCGCTCCAGGTGAATCTGGACGGGTCGAGTGCGCTGACGGGGGAGCCGGTGGACACAGCGCCGCGAGCTGCCCTTCCGGAGGAGGAGCCGCGGCCGACCCGGGACAGGCCCACTCATCTCCTGCGCCCGGTCACCGACCCCGCCCCGACGTTCCCCCTACGGGCCGTCCAGGACCCCGCGCCCGGCACGGTCGCTCCGCCGGTGGGTGAGTTCGGCCCGCCACCGGTGATGGACGCGCCGCCGACTCCGGTCGATGCGCCGCCGAATCCGATCGATGCGCCGCCGAATCCGATCGATGTGCGGCCGACGCCCGCCGATGCGCAGTCGATTCCCGCTGACGCGCGCCCGGCTCCAGCCGCTGCGCAACCGCCCCGGAAGGCAACCCCGGACCCGGCCTTCGACCCAGCCCTCGACCCCGCCCTGGACCCGACCCCCAAACCCCCGACCCCACCCCGAGGCTTCGATGCCGTCGCCGAAGCCGTACTCGGCGACGAGCCCCCCACCGCCACCTTCCTCGCGGAACCGGTGACCAGGATCAACGAGGCCGTCCGGGCCGGGCGCACTCAGGAGGCGGCGGAGCTCGCGCGGCGGACCGTGGCGCAGGCCTCGCAGTCACTGGGCCCCGAGCACCCCGAGGTGCTCCAGCTCCGTGAACTGACCGCCTACATCGCCTACTTGGCAGGCGATCCGGCGCACGCCTTCGCCCTCTCCCTTGACCTGGCCCGGATACACCACCGCGCCCAGGACGCCGAGGCCGCCTACGGCAACGTCCTGAGCGCGGCCACCGCCTGGCGTGCCGTACGCGACCCCGAGCAGGGCCTGCGTCTTGGCCACGACCTGATCGCCCTGTGGGCCGCCCTCACCGCGCAGGACGGCCCGGCCGCCGAGGACGCCGAGAAGCTGGAGTCGGCCAGGACCCGCATGGGCCGGCTCACGGAGCGCGTCCGAAGGCAGCCTTAGAGCGTGTCCGTGGGCAGCCCTAGGAGGACAGCTCCCACACCGCGTAGGCGAGCGCGTCGCTGTTCCGGTTCAGTGCCGTGTCGTTGATGTTGGACGTCGTGTCGCAGGACGAGTGGTAGCAGCGGTCGAAGGCCTGCCCGGCCGTGCCGCCCCACTTGGCCGCCTGCGCCGAGGACTTGGTGCGGCCGGCGCCGGTGAACAGCCCGCCGACCGGTACGCCCGCGCTCTTGAAGGGCGCGTGGTCGGACCGTCCGTCGCCCTCGGTCTCGATCTCCGTCGGGACACCGATGCCGGTGAAGTAGTCCTTGAAGGTCTTCTCGATCGCCGGATCGTCGTCGTAGACGAAGTAGCCGGGGTTGGGCGAGCCGATCATGTCGAAGTTCAGATAGCCGCTGATCCTCGCGCGGTTCGCCGAGGACAGGTTGTTGACGTAGTACCGGGAGCCGACGAGCCCCAGCTCCTCCGCGCCCCACCAGGCGAACCGCAGATGCTTGGTGGGCTGAAGGCTCGCGCGGGACACGGCGAGGGCGGTCTCCAGTACGGCCGCCGAGCCGGAGCCGTTGTCGTTGATCCCGGCGCCGGAGCTCACGCTGTCGAGGTGCGAGCCAGCCATGAGGACCTGGTCGGGGTCGCCGCCGGGCCAGTCGGCGATCAGGTTGTAGCCGACGCGTCCGGAGGCGGTGAACTGCTGGACGGTGGTGGTGAATCCGGCGGCGTCGAGCTTGGCCTTCACGAAGTCGAGGGAGGCTCTGTAACCGGCGCGGCCGTGCGCGCGGTTGCCGCCGTTGGCGGTGGCGATGGACTGAAGCTGGGCCAGATGGGCCTTGACGTCGGCCACGGGGATGTCGGGGGCGGCGGCCACCGCGGACTCCGGGGCGGGGGCCGCCCCGGCTATGGATCCGCCGAGCAGGAGAGTGACGGACGCGACGACGGCGGTGGCCGTGACACGCCCGGGAACCGAGAGCTTCATGGTGGGGGGCTCCGAATTCCTTGGGAATCACAGGGATTCCACAGCGAATGGGGTGCCTGGATGGTGAAGCTGTGGCTGACGCTCCGTCAAGAGCGCTATCTGGACAGCATGTTCGTATACCGGGCGCCATCCGTCGGCTCACTGCACGCAGAACTCGTTCCCCTCCGGATCCGCCATCACGACCCACTGTCCTGACGGCTCCTTGACCTCCCGCAGCACACTCGCGCCGAGCTTTCTCAGCCGCTCGACCTCCGCCTCCCGCTGTCCCTCGGGTGCGTGCAGGTCGAGATGGAGCCGGTTCTTGACGGTCTTCTCCTCCGGCACCCGCTGGAACAGCAGCCGCCGCCCGAGCCCGGTCCCGCTGTCCTGGTCGTACGGGTCGCCGGGATGCCGTACGGCGACCAGGTCCCGGAAGGCCAGACGGGCGTGGAACTCGACGGTCGCCTCGCGCGGCAGCGCGCCGAGCTCCAGCAGCCGCTCGATGAGCGCGTTGTTGTCCTCGACCTCGTAGTGCAGCGCGGCGGCCCAGAAGTCCGCCTGCGACTGCGGGTGGGCGCAGTCGATGACGAGTTTCCAGTGCAGCGGCGCGGGTGCTGATGCGGGATCAGGGGTCTGCGTCATGAGGTCACTTATATCGGCTGACACTGACAAAAGCCGCTGACCTCGAACAACGCGCCTAAACCGGCTCCGCCTCCCGCTTGTCGTACGCCTCCCGAGCCTGAGCGATCTCCTGCTGGTGCTGCTCCGTCCAGGTCACCAGCGACTGGATCGTCGCGTGCAAGGTCCCGCCCAGCGGCGTCAGTTCGTACTCCACCCGCGGCGGCACCACCGGGTGCACGGTCCGCTTCACCAGCCCGTCCCGCTCCAACTGGCGCAGCGTCACGGTCAGCATCCGCTGGCTGACCCCGTCGATCTCGCGCCGCAGTTCGGTGAAGCGCAGCCTCCGGTTGTCCAGCAGGGCGATCACGAGCAGCGACCACTTGTCGGCCACCCTGTCCAGGATCTGCCGTACCTGGCAGTCTTCCCGGGTGTCCCACTGGAAGGGGTCGGCGTCGCCGTAGTCCACGGTGCTCGCGCAGTTACTCGGTGACTTCGAAGTGCCTTCTTCCATGTCTGCCGATGCTGCCGCAGGGTGGGGGTGGTTACAAGAGGGAACCGACCCTCAGTCGCGTAACCGCCCCCTACTCATGGAGTGTTGACATGGGCACCCGCGCCTGGGCGCTGCTGTTCGTCCTCTGCGGAACGATTTTCCTGGAGGGCATCGACGTCGCCATGATGGCCGTCGCGATCCCGTCGATCAGAGCCGATCTGGGGCTCACGACCGGCACCGCGGCCTGGGTCATGAGCGCCTACGTCCTCGGTTACGCCGGTTTCACCCTGCTGGGCGGCCGGGCCGCCGACCTGCTGGGCAGACGCCGGATGTTCCTGCTCTGGCTCACCGTCTTCCTGGGCTTCTCCGGCCTCGGCGGTTTCGCCACCGAGGGCTGGATGCTGATCCTCGCCCGCTTCGTCACCGGCGTCGCGTCCGCCTTCATGACCCCGGCCGCCCTGTCGCTGATCACGACGTCGTACGAGGAGGGCCCTCGGCGCAACAAGGCCCTGCTGATCTTCGCCGGTACGGCCGCCGGCGGATTCTCCTTCGGCCTGGTGGCCGGCGGACTGCTCACCGAACTCGGTTGGCGGTGGGTCTTCTTCGCACCGGTCCTGCTGGCCGCCGCGCTGCTCATCGCGGCCGTGCGCCTGGTTCCCCGGCAGGACGGTCCGCGCGAGCGCGGACGGGGCTTCGACCTGCCCGGCGCGATCATTGCCGCCGGCGCCATGCTGCTGGCCGCCTACACCGTCGTACGCCTGGAACACGGCCTGGACGACTGGCCGCTCACCGCGGCCGCGGCCCTCGTCGCGGTGCTGCTGGCCGGCGTCTTCGTGGCCGTCGAGCGCCGGGCCGCCGATCCGCTGGTCCGGCTGGGCATCCTGCGCGTGGGGCCGGTCGTCCGGGCCGACCTCGGGGCGCTGCTCTTCGTCGGCGCCTTCTTCGGCTTCCAGTTCGTCGTGACGCTCTACCTTCAGGAACTGCGCGGCTGGTCCTCTCTCCAGACCGCGCTCGCGCTGGTGATCATGGGCTGCGACACGGTCCTGGCCCCGACCCTCACCCCGAAGCTGGTCGCCCGCTACGGCAACACCCGCGTGATCGTCGGCGGCTTCGCGCTGGCCGTCGTCGCCTACGCGCTGTTCCTGCCGGTCGGCATGGACTGGCCGTATCTCGTCATGCTGCCGGCGCTGTTCGTCGCGGGCACCGCGTTCGCGCTGGCCTACGGTCCGCTGACGATCGCGGCGACGGAAGGGGTCGCCGAGGAGGAGCAGGGCCTGGCGAGCGGGCTGCTGACCACCGCGACCCAGTTCGGCTCCGCGATCGGGATTTCCGCGGTCACGGCCGTCTACGGCCTCGCGTCCACCGGATCCGGGCCCGAGGAGACGCTGTCCGCGTTCCGTACGGCGCTGGTGGTGCCGGTCGTGATGGTGGCGCTCGGCCTGCTGGTCTCGGCCCTCAGCGCGCGGGCGGAGCGGCGCGCGGAGCGCCAGGCGTCGGCGGTCAGCAGCGTCAGAGCCAGCCAGACCAGCGCGAACCCGGCCCAGCGCTCGGCGGGCATGGCCTCGCGGAAGTAGAGGATGCCGAGCAGGAACTGGAAGACGGGCGCCAGGTACTGCAGCAGGCCCAGCGTGGACAGCGGCACGCGGATGGCCGCCGCTCCGAAGCAGATCAGCGGCAGCGCGGTGACGAGGCCGAGGGTGGCGAGGAGCGCCGCGTGACCGGGGCCCTCGGTGGTGAAGGTGGAGCCGCCGTCGGCCGTCAGCCACAGCAGATAGGCCAGGGCCGGCAGGAACTGGATGGCGGTCTCGGCGGCCAGCGACTCCAGGCCGCCGAGGCCCACCTTTTTCTTCACCAGGCCGTAGGTGGCGAAGGAGAAGGCGAGGACGAGCGAGATCCACGGTGGCCGGCCGTAGCCGATGGTGAGGACCAGGACCGCGGCGAAGCCGATCCCGACCGCAGCCCACTGCACGGGACGCAGCCGTTCCTTCAGGAGCAGCACGCCCATCGCGATGGTGACCAGCGGGTTGATGAAGTAGCCGAGCGAGGCCTCGACGACCCGGTCGTTGTTCACGGCCCAGATGTAGACGCCCCAGTTCACGGCGATGACGGTCGAGGCGACGGCGATGAGCGCGAGCCGGCGCGGCCGGCGCAGCAGCTCACCGGCCCACTTCCAGCGCCGTATGACCAGCAGGGCCACGGCGACCACGGCGAGGGACCACACCATCCGGTGGGCCAGCACCTCGAAGGGCTCGGCGGGCTTCAGCAGCGGGAAGTACAGGGGGAACAGCCCCCACATCCCATAAGCCGCGAAGCCGTTCAGCAAACCTATGTGCCGCTCGCCCCTCGGCTTCCCGCTCACGGGCCCTCCCTCTGGTCGTACTCGCCTGGAAGAAGGTAGCGCCGATCACCCCCGGCTGTCATGCCCGTATCGCCATACGGTCATGACAGCCGGGGGTGCTGATCGCCGGGGGTGTCAGCCCTTGAGCGCGGCGGCGATGGCCTCGGAGAGCGGCGTGGTGGGACGCCCGGCGAGACGGGACAGGTCGCCGGAGGAGACGACCAGCTCGCCCTTGGCCATGGAGGCGTCCACGCCGACGAGGATGTCGGCGAACGGCTCCGGCATCCCGGCGCCGCCGAGGATGCCCTTCATGACCTCGCCGGAGACGGCGCTGTAGGCGATCTCCTTGCCGGTCTGCCGGCTGAGCTCGGCCGCGTACTCGGCGAAGCTCCACGCCTCGTCGCCACCCAGCTCGTACGTCTGGTTCTCGTGCCCCTCACCGGTCAGTACGGCGACGGCGGCAGCGGCGTAGTCGGCGCGCGAGGCGGAGGAGACGCGGCCCTCACCGGCGGCGGCCACGACGGCGCTGTGCTCCAGCACGGGGGCGAGGTTCTCGGTGTAGTTCTCGTGGTACCAGCCGTTGCGCAGCAGGACGTAGGGCACGCCGGAGCCGGTGAGTGCCTCCTCGGTGCCACGGTGGTCGTCGGCGAGCGCGGCGCTCAGGCTGCCCGGGGCGCTGGTGTAGGCGAGCAGGGCGACGCCGGCGGCCTTCGCGGCCTCGATGACGACCTTGTGCTGGCCGACCCGGCCCTTGTCGAACTCGTTGCCGGAGACCAGCAGCACCTTGTCGCCGGCCGCGAACAGGCCGTCGAAGGTCTCGGGCGCGTTGTAGTCGGCGACCGCGATCCTCACGCCGCGCTCGGCGAGGTCGTCCGCCTTCTCGGGGGTGCGGACGACGGCGGTGACCTGGTCGGCCGGAACCTTCTCCAGCAGCTGCTCGACGACGTGGCGGCCCAGGTGTCCGGTTGCTCCGGTGACGACGATGCTCATGTGGAAACTCCTCGTGGGGTGATCTGCGATCGACCCTAGGGGAGGCGCTAACTATTGGAAAGTACCCACTTTGAAGTAAGGTACTGGCATGGCAGTAAGCATGACTGAGCAGGAATGGCGGCCCGACGGCGAGACGATGTGCCCGTACCGCCTGGTACTGGAGCACGTCACGAGCCGCTGGGGCGTGCTGGTCCTGATCAGCCTCATGGACCGCCCGTACCGCTTCAGCGAACTGCGCCGCGCGATCAGCGACGTCCGCCCGGTCAGCGAGAAGATGCTGACCCAGACCCTCCAGACCCTGGAACGCGACGGCATGATCCACCGCGACGCCAAGCCGGTGATCCCCCCGCGCGTCGACTACTCCCTGACCGACCTCGGCCGGGAGGCGGCGGAGCAGGTGCGGGGGCTGGCGGAGTGGACGGCGCGGCGGATGGGGCAGGTGCGGGAGGCCCGGGAGCGGTACGACGCGGAGAAGGGGCGGGGCTGAGCTCAGGTCCGGGGCGCGCGGCGCTCGAAGGGCACACATGCCTCAGGATTCCGGGCGACTTGCGAGGTGCGTCGCTTCCGTGCGCCCCCCGGACGCCTCCCGCGCGGACTTGAGTCGGCGGGCACGCTTGACAGGGGAGTGCCCACGCCCGCCGTGCCCCGGCCCGCCCCGTCACCGATCGGCGCACGGTCACCGGATCCAGGAAGATGCCTTGACATGGCCACACGGAATTTGGCCGCGCGCGGTCTCGGTTCCGCGTTAGCGACCGGCCTCGGCCTGCTGCGAGGGCCGTTCGCCCGCGGCGGTCGCCGTCGGCGCCAGGAAGAGCTCCTGACGGAGCTTCTACGGCAGCTCGCGCGCATGACGGAGGAGATCCACCGGGCGAACCTGATCCAGGAACACCGCATCGCCATGGACCTGATGGACCGCACGATCGACGACCCCTCCCTCGCCGACGCCCGGTCCACCCTGGCGGGCGTCTCCGAGGCCAAGCGACGGCAGATGATCTTCGCCAACCGGCAGTACGGATCGCTCCTGCTGGCCTACCGCATAGGATCCCTCGACTGGGGCGAACTCCTCGGTCACCTCAGGGTCCTGTGCCGCAACGGTCTCTTCGCCGAGTACTGGGACCGAACGGCCGAACACCGGCTGAGCCTGCCCACGGACTCCCTGGAACGGCAGGTGGGCAAGGGTGTCGACGCCATCCTGGAGGAGCTGGCGGAGGATCCGGAGGAGTGGTGGATCGTCGGACCCCCTGAGGGTGAGCCGCCCGGGTGACGGACCGCGTCAACGCCGACCGTCCCGACCCACTCCAACGGGTGTGAAAATTGCTCCGTCGGGAGGGAGTTGTGAATACGGCCAATCCCATCGCCGGGGCTTCTACTCTTAACCGGGCGACCTTACGTCCTGATCATGAAGAGGCCTCCGAGTGTCCAGCGAATACCGTGCCGTCACCGTCGTCCGCCGCCTCGGAGACCCCCCTCGGATGAGGGGCAGCCACACCAACGAGACCTGCCCCGACCTCTTCGAGCTGAGCGACGGCAACTTCGCGGTGATCGGCACGGAGGCCACCGCCGAACTCGATCCTCATCTGCCCGCGGATGCCGCGAGAGCCGACTATGAACGGATCGTCGTGATCAGCCGGGAGACCTTGATCAGAGCGAAGAAGGACATCCCCGACGCATAAGAGGGGCCTTGACGCATAAGAGGGGCCTTGCGTAAAGGGCCCGGGCATCAAGCGGTGCCCGGGCCCTTCGCCGTGGTCGGTGCTCAGCCGACGACCGTCCAGGTGTCGCCGCCCGCGAGCAGCGCGGCCAGGTCGCCCTTGCCGTTCTGCTCGATGGCCGTGTCCAGCTGGTCCGCCATCTGCGTGTCGTAGACCGGCCGTTCGACGCTGCGGAAGACGCCGATCGGTGTGTGGTGCAGGGTGTCGGGGTCGGCGAGGCGGGAGAGGGCGAAGGCCGTGGTCGGCGACGCGCTGTGGGCGTCATGGACCAGGATCTCCGCTTCGTTCTCCGGCGTCACCGTCACGACCTTCAGGTCACCCGTCACCCGGTCCCGGACCACGCCCCGCGCGCCGTCGGTGCCGAAGCGGATCGGCTCGCCGTGTTCCAGGCGGATGACCGCCTCCTGGGCCTGCTGCTTGTCCTTCACGACGTCGAAGGCGCCGTCGTTGAAGATATTGCAGTTCTGGTAGATCTCCACCAGCGCGGTCCCGGGGTGGGCGGATGCCTGGCGCAGCACCTCGGTCAGGTGCTTGCGGTCCGAGTCGACCGTCCGCGCGACGAAGGACGCCTCGGCGCCGATCGCCAGCGACACCGGGTTGAAGGGCGCGTCCAGTGAGCCCATCGGGGTCGACTTCGTGATCTTCCCGACCTCGGAAGTCGGGCTGTACTGGCCCTTGGTCAGTCCGTAGATCCGGTTGTTGAACAGCAGGATCTTGAGGTTCACATTGCGGCGCAGGGCATGGATCAGGTGGTTGCCGCCGATCGACAGGGCGTCGCCGTCACCGGTCACCACCCACACGCTCAGGTCCCGCCGGCTGGTCGCCAGACCCGTCGCGATGGCGGGCGCGCGGCCGTGGATGGAGTGCATTCCGTACGTGTTCATGTAGTACGGGAAGCGCGAGGAACAGCCGATCCCCGAGACGAACACGATGTTCTCCCGCGCCAGGCCGAGTTCGGGCATGAAGCCCTGCACCGCGGCCAGGATCGCGTAGTCACCGCAACCGGGGCACCAGCGCACCTCCTGATCGGACTTGAAGTCCTTCATGGACTGCCTGGCCTCGGCCTTGGGAACGAGCGAAAGCGCCTCGATCGTGCCCGTGCCTTCCCTGGACGTCTCAGCCATCGATGGCCTCCTTGAGAGCCGTTGCGAGCTGTTCGGCCTTGAACGGCATGCCGTTGACCTGGTTGTACGAGTGGGCGTCCACCAGGAACTTCGCCCGGATCAGCGTGGCGAGCTGACCGAGGTTCATCTCGGGGACGACGACGCGGTCGTACCGCTTGAGCACGTCACCGAGGTTGCTCGGGAAGGGGTTGAGATGCCGCAGATGCGCCTGCGCGATCTGGTGTCCGGCGGTACGCAGCCGGCGCACGGCCGCGGTGATCGGGCCGTAGGTCGAACCCCAGCCCAGCACCAGGGTCCTGGCCTCGTGCGGATCGTCGACCTCGAGGTCCGGCACATCGATACCGTCGATCTTCGCCTGCCGGATGCGGACCATGAAGTCGTGGTTGGCGGGGGCGTAGGAGATGTTGCCCGTGCCGTCTTCCTTCTCGATGCCGCCGATGCGGTGCTCAAGACCCGGGGTGCCGGGGACGGCCCACGGACGGGCGAGGGTCTGCGGATCCCTCTTGTACGGCCAGAAGACCTCCGAACCGTCCTCCAGGGTGTGGTTCGGGCCCTGGGCGAACTGCACCTGCAGATCCGGGAGTTCGTCCAGCTCCGGGATCCGCCACGGCTCGCTGCCGTTGGCCAGGTAGCCATCGGAGAGCAGGAACACCGGTGTGCGATACGTCAGCGCGATCCGCGCCGCCTCCAGTGCCGCGTCGAAGCAGTCCGCCGGCGTGCACGGCGCGATGACGGGCACCGGCGCCTCGCCGTTGCGCCCGAACATGGCCTGCAGCAGATCCGCCTGCTCGGTCTTGGTCGGCAGACCGGTCGAGGGCCCGCCGCGCTGGATGTCCACCACCAGCAGCGGCAGCTCCAGCGAGACGGCGAGCCCGATCGTCTCGCTCTTCAGCGCCACACCGGGCCCGGAGGTCGTCGTCACCGCGAGCGAGCCGCCGAAGGCCGCGCCCAGCGCCGCCCCGATCCCGGCGATCTCGTCCTCGGCCTGGAAGGTCCGCACACCGAAGTTCTTGTGCTTGCTGAGCTCATGCAGGATGTCGGACGCGGGAGTGATCGGGTACGAGCCCAGGAAGAGCGGCAGATCCGCCTGCCGGGAGGCCGCCACCAGGCCGTACGACAGGGCCAGGTTCCCGGAGATGTTCCGGTAGGTGCCGACGGGGAAGGCCTTGGCGGCCGGGGCGACCTCGTAGGAGACCGCGAAGTCCTCGGTCGTCTCGCCGAAGTTCCACCCCGCTTGGAACGCCGTGATGTTCGCCGCCGCGATGTCCGGCTTCTTCGCGAACTTCGACTTCAGGAACTTCTCCGTGCCCTCGGTGGGCCGGTGGTACATCCACGACAAGAGGCCGAGCGCGAACATGTTCTTGCTGCGCTCGGCCTCTTTGCGGCTGAGGTCGAATTCCTTGAGGGCTTCCACCGTCAGCGTCGTCAGCGGCACCGGATGCAGGTGGTAGCCGTCCAGCGAGCCGTCCTCCAGGGGAGAGCTGTCGTAGCCCACCTTCTGCATGGCCCGTTTGGTGAACTCGTCCGTGTTGACGATGATCTCCGCGCCGCGCGGCAGATCCTGCACGTTCGCCTTCAGCGCCGCGGGGTTCATCGCGACCAGCACATTCGGTGCGTCGCCCGGCGTGAGGATGTCGTGGTCGGCGAAGTGCAGCTGGAAGGAGGAGACACCGGGGAGGGTTCCGGCGGGGGCGCGAATTTCGGCAGGGAAGTTCGGCAGCGTCGACAGGTCGTTGCCGAAGGACGCCGTTTCCGAGGTGAAGCGGTCACCGGTGAGCTGCATACCGTCACCCGAGTCCCCTGCGAACCGAATGATCACTCGGTCCAGCCGGCGGACGTCCTTCGCCGTCGCCGGTTTGCGCTGCTCTCCCACTACTGCTTCGTCGGCCTGCTCCGCTGGGCTACTGACCTGGCTGGTCACTGAACTGGACCTCCTTCGAGGCGGCTGTCGGGGAGAGGCCTTCCCGAAGGCCCTCCCACAGGATCAACCCTACGTCCGTGAAGGTCGCCTCCCCCGGGTCATTCGCATGATGGACACGGTTTTGAGACGCTCCGCCACCCTGACTTGTCATGATTTACACGCCCCCCGGCGCTTCCTGTGAAGACGCTCCCCGCTCGCCCTGTGGTTCTCCCGCCCGGCGACGGCCGCCGGGTCTGGCTGGCACGGTGTCAGGTCGTCATGAGTTCAGATAGGTGAGGACCGCGAGAACACGCCGGTGATCCCCGTCACTCTGGGACAGCCCCAGCTTCAGGAAGATATTGCTGACGTGCTTCTCCACGGCCCCGTCGCTCACGACCAGTTGCCGGGCGATGGCGGAGTTGGTCCGCCCCTCGGCCATCAGGCCCAGAACCTCCCGCTCCCGCGGGGTGAGGCCCGCGAGCACGTCCTGCTTCCGGCTGCGTCCGAGCAGCTGCGCGACCACCTCCGGGTCGAGGGCCGTGCCCCCCTCGGCCACCCGCACCACGGCGTCCACGAACTCCCGCACCTCGGCCACCCGGTCCTTGAGCAGGTACCCGACCCCACGACTGGAACCGGCCAGCAGTTCGGTGGCGTAGCGCTCCTCCACATACTGTGACAGCACGAGCACACCGAGTCCCGGATGCGCCTTGCGCAGCTTTACGGCGGCCCGCACGCCTTCGTCGGTATGGGTCGGCGGCATCCGTACGTCCGCCACCACCACGTCCGGCAGCGCCCCCTGCCCGTCGAGCTCCGTGATGGTCTTGATCAGTGCTTCTCCGTCGCCGACGCCGGCGACGACCTCGTGCCCGCGGTCGGTCAGCAGCCGGGTCAGGCCCTCCCTGAGCAGCACTGAATCCTCGGCGATGACCACCCGCACCCTGTCCTCCACGACGTCCGGCCCCCCGAGCCTGTTGCGTCCGGCCGGCTGTCTCCGGCCCGGTCCCACGGCTCCTCAGTATCCCGCGATCGGCCGGTCCTCACCGGGCCTGTGGATAACCCGGCCCGCTGTTCTCCGATCCCGCGGCCGAACAGGGGCGACTTCCGGCCGCGTGCACATGCGGACGTCCGTCTCCGAGGCGCGGGGCCTCGGAGACGGACGTAGAGGACGCGGGTTCTACACAGCCCGCCAGGGCAGCTCCGCCGTGATCCGGGTGGGTCCGCCCACCGGGGAGTCCACCACCAGGATCCCGTCCACCGCGTCCAGGCGTTCGGCGAGCCCCGCGAGCCCCGACCCGGCGGAGGTGTCCGCGCCGCCTACGCCGTTGTCGACGACCTGGAGCATCAGCCGGTTCTCCACCCGCCAGACGTCCACGCCCGCCCAGGTGGCCCGCGAGTGCTTGCTGATGTTCTGGAGCAGCTCCGAGACGGTGAAGTAGGCGATGCCCTCGATCGCCGGCACGGGCCGCTCGGTCAGATCGACCTGGACCTCGACCGGGACGGTGCAGCGGGAGGCGACCGCGGAGAGCGCGGCGTCCAGGCCCCGGTCGGTCAGTACGGCCGGGTGGATGCCGCGGGCCAGGTCGCGCAGCTCCTGGAGCGCCGTCTTCACCTCGCCGTGGGCTTCGTCCACCATGCGGGCCGCGACCTGCGGATCCTCCGCCAGCTTCTCCTTCGCCAGACCCAGATCCATGGCCAGGGCCACCAGACGGGCCTGCGCGCCGTCGTGCAGATCGCGCTCGATACGGCGCAGGTCGGCGGCGGCCGTGTCGACCACGACCCCACGGTCCGACTCCAGCTCCACCACGCGCGTGGCCAGCCGCGACGGCCCGAGCAGCCCGTGCACCATCAGCCGGTCCACCATCGTCAGCGCCCGCACGATCCAGGGCGTGGCCAGCGTGAAGAGCAGTCCCACCAGTGCCGTCACGGCGATCTCGAACGGGTTGTCGAGATAGACCCGGTGCGTCTCGTCGCCGTAGAGCTGGATACCGTCCTGGCCGCCGTACAGGGGGAAGACCCAGAACCACAGGGGGTAGGCCAGCAGGCCCCAGCCGAGGGCCCAGAAGTTCACCGCGACGACGAAGGAGAACGTCGCCCACGGCAGATGCAGCACCGCGTACAGCAGTGAGCGCCAGGAGGTGCCGCTCTTCAGGACGGCGCCCATCCAGGCCATGAAGCCCTGCTTGCGCATCCGCAGCGGCTCCGGGTCCGCGACCTCCAGATCCAGCAGCCCACGCGCGCGTGCCCGCTCCATCGCCCCGAACCCCCGGCAGCCGGCCAGGCCCGCCGCCAGCACCGGGATCCCGAGGAACGTCACCAGCAGTCCCGCGCCGAGCGACACCATGGTGACCGCGTACGTGAAGAACAGGATGCTGATCGGCAGGCTCAGCAGGACATAGCCGAGTTCACGCCAGTGCCGCGCCTCGAACGGCGCCCGCAGCCCGGCGGGCAGCCGGTGTGCGCGCTCACTCTCGGGGAAACCGAGCCCGTAACCCTGTCCGTAATCCGTGGCCATCGGCGTCGTCCGTTTCTGCTCGTGCGGCTGCGTGTCTGCGATACCTCCACCCTCCTGGGGCGCAGGTCGGCGAGCCATGGAGTCCGTCGGCGTCTTGGACGGGGGGTTTTCCCTACCCCTGCTCCGGCACCCGGTCGCGCCAGGGCAGCTCCGCGGTGACGGTGGTGGGTCCGCCCTGCGGGGAGTCGATGACGAACAGCCCGTCCACGGCGCCGAGCCGGTCGGCGAGCCCCCGCATCCCCGTACCGCCGTCCAGCCGCGCGCCCCCGCGCCCGTCGTCCCACACCTGGAGCAGCAGCCGCTCGTCCGACCGCCACACCTCGACCGAGGCGGTCCGGGCCGCGCTGTGCTTGCTGATGTTCTGGAGCAGCTCCGAGACGGTGAAGTAGGCGATGCCCTCGATCGCCGCGGCCGGCCGCGCGTCCAGATCGACCGTCACCTTCACCGGAACCGTGCACCGCGAGGCCACCGACGACAGCGCCGCGTCAAGACCGCGGTCGGTCAGGACCGCCGGATGGATCCCGCGCGCCAGATCCCGCAGCTCCTGGAGCGCGAGCTTCACCTCACCGTGCGCCTCCGCGACCATCGCGGCGGCGTAGTCCGGGTCCTCCAGAAGCTTCTCCTTGGCCAGACCGAGCCCCATCGCCAGATTGACCAGCCGGGCCTGCGCGCCGTCGTGCAGATCGCGCTCGATACGCCGCAGATCGGCGGCGGCCGTGTCGACCACCACCCCCCGGTCGGACTCCAGTTCGGCGATACGACGCTCCAGCTCGTCCGAGGGCGACAGCAGCCCCCGCACCATCGCCCGGTCCGCGTTCGCCAGGCCCCGCGCGATGAACGGCAGCACAGGCCACAGCACGAACAGCGAGGTCAGCGTGATGGTGAAGGTGAGGATGCCCCAGGGCAGCCGGATGAAGTCGTACAGCACCGTCCGCCAGCCCACCGGGTCCTTCAGCATCAGCCACAGCTGCGCGAAGAAACCGTTCCGACTGCCGCGCAGCCTGAGCGGGCTCGGCTCGTCCACCTTCACCCCGAGCAGCGCCCGGGCCCGCGCCCGCTCCAGTTTGCCCAGCTGCCGCGCGCCCATCAGCCCCGCCGCCAGCAGCGGGAAGCCGACCACCGTGACCGTCAGCCCGGCCCCGGTGAACAACAGCGTCGCGACATAGACGAATCCGAACAGCGACGTCGGGAGGTTCGCCAGAAGGTGCGCGATCTCCTTCCAGGTGTGCCGGTCGTAGGCGAAACGGGCCGGCGGCAGCCGGTCGCCGTCGGCCGCTTCGGCTCTGCTGGCGCGGTTCGGGGACGGGTGGCGTTCGGTCATATGGGCTAGCGTGCCGGTCGAGCGGCGCTCGCGCCATGAGGCGGACCGCCGCCCTCCCCTGGGGAAAACCCCACCTGCGCCCCCGAAGCCGTGACAGGCCGCTTACGCTCGCTTTAGCAGGGCCTAGACTCCCGTGCGTATAGATCGTCGAACGAGATCGTCGAACGGCTGTGTTCACTGAGGTCAGGGAGCGAGGGACGGACGTGCCGGAAACGACCGTCGTCGTCGCGGCGGACAAGGGTGTCGTCGTCTCGGCGGAGTACTTCCAGTCCTACTCGGTCGTCGGACTGCTCGCCGCGGTCGGCGTGCTGTTCGTCGCGGTCGCCTTCGGCGCCGGGCGCCTGCTGCGGCCCGTGGTGCCGACGCCCGAGAAACTGCTGACGTACGAGTGCGGCGTCGACCCCGTCGGCGAGGGCTGGGCCCACACCCAGGTCCGTTACTACGTCTATGCCTTTCTGTACGTGATCTTCGCTGTCGACTCGATCTTCCTGTTCCCCTGGGCGACGATCTTCGCGGCTCCCGGCTACGGGGCCACCACCCTCGTCGAGATGTTCATCTTCCTCGGCTTCCTGGCCGTGGGTCTGCTGTACGCATACAAGAAGGGCGTCCTGGCATGGACGTGACCCCCTCCTCTTCCGAGCCCGTGCTGCTGCCGGAGCCGAAGCGGCTGGGCGCGCTCGCCCGCCTCGCGCCCGAGCCGATGAAGGTGGTCCTGAACTGGGGCCGCCGCTACTCGCTCTGGGTCTTCAACTTCGGCCTCGCCTGCTGCGCGATCGAGTTCATCGCGGCGTCGATGGCACGCCACGACTTCATCCGCCTCGGCGTGATCCCCTTCGCACCGGGCCCGCGCCAGGCCGACCTGATGGTCGTCTCCGGCACGGTCACCGACAAGATGGCTCCCGCGGTGAAGCGCCTGTACGAGCAGATGCCCGAGCCGAAATACGTCATCTCCTTCGGCGCGTGCAGCAACTGCGGGGGCCCCTACTGGGACTCGTACTCGGTGACCAAGGGCGTCGACCAGATCATCCCGGTCGATGTCTACGTACCGGGCTGCCCGCCCCGCCCCGAGGCGCTGCTCCAGGGCATCCTGAAACTCCAGGAGAAGATCGCCCGGGAGTCGCTGGGGGAGCGGTACGGGGTGGCACGTCCTTCGGCGGCGGCTTTGCAGAGTGGGTTGGTCAAGGGGCCGGAGTCGGGGAGCGGGTCGGGCGCGGGTTCGACTGCGGCTTCGGGTGTGGCTTCGGCTGCGGCGAATGGGTCTGCGGCTGGTTCTGAATCGGTCAACGGATCGGCTGGGGGCTCTGGTTCCCGATCGGCGGAAGATTCTGGATCGGGTGCTGGATCGGGTGCTGGATCGGCCAACGGGTCGGCTACCGGCTCCGGTTCGGCCATCGGTTCCGGTTCGGGTACGGCTACCGGTTCGGCTTCCGACGCTGGGGAGGAGAGATGAGCACCGTCGGCTGGCTGCCCGCCCCCGTCGAGGAGCTCTTCGGCACGGAGGCCACCGCCGAGGAGTCGTACGAGCTCCTGACCGTCGACGTCCCGTCGGCATCCTGGATCTCGGCGCTTCGTACGGCACGTGACGAGCTGGGCTGCACGTACTTCGACTGGCTGAGCGCGGTCGACGAGCCCGGCACGGGCTTCCGGGTCGCCGCCCATGTGGCCGCACTGGCCCCGGTCCGCCGGCTGCTCCTCCGCACCACGGTGCCGCACGAGGCCCCGGCACTGGAGTCCGCGGTCACGGTCTACGCGGGCGCGGCCTGGCACGAACGCGAGACCCACGAGATGTTCGGCGTCACCTTCGAGGGCCACCCGGCGCTGGACCACCTCCTCCTCCCGGAGACCTTCGAGGGCCACCCCCTGCGCAAGGACTTCGTCCTGGCCGCCCGTGTCGCCAAGGCCTGGCCCGGCGCGAAGGAACCGGGCGAGTCCGAGCACGGCGGCCCCAAGCGCCGCCAGATGCTTCCGCCCGGCGTCCCCGACCCGAACGAGTGGGGCCCGCTAAAGGGCCAGCTTCCGCCCGCCCCGGCACGTCCGGCGCGCGGTGCGGGCCGCGCGGCGGGTGAACGTCCGGCGCGAGCCGCGGGTGCGGCTGCGGCTGCGGCTGCGGCTGCGGGAGAACGTCCCGTACGCCGTGCCCGGTCGGCCTCGGAAGGCTCGGCGAGCCAGGCCACGGCGGCCGGTGCGGCGGCGCCTCCGGCGGAGGGCGCCCCCGCAGCGACCCCGCCGCGCCGAACGCGCAGCGCGAGCGAGGGCTCCGCGAGCCGGCAGGCGGGTACGGCGGCGAGCGGTACGGCGGCAACGGGCGGTACGGGTGCCGGCGACGGCACCGGTACGACCCCTCCCGCCGGTGCCCCGGCCCCCCGCCGCTCCCGCAGCGTGAGCGAGGGCTCCGCCTCCCAGCGCACCCAGCCTCCGGCGGCCGAGGACACACCGTCCGAGCCGTCCCGGACCCCCCGCAGCGCGGACGCCCCCTGGCACCACGCCCGCCCGGCCTTCGAAGGACCGGCAGCGAAGGAGCCGACGCCGAAGGGCGAGCCGGCGCCCGCACTCGAGGAGACCCCGACCCCCGCAGCCCCTGAGGACGCCCCCGAGGACACAGCCGGACCCCGCGAAGAGTCGACCGAAGCCCCGCCCGAAGACCCCACCGAACCCCCGAACAACCCCTCAGGAGGCCCGCAGTGAACGACGCGCTCGACGTCACCCTGCGACTCCTCGTCGTCTTCGTCGTCTTCCTCACCTTCCCCCTGCTCATCGGCCAGACCGAGCACAAGGTGATGGCCCACATGCAGGGCCGCCTCGGCCCCATGTACGCCGGCGGCTTCCACGGCTGGGCCCAACTCGTCGCCGACGGCGTGAAGTTCGCGCAGAAGGAGGACGTGGTCCCGACCGGCGCGGACCGCCGTATCTTCCAGCTCGCCCCCGCCGTGGCCCTCCTGCCGTACCTCCTCGTCCTCCTCGCCATCCCGATCGGCCCCGGCGAGGGCGCCGTCGGTGAGGTCATCGACGCGGGTGTCTTCTTCGTGCTGGCTGTGATGGGCGTGGGCGTGCTCGGCGCGCTGATGGCCGGCTGGGCCTCCGCCAACAAGTTCTCCCTCCTCGGCGGCCTGCGCACCGCCGCCCAGCTCCTCGCCTACGAACTCCCGATGCTTCTCGCCGCCGCCTCCGTCGCCATGGCGGCCGGCACGGTCTCCCTGCCCGGCATCCTCGACGCCTTCGAGTGGTGGTGGCTGCCCTGGCAGATCGTCGGCGCGATCGTCTTCTTCGTGGCGGGCCTCGCCGAACTCCAGCGCCCGCCCTTCGACATGCCGGTCGCCGACTCGGAGATCATCTTCGGCGCGTACACCGAGTACACGGGCCTGCGTTTCGCCCTGTTCCTCCTCGCCGAGTACGCCGGAATCGTCGTCCTGTGCGGTCTGACCACCGTCCTCTTCCTGGGCGGCTGGCACGGCCCCTGGGGTGCCGACGGGCTCGGCTGGGTCTGGACCCTGCTGAAGACCGCCCTCCTCGCCTTCGTCGTGATCTGGCTGCGCGTCACCTACCCCCGACTGCGCGAGGACCAGCTCCAGAAGCTCTCCTGGACCCTCCTCGTCCCCCTCGCCCTCGCCCAGATCGCCCTCACCGGCATCGTCAAGGTGGTGATCGAGTAATGGCCCCCATCCCCGGCTCCGGCCTCGCCAAGGGCCTGGCCGTCACCCTCCGCACGATGACGAAGAAGTCCGTCACCGCGCAGTACCCGGACGCCCAGCCCCACCTCCCGCCCCGCACCCGCGGAGTGATCGGCCTGTTCGAGGAGAACTGCACGGTCTGCATGCTGTGCGCCCGTGAGTGCCCCGACTGGTGCATCTACATCGACTCCCACAAGGAGACGATCCCGGCGGCGACCCCCGGCGGCCGCGAACGCAGCCGCAACGTCCTCGACCGCTTCGCCATCGACTTCTCCCTGTGCATGTACTGCGGTATCTGCATCGAGGCCTGTCCTTTCGACGCCCTGTTCTGGTCCCCGGAGTTCGAGTACGCCGAGACCGACATCCGCGACCTCACCCACGAGCGCGACAAGCTCCGCGAGTGGATGTGGACCGTGCCGGCCCCGCCCGCCCTCGACCCCGGCGCGGAGCTGCCCAAGGAGATCGCCGCGGCCCGCAAGACCGCGGAGAAGCTAGCCGCCGCCCAGGCCGAACCCGAGGAGGGACAGTCGTGATGCTCGCCGCGGACACCCACGGCTTCCTCTCCCCGACCGGCGTCGAGATCGCCTTCTTCCTCGTCGGCCTGGTCACCTTCGGCGCGGCCCTGGTCACCGTCACCACCCGGCAACTGGTGCACGCCGCCCTGTGGCTCGTGGTCACCCTCGGCGGCCTCGCCGTCGAGTACCTCCTGCTCACCGCCGAGTTCATCGCCTGGGTGCAGGTCCTCATCTACGTCGGTTCCGTGGTCGTCCTCCTGCTGTTCGGTTTGATGCTCACCCGCGCCCCCATCGGCCGCTCCCCGGACGCCGACTCAGGCAACCGCTGGGCCGCCCTCACGGTGGCCGTCATCGCCGCGGCCGCCCTCATCTGGGTCGTCGTCGACGCCTTCCGCACCACCTGGATCGACCTCGACGGCGCCCCCGCCGGCTCCACCGAGGTCACCGGCAAGGCCCTCTTCCAGAACTGGGTCCTCCCCTTCGAGGCCCTCTCCGTCCTCCTCCTCGCCGCCCTGGTCGGCGCGATCGTCCTGTCCCGCAAGGCGAAGGCCGACGCAACGCCCGCGGCCGACGGGGGAGCCGCCGGACCGGACGGCGGGGGAGCCGCCAAGGCCGACAAGGAAGGCGCCCGCTGATGCACCTCGCCTATCCCGCCGTGCTCTCCGCCCTCCTGTTCTGCACGGGCCTGTACGGCGTCCTCGCCCGCCGCAACGCGATCCTGGTCCTGATGTCCGTCGAGCTGATGCTCAACGCCGTCAACCTCAACCTGGTGGCCTTCGACGTCTGGCTCAGCCGGGCCGCCGAGGAGACCCTGCACTCCGGCCAGGCCCTGACCCTGTTCACCATCGCCATCGCCGCCGCCGAGATCGGCATCGGTCTGGCGATCGTCCTCTCCGTGTACCGCAACCGCGGCACCTCGGACATCGACAAGCTCCGCGACACCGCCGAGGGCCACGAGAGCGACACCCCCGACAGCGAGGCGCCCGTCGATGAGAAGGCTGACGAGAAGGCTGAGGCCACCGCGTGACCACGACCACCCTCGCCGTCCTCGTCCCCCTCCTTCCGTTCCTGGGCGCCGCCGCCGGCCTGCTCCTGGGCCGCACGGCCCCCGGCTACGTCCGCCCGCTCGCCGTCCTGCCGACGCTCACCTCCCTCGTCCTCGCCGTACTGGTCGCCGTCGACCAGGGCGGCGACCAGGCCGTGAACGCCGCCACCGAGCTCACACCCACCGGCTCGGTCCCCATCGAACTCGCCCTGCACATCGACGGCTTCGCCGCCCTCGTCGCCGTCCTGGTCGGCCTCGTCGCCTCCTGCGTGCAGATCTACTCGACCGGCTACCTGCGCGACGACCCGCGCTACCCCTCGTACGCCGCGCTCGTCTCCCTGTTCACCTCCGCGATGCTGCTCGTCGTCTACTCCGGCGACCTGATCGTGCTGCTGGTCGGCTGGGAGATCATGGGCATCTGCTCGTACTTCCTGGTCGGCCACTACTGGGAGACCCCGGAGGCCCGCGCCGCCTCCCTCAAGGCCTTCCTGGTGACCAAGCTCGGTGACGTCCCCTTCCTCATCGGTCTGTTCGCGCTGGCCACCGACGCCGGGTCCTTCCGGATCACGAAGATCCTCGGCACCGTCGCGAGCGGCGGCCTCGACCACCCCACGCTGATCGCCCTGCTGCTCCTCGCGGGCGTGGCCGGCAAGTCGGCGCAGTTCCCGCTGCACACCTGGCTCCCCGACGCGATGGCGGGCCCGACCCCCGTCTCCGCGCTGATCCACGCCGCGACGATGGTCGCCGCCGGTGTCTACTTCGTCGCCCGTCTCCTCCCGGTCTTCGAGGCCTCCCAGGCCGCGATGGTGGTCCTCGCCGCCATGGCGGCCGTCACGATGATCGGCTCGGGTCTCGCCGCCCTCGCCCAGGACGACATCAAGCGCGTCCTCGCCTACTCGACGATCGGCCAGCTCGGCTACATGACCGGTGCCCTCGCCGTCGGCGACCGCGGTGCCGCCGTCTTCCACCTCCTGTCGCACGGCGCCTTCAAGGCGCTGCTGTTCCTCGCGGCCGGCGTGATCATCCACGCCGCCGGCACCAACTCGCTGGCCGGCATGTCCCGCATGCGGAACCTGCGTGACCGTGTCCCGGACGCCTACTGGACGATGAGCGTGGCGCTCCTCGCGCTCGCCGCGATCCCGCCGTTCAGCGGTTTCTTCTCCAAGGAGTCCGTCCTCGGCGCCGCCGAGCACGTCTCCACGGGCCACACCGAGCACGCCCCCGGTGCGGCGGGCTGGATCGTCCTGGTCGCCGCCCTGCTCACGGCCCTGCTCACCGCCGCCTACGCGACGCGCCTGTGGCTGCTCGCCTTCCGCGGCCACGGAATCGAGGCCCCCGACCACGGACGGCAGCCCCTCACCATGACCGTGGTGCTGTGGGTGCTGGCCGTGCCGTCGCTCGCCTTCGGCGGGTTCGCCTACGGCACGCTGCCCGACTGGTTCGACGGCCGTGACCTCGCCCCGACGCTGACCACCTCGGTCCTCGGCACCGGCGTGGCCCTGGTCGGCGGCATCGTCACCTACGCGGCCTGGCGGCACACCACCGCCCTCGCGGTCCGCGTCCCGCTGGGTGCGGTCGCGGCCCACCCCGAGGGCGACGCCGGTCTGGTCGAGGCAGAGGCCATCGCCAGCCACGCGCCCGCGTACGGAGACGTGGCCTCGGCGCCAGATCCGGCGGACCCGGGCCGTCTCCTGCTCGGCCCGCTGCACCGTCACGCGGCCGTCGGCTTCCACCTGGACGCCGTGTACGGGGCCCTCTTCGTCCGCCCGGTCCAGGCCGGCGCGAGTCTCGTCCGGTTCCTCGACCGCGAGGTCGTCGACACCTACGTACGCGGCGCGGGCGCGCTGCCTCGCTGGCTCGGCATCGCCGTACGGCGCGCCCAGACCGGCAATGTGCAGACCTATGTGAGCGCGCTGCTCGCCGGAACCGTCGTCCTGGCGGTCGCCGCCGTCCTCGTCGCCACGGGAGCGTGAGCAGGCGTGATCGATATCAACGAGTCCGTGATGCAGTTCCTTCTGGCGTTCGTCGTCGTCGGCCCGCTCCTCGGCGCCGCCGCCGCTCTCCTGCCGGCCCCGCCCGGGCTGAAGGGGAAGTCCCCCGAGCAGGCCGTGCTCCGGCACGGCGTGACGGTCGCCGGCGCGGTCCTCATCGCCGCGATCGTCCTCGCGCTCGGCTTCGACCACGACCAGCCGTCGAAGATGCAGGCCACGACCGACATCAGCTGGATCCCCGCACTCGATGTGCGCATCCACCTCGGCATCGACGGCATCTCCCTCCCCCTTCTGGTCCTGACCGCGCTGCTGACCTTCCTGTGCGCGCTCTACTCGTACTTCCAGATGCCCCCGGGCCCGACCCCGAAGGCGTTCGTCGCACTGCTGCTCGTCCTGGAGTCCGGCACCCTCGCCACCTTCGCCGTCCTCGACCTGCTGCTGTTCTTCCTCGCTTTCGAGATGGTCCTGATCCCGATGTACTTCCTCATCGCCCGCTGGGGCGGCGAGGGGCGGACCCAGGCCGCCTGGAAGTTCATCCTCTACACGCTGCTCGGTTCGGTCGTCATGCTGCTGGGCCTGCTCCTGATCGGGATCAAGGCGGGCACATTCGACATGGTGGCACTCGCCACTGACAACGGCCGGTCACTCACCACATCCGTGCAGGTCATCGCCGTTTTGGCGATCGGTCTCGGGCTCGCGGTCAAGACGCCTATGTGGCCGCTGCACAGCTGGCTGCCCGACGCCCACACCGCCGCGCCGACGGTCGGCTCGGTCCTGCTGGCCGGCGTCCTGCTGAAGATGGGTACGTACGGGTTCGTCCGGATCCTCCTGCCGATCACGCCCGACGGCTTCGCCGACTTCGCGCCCTACCTCGCCGCCTTCGCCGTGGTCGGCATCATCTACGGATCCCTGGCCTGTCTGGCCCTGGCCAAGCAGGGCGCGAAGGGCGACCTCAAGCGCCTCATCGCCTACTCCTCCGTCGGCCACATGGGCTTCGTCCTGCTCGGCATCGCGACGATGACCCCGACCGGCGTGAACGGCGCCCTGTTCGCCAACATCGCCCACGGCCTCATCACCGGCCTGCTCTTCTTCCTGGTCGGCGCGCTGAAGGACCGCACCGGCACCACCGACCTCGACAGCCTCGCCAAGGAGACCGGAGCGGCGTTGTACGGCAAGGCCCCACGCCTCGGCGGCCTGCTCGCCTTCGCCGCGGTCGCCTCGCTCGGCCTGCCCGGCCTCGCCGGATTCTGGGGCGAGATGCTCGCCCTGTTCGGGGCCTTCGAACCCGCCGACCAGCTCAGCCGCCCGGCCTTCCTCACCTTCATGACCATCGGCGCGTTCGGCACCCTGCTCACCGCTGCCTACCTGCTGATCGTGGTCCGCCGGGTCTGCATGGGCGCCGTACCGCAACAGGCCCCGAAGCTCGCGGACGTACGGACGTACGAATTCGCGGCCTGGACCCCGCTCGTCGCCCTCACCGTCGTCGCCGGCCTGTGGCCGAAAACCCTCCTCGGCCTGACCGACCCGGCCGTCCAGCAGCTTCTCGCAGGAGGCACCCGATGAGCTCCCCGGCCCAGCCGCTGGCCGCGTCCCTCGTCCAGGACGTCGACTGGCTCGCCATCGCGCCGCCCACCATCGCCGCCGTCGTCGGACTCGTCGTCCTCGTCGCCGACCTCTTCGTCGGGCAGGACCGGAAGGCGCTCCTCGGCTGGGCGTCGGTCGCGGGCCTCGCCGCCTCGACACTGATGCTGCTGCCCCTGGTGGACGGCGACCGCTCCACCTTCTGCCTGACCGGCGCCCCCGACACATGCAGCTACACCGCCGACCGCTTCACGCTCGTCCTGCAGCTCCTGGTCCTCGGCGGCGCCCTGCTGGCCGCGCTGCTGTCGGTCACCGCGCTGAAGGACGACGCCAAACAACTCCCCGAAGGGGAGTTCTGGTTCCTGCTGCTCTCCTCCGCCGCGGGCGCCGCCCTCCTGCCCGCCTCCCGCGACCTCGCGACGCTCATCGTCGCCCTGGAAGTCGCCTCCCTGCCCGCCTTCGCGCTCGTCGGCCTGCGCCACGGCGACCGCAAGTCCTCCGAAGCCGCCCTGAAGTTCTTCCTGTCCTCGGTCACCGCGACCGCGGTCAGCCTCATGGGCATCAGCTTCGTGTACGCCACCACGGGCACCCTCTACCTCACCCAGATCGCCGACCGGATCCAGAACGTCGACGGCCAGCTCCACACCCTCGCCCAGACCGGAGTCGTCCTCACCCTGGTCGGCTTCGCCTTCAAGACGGCAGCCGTCCCCTTCCACTTCTGGGTCCCGGACACCTACGTGGGAGCCCCGCTCCCCGTCGCCGCCTACCTCTCGGTCGTCGGCAAGGCCGTCGGCTTCTCCGGCCTGATCCTCATTACCGTCATCGCGCTTCCCTCGTACGCCGACGTCTGGGGCCCGGCGCTCGCCGCCCTGGCCGCCCTCACCATGACCGTCGGCAACGTCGGCGCCCTGCGCCAGCAGGCCACGCGCGCGTACAGCGCGGTACGCCTGCTCGCCTGGTCGTCGGTCGGCCAGGCCGGCTACCTTCTCGTACCGATCGCCGCCGCCGCGTACTCCGACGACGCCGAGCGCTCCATCGGCTCCACAGTCGCCTACGCCCTCATGTACGGCGCCGTGAACCTCGGCGCTTTCGCGGTGGCCGCCCTGGTGGGCCGTACGCGATCCCTCAACCGCCTCACCGACTACCGCGGCCTGTACGCGCGGAACCCGATCTCCGCCCTGGTCCTGGCCTTCTTCCTGCTCTGCCTTGCCGGACTGCCGCCGGGCATCATCGGCCTCTTCGCCAAGGTCACCGTGTTCTCGGCGGCCGTCGACGCGGGCCTGGGCTGGCTGGCCGTGGTCATGGCCGTCAACGTCGTGATCGCGCTGTTCTACTACCTCCAGTGGACGGCCCTGCTGTTCCGCGCCCCCGAGGGCGAGCCCGTCCGGCACATCGTCCCCGTCCCCGTCACGGCCGCCCTCTCCCTCACCGCCGTCCTGGCCGTCGTCCTGTCCGGAGCCCCCCAGCTGGTCCTGCGCTTCGCCGACACCGGCCTCTTCTAGGCAACGGCGGCCTCACTCGTACGGCCCATCGGCGGGGCCGCGCGCACAAGGGAACCCCAGACCCTCGCCTGGCGTTGACCAGTACGGGAGGGTCCACTGGACGTGTCACCACGGCACCAGTGGCATCGGAGATCGACCAAGCAAAGGGTTCCCCTGCCGCACCACTTGGAGGGCGTACCGTGCACCGCCGGCACAACGGGCTCAGGACCGCAGTACTCCTCGGGGGACTGTCCGCACTCATCATCGTCATCGGCAGCTTCTTCGGCCGCATGGGGCTCGTCGTGGCTGTCGTCATCGCGCTGGGCACGAACGCATACGCGTACTGGAACAGCGACAAACTCGCGCTACGCGCGATGCGCGCCCGCCCGGTCAGCGAGTTCGAGGCCCCGGCGCTGTACCGCATGGTCCGCGAGCTCTCCAACCAGGCCCGCCAGCCCATGCCACGCCTGTACATCTCCCCGACGGAGGCACCGAACGCTTTCGCGACCGGCCGCAACCCGCGCAACGCCGCCGTGTGCTGCACCGAGGGCATCCTGCGCCTCCTCGACGAGCGGGAACTGCGCGGAGTCATCGGCCACGAGCTCAGCCATGTCTACAACCGAGACATCTTGATCTCGTCGGTCGCCGGCGCCCTCGCCTCCGTGATCATGTTCCTGGTCAACTTCGCCTGGCTGATCCCGATCGGCCGCTCGGACGACGATGACGGCCCCGGCCTGCTCGGCATGCTGCTGATCATGATCCTGGGCCCGCTCGCCGCCGGCCTCATCCAACTCGCCATCAGCCGCTCCAGGGAGTACGAGGCGGATGCCTCCGGCGCCCAGCTCACCGGCGACCCGCTCGCCCTCGCCAGCGCCCTGCGCAAACTCGAAGCGGGCACCAAGCAGCTTCCGCTGCCTCCGGAGCCCCGTATCGAGACGGCGAGCCACATGATGATTGCGAACCCCTTCCGGCCGGGACAGGGCTTGTCCAAGATGTTCTCCACACACCCGCCGATGGCCGAGCGGATCGCGCGACTTCAGAAGATGGCAGGTCCCCACCAGTGAAGACAATCCTGAACGTCATCTGGCTCGTCCTCAGCGGCTTCTGGCTGTTCCTCGCCTACCTGGTCGCGGGCGTGCTGCTCTGCATCACGATCATCGGCATCCCGTTCGGTATCGCCGCGTTCCGCATCGGCGTCTATGCCCTGTGGCCCTTCGGGTACACCACGGTCGAACGCCGTGACGCGGGCGCGCCGTCCTGCATCGGCAACGTCCTGTGGCTGATCCTGGCGGGCTGGTGGCTGGCGCTCGGCCATGTCGTCACTGGCCTCCTGCTGTGCGTCACGATCATCGGCATCCCGCTCGGCCTCGCCAACTTCAAGCTGATCCCGGTGTCACTGCTGCCGCTGGGACGCGAAATCGTACGGACGGACCAGGCGTTCGCATCGACGCGCTGGTAGCCGGCGGGTTGTCCACAACCCGGAGGTTGTCCACAGGCCCCGCTCGATTGTCAGTGCCGGCTTGCATCATGAACGCATGACCGAGATCGAGCAGTTGCTGGCAAGGGTGGCGGCCAAGGCCCACAACACCCGCCCGTGGGGCTGGACTTCCCTCCCCGAGCCCGTGGACGCGGCCGCCCCGGCCCGCGCCGAGGCCGCGCTGGGCTTCCCTCTGCCCCCGCTGCTCGCCGAGCTCTACCTGCGCATAGGAGACGGCGGATTCGGCCCGGAGTACGGCCTGTTGCCCCTGCTCGACAGTCCTCCGTCCGGCGAACCCGCGGCCGTCGTGCAGTACCTCGCCAATCGTGAGAGCGGCCGCAAGGACCCTGACTGGCCCTGGCCCGAGGGCGTCCTGCCGATATCCCACTGGGGCTGCGCGATGTACGCGTGCGTGGACTGCCACGACCCCGAGGCCACCGTCCTGCTCTTCGAGCCGAACGCCGACACCAGCGACCACGCCTGGTACGTGGACGCGCCCAGCCTCGAACACTGGCTGCGCACCTGGGTCGAGGGCACCGGCTGGTACGAGGAGACCAACGACGACATGGACATGGCCCCGTGGACCGACTTCCGCATACGGACGACGCGGGCGTCGTAGGAACCGCCGAGTGCAGCGGTGACGTCCTCGTCCTCAACAGACGGCGAACGAGAGGGCGACCTCGGGCACGAGCGTGAGTGCGCACAGCGCACGACCGACGAGCACACCCTGTCGGGACGAAGATCACAGCGTCCGGACAGTGCGGGCACAACACGGAAGGGCAGGTTCACGGCATGGGTATCATCAGCTGGATCATCCTGGGGCTGTTGGCCGGAGCCATCGCCAAGCTCCTGCTGCCGGGCCGGGACCCGGGCGGCTTCATCGGCACGACCGTGATCGGCATAACGGGCGCGTTCATCGGCGGCTGGATCTCGGCCCGCTGGCTGGACCACCCCATCACCAAGGACTTCTACGAGGGCGCCACCTGGGCGGCCGCGATAGGCGGCTCACTGGTCCTCTTGGTCGCCTACCGCATCCTGTTCGGCAACTCGCGCGACTGAGCACATCCCCCGAACCGCAGCCAGCAGGCGGGAAGGGCGGACACCCGCCAGGTGCCCGCCCTTTCTCGCGGAGGGGTGATCACCGGTAGTTGACGAACTGCAGCGCGAAGTCGAAGTCCTTGCCCTTCAGCAGGGCGATGATGGCCTGCAGGTCGTCGCGGCTCTTGGAGCTGACGCGGAGCTCGTCGCCCTGGACCTGGGCCTTCACGCCCTTCGGGCCCTCGTCACGGATGATCTTCGCGACCTTCTTGGCGTTCTCCTGGGAGATGCCCTCCTGGATCGAAGCGAAGATCTTGTACTCCTTGCCGGAGAGCTGCGGCTCGCCCGCGTCCAGCGCCTTCAGCGAGATGCCGCGCTTGATCAGCTTGGACTGGAAGACGTCGAGGACAGCGTTCACCCGGTCCTCGGAGTTCGCCTCCATGAGGATCTTGTCACCGGACCACGAGATCGAGGCGCCCACGCCCTTGAAGTCGTAGCGCTGCGAGATCTCCTTGGCGGTCTGGTTGAGGGCGTTGTCGACCTCCTGCCGCTCGACCTTCGAGACGATGTCGAAACTGGAGTCGGCCATGTGCTGTGGCTCCTTGTATCGGGGTCCTGTCGGGTGCGTATCGGCGTACGTGGGGGCGACCGCCGAGCCCGGCGTAGGTCCCGGGCCGCATCCGGATAAGCCTAGCCATCCCAGGTCCCCGGGGCGGAGATCAATCGTGTGGCGAAGCACCCCCCGGCATCAGGTATTGTTTACGTCGTTGCCGGGGAACGCAGCCGAGAGGCCGTTCGAAGGACAACAAACCCGGCGGTGTGCCCGAGCGGCCAAAGGGAGCAGACTGTAAATCTGCCGGCTCAGCCTTCCCAGGTTCGAATCCTGGCGCCGCCACTTCGGGGAAGACCCCCTCAGCACTGTGGAAACACAGAGCTGAGGGGGTCTCTTCGTGTACGGCCGTCTCCCGGGCACACTGACCCCATGACCACTCGACGCAGAAGCTGCCCCGAGTGTCGTCGGGAGATCGCCGTGGTTGCCGGGCGGTTCGCGCGGCACGATCCGCCCGGTGCTCGGGGGAGCGGGGAACTCGTCTCGTGTGCCGGGTCGCGGCGGCCGGCAGAACTCGGGGCCGCGCAGCCCTCGTTGGACGGGTACGTCGTGCCTGAGTTTCCTGGTCAGTTGCCGCTGTTCTGAGGTGCCCCTTCGGCCGGCATCCTCAGTTTCCCGCCACCGACTTCACCGCGACCGTCACCGGCGCCGAACCGCTGACCAGCTCCAGGGTCAGTCCTGTCGTGGCCGGAGTGTCGATCAGCTCTGCCAGCACCGCGGCCACGTCGTCGCGTGGGATCGGGCCGCGGCCGGTGTGGGCCTCCAGGCGGACCAGGCCCGTGCCGGCGTCGTTCGTCAGCATGCCGGGGCGCAGGACCGTCCAGTCCAGGGCGGCCAGGCCGCGCACGTATTCGTCCGCCTCGCCCTTCGCCCGCAGGTACACGTCGAAGACCTCACTGCCCTCGTGCCTGTGGTTCGCGCCCATCGACGACACGATCACGTACCGGCGTACGCCCGCCCGCACCGCCGCGTCCGCGAACAGGATCGCCGCGTCCTTGTCCACCGTCTCCTTGCGGGCCGCCCCGCTGCCCGGCCCGGCGCCCGCCGCGAAGACCGCCGCGTCCGC
The DNA here is from genome assembly GCF_014257025.1 of Streptomyces cupreus. GTDB lineage: Bacteria > Actinomycetota > Actinomycetes > Streptomycetales > Streptomycetaceae > Streptomyces > Streptomyces cupreus. The sequence continues at coordinate 35,611 of NZ_JACMSF010000005.1, forward strand.
CCCCTGCAGATGCGCCGCGACCTCCTCCACCGACGCCGACTCCAGGTCCAGCAGCACCGGTTCGGCACCCGCCTCCCGCAGATCGTCGCCCTGTTCGGCGCGGCGGATGATCCCCGCTACCTCGTCCCCGCGCGCGGAGAGCAGCCGCTCCAGCCGCAGCGCGATCTGACCATGACCTCCAGCGATGACAATGCGCATGTCTTCGACCGTACGCCCGGACGGCCGCATCCGCCGCACGAGTTCCCACGGCCCGTCCCACGGCCCGAGGCCTTACCGACGGTGCCCTCGACAGCGCACACGCCGCACCTCGCGCCCGGCCCGCACCCCGCGCCCCGCGCCCCTCAAGACACCTCGCCCCGCCCCTGCTGAGGCAACCCCAACTCCACCGCCGCCGCGGAGTTGCAGTACTCCCGTACCGCGCTCGTCCGCGCAACCACACGCCCCCGGTGCACCACGATCCGGCTGTACGCCAGCGACAACGCCCCCGCCAGCCGGTCTCCCCGCACCGCCAACAGGTCCGCCGGAAAGCCCGCTTCGACGCGGACCTCGGGCAGGCCCAGTACCGTTCGCGCCGCCGAACTCACCGTGTCGTAGGCGTCCTCGGGGCCCAGCCCACAGCGGGAGGCCAGCAGATACGCCGCCTCCAAGGGGTCACCGCGGCCCACCGGGTTGGACACGTCCCGCAACGCCCCGCTCCCCGCGGCCACCCGCACCCCGGCCGCGCGCAGCAGTCGTACCGGCGCCGTCCCTCGCCGCTCCACGCCCCCGCAGCCGCCCTGCGGCAGGCACACCACCGTCACGCCGGCCGCGGCGAGTTGGTCCGCCGTCCGGGACGCCGCGTCGGCCGGGAGCCGCCCCAGGCCGCCGCACGGGCCCAGCGTCACGCCGGGGCGCAACCCGCCCGCCATGGCCGCCAGCCGGGACAGCCGGGCCGGGTCGTCGGCGTCGGTGTGCAGGTCGACGGGGCAGCCGTGCTCCGAGGCCAGGTCCAGGACCGCTTCCACGTATCCCGTCGGATCGGGGTCCAGATCCGGACAGCCGCCCACCACCGAGGCGCCCATCTTCAGCGCGTCCCGCAACATCGCGAGCCCGTCCGCCCCGGCCACGCCGGTCAGCAGCCGCGGCATCGCCACCGCGGTCAGCTCGGCGAGCCCGCCCAGCGAACGCCGGGCGCGCAGCACGGCGGCCAGCGCGCCGAGCCCCTGGACATCGCCCACGCGCACGTGTGCCCGCAGTGCGGTCGTCCCGTGGCCGAGCTGGAGCAGAGCCGCCTCCGTGGCCCGGCGCTGGACGTCCTGGGGGTCGTACGAGACCGGACCGTCGGCGTCGGCGGAGAGGGCGGTGTCGCCGTGGGCGTGGGGCTCGGCGGGGGCCGGCAGGAGGAGATAGCCGGTGAGGTCCACGCGCGCGCCGCACGCGCGCGTGCCGCTCGCCAGGCTCCCCGCCGTGCCCACCGCCTCGATGCGACCGCCGCCCAGCCGGACGTCCACCGTGCGCCCGTCGGTCAGCCGTGCTCCGCACAACAGCAGAGCGGCCGGGTCGGACGGCCCGGCCGCCCCTGGGGAGGACGACGAGCGGGGCGGCTGGGGCTGGCTGTCGGGCATCGCGCTCCAGGTGCTCGGTGCTCGGAGGCTGCGCGGGGACTGCGCCGGGAACGCAAGATCACGCAGAGTGAGTCGAGCCTAGGGTGGTGATCCGCTCGCGGCCGGGAGGAGCGCAATAGTCGTACCGGTGTGGTCCGCCGTGCGGGAGCTGCGTGGATGGCGTACTGAGGTGGCGGCCGAGGAGCCTGGGAAGCCCGCCGGATCGGGGTGCCGAGGGTGCCTCGAAACGGATTTGGGTGAACGGCGGCCGAGCGTGTAATGTCTTCATCGCTCGCCCCAATAGCTCAGTCGGCAGAGCGTCTCCATGGTAAGGAGAAGGTCAACGGTTCGATTCCGTTTTGGGGCTCTGGTGTGGGAGGTTCCCGTCGCAAGGCGGGAACTGATCGCATCACAGCGGTGTAGCTCAGTCGGTAGAGCAAGCGGCTCATAATCGCTGTGTCACCGGTTCAAGTCCGGTCACCGCTACTGACAGTAGCCGATTGCGGGGTCGGTCCTTCGATCGGCTACTCTTTCTTGCGTTAAATGTCCTATCCGTTCGTCAAGGAGCACTCACGTGGCTGCCACCGACGTCCGCCCGAAGATCACGCTGGCCTGCGTGGAGTGCAAGGAGCGGAACTACATCACCAAGAAGAACCGGCGTAACAACCCGGACCGTCTTGAGATGAAGAAGCACTGCCCGCGTTGCAACGCGCACACCGCGCACCGCGAGACGCGATAAATCAGGCTCGTACACGAGGCCGCCCCCGCAGTCAGGGGGCGGCCTCGCGTCGTTTCGGTCGGCCGGTTACCGGCCGGTTCGCAGATCGCCGCCCCGGCCGACCCGGGATATCGCGGCCGGCATGGCCGGCCGGCTCCGGGAGACCGCAGTGGACATCACCGGGTGGCCGGGGATACCGCAGCGGACATCGCCGGGCGGCCCGGGAAAACCACACGCAGACACCAGGAGGTGCCGAGCCCATGGCGCTCGACCAGTCCTTCGTCGGGCGGACCTATCCGCCCACCGACCCCTACGAGGTCGGCCGGGAGAAGATCCGTGAGTTCGCGGAGGCGGTGGGGGACGCCAACCCGGCGTACACGGACCCGGAGGCCGCCAAGGCGCTCGGTCACCCCGATGTGATCGCTCCGCCGACCTTTGTGTTCGCGATCACCTTCAAGGCGGCCGGAGAGGTCGTCGCCGACCCCCAGCTCGGCCTCGACTACAGCCGAGTGGTACACGGCGACCAGAAGTTCGCGTACACCCGCCCGGTGCGCGCCGGCGACCGGCTCACGGTCACCTCGACCATCGAGGCGATCAAGTCCCTCGCGGGCAACGACATCCTGGACATCCGCGGTGAGGTCTACGACGAGGCGGGGGAGCATGTCGTGACCGCCTGGACGAAGCTGGTCGCCCGTGCGGCCGAGGAGGCGTGAGCAACCCCATGACGGCGAAGATTTCGTACGCCGACGTCGAGGTCGGCACCGAGCTGCCCGCGCAGACGTTCCCCGTGACCCGTGCCACGCTCGTGCAGTACGCGGGCGCCTCGGGCGACTTCAACCCGATCCACTGGAACGAGAAGTTCGCCAAGGAGGTCGGACTGCCGGACGTCATCGCGCACGGCATGTTCACCATGGCCGAGGCGATCCGCGTGGTGACCGACTGGACCGGCGACCCGGGCGCGGTCGTCGAGTACGGCGTCCGCTTCACCAAGCCCGTCGTCGTCCCGAACGACGACCAGGGCGCCACGATCGAGGTCAGCGGCAAGGTCGCGGCCAAGCTCGACGACAACACGGTCCGCGTCGACCTGACGGCGACCAGTGCCGGCCAGAAAGTGCTGGGGATGTCGCGGGCAGTCGTGCGGCTGGCCTGAGACGTAGGGGCGTAAGGGGCGTTCTCCATGGTGGGGCGCCCCTTACGGCGTTGAGGCCCCCTACCGGCCCCAACGGGTCGGGGGTGGAGCGGAGTTCCGTGGGAGGCCGCGGTGGGCGAGTTCCACGGCCAGGCGCCACACTTGGCAACCCCTTGACGTAGTTAGTGATTGAGTACTAACTTACTCGCATGGTCAGGATGAGCGCAGAGGAGCGGCGCGAGAGTGTCGTCCGTGCGGCGATGAGCGAGTTCGCCCGTGGTGGCTATCACGGCACGTCGACCGAGGTGATCGCCAAGCGGGTCGGTGTCTCGCAGCCGTATCTCTTCCGGCTCTTCCCTGGCAAGAAGGCGATCTTCCTGGCGGCGGCAGAGCGGTGCCTTGAGGATTCCATCCGCACCTTCGAGCAGGCTTCCGAGGGGCTGGAGGGCGAAGAAGCCCTGCATGCCATGGCGGACGCGTACACCAAGGTCATCGCGGAGCACCCGGAGCGGCTGCTCATGCAGATGCAGATGTACGCCGCCGTGGCGGCCGCCGAGGAGGAGGGCGACCGCGAGTTCGGCGCCGCCGTCCGCGACGGCTGGATGCGACTGTGGGACACCGTTCATCTGCCGCTCGGGGCCGACATCGGCGAGACGACGACCTTCATGGCGTACGGAATGCTCATCAACTGTCTGATCGCCATGGGATTTCCGCCCGAACACCGGGTGTGGGAAGGGCTCTACCCGTCAGCCCGTATCAAGGGGCGACTCGAACACTGAAAGCGGAAAGGCCTGTCCGGCGCCTTTTCATGATCGCAAAAGTTAGTCATCAATAACTAACCGAGTCCACGTGATCACCCTCTGGGGGAGAGATGTCACAGCAGACCGCACCTCGTGGAGGACCCGTCTGGGCCCTCGTCATCACCAGCGTCGCCGGATTCATGGCGGCCCTCGACAACCTCGTCGTCACCACCGCCCTGCCCTCCATCCGCGAGGACCTCGGCGGGGCGCTGCACGACCTGGAGTGGACGGTGAGCGCGTACACGCTCACCTTCGCCGTCCTGCTGATGTTCGGCGCGGCGCTCGGCGACCGCTTCGGGCGCCGCCGGCTCTTCCTCGTCGGGATCACGATCTTCACCGGCGCCTCCGCCGCCGCGGCCATGGCCCCCGGCATCGACTCCCTGATCGCCGCCCGCGCGGTGCAGGGCGTCGGCGCGGCGATCATGATGCCGCTGACGCTGACCCTGCTGACGGCCGCCGTGCCGGCCGCCAAGCGCGGGATGGCGTTCGGGATCTGGGGCGCCGTCAACGGGCTCGCCGTGGCCTCCGGGCCGCTCATCGGCGGCACCCTCACCGAACACATCTCCTGGCAGTGGATCTTCTGGCTGAACGTTCCACTGGGCCTGATCCTGCTGCCGCTCGCCCGTCTCCGCCTCGCCGAGTCCCACGGCACCGGCGCCCCCCTCGACCTCCCCGGCACCCTCCTCGCCAGCGGCGGCCTCTTCGGCATCGTCTACGGCCTGGTCCGCGGCCCCGCCGACGGCTGGACCGCCCCCCTGGTGCTGACCGGCCTGTTCGCCGGAGGCGCGCTGCTCGCCGGGTTCGTCCTCTACAGCACCCGCGCCAAGAACCCCATGCTCCCGATGCGGCTGTTCCGCTCCCGCGCCTTCTCCGGGATCAACGCCGCCAGCATGCTGATGTTCCTCGGCATGTTCGGCTCGATCTTCCTGCTCAGCCAGTACATGCAGGGCGTGCTCGGCTACTCGCCCACCGAGGCAGGCCTGCGGATGCTGCCCTGGACCGGTATGCCGATGCTGGTCGCGCCGATCGCCGGCCTCCTCTCCGACCGGATCGGCGGCCGCCCGGTCGTCGCCACCGGCCTCTTCTTCCAGGCCGCGGGCCTCGGCTACCTGGCCTACGTCATCACCGCGGACGCCTCCTACGGCGTCCAGCTGCCCGGCCTGATCATCAGCGGTATCGGCATGGCCCTGTTCTTCGCGTCGGCCTCCGCTTTGGTGATGTCCAGCGTCCGGGCCACCGAGCAGGGCATCGCCTCCGGCGCCAACAACGCCCTGCGCGAGGTCGGCGGCGCGCTCGGCATCGCCATCATGTCGTCGATCTTCGCGGCCCAGGGCGGCTACGAGACCGGACAGACCTTCGTCGACGGGCTGAAGCCCGCCCTGGTGACCGGCGCCGCGCTGGTGGCCCTCGCCGGAGTCGCGGCCCTGTGCATCCCGGGCCGACGGCACACCGAGCCCACCGACACCCCGCAGACCCCCGCCCCCGTACTTGAGACCGCCGGCCGCTGAGGAGGACGTCATGCCCACCCTTCCCTGGACCGTCCCGAACACCCCCGCGCAGGGCATCGAGGTCCATGTCTTCGCATCCCGCTTCGAGACCCGCACCCTCTGGGGCGCGCTGAAGTTCTTCCTCAGGACCCCGGGCGTGTGGCGCCAGGTCAGCCGCGCACCCGGCGCCTACGGGGCCACCCTCAAGGCGCAGCCACTGCGGCGGACCTTCTGGACCCTGTCGGCCTGGGAGTCCCCCCAGGCGCTCAAGACCTTCGCCCGCTCCGGCACGCACGCACCGACCTCCCGGGGCCTGGCCCCCCTGATGCGGGACGCGAAATTCGTCACCTGGACGGCGAAGAGCGACGAACTCCCGCTCGACTGGTCCGAGGCCGTCCGCCGCCTCACCTGAGCCATGGACGACGTACCAGAGCGGCCCCGCCCGGACCCGTGGGGCCGTTCTCGTACCCTTGAGCGCGTGCAGGAACTCCACGACGCGCCGCTCGCCCCGCTGACCACCTTCCGCCTGGGCGGACCGGCCACCCGGCTGGTCACCGCCACCACCGACGCCGAGGTGATCGCCGCCGTCCGCGAGGCCGACGTCACCGGCACGCCCCTGCTGATCATCGGCGGTGGCTCCAACCTGGTCATCGGCGACAAGGGCTTCGCGGGCACCGCCCTCGTCATCGCCACCAAGGGCTTCGAGCTCGACGGCACCCGCCTGGAACTCGCCGCCGGCGAGGTCTGGACCGACGCCGTCGCCCGCACCGTCGAGGCCGGACTCGCCGGCGTCGAATGCCTGGCCGGAATCCCCGGCTCGGCGGGCGCCACCCCGATCCAGAACGTCGGCGCGTACGGCCAGGAGGTCTCCGCCACGATCACCGAGGTCATCGCCTACGACCGTGAGAACGGCGAGACCGTCACGCTGGCGAACGAGGAGTGCGCCTTCTCCTACCGCCACAGCCGCTTCAAGGCCCACCCCGAGCGGTATGTCGTCCTGCGCGTCCGCTTCGAACTGCAGGACGCGGACGGGCTGTCCGGGCCCATCAAGTACGCCGAGACCGCCCGCGCCCTCGGCGTCGAGCCCGGCGACCGCGTGCCGCTCGCCGACGCCCGCGAGACCGTCCTGAAGCTGCGTGCCGGGAAGGGCATGGTCCTCGACCCCGAGGACCACGACACCTGGTCCGCCGGATCCTTCTTCACCAACCCGATCCTCACCGACGAACAGTTCGCGGCCTTCCACGCGCGCGTACGCGACCGGCTCGGCGACGGCGCGGAGCCCCCGGCCTACCCGGCGGGAGCGGGGCACACCAAGACCTCCGCCGCCTGGCTGATCGACAAGGCGGGCTTCACCAAGGGCTACGGCAACGGGCCCGCGCGCATCTCCACCAAGCACACCCTCGCGCTCACCAACCGCGGCGCGGCGACCACCGAGGACCTCCTCGCGCTCGCCCGCGAGGTCGTCTCCGGCGTCCGCGAGGCCTTCGGGATCACGCTGGTCAACGAGCCGGTGACAGTCGGCGTCAGCCTCTGAACGATTAGTCAGTGGGCGTCAGTAGGCGACACCCACCCCCTGCTTCACCGTCCCGGGGTCGTCCGTCATCGCCAGCATCGCGTGGGCCACGTCCGCGCGGCCGATGAAGCGGCCCTTGGCCGGAGTGCCGCCGACGACCGTGCGGTACACGCCGGTCAGCGGCTTGTCCTGGAGCCGGGGCGGTCGTACCGAGGTCCAGTCGACCGCGCTGCGGGCGAGCTCCGCCTCCATCTCCCTGAGGTCGTCGTAGACGTCCTTGAGGATCGCCGAGACCAGACCGCGCACGGTCCGGTCGAGGGCGCCGTCGTTCGCCGGGGCCGGCCCGAGCGGCGCCGCGCTCACCACGAGCAGCCGGCGCGTGCCCTCCGCCTCCATGGCCCGCAGCACCGTACGGGTCAGGCGGGCGGCGACACCGGCGTCCTTACGGCTGCGGGCGCCGAGGCCCGAGAGCACCGCGTCCCGGCCGGTCACCGCGGGGCGGACCGCCTCCGGGTCGGTCACGTCCGCGCGGAACACCTCCAGGCCCGCGCCCGTCACCGGCAGCCGCGCGGGATCCCGTACGACCGCCGTCACCCGGTGCCCGGCGGTCAGCGCCTGCCGGACGATCTCCTGACCGATGCCTCCGGTGGCACCGAAAACCGTGATGTTCATGGCCACTCTCCCGTCCGGGTGGGTGGGTGAGTGTTCACTCACCCCTCTGCGTCCTAGAGTGGGTGAGTATTCACCCACCCGTCAAGACCGGTAAGGTCCGCCCTCGTGGAATCCGTGCAGAAGCCCGCCCGCGTCCGCATCCTCGACGCCGCCCATGAACTGATGCTCACCGTCGGTCTGGCCCGCGCCACCACCAAGGAGATCGCCAAGGCGGCAGGCTGCTCCGAGGCCGCGCTCTACAAGTACTTCGACAGCAAGGAAGAGCTGTTCGTCCGCGTTCTCGCCGAGCGGCTGCCCCGACTCACCCCGCTGCTCGGCAGCCTCACGGCCGAGCCGGGGGTGGGCACCCTGGAGGGCAACCTGACCCGGATCGCCCACGAGGCGGCCCTCTTCTTCGAGCAGAGCTTCCCGATCGCCGCCTCCCTGTACGCCGAGGCACAGCTCAAGCGGCGGCACGACGACGCGCTGCGCAAGATCGGTGCCGGTCCGCACCTGCCGATCGAGGCCCTCGACGGCTACCTGCGCGCCGAGCAGAGCGCGGGCCGCGTCCGCGCCGACGCCGACACCTTCGCGGCCGCCTCCCTCCTCCTCGGCGCCTGCGCCCACCGCGCCTTCGCCTACGACGCCACCGAGAGCGGCGCCCGCCCGCCCGCGGACGCCTTCGCCGCCCGGCTCGTCCACACCTTGCTGGGCGGAATCTCCGTTGCGCGGGACAGCGGGCACCCCCGACCCTGAGGCCATGAGGGAACGCACATGCGGCTGAGGCTGAACGAGTTCAGGCCCCGGACAGGGCCGTACGAACACCGGGTGGTCCAGCCCCGCACCCCTCTGCGCGACACCTCGCTCACGGCCCCCGACCCCATCGGCCTGCTCCTCGGTGACCATGACGGCCTGAACCGGCTGGCGGGCCTGTTCTCCTTCGCCGCCTACTCCCGGCACACGGTCGTCCACGTCCCCCTGCGCGACGGCGTCCCGCCCGACGAGGGCTGGGGCGAACGGGTCGACCTCGTGCTGGCCCACCACAGCCTCGGCCTGCGCCCCGGCCAGTGGCCCGAACTGCGCCGCAAGCTGCGCGCGGGCACCCCGCTGACCGCCCGCACCGACGAGGCGCGCACCGCACGGGACGCGAGGACCTGGCAGGCGCGGCGGGATCGCGACGAGCTACGGCACACCACCCACGCCCGCACGCTCTTCCTGTTCGGCAGCCGGGACGTGTTCGCCGACACCGCCACCGGCTTCGCCCACGCGGCAGGCTTCGGGCCCCGCCAGAAGGGCGTCGCCCAAGGCCGCTCGGCGCTGATGACAGGGCTGCCGCTGGTCCAGCCGCCCAGCGGGGGGCACCCCTTCGAGGTCCTGATCTGCTTCAAGCCCTATCCGCCGTACGCCCACTTCAGACGGCCGGGCGAGTCAGCCAGTCGTCCACGCCGGCCAGCAGCCGCGCCCTGACGTCCTCCGGCGCCGCCGACGCCCGTACCGACTGCCGTGCCAGTTCCGCCAGTTCCGCGTCCGTGAAGGCGTGATGCTGGCGGGCGATGTCGTACTGGTCCGCCAGACGGGAGCCGAACAGCAGTGGGTCGTCCGCGCCCAGCGCCAACGGGACCCCGGCCTCGAACAGCGTGCGCAGCGGAACGTCCGCCGGCTTCTCGTAGACGCCCAGGGCCACGTTCGACGCCGGGCACACCTCGCAGGTCACGCCCCGGTCGGCCAGGCGTTTCAGCAGCCGCGGGTCCTCCGCCGCGCGCACCCCGTGGCCGATCCGGTTGGCGTCCAGGTCGTCCAGGCAGTCGCGGACCGAGGTCGGCCCGGTCAGTTCGCCGCCGTGCGGAGCGGAGAGCAGGCCGCCGTCGCGGGCGATGGCGAACGCGCGGTCGAAGTCCCTCGCCATGCCCCGCCGCTCGTCGTTCGACAGACCGAAGCCGACCACACCCCGGTCCGCGTACCGCACCGCAAGCCGCGCCAGCGTCCGCGCGTCCAAGGGGTGCTTCATCCGGTTCGCCGCCACCAGGACCCGCATCCCCAGGCCCGTCTCCCGCGACGTCGTCTCCACCGCGTCCAGGATGACCTCCAGCGCCGGGATCAGACCGCCCAGCCGAGGCGCGTACGACGTCGGGTCCACCTGGATCTCCAGCCAGCCCGAGCCGTCCTTCAGATCCTCCTCGGCGGCCTCGCGCACCAGCCGCTGGATGTCCTCGGGCTCCCTCAGGCACGAGCGCGCCGCGTCGTACAACCGCTGGAAGCGGAACCAGCCCCGCTCGTCCGTCGCCCGCAGTCTCGGCGGCTCCCCGCTCGTCAGGGCTTCCGTCAGCGCCTCGGGCAGGCGCACGCCGTACTTGTCGGCCAGTTCCAGAACGGTGGCGGCGCGCATCGACCCGGTGAAGTGCAGGTGCAGATGGGCCTTCGGCAGCTCAGAGACATCACGTACACGCTCCATCCCAGGATCCTGCCGTACGTCCCCGCCGTCCCGGTAGCGCTTTCCCCGTTAGTGGTCTTGCTCGCACACTTGCTCGCACAAAGGAACAGGGCACCTAGGAACATTCCTAGGTGCCCTGGGCCGGAGCTTCGGCTACTTCGCCTCGGCCAGCAGCTTCTGGATCCGGCTCACGCCCTCGACGAGGTCCTCGTCGCCGAGCGCGTACGACAGCCGCAGATAGCCCGGCGTGCCGAAGGCCTCGCCCGGGACGACCGCGACCTCGGCCTCCTCCAGGATCAGCTCGGCCAGCTCCACACTGCTCTGCGGGCGCTTGCCGCGGATCTCCTTGCCCAGCAGGGCCTTCACCGACGGGTACGCGTAGAAGGCGCCCTCGGGCTCCGGGCAGACCACGCCGTCGATCTCGTTGAGCATCCGCACGATCGTCTTGCGGCGGCGGTCGAAGGCCTCGCGCATCTTCGCGACGGCGTCCAGGTCACCGGAGACGGCGGCCAGCGCGGCCACCTGGGCCACGTTCGAGACGTTCGACGTGGCATGCGACTGGAGGTTGGTCGCGGCCTTCACCACGTCCTTCGGGCCGATGATCCAGCCGACCCGCCAGCCCGTCATCGCGTACGTCTTGGCGACACCGTTGACCACGACGCACTTGTCGCGCAGCTCCGGCAGGAGCGCGGGCAGCGACACGGAGACCGCGTCGCCGTAGACCAGGTGCTCGTAGATCTCGTCCGTCATCACCCACAGGCCGTGCTCGACGGCCCAGCGGCCGATCGCCTCGGTCTCGGCCTCGCTGTAGACCGCGCCGGTCGGGTTCGACGGGGAGACGAACAGGACGACCTTCGTCTTCTCCGTACGGGCGGCCTCCAGCTGCTCGACCGACACGCGGTATCCGGTCGTCTCGTCGGCGACGACCTCGACCGGGACGCCGCCCGCCAGCCGGATCGACTCGGGGTACGTCGTCCAGTACGGGGCCGGGACGATGACCTCGTCGCCCGGGTCCAGGATCGCGGCGAAGGCCTCGTAGATCGCCTGCTTGCCGCCGTTGGTGACCAGGATCTGGGAGACGTCGGGCTCGTAACCGGAGTCGCGCAGCGTCTTCGCGGCGATCGCGGCCTTCAGCTCGGGCAGGCCGCCGGCCGGGGTGTAGCGGTGGTACTTCGGGTTCTTGCAGGCCTCGATCGCGGCCTCGACGATGTAGTCCGGAGTCGGGAAGTCGGGCTCACCGGCGCCGAAGCCGATCACCGGACGCCCGGCGGCCTTGAGGGCCTTGGCCTTGGCGTCCACGGCGAGGGTGGCGGACTCGGAGATCGCGCCGACTCGGGCGGAGACCCGGCGCTCGGTGGGAGGGGTTGCAGCGCTCATGGGGCCCATCGTTTCAGACCGGAAACTCCCCCGGCACGCGGGTTTCACAGACTGAACAAGAGCTGAACAACCGTCCGGATTCGCCCGCCACGCTGGGCGATCTTCCATCTCCAACGCTCCTACGGGCACTTTCTGTTCGACGGGGCGCCTCGGAACACGTACACTCTCACCTCGTTGGCCTTCAGCAGCCCGCACTCGTACGGTGCACACCGAGCACCCGTCCGGATGCGGTACGTTGGTGGACACACAAAGGGTCGTAGCTCAATTGGTAGAGCACTGGTCTCCAAAACCAGCGGTTGGGGGTTCAAGTCCCTCCGGCCCTGCTACACACACCTTCGCCAGGATGTGTGCGCATGTACGTACAGCAATGCACCGCCGTGCGGCTCAGACCGGGCGCGGCACGGCCACGACCCGGAATCAGGTGAGGACGAGTGACGGACGCCGTGGGCTCCATCGACATGCCTGATGCCCAGGACGAGGCGCCGGATTCCAAGAAGAAGACCCGCAAGGGCGGCAAGCGTGCCAAGAAAGGCCCGCTGAAGCGTCTTGCCCTCTTCTACCGCCAGATCGTCGCCGAGCTCCGCAAGGTCGTCTGGCCGACGCGCAGCCAGCTGACGACCTATACGACCGTGGTGATTGTCTTCGTCGTCATCATGATCGGCCTGGTGACCGTGATTGACTATGGGCTCGACCACGCCGCCAAGTACGTCTTCGGCTGAGCCAAGAGCGAAGGGCGCCGCGGTTACCGGCGCCCCTTTTCGCATGTTCCACCCCTATGTACCAGGAAGAAGCAGCCACCGTGTCTGACCAGAACCTGAACGACGCCGTCGAGCCGGACGAGACCGTGTCCGTGGAAGACGAGCTCGACATCGTCGAGGGCGCGGACGAGGACCTGGACGAGGTCGAGGCTGCCGACGCCGACGCGGGCGAGCCCGCGGAGGAAGCGGCCGTACACGTCGAGGACGAGGCTGAAGAGGCCGAGGAAGAGCCGGCCGAGCCGGTCGACCCCGTCGCCGCCCTGCGCGAGGAACTGCGCACCCTGCCCGGCGAGTGGTATGTCATCCACACGTACGCCGGTTACGAGAACCGCGTGAAGACCAACCTGGAGCAGCGCGCCGTCTCGCTCAACGTCGAGGACTACATCTTCCAGGCCGAGGTGCCGCAGGAAGAGGTCGTCCAGATCAAGAACGGCGACCGCAAGACCATCCGCCAGAACAAGCTCCCCGGCTATGTCCTGGTGCGCATGGACCTGACGAACGAGTCCTGGGGCGTCGTCCGCAACACCCCCGGCGTCACCGGCTTCGTGGGCAACGCCTACGACCCGTACCCGCTGACCCTGGACGAGATCGTCAAGATGCTCGCCCCGGAGGCCGAGGAGAAGGCCGCCCGCGAAGCCGCCGAGGCCGAGGGCAAGCCGGCGCCGCAGCGCAAGGTCGAGGTCCAGGTGCTGGACTTCGAGGTCGGCGACTCGGTCACCGTCACCGACGGTCCCTTCGCCACCCTCCAGGCCACGATCAACGAGATCAACCCCGACTCCAAGAAGGTCAAGGGTCTCGTCGAGATCTTCGGCCGGGAGACGCCGGTCGAGCTGTCCTTCGACCAGATCCAGAAGAACTAGATCTCAACTGCTTCCGAGCAGGTCAGGCGGGGCGTGCGAGCGTCCGCCTGACCTGCTCGGTTTTTGACCGCGCATCTATACCCGTTATCGTTGTGCGGTATGCCTGCGTTCGGGTGGTCCCCGGGTGCGGGCAGGACCCGAATCGAAAGGACCCGGAGAGCTATGCCTCCCAAGAAGAAGAAGGTCACGGGGCTCATCAAGCTCCAGATCCAGGCCGGTGCCGCCAACCCGGCCCCGCCGGTCGGCCCCGCGCTGGGTCAGCACGGCGTCAACATCATGGAGTTCTGCAAGGCCTACAACGCCGCGACCGAGTCGCAGCGCGGTTGGGTCATCCCGGTGGAGATCACGGTCTACGAGGACCGCTCCTTCACCTTCGTGACCAAGACTCCGCCGGCCGCCAAGATGATCCTCAAGGCCGCGGGCGTGGAGAAGGGCTCCGGCGAGCCGCACAAGACCAAGGTCGCCAAGATCACCGAGGCGCAGGTCCGCGAGATCGCCACCACCAAGATGCCCGACCTCAACGCCAACGACCTGGACGCCGCCGCGAAGATCATCGCCGGCACCGCCCGTTCCATGGGCATCACGGTCGAGGGCTGAACCCCAACCTCCCAGCAGTAGTGGCAGGGCCTGCTCGGCCCGGACCACGACTCCTAAGAAACCCCAGGAGCAGTAGTGAGCAAGCGCAGCAAGTCTCTCCGCGCTGCGGACGCCAAGATCGACCGGGAGAAGCTCTACGCCCCGCTCGAGGCCGTCCGTCTCGCCAAGGAGACCTCCACGACCAAGTTCGACGGCACCGTCGAGGTCGCCTTCCGTCTGGGTGTCGACCCGCGCAAGGCCGACCAGATGGTCCGTGGCACCGTGAACCTCCCGCACGGCACCGGTAAGACCGCCCGGGTCCTGGTCTTCGCGACCGGTGACCGTGCCGAGGCCGCTCGTGCCGCGGGCGCCGACATCGTCGGCGCCGACGAACTCATCGACGAGGTGTCGAAGGGCCGTCTGGACTTCGACGCCGTCGTCGCCACCCCGGACCTCATGGGCAAGGTCGGCCGCCTCGGCCGCGTGCTCGGTCCGCGTGGTCTGATGCCGAACCCGAAGACCGGCACCGTCACGCCGGACGTCGCCAAGGCTGTCAACGACATCAAGGGCGGCAAGATCGAGTTCCGCGTCGACAAGCACTCGAACCTGCACTTCATCATCGGCAAGACGTCGTTCGACGACACCAAGCTGGTGGAGAACTACGGCGCGGCCCTGGAGGAGATCCTCCGTCTGAAGCCGTCCGCCGCCAAGGGTCGCTACATCAAGAAGGCCGCCATCAGCACCACGATGGGCCCCGGCATCCAGCTCGACCCGAACCGCACCCGCAACCTCCTCGTCGAGGAGGACCCGGCCGCGGTCTGAGCCATCGAGGCTCACTGAAGTCGGCTACGGGCCCCGCACCTTTCCAGGTGCGGGGCCCGTTTCCCATTTCCGGGCGGCTGTCAGTGCCCCCGGCCGGCGTTTTGGACAGTCCCCCGGAATTCAAAGAGACCGCTTGCACGGTGATCGGTTAGGCTCGCGGCTCTGCTGTGAATCGCTCATGTGTTCCTTGGGGGGAATCGATGGGGCTTTCTGTACGACGTTCCGCGCGCACTCGGACGATAGGCGCCGGGCTCGCCGCCTTGGCCCTCGCCGCCGGCGCGGTGAGCTGTTCCAAGGGGGAGGCCGAGGAGTCCCCGAAGATGACGCCCGCGGCGGCCGTGGCCGAGGCGGCGAAGAACACCGAGGACATCACGTCCCTGCGGTACCGGATGACGGGTGAGTACCCGGAGCAGGGGCGGATCAAGGCCGAGGCCTCCATGCGCATGAAGCCCACCGTGGCCATGAGCATGAAGATGACGGCCCTCGACCAGGGGGCGGACGGCTCCGCCGAGATCCGGCTCGTCGACAAGGCCATGTACATCGGCGGGAACGCCGAGATGGCCAAGGAGATGGACGGCAAGAGCTGGATGAAGTTCGACCTGTCCGCGCTCGGGGAGGACGCGCTCGGCGGGGCGGGGACCTCCGCCGGCCAGGCCGAGCAGAACCCGGCGACCGAGTCCACGTTCCTCACCGGAGCGAAGGACGTGAAGAAGATCGGCACCGAGAAGGTCGACGGCGTCGAGACGACCCACTACCAGGGCACCGTCACCCTCGACACACTCCGCGACTCCTTCAAGGACGAGGACAAGGCCACGCGCGAGAAGCGCGAGAAGAGCATCGAACAGTACGAGAAGATGGGCGTCGACGAGCTCACCATGGACATGTGGGTCGACGGCGACGACCACACCAAGCAGTTCCGCATGAAGGGCGACACCGAGAGCGGCCCGCTCGACCTGACCGTCACCTTCCTCGACTACAACAAGCCGGTGACCGTGAAGGCCCCGCCCGCCGAGGACACCGTCGACCTGGCCGAGATGATGGGCGAACTCGGCGAGAGCTGAGCGCCGTATGACCGGATTTGCTTGACGGCGATCCGGTCACGTACTCTCTTCCAGAAGCCAAAGACCGCTGGTCGTTGCCGTGCGCTCGTTCGAGGGTGCGGTGGCCGAAGGATCCGCTGAACTGCGGACGACCCGCGCAGGTGACTGTGGAAGTGCTCCCGGTCCGGTTCCGTTCACACGGAATCCATCCGGTCGAGCTACGCCCCGTGCGCCTGCGCCGGGGCGTTTCGTTTTCCCCAGTCCTCCTTCGGGTCCGCGCGGTCCGAATCACCCGGAAGGAGGCCGAGGCTCTATGGCGAGGCCCGACAAGGCTGCCGCGGTTGCCGAGCTGACGGACAAGTTCCGCAGCTCCAACGCCGCCGTGCTGACCGAGTACCGCGGTCTCACCGTGGCGCAGCTCAAGACGCTGCGTCGTTCGCTCGGTGAGAACGCCCAGTACGCCGTGGTGAAGAACACGCTGACCAAGATTGCGGCCAACGAGGCCGGGATCACGCTGGACGACCAGCTCTTCGCTGGTCCGACTGCCGTCGCCTTCGTCACCGGTGACCCGGTGGAGTCGGCGAAGGGTCTTCGTGACTTCGCCAAGGACAACCCGAATCTCATCATCAAGGGCGGTGTCCTTGACGGCAAGGCGCTGTCCGCCGATGAGATCAAGAAGCTTGCGGACCTTGAGTCCCGCGAGGTTCTGCTCGCCAAGCTGGCGGGCGCTCTGAAGGGCAAGCAGACCCAGGCTGCTCAGGTCTTCCAGGCGCTCCCGTCGAAGCTCGTCCGCACCGTGGACGCGCTTCGTGCCAAGCAGGACGAGCAGGGCGGTGCCGAGTAATTCGGCTCGCACATTGACCGCCGCCTGAGGCGACGGTCACAGCGGGCCGAACGTACGCCCGCCAGACATGTACATCCGGCACCAGCCGAATTAGTGGAAGGAAAGCCATCGTGGCTCTCACCCAGGACGAACTGCTCGCCGAGTTCGAGGGCATGACCCTCATCCAGCTCTCCGAGTTCGTGAAGGCGTTCGAGGAGAAGTTCGACGTCACCGCCGCCGCCGCGGTCGCCGTTGCCGGCCCGGCCGGTCCGGCCGCCCCGGCCGAGGCTGCCGAGGAGAAGGACGAGTTCGACGTCATCCTCACCGGCGCCGGCGACAAGAAGATCCAGGTCATCAAGGTCGTGCGTGAGCTGACCTCGCTGGGTCTGAAGGAGGCCAAGGACCTCGTGGACGGCGCCCCGAAGCCCGTTCTCGAGAAGGTTGCCAAGGACGCCGCCGAGAAGGCCGCCGAGTCCCTCAAGGGCGCCGGCGCCTCCGTCGAGGTCAAGTAACACCTCACGGGTCCGCACGGCCGCGCGCCGGTAGGCGCATATCGATGCGGCCTGCGAGCTGATTGCCGCCCCGTAGGGCTGTAACGCGAGCGCACCGAAGAGCGATCATCCATCCGGGTGGTCGCTCTTCGGCGTTCTCGGAGGGGCGGCCGCGGTTGCCTTGCGCCTCAGGTGACGGGGGGTATGGTGATCTTCGTCGTGTCTCCGGCAGCCCCCGGTTCTGCCAAGGGGGCCTTGACGAACCGCACGCAGCGCGCAATTCTCAGGACGCGTCGTCACAACGGTCCGAATCCGAGGCATGGATCGGCGACGAAGAGGGCAGTATCAACGTGCATCGAGGGCGTGCATGCCGAGGGCGTTGAGAACAACGAGGGTCGCGAAAAACCCGCACTGGACATCAGTGTGCCAAGTGGCTACACTGACCCTTTGCGCTGCCTGTTAGCTGTCCCCTGCCCGTCACCAGGGGCATGCCCTCACTTGAGCACAGACGACCGGACCACCCCTGACCTGGCCAAACAGCCAAAATGGGGAATCTGTCTCTGCGCCCCGGAGAGGGGCCGGTACGCGCGTAGTGAGTCCGAGCCCTCGGAAGGACCCCCTCTTGGCCGCCTCGCGCACTGCCTCGACCGCGAATACGAACAACGGCGCCAGCACCGCCCCGCTGCGCATCTCCTTTGCAAAGATCAAGGAGCCCCTTGAGGTTCCCAACCTGCTCGCGCTGCAGACCGAGAGCTTTGACTGGCTGCTCGGGAACACCGCTTGGCAGAGTCGGGTCGAGGCGGCTCTGGAGTCCGGTCAGGACGTCCCCACCAAGTCCGGTCTGGAGGAGATCTTCGAGGAGATCTCCCCGATCGAGGACTTCTCCGGGTCGATGTCGCTGACTTTCCGCGACCACCGCTTCGAGCCGCCGAAGAACAGCATCGACGAGTGCAAGGAGCGCGACTTCACGTACGCCGCCCCGCTCTTCGTGACGGCTGAGTTCACCAACAACGAGACCGGCGAGATCAAGTCCCAGACGGTCTTCATGGGCGACTTCCCGCTCATGACGAACAAGGGCACCTTCGTCATCAACGGCACCGAGCGTGTCGTGGTGTCGCAGCTGGTCCGCTCGCCCGGTGTCTACTTCGACTCCTCCATCGACAAGACGTCCGACAAGGACATCTTCTCGGCCAAGATCATTCCGTCCCGGGGTGCCTGGCTGGAGATGGAGATCGACAAGCGCGACATGGTCGGTGTCCGCATCGACCGCAAGCGCAAGCAGTCCGTCACCGTCCTGCTCAAGGCTCTCGGTTGGACGACCGAGCAGATTCTTGAGGAGTTCGGCGAGTACGAGTCGATGCGCGCCACCCTGGAGAAGGACCACACCCAGGGCCAGGACGACGCGCTGCTCGACATCTACCGCAAGCTGCGTCCGGGCGAGCCCCCCACGCGTGAGGCCGCGCAGACGCTGCTGGAGAACCTGTACTTCAACCCCAAGCGCTACGACCTCGCCAAGGTCGGCCGCTACAAGGTCAACAAGAAGCTGGGTGCGGACGCTCCGCTGGACGCGGGCATCCTGACCGTCGAGGACGTCATCTCGACGATCAAGTACCTGGTGAAGCTGCACGCGGGTGAGACCGAGACGGTCGCCGACAGCGGTCAGACGATCGTCGTCGAGACCGACGACATCGACCACTTCGGCAACCGTCGTCTGCGCAGCGTCGGCGAGCTCATCCAGAACCAGGTCCGTACGGGTCTGGCGCGTATGGAGCGTGTCGTCCGCGAGCGCATGACGACTCAGGACGTCGAGGCGATCACGCCGCAGACCCTGATCAACATCCGGCCGGTCGTCGCCTCCATCAAGGAGTTCTTCGGCACCAGCCAGCTGTCGCAGTTCATGGACCAGAACAACCCGCTGTCGGGTCTCACCCACAAGCGCCGTCTGTCGGCTCTTGGCCCGGGTGGTCTCTCCCGTGAGCGGGCCGGCTTCGAGGTCCGTGACGTGCACCCGTCGCACTACGGCCGTATGTGCCCGATCGAGACGCCCGAAGGCCCGAACATCGGTCTGATCGGCTCGCTCGCCTCCTACGGCCGGGTCAACGCGTTCGGTTTCGTCGAGACCCCGTACCGCAAGGTCGTCGACGGCCAGGTCACCGACGAGGTGGACTACCTGACCGCCGACGAGGAGGACCGGTTCGTCATCGCGCAGGCCAACGCCGCGCTCGGTGACGACATGCGCTTCTCCGAGGCCCGTGTGCTCGTCCGCCGTCGTGGCGGCGAGGTCGACTACGTCGGCGGCGAGGACGTGGACTACATGGACGTCTCGCCGCGCCAGATGGTGTCGGTCGCGACCGCCATGATCCCCTTCCTCGAGCACGACGACGCCAACCGTGCCCTCATGGGCGCGAACATGATGCGTCAGGCCGTTCCGCTGATTAAGTCGGAGTCCCCGCTCGTCGGCACCGGCATGGAGTACCGCTCCGCGGTCGACGCCGGCGACGTGGTCAAGGCCGAGAAGGCCGGTGTGGTCCAGGAGGTCTCCGCGGACTACATCACCACCGCCAACGACGACGGCACGTACATCACGTACCGTCTGGCCAAGTTCGCCCGCTCCAACCAGGGCACCTCGGTCAACCAGAAGGTCATCGTCAACGAGGGCGACCGCGTCATCGAGGGCCAGGTCCTCGCCGACGGTCCGGCCACCCAGAACGGCGAGATGGCGCTCGGCAAGAACCTGCTGGTCGCGTTCATGCCGTGGGAGGGTCACAACTACGAGGACGCGATCATCCTGTCGCAGCGCCTCGTGCAGGACGA
Source organism: Streptomyces cupreus (assembly GCF_014257025.1). Classification (GTDB taxonomy): domain Bacteria; phylum Actinomycetota; class Actinomycetes; order Streptomycetales; family Streptomycetaceae; genus Streptomyces; species Streptomyces cupreus. Next base: position 55,484 of record NZ_JACMSF010000005.1, read on the forward strand.
CGTCCTCTCCTCGATCCACATCGAGGAGCACGAGGTCGACGCCCGTGACACCAAGCTCGGCCCCGAGGAGATCACCCGGGACATCCCGAACGTCTCCGAGGAGGTCCTCGCCGACCTCGACGAGCGCGGCATCATCCGTATCGGTGCCGAGGTCATCGCCGGTGACATCCTCGTCGGCAAGGTCACGCCCAAGGGTGAGACCGAGCTGACGCCCGAGGAGCGTCTGCTGCGCGCGATCTTCGGTGAGAAGGCCCGTGAGGTCCGTGACACCTCGCTGAAGGTGCCGCACGGCGAGACCGGCAAGGTCATCGGCGTCCGCGTCTTCGACCGCGAGGAGGGCGACGAGCTTCCCCCCGGTGTGAACCAGCTGGTGCGCGTCTACGTCGCGCAGAAGCGCAAGATCACCGACGGTGACAAGCTCGCCGGCCGGCACGGCAACAAGGGCGTCATCTCCAAGATCCTGCCCATCGAGGACATGCCGTTCCTCGAGGACGGGACCCCGGTCGACATCATCCTCAACCCGCTCGGTGTGCCGTCCCGAATGAACCCGGGACAGGTCCTGGAGATCCACCTCGGTTGGCTCGCCAGCCGCGGCTGGGACGTCTCCGGTCTCGCCGACGAGTGGGCGCAGCGTCTGCAGGCCATCGGCGCCGACAGTGTCGCCCCCGGCACCAACGTCGCCACCCCGGTCTTCGACGGTGCGCGTGAGGACGAGCTGGCGGGTCTGCTGCAGCACACCATCCCGAACCGCGACGGCGAGCGCATGGTGCTCCCGTCCGGCAAGGCGCGGCTGTTCGACGGCCGTAGCGGTGAGCCGTTCCCGGACCCGATCTCGGTCGGCTACATGTACATCCTGAAGCTGCACCACCTGGTCGACGACAAGCTGCACGCCCGGTCGACCGGTCCGTACTCCATGATCACCCAGCAGCCGCTGGGTGGTAAGGCTCAGTTCGGTGGCCAGCGGTTCGGTGAGATGGAGGTGTGGGCCCTTGAGGCCTACGGCGCCGCGTACGCCCTCCAGGAGCTGCTGACCATCAAGTCCGACGACGTCACCGGCCGCGTGAAGGTCTACGAGGCCATCGTCAAGGGCGAGAACATCCCCGAGCCCGGCATCCCCGAGTCCTTCAAGGTGCTCATCAAGGAGATGCAGTCCCTGTGCCTGAACGTGGAGGTGCTGTCCAGCGACGGTATGTCCATCGAGATGCGTGACACCGACGAGGATGTCTTCCGCGCCGCGGAGGAGCTCGGCATCGACCTGTCCCGGCGCGAGCCGAGCAGCGTCGAAGAGGTCTGACGGGAGTCCGGAGGCCTTCCCCGTGAAGGCCTCCGGCCCCTGGACCCCCGTATCAGACCCAAAGACTTACGACCCTGAGAGGGATTGACGCATAGTGCTCGACGTCAACTTCTTCGACGAGCTCCGGATCGGCCTGGCCACCGCTGACGACATCCGTCAGTGGAGCCACGGCGAGGTCAAGAAGCCCGAGACCATCAACTACCGCACCCTCAAGCCCGAAAAGGACGGACTCTTCTGCGAGAAGATCTTCGGTCCGACCCGGGACTGGGAGTGCTACTGCGGCAAGTACAAGCGTGTCCGGTTCAAGGGCATCATCTGTGAGCGCTGTGGCGTCGAGGTGACTCGCGCCAAGGTGCGCCGTGAGCGGATGGGCCACATCGAACTGGCCGCCCCCGTCACGCACATCTGGTACTTCAAGGGCGTCCCGTCGCGCCTGGGCTACCTGCTCGACCTGGCCCCGAAGGACCTGGAGAAGGTCATCTACTTCGCGGCGTACATGATCACGTACGTCGACGAGGAGCGCCGTACCCGCGACCTGCCCTCCCTGGAGGCGCATGTCTCGGTCGAGCGGCAGCAGATCGAGAACCGCCGGGACGCCGACCTGGAGGCCCGCGCCAAGAAGCTCGAGTCCGACCTGGCCGAGCTGGAGGCCGAGGGCGCCAAGGCCGACGTGCGCCGCAAGGTGCGCGAGGGTGCCGAGCGTGAGATGAAGCAGCTGCGCGACCGTGCGCAGCGCGAGATCGACCGCCTGGACGAGGTGTGGACCCGGTTCAAGAACCTCAAGGTCCAGGACCTGGAGGGCGACGAGCTCCTCTACCGCGAGCTGCGTGACCGCTTCGGCACGTACTTCGACGGCTCGATGGGTGCCGCGGCGCTGCAGAAGCGCCTGGAGTCCTTCGACCTGGAGGAGGAGGCGGAGAAGCTCCGAGAGATCATCCGTACCGGCAAGGGCCAGAAGAAGACCCGTGCGCTGAAGCGGCTGAAGGTCGTGTCTGCCTTCCTGCAGACCTCCAACAGCCCCAAGGGCATGGTCCTGGACTGCGTCCCGGTCATCCCGCCGGACCTTCGCCCGATGGTGCAGCTGGACGGTGGCCGCTTCGCGACCTCCGACCTGAACGACCTGTACCGCCGTGTGATCAACCGCAACAACCGTCTGAAGAGGCTCCTCGACCTCGGCGCGCCCGAGATCATCGTCAACAACGAGAAGCGCATGCTTCAGGAGGCTGTTGACGCCCTCTTCGACAACGGCCGTCGCGGCCGTCCGGTCACCGGTCCCGGTAACCGCCCGCTGAAGTCCCTCAGCGACATGCTGAAGGGCAAGCAGGGTCGATTCCGTCAGAACCTGCTCGGTAAGCGAGTCGACTACTCGGCGCGTTCCGTCATCGTCGTCGGCCCGCAGCTGAAGCTGCACCAGTGCGGTCTGCCCAAGGCCATGGCGCTGGAGCTCTTCAAGCCGTTCGTGATGAAGCGCCTGGTCGACCTGAACCACGCGCAGAACATCAAGAGCGCCAAGCGCATGGTGGAGCGCGGCCGCACGGTCGTGTACGACGTCCTCGAAGAGGTCATCGCCGAGCACCCGGTGCTGCTGAACCGTGCTCCCACCCTGCACCGCCTCGGCATCCAGGCCTTCGAGCCGCAGCTGGTCGAGGGCAAGGCCATCCAGATCCACCCGCTCGTCTGCACCGCGTTCAACGCGGACTTCGACGGCGACCAGATGGCCGTACACCTTCCGCTGTCCGCGGAGGCGCAGGCCGAGGCCCGCATCCTGATGCTGTCCTCGAACAACATCCTCAAGCCCGCCGACGGCCGTCCGGTGACGATGCCGACCCAGGACATGGTCCTCGGTCTGTTCTTCCTCACCACCGACGGCGAACTGCGTGACACCAAGGGCGAGGGCCGGTCCTTCGGCTCCACGGCCGAGGCGATCATGGCGTTCGACGCCGGTGAGCTCGCGCTGCAGTCGGCGATCGACATCCGCTTCCCGGTGGGCACCATCCCGCCGCGCGGCTGGACCCCGCCGGCCGTCGAGGAGGGCGAGCCGGAGTACCAGACCGGTGACACCTTCCGGCTGCGCACCACCCTGGGCCGCGCGCTCTTCAACGAGCTGCTGCCCGAGGACTACCCGTTCGTCGACTACTCGGTGGGCAAGAAGCAGCTCTCCGAGATCGTCAACGACCTCGCCGAGCGCTACCCCAAGGTCATCGTGGCGGCGACGCTCGACAACCTGAAGGCGGCCGGCTTCTACTGGGCGACCCGTTCCGGTGTCACCGTGGCCATCTCCGACGTCGTCGTTCCCGAGGCGAAGAAGGAGATCGTCAAGGGCTACGAGGCGCAGGACGAGAGGGTCCAGAAGCAGTACGAGCGCGGTCTGATCACCAAGGAAGAGCGCACTCAGGAGCTCATCGCGATCTGGACCAAGGCGACCAACGAGGTCGCCGAGGCGATGAACGAGAACTTCCCCAAGACGAACCCCATCTTCATGATGGTTGACTCGGGTGCCCGAGGAAACATGATGCAGATGCGGCAGATCGCCGGTATGCGTGGTCTGGTGTCGAACGCGAAGAACGAGACCATCCCGCGCCCGATCAAGGCGTCCTTCCGTGAGGGCCTGTCCGTGCTGGAGTACTTCATCTCCACGCACGGTGCCCGTAAGGGTCTGGCGGACACCGCCCTGCGTACCGCCGACTCGGGTTACCTGACCCGTCGTCTGGTGGACGTCTCGCAGGACGTCATCATCCGCGAGGAGGACTGCGGCACCGAGCGCGGTCTGAAGCTGAAGATCGCGGTCCGCGGCGAGGACGGCGCGCTGCGCAAGACGGACGACGTCGAGACCAGCGTCTACGCCCGCATGCTCGCCGAGGACGTCGTCATCGACGGCAAGGTGATCGCGCCGGCCAACGTGGACCTCGGTGACGTGCTCATCGACCAGCTCGTGCACCACGGTGTCGAGGAGGTCAAGACCCGCTCGATCCTGACGTGCGAGTCCCAGGTCGGCACCTGCGCCATGTGCTACGGCCGTTCGCTCGCCACCGGCAAGCTGGTCGACATCGGTGAGGCGGTCGGCATCATCGCCGCCCAGTCCATCGGTGAGCCCGGTACCCAGCTGACGATGCGTACCTTCCACACCGGTGGTGTGGCCGGTGACGACATCACCCAGGGTCTGCCCCGTGTCGTCGAGCTCTTCGAGGCTCGTACGCCGAAGGGTGTCGCCCCGATCTCCGAGGCCTCCGGCCGCGTGCGGATCGAGGAGACCGAGAAGACCAAGAAGATCGTCGTCACCCCGGACGACGGCAGCGACGAGACGGCGTTCCCGATCTCGAAGCGTGCCAAGGTCCTGGTCCGCGAGGGCGACCACGTCGAGGTGGGCCAGCAGCTCACCGTGGGTGCCACCAACCCGCACGACGTGCTGCGCATCCTGGGTCAGCGTGCCGTCCAGGTCCACCTGGTCGGCGAGGTCCAGAAGGTGTACAACTCGCAGGGTGTGTCGATCCACGACAAGCACATCGAGATCATCATCCGGCAGATGCTGCGCCGGGTGACGATCATCGAGTCCGGCGACGCCGAGCTGCTGCCCGGTGAGCTGGTCGAGCGCTCGAAGTTCGAGACCGAGAACCGTCGTGTGGTCCAGGAGGGCGGTCACCCGGCCTCCGGTCGTCCGCAGCTCATGGGTATCACCAAGGCCTCGCTGGCCACGGAGTCCTGGCTGTCGGCGGCGTCCTTCCAGGAGACGACGCGAGTCCTCACGGACGCGGCGATCAACGCCAAGTCCGACTCGCTCATCGGCCTCAAGGAGAACGTCATCATCGGTAAGCTCATCCCGGCCGGTACGGGTCTGTCCCGCTACCGCAACATCCGGGTCGAGCCGACCGAGGAGGCCAAGGCCGCGATGTACTCGGCCGTCGGCTACGACGACATCGACTACTCGCCGTTCGGCACGGGCTCCGGCCAGGCCGTTCCGCTGGAGGACTACGACTACGGTCCGTACAACCAGTAAGCGAGTCGCTTGAGTTGAGGGGCGGTCACCCGTATGGGTGGCCGCCCTTCGGCGTTGCCGGGGATCGTCTCAGGGAGGGCGGTGACGCGCTCGCCCTGACCGGGCTGGTGCTCGGCTGGCTGTCCACCGTCGGCTGGACGCTCGTCCTGACGCTGGATCAGCGGCCGATCCGGAGATAGGGCTCCAGGGCGCGAAGGCGGGTGTAGTGGTCGGGGTGGGTGGACAGCAGGCGGGCGAGCTTGCCCGGCTCCTGGAGCCGCTGGCCCGTGGCGAGGGCGTGGGCCTTCACCGCGTCCTCGTGGGCCTGGAGCTGGTAGAGCACCTGCGTCATCTGACCGGCGAAGCCCAGTGCGGCGGCCTGCTGGTCGGCGCGCAACTCGCTCTGTCGGCCGACGTACGCCAGCAGATACGGGGCGATGACGAGCGGGACGGTGATGTACGGGATGGTCAGGAAGCCGGCGAGCAGGAAGCAGCTCATGAACAGCAGAAGGACGAACGTCGCCGCCCCCGAGAACACGCTGGCGATCGCGAGCGCGATCCGGGCCAGCCCCTTGGTCAGGGCCCAGAGGATCCGGCCGGGCAGGGAGTACCAATAGCCGAGCAGGCCGGCCCAGGCGTGGCCGCCGGTGTGGTGACCGAGTTCATGGGCGAGTACGGCGGCCAGGTTGCTACTGGGAATCTCGTTCAGGGCGTAGGTGGTGACGCTGACGACATGCCCCGCGACCGCCGAGGCGTTCAGCTCCGGGCTGTTCTCCACCATCAGCTCGTACGAGTGCGCCTCGATGCCCGCGCGGGCGGTCACCTCCCGCCACACCGGCTCCAGCCGCGTCCGCTCCTGCTCCAGCGGCGGCCGGAGCTTCAGGACGCGGCGGGCGAAGACCAGCTCGGTCGGCCGGTGGAAGACGAACGCCCCGGACGCGAGCCACAGGAGTACGACCACCCAGGCACCGGTCTGCCCGACGAACGCCGCCGCGACCGTGGCCATGACGGCCAGGCTGACGACGAACCCCGGCAGGTGGATCAGTAACCGGCCGACAGCCGTGGCATCCGCTCCGCGCTGATGCTCCGCCACGTGGATACGAGAGCCGAGGTGACGGTAGTCGAGGTCATCGGCGGCTCGGGTGGGTTGAGGGGGGACGGCGGCGTAGGGCGGGCCCTGTGGAGGCGCGGCGGGGTGATGCGGAGCCGTGGGGGGAGGGAAGGGGGTGGGGTAGGTGGACCCAGCGGCCGGAGGTGCGGGGGTGGTGGTCGGGTATGCGGGGCCCGTGGCGGGGTGTGCGGGGGTGGTGGTCGGGTATGCCGGGCCCGTGGCGGGATATGCCGGCCCGGTGTTTGGGTGTGCGGGGCCGCTGGTGGGGTATGCAGGTGCTCCCGTCGGGTACTGCGGTGGCGTGGGCGTCGGGGCCGTCGGCGTCGGATGGGGAGACGCCGGGGGAGCGGTGGGGTAGTGCGGGGCCGGTGGGGCCGTCGGGTACTGCGGTTCCGGCATGGGCGCCGGGTCCGGAGGCTGGGTCATGGGGTTCCTTCGTATGTGTGTGAGGGGGACGTCAGCCGATGAGCGCCGCGGCGGGGAGGAGTACGGTGCCGGCGCAGAAGGCGATCAGGCCGGTGCGGATCCACTGGTGCTTGCGGGCGGCGATACGGCTGGTCTCGGTGAGGGCCGCCCTGAGTCCGGAGGCGTGGTCGCGTTCGGTGTCGGCGAGGGCATCGGTCAGCCGGCCTTCCCGGACGGCCTGCTGGACGTCGCCGAAGTAGCAGAGGGGCTGGCCCGGGGCCCAGACGCCGGTGCGGTAGCGGGGCAGGACGGCGAGCAGCAGGGCCAGCAGCGACAGGCCGAGGGCGAGCGCGCCGGCCCACCACATGAAGGTCCCGGGCGCCGAGAGTTGGCCCGGCGCCCATTTCCGCCCGGCCACCAGCCCGCTGAACACCCCCGCCGTCATCCCGAGCGCCGCCACCAGCACGGACGCCTTGCTGTCGGCCCGCGCGATCTCCCCGCGCATCTCGGCGAGCAGCCGCTCGGCGACGGCGTGACCGGACGGCGCCATGGCTGCGGCGGCGCCCGGCGTCGTCGTCACGAGCGCCACCGCGGGTCGGGGGGCGTGGGGACACCGGGCTGGGTAGGCGTGTACGCCGGAGGCGGCGGGGGCGTGGCGGGTGCCGGACCGTCGGCGACGGGGGCCGCCGCAGGCGGGGCCGATGCCGCGGCTGCGGGGGCGTACGGCGCCGGTGGCGTCCCCGGCGCAGCCGGTGCCTGCTCCACGTGCGGGCTCTGCTCCCCGTAAGAGTCACCGTACGAGCCCGCCGGCAGCGCACCCTGCGCCCGCGCCCGGATCAGGTTGTCCACCTCCTGACGGACCTGCTTCAAGGACTCGGCCTTCTGGTAGTCCTCCAGCTCTTCACCCCCGATCAACTCCAACTGACCCTTGATGAAAGTGAGTTGGTCCTGATGGATGTTGTTGATGACCAGCTGGGTGTCCTCGGGATGGGCGGCGAGGTGCAGGGCCCAGGCGCCGACTCCGCCGTGCTGGAGGTGGTACTGGTAGAAGTTGATCTTCGCGGCGACCAGTTCCTGCTGCTGCCGCTGCCGCAACGCCTCCAACTCGTGCTGCTGCTGCGCCTGCCGCATCCGGAACTCGTGCTCGGGGTCGAGCATCTCCGCCTCGTAGCGCAGCGCCCGTTGCCGCCGCCGGTGGGCGATCGCCTCGTCGTCCAGCCGCAGCCGCACCAGGCAGGTGACCGCCAGCCCGATGCCCGCCGCGAACTGCCCGCCTTCGACGGCCTGTTGGACCGCGCCCTCCGCCGCCGGGCTCGCCTCGATGGGGAAGCGGCGGGTCACCGGCCTTGCGAGGTGCTGGAGTTCGCGGGTCAGGCGGGTCGGGACGTCGCGTTCACCGCTGCGTACATAGGCCTCGGGGTCGACGACCCGCCAGGTCAGGTCGGCCGTCGCGCCGAAGGCGAACGCGTCGTCGTCGCTGGGCAGGTGAAGGTCCAGCTGGACCGGGTGACTGCCCATGTCCACCTCGTAGACGGAGGTGTAGCGGCGGGTCGCCGCGTCCGTGCGGCTCGGCCGGTGCGGCGGGACGTAGACGTCGTACGCGCCGCCCGCCGTGGCGAAGACCAGTGCGTGGTCGATCGCGGTGACCGGCCGTCGGGCGGTGTAGTCGAACCGCGCGATCGGTCTGACGGTGAGCACCGGGTCGATCAGTGTGCTGTGCCGGTCGGCGTTCTGCTGCCACTCCGGCTGACGGCGGAAGTCCGCCATGGGGCCACTCCTAGGGAACCTTGAGAATCCTGTGCTTCGGATGAATCACGCCGCCGGATGCAGCAGCGTCAGCAGACGGTCCGCGACCGGGGGCCGCGGCCCGCCGTCCTCCGCCCGCATGGTCCGCAGCTCGTGGTCGAGGCGGTCCCGGTCGGCCGCCGTGACGACCAGCGCGGGCAGCAGCAGTTCCAGGGCCTGCGCGGCGTCCGCGCGGCGCTGGGCGACGTGCACCCAGGTGTGCAGGGCGTTGAGGGCCTGCCGCGTGTGGGCGCGGTCGCCGAGGGCGGTACGCCACAGGGTGGCGAGATCGCGGGCGGAGTCGGCTTCGTACATGCCGGTGTGGGCGTACCAGTCGACGAGCGCCTCGTCCTCGGCGTTGTCGCAGGCCCGCACGAACGCGTTGAGCGCGAGTGTCCGGACCGCCGGGGTGTCGTGCTGCAGCAGCCGTACGAGCTCGGAGAGCATCTCGCCGCGCCGTCCGCCCACGGACAGCAGCAGGGCCGTCGACTCGATCAGGTTGTTGCTCTCTGCGGGGCTCGAGTCGTCGGCACGGGCCCGGGTCGCGAGTGCGCCGAGTGCGCGGCCGGCCAGGTCGGGGCGGAGCGGCGCCAGCAGGCCGAGGGCGCGGATCGCGGTCCACCGGCGCGCCCAGTGGCTGTCGGTGCACCAGCGCGTGAGCAGGCCCAGCACGACCGGTGTGTCGAGGAGTTGGGCGAGGGTGAGCGCGTTGGCAGCGGTCACACGGGGACCGAAGGCGCCGGAGACCGCCCAGCCGTCGATGAGCAGCGCGACCGCCGAGGGCAGATCGGCGCGGGCGAGCAGGGCGGCGGCCGCGGCGGCCCGGGTCCGTACGACGGGACGCCCGTCCCGCGCCAGCTCCTTCAGCCACGCCACCAGCGCCGGCCGGGCCGAGGGGTGGCCCGTCCACACCTCGGTGAGCAGCACCCGGGGTGTGTCCTCCCGCGGGAAGTACGCCGTGAACTGCGGCACCGGCCCCCACTCGGTCGTCTCGCTGCGCGTCTCGCCCTGAGCCCCGGCCCGCTCCAGACGGGTCTCGGCCGCGTCGCCGAACACCGGGATCTCCGGTGGCAGTTCGGGATGCTGGAGCCGCTGGAAGTGCACGAAGAGCTTGTCGGCCAGCTCGGCGGCCAGCACGTACGGAGCCCGGTCGAACACGGCCAGCGCGATCAGGAACGCCTTGTCCCGCAGATCGGTGTCGGTGTCGCTCAGCCGCTCCCGGCACTGCTTCTCCACCGCTGCCTGCCCGAAGTCCACCAGCCGCGCCCCGGCCGCCGCGCTCCCGTCGTACACGGCCAGCGCCCGCGCGAACTCGGCCGCCACACCCGGGTGATGCGGCCCCCGGGCCATGAAGTCCCGCATGGCCGGGAGCGCCAGCAGCTCCTCACAGCCGTCCTCCCGCAGCACCCCCAGATGCGCCCGTACGACGTCCAGGGCGCCCGGCGCCTCCCACGGCTGAGCCGTGATCCCCTGCAGGAACGGCGACTTCTCGACCGTCACCACCAGGTAGCCGTCGTTCTGCTTGAGCCGGTCACGGGCCGCGTACAACTGCACGTCCCGCAGCGGCCGGTTGCGCGTCAGCGGCAGATCACGCAGCACGTATCCGCCCGGCTGGGTGAGCCTGCCGGGCAGGGTCGCCGGGGTCGTCTCCGCCGACAGGGCGCGTACGGCGGGCACGCCCAGACGGTGCAGCAGCATGCGCGCGGCCGCATACCGCCCGCTGGCGTGGCCGCCGGCCAGCACCAGGACGCGTTCCTGGCGCAGCCGCTCAAGCGTTCCGGAGAAGGAAGCGCCCGCCACGAAGACCGCGTCGAGTGCCTCAAGACGCTCCCGCGGAATCTCGCCCGAGGCGTCGGCCGCCGTATCCGGCGCGTACTGGTGGATCTCCGTCTTGCCGCCCATGAAGACGTCGCCGGTGACCTGCCCGCCGGACACGCCGTGCTGGGCCCCGCCGACCAGGCTGCCGCCGAACGACGCCGCGGAGCCGAGGATGAACCCCGGGGTGTGCACGAACAGTTCGCGCTGCGCGGCCCGCGCTTCCTGCGTCTGCTCCTCGGGCCCGTCGGAAGCGGTGACCGAGGCTTCCTCGTCCAGCGCCTGCGCGGGCACCGTCACGCCGGCTCACCCCCGGACCTGCCGAGGTGGACGTCCCCGGTGACCCGGCCGCCGGACACACCGTGCTGGTCACCGCCGACGAGGCTGCCGCCGAAGCTAGGGGAACCGCCGTTGAAGTTGAAGACGGGGCCGGCGGAACCCGGGGGCGCCTCCCGCCCCGGTGCCGGGCCGTCCCCCGAAGTTCCCGGCACCGGGGCTCCCCCCTTCTCACCGTGGTCGTCGGACCGCTTCCCCGCGCCGGGCACGTCCGGTACCGGCCCGTGCAGCCAGGCCCGCAGCGCCCCGTTCTTGCTGTCCACCGTGACCGCGTGGAAGTCCTCGGCCGGGATGCCGGTGTGGCTGTGCCGCACGATCCCGGCATGGACGCTCTCCGAGACACACAGGGCGAAGTCGTCGTCGCGCTCCCGCAGGGCCGCGCGCAGCAGCTGGGCGTCCAGCAGGCGGCAGGCGTGGTTGAGGTCGGAGCCGACCCAGCCGTCGCGCTCGTCCACCGCGACGTACCCCGTGGCGACGACGCCCCGCAGCCGGATCTGCGCCGAGCTGGACGCCATGCGGTTGACCGCGCGCAGCTGGGCCGGGACCTCGGTGAGCAGGGCGCGCAGCAGCGCGGTCACCGAGGCGTTGGCGTCGATCAGCTCCATCACCGCGTCGCCCCGGTCGGCCCGCAGCCGCAGTGTCTCGTCGATGCCGGCGCTCTCCAGGGCGCGGTCGGTGATGTCGTAGAGCATCCGCCGTAGGTACGCCTGCTCCACGTCGTCGCGGTCGCTGAACCTCTCGATGTCGAGCAGCAGGATCGTCCGGCTCACGGGGTCGGTCATGGTCGCCTTTCGGGTGAGGAGGCCGTGGGAGGCCTTTCGCCTGGCGAGCAGAGTGGCGTGAGTGGCGGCTCGGGCGCGTGGCCGGATGACGCACTCGAACTGTGACCGTGTGCACAGAACGCTGCCGCGGGCAGCGCGCGCTCGCCTCAAGGCTCCGCGCGCGCGATCCGCCGTAGCACATCCATCCGCACGATCCGCAGTGTTCGCCTCCCGGTCACCACCACTCCTCGGTCCCGCAGCTCCTTCAGCAGCCGCTGGACCATCTCCCGGGACGCCCCGACCGAACCGGCCAGCTCCTGCTTGCTCAGCGGGACCAGCAGCTCGACGCCTGTCTCCGTGTACTTGGCGTTGGTATGGGCGAGCTGGAGCAGCAGGGCCGCGAGCCGCTCCCGTACCTGCATGGAGGCGAACTCCAGCCGGCGCTGGTCGGCCGCGCGCATCCGGTCGGAAGTGAGGCCGAGGAGGGCGTAGGAGACGGCAGGGGAGTCGGCGAGGAACTCCGTGAAACGCTCCCGTTCGACCGCGACGGCCCGCACCTCCTCCAGCGCGGTCACCGTGGCCGAGCGGGGCCGCCCGGTCAGCGCGGCGGACTCGCCGACGATGTCGCCGGGGCCGCGCAGCGCGAGCAGCGCCTCGTAGCCGTTGACGGCGGCCGCGGTCACCTTGGTCCAGCCGCGCGTGATGAACAGGACGTACGACGACGGCTCGTGCTGGTGCAGCAGCACGTCCCGTGTCCTGAACCGGAGCTCCCGGCCGAGGCCGAGCAGGGTGCCACGGTCTCCCGCCTCCAGCCGGGCCAGGAAGGGCACCCGGTCGTCCAGTCCGTTCTCGCCGGGTAAGCCGACCCCCGTCATGAAAAGTCCCCCGTCTCCGTGAGCGGCACGCGACCGCTCAACGTACTGAAAACGTGTTGACACCTGCACGGGATCGTCGACATTCACGGCCGAGGAGAGCGGAAGGGGCGACAGAAGGTGACGCGGAGCTCACCGGGGTAGCTTGGGGTACAGGGACATGTCCGGTATGTCGGGGCCCATTGCATTTGTTTTGACCGATGTCCGTGGGCTAGGTACGCTCAGACCTTGTGCCTGGGGTGTGCCCTGGCTCTCGTGCGTGCCTTCAACCGCATAGCGAGCTGTGAGCGGCCACCGTAATCTGTGCTCTTTTCGCCTTGCGGCGGGAGTCCGCCGGATTCGACACACCCGACCGCGTGGGTCGGCGACGTTCCAGGTTAGCTGTACCCATCGGCACACAGAAACCGGAGAAGTAGTGCCTACGATCCAGCAGCTGGTCCGCAAGGGCCGGCAGGACAAGGTCGAGAAGAACAAGACGCCCGCACTTGAGGGTTCGCCCCAGCGTCGCGGCGTGTGCACGCGTGTGTTCACGACCACCCCGAAGAAGCCGAACTCGGCCCTGCGTAAGGTCGCGCGTGTGCGTCTGACCAGCGGGATCGAGGTCACCGCTTACATTCCGGGTGAGGGACACAACCTGCAGGAGCACTCCATCGTGCTCGTGCGTGGTGGCCGTGTGAAGGACCTGCCGGGTGTTCGCTACAAGATCATCCGCGGTTCCCTCGACACCCAGGGTGTCAAGAACCGCAAGCAGGCCCGCAGCCGCTACGGCGCCAAGAAGGAGAAGTAAGAATGCCTCGTAAGGGCCCCGCCCCGAAGCGCCCGGTCATCATCGACCCGGTCTACGGTTCTCCTCTGGTGACCTCCCTGATCAACAAGGTGCTGCTGAACGGCAAGCGCTCCACCGCCGAGCGCATCGTTTACGGCGCCATGGAGGGCCTGCGCGAGAAGACCGGCAACGACCCGGTCATCACGCTCAAGCGCGCTCTTGAGAACATCAAGCCGACCCTTGAGGTCAAGTCCCGCCGTGTCGGTGGCGCCACCTACCAGGTCCCGGTCGAGGTCAAGCCCGGCCGTGCCAACACCCTGGCGCTGCGCTGGCTGGTCGGTTACTCCCGCGCCCGTCGCGAGAAGACCATGACCGAGCGTCTGCTCAACGAGCTCCTCGACGCCTCCAACGGCCTCGGTGCCGCTGTGAAGAAGCGCGAGGACACGCACAAGATGGCCGAGTCCAACAAGGCCTTCGCGCACTACCGCTGGTAGTCGCAGTCCACATCGAGACCGAGAGAAGACTGAAGCCTTATGGCTACCACTTCGCTTGACCTGGCCAAGGTGCGCAACATCGGCATCATGGCCCACATCGACGCGGGCAAGACGACCACCACCGAGCGGATCCTGTTCTACACCGGCGTTTCGTACAAGATCGGTGAGGTCCACGACGGCGCTGCCACCATGGACTGGATGGAGCAGGAGCAGGAGCGTGGCATCACGATCACCTCTGCTGCCACCACCTGTCACTGGCCGCTGGAAGACGTCGACCACACCATCAACATCATCGACACGCCGGGCCACGTCGACTTCACCGTCGAGGTGGAGCGTTCGCTGCGCGTGCTCGACGGTGCGGTGACGGTGTTCGACGGCGTCGCCGGTGTTGAGCCCCAGTCCGAGACGGTGTGGCGTCAGGCGGACCGCTACGGCGTTCCGCGTATCTGCTTCGTCAACAAGCTCGACCGCACGGGCGCCGAGTTCCACCGCTGCGTGGACATGATCTCGGACCGCCTGGGCGCGCAGCCGATCGTCATGCAGCTCCCGATCGGTGCCGAGGCCGACTTCAAGGGCGTCGTGGACCTGGTCCGCATGAAGGCGCTCGTGTGGTCCGCCGAGGCCACCAAGGGCGAGATGTACGACGTCGTCGACATCCCGGACACCCACACCGAGGCTGCCGAGGAGTACCGCGGCAAGCTGCTTGAGGCCGTGGCCGAGAACGACGAAGAGATCATGGAGCTGTACCTGGAGGGCCAGGAGCCCACCGAGGAGCAGCTGTACGCCGCGATCCGTCGTATCACCATCGCCTCCGGCAAGGGCACGGGCACCACGGTCACCCCGGTGTTCTGCGGTACCGCCTTCAAGAACAAGGGCGTTCAGCCCCTGCTCGACGCGGTCGTGCGCTACCTGCCTTCCCCGGTCGACATCGAGGCCATCGAGGGCCACGACGTCAAGGACCCCGAGGTCGTCGTCCGGCGCAAGCCGTCCGACGACGAGCCGCTGTCGGCGCTGGCGTTCAAGATCATGAGCGACCCGCACCTCGGCAAGCTCACCTTCGTCCGGGTCTACTCGGGCCGCCTGGAGTCCGGCACCTCGGTGCTGAACTCCGTCAAGGGCAAGAAGGAGCGCATCGGCAAGATCTACCGCATGCACGCGAACAAGCGTGAGGAGATCGACTCGGTGGGCGCCGGCGACATCATCGCCGTCATGGGTCTGAAGCAGACCACGACCGGTGAGACGCTGTCCGACGACAAGAACCCGGTGATCCTGGAGTCCATGGACTTCCCGGCCCCGGTCATCCAGGTCGCCATCGAGCCCAAGTCGAAGGGCGACCAGGAGAAGCTCGGCGTCGCGATCCAGCGCCTGGCCGAGGAGGACCCGTCCTTCCAGGTCCACTCGGACGAGGAGACCGGCCAGACCATCATCGGTGGTATGGGCGAGCTGCACCTTGAGGTGCTGGTCGACCGTATGCGCCGTGAGTTCAAGGTCGAGGCCAACGTCGGCAAGCCGCAGGTCGCGTACCGCGAGACGATCCGCAAGGCCGTCGAGCGCGTCGACTACACGCACAAGAAGCAGACTGGTGGTACCGGCCAGTTCGCCAAGGTGCAGATCGGCATCGAGCCGCTTGAGGGTGGCGACACCTCGTACGAGTTCGTGAACAAGGTGACCGGTGGTCGTATCCCGAAGGAGTACATCCCTTCGGTCGACGCCGGTGCGCAGGAGGCCATGCAGTTCGGCATCCTCGCCGGTTACGAGATGACCGGTGTGCGCGTGATCCTGCACGACGGTGCGTACCACGAGGTCGACTCCTCCGAGCTCGCGTTCAAGATCGCCGGTTCGCAGGCCTTCAAGGAGGCCGCGCGCAAGGCCAGCCCTGTGCTCCTTGAGCCGATGATGGCCGTCGAGGTCACCACGCCCGAGGACTACATGGGTGAGGTCATCGGTGACATCAACTCCCGCCGTGGCCAGATCCAGGCCATGGAGGAGCGGGCCGGTGCCCGCGTCGTGAAGGGCCTCGTGCCCCTCTCGGAGATGTTCGGTTACGTCGGCGACCTGCGCAGCAAGACGTCCGGCCGTGCCAGCTACTCCATGCAGTTCGACTCCTACGCCGAGGTTCCGCGGAACGTCGCCGAGGAGATCATCGCGAAGGCCAAGGGCGAGTAACGCTCCGCGTTCACACGCTTTAGGCTTGACTCCGGAGTCTCGTGGGGCATTCCACCGCAATCATGGTGAGAATGCCCCCGGGCCCGGGCTTTCCAGCAAAGATCACCTGGCGCCGATGAAGCAAGGCGTTCAGAACCACTCCACAGGAGGACCCCAGTGGCGAAGGCGAAGTTCGAGCGGACTAAGCCGCACGTCAACATCGGCACCATCGGTCACATCGACCACGGTAAGACGACCCTCACGGCCGCCATTACCAAGGTGCTGCACGACGCGTTCCCGGACCTGAACGAGGCCTCGGCGTTCGACCAGATCGACAAGGCTCCTGAGGAGCGCCAGCGCGGTATCACCATCTCCATCGCGCACGTCGAGTACCAGACGGAGACCCGTCACTACGCCCACGTCGACTGCCCCGGTCACGCGGACTACATCAAGAACATGATCACGGGTGCTGCCCAGATGGACGGCGCCATCCTCGTGGTCGCCGCCACCGACGGCCCGATGCCGCAGACCAAGGAGCACGTGCTCCTGGCCCGCCAGGTCGGCGTTCCGTACATCGTCGTCGCCCTGAACAAGGCCGACATGGTGGACGACGAGGAGATCCTTGAGCTCGTCGAGCTCGAGGTCCGTGAGCTGCTCTCCGAGTACGAGTTCCCGGGCGACGACGTTCCGGTCGTCAAGGTCTCCGCGCTCAAGGCGCTCGAAGGCGACAAGGAGTGGGGCCAGTCGGTCCTGGACCTGATGGCCGCCGTCGACACCGCGATCCCGGAGCCGGAGCGCGACGTCGACAAGCCGTTCCTCATGCCGATCGAGGACGTCTTCACGATCACCGGTCGCGGTACGGTCGTCACCGGCCGTATCGAGCGTGGTGTCCTCAAGGTCAACGAGACCGTGGACATCATCGGCATCAAGACCGAGAAGACCACCACCACGGTCACCGGCATCGAGATGTTCCGCAAGCTGCTCGACGAGGGCCAGGCCGGTGAGAACGTCGGTCTGCTGCTCCGCGGCATCAAGCGCGAGGACGTCGAGCGCGGCCAGGTCATCATCAAGCCCGGTTCGGTCACCCCGCACACCGAGTTCGAGGCCCAGGCCTACATCCTCTCCAAGGACGAGGGTGGCCGCCACACGCCGTTCTTCAACAACTACCGTCCGCAGTTCTACTTCCGTACGACTGACGTGACCGGTGTTGTGACCCTCCCCGAGGGCACCGAGATGGTCATGCCCGGCGACAACACTGAGATGAAGGTCGAGCTCATCCAGCCCATCGCCATGGAAGAGGGCCTGAAGTTCGCCATCCGTGAGGGTGGCCGGACCGTGGGCGCCGGCCAGGTCACCAAGATCAACAAGTGATCTTGAACTGACCCGGTAGGTCTCTGAAGGGGCCCGTACGACTTCGGTCGTACGGGCCCCTTTGCCGTCCATTGCCGTCCTTTGCCGTCGTGGCAGGGCGTGAATGAAGCCTGGCCGAACCTTGGGCGACGGATTTGCGAGGGTTCCGCCGAGGTCGCCCTGCGAGCTGCGGGAATGGGCTTTCCTGGTGCGGGCCCAGAGTTTCCCGAGGACGGCCAGGTTTCCTGATGCACCGAGCGCGCGGCGGACTGTCGATGCCGTTGCCGAAGCAAGTCCCGGTCGCGGTGGCGGAACGCCCGCTGCAGCCGCTTCGTACCCGGCGGCTCTACGTCGTCGACGGCATCCGTCTGGTCGCGGCGCTGATGGTGGTGCTGCACCATTACGCCGGCACACGGCGGCTGAACGAACCGGGGAACGCGATCTGGAGCCGACCGGTCTCGGAGATCATGCCGTCGGTGTTCCATGTCGCGGCCTACGGCTGGATCGGCGTCGAGATTTTCTTCGTGATCAGCGGCTTTGTGATCTGCATGTCCTGCTGGGGCCGCACGCCCCGGCAGTTCTTCGTCTCGCGCGTGATCCGGCTGTACCCGGCGTACTGGTTCGCGGTCCTGTTCACCACGGCCGTGCTGGTGGCTGTACCGGGCGTCTGGGAGCGGCTCCCTGTCCGCGAAGTGCTGCTCAACCTGACGATGCTGCAAGCGGGTTCGGACGTACCGAACGTGGACATGGTCTACTGGACGCTCTGGTCGGAACTGCGCTTCTACCTGCTCTTCCTGGTAGTCGTGGCGATGGGCCTGACCTACCGCAGGGTGATCGTCTTCTGCTGCGTCTGGGGCGCGGTCGCGATGCTGGCGCCGGTATCGGGCTTCCCCCTGCTGGAGCTGCTCGCCAACCCCGACGGAGCCTGGTACTTCATCGCGGGCCTGGCGCTGTACTTGATGCACCGCTTCGGCCAGGACCTGCTGCTCTGGGGCATCCTGGCGATGGCCTGGCTGATGGGCCAGCTGGAGCTGGGGGAGCGGGTCGAGTACGAGGGCGTCTCCAGCTGGCGCGGAGCGGTCCTGATCTTCACGGCCTTCATGCTGGTCATGGTGGCGGTGTCCCTGGGCCGCCTGGACGGCATCCGCTGGAAGTGGCTGGTCACGGCGGGGTGCCTGACCTATCCGCTGTACCTGACGCACTACATGGCCGGCACGTCCCTGATCAGCCGCCTGCACGGGACGATGGACGCGCGGCTGCTGCTGGGGCTGCTGATCGCGGGGTTCCTGATGCTGAGCTGGGCGGTGCATCGCGTGGTGGAGCGGCCGGTGGCGCGGGTGTTGAAGCGGGGGTTGGACACGTCGTTCGCGCGGGTACGGGGGCGGCAGGTGCCGTGATGTGCCTGATCCCTTGGGCTGTCGGCGGCCCGGGTTTGACCTGCGTCACTCCCGGGGTATTCTCTCCGGCTCGATTGGCCAGGCCCCTGCCCCATATGGCAGACTGTCGGAGTTGCTCGGTCGAGTGTTGATGCTGCGCGCCTCCCGCCGGGAGGACTGGAAGCGAGTCCCACGGTACTCGTCGCCTTAACTGCCTTACGGCAGCGCTGGGGCGGACGTACGGGAATCTTCCGGGAAGTGTGGTGCGGCACCGGCCAGGCACCCGGTGGGCCTCTCGCCCTCGGCTTGCGGTTCCGGAAGGGCCGTGTGCATTCCCAGCAGGGATGTTCGAACAAGGGGCATCTGTGTCAGCGGGAGCGCGACACGCCCGACCGCGTGGGTCGGAGAGCGAGGAACAGGAACACCGGGTTCCAGAGCGTTACGAGACAAAGGACTACTGAGTAGCCATGGCGGGACAGAAGATCCGCATCCGGCTCAAGGCCTACGACCACGAGGTCATCGACTCCTCGGCGAAGAAGATCGTCGAGACGGTGACCCGTACTGGTGCGTCGGTCGCGGGCCCGGTGCCGCTGCCCACTGAGAAGAACGTGTACTGCGTCATCAAGTCGCCGCACAAGTACAAGGACTCGCGCGAGCACTTCGAGATGCGCACGCACAAGCGCCTGATCGACATTCTCGACCCCACCCCCAAGACCGTTGACTCTCTGATGCGACTCGACCTCCCGGCCGGTGTCGACATCGAGATCAAGCTCTGAGGGTCGGTGATCTGAGAATGGCTAAGCAGATCAAGGGCATCCTGGGCGAGAAGCTCGGCATGACGCAGGTGTGGGACGAGAACAACCGTGTTGTTCCGGTCACCGTCGTCAAGGCCGGCCCCAACGTCGTGACCCAGGTTCGTACCAACGACGTCGACGGCTACGAGTCGGTCCAGATCGCCTTCGGCGAGATCGACCCGCGCAAGGTGAACAAGCCCCTCAAGGGCCACTTCGCCAAGGCCGACGTCACCCCCCGTCGTCACCTCGTCGAGATCCGCACCGCTGACGCCTCCGAGTACACGCTCGGCCAGGAAGTCACGGCCGAGGTCTTCGAGGCCGGCGTGAAGGTCGACGTCACCGGCAAGAGCAAGGGCAAGGGCTTCGCCGGTGTCATGAAGCGTCACAACTTCAAGGGCCTCGGCGCCGGTCACGGCACCCAGCGCAAGCACCGCTCCCCCGGTTCCATCGGTGGCTGCGCCACCCCGGGCCGTGTGTTCAAGGGCCTCCGCATGGCGGGTCGCATGGGCAACGAGCGGGTCACCACCCAGAACCTGACCGTCCACGCCGTTGACGCGGAGAAGGGTCTGCTGCTCATCAAGGGCGCGGTTCCCGGTCCGAACGGCGGCCTCGTCCTGGTCCGCACCGCGGCCAAGGGGGCCTGAGGTAACCGATGAGCACTGTTGACATCCTTTCGCCGGCGGGCGACAAGGCCGGTACCGTCGAGCTCCCCGCGGAGATCTTCGACGTAGAGAAGATCAGCGTTCCGCTGCTTCACCAGGTCGTCGTCGCACAGCTGGCCGCTGCCCGCCAGGGCACCCACAAGACCAAGACCCGCGGTGAAGTCCGTGGTGGTGGCAAGAAGCCTTACCGCCAGAAGGGCACCGGTCGCGCCCGTCAGGGTTCGACCCGCGCGCCGCAGTTCGCCGGTGGTGGCGTCGTGCACGGTCCCGTGCCGCGCGACTACTCGCAGCGGACCCCCAAGAAGATGAAGGCCGCGGCCCTGCGCCACGCCCTCACCGACCGGGCCCGCAACAACCGCATCCACGTCGTCTCCGGCGTCATCGAGGGTGAGACCCCCTCGACGAAGGCCGCGAAGTCGCTGTTCGGCAAGATCTCGGAGCGCAAGAACCTGCTCCTGATCGTCGAGCGCGCCGACGAGGCCGCGTGGCTGTCCGCCCGCAACCTGCCCCAGGTCCACATCCTGGAGCCGGGCCAGCTGAACACGTACGACGTTCTCGTCTCGGACGACGTGGTCTTCACCCAGGCCGCCTTCGAGTCCTTCGTGTCCGGCCCGAAGGCCAATGACACCGAAGGGAGCGAGGCCTGATGGCTATCCGTCACCCCGCCATTGCCTCCAAGGCGGCCAAGGCCGCCAAGGCCGCGCGCGTCGCCAAGGCGCGTCGCCACGCCACCGAGGGCAAGAACACCGTCGAGACCCCGCTGAGCAAGTCCTTCACGGACCCCCGTGACGTGCTGCTCAAGCCGGTCGTCTCCGAGAAGAGCTACGCGCTCCTCGACGAGGGCAAGTACACGTTCATCGTCGACCCGCGTGCCAACAAGACCCAGATCAAGGAGGCCGTCCAGGCGGTCTTCTCGGTCAAGGTCACCGGGGTCAACACGATCAACCGCCAGGGCAAGCGCAAGCGGACCCGCACGGGCTTCGGCAAGCGCGCCGACAGCAAGCGGGCGATCGTGACCCTCGCCGAGGGCGACCGTATCGACATCTTCGGCGGTCCGACCGCGTAAGCGGGTCGGATCGTCCGATATCGGACGAGGACTGAGAAATGGGAATCCGCAAGTACAAGCCGACTACGCCGGGCCGTCGTGGTTCCAGCGTCGCCGACTTCGTCGAGGTCACGCGGTCCACGCCGGAGAAGTCGCTGGTCCGCCCGCTGCACAGCAAGGGCGGCCGTAACAACGCCGGTCGTGTGACCGTTCGCCACCAGGGTGGCGGACACAAGCGCGCCTACCGTGTGATCGACTTCCGTCGTCACGACAAGGACGGCGTGCCGGCGAAGGTCGCGCACATCGAGTACGACCCCAACCGCACCGCGCGCATCGCGCTGCTGCACTACGCCGACGGCGAGAAGCGCTACATCCTCGCCCCGCGCAACCTGCAGCAGGGTGACCGCGTCGAGAACGGTCCCGGGGCCGACATCAAGCCGGGCAACAACCTGGCGCTCCGCAACATCCCGGTCGGTACCACGATCCACGCGATCGAGCTCCGTCCCGGTGGCGGCGCCAAGTTCGCCCGCTCCGCCGGTGCCTCCGTGCAGCTGCTCGCGAAGGAGGGCTCGATGGCCCACCTCCGCATGCCGTCCGGTGAGATCCGCCTGGTCGACCAGCGCTGCCGCGCCACGGTCGGCGAGGTCGGCAACGCCGAGCAGAGCAACATCAACTGGGGCAAGGCCGGCCGTAAGCGCTGGCTGGGCGTCCGCCCGACCGTTCGCGGTGTGGCGATGAACCCGGTTGACCACCCGCACGGTGGTGGTGAGGGCAAGACCTCCGGTGGTCGCCACCCGGTCAGCCCCTGGGGTCAGAAGGAAGGTCGTACTCGTTCGCCGAAGAAGGCTTCGAACAAGTACATCGTCCGCCGCCGCAAGACGAACAAGAAGCGCTAGGAGCGGGTTTAGATGCCGCGCAGTCTCAAGAAGGGGCCCTTCGTCGACGACCACCTGATCAAGAAGGTGGACGCCCAGAACGAAGCGGGCTCTAAGAACGTCATCAAGACCTGGTCCCGTCGCTCGATGATCGTCCCGGCCATGCTCGGCCACACGATCGCGGTGCACAACGGCAAGACCCACATCCCGGTGTTCGTCACCGAGTCGATGGTCGGCCACAAGCTCGGCGAGTTCTCGCCGACGCGCACCTTCCGGGGTCACGTCAAGGAAGACCGGAAGTCGAAGCGCCGCTAGTAGCGGATCGCATTCAGACACGTAAGTAACTGAAGGGACAACCATGGAAGCCAGGGCCCAGGCGCGGTACATCCGCGTCACGCCCATGAAGGCCCGCCGCGTGGTGGACCTCATCCGTGGCATGGACGCCACGGAGGCCCAGGCGGTCCTGCGATTCGCTCCGCAGGCCGCCTCCGTGCCGGTCGGCAAGGTGCTCGACAGCGCCATTGCCAACGCCGCGCACAACTACGACCACACCGACGCCGACAGCCTCTACATCTCCGAGGCGTACGTCGACGAGGGTCCGACCCTGAAGCGGTTCCGTCCGCGCGCCCAGGGCCGTGCCTACCGGATCCGCAAGCGGACCAGCCACATCACCGTGGTCGTCAGCAGCAAGGAAGGAACCCGGTAATGGGCCAGAAGGTAAACCCGCATGGGTTCCGGCTCGGTGTCACGACCGACTTCAAGTCGCGTTGGTACGCCGACAAGCTGTACAAGGACTACGTCAAGGAAGACGTCGCCATCCGTCGGATGATGACGTCCGGCATGGAGCGCGCCGGTATCTCGAAGGTTGAGATCGAGCGCACCCGTGACCGTGTCCGCGTGGACATCCACACCGCGCGTCCGGGCATCGTCATCGGCCGCCGCGGCGCCGAGGCCGACCGCATCCGCGGTGACCTGGAGAAGCTGACCGGCAAGCAGGTCCAGCTGAACATCCTTGAGGTCAAGAACCCGGAGACGGACGCTCAGCTGGTGGCCCAGGCCGTCGCCGAGCAGCTCTCCTCCCGCGTCTCCTTCCGTCGGGCCATGCGCAAGAGCATGCAGTCCGCCATGAAGGCCGGCGCCAAGGGCATCAAGATCCAGTGCGGTGGCCGCCTCGGTGGCGCCGAGATGTCCCGCTCGGAGTTCTACCGCGAGGGCCGTGTGCCCCTGCACACGCTCCGCGCGAACGTGGACTACGGCTTCTTCGAGGCCAAGACGACCTTCGGCCGCATCGGTGTGAAGGTCTGGATCTACAAGGGCGATGTCAAGAACATCGCCGAGGTCCGCGCCGAGAACGCTGCGGCCCGTGCGGGTAACCGCCCGGCCCGCGGTGGTGCCGACCGCCCGGCCCGTGGTGGCCGCGGTGGCGAGCGGCGCGGTCGCAAGCCGCAGCAGGCTGCCGGTTCCGAGGCCCCCAAGGCCGAGGCTCCCGCGTCCGCTCCGGCTGAGAGCACCGGAACGGAGGCCTGACCGAAATGCTGATCCCCCGTAGGGTCAAGCACCGCAAGCAGCACCACCCGAAGCGCTCCGGCGCTGCCAAGGGTGGCACGACGGTTGCGTTCGGCGAGTACGGCATCCAGGCGCTCACCCCGGCGTATGTGACGAACCGCCAGATCGAGGCCGCTCGTATCGCCATGACGCGTCACATCAAGCGTGGTGGCAAGGTCTGGATCAACATCTACCCGGACCGTCCCCTCACCAAGAAGCCTGCCGAGACCCGCATGGGTTCCGGTAAGGGTTCTCCGGAGTGGTGGATCGCCAACGTCAAGCCCGGACGCGTGATGTTCGAGCTGTCGTACCCCAACGAGAAGATCGCCCGTGAGGCCCTGACTCGCGCCGCCCACAAGCTGCCGATGAAGTGCCGGATCGTCAAGCGCGAGGCAGGTGAAGCGTGATGTCGGCCGGTACCAAGGCGTCCGAGCTGCGCGAGCTGGGCAACGAGGAGCTTCTGGCGAAGCTCCGCGAGGCCAAGGAAGAGCTGTTCAACCTCCGCTTCCAGGCGGCGACGGGGCAGCTTGAGAACCATGGCCGTCTGAAGGCGGTCCGCAAGGACATCGCGCGGATCTACACCCTGATGCGCGAGCGTGAGCTGGGCATCGAAACGGTGGAGAACGCCTGATGAGCGAGAAGAACGTGACTGAGAACGCAGAGGCCCGCGGCTTCCGCAAGACCCGTGAGGGTCTCGTCGTCAGCGACAAGATGGACAAGACCGTCGTCGTCGCTGTCGAGGACCGCGTCAAGCACGCGCTGTACGGCAAGGTCATCCGCCGTACGAACAAGCTCAAGGCGCACGACGAGCAGAACGCCGCGGGTGTCGGCGACCGCGTCCTCCTCATGGAGACCCGGCCGCTGTCCGCGACGAAGCGCTGGCGCGTCGTCGAGATCCTCGAGAAGGCCAAGTAATTCCTGCGGGGCAAACCCCGCAGGTCAGTTCCGCCAGGCTCGGCAGGGGCTCCCCTCGTAACGAGGAGGCCCCTGCCGGGAACCGGCAGACAAACAGGAGATAGACGTGATCCAGCAGGAGTCGCGACTGCGCGTCGCCGACAACACTGGTGCGAAGGAAATCCTTTGCATCCGTGTGCTCGGTGGCTCCGGTCGCCGCTACGCGGGCATCGGTGACGTCATCGTCGCCACCGTCAAGGACGCGATCCCCGGTGGCAACGTGAAGAAGGGTGACGTCGTCAAGGCGGTCATCGTTCGCACCGTCAAGGAGCGCCGCCGTCCGGACGGCTCGTACATCCGCTTCGACGAGAACGCCGCCGTCATTCTGAAGAACGACGGCGACCCTCGCGGCACCCGCATCTTCGGCCCGGTCGGCCGTGAGCTGCGCGAGAAGAAGTTCATGAAGATCATCTCGCTCGCGCCGGAGGTGCTGTAAGCATGAAGATCAAGAAGGGCGACCTGGTCCAGGTCATCACCGGTAAGGACAAGGGCAAGCAGGGCAAGGTCATTGCCGCTTACCCGCGCGAGGAGCGCGTCCTGGTCGAGGGTGTCAACCGGGTCAAGAAGCACACCAAGGCCGGTCCGACCGCTCGCGGTTCCCAGGCCGGCGGCATCGTCACGACCGAGGCGCCGATCCACGTCTCCAACGTCCAGCTGGTCGTTGAGAAGGACGGCAACAAGGTCGTCACGCGTGTCGGTTACCGCTTCGACGAAGAGGGCAACAAGATCCGCGTTGCCAAGCGGACGGGTGAGGACATCTGATGGCTACCACCACCACTCCGCGTCTGAAGACGAAGTACCGCGAGGAGATCGCGGGCAAGCTGCGTGACGAGTTCAAGTACGAGAACGTCATGCAGATCCCCGGCCTCGTCAAGATCGTGGTCAACATGGGTGTGGGCGACGCCGCCCGCGACTCCAAGCTGATCGAGGGCGCCATCCGCGACCTCACCACGATCACCGGTCAGAAGCCGGCCGTCACCAAGGCCCGCAAGTCCATCGCGCAGTTCAAGCTGCGTGAGGGTCAGCCGATCGGTGCCCACGTCACGCTCCGTGGCGACCGCATGTGGGAGTTCCTGGACCGCACCCTGTCGCTCGCGCTCCCGCGCATCCGCGACTTCCGTGGTCTGTCCCCCAAGCAGTTCGACGGCCGTGGCAACTACACCTTCGGTCTCACGGAGCAGGTCATGTTCCACGAGATCGACCAGGACAAGATCGACCGCGTCCGGGGTATGGACATCACCGTGGTCACCACGGCGACCAACGACGCTGAGGGCCGCGCGCTCCTTCGTCACCTCGGCTTCCCCTTCAAGGAGGCGTGAGCGAGATGGCGAAGAAGGCTCTGATCGCGAAGGCTGCTCGCAAGCCCAAGTTCGGCGTGCGTGGCTACACGCGCTGCCAGCGCTGCGGCCGTCCCCACTCCGTGTACCGCAAGTTCGGCCTGTGCCGCGTGTGCCTTCGTGAGATGGCTCACCGTGGCGAGCTGCCGGGCGTGACCAAGAGCTCCTGGTAGTCCCCGCTTTTTAGGGATTCCGGAGTCTCTCGGTAAGCACTGGGCGTGTCAGGCGCCCTCCCCTTCATGGCTTAGGCTTGGAGGGTTGGGCGCCTGACAGTCGCCCGTACGACTTACTACGCCGTAGGTCCACCGCGCCGCACCCGTCCCGTCTCGGATCGGGGAGAGGGATGGCGCACCAGGAAACCCCGGCGAGAGAGGCCGAAGGCCAATTCATGACCATGACTGATCCGATCGCAGACATGCTTACGCGTCTGCGGAACGCGAACTCGGCGTACCACGACACCGTGGCTATGCCGCACTCGAAGATCAAGTCGCACATCGCGGAGATCCTCCAGCAGGAGGGCTTCATCACGGGCTGGAAGGTCGAGGACGCCGAGGTCGGCAAGAACCTCGTCCTCGAGCTGAAGTTCGGCCCGAACCGTGAGCGCTCCATCGCGGGCATCAAGCGGATCTCCAAGCCCGGTCTCCGGGTGTACGCGAAGTCCACCAACCTGCCGAAGGTGCTCGGCGGCCTCGGCGTGGCGATCATCTCCACGTCCCACGGGCTTCTCACCGACAAGCAGGCCGGCAAGAAGGGCGTAGGCGGAGAAGTTCTCGCCTACGTCTGGTAACGGAAGGGAACGGAGGAAACAGCTATGTCGCGCATCGGCAAGCTCCCCATCGCGGTTCCCGCCGGCGTGGACGTCACCATCGACGGCCGTACGGTCAGGGTCAAGGGTCCCAAGGGCGAACTGACCCACACCGTCTCGGCGCCGATCGAGATCGTCAAGGGTGAGGACGGCGTCCTGAACGTCACCCGCCCGAACGACGAGCGTCAGAACAAGGCCCTGCACGGCCTGTCCCGCACGCTGGTGGCGAACATGATCACCGGCGTGACCCAGGGTTACGTGAAGAAGCTCGAAATCAGCGGTGTCGGTTACCGCGTGACCGCCAAGGGCTCGAACCTTGAGTTCGCGCTCGGCTACAGCCACCCGATCCTGGTCGAGGCCCCCGAGGGCATCTCCTTCAAGGTGGAGACCCCGACCCGTTTCCAGGTCGAGGGCATCGACAAGCAGAAGGTCGGCGAGGTTGCGGCCAACATCCGCAAGCTGCGCAAGCCCGACCCGTACAAGGCCAAGGGTGTCAAGTACGAGGGCGAAGTCATCCGCCGCAAGGTCGGAAAGGCGGGTAAGTAAGCCATGGCATACGGGCAGAAGATCCTGAAGGGCGACGCCTACAAGCGCGCCGCGATCAAGCGCCGTCACATCCGGATCCGCAAGCGGATCTCTGGTACGGCGGAGCGTCCCCGTCTGGTCGTTACCCGCTCGAACCGCCACATCGTGGCCCAGGTGATCGACGACATCAAGGGTCACACCCTGGCGTCGGCGTCCACCCTGGACACCTCGGTCCGCGGTGGCGAGGGCGACAAGTCCGCGCAGGCCAAGCAGGTCGGCGCCCTGGTCGCCGAGCGTGCCAAGGCCGCCGGTGTCGAGGCCGTCGTGTTCGACCGTGGTGGCAACCAGTACGCCGGGCGCATCGCCGCCCTGGCGGACGCCGCCCGCGAAGCCGGCTTGAAGTTCTGAGCCGTTCGTAGCTAGCGGAAAAGAGAGAGGTAAATCCAATGGCTGGACCCCAGCGCCGCGGTGGCGGTGCCGGTGGCGGCGAGCGGCGGGACCGGAAGGGCCGTGACGGCGGCGCAGCTGCCGCCGAGAAGACCGCGTACGTTGAGCGCGTTGTCGCGATCAACCGCGTCGCCAAGGTTGTGAAGGGTGGTCGTCGCTTCAGCTTCACCGCGCTGGTCGTGGTGGGCGACGGTGACGGCACCGTGGGTGTCGGTTACGGCAAGGCCAAGGAGGTGCCGGCCGCCATCGCCAAGGGCGTTGAGGAGGCCAAGAAGCACTTCTTCAAGGTCCCCCGTATCCAGGGCACCATCCCGCACCCCATCCAGGGTGAGAAGGCTGCCGGCGTCGTGCTGCTCAAGCCCGCGTCCCCGGGTACCGGTGTTATCGCCGGTGGTCCGGTGCGTGCCGTGCTCGAGTGCGCCGGTATTCACGACGTGCTGTCGAAGTCGCTCGGCTCCGACAACGCGATCAACATCGTGCACGCGACCGTGGCGGCCCTGAAGGGCCTGCAGCGTCCCGAGGAGATCGCGGCCCGCCGTGGTCTGCCGCTTGAGGACGTCGCTCCCGCGGCTCTGCTGCGTGCGCGTGCCGGGGCGGGTGCGTAATCATGGCGCAGCTGAAGATTACGCAGGTCAAGTCCTACATCGGCAGCAAGCAGAACCACCGTGACACCCTGCGCTCCCTTGGTCTCAAGGGCATCAACACGCAGGTCGTCAAGGAGGACCGCCCCGAGTTCCGCGGCATGGTGCACACCGTCCGCCACCTCGTGACGGTCGAGGAGGTCGACTGATCATGGCGGAGCAGAACCCGCTGAAGATCCACAACCTCCGTCCGGCCCCCGGCGCCAAGACCGCCAAGACCCGTGTCGGTCGTGGTGAGGCGTCGAAGGGTAAGACGGCCGGTCGTGGTACCAAGGGCACCAAGGCCCGCTACCAGGTTCCGGAGCGCTTCGAGGGTGGGCAGATGCCCCTCCACATGCGCCTCCCGAAGCTGAAGGGCTTCAAGAACCCGTTCAAGACCGAGTACCAGGTCGTGAACCTCGACAAGCTGGCCGCGCTCTACCCCGAGGGTGGCGAGGTCACGGTCGAGGGTCTGGTGGCCAAGGGTGCCGTTCGCAAGAACAGCCTCGTCAAGGTCCTCGGCCAGGGCGAGATCTCCGTGGCGCTGCAGGTGACGGTCGACGCCGTCTCCGGCTCCGCCAAGGAGAAGATCACCGCCGTCGGCGGTACCGTCACCGAGCTCGTCTGAACACATCAGGCGTCTCGATGACTTGAGCGATCCCGACCGGGGATACCCCACAAATGGGGTATCCCCGGTCGGTCGTTCCTAGGGTGGCAGTCTCGCGGGTAAGGTGGCCTGCACTGCCAACTTTTACCGAGTGCCTCACAGGCGGCACTCGGAGCGGCAGTTGACCGTTACTTAATCGTCGAACCTCAAGACCGTCACCCTTGACGCAGTAGCGCGGGGGTCGCAGGAGGCACCGTGCTCACCGCGTTCGCCCGGGCGTTCAAGACGCCCGACCTGCGCAAGAAGCTGCTCTTCACGCTCGGGATCATCGTGGTGTACCGCGTCGGTACCCACATCCCGATCCCTGGCGTCGACTACACGTCCGTCCAGCAGTGCGTGGACGAGGCGTCCGGCAACCAGGGCCTCTTCGGTCTGGTCAACATGTTCAGCGGCGGCGCGCTGCTGCAGATCACGGTCTTCGCGCTGGGCATCATGCCGTACATCACGGCGAGCATCATCCTTCAGCTGCTGACTGTGGTGATCCCGCGTCTGGAAGCCCTGAAGAAGGAGGGCCAGTCCGGTACGGCGAAGATCACGCAGTACACCCGTTACCTGACGGTGGCGCTCGCGATCCTGCAGGGCACCGGCCTCGTCGCCACCGCCCGCAGCGGCGCCCTCTTCTCCGGCTGCACGGTCGCCGGCCAGATCGTCCCGGACCGCTCGATCTTCGTGACCGTCACCATGGTCATCACCATGACCGCCGGTACGGCCGTCGTCATGTGGCTCGGTGAGCTGATCACCGACCGCGGTGTCGGCAACGGCATGTCGATCCTGATGTTCATCTCGATCGCCGCGACCTTCCCGTCCGCGCTGTGGGCCATCAAGAAGCAGGGCACCCTGGCCGACGGCTGGATCGAGTTCGGCACCGTCATGCTCGTCGGCCTGGTCATGGTCGGCCTGGTGGTCTTCGTCGAGCAGGCCCAGCGCCGGGTTCCGGTGCAGTACGCGAAGCGCATGATCGGCCGCCGTTCCTACGGTGGTACGTCCACGTACATCCCGCTGAAGGTGAACCAGGCAGGTGTGATTCCTGTCATCTTCGCGTCGTCGCTGCTCTACATTCCGGCCCTGATCGCGCAGTTCTCAAGCAGCGAATCGGGCTGGAAGAGCTGGATCGAAGCGAATCTCGTCACAGGCGACCATCCGATTTACATCACTCTGTACTTCTTGCTCATCGTGTTCTTCGCGTTCTTCTACGTGGCGATCTCCTTCAACCCCGAGGAAGTCGCCGACAACATGAAGAAGTATGGTGGCTTCATCCCGGGCATCCGGGCTGGCCGACCGACCGCTGAGTATCTGAGCTACGTACTCAACCGGATCACCTGGCCGGGTTCGCTGTATCTGGGCCTGATCGCTCTCGTCCCGACGATTGCGTTGGCCGGTTTCGGGGCCAACCAGAACTTCCCGTTCGGTGGCACCAGCATCCTGATCATCGTGGGTGTCGGTCTTGAGACCGTGAAGCAGATCGAGAGCCAGCTCCAGCAGCGCAATTACGAAGGGTTCCTCCGCTGATGCGAATCGTCCTCGTCGGGCCGCCTGGCGCCGGTAAGGGAACGCAAGCCACGCGCCTTGCCGAGAAGCTGAACATCCCGCACATCTCCACGGGCGACCTGTTCCGCGCCAACATCAGCCAGCAGACGGAGCT
Source organism: Streptomyces cupreus (assembly GCF_014257025.1). Classification (GTDB taxonomy): domain Bacteria; phylum Actinomycetota; class Actinomycetes; order Streptomycetales; family Streptomycetaceae; genus Streptomyces; species Streptomyces cupreus. The sequence continues at coordinate 85,885 of NZ_JACMSF010000005.1, forward strand.
CGGGAAACTCGCGAAGTCCTACATGGACGCGGGCAATCTCGTGCCGGACGAGGTCACCATCGCGATGGCCAAGGACCGCATGGAGCAGCCGGACGCCGAGGGCGGTTTCCTGCTGGACGGCTTCCCGCGCAATGTGTCCCAGGCCGAGGCGCTGGACGAGCTGCTCAACACCGAGGGCATGAACCTGGACGCGGTGCTGGACCTGGAGGCCCCGGAGGAGGAGGTCGTCAAGCGGATCGCCGGCCGGCGCATCTGCCGTAATGACTCCTCGCACGTCTTCCATGTCTCGTACAAGAAGCCGGCCAAGGAAGGCGTCTGTGACGTCTGCGGCGGCGAGCTGTACCAGCGGGACGACGACTCCGAGGCGACCGTCCGGACGCGGCTCGAGGTCTACCACACGCAGACCGAGCCGATCATCGACTACTACAAGGCGCAGGGTCTGGTCGTGACGATCGAGGCCATGGGTCCGGTGGACGAGGTCACGGGCCGGGCGCTGGCCGCGCTGAAGCGCGAGAGCGCCGAGAACTAGTTCTTCGTACGTCGCTGTAGCCGCGGTTCCCTTGTGAGGGGCCGCGGCTGCTGCGTGGTTGGGCCGCGCACGTATGGTTGTGAAGTAGCCCTTACCCCGGTTTCAGAAAGGCTCCCGCCGCCATGGTGCAGATCAAGACCCCCGAGCAGATCGCCAAGATGCGTGAGGCGGGGCTGGTCGTTGCCGCCATTCACGCGGCCACTCGGGAGGCCGCGGTGCCGGGGGCCAGCACCAAGGATCTGGACGAGGTCGCCCGCAAGGTGCTCGCGGAGCACGGGGCCAAGTCGAACTTCCTCGGGTACGGCGGGTTCCCGGCGACCATCTGCACCTCCGTGAACGAGGTCGTCGTCCACGGCATCCCGTCCGACGAGGTCGTCCTCAAGGACGGGGACATCATCTCCATCGACTGCGGCGCGATCATCGACGGCTGGCACGGTGACGCCGCCTACACCGCTTTCGTGGGGTCCGGTCACGCTCCGGAGCTGGTCGAACTCTCCCGGGTGACGGAAGAGTCCATGTGGGCGGGTATCGCCGCCATGAAGCAGGGCAACCGCCTGGTCGACGTCTCCCGGGCGATCGAGACGTACATCCGCCGCCAGCCCAAGCCCGGCGGCGGCCGCTACGGCATCATCGAGGACTACGGCGGCCACGGCATCGGCACCGAGATGCACATGGACCCGCATCTGCTGAACTATGTCGAGCGCCAGCGCGGCAAGGGCCCGAAGCTGGTCCCCGGCTTCTGCCTCGCCATCGAGCCGATGGTCTCGCTGGGCACCCCGAAGACGGAGGTCCTCCAGGACGACTGGACGGTCATCACGACCGACGGCACCTGGTCCTCCCACTGGGAGCACTCGGTCGCGCTGACCGAGCAGGGGCCGCTGGTACTGACCGCGCCGGACGGGGGCAAGGCCAAGCTCGCCGAGTACGGGATCACCGCCGCCCCGGATCCCGTTGCGTAATGATCTCGGGCGTGGGGCAGACTTCCTCGATTCGTCTTTCCGGGTGCGCTGACGTAGACTGACTCGTCGGCTCTTGTGTACCCGCATGCCTGCATGCGCTCACGCTGAGTCGATCAAGGTAGTCGATTCGAAGGGCGAAGCGTGGCCAAGAAGCAAGGTGCCATCGAGATCGAGGGCACTGTCGTCGAGTCTCTGCCGAACGCCATGTTCAAGGTCGAGCTCCAGAACGGCCACCAGGTCCTGGCACACATCAGCGGCAAGATGCGTATGCACTACATCCGCATCCTCCCTGACGACCGGGTCGTGGTGGAGCTGTCTCCGTACGACCTGACGCGTGGCCGGATCGTCTACCGCTACAAGTAGATCTTGCCCGCATCCCGCCTCGGCGGGGTGATGGCACTGACCCGGAGAACCTCAATCCCATGAAGGTCAAGCCGAGCGTCAAGAAGATCTGCGACAAGTGCAGGGTGATCCGCCGTCACGGTCGGGTCATGGTCATCTGCGAGAACCCGCGCCACAAGCAGCGCCAGGGCTGACGCACGACCATTCCCTCTGCATCGATATCGCAGAGATTCGCGCGACGCGAGCTGAATTTGTTCATACGCAGGGCCCAGGCGCTTCGGTGTCTGACACCCCCGGTTCGGAGGCCGGGGACCCAGTTCGTACCTGGTACGGCGGCTGGGAGTCGGTTCTGCGGAAGACCTCCGAAGATCACCAGGAGCCATTGAATGGCACGCGTTTCCGGTGTTGACATCCCGCGCGACAAGCGCGTGGAGGTCGCCCTCACCTACGTGTTCGGCATCGGCCGGACCCTCTCCCAGGCGACGCTGGCCGCGACCGGCGTCGACCCGAACACCCGCGTTCGCGACCTCTCCGAGGAGCAGCTCGTCGCGATTCGTGAGTACGTCGACAACAACATCAAGACCGAGGGTGACCTCCGTCGCGAGATCCAGGCCGACATCCGCCGCAAGGTCGAGATCGGCTGCTACCAGGGTCTGCGTCACCGCCGTGGGCTGCCGGTCCGCGGTCAGCGCACCAGCACCAACGCCCGCACCCGCAAGGGCCCGCGTCGCGCCATCGCCGGCAAGAAGAAGCCGGGCAAGAAGTAGTCCACAGCGGACTTCGCCGTCCAGCGGTCTTCGCTGTAGGACCGACCACCTCCCGTAGGAGTACAGATGCCCCCCAAGGGTCGTCAGGGCGCTGCCAAGAAGGTGCGCCGCAAGGAAAAGAAGAACGTCGCTCACGGCCACGCGCACATCAAGAGCACGTTCAACAACACGATCGTCTCCATCACGGACCCGTCCGGCAACGTGATCTCCTGGGCCTCCGCCGGCCACGTCGGCTTCAAGGGCTCCCGGAAGTCCACGCCGTTCGCCGCGCAGATGGCCGCCGAGTCGGCTGCCCGCCGCGCCCAGGAGCACGGCATGCGCAAGGTCGACGTGTTCGTCAAGGGCCCGGGTTCCGGTCGTGAGACCGCCATCCGTTCGCTCCAGGCGACGGGTCTTGAGGTCGGCTCCATTCAGGACGTCACCCCGACCCCGCACAACGGCTGCCGTCCGCCGAAGCGTCGTCGCGTCTGACGCGTCGCCTTCGTAGGCTGTGGTTTTCGGGCGGTACGGCTCTGTAAGGGTCGTATCGCCCGTACCCTTGTAGTACCTCAGGGCATCAAATAGTGGGTGCCCCTGAACTGAAGGATTCACATGCTGATCGCTCAGCGTCCCTCGTTGACCGAAGAGGTCGTCGACGAGTTCCGCTCCCGGTTCGTGATCGAGCCGCTGGAGCCGGGCTTCGGTTACACCCTCGGCAACTCCCTCCGCCGGACCCTCCTGTCCTCCATCCCCGGTGCGGCTGTCACCAGCATCCGCATCGACGGTGTCCTGCACGAGTTCACCACCGTGCCGGGCGTCAAGGAGGACGTCACCGACCTGATCCTCAACATCAAGCAGCTGGTCGTCTCCTCGGAGCACGACGAGCCGGTCGTGATGTACCTGCGCAAGCAGGGCCCGGGTCTGGTCACCGCCGCCGACATCGCGCCCCCGGCCGGTGTCGAGGTGCACAACCCCGACCTCGTCCTCGCCACGCTCAACGGCAAGGGCAAGCTGGAGATGGAGCTCACGGTCGAGCGTGGCCGCGGTTACGTCTCCGCCGTGCAGAACAAGCAGGTGGGCCAGGAGATCGGCCGTATCCCGGTCGACTCCATCTACTCGCCGGTGCTCAAGGTCACGTACAAGGTCGAGGCGACCCGTGTCGAGCAGCGCACCGACTTCGACAAGCTGATCGTCGACGTCGAGACCAAGCAGGCGATGCGTCCGCGTGACGCCATGGCCTCCGCCGGTAAGACCCTGGTCGAGCTGTTCGGTCTCGCCCGCGAGCTGAACATCGACGCCGAGGGCATCGACATGGGCCCGTCCCCCACGGACGCCGCCCTTGCCGCCGACCTGGCGCTGCCGATCGAGGAGCTGGAGCTCACGGTCCGCTCCTACAACTGCCTCAAGCGTGAGGGCATCCACTCCGTGGGTGAGCTCGTCGCCCGCTCCGAGGCCGACCTCCTGGACATCCGTAACTTCGGTGCGAAGTCCATCGACGAGGTCAAGGCGAAGCTGGCCGGCATGGGCCTGGCCCTGAAGGACAGCCCGCCCGGATTCGACCCCACGGCCGCCGCCGACGCCTTCGGTGCCGACGACGACGCGGACGCGGGTTTCGTGGAGACCGAGCAGTACTGATCGGTCGTTGCCGGTGAGCATCCGCTCATCGGGTTCCTGACCCCGGTACCTGATACGGCCGGGGCAGACACACAGGAGAAAGAAATGCCGAAGCCCACCAAGGGTGCCCGTCTGGGCGGCAGTGCCGCGCACGAGAAGCTGCTCCTCGCGAACCTGGCGAAGAGCCTCTTCGAGCACGGCCGTATCACCACCACCGAGGCGAAGGCCCGCCGTCTGCGGCCGTACGCCGAGCGTCTGGTGACCAAGGCGAAGAAGGGTGACCTTCACAACCGCCGTCAGGTGCTCCAGGTCATCACGGACAAGAGCGTCGTCCACACGCTCTTCACCGAGATCGGCCCGCGCTACGAGAACCGTCCGGGTGGCTACACCCGTATCACCAAGATCGGTAACCGCCGTGGCGACAACGCGCCCATGGCTGTCATCGAGCTGGTGGAGGCCCTGACCGTGGCCCAGGAGGCCACCGGTGAGGCCGAGGCGGCCACGAAGCGCGCCGCCAAGGACGCCGAGGTTGCCGAGGTCGCCACTGAGTCCAAGGTCGACGTGACCAAGGACGAAGAGGCTGCCGAGGAGTCGAAGGACGCGTAAGCGTTCTGCCCCTTGGGGCGTTGGCGGGTCCGTTCCTTTTCCAGGGGCGGGCCCGCTTTGTGTTGCTGAGAGGATCCAGGGGTGAGTGACGAAGTACAGCCCGGTTACGTCCGTGTCCGGCTCGACCTGTCCTATGACGGGACCGACTTCTCCGGGTGGGCCAAGCAGGCCGGGGGGCAGCGGACCGTGCAGGCGGAGGTCGAGAGTGCGCTGCGGACCGTGACGCGGTCCAAGGAGACGTACGACCTGACCGTGGCCGGGCGGACGGACGCGGGCGTGCATGCGCGGGGGCAGGTGGCGCATGTGGATCTGCCGGCGGAGCTGTGGGAGGAGCACCGGGAGAAGCTGGTGAAGCGGCTCGCGGGGCGGCTGCCCAAGGACGTGCGGGTGTGGGCGCTCACCGAGGCTCCGGAGGGGTTCAACGCGCGGTTCGCGGCTCTGTGGCGGCGCTACATCTACCGGGTCGCCGACCGGCCGGGTGGTGTGGATCCGCTGTTGCGCAGTCATGTGCTGTGGCACGACTGGTGTTTGGACGTCGCCGTGATGGACGCGGCCGCCAAGTCCCTGGTCGGGGAGCACGACTTCGCCGCGTACGCGAAGAAGCGCGAGGGGGCGTCGACGGTTCGGGAGATCTTCGACTTCGGGGTGCGCCGGACCGCCGACGGTGTCGTCGAGATCGAGGTCCGGGCCGACGCCTTCTGCCACAACCAAGTGCGGTCCATGGTCGGCGCGTTGCTGTTCGTGGGCGACGGCCATCGCGGGGTGGAGTGGCCACGGAAGGTGCTCGACGCCCGGGTCAGGGACAGCGCCGTGCATGTCGTACGGCCGCACGGGCTGACCCTGGAAGAGGTCGCCTACCCGGCCGCCGACCAGCTCGCCGAGCGGCAGCGGCAGGCGCGGCGGGTGCGGGGGCAGGTGCACTGAAGGGGGGCCCTGAGTCGCAGGGCCCCCCTTCGCCGTACGTCAGTCCTGGGTGCGGCGGGAGCGGGTGAACCGCACCGCGGCCCAGCCGAGTGCGGTGAGGGCCGCGGCCGCCCCGGCGAGGGTGCCGATGCCCGCGGCGCCGGTCAGGGCGAGGTTGCCCGAGTCGCCCTGGGTGTCGGTGCCCCCGGTGCTGTCAGAGCCGCCGGTCGTGGCGTCGGACGTGCCGGAGGGGCTCGGGGACGGGGAGGGGGTCGCGTCCTCCTCGGTCACCTCGACGGTGAAGCGGATCCCGGCGTCTCCGGCCGACGCGAGGACGTTGTACGTGCCCGGCTCCTCGCCCGCGACCAGCTCGGTGGCGGAGGCCTCGCCATCGGCGTCGGTGGTGACGCTCACGGAGTCCTCGTCGCCCTCGAAGGCCGGGGCGCCCTCCGCCTCGCTCTCCACGGTGAACTCCACCTCGGTGTCCGCCGCCGGAGCGCCGTTCTTGGTCACCTTGACGGTCAGCGGCTCTGCGAAGGCGTCCCCGGGCTCGGCCTGCTGCTCGTCGCCGTCCTTGATCTCGATGGCGTGGCTCGTCTGCCCGACGTGGGCGGTGAAGGTCGTGGAGGCGCTCCCGGACGTGGCCCGGACCGTGAAGGTGCCCTCCTTCTCGCCGGTGATGACGGAGGGGGATGCGGCGCGGCCCTGAGCGTCCGTGCGCACCTCGGTGGGGAAGTCCTCCCACTTCACGCCGAGGCCGTCCGGGTCCTCCAGGGTGAACTTCACCTTCTGCTCGGCCAGCGGCTCGCCGTCCTTGTCGCGGGCCACGACCACCATCGGGTCGGAGACATTGATCGGGAGGATGGTCTGGTCGTCGCCGGACTCCCGCGTCAGCTCGTTCACCACGGGTGCGCCCTTGGGGTCCTTCCACTGGAGGACCACACGGCCGTCGCCGCCGATCTGGTTGGGGCCGCCCTCGCCGACGCCGGAGAGGACCGGGGACAGCTCTCCGTACGGATCGGCCGACCAGAACGGGTCGTCCTTCGCCGGCGGAACGGATGTGCTGCTGCTCAGCATGCGGACGTCGGACATGCGCTCCGGGTCGGCGTAGCTGGAACCGCCACCGCCGCTGCCCGAGTCGCCCGCCGCGTTCTTGCCGGCGCCACCGCCACCGCCCGCGTAGCCACCGCCGCCACCGCCCGCCTGGGCGCCGCCGTCACCGCCGGCGCCGCCCTGCGCGTGATCGGCGCCTGCCGTGCCGCCCTCGCCGCCGACCGCGCCGCCCGTGGCACCCTTCGCGCCCTTGCCGCCGAGGTCCTTCTCAAGGGCGTCCAGGCCGTCCGGAGCGCCGCCGCTTCCGGCGCGACCGTGTGCCATGACGCCCATACCGCCGCCCCCGCCGCCGGCGGCGATGAACAGGGCGGAACCGTCGGCCGCGCGGACTCCGGAGCTCGAACCGCCCTTCCCACCCCAGGTTCCGGAACCGGGCTTGCCGCCGAGAGCGTCCCCGAAGAGCTTGCGGCCGCCGCCGTACCAGCCGCCCACCTTCACGGTCAGGTGCTCGCCGGGGGTGACCTCGAGCGAGCCGGCCACGTACGCGCCCGCGCCGCCGTTGGCGAAGGGGTTGCCGTCGCCGCCCATGCCCCAGGCCCGGACGTCCAACTCCTCCACCCCGGCCGGGACCTGGAAGTCCACGGCCGCGCCGGTGTGGTCGTAGATCCGGCAGTGGGTGAAGCCCTCCGTCGGGTCGCACGGCCTGGACTCGGCCGCGGCGGCCGGCCAGACGCCCCCGACTCCCAGACTGCCCACCAGCAGTGCGGCCGCACCCACGGCGCGCGTGCCCCGGCGCAGCGCGAAAGAACGTCTGTTCATGAACCCCTCCAGTGCAGAACACAGCCCCCTGGGGCGTGTGAAGAGCGGTAGGGAGCGAGATTCCCCTGTCTCGTCCGGGCCCTTGAAAAGAAAGAAGGACCGTGAGCATCATCCCCACCCGGCAGCGGCTATTTTACTGTCACACCAGTCGCATTGGACACTTGAATTGCGAACGTCTTTGCGGAGCAGGGGGGTTGGGGCATTGTTGCCAGTGGGGAGTCACCTTGAGTAAGGGAAGCAAGCATTCGGGGCCGGTGGGCAGACGCTCGGCATTGCGGGTCATGGGGCTCGGGGGTCTGGTCACGGTCGGCGGGATAGGGGCACTGGCCACCGCGGACGCCGCGCCGGCCGAGGGCCTGGGGGTGCCGCCGTACGCGCCGACCGGACGGCGGCCGCGCTATCGCCGGGCGACCTGGAGCCAGCAGTTCCAGTCGGGGCACGGCTGGACGGCGGGCGGCGCGGGGACCGGCTCGTCGAACCCGGTGGACACTGAGTTCTTCACCCGGGGCACGTCCTCGGCCCGGGTGACCACCGCGGGCAGCGGCGTGCAGTCGTACATACGCAAGACCGGTATGACCGCCATGGACCTCAGCGGCAAGATGATCCGGCTGATCTTCCGGGTCACGGACACCGCCCACCTCGGCAGGATCGTCTTCTACCTCGGCAGCTCCGCTCTGAAGAACGCCTTCAGCTGGCGGGTGCACACCCATTCGGCGACCGGGGCCAACTACGTGCAGTCCGGGGAGTGGGTGACGGTCCATCTGCAGTGGGCCGACGTGAGCGGCGCCTCCGGCACGTACAGCCTCTCCGCCACGGGCGAACCGTCCGTGCGGACGGGCTTCACCGACATGTCGTTCGCGGTCTACGACGATGCGGCGGCCCCGGTGACGTACCACCTTCAGGCGGTCGAGCTGGTGCCCGACACCGAGTCCGTGTTCCCCAAGGGCGTCGTGTCCATCACCTTCGACGACTCGCACAAGTCGGTGCACGACCTCGCCCGCCCGGTCATGGACCCGTACGGCATGCCGGGCACGCTCTACAACATCGCCGACGCGATCGGCACCGGATCCTTCGTGAACCTCGCGCAGATGCGCTCGCTCCAGGACTCCTCCGGCTGGGAGATGGCCGGGCACGCCTACGCCAACGCCACGCACACGGCGAGTTACCCCAAACTCACCGCCCAAGAGGTCGACGCGGATTTCGCGAAGCTGCGGGAATGGCTCGTCGGCAACGGATTCACGAGTGAGCACTTCGCTTATCCGCACGGCGCATTTCAGAAGACCACCGACGGAGTGCCCGTCGATGTGCTCGCCACCCGCCACTTCAGCACCGCGCGCTCGATCATTTCCGAGACCATCGAGAGCTTTGCGCCGGCCATGCCGTACCGGCTGAAAGCACTGACCGGAATCACCGATGGAACGGGAATCGGCGGCACCGCGCTGAGCAAGGTGATCGGCGCGGGCGGAGCGTTGGACCGCTGTGCCGGCAGCGGCAGTTGGCTGATCCTGTGCCTCCACAAGATCGTCGCCGGTACGCCGGCGGCGAGCACCGAGATCAGCCAGGCCGGTCTTCGCACGCTGATGGCGGAGATCGACAAGCGCGAGATCGAGGTGCTCACCGTCCAGGAGGCGATGGCGTACTACAGCTGACGGCTAGCGGCGGTCACCGAACCAGCCGTCGTCCTGGTGCTCCGGGGCGTACGGCTGGTTCTCCGGAGCCCACTGCTGTTGCTGCTGCTGTGGGTACGGGCCCTGTGGGTGTTGCGGCTGCTGCGGGATGTGGGGGATGTACGGCTGCTGGGCGTTGCCCTGCTGTCCCTGGTAGGCGTCCTGCTGGCCCTGCCAGGGGTCGTACGTCTGCTGCGGGTGCTGCTGGGCGTGCTGCTGCTGCGCGTACTGCTGCTGCGCGTACTGCTGCTGGTAGGGGTCCTGCACGTGGCCGGGGTACGGCTGCTGATGCTGGGGCTGGGGCGTTCCGTAGCCGTGCGGGGGGACCGGCTGGGGCTGCTGGTGCTGCTGCGGTATGTGCTGCCCCGGCTGGGTCACGCCGTTCCATGCCACCTGCTGCTGGGGCGCGTTGCGGCCCATGTCGCGCAGCTCGCCCTGGGTGTGGCCGGTGTAGGCCTGGGCCATGCCGTTGGGGTTGCGCGGGGAGGCGTGCGGGGCCGTACGGGCCAGGGCGATGCCCTCGAGGCGCATCATCTCGATCGTGGAGGAGACCTGCTGGGACGAGTACTCGTCCTCTTCCTCGTATACCGCGGACACGTCCTGCTCGTGGTCGCCGGCGACGGAGACCTCGACGCCGCCCTGACGGGTGCCCCAGCTGCCCTTGTGCAGGGTGACCAGCGCGTAGAAGCGCAGCGGGGTCAGCAGGAACATGCCGAAGCGTTTGATGAAGCCCATGCCGCGGCGTGGGAAGTCCAGGTACCGGACGTTGCGCAGGTACCCCATGAGGACCATGAAGAGCAGGTAGTCGCCGATGTGGTTGACGAACCGTTCCGGCTGCATGATCGGCAGGATGACCATGGAGTAGAACATCGCCGAGCCGAAGACCAGCCACAGCGCGAGTTCCATGCAGGTCAGCCAGAAGGCGGGCCGGTACTTCTTCTGGTGGGTGAAGGCCCACAGGGACTCACGGAAGAAGGACTTGTTCCAGCGCACCTGCTGGCGCAGGAAGTGCGGCAGCTTCTCGGGGACGGCGGTGTAGCCGACGGCCGTCTCCTGGAAGACGACCTGGCCCTCCATCAGGCAGTAGTTCGTCATGCGCCGGTCGTCGCCGAAGACGGCAGGCTTGCCGAGGAACTGCTGGTTGAGGAAGTCCGGAAGATACTTGCGCACCAGGGAGCCGCGGTACACGGAGAGCGCGCCGCAGCAGCACAGGACCGACTTCAGCCGGGAGTAGGCGGCCCGCTCGAACAGGAACGAGTTGCCGTACCGCAGGTCCTGAAGGCGCGTGAAGATGTTGCTGTCGTGGTTGAGCGCCAGCACCATGCCCGTGGAGGCCATGATCTTCGGGTTGGCCATGGGCAGCAGCAGCTCACGGACCGTGTCCCGGGACAGGATCGTGTCCGAGTCCACGCACAGGAACAGGTCGGAGTAGGGCGCCGCCTCGAAGCCGAGGGCGAGGGCCTCGCGCTTGCCCTTGTTCTCGGGCTGGACGCTGACCGTGTACTTCACGCCCTGCGCCTCGAACTCACGGCGCAGCTTCTTCGCGGCCTTGATGCCGGAGGCGTCGGCGCTGGCGTCGTCGATGATGTGGATCTCGTTGGGGAGCCGGCTCTGCGCGAGGAGGCTGCGCATGCCCTGCTCGAACATCACCGGGTCCTCGTTGTAGATCGGGATGACCGCGGTGACCCAGGAGTTGTCCAGGAGCATCAGCTCCTCGCGGTCCGCCTTGGCGGGCCGGTAGAAGAGCGCTCCGAACATCTTCAGGGCGAGCAGGCCGAGCGCCCCGAACGAGTACAGATGGAGCGAGTCCGGGTCGAGCTTGGTGACGATGACGGCGGCGATGGCGAGGAAGACGAAGTACGAGACCTTCAGATGCCGTCTGCGCTTGTGTCGGCGGCGGCCGTCGGTGTCGACGGCCGCGGGTATGTAGGTGTCGGTCACAGCTTGACCACCTGGGGGTGGTCGGCCGACTTGCCGCGCGTGTCGAAGAGCAGGCGGCAGCGGTCGGCCAGCGCGTCCAGGTCGAGCTCGCTGTGCTGCTGGAGAAGGATGGTCAGATCGGCTTCGGCCGCACCGGCGAGGTAGTCCTCGACGCGGGGCACCGAGGTGCCCTCGACGGTCCAGTCCTCGACGCGGGGGTCGTAGTAGACGAGGTCGGCGCCGCGTTCGAGCAGCAGCTCGGCCACGTCGACCGCGGGACTCTCCCGCTGGTCGGAGATGTCCGGCTTGTAGGTGACGCCGAGCAGGAGGACGCGCGAGCCACGGATCGGCTTGCCCTGCTTGTTGAGCAGGTCGGCCGCGCGTGAGACGACATGGGCGGGCATCCGCTGGTTGATCTCCTGGGCCAGTTCCACGAACCGGAACGGTATACCGAGCGAACGTACCTTGTAAGAAAGGTAGTTCGGGTCGATCGGGATGCAGTGACCGCCGACGCCGGGGCCCGGGAAGAAGGGCGCGAAGCCAAAAGGCTTGCTGGAGGCGCAGCGGATGGCGTCCCAGAGGTCGACGTCGATCTCGCGGCAGAACATCGCCATCTCGTTGACGAGCGCGATGTTCACGTGCCGGTAGGTGTTCTCCAACAACTTGGCCATCTCGGCTTCACGGGTGCCCTTGGCCTCCACCACGCTGCCCACGAAGCGCTCGTACAGCGCGCGGGCCGCCTTGGTGCAGTCGGGGGTGGTGCCGCCGACGACCTTGGGCGTGTTCTCCAGGCCGTAGGTCGGGTTCCCCGGGTCGATGCGCTCGGGGGAGAAGGCGAGGTAGAAGTCGACGCCCGCCTTCAGGCCGCCGGCCTCCAGGCGCGGGCGGACGACCTCGTCGGTGGTGCCCGGGTAGGTCGTGGACTCCAGGACGACCAGGGTGCCGGGCTTGAGGTGGGCCGCGATGTCCGCGACGGCGGAGTCGACCGCGCCGAGGTTGGGCGCGCCGTGCTCGGTCAGCGGGGTGGGCACACAGATCACGACGGCGTCCGCGTCCGCGATGACCTCGGGCGAGGAGACCGCGCGGAAACCCTGGTCGAGCATGGTGCGCACATCGGCATCGCTGATGTCGTCCACGTGCGACGAACCCGAGGACAGTCCCCGCACCACGGACTCACTCCGGTCGAGTCCGACGACCCTCAGACCGGAAGCGCTTGCTGCCCGGGCAAGCGGCAGCCCGACATAGCCGAGCCCGATGATCACGAGATCGACAGTGGAGTTTCGGTTCACGGCAATACTTCCCACCCCGGCGCCACCCAAGCCCCCAGCCCGGGCGCACAGTCATCCATCGAATACAGGAACGAGAAGGCTAACAGTGCCCACACATGTGTTCACACGTCGCACACAGTCGTTTTTGTCACTCGAAAGCGCGTACAACCCTTCGTCATGGTCATGAGTCGGGTCGTTTGTCGTCGGATTCCGGTCTGAAACCGACCCTGGCGCACGGCGCGGCGACGGGTACCCTCTTGCCGATTCCACATCCGCCGGGCGCACGCCCCGCGCCCCTGAAGGAGACCCACGTGGCGTCCCGCCGTCAACCCCGCCGTCGCAGTGGCATAGCCCGAGCCTTCAAGGTCCTGCTCGTGGTGGCCGTCCTCGCCGGCGGCGTCCTGGCCGCCAAGCCGGTGTGGAACCACTTCAACCCGGAGGACCCCGAGCTCACGGTCCGCTACCGGACGGAGACCTCGGCCGAGGCCGACGCCGTCCGCCCGTGGCTGGAGGTCTTCAACACCTCCGAGAAGCCGGTCCCGCTGAGCGAGGTCGCCCTGCGGTACTACTTCACCGCCGACGGGGACGCGTCGTACGGCTTCAACTGCGTGGAAGCGGCGGTCGGTTGCTCGAATCTGACCGGCGCCGTGGTTGCCATGGACGCGCCGCACGAGGGCGCCGATCACTATCTGGAGCTCGGCTTCACCGAGAAGGCGGGCGTGCTGAAGCCCGGCGCGAACAGCGAGGGTCTGGAGATCCAGCTCTACCGGACCGACCACAAGCCGGTCGACCAGGACGGCGACTGGTCCTACGACGCCTCGAAGAAGACGTACCAGAGCTCCGACCGGATCCCCGCCTACAAGCGCGGCGCCCTGGTGTGGGGCGAGGAGCCCGGCGGCAAGGGCGCCGAGGCCTCGGCCAAGCCCGTGTCCCGGGCCGTGCCCGAGCTGCCCGAGGGCGGGTTCTTCGACGACTTCAACTACCGGGGCCCGAAGGACACCGCGCTGTTCAAGCACGGCTGGCTGGTGCGCACCAGCGAGGGCGGGCCCGGCATCGAGAGCACGTGGACCACGAAGGGCGTCACGTTCCCGGGCGACGACGAGGCGCTCGGCGGTCAGGTGCTCAACCTGCGCGCCGCCACCGACGGCACGGAGGCCGGCACCAGGCAGGCGGCCCTCGGCACGAAGGAGTCCAAGTTCCGCACCGGCACCTACGCGGCCCGGATCCACTTCACCGACAAGCCGACCACCGGTGAGAACGGCGACCACATCAACCAGACGTTCTTCACCATCGGCGGCTCGGGCAGCAAGTACGCCGAACTCGACAACGAGTACATGCCGAACGGCGGTTGGGGCGCGCCCGGACCCAAGCTGGACACCACCACCTGGCGCAACGCCGACGAGGGCGACCGCGTCACCAGCAAGACCGAGAAGAGCATGGCCGGCTGGCACACCATGGTGATCACGGTCGACAAGGAGTCCGTCACCTACAGCATCGACGGCAAGACCCTCTACCGCAGCGGCTCGGACTACGCCCCGCGCGCCGACATGGCGATCAACTTCAACACCTGGTTCGTGGACCTGCCGTTCACCGGCGACCGGGCCTGGGACATGAAGGTCGACTGGATCTACCACCAGGCCGGCGAGAAGCTCACGGCGAAGGAGGCCGAGGAGGCCGCCAAGGAGTTCCAGGGCGACGGCGTCGGCTGGTTCGACACGCTGTCCAAGTCCTGAGGGGTCAGCCCGCCTGAGCCGCCGCCGACGCCTGCGTCTCGCCCCGGCGTCGGATCTGGTCGAAGGTGAACCGCTGAAGGTCGTCGTCGGTCGCGAACACCTTGGTGTCCTTGGTCGTGACGTCCTTGCCGCTGGTGAACCCGGTGACCGTGAAGTAGGCGTAGCGGCCGTTGGAGTTGCGCGTGGTGCGGCAGACCGCGGCGTTGCAGAAGGGTTTCACGCCCTTGCCGGACAGCGCCTTCACGATGCTCTTGTCGTCGGTCTGGCCCTTGGCCTTGGTTGCCTGCGCCTCGGTGTCGAAGACGGCCACGCCGACCGTGACCGCGACACCGCCGTTGACGTAGGTGACCCGCATCAGACGGGTGCAGCCGTTGGCGTCGAGGATCTTCGGCAGGGTCTTCAGGGCGGCCGAGGAGCAGTCCTTGGTGTCGGCCGTCGGACCCTTCTTGTAGAGGGTCTCGCCCAGAGTCAGCTGCGAGCCCGGGAAGAGGGTCTCGGGGCTGAGCGGGGCGGTGTCCTTCTTGGCGCTCGCGATGAAGTCGTTCGGATCCAGCGGGGGCGGCGCGCTCGTCGGTTCGAAGGACGGCGCCGGGCCCGTGGACCCGCTCGGTATGTCCGCGGTCGCGGGAAGCTGCGCGGTCGGCTTGTTGGAGGCCTCGTCGCCGTTGGCCGACACCACGGCCACGGCGACCGCCGCGGCTATCCCGACCGTGGCCAGCGCGCCACCGCCGATGAACAGCAGCCGACGTCGCTTGTTACGGGACTCGGACGCCTCGGCGAGCGCGGCCCAGTCCGGGGTCCGGCTGTCGCCGCCGCTGTTCCACGGCTGCTGGGAATGCGGTTTCCAGGGATCCCACTGGGACTGGGGTCCCCCCTGCTGCCCGAAACTCATGGAGCGCATCTTAGACGGGACGGGGGTGTGCCGTTCCGCCTCAAGAACCCCTGGGGCGCCTGACGTTACGCCGATGAGCGTGCACAGAAGCGACATTTCCGGGTGGTTGGTGCGACCCGCGTCCTGGCATCTGTGGGCGCTCCGCCTTCGCCGGACGTTGCGGCGGCGGGCCTTCCCGGGCGCGCTCACGCTGTGTGTGCAGGCGTTCACGATCGTTTGGCGCTGCTGGGCGGGGGGAGCGCCGGATGGGGGTAAAATCGGCTCCTGCAACGGCAGTGGCCTCGTTTTGACCCGTCCGGGGAAGCCCAGGTATTCTGCCTGTTCGTTGTGTATTGGCTTGCTCATTCTCACGGGACGGGCCCTTACACCGGTCCACCGGGCCGATGACCAGCGACCAGCGCGCGGTTTGCGTCACCGCAGCGCGGTCAAGGCTGTCGTGATCGTTTCGGTGACCTGTTCAGGACCATTCACTCGAAGCGAAGGCTACGAACCGTGCGTACGTACAGCCCCAAGCCCGGCGATGTGACGCGCCAGTGGCACGTCATCGACGCTCAGGACGTTGTCCTGGGCCGTCTCGCCACCACCGCAGCGACCCTCCTCCGGGGCAAGCACAAGCCGATCTACGCCCCCCACGTCGACGCTGGTGACTTCGTCATCATCATCAACGCGGACAAGGTGCACCTGTCCGGCAACAAGCGGACCCAGAAGATGGCGTACCGCCACTCCGGCTACCCGGGTGGTCTGCGTTCCGTCCGTTACGACGAGCTCCTCGACAAGAACCCTGAGAAGGCGATCGAGAAGGCCGTCAAGGGCATGCTCCCCAAGAACTCCCTGGGCCGTCAGATGCTCTCGAAGCTGAAGGTCTACAAGGGTGACCAGCACCCGCACGGCGCGCAGCAGCCGCAGCCGTACGAGATCACCCAGGTCGCGCAGTAAGTCCGGCCACCCCCTAAGACTGAAGAGAATCTGAGGAGAATCGTGGCCGAGACCACTGCCGAGCAGCCGCTCGAAGAGCTTGACATCGACAGCTACACCACCGAGTCCGAGGTCCCCGTCGAGGGCGAGTACACCTCGGAGTCCCTGGCCTCCCGCTTCGGCGAGCCCCAGCCGGCCGCCGGCCTGGGCCGCCGCAAGAACGCCATCGCCCGCGTCCGGATCGTCCCGGGCACCGGCAAGTGGAAGATCAACGGCCGCACCCTTGAGGACTACTTCCCCAACAAGGTGCACCAGCAGGAAGTCAACGAGCCGTTCAAGGTCCTGGAGCTCGAGGGCCGCTACGACGTCATCGCCCGCATCGCGGGTGGCGGTGTCTCCGGTCAGGCCGGTGCGCTCCGCCTCGGTGTCGCCCGTGCGCTGAACGAGGCCGACGTCGACAACAACCGCGGCCCGCTCAAGAAGGCCGGCTTCCTCCGCCGCGACGACCGTGCGGTCGAGCGCAAGAAGGCCGGTCTGAAGAAGGCCCGCAAGGCTCCGCAGTACAGCAAGCGCTAAGCTTCGCTGCCTGCAGCTCGTACTCGCACTTCAGCAGTACGTCCGAACGCCCCGGCGGCACGCCACAGTGCCGCCGGGGCGTTCGTTTATCACGGTCTTGGGCGTATAACGACACAAGACGCTCAAAGGCACATGTGATCGGACGATCTCCGAACTGACGCTTCATCAGGAGGACAAGTGGGACGACTCTTCGGCACGGACGGCGTGCGTGGTGTCGCCAACGCGGATCTGACCGCCGAGATGGCGCTCGGTCTGTCGGTCGCGGCGGCCCACGTGCTGGCTGAGGCGGGCACCTTCGAGGGCCACCGGCCGACTGCGGTGGTCGGACGGGACCCGCGCGCGTCGGGGGAGTTCCTGGAAGCCGCCGTGGTCGCCGGTCTGGCAAGCGCGGGTGTCGACGTGCTGCGGGTCGGTGTGCTGCCGACGCCCGCGGTGGCGTATCTCACCGGCGCGCTCGGCGCCGACCTCGGTGTCATGCTCTCCGCCAGCCACAACGCCATGCCGGACAACGGCATCAAGTTCCTCGCGCGCGGCGGGCACAAGCTCGACGACGAGCTGGAGGAGCGGATCGAGGCCGTCTACGAGGAGCACCGGCGCGGTGAGCCCTGGGAGCGGCCCACCGGCGCGGGCGTCGGCCGGGTCCGGGAGTACGACGAGGGCTTCGACAAGTACATCGCCCACCTCGTCGCCGTACTGCCCAACCGGCTCGACGGGCTGAAGATCGTCCTCGACGAGGCGCACGGTGCCGCTTCGCGGGTGTCGCCGGAGGCGTTCTCGCGGGCCGGGGCCGAGATCATCACGATCGGGGCCGAGCCGGACGGGCTCAACATCAACGACGGCTGTGGATCGACCCACCTCGATCTGCTGAAGGCCGCCGTCGTCGAGCACGGCGCTCATTTCGGCATCGCCCACGACGGTGACGCCGACCGCTGTCTGGCCGTCGACCACACCGGTGAGGAGGTGGACGGCGATCAGATCATGGCCGTACTCGCGCTGGCGATGCGGGAGCGTTCCGCACTGCGCTCCGGCACCGTTGTCGCGACCGTCATGTCCAACCTCGGGTTCAAGCTGGCGCTTGAGCGGGAGGGGCTGAAGATCGTCCAGACCGCTGTCGGTGACCGGTATGTGCTGGAGGAGATGAAGGAGCACGGATACGCGCTCGGCGGTGAGCAGTCCGGGCACGTGATCATCCTCGATCACGCGACGACCGGGGACGGCACGCTGACCGGGCTCATGCTCGCGGCTCGCGTCGCGGAGACCGGGCGGTCCCTGCGGGAGCTGGCCTCTGTGATGGAGCGGCTGCCTCAGGTGCTGATCAATGTGCCTGATGTCGATCGGTCGCGGGTCAAGACGTCCGGGGAGCTGGCGGCTGCCGTCGCGGAGGCGGAGGCGGAGCTGGGGTCCACGGGGCGGGTGCTGCTGCGGTCGTCCGGGACCGAGCCGCTTGTTCGGGTGATGGTCGAGGCCGCGGATATCGATCAGGCTCGGTCTGTTGCCGGGCGGCTTGCCGATGTTGTGAAGTCGGCGTTGGGGTAGTTCGCCTCCCCCGTGCCGTCAGGCACGTTGGCGCTGCCGCTTCCAGAAGTACTTCTGGGCCAGCAGCGTCAGCGTGCCGGCCAGGATGATGCCCAGGAGGTTCAGCAGTAGCTGTTCCGTCGAGCCCCAGGTCTGTTCGGTGTCGCCGTAGCTCAGGGCCACTGCCGCGTTGGCTGCTGCCGGGACCGTGGTGACCGAGATGGCCACGCCTACCAGGGCGCCCGACTTGGACGAGGTCAGGGAGAGGGTGCCGGCCGCGCCGGCCAGGACCGCGACGATGAACGAGAACGCGTCGGGGGCGTAGACGAAGCTGGTCTGGGGACGGTCGTCGTCCAGTTGCTCCTGGCTGAACAGGTCGATCGAGTCCATGAAGAGGCTGAACCCGACGGTCACCGCCATGGCCACGGCGAAGCCGACGATCAGCGCCGTGAGCGACCGCAGCGCCAGTCGTGGGGCGCGCTGCACCAGCGCCGTGGAGAAGCCCGCCAGCGGGCCGAACTCCGGGCCGACGGCCATCGCGCCCACGATCAGGATGGCGTTGTCCAGCACCACACCGCAGGCCGCGATCATCGTGGCGAGGGTGATGAACGCGAGGTAGGTGACGGAGAGCGTCGACTCCTCGTGCGTCGCGTCCGTCAGGTGCTCCCACAGGACCGCGTCCGCGCCCTCGCCGGGTGCCTCCGCCTCGGCCTTGTCCGCGCGCTTGGACAGCGAGAGGTCGATGTTCTCGACGGCGATGGAGCCGCTGTCCTCGATGCCCAGCCGCTGGAGCCCGCTGAGGAGTCCGTCGCCCGCCTCGCGTGCCACGTCGCACAGCACGACGTCCCCGGCGGGGTTGTGGGCGGTGCCCGGCAGCACCACCAGATGGGTGGCTCCGACCGTCCCCTCGATCAGGCGGACCACGTCGTCGGTCTTGTCGGACGGCGTGATCAGGCGCAGATGCAGCATGGGCGCCTTTTTATCAGCTCACAACTTCCGCAGGCTCAGCCGCTGCACCTTGTGGTCGGGGCCCTTGCGGACGACGAGGGTCGCACGGCCCCGGGTCGGGGCCACGTTCTCCACCAGGTTGGGCTTGTTGATGGTCCGCCAGGTCGTACGGGCGTAGTCCAGGGCGTCCTCCTCGGAGACCTGGGTGTACTTGCGGAAGTACGAGGACGGGTTCTGGAAGGCCGTCGCGCGCAGCTTCTTGAAGCGGTTGAGGTACCAGCGCTCGATGTCCTCGGTGCGGGCGTCGACGTACACGCTGAAGTCGAAGTAGTCGGCGAGGCCGACGCGGGTGCGGCCGTCCTTGCCGGGGAGTGCGGGCTGGAGGACGTTCAGGCCCTCGACGATCAGGATGTCCGGGCGGCGGACCGTGAGCTTCTGGCCCGGGACGATGTCGTAGATGAGGTGGGAGTAGACGGGGGCGGTGACCTCGTCCTTGCCCGCCTTGATGTCGGCGACGAAACGGGTCAGGGCGCGGCGGTCGTACGACTCGGGGAAGCCCTTCCTCGACATCAGGCCCCGCGCCTCCAGCTCCTTGGTCGGCAGCAGGAAGCCGTCCGTGGTGACCAACTCCACACGCGGGTGCTCGGGCCAGCGGGAGAGCAGCGCCTGGAGGAGACGGGCGACCGTGGACTTGCCGACGGCGACCGAGCCGGCGACCCCTATGACGAACGGGGTGCCGGACTGGGAGCCCCCTTCGCCGAGGAAGGTGTTGAGCGCGCTTCTGAGGCCGTCCGTGGCGCCGACGTACAGATTGAGCAGGCGGGAGAGCGGGAGGTAGATGTCCCGCACCTCGTCGAGGTCGATGACGTCGCCGAGACCGCGCAGCTTCTCGACTTCCTCGGCGGAGAGCGGCAGCGGCGTCTTGTCGCGCAGCGCGCTCCACTCGGCTCGGGTGAGGTCGACGTAGGGAGTCGCCTCCGGCCTTGGCCGGTGGGCGCTCCGGGGCATCGGAGAGACCGGAGAGATCACAGTCCATTGTTACGGGAGTACGAACGGGCGGTGGGGTGGGATCCGTCACGCACCCAGGGTTTCGGGGCGAACCGGGGCAAGGCGGGGAATGTCAGTGGCGTGCGTCACAGTTGTGGGAGAGGTGGGCCCAGGCAGGGTCCACCCGGACATGACGTAACCCTGAGGGGCGACCCATGACGTATGCGATTGAGGCGGAAGGACTGGTCAAGCGGTTCAAGGAGACCGAGGCGCTGGCCGGGGTCGACCTGGGAGCCCGGCAGGGCTCGGTGCTCGGGCTGCTGGGTCCCAACGGCGCGGGGAAGACGACGGCCGTGCGGATCTTCGCGACGCTGCTCCAGCCGGACGCGGGCCGGGCCCAGGTGGCCGGGCACGACGTGGTGCGGGACGCGGGGATCGTGCGCGCGCTGGTCGGGCTGACCGGGCAGTACGCCGCGGTGGACGAAAACCTGACCGGCACGGAGAACCTGCTGCTCATCGGCAGGCTGCTCGGCCTGCCGCGCGGGGAGGCGAAGGCACGCGCGCGGGAACTGCTGGAGCGCTTCCAGCTGACGGACGCGGCCGGGCGGGCCACGAAGACGTACTCGGGCGGTATGCGACGGCGCCTCGACCTCGCCGCGAGCCTGGTCGGCCGACCCAGCATCCTCTTCCTCGACGAACCCACGACCGGCCTGGACCCGCACAGTCGAGGCGAGCTGTGGGACCTGCTGCGGGGCCTGGTCGCGGACGGCGCGACCGCCCTGCTGACCACGCAGTACCTGAACGAGGCCGATGTGCTCGCCGACGACATCGTGGTGATCGACAAGGGCCGGGTGATCGCCGAGGGCACCCCGGACCAGCTGAAGTCCCAGGTCGGTGGCCAGGTGCTGCAAGTGCGGCCGCTGATCGCGGAGGAGCTCGGGCGGGTGCACGCGCTGGTGGCCCAGGCGGCCGGCGCCCAGACCCAGATCGAGGGCGAGACGGTCACGGCCCCGGTGAAGGACCCCGAGCTGATGCCGGCCGTGGTCCGCACGCTCGACCGGGAGGGCATAGCGGTGGGCGAACTGGCGCTACGGCGCTCCTCGCTCGACGAGGTGTTCCTGGCCCTGACCGGCCACCGCGCCGAGCCCGAGGGCGAGCCGGAGGACGACGGCGGCGAGCCCGTCCGCGAGGACACCGAGCTGGAGAGGGCGGTGAACTGATCATGACCGCCACGACCCTCACGGCCCCCCTCACCAAGTCGGGCCGGGTACGGCCGCTCGCCGGACTCCAGCAGACCTTCACCATGGCCTGGCGGAGCCTGGTCGCGGTCAAGCACAACCCGCTCGAACTGGTCGACTACAGCATCACGCCGATCATGTTCGTGTTCCTGTTCACCTACGTCCTGGGCGGGCAGATGGCCGGATCGCCCGAGGCGTATCTGAGGTACGCGCTGCCCGGGATCATCGTGCAGAACACCCTGTTCATGACGATGTACACGGCGATGGCGCTCAACACCGATCTCACCAAAGGCGTCTTCGACCGGCTGCGCAGCCTGCCGATAGCCCGCTCGGCACCGCTGATCGGCCGGATCACGGCGGACCTCGCCAAGCATCTGTGGGCGCTGCTGCTGATGATCGGGCTCGGGCTGCTGCTCGGCTTCCGGGTCACCGGCGGGTTCGACGGCTTCCTGCTCGGCACCCTGTTGGTGATCGTGTTCGCGGCGGCGGTGTCATGGAGCGCGGTGCTGATCGGGATGCTGGCGGGGGACGCGGAGAAGGTGCAGGCGTTCGCGTTCACCCTCATCTTCCCGATCACCTTCACCAGCAGCGCGTTCGTCAGGGTGGAGACGATGCCGGGATGGCTCCAGGCGTGGAGCGATGTGAACCCGGTGACCCATCTCTCGGACGCCTTCCGGGGGTTGCTGATCGGCGGTCCGGTGGCGGAGCCGGTGCTGTGGTCGCTGGTGTGGGCGGCCGGGATAGCGCTCGTGTTCTATCCGCTGGCGATGAGGGCGTATCGGGCGAAGACATGAGTCCTCGAAGGCGTAAGGCCGTGGGAATTTCCGAAATCGGGCAGGCTACGGCCTGTTCGGCGATGGATTCGATCGTAGGCTGCCGCTCATGTGCGGAATCGTGGGATACGTGGGGTCGCAGTCGGCGCTCGATGTCGTGATGGCCGGGCTGAAGCGACTGGAGTACCGGGGTTACGACTCGGCGGGCGTGGCCGTGCTCGCGGACGGCGGTCTGGCCGCCGCGAAGAAGGCCGGAAAGCTACTCAACCTGGAGAAGGAACTGGTCGACCGTCCGCTGCCGAGCGGCTCCACCGGCATCGGGCACACACGCTGGGCGACACACGGCGGACCCACGGACGCGAACGCGCATCCGCATCTGGACAACGCCGGACGCGTGGCCGTCGTCCACAACGGCATCATCGAGAACTTCGCGCTGCTGCGGGCGGAACTGGCCGAGCGGGGCCACGACTTGACCTCCGAGACGGACACCGAGGTGGTCTCCCACCTGCTCGCGGAGGAGTTCTCCTCCTGCGCCGACCTCGCGGAGGCGATGCGGCTGGTGTGCCGGCGGCTGGAGGGGGCGTTCACCCTGGTCGCGGTGCACGCGGACGAGCCGGACGTGGTCGTCGGCGCGCGCCGGAACTCGCCGCTGGTGGTGGGCGTGGGAGAGGGCGAGGCCTTCCTGGCCTCCGACGTGGCGGCCTTCATCGCCCACACCCGCTCCGCGATCGAACTGGGCCAGGACCAGGTGGTCGAGCTCCGCCGCGACGGCGTCACGGTGACCGGCTTCGACGGCAGCCCGGCCGGGGTCCGCTCGTACCACGTCGACTGGGACGCCTCGGCCGCCGAGAAGGGCGGCTACGACTACTTCATGCTCAAGGAGATCGCCGAGCAGCCCAAGGCGGTCGCCGACACCCTGCTCGGCCGCATCGACGCGGCCGGCTCGCTGACGCTGGACGAGGTGCGGATCCCGGCGAGCGAACTGCGGGAGATCGACAAGGTCGTCGTCGTGGCCTGCGGTACGGCCTTCCACGCCGGGCTGATCGCCAAGTACGCCATCGAACACTGGACGCGGATTCCCTGCGAGGTGGAGCTGGCGAGCGAGTTCCGGTACCGGGACCCGATCCTGGACGCGCGGTCCCTGGTCATCGCCATCTCCCAGTCCGGCGAGACCATGGACACGCTGATGGCGCTGCGGCACGCCCGTGAGCAGGGCTCCAGGGTGCTGGCGATCTGCAACACCAACGGCTCGACGATCCCGCGCGAGTCGGACGCGGTGCTGTACACGCACGCGGGGCCCGAGGTGGCGGTCGCCTCGACGAAGGCCTTCCTGACACAGCTGGTGGCCTGCTACCTGGTGGCGCTGTACCTGGGCCAGGTGCGCGGCACCAAGTGGGGCGACGAGATCCGGGCGGTCATCCGGGACCTGGCGGAGATCTCCGGCGAGGTGGAGCGCGTACTGGAGACGATGGAACCGGTACGCGCGCTGGCCCGCTCCCTGGCCGCCAAGAACACGGTCCTGTTCCTGGGCCGGCACGTGGGCTATCCGGTGGCGCTGGAGGGCGCTCTGAAGCTGAAGGAGCTCGCCTACATGCACGCCGAGGGCTTCGCGGCGGGCGAGCTGAAGCACGGGCCGATCGCGCTGATCGAGGACGACCTGCCGGTGGTGGTGGTCGTCCCGTCACCGCGAGGGCGTTCGGTCCTCCACGACAAGATCGTGTCCAACATCCAGGAGATCAGGGCCCGGGGCGCACGCACGATCGTGATCGCCGAGGAGGGGGACGATGCGGTTGTCCCGTACGCGGACCACCTGATCCGCATCCCGGCGACGCCGACGCTGCTCCAGCCGCTGGTGGCGACGGTCCCGCTCCAGGTGTTCGCGTGCGAGCTGGCGACGGCCCGGGGGAACGAGGTGGATCAGCCTCGGAACCTGGCGAAGTCGGTGACGGTGGAGTAGGTCACCGCGTCAGGGCCAGCGTGCCTCCGACCGGCAGGGCGTGCCAGCCGCATGACCGTGCCGCACCTCCCACACCGGTACGGCGATGCCCGCCAGCTCCTCCGACCTCGCCATGTCGGCCTGGGCCTCGGGGGACGACTTCGGGCGCTTGGACTGCCAGGCGGCCGTAGACGCCGAGCTTGATGACCGCCTCCGCCTCGACCAGGAAGTGCATGGTTTTCACCAAGGGTCCCGGACGAGCTACGGCATCGCCGTGCACCGCGAGACGGGCGCCGCGCTGGCCCCGCGCAACGGTCCCGGCGGGCACCCGTACCTCCCGCACGACCTGGTTCTTCCGGGCCTCACTCCCGTACGTCCCGCCAGGCCCTGACGATGCCCTCCGCCACGTCCTGCGCCCCCACCGGCGCCCCGTCCGCCGCGTACCGCCCCGCCAGACCGTGCAGATACGCCGCCACGCTCCCCGCGTCCCGCGCCGCGAGTCCCGACGCCAGCAGGGAGCCGGACAGGCCCGACAGAACGTCGCCGCTGCCTGCCGTGGCCAGCCAGGACGTGCCGGTCGCGTTCACCCGTACCGGCGTTCTCGCCTCCGGGTCCGCCACCAGCGTCGTCGAGCCCTTCAGCAGTACCGTCGCCCGGTACCGCGCCGCCAACTCCCGTACCGCCGAAAGGCGGGACCCCTCGACCTCCTCGCGGGACACGCCCAGCAGTGCCGCCGCCTCTCCGGCATGCGGGGTCATCAGGGTCGGGGCCGTGCGGGTCCGTACCGCCTCCCGGTCCGCCAGGCGCAGGCCGTCCGCGTCCAGCAGGACCGGTACGTCCGCCTCCAGCACCTCCGCCACCGTCGCCGCGTCGTCCCCGGCGCCCGGCCCGACCACCCAGGCCTGTACCCGGCCCGCCTTGCCCGGGCCCTTGTCCGAGACCAGGGTCTCCGGGAAGCGGGCCAGTACCGCCTCCCCCGCCGGGCCGACGTACCGCACGGCTCCCGCGCCGCCCCGCAGCGCGCCCGCGACCGCCAGTACCGCCGCCCCCGGGTACCGCGCGGAACCGGCCGCGATGCCGACCACGCCCCGCCGGTACTTGTCGCTCTCCGCGCCCGGCACCGGCAACAGCCGTGCCACGTCCGCGTGCTGCAACGCCTCGACTTCCGCCTCTTGCGGCAGCTCAAGGCCGATGTCGACCAGGCGGACCGTACCGGCGTACTCCCGCGCCGGATCGATCAGCAGGCCCGGCTTGTGGGTGCCGAAGGTGACGGTGAGGTCGGCGTGGATCGCCGGGCCGCGCACCTCGCCGGTGTCGGCGTCCACCCCGCTCGGCAGGTCCACGGCCACCACGGTGGCCCGGGAACGCGCCGCCGCCTCGGCCAGCGGTGCCGCGTCCGGCCGTAGGCCGCCCTTGCCGCCGATTCCGACGATGCCGTCCAGCACCAGGTCCGCCCGGTCGATCAGCGGTGCCGCCGCATCGGTCCCGGTCACGCTTCCGCCCGCCCCGCGCAGTGCCGCGAGGCCGCCCGTGTGCGCCCGCTCGGGCGCCAGCAGTACCGCCGTCACGCCCGCGCCCCGTCGGGCCAGTCGGGCACCGGCGTAGAGCGCGTCGCCGCCGTTGTCGCCGCTGCCGATCAGCAGCACGACGCGGCTGCCGTAGACCCGGCCGAGGAGGTCCGCGCAGGCCGCGGTGAGGCCTGCCGCCGCCCGCTGCATCAGCGTCCCCTCCGGCAGCCGAACCATCAGTTCCCGTTCCGAAGTCCTGACCGTCTCCACGCTGTACGCAGTACGCATACGGTCGAGTCTCTCGCGCCCCTCAGCCTTCCGCGACCACCACCGCCGAGGCCACGCCAGCGTCATGACTGAGAGACACATGCCAGGACCGCACGCCGAGTTCCGCCGCCCGGGCCGCCACCGTCCCCGTCACCCGGAGCCGCGGCTGCCCGGAGTCCTCGACGAAGACCTCCGCGTCCGTCCAGAGCAGGCCCGCAGGCGCGCCCAGCGCCTTGGCCAACGCCTCCTTCGCCGCGAACCGCGCCGCCAGCGAGGCGACACCCCGCCGCTCCCCGCTCGGCAGCAGCAACTCGCTGTCCAGGAACAGACGTCGGGCCATCCCGGGCGTCCGCTCCAGGGAAGCCGCGAAACGGTCGATCTCCGCCACGTCGATACCGACCCCGATGATGCTCATGCCGAGCACCTTATGACCGGCGCCTCGATGCCTGCGTACGTCCGAGTGACCCCGCCGCGCGGCACGTCCTCGGCGCTCAGGCCGCGCGGTTCGCTGATCGCATGATCTGTTCGCGTGTTGCGTATCGGGGTGTCGCGGCTCTGGTGGCCACGGCCTTTGTGCTGCCGGCGGGAAGTGCTGTCGCCGGGCCCGGGCCCGAGGCCGAGTTGGTGCCCGGCGTGGCGCCCAAGTCGTGGGTCATCGACACGCCCGACCAGATCCTGCCGCCGACCGTGTACACACCCGGTGGGCGTGAAGACGCCGTTGAGCCGCGGCAGGCCGTCGAGGGGGCCTACGACCTCGTCGAGTACGTGCCTCTCGGGGACGCCGTGATGCGCGTCGCGTGCAGCAAGCGGGCCGGCCCCTATCAGCGGCAGGTCGAGCGGTGGCTGAAGCTCAAGGTGGACGGGAAGCAGTCCGCCGCCGACTGCCGGGCCATCCGGGCCTTTCAGCTCAAGCACAAGATCAAGCCCGCCATCGGCTTCGCGGGGCCCGTCACCTGGGCCACCATGCAACTCGTCGGCGCGCGCAAGAACCCGAACGCCGCCAAGAAGTGCCCTGTGCGGTCGTATCGCGTCGCCTGTGTCGATCTCAGCCGGCAGCTGACCTGGGTGCAGAAGGGGAAGAAGGTCGTCTACGGGCCGGTGCCCATGCGCAGTGGGCGGGCCGGGTACCGGACCCGTACCGGATGGCACAAGGTCTACTGGAAGCACAAGAACCACGTGTCGACGCTCTACCACCAGCCCATGCCCTACTCGCAGTTCTTCAGCGGCGGGCAGGCCTTCCACGCCGTCTACGGGTCGATCTTCACCACCGTCGGGTCGATGGGATGCGTCAATCTGCGGCTCGGGGACGCCCGGAAGCTGTGGAAAGTGCTGAAGAAGGGGGACCGGGTGTACGTCTGGGGGAGGCGACCCGGAACCTAGGGCTCGACCGGCCTGTCGGACCCCTCTGAGACACTGGGGGCGCCATGACTGAAACAGCTGCCCTGCGGACCGCGCCCCTGCGGGCCCGCGCCGAGATCGATCTGGCCGCCGTGCGGGCCAATGTGCGGGCCCTGCGCGCCCTCGCGCCGGACGCGGCCCTGATGGCCGTCGTGAAGTCCGACGGATACGGCCACGGCGCACTGCCCTGCGCCCGCGCGGCCGTCGAGGCGGGGGCGACCTGGCTGGGCACCGCCACGCCCGAGGAGGCCCTCGCACTGCGGGCGGACGGGCGGCTGCCGGACGACGTCCGGATCATGTGCTGGCTGTGGACCCCGGGCGGGCCCTGGCGGGAGGCCATCGAGGCCCGTCTGGACGTCTCGGTGAGCGCTTTGTGGGCCCTGCGCGAGGTCACCGCCGCGGCCCGCGAGGCCGGTCTTCCCGCGCGCGTACAGCTCAAGGCCGACACCGGCCTCGGGCGCGGCGGCTGCCAGCCCGGCGACGACTGGGCCGAGCTGGTCCGGGAGGCGCTCGCCGCCGAGGGGGAGGGGCTCGTGAAGGTGACCGGGCTCTGGTCGCACTTCGCGTGCGCCGATGAACCCGGGCATCCCTCCATCGACGCCCAGCTCGAACGTTTCCGGGAGATGCTGGCTCACGCCGAGGAGCAGGGCATACGCCCCGAGGTGCGGCACATCGCCAATTCCCCGGCCACGCTGACCCGTCCGGACAGCCACTTCGACCTCGTACGGACCGGCATCGCGCTCTACGGCGTCTCGCCAAGCCCCGAGCTGGGCAGTCCCGCCGACTTCGGGCTGCGGCCGGTGATGACGCTGTCCGCGTCCGTCGCGCTCGTCAAGCACGTGCCCGGTGAGCACGGTGTCAGCTATGGGCACCACTACACCACCCCCGGTGCGACCACCCTTGGACTCATCCCCGTCGGGTATGCGGACGGTATCCCTCGGCACGCCTCCTCCGCCGGGCCGGTACTGGTCGGCGGCAAGTGGCGGACCGTCGCGGGGCGGATCGCGATGGATCAGTTCGTGGTGGACCTGGGCGGGGACGAGCCCGAACCGGGTGAGCGGGCCGTGCTCTTCGGGCCCGGTGACGGCGGTGAGCCCACCGCCGAGGACTGGGCGCAGGCCGCCGGCACCATCGCGTATGAAATCGTCACCCGGATCGGAATCCGTGTTCCCCGCGTCTATGTGAACGAGAGCCAGGCTGGGTGACGCCCCAGCGGCGAGCAGCAGTCCGGTGAAGAGGAGCGGTACGTGAGCGAGAGCAGTGCGGAGGCCGTCGCGGCCGTCGCCTCCGCCGGGAACTGGCGCCGCGCGACGGGTATCGCGGGTGCCGCGATAGGCGTGGTCGCCGCGGGCGCCGCGGCCGGGGTCGCCATAGAGCGGCTCACCGTCGGCCGGGGGATGCGGCAGAAGGCCCGTCTCGCGCTCGACTCGGCGGGCCCCTACGGCGCGCTGCGCGGCATGCCCGGCAAGGCCTACGCCGATGACGGCACCGAGATCTACTACGAGGTCGACGACGTCGAGCCCGAGGGCGGCTCCGCCCCGCGCAGGCGCCGGCTGTTCGGGCGCAAGGCCCCGGCTCCCGTCACCGTCGTCTTCAGCCACGGCTACTGCCTCAGCCAGGACTCCTGGCACTTCCAGCGGGCGGCGCTCAGGGGTGTCGTACGGACCGTGCACTGGGACCAGCGCAGCCACGGCCGCTCCGCGCGGGGTGTCGCGCAGGTCGAGGACGGGGTGCCGGTCGACATCGAGCAGCTCGGACGGGATCTGAAGGCCGTCATCGACGCCACCGTGCCGGACGGGCCGATCGTGCTCGTCGGCCACTCCATGGGCGGGATGACCGTCATGGCGCTGGCCGACCAGTACCCCGAGCTGATCCGGGACCGGGTCGTCGCCGTCGCTCTGGTCGGTACGTCGTCGGGGAAGCTCGGCGAGGTCAACTTCGGGCTGCCGGTAGCCGGCGTCAACGCCGTGCGCCGGGTGCTCCCCGGAGTGCTGAAGGCGCTCGGGCAGCGGGCCGAGCTGGTGGAGAAGGGGCGCCGGGCCACCGCCGATCTGTTCGCCGGGATCATCAAGCGGTACTCCTTCGCCTCCCGGGACGTCGACCCGGCCGTGGCGCGGTTCGCCGAGCGGATGATCGAGGCCACGCCGATCGACGTGGTCGCCGAGTACTACCCGGCCTTCGCCGACCACGACAAGACCGAGGCGCTCGCCCACTTCGCGGATCTGCCGGTGCTGGTGCTGGCCGGGGTCAAGGACCTCGTCACGCCGAGCGAGCACAGCGAGGCCATCGCCGATCTGCTGCCGGACGCCGAGCTGGTCCTCGTGCCGGATGCCGGGCATCTGGTGATGCTGGAACACCCGGAAGTGGTCACCGACCGTCTCGCCGACCTGCTCACCCGCGCGGGTGCGGTGCCCGCGGGCGCTACCGTGGGTGGCTATGGAAGCAGCACCGCACAACCAGGCTGAGACCGAGCTGACCATCACCTCTCCCGAGCAGATGCGGGAACTCGGCCGCCGTCTCGCCAAGCTGCTGCGCGCCGGTGACCTCGTGATGCTCAGCGGGGAGCTCGGCGCGGGCAAGACGACGCTGACCCGGGGGCTCGGTGAGGGCCTCGGGGTCCGGGGCGCCGTCACCTCCCCGACGTTCGTGATCGCGCGCGTCCATCCGTCCCTCGGCGACGGTCCTCCGCTCGTCCACGTCGACGCGTACCGCCTCGGTGGCGGGCTCGACGAGATGGAGGACCTCGACCTCGATGTCTCGCTGCCCGATTCCGTGATCGTCGTGGAGTGGGGCGAGGGCAAGGTCGAGGAGCTGACCGAGGACCGGCTCCAGGTCGTCATCCACCGGGCCGTCGGCGACACGACGGACGAGGTCCGGCATGTCACGGTGACCGGGCTGGGGGCGCGCTGGGTCGAGGCGGGTCTCGAAGGGCTGTCCGCCTGAGACGTCGATGAACATTCCGACAAGACGTCGGCAAGATATTGCGTTCGCCGTCCCGGGCGTGGTCACATGGTACCCAGCCCGTAGTTAGGTGTACCTAACTACGTCCGCCCCCGGCTCCCAGGAGGCGTCCATGTCGGTCACGGAACGGGACGCGACGCCACCGCGTCCGCTGTCCGGAGTGTCCATGCGCGACCTGCTGGCGGCATGCGCCGCGGCAACCGCCGTATCGACACCGCCGCGCGCCCCGGAACCGAGTGCTCCGCGGACGCAGGAGCGCAAGGCGGCCTGAGGTCTCAGCGGATCACGACGACCTTGTGGCCGATCGTCGCGAACTTCCACATCGCGTCGCCGTCCGCACGGGTCTCGCGGATGCCGCCCGTGCGGGCCGTATTGCCGGGGGCCGGGGCCGGGTTGTCCACCGCCGCGCTGAAGCCGATGGCGACGCCGCCCACACTGGTGAAGCGGACCACGTGCTCGACGGGGACGCCGTCCGTGCCGGTGACCTTGTTCGAGCGGGAGGTGACCGTGTAGACGCCCGGGGCCGGGTCCACCGTGCCGGGGTCCACCTCGAAGGTGCGCCTGACCTTGTCGTCCGCGCCGACCAGCCACACCCGGTCGTCGTCCACCGAGTACACCACCCGTTCACCCTTGCCGGACCCGGCGGGCAGGGCGGCGGGCTGCTCCTTGTCGCGGGGTGCCTTGGAGGCGGCCACCGCCGGCGTGCTGCCGGTGTGCGGGCGGCCCAGGTCGGCCGGAACGTTCGCCGAGGCCTGGTAGGCGAGGAAGCCGACGGTCATCAGGGCCGCCGTGGTGAGCCCGGCCACGAATCCGGAGCTGCTGCTTGCCACCGTCGCCCACCTCTTTGTCGTACGTCGTGCCTCGCGGCGACGGTAGCAGCCGGTGACCGCTCCTCCCGGGCGGCCGTGCCCCGGCGCGGGGAGCCGTAGGCTGTTTGCGTGCTCTTGCTCGCTCTGGATACCGCCACCCCCGCCGTCACCGTCGCGCTGCACGACGGCACGGACGTCATCGTCTCGTCGAGTCAGGTGGACGCCCGCCGTCATGGTGAGCTGCTGCTGCCGGCCGTCGACCGAGTGCTCGCCGAGGCGGGGCTGAAGCTCGACGCCGTCACCGGCGTCGTCGTAGGGACCGGGCCCGGCCCGTACACCGGGCTGCGGGTCGGTCTGATGACCGCCGACACCTTCGGGCTCGCGCTCGGCGTCCCCGTGCACGGTGTGTGCACCCTCGACGGTCTCGCCTACGCGGCCGACATCGACAAGGGCCCCTTCGTCGTGGCCACCGACGCCCGGCGCAAGGAGGTCTACTGGGCGACGTACGCCGACTCCCGCACCCGTCTGACCGACCCGGCGGTCGACCGCCCCGCCGACATCGCCGAGCGGGTCGCGGGGCTCCCCGCGGTCGGGGCCGGTGCGCTGCTGTACCCCGACACCTTCCCCAAGGCGCATGAGCCCGAGCATGTCTCCGCCGCGGCCCTGGCCGCCCTCGCCGCCGAGCGGCTTGCCGCCGGTGAGGAGCTGCCCGCGCCGCGGCCGCTGTATCTGCGCCGGCCCGACGCCCAGGTCCCCAAGAACTACAAGGTGGTCACCCCCAAGTGACAGCGGTACTGCGCGAGATGCGCTGGTGGGACATCGATCCCGTGCTGGAGCTGGAGAAGGATCTCTTCCCCGAGGACGCCTGGTCCCGGGGGATGTTCTGGTCCGAGCTGGCCCACGCGCGCGGTGCCGAGGCGACCCGGCGGTACGTCGTGGCCGTGGACGGCGACCGGATCGTCGGCTACGCGGGGCTCGCCGCCTCCGGGATTGCGTCTGACAGCGGCTGCGCCGCGGTCGGCGACATCCAGACCATCGCCGTCGCCCGCGATTACTGGGGCACCGGCCTCGGCGGGCGGCTGCTGACCGAGCTGCTGCGGGCGGCCACCGCCTTCGAGTGCGCCGAAGTGATGCTGGAGTGCCGGATCGACAACGTCCGCGCCCAGAAGATGTACGAGCGCTACGGCTTCGAGGCCATCGGGTTCCGGCGCGGCTACTACCAGCCGGGCAATGTGGACGCCCTGGTGATGCGCCTCACCGACCCTTCCACCTCAGTACAAGGAACCGAGATCCATGGCTGACGAACCCCTGGTCCTGGGGATCGAGACCTCCTGCGACGAGACCGGCGTCGGCATCGTGCGCGGGACGACCCTGCTGGCCGACGCCGTCGCGTCCAGCGTCGACGAGCACGCCCGCTTCGGCGGGGTGGTGCCGGAGGTCGCCTCCCGGGCGCATCTGGAGGCGATGGTGCCGACCATCGACCGCGCGCTGAAGGAGGCGGGGGTCACCGCCAAGGATCTGGACGGGATCGCCGTGACCGCCGGTCCGGGCCTCGCCGGTGCCCTGCTCGTCGGGGTCTCGGCGGCGAAGGCGTACGCCTACGCGCTCGGCAAGCCGCTCTACGGTGTGAACCATCTCGCCTCGCACATCTGCGTGGACCAGCTGGAGCACGGCGCCCTGCCCGAGCCGACGATGGCCCTGCTGGTGTCCGGCGGGCACTCCTCCCTGCTGCTGTCGGGTGACATCACCTCCGACGTCCGGCCGATGGGCGCCACCATCGACGACGCGGCCGGCGAGGCCTTCGACAAGATCGCCCGGGTGCTGAACCTGGGCTTCCCCGGCGGCCCGGTCATCGACCGGTACGCGCGCGAGGGCGACCCGAACTCCATCGCCTTCCCGCGCGGGCTCACCGGGCCCCGCGATCCGGCGTACGACTTCTCCTTCTCCGGTCTGAAGACGGCCGTGGCCCGCTGGATCGAGGCCAAGCGGGCCGCGGGGGAGGAGGTGCCGGTGCGGGACGTGGCGGCCTCCTTCCAGGAGGCGGTGGTGGATGTGCTGACCCGCAAGGCGGTCCGGGCCTGCAAGGACGAGGGCGTCGACCACCTGATGATCGGTGGCGGGGTGGCGGCGAACTCGCGGCTGCGGGAGCTGGCCCGGCACCGCTGCGAGGCGGCCGGCATCGAACTGAGGGTGCCGCGGCCCAAGTTGTGCACCGACAACGGCGCGATGGTCGCCGCGCTCGGCGCGGAGATGGTCGCGCGCAACCGGCCTGCGTCCAGCTGGGACCTGTCGGCCGACTCCTCCCTGCCGGTGACCGACCCGCATGTGCCGGGACACGATCATGTGCACGAGGTCAGCAAGGAGACCGCATCCGACAACGGCTCCGCCGCGGGGTACCCGTGACGGTCGCGCTGATGTGGGAGGCCAGGGCGGCCGAGGGCCGGGGCGAGGAGCTGCTGGCCTGGGTCTCCCGGCAGCAGCTCGCCGAGCGGCCGCTGCGCCGGGAGACCTTCCGGGCCCCGCAGGACCGGGTGCTGGTCATCACCTGGTGGGACGGCGACTTCGACGCCGTAGTGCCCGAACTGCCCGAGCCGGACGGCGAGTTGGTCACTCGGGCAGTGCACCGGTGGCGGTTCGAGTCAGTGGCCGGGGGCTGAAGGAAAGACGCCAGGGCTTGTCGGGGTCGTGGCCCCGCCACAGCACCTTGCCGTGCCGGCGCTCCCAGTCCGCGGCCAGCCCCGCCTGGCCCAGCCAGGCGAGCGCCAGCCAGAGGGGGAACAGGGACGCCGCGGGTTCCCAGGCGAACGCGACGCCCAGGGTCCCCGCCGTCATCGTGACGAACAGCCACGGGTTGACCGGACGGCGGAGCAGGGACGTCTCCGGCGGCGGCTCCTCCAGCGGGACCGCCGCCTCGAAGTCCAGCACCTCGCTGAGCCACTTGATCCGGGTCGCCTGCGCCAGCGTGAACAGCGTCGCGAACCCGATCAGCCCGGTGAGGAACAGCGGCAGGCCCATCGCGCTGACCGGCGCTCCATGGGCGCCGACGGTCGCCGGGATGCAGACGGCGGACACGGCCAGCACCGTGATGACGGACCGCAGTTCATGGTGGACGTACCTGTCCATCGCAACCCTCCCCGTTTCCCGGAGCGAAGGTCAGGACACCACCGCCTCGCACACCAGCCGTCGGTCCGGGCCGAGCACCCGTACCGGGCCGGTGAGGGTCAGTCGAGCCGTGTGCAGTACCTCCGCGCTGGACACCCCCAACCGTAGTTCCAGCACGCCCGGTTCGACCACCTTCAGATTTGAACGATCTGTGAAGGCGGAGAGGTCCGCGTGGAATCGGAAGCTCACCCGCCGGGACTCGCCGGGCGCCAACTCCAGCCGCTGATAGCCGATCAGACGGACGTCCGGCCGGGTCGCCGAGGCCACCGGATCGTGCAGATACAGCTGCACGACCTCCGCGCCCTGCCGGTCACCGGTGTTGCGGACGGTCACGCTCATCTCGTACGAGCCGTCCGTGCCGATCTCCGCCTCCGCCGCGTCGGACTCCCAGGCGAAGCCGGTGTACGAGCGTCCGTGGCCGAAGGGATACAGCGGGGTCGGGTCCAGGTTGCTGACCTCTCCCGCGAGGCCCAACGGTGGCTGGAGATACGTCCACGGCTGGCCGCCGGGTACCCGTGGGACGCTCACCGGGAGGCGTCCCGACGGGTTGACCCGGCCCGACAGCACTCCCGCCACCGCCGGGCCGCCCTCCTCGCCGGGGAAGAAGGCCTGGACGACCGCGCCGAGGCGGCCGTGCCAGCGGCCGAGCGCATAGGGGCGGCCGGTGAGGAGCACCAGCACGACCGGGACGCCCGTCGCCACCAGCGTGTCCAGCAACTCGCCCTGCACACCCGGCAGTTGCAGGTCCGTCACATCGCAGCCCTCGCCCGAGGTGCCGCGTCCGAACAGGCCCGCCCGGTCGCCCAGTACCGCGAGGCACACATCCGCCTCGGACGCCCGCGCCACCGCCTCCTCGAAGCCGCCGGTGTCGGGGTCCGACACCCCGCAGCCCTCGGCGAACGTCACTTTCGCGTCCGGGAGTTCGGTGCGCAGTGCCTCCAGCACGGTCGGGATGTCGATGCCCATCGGGACGTCGGGGTGATGGGTGAGGACATGGGACGGGAAGGAGTAACAGCCCAGCATGGCCAGGGCGTCGGCGGCGCGTGGGCCCACGACCGCGATCCTGGTGTCCGGGGCCAGCGGCAGCACCCCGTCCGGGTTGTCCAGCAGCACCACCGACTCCTCGGCCAGACGCCGGGCCAGGGCGCGGTTGGCGGTGGAGTCGAGGTCGATGCGTGTCTTGGGCTCCGGGTCCCAGTCCTCGTCGAGCATGCCCAGTTCGCACTTCTGGAGCAGGACGCGGCGGGCCGACAGGTCCACCAGTTCCTCGGGGACCTCGCCCGCGCGGACGGCGTCCACGAGCGGTTTGCCGTAGCACTTCAGGGTCGGCAGCTCCACGTCGATCCCGGCCCGCAGGGCCGCGTGCGCCGCCTCGGCGTCGGTGGCGGCCACGCGGTGCAGCGACCGGAGGAAGCCGATGCCGAAGTAGTCCGAGACGACCGTGCCGGTGAACCCCCACTGGTCCCGCAGGAGTTCGGTGAGCAGCCCGGGGTCCGCCGAGGCGGGGACGCCGTCCGTCTCGGTGTACGCGGCCATCACACTGCGCGCCCCGCCCTCGCGCAGCGCCATCTCGAACGGCGGCAGCGTCACATCGGCGAACTCCCGCACGCCCGCCCGCACCGGCGCGAGATTGCGGGCGCCCGCCGAGGAGGCGTACCCGGCGAAGTGCTTGAGCGTGGCGATCACCCCGGCGGACTCCAGGCCCCGCACATAGGCGGTGCCGATCGTGCCGGTCAGATACGGGTCCTCGCCGATCGTCTCCTCGACCCGTCCCCAGCGCGGGTCGCGCACGACGTCCAGGACGGGCGCGAGCCCCTGGTGGACGCCGGCCGAGCGCAGGTCCTCGCCGATCCGGCGGGCCATCTCCTCGACGAGCGGGGCGTCGAAGCTCGCCCCCCAGGCCAGTGGCACCGGGTAGGCGGTGGCCCGCCAGGTGGTGAAGCCGGCCAGGCACTCCTCGTGGGCGACGGCCGGGATGCCGAAACGTCCGGCGGCCGTGATACGGCGCTGGGCGCGGGCCAGCGCCTGCGCACCTAGCGCCGGGTCCACGGGGGCGGTGCCGAAGGAGCGGGTGAGCTGGCCGAGGCCATGGCCGATCAGCTCCTCCCAGTCGTGGTCGGCGGTCATCTCACGCTGCAGCGGGGCGACTCCGTCGCCGTCCGTGGCGGCGCCCACCCACACGCCGTAGAGCTGGGCGGTCTTCTCCTGAAGGGTCATCCGGGAGAGCAGGTCGTCGACGCGGGCGGAGGCGGGCAGTGCGGGGTCGCGCCAGGGGGCGGTGGTCATGAAACTCCTGTCGGGGCGGATGGCCTCTCGCGAATGTTTCGTTATTCACCTCGAATGTTCCGGGAACCTAGGCGTGGTGAGAAGGGTTCGTCAAGAGGGGACGCAGGGATACGATCGCCGCCATGACACCCTCCGAGCCCGCTGAAACCCGGACGACAACCCGCGCGACAGGTCGGTCCGCGCAGACCGCGACGCTCGCCGAGATCGCCCGCGAGGCCGGCGTCTCGGCGCCGACTGTTTCGAAGGTCCTCAACGGCAGAGCCGACGTCGCCCCCGCCACCCGCAGCCGGGTCGAGGAGCTGCTGCGCGCCCACGGCTACCGGCGCCGGCGCGCCGAGGCGAGCCGTTCGCCCCTGATCGACCTGGTCTTCCACGAGCTGGAGAGCGCGTGGGCGATGGAGGTCATCCGGGGTGTGGAGAACGTCGCCCGGGACGCCGGACTGAGCGTGGTCCTCAGTGAGAGCGCGGGACGCCTCACCCCCGGGCGGACCTGGGCCGACCAGGTCGCCGCCCGCCGCCCGCACGGCGTGATCCTGGTGCTGTCAGGACTCGACGAGTCCCAGCGTGCCCTGCTGATGAGCCGGTCGATCCCGTTCGTCGTGATGGACCCGGCGGGCGACCCGGGAGCCGACGTGCCGTCCATCGGCGCCACCAACTGGCAGGGCGGGCTCGCCGCCACCCGGCATCTGGTCGAGCTCGGGCACACCCGGATCGGCGCCATTACCGGCCCCTCGCGAATGATGTGCAGCCGCGCCCGGATCGACGGCTACCGGGCGGCCCTGGAGACGGCCGGGCTCCCGGTCGACCCTGCGCTGATCCGGCCCGGCGACTTCCATCACGAGACCGGCTACCGCGAAGGGCTGAAGCTGCTGCGCGGCCCGGACCGGCCCACCGCCGTCTTCGCCGGCAACGACCTCCAGGCGCTCGGCCTGTACGAGGCCGCGCGCGAACTGGGCCTGCGCATCCCGGAGGACCTCAGTGTCGTCGGCTTCGACGATCTGCCGGTCGCGCGCTGGGTCGGGCCGCCGCTGACGACCGTACGGCAGCCGCTGACCGAGATGGCCGAGGCGGCCGCCAAGCTGGTGCTGGACCTCGCCAAGGAGGACGGCGACCCGGCGGCGACCCGGGTGGAACTGGCCACGAGCCTCGTGGTGCGCAGCAGTACGGGAGTGCCTCCGGCGGTTTAGCGGGGAGGGGTCTGTTGCTGTATTGACGGGTGTTCCGTGCCGCCTCCACACTGCCCGAAGCCAGTCGTTTGAACGACCGAAACTTTCGGAGGCACCCGCAATGAGATCTCTGAGAACGGGCTCCACCCTGGCTTCACTCCTCACGGGCGTCGCGATGCTCGGAGGCCTGCTGTTCACGGCGCCCGCCGCGCACGCGGCCGACGAACCGCTGCGTGATCTGGCCGACGCCAAGGGCAAGGTGATCGGCACTGCGGTCACCGGCTCCAAACTCACCGGCACCTACGGCGAGATCGCCGGGCGCGAGTTCAACGCGCTCACTCCCGGCAACGCCATGAAGTGGGGCTCGGTCGAGCCGACCCGGGGCACCTTCAACTGGGCCGAGGCCGACCAGATCGTCGACTTCGCGGAGGCGGGCGGCCAGCAGGTGCGCGGCCACACCCTGGTCTGGCACAGCCAGAACCCGAGCTGGCTGACCAACGGCACCTGGACCGCGGCCCAGTTGCGCCGGCTCATGACCGACCACATCTCCACCGAGGTCGGCCGCTACAAGGGACGGCTCGCCACCTGGGACGTGGTGAACGAGCCGTTCAACGAGGACGGCACCTACCGGCAGACCCTCTGGTACAACGGCCTCGGCGCCGACTACATCGCCGAGGCGCTGACCGCGGCCCGAGCGGCCGACCCCAGCGCCAAGCTGTACATCAACGACTACAACGTCGAGGGCGTCAACGCGAAGTCCACCGCCCTGTACAACCTGGTGAAGTCACTGAAGGAGCGCGGCGTCCCGATCGACGGCGTCGGACTCCAGGCCCACCTCAGCCTCGGCCAGGTGCCTTCCACGCTCCAGCAGAACATCCAGCGCTTCGCCGACCTCGGCGTCGACGTGGCGATCACGGAGCTGGACATCCGGATGAACCTGCCCTCGGACAGCGCCGAACTGGCCCAGCAGGCCACCGAGTACAAGCAGGTGGTGAGCGCCTGCGTGGCCGTGACCCGCTGTGTCGGCGTCACCGTCTGGGGCTTCACCGACTCCGACTCCTGGATCCCGGACACCTTCCCCGGGCAGGGCGCGGCGACGCCGTACGACGAGAACTTCGCGCCGAAACCGGCGTACTTCGCCATCGCGGAGGCCCTCGGCGGTACGACCACACCGCCGACTGGCGCGTGTACGGCGACGTACAGCGTCGTCAATCAGTGGAACACCGGGTTCACCGGGCAGGTGCGGATCGCCTGCGACGGGGCCTCGCTGTCGTCCTGGAAGGCGACCTGGACCTACGGCTCCGGACAGCAGATCACCCAGGCCTGGAACGCGACCTGCACCCAGTCGGGGTCGGCGGTCAGCTGCTCCAACGCCTCCTACAACGGGACGGTTCCGGACGGGGGTTCGGTGACCTTCGGCTTCAACGCGTCCTGGAGCGGGAGCAATCCGGTGCCGACGGTGACCCTGGGCTGAGAAGTCTGAGAATTTCCCAAGAAACCGGTCCCGGACGCGCTCGCCGTAATAATGCGGACTTACGTTCCTGTCCGTGACGGGAGACGAGACGAACGGGGACGAGGGCAGACGAGTGGGCCGGCGGTCGAGAGCGCTGAGGATCGCCGGCCTCACCCTCGCGGGCGTGCTGGTGCTGGCCGCCGGGGCGGCGGGCTGGGCGTACTGGCAGCTCAACGACAACATCAAGAGCGTCGACATCAACACCGCGCTCGGCGACAACCGTCCGGCGAAGCCGACCCCGTCGGCCACCGCCACGGCCGAGGAACTGCCCACCGAGGCCCTGAACATCCTGGTCCTCGGCTCCGACTCGCGCAGCGGCGCGGAGAACCAGGCGCTCGGCGGCGGCGACAGCACCGGCGCCCGCTCCGACACGGCGATGGTGGTCCACCTCGACGCGGGCCGTTCCGAGGCGACGGTGGTGAGCATCCCGCGCGACACCCTCGTCACGCGTCCCTCCTGCCCGCTGGAGAACGGCGGTTCGACCGAGGCCGCCTACAACGCCATGTTCAACAGCGCCTACGCGGTGGGCGGTCCCGTGTGTGCGGTGAAGACCGTCGAGTCGCTCACGAACGTCCGCATGGACCACTACATCGAGATCGACTTCGCGGGCTTCGCGAAGCTGGTGGACGCGCTCGGCGGGGTCACCGTCACGACCGAGGAGGACATCGACGACGAGGACAGCCACCTCACGCTGGAGGCCGGCACCCACCATCTCGACGGCGAGCAGGCCCTGGCCCTCGCCCGCACCCGGCACGCCATAGGCGACGGCAGCGATCTGGGCCGCATAGGCCTCCAGCAGCAGCTGGTGAAGGCACTGCTGGAGCAGATCTCCACGACCGACCTGCTCACCGACCCCGCCAAGCTGTACCGGGTCGCCGACGCGGTCACCGGCAGCCTCACCACGGACACCGGCCTGGATTCCCTGACCGAGCTGACCCGCCTCGGCCAGAGCCTGAAGGATCTGTCCGCCGACTCCGTGACGACGGTGACCATGCCCGTCGTACCGGCTCCGTCGGACCGCAACCGGGTGGTCGCGGAGGAGCCGGAGGCGAGCGAGCTGTGGGAATCGCTGCGCTGAGAATTTCCAGCGCCTGGGGGAACTAGGCCGGGTGCCCGAGCAGCATCGTCGGCGCCCCGGCGACCCGGGTCAGGAACACCGTCGCCGAGTTCGGCCCGTGCGGCTTGACCTTCCTGCGCAGCTCCTCCGGCTCGACGGCGGACCCGCGCTTCTTGACGGTGAGGACGCCGACCTCGCGCTGCCGTAGCAGAGCCTTCAACTTCTTGACGTTGAAGTGGAGTTGGTCGGTGATCTCGTAGGCGGAGGCGTACGGGGTGGGGCGCAGGGTGTCGGCGGTGACGTAGGCGATGGTCGGGTCGATCAGACCGCCGTCCAGTTCCTCGGCGACCTCGGCGACCAGGTGGGAGCGGATGACGGCGCCGTCGGGCTCGTACAAGTACCTTCCTACGGGCCGGACTTCGGGGTCGGGCAGGCCGCTTCCGAGGAGGGTGCGGGGTCCGGGGAGCAGGGTCGCCCGGACGGCGCCCGGAGCGGTCCCGAACCACAGCACCGCCTCCTTCACATCCCCGCCGTCCGAGATCCACTCGGCCTCGGCCTCGGCGGGGACCGCCTCGTGCGGGACGCCGGGGGCGATCTTCAGGGCGGCGTGCGGCGCCCCCAGAGCCGCCTGCACGGCCCAGGACAGCGGCGGCGAGTAGGCCTCGGGATCGAAGATCCGGCCCCGGCCACCGCGCCGGGCCGGGTCGACGAACACGGCGTCGTAGCCGGCCGTGTCGACCTCCGTCACATCCGCCTCGCGTACCTCGATCAGTCCGGCGAGGCCGAGCGCGTCGGCATTGGCGCGGGCGGCGGCGGCCGTCAGGGGGTCCCGGTCCACCGCCAGCACCCGGATCCCGGCCCGCGCCAGCGCGATCGCGTCCCCGCCGATCCCGCAGCACAGGTCGGCGACGGAGGTGACGCCCAGTTCCCGGAAGCGCTCGGCCCGGTACGTCGCCACGCTCGCCCGCGTGGACTGCTCGACCCCGTTCGGCGTGAAGAACATCCGCC
Organism: Streptomyces cupreus; assembly: GCF_014257025.1. GTDB lineage: Bacteria > Actinomycetota > Actinomycetes > Streptomycetales > Streptomycetaceae > Streptomyces > Streptomyces cupreus. The sequence continues at coordinate 126,959 of NZ_JACMSF010000005.1, forward strand.
GCGCGTCCTCGGCGCCGAACTTCGGCTCCGCCCGCTGCCGCAGCCGCGCTTGTCCGAGCGCCGCCGACACCAGCTCGGCGGGGTGGTCCCGGCGCAGCCGGGTGGCGACCGCGAGTTCGTCGGCGGGGGCGGTGCCGCGCACTTCGTCGAGGAGGGCGCGGCCCTCGGGCGTGAGGAGGGGGGCGAGGTCGTTCACCGGGTCATTGTGGGCCAGCCGGTGGATGGTGCGCCCGCCGTGGCGGTGTCGGCGGGGGTTCGGGGCGGGGTCCTGGGAGGATCCAGCCCCATGCGACTAGTAGTACAAAATGATAAAAACCGGTCCATTCGAGGGTCCCGGATCCGCGGCGGAATCGCCGTGCTCGCCGTCGCCGCCATCGCCTCCGGCTGCGCCCAGGGCACCGGCCCCAAGCCCCGCCCCGCCCCCGGCCAGCAGCCCCTCCTGGCGCCCCCCGCCCGCGCCCTGGACTCCTACGCCACCAAGCTGCGCGCCACCGCCGCCGCCCGGGCCGCCGCCGCGAAACGCTGGGGCCTCGCCAAGGTCCCGCTGACGGCCCCGGCACCGCCCGCGAAGAAGCCGAGGATCACCACCCGCAAGGGCTTCGAGGTCGACGGACACGCCGAACGGAACCTCCCGCCGGTCTTCACCACGATCCCCACCCAGCAGAAGATCGTCTTCCTCACCATCGACGACGGCGCCGAGAAGGACCCGGCGTTCCTGCGGATGATGACCGAGCTGAGGATCCCGTACACCGCCTTCCTCAGCGACTACCTGGTGAAGGAGGACTACGCCTACTTCAAGCGGATGCAGGGGGCGGGCGTGGTCCTGAACAACCACACCCTCCATCACCCGTATCTGCCGGGGCTGTCGTACGCCGGTCAGAAGTACGAGATCTGCGGGATGCAGGAGGTGATCGAGGAGCGGTACGGCAAGCGGCCCGTCCTGTTCCGGCCGCCCTTCGGCAGCTACAACGAGAACACCCTGCTCGCCGCCAAGGCCTGCGGCATCACCCACGCGCCCCTGTGGAACGAGGAGGTCTTCGTCGACCGCTGGGAGTACCGCGAGTGGGACCGGGACATCCACCCCGGCGACATCGTGCTCAGTCACTTCCGGGGCAAGGAGCACTGGAAGGGCACCATGCCCGACATGATCCGCCGGTTCCTCGAAAAGGTCACCGCCAAGGGGTACGCGGTGGCGCGTCTTGAGGACTACCTGTGAGGCCCCGGGGTCCGCTTGCCGGGGCGGTGGTGGCCCTGCTCCTGACGGGCTGCGCCCAGGCCGCGGGCCCCTCGGACCGCCCGGGAGGACAGGCGGCCCGTGTCCCCCTCCCGCCGGTGGTGGAGCACATCCAGACCCGGGACAAGGTCGTCTTCCTCACCTACGACGACGGCGCCGAGCAGGACCCCCGCTTCATCGACCTGGTCCGTGAACGGCGGCTCCCGGTCGCCATGTTCCTCACGGACAGCGTGGTCGGCCCGGGCTACGCCCACTTCGCGCGCCTTCAGTCGGTGGGCGCGTCGATCCAGAACCACACCCTCGACCACACGGCCCTGCGCGGACTGCCGTACGCCGGTCAGCGCGCCGAGATCTGCGGCCAGCAGAACAAACTCCGCGCCCGCTTCGGCGTCCGCCCCCGCCTCTTCCGCCCACCGCACGGCACGTACGACACGACGACGCTGCGCGCGGCGGCCGGCTGCGGAATCTCGGCGGTGGTGCTGTGGCGGGCGGCGATGGGGAGCGAGGGGACTCTGACGTACGCCGAGGGCCCGCACCGCCTGCGCCCCGGCGACATCGTCTCGCTGCCCTCGGACGACCCGACAGGGGTGCCGCTGGTGGAGCGGACGCTGCGATTGCTGGGGGAGATCCGGGCTGGGGGTCTTACTGTGGGCCGCCTGGAGGACTACCTGTAGCCCCAATAGCCCGTCCGGCGCTCGAGGGCGAGGCCGTTCAGGCCGAAGGGGGTCTGGGGGCGCAGTCACCCAGGGACGGCCACGGCAGCGCCGGTGACCAGGAATCCGGCCCGGCCAGCGCAGCGAATTGGCACTCCGCTTGACCGAGTGCTAATCGCGGTCATAGTCTCGGCTCTGGCACTCGGCAGATGAGAGTGCCAACTACGCGACGGGCAGGTCCGGCACCCGCGACGACGGATCGACCTGGTCGCCACCTCAGACAGTTAACCCCGTGAGATCTCCGAAGGGGGAGGTCGGATCGTGACGACCGCCAGCTCCAAGGTTGCCATCAAGCCGCTTGAGGACCGCATCGTGGTCCAGCCGCTCGACGCCGAGCAGACCACGGCTTCTGGCCTGGTCATTCCGGACACTGCGAAGGAGAAGCCCCAGGAGGGCGTCATCCTCGCCGTCGGTCCGGGCCGCTTCGAGAACGGCGAGCGCCTGCCGCTCGACGTGAAGGTCGGCGACATCGTGCTGTACAGCAAGTACGGCGGCACCGAGGTGAAGTACAACGGCGAGGAGTACCTCGTCCTCTCGTCCCGCGACGTGCTCGCGATCATCGAGAAGTAAGACCACCTCGAAGCATTTCGCTTCCAGCTGCGCCCCTGGCCCCCGCGACCACATAAGAAGCCGGGCGCCCGGGGCGCAGCGTCTTTTTTGAACCCACAGATTCCGAGAGGGCTCCCGCTGTCATGGCGAAGATCCTGAAGTTCGACGAGGACGCCCGTCGCGCCCTTGAGCGCGGCGTCAACAAGCTGGCCGACACGGTCAAGGTGACGATCGGCCCGAAGGGTCGCAACGTCGTCATCGACAAGAAGTTCGGCGCGCCCACCATCACCAACGACGGCGTCACCATCGCCCGTGAGGTCGAGGTCGAGGACCCGTTCGAGAACCTCGGCGCCCAGCTGGTGAAGGAGGTGGCGACCAAGACCAACGACATCGCTGGTGACGGCACCACCACCGCCACCGTGCTGGCCCAGGCGCTGGTCCGCGAGGGCCTGAAGAACGTCGCCGCGGGTGCCTCCCCGGCGCTGCTGAAGAAGGGCATCGACGCGGCCGTCGCCGCCGTCTCCGAGGAACTCCTCGCGACCGCCCGCCCGATCGACGAGAAGTCCGACATCGCCGCCGTGGCCGGGCTGTCCGCCCAGGACTCGCAGGTCGGCGAGCTCATCGCCGAGGCGATGGACAAGGTCGGCAAGGACGGTGTCATCACCGTCGAGGAGTCCAACACCTTCGGTCTTGAGCTGGACTTCACCGAGGGCATGGCCTTCGACAAGGGCTACCTGTCGCCGTACATGGTGTCCGACCAGGAGCGTATGGAGGCCGTCCTCGACGACCCGTACATCCTGATCAACCAGGGCAAGATCTCCTCCATCCAGGACCTGCTGCCGCTGCTGGAGAAGGTCATCCAGGCCGGTGCCTCCAAGCCGCTGCTGATCATCGCCGAGGACGTCGAGGGCGAGGCCCTGTCGACCCTGGTCGTGAACAAGATCCGCGGCACCTTCAACGCGGTCGCGGTCAAGGCCCCCGGCTTCGGTGACCGCCGCAAGGCGATGCTCCAGGACATGGCGATCCTCACCGGCGCCACGGTCATCTCCGAGGAGGTCGGCCTCAAGCTCGACCAGGCCGGTCTGGACGTGCTGGGCACCGCCCGCCGCGTGACCGTCACCAAGGACGACACGACCATCGTCGACGGCGCCGGCAAGTCCGACGACGTCCAGGGCCGTGTCGCCCAGATCAAGGCCGAGATCGAGAACACCGACTCCGACTGGGACCGCGAGAAGCTCCAGGAGCGCCTCGCGAAGCTGGCCGGCGGCGTGTGCGTGATCAAGGTCGGCGCCGCCACCGAGGTGGAGCTGAAGGAGAAGAAGCACCGTCTGGAGGACGCCATCTCCGCGACCCGCGCCGCGGTCGAGGAGGGCATCGTCTCCGGTGGTGGCTCCGCGCTGGTCCACGCCGCGAAGGTCCTCGAAGGCGGTCTGGGCAAGACCGGCGACGAGGCCACCGGTGTCGCCGTGGTCCGCCGCGCGGTCGTCGAGCCGCTGCGCTGGATCGCCGAGAACGCCGGCCTGGAGGGCTACGTCATCACCTCCAAGGTCGCCGAGCTCGACAAGGGCCAGGGCTTCAACGCCGCCACCGGCGAGTACGGCGACCTGGTCAAGGCCGGCGTCATCGACCCGGTGAAGGTCACCCGCTCAGCCCTGGAGAACGCCGCCTCCATCGCCTCCCTGCTGCTCACGACCGAGACCCTGGTCGTCGAGAAGAAGGAAGAGGAGGAGCCGGCCGCCGCCGGTCACGGCCACGGCCACTCCCACTGACGCACGTCAGCACCAAGGCCCGGCACCCCGAGGGTGCCGGGCCTTCACGTTGCCCTACTGCTGCAGCTCGTCCAGCGCGCCCAACTGCTCCATCAGGCCCAGCCGGTCGTACTGCCACCAGCCCTCGGCGATCTTCCCGTCCGGAGTGCACCGCTGGATGGTGCACCCGGTCATGGACACCTTCTTGCCGGTGGCCTCGATGCCCATGAAGTCGCCCTTGTGCAGGCCGTTCCAGGTCCAGCGGGTGCACACCAGGTCGCCCTGGGCCAGCTGGTCCTCGATCGTGAACGAGAAGTCGAAGCCGCCCCGCCACATCTCCACCTCGCGCCGGATCGCATCGAGCCCGATGTTGTCCTGCGGGTTGGCGGGATCGTGGTCGTGGTAGTCCTCGATCAGCACGTCGTTGAACGTGGGCGTATCGCCCTTCGCGGACAGCTCCTCGAAGAACCGCCGCGCGGTCGCCTCGTAGAGCTGCTCGTCACGCACGACGTCCAGATCGGTGAACGTCGGCATCTCGTCGCAGAGGGCGACCATCTCCTGGAAGATCCGGTCGGTCTCCGGGAGATTCGAGTTCCGCATCGCCTCCTCGTACGACGGGAACTCCACGATCTCGATGAAGTGCGATGCGTCGGACCGGTCCTTGCCGATCACACTGTGCGTCGCGGTCCGCTTCCCCTTGGTCTGCTCGACCCATGTGTCCATCAGCCGGTTCATCTCGTCGAACCGGTTCGTCTTGCAGTCGATGAGCTGTACGAACGTCATGGCGTTGCCTCCGTCCCCCGAGGGTCCGGTCGAAACAGCTCCATTCTCCTCCGGTTGCCCGGACTCGCGCTTTACCGCGGCCCGTACTTGCGCCCCGTCCTGGAGGTGATCCCGCCGAGCATGCCGCGCGGTACGACCTTCGTGACGCCCATCAGCACCTTGTACCGGGGGTCCGGGATCGACAGCGTCTTGCCCCGCGCCAGATCGCCGAGGGCGGACGCGACCAGCTTGTCGGCGTCCAGCCACATCCAGCCCGGGATGTTGTCCGTGCCCATCCCGGCCCGCTCATGGAACTCGGTGCGCACGAAGCCGGGGCACAGCGCCATCAGGCGCACCCCGCTGCCCGCCAGATCCCGGGCCGCTCCCTGCGTGAACTGCACGACCCAGGCCTTGGAGGCGCCGTAGGTCCCGCGCGGCACGAAGGCGGCGACCGAGGCGACGTTGACGACCCCGCCCCGGCCGCGCTCGCGCATCGCCTCGGTCGCGGCGGACGTCAGCCGCAGCACCGCCTCGCAGTGCACCTTGAGCATCTTCAGCTCATCGGCCATGGAGACGTCGAGATAGCGGCCCCTGTTGCCGAAACCGGCGTTGTTGATCAGCAGGTCGACGGGGTTCCTGCGGTCGGCGAGCCGGGCGGCCACCGCCTCGATGCCCTCGTCCCTCGCCAGGTCCGCGGTCAGGACCTCCGCCTCGATGCCGTGCCGGTCGTGCAGCTCGGTCGCCTGCTCGCGCAGCCGCTTGGTGTCCCGTGCGACGAGGACGAGGTCGTGCCCGTCGGCGGCGAGCCGCCGTGCGAACGCGGCGCCGATGCCCGCGGTCGATCCCGTGATGAGAGCCGTTGTCATGGACCAAGATTAGTGACCCGGACCGGAGGAATCCGCTCCACGCCCGGCTCCTTCCCAGGACCCACCCACCCGGTCACCCGACGTCACGTCAGCCCCCGTGCTGCGCCACGTACTTGCGCGCCGCCGCCAGCGACTCCGGGTGCAGCGCCTCCCCCGCCGGCAGCAGCCGCGGCAACAGCTCCCGCTCTGTGGTGACCGCCCGGAACTGCAGTGCCACCGTCACCTCGTGGTCCGGCCGGTGCACGACCTCGATCGCGTCGCCCGCCCGCACCTCACCGGGCTCGATCACCCGCAGATACGCCCCCGGCGCCCCCTTCGCCGTGAACCGCTTCACCCACCGCTCTTCCCCCACATGGCCCTGGAAGGTACGGCACGGAATCCGCCCGCAGGTCACCTCCAGCACCACCTCGGAGCCGACCCGCCAGCGCTCACCGATCAGGGCGCCGGACACGTCCAGGCCGGTCGTCGTGAGGTTCTCGCCGAAGGCGCCGTTGGCCAGCGGCCGGCCCAACTCCCGTTCCCAGTCGTCCAGGTCCTCGCGCGCCACTGCGTACACGGCCTGGTCGTCCCCGCCGTGATGCCGCATGTCGCACACCTCGTCCCCGGCCAGACCGCTCGCCCCGGTTCCCTTCGGCCCCGGCGCCGCCACCCGCACCGCCGCGTCGGTCGGCCGCTTGTCGATTCCGGTCACACCCTCGGGTTGGTCCGTGTAGGGGACGGATGTCCGACGGCCGAGGTTCACAGACAGAAGCTTCATGACAGCACGGTAGGCGAGGGAGGCCCAAAGCTTCACCGCATTAATCAGCGCCGTATCAAAGCCTCGCTTATTCTTGTGGTGTGATCGAGGCCCGACATCTCCGCGTCCTGCGCGCCGTCGCCGCCACCGGCTCCTTCTCGGCGGCGGGGCGGGAACTGGGCTGCACCCAGCCCGCCGTCAGCCAGCAGATGAAGGCGCTGGAGGCGTCCGTCGGCACGCCCCTGCTCATCCGCAGCGGCCGCGAGATGCGCCTGACCCAGGCGGGCGAGGCCCTCGTCCGGCACGCGGCAGGCATCCTCGCCGGGCTCACCGCAGCCGAGGAGGAGGTCGCCGCCATCGCGGGCCTGCGCGCCGGGCGGGTACGCCTGGTCTCCTTCCCCAGCGGCAGCTCCACCCTCGTCCCCACCGCCCTCGCCGCCCTGCGTGCCGCCCACCCCGGCACCCGGGTCTCCCTGGAGGAGGCCGAGCCGCCGAAGTCCGTCGAGCTGCTCCGCGAGGGCGACTGCGACCTCGCGCTCGCCTTCCGCTACGAAGGGGCGGCCCAGGAAGGCGAATGGGACGACCTCGTCGTACGGCCCCTGCTCACCGACCGCCTGGTCGCCCTCGTACCGGAGCGGCACCGGCTCGCGCGCGCGAAGTCCGTGGCGATCGGCGAACTCGCCGCCGAGCCCTGGATCGCCGGATGCCCGCGCTGCCGCGGCCAGTTGGTCGAGGTGTGCGAGGGCGCCGGGTTCACCCCGCGCATCGACTTCGCCACCGACGACTATCCGGCGGTGGTCGGCCTGGTCGGCGCGGGTCTGGGCGTGGCGGTCCTGCCCCAACTCGCCGTTGAGTCGGTACGCCCGCGCGGGGCACGCATGGTGACGCTGGAACCGGCGGTACGACGGGAGATCGTCGCCCTCACCCTGCCCGACCTCGCCCAGGTGCCGGCGGTGACGGCGACGCTGGAGCAGCTGGCGCGGGCGGCGGACCGTCAAGTGCGGGACGCCCGGCGGTAGTCGGGGCGCGTCGGGGCGCAAGAAGTAAGGGCACGCCTACGCGTGCCCCAGTTTGAAGAAACGTTACTTCAATTGTTCGAGGCGGTCTGACCGCCGCCGGTCGACGCCGACACCAGCCGGTGGCGCGCCCGCCCCATGAGCTCCTCGCGCTCGTCCTCGGTCAAGCCGCCCCAGACGCCGTACGGTTCGCGCACCGCCAGCGCGTGCGCCGCGCACTGTGCGCGGACAGGGCACCTCATGCAGACCTCTTTGGCCGAGTTCTCACGAGCGCTCCGAGCCGCACCGCGCTCGCCCTCCGGATGGAAGAAGAGAGAGCTGTCGACCCCGCGGCAGGCAGCCAGGAGCTGCCAGTCCCACAGGTCCGCGTTCGGTCCGGGAAGGCGGGAGAAATCTGCCATTACGTGACCCCTTGTAGCCGTTCTGGGCGGATACGGTGTCCACGACCGTATAACTACGATCTAAGGAGATGAAAATATGACTCATTGCGAATCTAGCCTCAGACACCAGAAAAAGGGAAGAAAAAGGGCCGAATGGGGCATGGCTTGTGATGAAAGCTTGAGGGTCTGCCCTGCATGTCTGCACCGTGTCCGCCCCCTCACATAGAGTGCCGAAGACAGCGCACGGCCCCGTAACTCTTTCGAGTGACCGTCGTTGAGAGTGCGGAGGCGGTTGAAAGAACAAGCGCTCGGGCAGGCGTCCGAGACGGTCGACCGCACAGGTGACGATTCCGTACCAGCCTGGAGGCTCAAGGTGACGTGCATCAGCTGCGGAGGGCGGCCATGACATCCGTCCTCGTCTGCGACGACTCCCCGCTTGCCCGAGAGGCGCTCCGCCGCGCGGTCGCGACCGTGCCCGGCGTCGAGCGTGTGACGACGGCGGCCAACGGCGAGGAAGTCCTCCGCCGCTGGGGCGCCGACCGCTCGGACCTGATCCTGATGGACGTACGCATGCCCGGCCTGGGCGGCGTCGAGACCGTGCGTCGGCTGCTGTCCGCCGACCCCGGTGCGCGCATCATCATGCTCACCGTCGCCGAGGACCTCGACGGCGTGGCCCTCGCGGTCGCCGCCGGCGCCCGGGGCTATCTGCACAAGGACGCCTCCCGCGCGGAGCTGCGCGCCACGGTGACGCAGGCGCTGGCCGACCCGACCTGGCGCCTGGCCCCCCGTCGGCTGCGCTCCGCCGAGATGGGCGCCGCGCCGACGCTCACCGCGCGCGAGATCCAGGTCCTGGAGGGCATGAGCCACGGCCGCTCCAACGCCGAGATCGGCCGCGAGCTGTTCCTCTCCGAGGACACCGTCAAGACGCACGCCCGGCGGCTGTTCAAGAAGCTCGGGGCCTCGGACCGGGCGCATGCGGTCGCGCTCGGGTTCCGGTGGGGCCTGGTCCGCTAGGCCCTGTCGTTGGGAGCAGACGGCGGCAGTCGTCCAGCGAGGCAGTCCGCGTCCCTTTGGGGCGCGGGTGCTCGTTTCGCCGCGGATGCCGCATCCTTGAGATGTGGAGTCTCTCGGGGACAAGTCGGTCGAGCGGAAGGGGAGGGCGCAGGAGATGAGTTCCGGCGCACCTGCTCATAACGCTTCGGTGCACAACATCGGACGCGGTGCCACGGACCGCGGCGCCACAAGGCACCATGGACCGATGCGCGACGACGAGGCGGCCACTGCCGCAGGGGCGATCGGTGCACTCGTCCATCGCGCCGTAGACGGGGACGAGCAGGCCACGCACGACCTGCTCGCCCATGTCCACCCCCTCGCGCTGCGCTACTGCCGCACCCGTCTGTCCCGGCTTCCGGGTGACGCCCGGCACTTCGTGGAGGACCTCGCGCAGGAGGTCTGTGTCGCCGTCCTGCTCGCCCTGCCGCGCTACAAGGACACCGGCCGCCCCTTCGAGGCGTTCGTCTTCGCCATCGCTGCGCACAAGGTCGCCGACCTGCAGCGGGCGGCCATGCGTCACCCCGGCTCGACGGCGGTCCCCTCCGACGAGATGCCGGAACGCCCCGACGACTCCCTCGGCCCCGAGGAGCGCGCCCTGCTCAGCAGCGACGCCGAATGGGCCAAGAAACTCCTGGCCAACCTCCCTGAGAACCAGCGCGAGCTGTTGTTGCTGCGGATCGCGGTGGGGTTGACGGCGGAGGAGACGGGTCAGATGTTGGGAATGTCACCCGGAGCGGTGCGCGTTGCCCAGCACCGGGCGCTGAGCCGGCTGCGGGCGCTGGCCGAACAGTAGTCAGCCCTTTCTTGAACAGGCGTCGCCCCGATTCCGTACGAACATACGAAGCCCGAGGTCACCTGGGACCGTGGAATTTGCGCCCCGTGCTTCCCGTTAGCATGGACATCCGCACCGATCAAGGCCATTTGGGGAAGGTGTCATGACTGCCAACGTCGACGGAGTGCCCGCCAAATTCGCGACACTCGGGCTGACCTACGACGATGTGCTGCTGCTGCCGGGCGCGTCCGACATGGCGCCCGACGACATCGACACCGCCTCGTACGTCTCCAAGAACGTACGGGTCAACATCCCGCTGCTGTCCGCCGCCATGGACAAGGTCACCGAGTCGCGCATGGCGATCGCGATGGCCCGTCAGGGCGGCGTCGGCGTACTGCACCGCAATCTCTCCATCGAGGACCAGGCCAACCAGGTCGACCTGGTCAAGCGCTCCGAGTCCGGCATGGTGGCCGACCCGATCACCGTGCACCCGGACGCCACGCTCGCCGAGGCCGACGCCCTGTGTGCCAAGTTCCGCATCAGCGGTGTGCCGGTCACCGACGGCGACAAGCGCCTCCTCGGCATCGTCACCAACCGTGACATGGCCTTCGAGACGGACCGCTCGCGCCGGGTCCGCGAGGTCATGACCCCGATGCCGCTGGTCACCGGCAAGGTCGGCATCTCCGGCGTCGAGGCCATGGAGCTGCTGCGCAAGCACAAGATCGAGAAGCTTCCGCTGGTCGACGACGCGGGCGTCCTCAAGGGCCTGATCACGGTCAAGGACTTCGTCAAGGCGGAGAAGTACCCGAACGCCGCCAAGGACGCCGAGGGCCGCCTGCTGGTCGGCGCCGCGGTCGGTGTGGCCGGTGACGCCTTCGAGCGCGCCCAGGCCCTGATCGAGGCCGGTGTCGACTTCATCGTCGTGGACACCGCGCACGGCCACTCCCGGTTGGTCGGCGACATGGTCGCCAAGATCAAGTCGAACTCCGCCGGCGTCGACGTCATCGGCGGCAACATCGCCACGAGGGACGGCGCCCAGGCGCTGATCGACTCCGGCGTGGACGGCATCAAGGTCGGTGTCGGCCCCGGCTCCATCTGCACCACGCGTGTCGTCGCCGGCATCGGCGTGCCGCAGGTCACCGCGATCTACGAGGCGTCGCTGGCCGCCAAGGAGGCCGGTATCCCGGTCATCGGCGACGGTGGCCTGCAGTACTCCGGCGACATCGCCAAGGCCCTGGTCGCGGGCGCCGACACGGTGATGCTCGGCTCGCTGCTCGCGGGCTGCGAGGAGTCGCCGGGTGAGCTGATGTTCATCAACGGCAAGCAGTTCAAGTCGTACCGCGGCATGGGCTCCCTCGGTGCCATGCAGTCCCGCGGCGACCGCAAGTCGTTCTCCAAGGACCGGTACTTCCAGGAGGGCGTCGCCTCCGACGAGCAGCTCGTGCCCGAGGGCATCGAGGGCCAGGTGCCCTACCGGGGCCCGCTCTCCTCGGTCGTCCACCAGCTGGTCGGCGGTCTGCGCCAGTCGATGTTCTACGTCGGCGGCCGCACCGTCCCCGAGCTCCAGGCCAACGGCCGGTTCGTCCGGATCACCTCGGCGGGCCTCAAGGAGAGCCACCCGCACGACATCCAGATGACGGTCGAGGCGCCGAACTACAGCCGTAAGTAGTCACCGGTCCTTCGTCAGGGCGGCCCCGGCATGCTCCGGGGCCGCCCTTGTCGTGCCCGTCGGCGATACTGGAAGACGCTGAAACGCATCAGGGAAAGGCCACAGACGTGACTGAGATCGAGATCGGGCGCGGCAAGCGCGGCCGCCGGGCGTACGCCTTCGACGACATCGCCGTCGTCCCGAGCCGCCGTACGCGAGACCCGAAGGAGGTCTCGATCGCCTGGCAGATCGACGCCTACCGCTTCGAGCTGCCGTTCCTGGCCGCCCCCATGGACTCGGTGGTCTCGCCGGCGACCGCGATCCGCATCGGCGAGCTCGGCGGCCTCGGCGTGCTGAACCTCGAGGGCCTGTGGACGCGGTACGAGGACCCGCAGCCGCTCCTCGACGAGATCGCCGAGCTGCCCACGGAGGCCGCCACGCGCCGCCTCCAGGAGATCTACGCCGCCCCCATCAAGGAGGAGCTGATCGGCGCGCGCATCAAGGAGGTGCGCGACTCGGGCGTGGTCACGGCCGCCGCGCTCTCCCCGCAGCGCACGGCCCAGTTCTCCAAGGCGGTCGTCGACGCGGGGGTGGACATCTTCGTCATCCGCGGTACGACGGTCTCGGCGGAGCACGTCTCCGGTTCGCACGAGCCGCTGAACCTGAAGCAGTTCATCTACGAGCTCGACGTCCCGGTGATCGTCGGCGGCTGCGCCACGTACACCGCGGCCCTGCACCTGATGCGCACCGGCGCGGCGGGCGTCCTGGTCGGCTTCGGCGGCGGCGCGGCGCACACCACGCGCAATGTGCTGGGCATCCGGGTCCCGATGGCGACGGCGGTCGCGGACGTGGCGGCGGCCCGCCGTGACTACATGGACGAGTCCGGCGGCCGGTATGTGCACGTCATCGCGGACGGCGGTGTCGGCTGGTCCGGTGACCTCCCGAAGGCCATCGCCTGCGGCGCGGACGCCGTGATGATGGGCTCGCCGCTGGCCCGTGCGACCGACGCGCCGGGTCGCGGTCACCACTGGGGCATGGAGGCCGTCAACGAGGAGCTGCCGCGCGGCAAGAAGGTCGACCTCGGCACGGTCGGCACCATCGAGGAGGTCCTCACCGGGCCGTCGCACACTCCCGACGGCTCCATGAACTTCTTCGGCGCCCTGCGCCGCGCGATGTCCACGACCGGCTACAGCGAGCTGAAGGAGTTCCAGCGGGTCGAGGTCACGGTGGCTGACTCGCAGCATCAGCGGTAGGTCTTACGGCGCCTGTGGGGTCGGTTGCCCGGTGGGGTGACCGGCCCCTTTTGCATGCGCTGGGATTTGGTTCCAGGCCTCGCTCCTCGGGGCCTGGCCCGATCTCCAACGGACCGTCTACCAGGCCACTGGGCGGTGTCGTGGAAGGGGGCGCCCATGGGACGTCACCGCAAGCCCACCCGCTGGGATCGGATCCGTCTGTGGATGGTGAAGTGCCAGAGGAGGTGGATCTTGCGGATTTATGGGCGATGAGCGGCCACCCCTACAAAGCCTAGGGGTGGACACTTCGTAAATCGCCTGGAGCCTGCCGCAGTGGCCGCTGCGGTGGGCTCCACCTGTGTCCAAAGTACCGGCGCCGGGTGCCTCACGCCACCAGCCCAGAGGCTCAGTAACCCCGCGCGCCCCTCTTCACAACCTGTGCGCCGCCCCCGTAGGCGTAGCCCCCCGCGTATCCAGCAGCAGCTGCGCCTTCACCGAGAGCCCCTGCAAGTCGTACGTCCGGTGCTGCTGGAGCAGGATCGTCAGGTCGGCGTCGGCCGCCGCCTCGTAGAGGGAGTCCGCTCGGGGGAGTGGGCGGTCCAGGACGGTCCACGACGGGAGGTGGGGGTCGTGGTAGCTGACGGAGGCGCCGAGGCTCATCAGGCGGACGGCGATCTCCTCGGCGGGGGTGGACTGCTGGTCGGCGAGGTCCGCTTTGTAGGTGACTCCGAGTAGCAGTACTCGCGCCCCCCGCGCCGACTTTCCGTGCTCGTTCAGGAGGGTCGCGGCGCGCTGGACGACGTAACGGGGCATCTGGTGGTTGACCTGCTGGGCGAGTTCGACCATGCGCAGGGTGCGGCCGGTGTGGCCGGTCAGGTCCTGGGGGACGGTGTGGCCGCCGACGCCGGGGCCGGGGCGGAAGGCCTGGAAGCCGAAGGGTTTGGTTTCCGCGCAGCGGATGACGTCCCAGAGGTCGACGCCCAAGTCGTGGCAGAGGACGGCCATTTCGTTGACGAGGGCGATGTTGACGTGGCGGAAGTTCGTCTCCAGGAGCTGCACCGTCTCCGCTTCTCGCGGGCCACGCGCGCGTACCACCTTGTCGGTGAGACGGGCGTAGAAGGCGGCGGCCGATTCCGTGCAGGCGGGGGTGAGACCGCCGATCACCTTCGGGGTGTTGGCGGGGGTGAAGTCGCGGTTGCCGGGGTCCACTCGGCTGGGGGAGTAGGCGAGGTGGAAGTCGCGGCCCGCGCGCAGGCCCGAGGCCCCTTCGAGGAGCGGGCGCAGGACGTCCTCGGTGGTGCCCGGGGGGACGGGGGACTCCAGGATCACCGTGGTGTGCGGTCGCATGTGCCCGGCCAGGGTGCGGGCGGCCGACTCCACCTGGCCGAGGTCGAGCCCGCCGTCCGCTCCGCGCGGGGTCGGCGCGCAGATGACGGCGGTACGCACGCGGCCGAGTTCGGCCGGGCTGGTGGCGTGCCGGAAGCCAGCCGCGAGCATGCGGCGCAGTTCGGCGGGGCTGAGGGAGCCGCGTTCGGGACCGGTCCGGTAACCGAGCGTGGGGATGCCGGCGGCCGCGGCGGCCTGGGCCAGGGGCAGGCCGTACGGGCCGAGTCCGATGACGGCGAGATCTGCGGGCATGGCGTGGGCCGTCCTTCCCAATAACCGAAGCGGGACAGGTGAGCAAGCCCTGTGGACAGGATGGGCGAGCGCAATGTCAGACTAGGAGTAAATATGACCGAAATACGGGATTGATCCACTGTGTGTTTCCGGCGGGCGGGCGACGGCTGCCGGACAGATCCGTGAAGGTTGTCCACAGGCTGGGGGCGACTGGTGGCTGAAGTCGGGCAACCCGGTCAGAATTTGGGCATGGGGGATACGACCGGGCTTCGCCCCACGGGTGCGGCCGGTGCTACCTACAGCGGGAGGCAGCGGTGAGGACAGCGACACTGGGGCCGGCGCAGCGCGCCGAGTCACTCGCATCAATGGCCGAGCACGAGCTGGACGTGCTGGTGGTGGGCGCCGGAGTCGTCGGCGCCGGCACCGCCCTCGACGCGGTGACCCGAGGCCTGTCCACCGGCCTGGTCGAGGCGCGTGACTGGGCGTCGGGCACGTCGAGCAGGTCCAGCAAGCTGATCCACGGCGGCCTGCGCTATCTGGAGATGCTCGACTTCGCGCTGGTGAGGGAGGCGCTCAAGGAGCGCGGCCTGCTGCTGGACCGGCTCGCCCCGCACCTGGTCAAGCCGGTGCCGTTCCTGTACCCCCTTCAGCACCAGGGCTGGGAGCGGCTGTACGCCGGTTCCGGCGTCGCCCTCTACGACGCCATGTCGATGGCGCGCGGCCATGGCCGAGGCCTGCCCGTACACCGGCACCTGAGCCGCCGTCACGCCCTGCGGGTGGCGCCCGCCTTGAAGAAGGACGCGCTGGTCGGTGCGCTTCAGTACTACGACGCCCAGATGGACGACGCCCGGTTTGTCGCCACCCTCGTGCGCACCGCCGCCGCGTACGGCGCCAAGGTCGCCAATCGCGCGCGCGTGACCGGATTCCTGCGCGAGGGCGAGCGGGTGGTCGGCGCCCGGGTGCAGGACGTCGAAGCGGGCGGGGAGTACGAGGTTCGCGCCAAGCAGGTCGTCAACGCCACCGGTGTGTGGACCGACGACACCCAGGCCATGGTGGGGGAGCGGGGGCAGTTCCATGTCCGCGCCTCCAAGGGCATCCACCTGGTCGTACCCAAGGACCGCATCCACTCCATGACGGGGCTGATCCTCCGCACCGAGAAGTCCGTCCTGTTCGTCATCCCCTGGGGTCGGCACTGGATCATCGGCACCACGGACACCGACTGGGACCTCGACAAGGCGCACCCGGCCGCCTCCAGCGCGGACATCGACTACCTCCTGGAGCATGTGAACTCCGTCCTCGCGGTGCCGCTCACCCGGGACGACGTCCAGGGCGTGTACGCGGGCCTCAGGCCGCTGCTGGCCGGAGAGTCCGACGCCACCAGCAAGCTGTCGCGCGAGCACACCGTGGCCCATCCGGTGCCGGGGCTCGTGGTCGTGGCGGGCGGCAAGTACACGACGTACCGGGTGATGGCCAAGGACGCGGTGGACGAGGCGGTGCACGGGCTCGACATGCGGGTCGCCGAGTGTGTCACCGAGGACATCCCGCTGCTGGGCGCGGAAGGGTACCGGGCGCTGTGGAACGCGCGGGCGCGCATCGCCGCCCGGACGGGGCTTCATGTGGTGCGTGTGGAGCACCTGTTGAACCGGTACGGAGCGCTGGCGGAGGAGGTGCTCGACCTCGTCACCGCGGACCCCTCGCTGGGCGAGCCGCTGAAGGCGGCCGACGACTATCTGCGTGCCGAGGTGGTGTACGCCGCCTCGCACGAGGGCGCGCGGCACCTGGACGACGTGCTGACCCGGCGTACCCGCATCTCCATCGAGACCTTCGACCGCGGCACCCTCAGCGCCCGGGAGGCGGCCGAGCTGATGGCGCCGGTCCTCGGCTGGGACAAAGACCACATCGAGCGCGAGATCCAGCACTACGAGAAGCGGGTGGAGGCGGAGCGGGAGTCCCAGCGGCAGCCGGACGATCTGACGGCGGACGCGGCGCGGTTGGGAGCGCCGGACATCGTGCCGCTGTGACGCCTGCGGTGTCGACGTCGGCCGCCGCAGCCCTGTTCTTCACTCGAACGAGTGTGTTGAACCGGGATCTTCGCCCGGAACCCGGCCGTTCTACCTGGTGCGGGGCAGAACTCGGCGGTGAGCAACCGGGGTTCGAGACCGGGGTCCGCCACCGCCGTCGTGTTCACCCGGTAGGTCAGGACACGGCGTCCGTCGACGGTGGCCGCGGTGCGCACATAGCTGCCGGAGATGATCCCGTTGTGGCCCCACACCGTGGTGCCGCAGGGCAGCTTCACGGGAAACAGGCCCATGCCGTACGAGCCGTGTGCGGCGCGGGTGTCGAGCATCTCGCGCAGCCGGCGCGGGGGCAGCAGTTCACCGCCGAGCAGCGCCGCGTAGAAGCGGTCCAGATCGGCGAGCGTGGTCACCAGCTCACCCGCGGCTCCGGCCACCCGCGGGTCGAGCTCGGTGACATCGCGCCCGCCGGAGGTGTAGGCGCGGCCGTGCGGGAAGGGAAGCGTAGTGAGCGATCCGGGAAAGGAGGTGCCGGTCAGGCGCAGGGGAGCGATCAGCCGGCGTTCGGCCTCGGCCGCGTAGGAGCGGCCGGTGACCTGCTGGACGATCAGGCCGAGCAGGACGTAGTTGGTGTTGGAGTAGACGAAGCGGCCGCGGTCGGCCGGGGAGTGGGTGAGTGCGAGGCGGACGGCCTGACGAGGGGAGAGGGGGACCATGCCCCCGGTGTCGGCGGTGAAGTCGTACAGGCCGCTGGTATGGGTGAGCAGGGCACGAAGGGTCAGCGCGCGCCCGTCGTTGCCGGCTCCGCGCACCAGGCCCGGCAGGTGCTGCTCCACCGTGTCGGACAGGGACAGCCGGTGTTCGGCGGCCAGTTGCAGGACGACCGTCGCCATGAAGGTCTTCGTGATGCTGCCCGCTCGGAAGTGGTCGACGAAGGAGATACCGGCGCCGGCCTGGGCGTAGTGGGTGCCGCTCCTCGCGTCTTGGGTGAGCAGCGCCGCGGCCGGGGCGCCGCCCCGGGTGACCAGCAGCGGAAGCACCGCGTCCGCGGCCGCTTCGGTGGGCGCGGACGAGGCGGACGGGGCGAGCGCGAGGAGGGCCAGGGCCACAGCAACGGCCAGTAGGGTCCGGAGCGGCGGCATGGCGGGACCTCCTTCTCGCGGCCCATCATGCAGGGTGCGGAACGAGCAGTTCCGCCAGGGGTGCCCCCGGGCGCCGGAGTTCTCGCGCACCAGCGGCACCCTGGGCGTCGGGCACTTGTCGGGTGAGAGACAATGGAGGCTCTGTCAGGGCGGGTTGCATGAGGGGACGCATGTCGGAGGCGGAGCGGGCGGGAGCATCCCGGCAGGACAACAACGGTCGTCTCCTCGCCGGGCGGTACCGGCTGGGAGATGTGCTGGGCCGCGGCGGCATGGGCACGGTGTGGCGTGCCGAGGACGAGACCCTGGGCCGGACCGTCGCCGTGAAGGAGCTGCGGTTCCCCTCGAACATCGACGAGGAGGAGAAGCGCCGGCTGATCACGCGGACGCTGCGGGAGGCCAAGGCCATCGCGCGGATCCGCAACAACAGCGCGGTGACGGTCTTCGACGTGGTCGACGAGGACGACCGGCCCTGGATCGTGATGGAGCTCGTCGAGGGCAAGTCGCTCGCCGAGGTCATCCGGGAGGACGGCCTGCTGGAGCCGAGGCGTGCGGCGGAGGTCGGGCTCGCGGTGCTCGACGTGCTGCGCTCGGCCCACCGTGAGGGCATCCTGCACCGGGACGTGAAGCCGTCGAACGTGCTGATCGCCGAGGACGGCCGGGTCGTGCTCACCGACTTCGGCATCGCCCAGGTCGAGGGCGACCCGTCCATCACCTCCACCGGCATGCTCGTCGGCGCGCCCTCCTACATCTCCCCGGAGCGGGCCCGCGGGCACAAGCCGGGACCTGCGGCCGACCTGTGGTCGCTCGGAGGGCTGCTGTACGCGTCGGTCGAGGGTGTGCCGCCGTACGACAAGGGCTCCGCCATCGCGACGCTCACCGCGGTGATGACCGAGCCGTTGGAGGAGCCCAAGAACGCCGGGCCGCTGAGGGACGTCATCTACGGGCTGCTCACCAAGGACCCGGCGAAGCGGCTCGACGACGCCGGTGCGCGGTCGATGCTGAACGACGTCATCCACGCGCCCGAGCCCAAGGCGGCGGAGGTGGAGGCGCCGGACGCGACGAAGGTCGTGCCGCTGCCGGCGCAGCCCGACGCGCCCGCGGAGGCCGGGGAGCGGTTGCGGGGGGCGTTGCGTTCCGTGCGTAAGGCCGCTGTCTCGGCGGGGTCTGGGGCCTCCTCTCGTGCCAAGTCGGGTGGTGAGACGGCGGTTTCCCGCTCCGGATCGGGCGGGGCGGCTTCGGGCGGTGCCGAGCAGCGGAGTACCTCTGGGGGCAACGCGCAGTCGGGCGGGCGTAGTTCGGGGTGGCCTGTGATGACGCCGCCGGATCTGCCGCCTCGGCCGGCGCCCAGGGCGCCGCTGACCGATGTGGTGCCGCGGCGGACCTTGGTGATCATCGCCGTGGTCGTGGTGCTGGCCGTCATCGGTGTGGTGTTGGCGTTCGCCTTCAACGGGGACGATCCCGAGGACACGGCGAGTGGCGGTGGCACCAAGGCGTCGACCAAGGCGAGCGCCAGTGCCGACACCAAGGAGGACGAGAGCGGCGGGACGCGTCCGGAGGGGCAGGCGAGTCAGTCCGCGACGACCGGATCGACACCGAGCGCCGGCGCGAGCGCTTCGGCCGGTGGCGGTACGGGCTCGGACGGTTCGTCCGGCGGTGACAGGGGTGTGGCCTCCACCCATCAGGGCAGCCAGGGGTATTCCATCGGGCTGCCCAAGGGGTGGAAGTACCAGTCCACGGGCGACGCGGGTGACCGGTTCACCGGACCCAACGGGCAGAAGCTGCTCATCGGTTGGACCACCGCGCCCAAGGACGACCCCGTCGCCGACTGGAAGAACCAGGAGGGCGCCATGCAGCGCGCCCAGTACCAGCGGATCCGAATCGAGGCGGTGAACTACCGGGACTGGAACACGGCCGACTGGGAGTTCACCTATGTCGAGAGCGGCACGAAGTACCGGAGCATCGACCGTGGGTTCGTGGTCGACGACCATCTCGGGTATGGGCTGATGTACACGGCGAAAGCCGCCAATTGGGGCAGTGAGCTGCGTAAGGACACATGGCGGACGTTCACGAGGTCCTTCGAACCGAAGCCGTGATCCACCGCGTGTAGTGAGTGGTCACGGTTTGGTGCGTGAGATCTGGCATCCCCTCTTTGCGGGTTGCCTCCGGCACGTATCGTGAGTGCTTGCGGACCGTACGCATCCGGGTATGAGGCCACAACGGGACGCAAGGCGAACGGAATTGACCAACCGGGCGGCCGGGGGAGGCATCGTGGACGACTATGCGGGTCGGGTGCTCGCCGACCGCTACCGACTGCCGCTGCCGCCGTCCGACGAGTACGAACTCACCGAGACCCGGGCCTTCGACACCTACAGCGGACAGGAAGTCCTGGTCAGGCAGGTGCCGTTGCCGGAGGTCGTCGAGGCCGAGGTGCTCGATGCGGAGGGACTGCCCGACGGTTTCACCGCGCGTGAGCGGGGTGCCCTGCGGCGACCCGCGGCGCGTGGCAGTACCCGGCGGCCCACCGATCCGGCCGTGCGGCGGGCAGTGGAGGCCGCGCAGGCGGCGGCCCGGATTCCGGACCATCCCCGGCTGGACCAGGTCTTCGACGTGTTCGCCGAGGGCGGTTCGCTGTGGATCGTCAGCGAGTTGGTGTCGGCGCGACCGCTGGCCGCGCTGCTCGCGGAGAAGCCGCTGACGCCGTACCGGGCGGCCGAGGTCGCCTCCGATGTGCTGATGGCGCTGCGGGTGCTGCACGCGCACGGCTGGGTGCACCGGAACATCACCGCGCGAACGGTGCTCGTCTGCGACGACGGACGCGTGATGCTGACCGGGCTGGCGGTCGGGGCCGCGGAAGAGGCGCTGTGCGGGTACGACCCGGTGCCGGCGGACGATGACGAGGGCGGCGCGGGCTTCAGCGGACCTGGCGGCCCCTCCGGCGGTTCCGTCTCCGTCGAGGTGGACCCCGAGGCCGCTCGGCGGGCCGCGATCGAGGCTCGGGCGGCCGGTGGGCTGCCCCCGGTCGCCGGACCGGGCGGCGGCAGCGCGAACCCGGTCGGCGGGGGTGCCGGTGCGCCGGCGCCCCGGGCCGTGGAGAGCGGCGGCGACATCCGGGCGGCGCGGGCCGGAGCGATCGCCGCGTACCGAGCCGGGGCCAGGGCCGCGGCCCGAGTCCAGGAGGCCCAGAACGGCCGAGCCGCCTTGCCGGGCGCCCGCCCTGCCCCCGAGGCCAACGGCGCGGCGCAACCGCCGTACCCCTCCGCCAACGGCGCACAGCAGCCGCCCGCCGGGCCGCCCGGGCAGATCGCCGACCCCTACGGCGTCCGCGCCGGGTCCTGGCACGGCGCCGCGCCCCGCACAGGCGTCGGCGGCGCGGCGCCGGAGACGGCCAACCGCCCAGAAGTCCAGGCAGGCCCGGGCCGCACCGCCCTGCCCCCGGCCGGGACCGGCCCGCTCGCCTCTCCCGCCGGAACCCAGGGAGCAGGGGCGCCCCTCCCAGGCCCCGCCGGAACCCAGGGAGCAGGCGCGCCCCTCCCAGGCCCCGCCGGGACCACGCCCGCCGGTGCCCCCGAACTCGCCGGCATCACACCCCCCGGTGCCACCCCCGCCGGCATCACGCCCCCCGGTACCCCCACCGCCCCACCCCCCAGCCGCTGGGACGACCTCGCCGCTGCCGCCCCCGTCCGTCGAGGCCCCGCCACCGCGCTCGCCGCCGAGCGCGCTCGGCAGGCCCGTATGGCCGTCGTCGGCCCTGTCACCGAGCGTTGGGCGCCCGAGCAGGCCGGTCCTGTGCATGAGAACTGGCAGTTGGCTGCGCCCATCGGCCCCGCCACCGACCTGTGGGCGCTCGGAGCGCTGCTGTTCCGGGCCGTGCAGGGGCATGCGCCGTACCCGGAGGAGTCCACCGCCGAACTGGTGCAGATGGTGTGTGCCGAGCCGCCCGCCTTCGCGGAGGAGTGCGGGCCGCTCAGGCCGGTCGTCGAGTCGTTGCTGCGGCAGGACCCCACCGAGCGGATCGACTTCGAGGAGCTGCGCGGCTGGCTGCGCTCCCTCGTGCGGTCCGCGCCCGAGCCGGAGGCCGGGGCGCATGTCGTCGCAGCGCCACCCGCCGACGCCAGCCGGCTGCCGGTGGTGCGCCGCAGGGGCGAGCTGGTGCGCAGGAGGCGCGCCGGGCTGCCCGCGCATCACGGACGGCACAAGCGGGCCCGGCAGGAGGCGCGTTCGCCGCGCAGCCTCGGCCGTACCCTGCTCGTGCTGGTCCTGCTGCTGATGGCCGGGGCCATCGCGTACGCCATGCTGTTCATGCCCAAGGCCGACGGCGGCGCAGCCGACGACGCCGACCGGACCGGCGCCACGGGCGAGGTCGGTCAGGCGCCGGACGCGAGCAGTGAGCCCCGGCCCGACCAGACCTCGCCCGCCGAGGAGAACAGCCCCTCGGAGTCGGCGGGTTCGCCCGAGTCGTCGCAGACCACCGGGCCCGATGTCGCCGACGGCTTCGCCCTGCGCGCGGACGACGAGGGGTTCCGGGTCGCCGTGGCCAACGGGTGGGACCGGGCGGCGAAGAACGGACGCGGGCAGGTCGTGTACGCGCACGGCGACTTCGAGCTCATCGTCGTACCGGGCCGGGACACCGCCGACGAGTTCGGTGACGACCCGATGGCGTACCAGCGTGAGAACGAGCCCGAGCTCCAGCCGTACCGGGACTCCAGTTGGGCGACCTCCACCGGGCTGAAGACGATCGAGGTGGGCGGGCGGACCATGGCCGAGGGCCAGTTCACCTGGACCGACGACGAGGGGCGCGAGCGGTTCGTACGCAATCTCGCGATCCTGATCGACGGGCGGTACCACGTGGTGCAGGTGCGTGGTCCGGAGGCCGAGCGGGACGAGGTCACGCGGCTGTTCGAGCAGGCCTCGGCCACCTATCAGGTCACCGGCTGATCCAGCTCCCCGACTCTGGGTGACGACAACCGTCACAGTGCTGTCTCTGTGTCACCCCGCTTGTTCCCTGGAAGCGACCCGGTCCCTAATCTGACCCTGTCAAGAACATTGCGGGGCAACGTGAATCAGATGCAGGGCCAGCTCCTCGCGGGGCGTTACCGACTGGCCGACGCCATCGGCAGCGGCGGTATGGGCCGAGTGTGGCGTGCGCACGACGAGGTGCTGCACCGGGCCGTCGCCATCAAGGAGTTGACCGCCGCCCACTTCGTCTCCGAGAGCGACCAGGAGCGACTCCTCGCCCGCACCCGGGCGGAGGCCCGGGCGGCCGCGCGGATCAACCACTCCGCGGTGGTCACCGTGCACGACGTGCTCGACCATGACGCCCGGCCGTGGATCGTGATGGAGCTGGTCGAGGGCCACTCGCTGGCCGACGCGGTCAAGGACCACGGCCGCATCGAGCCGCGCGAGGCCGCCCGGATCGGCCTGTGGGTGCTGCGCGCCCTGCGCGCCGCGCACTCCGCCGGCGTCCTGCACCGCGACGTCAAGCCCGGCAACGTCCTCCTCGGCGACGACGGCCGCGTCCTGCTCACCGACTTCGGCATCGCGCAGATCGAGGGCGACACCACCATCACCCGCACCGGAGAGGTCGTCGGCTCCGTCGACTACCTCGCCCCGGAGCGCATCCGCGGCCACGACCCGGGCTCCGCGTCCGACCTGTGGGCCCTCGGCGCCACCCTGTACACGGCGGTGGAGGGCCGTTCGCCGTTCCGCCGCACCTCGCCGCTCTCCACCATGCAGGCGGTCGTCGAGGAGGAGGCCGCGCGGCCCGCGTACGCCGGTCCGCTCGCCCCCGTCATCGCAGCCCTGCTGCACAAGGACCCCGCGGTACGCCCCGACGCGACAGCGGCCGAGCTGATGCTCGCCGAGGCGGCGGAGGGCCGGCGGCCGAACGCGGCGCAGGTGTACGTGCCGACGCAGCACGCGCGCGCCGACTCCGGTACGGCGCCACGGACGGGGCCGACCACGCCGTATCAGGCGACCACTCCGCCGTATCAGCCGACAGCCACGCCGTATCAGGCCACGACCCCGCCGCCCAAGCGCCGTCGGCTGCGCACGCTGGCCCTGGTCGTCGTCATCGCCGCCCTCGTCGGCGGGGGTACGGTCGTGGCCCTGCAGAAGTGGGACGAGGGACGGCAGACGAACCACCGGACGTCCCCGTCACCGAGCCCTACGCCCACGCCGACGCCCGAGAACAGCCCGAGCCAGAGCCCCGACAGCACCGTCCCCGCCGGCTGGGTCCCCGTCGACGACCCCATCGGTTTCGGCCTCTCCCTGCCCAAGGGCTGGACGCGGCGCAACTACCAGAAGTCGGGCACCCTCCAGCAGGTCGACTACTCGCCGGACGGCGGCAAGAACTTCGTGCGGATCGCCGTGGACACCGCACCCGACTTCGACGATCCCTACGCCCACATGGTCGACCTGGACGGACAACTGGGCGAGCGGCTGGTCGACTACACGACGCTGAGCCTGGAACGCGATCTCTATCGCGACCGTCCGGGCGCACGTCTGGAGCACACCTGGACCGCGCTGGCCAAGGACACGGACTTCCCGGGGCCGTACCGGGCCGTCGACCAGATGTACATGGCCGGCAGCGGCGTCGAGTACGCGATCTACCTGGCCGCTCCCGCCGACGAATGGGCCACCGCCGAGCCGCGGTTGGAGCCGGTGCTGCGGAGCTGGCGCGAGGGCTGATTCCGGGGCCGGCCGGTTCACCAGCAGAGTTGGCCGGTCAGCACCGCGGAGGCAGGCCGTCCGGCGGGGCATGATGGGGCGTATGGCGACCCATGGGGATCAGGGGGAGAGCAACTTCCGGGTCATCGCGGGCCGTTACCGTCTGGAGGAGCGGATCGGGCGCGGCGGGATGGGGGTCGTGTGGCGGGCCACCGACCAACTGCTCAAGCGGCGCGTGGCGGTCAAGGAGTTCCCCTTCGACGAGAGCGACTCCGGCTCGCTCACCCCGGCGGACCTGCGGCGGCGCCGTGAACGCACCCTTCGCGAGGCACGGGCGGTCGCGCGGCTGCGGCATCCGCACATCATCGTGGTGCACGACATCGTGGAGCACGCCGAACGGCGCTACATCGTCATGGAGTTGATCGACGGCGGCTCGCTCGCCGACCGGATCTCCGCGCACGGGCCCGTCGACGCCGTCGAGGCCGCGCGGATCGGCGCCGATCTGCTGAGCGCGCTGCGCACCGCGCACGAGGCGGGTGTGCTGCACCGCGACATCAAGCCCGCGAACGTCCTCATCGACGCGGGCACCGGCCGTGTCGTGCTCACCGACTTCGGCATCGCCCGGATCGCGGGCGCCAGCACCCTCACCGAGACCGGCACCTTCGTGGGCTCGCCCGAGTACACCGCGCCCGAGCGGATGTCCGGCGCCAGGACCGGGCCCGCCTCCGACCTGTGGTCGGTGGGCGCGCTGCTGTGCACGGCCGTCAGCGGTGAATCGCCGTTCCGGCGCGACTCGTTGGGCGGCATCCTGCACGCGGTCGTCTCCGACGAGATACGGCCGCCCCCGCAGGCCACGCCCCTGCTGCCTGTCGTACGGGGCCTGCTGGAGCGCGATCCGTCACGGCGTCTGGACGCGGCGCGGGCCGAGTGGATGCTGCGGGACTTCCTGGCCACGGGGCGCGCACCGCAGCCGGCGCCGGTCACGCCGGTCCCGTCGGTCTGGCGGTCCCGGCGGGGCGTGCTGGTGAGCGTGCTGCTGGTCGCCGCGGTGGCGGTGGCGGGGGTATCTGCGGTGGCGTTGCTGGTGAACGGGGAGGGCAACGGAAACGTTCCGCCACCGTCGAGTTCGAGTTCGACTCCGGGAACATCGGTGAGTACGTCCGTGGCCCCCTCGGTCACCCCTTCACCGTCGCTGTCCACCCGCAGGTACATAAATGGGAGATAAGCCCCGCCCCGGGTCACGGGTCTGCTACCGGACAGTGTTCGAGGTGGAACGTGGGGCCCTTGGCGCGATATGGATGGACGCATGAGCAACAACGGGGGAGTCCCTTACGGGTCCGACGAGCCAACCAGTTTTGGGCTGCAACCGCCGAGGCCGCCCGCGGGCGTGCCGCACCCGGACCATGTGCCGCACCCGGGCAACCCGTACGCGGCGCCCACCCAGGTCGTCCCGGAACAGCATCAGCCCGCCCAGGACCCCGGTGCCGGGCGGCTGATCGCCGGCCGTTACCGGCTGTTGAGCAAGCTCGGGCACGGCGGCATGGGCACCGTATGGCGGGCCAAGGACGAGACCGTGGACCGCGAGGTGGCCGTCAAGGAGCCCCGGATCCCGGACCACCTTCCCGAACGCGAACGCGTCAACGCCTTCGAGCGGATGCGCCGTGAGGCCCGCGCCGCCGCCCGGCTCGACCACCCGGCTGTCGTGAATGTGCACGACGTCGCCGTCGTGGACGGCCAGCCGTGGATCGTCATGGAGCTGGTGCAGGGCCGATCGTTGGGCGACGTCCTCCAGGAGGGCACCCTCGGCGCCCGTGAGGCGGCCCGTATCGGCCTTGAAGTGCTCGGTGCGCTGGAGGCCGCGCACGCGGCGGGCATCCTGCACCGGGACGTGAAGCCGGACAACGTGCTGCTCGGGCGGCACGAGCGGGTCGTGCTCACCGACTTCGGCATCGCCCAGATAGAGGGCGAGACCAATCTGACCGACACCGGCGGCTTTGTCGGCTCGCCCGAGTACATCGCCCCCGAGCGGGTGCTGGGCCAGCGTCCGGGCCCCGCGAGCGACCTGTGGTCCCTCGGTGTGGTGCTGTACGCGGCGACGGAGGGCGTCTCGCCGTTCCGCCGCAGCAACACCCCGGCCACGCTCCAGTCCGTCCTCAACGCCACCCCGGCGGCGCCCGCCTCCGCGCAGGGCCCGCTCGCCGAGGTCATCACCGGCCTCCTCCAGAAGGACCCGGCCCGCCGCCCCAACGCCGCCCAGACGCGTGCGCTGCTGGAGAAGGCCGCGAACCCTCCGGCGCCGGCGCCTACGCAGGTCGTGCAACTCGGGGGAGACGGCAAGGGGGTTCGGGTCGGCGCCAAGACGCTGATCGGGCTCGGCGCGACGGTCGTAGCGGCGGTGCTGGCGGCGACGTACCTGGTGATCGCCGACCCGTTCGCCGATGAGAAGCCGGACCCCTGGGTCGACCGGGCCCACCCGAGGCTGGGCGTGACCCTGAGCGTGCCCAAGGAATACCAGGTGGCCAAGCCGGACGCGGACGACACCGACAAGAACTGGGTGACGTACTCCGACTACAGCGGCAGCATCTGGGTCGGCGTGAACGTGGCCCGCAAATCCGAGGACACGTCGAACCAGATCAAGAACTCCGCCGCGGCCGAGATGTACGCCGACAACGAGGAGTTCAAGGCCACCGGCAGCTACGACCTCTCGATGCCCGAGGGACCCGACACACAGACGGAGGAGACCCAGTACAAGGGCAAGAAGGCTGCCGAGAACACGGTCACCTACACCACGAACGACACCCAGAACCCGCGCCCCCGTGAGCTGAAGATCTTCTACTACAAGACGTCCAAGGGCGACATGTATAAGGTGACGATCAGCTATCCGGGCAAGGGTGATTTCACCGAGCGGGGACG
Source organism: Streptomyces cupreus (assembly GCF_014257025.1). Classification (GTDB taxonomy): domain Bacteria; phylum Actinomycetota; class Actinomycetes; order Streptomycetales; family Streptomycetaceae; genus Streptomyces; species Streptomyces cupreus. Next base: position 154,021 of record NZ_JACMSF010000005.1, read on the forward strand.
CGAGGTGGCCGAGAACGTGATCGCGGATCTGGACATCAAAACGCTCTGAACTGAGGCTCCAACGTGCGACTGGTCGGCGGACGTTACCGGCTGATCGAACGCATCGGCTCCGGCGGCATGGGCACGGTGTGGCGCGCGCTCGACGAACTGGTCGAGCGCGAAGTCGCCGTGAAGCAGCCGCGGTTGCCCGGCGAGCCCGAGGACGAGGCGTACCAGCGGGCCGCCCACCGGCTCTACCGCGAGGCCCGGGCCGCCGCCCGCGTCGACCATCCGTCCGCCGTCTCCATCCACGACGTGGTCGTCGAGGAGGACGGACTCCCGTGGATCGTCATGGAGTTGGTGCGCGGCGAGTCCCTGCACGAGCTGCTCGAACGCGGCCCCCTGGAGCCCGCCGAGTCCGCCCGCATCGGCCTCGCCGTCCTCGGCGCCCTGCGCGCCGCGCACTCCGTCGGCATCGTCCACCGGGACGTCAAACCCGCCAACGTCCTGCTCGGACCGCACGACCGGGTCGTCCTCACCGACTTCGGCATCGCCCATATCCAGGGCGAGGAATCCCTCACCGCCACCGGCGAGTTCGTCGGCTCGCTGGAGTTCATCGCCCCGGAGCGCATGTCCGGCCGCACCGCGGGCCCCGCCTCCGACCTGTGGTCCCTCGGCGTCCTCCTCTACGCGGCCGTCGAAGGCTGGTCGCCTTTTCGCCGTACGACGATGGAGTCCACGCTCGCCGCGATCCTCGCCGTCGACCCGCCCGAGCCGAAACGGGCCGGCGCCCTCGGCCCGCTCCTCCTGCGGCTGCTGGCCAAGGACCCCGCAGGACGACCGGACGCGCAGGAGACCGCGGCGGCGCTGGAGGCGGTGCTCCCCGAGCAGTGGCGGGAGCCCGAGCCTCAGGACGCCTCGGAGCTGGAGGAGTTCGGCGACGACATCGGGACGATGCGGCTGGCGGCGGACGCGGACACGTCGGCCGAGCCGATACCCGTCGTAAGGCCCCCGCTCCACCGCCGCGCCGCCCCCCTCGCCCTCCTCGGCGGCCTCCTGGTCGGCGCCTCCTGGCTCGGCATCTCCTTCCTCACCGGCCCCGACAGCGGCGCCGCAACGAAGAACACCGCCGTACAGAAGCCGACGCCGAGCGACACCTGGACCGCGCACCCCGAGAAGGCCATGAACGCCACGCTCGCCCTCCCCACCGAGTACGAGGAGTTCGCCCGCCAGGGCAGCGCCACCTTCCAGCCCCGCGCGGTGGAGTACGCGGCCGGATCCGTCCAGGTCCGCCTCACCCAGTGGGACACAGCACCCGGAACTCCCATGAGTCAGGCTGAACAGCACGCGGCGACCTGGGACTTCTTCGAGGACCCCAGCACGCAGTACACCGAAACCAGCTTCCAGGGCTGGGACGCCGTACAGTCCGACAGCACCTACGGCGAGAAGGACCTCCGGCGCCGGGTCATGGAGCTGTTCGTCCGCACCGACGACGGCCGGCTGTACGAGCTGCGCGTGGAGATGCCCAAGGGAACGGCGGAGGAGAAGAAGGGCACCGCGGTTTTCAAGGCCGCCCGTGACCGGCTCACGATTGCCACAACGCCCTGATCAGCGCATTCGTTGCCAGTGGACGCTGGCGGCATGTGAGCACTCGGTGAATCCCCGTTACCGCCGGGTACACAAAGGCTCCGCCGCGGCATACCCTGCGCGTCATGACGGACTCGCAGGCCCCGGCACAGACCGGCACGAACCCCCTCGCCCCCGCCCCGGAGGGCGCCCGCACCGCCGCCGACGTGGTCACCCCCGAGCTGGTCGCCCAGCTGACCCGGGGCGTGGTCGGTTCGGGCCGTACCGCCAACCACACGCCGTTCACCGGCGAGAAGCTGGCGGACCTGCCGGAGTCCACGCCCGAGGACGTGGAGAAGGCGTTCACCGCGGCCCGCGCCGCCCAGGAGATCTGGGCGCAGACCCCGGTACGGCAGCGCGCCGCCGTACTGCTGCGCTTCCACGACCTGGTCCTGGAGCGCCAGGCCGAGGTCCTCGACCTGATCCAGCTGGAGACCGGCAAGGCCCGCCTGCACGCCCACGAGGAGGTGCAGGCCGTCGCCGTCGCGGCCCGCCATTACGGCCGCAGGGCCGCCGCCTACCTGAAGCCCAAGCGGCACACCGGCGCCATACCGACCCTCACCAAGGTGACCGAGCTGCGCCACCCGCGCGGAGTCGTCGGCCAGATCGCGCCCTGGAACTACCCGCTGGAGCTGTCGGTCGGCGACGCCCTGCCCGCCTTCGTCGCGGGCAACGCCGTCGTCATGAAGCCGGACACCGAGACCTGCCTGACCGCCCTGTGGGCCCGTGACCTGCTCATCGAGGCCGGGCTTCCCGCCGAGGTCTTCCAGGTCGTGCTCGGCGACGGACCGGTCGTCGGACCCGAGGTCGTCAAGCACGCCGACTACGTCTCCTTCACCGGCTCCACCCGCACCGGCCGCGAGGTCGCCCAGGGCGCCGCCGCCCGCCTTGTCGGGGTCTCGCTCGAACTCGGCGGCAAGAACGCCATGCTGGTGCTGGAGGACGCCGACATCGAGAAGGCCTCCGCGGGCGCCGTCCGCGCCTGCTTCTCCTCCGCCGGCCAACTGTGCATCTCCATCGAGCGGTTGTACGTCCACGAGTCGATCGCCGACGTCTTCCTCGATCGCTTCGCCGCCCGCACCAAGGCCATGCGCCTCGGCCGCTCCCTCGCCTACGGCGCCGACATGGGCTCCCTGGTCGGCGAGCGCCAGCTGGAGACCGTCAAGCGGCATGTGGAGGAGGCCGTCGCCAAGGGCGCGAAGCTCGTCGCCGGCGGTGTGGCCCGCCCGGACGTCGGCCCGTACTTCTTCGAGCCGACCATCCTCGACGGCGTCGAGGCGCCCATGGCCGTGTGCACCGAGGAGACCTTCGGCCCGGTCGTCTCCATCTACCGCTTCACGACCGAGGACGAGGCGATCGAGCACGCCAACTCCACGCCGTACGGCCTGAATTCCTCGGTCTGGACGAAGGACGGCAGCCGCGGCCGCGCGGTCGCCGCCCGGCTGCGCACCGGCACGGTCAACGTCAACGACGGCTACGCCCCCGCCTACGGCAGCGTCCAGTCCCCGATGGGCGGCATGAAGGACTCGGGCCTCGGCCGCCGCCACGGCTCCGAGGGCATCCTCAAGTACACCGAGGCACAGACGGTCGCCCACCAGCGCCTGCTGCCGATGGCGCCCTCGCTCGGCATGGACGACGAGAAGTACGCGGCCTTCATGAGCCGCAGCCTGCGTCTGATGAAGGCGTTCCGCTTCCGCTAGAACCCACCCCGCACTGCTTGCTCAAAGGAGAGAACGCACGTGCCCCAGGACGCATACGACTATGACGTCATCGTCGTCGGATCAGGCTTCGGCGGATCGGTCACCGCCCTTCGCCTGACGGAGAAGGGCTACACCGTAGGCGTCCTGGAGGCCGGCCGCCGCTTCACCCGCGAGACCCTCCCCAAGAACTCCTGGGACCTGAAGAACTACCTCTGGGCGCCGAAGCTCGGCATGTTCGGCATCCAGCGCATCCATCTGCTCGGCAACGTCATGGTGCTGGCCGGCGCGGGCGTCGGCGGCGGCTCCCTCAACTACGCCAACACCCTCTACGTACCGCCGAAGCCGTTCTTCGACGACCCGCAGTGGCGGGACATCACCGACTGGCAGGAGGAGTTGAAGCCGCACTACGACCAGGCCCAGCGCATGCTCGGCGTACGGCTCAACCCGACCATGACCCCGTCCGACGTCCATCTGAAGGCCGCGGCGCAGCGGATGGGCGTCGGCGACACCTTCCACATGGCCCCGGTCGGCGTCTTCTTCGGCGACGGCGAGGACGCGGACGGCTCTGGGCGCGCGAAGCCCGGTGAGCAGGTCGCCGACCCCTACTTCGGCGGCGCGGGCCCCGCCCGCAAGGCATGCACCGAGTGCGGCGAGTGCATGACGGGCTGCCGCCACGGCGCGAAGAACACCCTGAACGAGAACTACCTCTACCTCGCCGAGAAGGCCGGCGCGGTCGTGCACCCGATGACGACAGTGGTGTCGATCACCGATGACTCGCAGGGCGGGTACGCCGTCGTGACCCTGCCGACGGATCGGAAGAAGAGCGAGGGCCGCACCTTCAAGGCCCGCCGCGTCGTCCTCGCCGCCGGCACCTACGGCACCCAGACCCTGCTGCACCGGATGAAGGCGAGCGGGCGTCTGCCGTATCTCTCGCCGAGGCTGGGCGAGCTGACCCGGACCAACTCCGAGGCGCTGGTGGGCGCGCAGACCGACAACCGGCGCTATCGCAAGGTCACCGGTGAGAAGAAGGTCGACTTCACCCGCGGGGTCGCCATCACGTCGTCGGTCCATCCCGACGCGAACACCCATATCGAGCCGGTCCGTTACGGCAAGGGCTCCAACTCCATGGGCAGCCTGACGATCCTCCAGGTGCCCTACACCGAGGGCGCCTCACGCGTCGCGGCCTGGCTGGGCAACGCCGCCCGGCACCCGCTGCTGATCCTGCGCTCCCTGTCCAACCGGCGCTGGTCGGAGCGGACCATCATCGGCCTGGTGATGCAGTCCCTGGACAACTCCCTGACGACGTACCTGAAACCGGACGGCGTCGGCAAGGGCATGCTGACCGCCCGCCAGGGGCACGGTGCCCCCAACCCCATGCAGATCAGTGCCGCCACCGAGAGCGCCTCGGCCATCGCGGCCGAGATCAACGGCTTCGCCGGCTCCAACATCGGCGAACTGATGGGCACCCCGCTCACCGCCCACTTCCTCGGCGGCTGTCCGATCGGCGCCTCGCCCGAGACCGGTGTCATCGACCCGTACCACCGGCTGTACGGCCACCCTGGCATCTCGGTGGTCGACGGCGCCGCGGTCTCGGCGAACCTGGGCGTGAACCCCTCCCTGACCATCACGGCACAGGCCGAGCGGGCGATGTCGTTCTGGCCCAACAAGGGCGAGGAGGACCAGCGTCCGGCGCAGAACCGGCCCTACGAGCGGCTCCAGCCGGTCGAGCCGAAGGCGCCCGCGGTCCCGGCGGAGGCGTTCGGCGCGCTGCGGCTGCCGTTCCTGGGGATGCCGGCGGTGCCGCCGAAGAAGTAGCCGCACACGGAAAACGAGAAGGACCTGCACCCCCCTCCGAGCACAGGTCCTTCTCTTTTCTTGCAGAGAGCTTCGGTTGAGGCCTATGCCTCGTCGCCCACCTTGCGGCGCTTCATCGCGAACACGACGCCCGTACCGGCGACGATCGCGATACCACCGATGGTGGCGATGACCGGCAGGTTCGAGTCAGAGCCGGTCTCGGCGAGCTCACCGTCCACGTCGACCTCGTCGACGTCCGTGATCTCGTCCTTGCCGCCGGTCTGCGGCTTGGAGTCGTTCGGCTTGCCCGGGTCCGAGCCGGCCGGCAGCACCTCGAAGAAGTAGATGCCGTAGTTCTCGTCCTCGGAGGTCCAGCAGCCGTCCTCGGTGGAGTACTCGGCCAGACCGATGGCGATGCCGACCGCGCTCGGGACGTCGCGGCTGATGTTCACCCGCAGGTCGTAGCTGATCGACTGGCCGCCCTTGAGCGTGAAGGTGTTGAGCGCGCCGCCCTCGCCGAACTGGGTGGCGATGTCGACCCAGGTGCCGCCGCTCCTGACCTGCACGGTGACCAGGTCGGTGTAGTCCTCCTCCAGCTCCCAGTCCATCGCGGCGACGCCGACGACGGGCATGATGTCCTCGATCGTCTCGTCGCTGGAGTTGCTGACGTTGAACTTGAAGTCGGTCCAGCCGCTGCCCGCCACCACGGTCTCGGGCAGACCGGTCAGCGAGCTGTGCAGCACCTCGCTGATGTCGTAGATCGGGTCGCCCTCTTCGTCGACCGGGCACTCCTCGACGGTCTCGTCGTCGGACGGGGTGCTCTCGGTGGGAGCGGGGGAGCTCTCGGTGGCGGAGGGGCTGCTCTCGGCCGGGGCCGGGCTGCTCTCCGCGGCGGACGGCGAGGACCCGGTCGGGGCCGGGCTGCTCTCCTCGGCGGAGGGGCTGCTCTGGGTAGGCGCCGGGGAGCTCTCCTCCGTCGAGGGCGTGCTCTCCTCGGAGGTGGGCGTGGGCTCGGTCGCGGTCGGCGTCGGCGTCGTCTCGCCCGTGGCGAGCGCGGGTGGGGCGGACATCAGCGCGATCGGCGCGATGGCGGCCGTCGCGGCCGCGACGGCGAGGGCCCGGCGAAGCTTCATGAAGACCTCGGAGAGTCGATGCTGAGGCCTCCGCGATGGGGGCGCGGGCGTGGCCCTTGGTTCGCCTGGTTTGATCCGCGAGCCCTGTGAATGGTTGCCCCCGCACTCACATGTTTTTTATGTCGGTGCCGTCCGGTCGGTGCCGTCCGGGCACGGCGAAGGGCCCCGCGGGACGGAGCCGCGGGGCCCTTCTTTCGTCAGCACCGACGTCAGGGCAGCGCCGGTGCCTGGGAGCGGCGCCGGGGGGTTGCGCCGCTTGCTTGTGTGCCGTGGGCGGAGGTCTGGACCTCTGGGACTTCGGAGCCTTGTTCGCATCGTGCTGGATCGCCACGGTCTTTGCAACCGTTTGACCCAGCCTTGGAGTTGTCCTGTCGGGAGCTGCCTGATCGTTTCCCGCCGGTCGGCCCCGGGCGTCCCCGGAGCCGACCGTTCTCTTGGGTGACCGGGCTGCTGTCCCCTGCCGTCCGGTCACTTGACTGGAGCGAGGTCCCACGACGCACGGCACGATCCGTACGTCTCATCGCTCCAGTGAGCCACGCGTGGTTCTTTCGGGCCCGCCCCTGGCTGGCACGGACACCAGCACCAACGAAGCGCTTCGCGTCACGGTCACGCGCCGTACGGGTGAGGGCGGGACCGAACTCAGATGCGACCGCGGCACAGTTCGAGGAGCGTCATCGCGAGGGCGGTGCCCGGCTTGCCGAGGGCCTCCCGGAAGTGGTCCAGGATCTCCATCTCGCGGGAGAGGTTCACCCGGCGCCCGCCCGAGGCGATCCGGGCCTCCTGGATGACGGCCGAGACGGCCATCCGTTCCTGGATCAGACCGATGATCCGGTCGTCGAGCGAGTCGATGCGCTCCCTGGCACCGGTGATCACCGAGGCGGCCTCGTCGGTGCGGGCGCCGGTCTTCTCTGCCGCGGTGGTCTTCTCTGCTGCGGTGGCGGTCATGGCGGGGGTCTCCTGTACGGGGTGGGGGTGCCCCGGGGCGACACGGCCCGGAAACGACAGACGCCCCGGGCCTTGTCGGCCCGGGGCGCCTGGGAAGTCGCTTGTCAGTTGCTCAAGCAGCACGACCATGGCAGCCGGCGGGCCGGATGCCATAGGTAAAGAGGAAGGTCGGGTGCGTGAGCATGCGGTCAGTATGCCGTTCCCCACGGTGACCGCCAACCCGGTTCGCATCCTGAGACGCAATCCGCCGTCGGCCGCCCCGTTAGAATCGGTGGCACAGCCACTTTCAAGCCGCCGGAAGGCAACCCGTGTCACCAGCGACCCCCGCCGCCCCCGACACCGTTCTGGTCGTCGACTTCGGCGCGCAGTACGCCCAGCTCATCGCCCGTCGCGTCCGTGAGGCCCGGGTCTACAGCGAGATCGTGCCGAGCACCATGCCGGTGGCGGAGATGCTCGCCAAGAACCCGGCGGCGATCATCCTCTCCGGCGGCCCCTCGTCGGTCTACGAGGAGGGCGCCCCCCGCCTCGACCGCGCGCTCTTCGAGGCCGGCGTCCCCGTCTTCGGCATGTGCTACGGCTTCCAGCTGATGGCCCAGAGCCTCGGCGGCACCGTCGACAACACCGGCGCCCGCGAGTACGGCCGCACCGACCTGCATGTCTCCCGGACGTCCTCCACCCTCTTCGAGGGCACCCCGGCCGAGCAGCACGTCTGGATGTCGCACGGCGACGCCTGCTCCGCCGCCCCCGAGGGCTTCTCCGTCACGGCCTCCACGGACGTCGTCCCGGTCGCCGCCTTCGAGAACGACGAGAAGAAGCTCTACGGCGTCCAGTACCACCCCGAGGTCATGCACTCCACGCACGGGCAGCAGGTGCTGGAGCACTTCCTGTACCGCGGCGCCGGGCTCACCCCGTCGTGGACCACGGGCAATGTCATCGAGGAGCAGGTCGCGGCGATCCGCGAGCAGGTCGGCGACAAGCGCGCCATCTGCGGTCTGTCCGGCGGCGTCGACTCCGCCGTGGCGGCGGCCCTGGTCCAGAAGGCCATCGGCTCCCAGCTGACCTGCGTGTACGTCGACCACGGTCTGATGCGCAAGGGCGAGACCGAGCAGGTCGAGAAGGACTTCGTGGCGGCGACCGGCGTACAGCTGAAGGTCGTGGACGCCGAGGAGCGGTTCCTGAAGGCGCTGGCCGGGGTCTCCGACCCCGAGGAGAAGCGGAAGATCATCGGGCGCGAGTTCATCCGGGTCTTCGAGCAGGCGCAGGCCGAGATCATCGCGGACGCGGGTCCTGCGGTGGAGTTCCTGGTCCAGGGCACGCTGTACCCGGACGTGGTCGAGTCCGGCGGCGGCACCGGCACGGCGAACATCAAGTCGCACCACAACGTCGGCGGCCTCCCCGAGGACCTTGAGTTCAAGCTCATCGAGCCGCTGCGCAAGCTGTTCAAGGACGAGGTCCGCATGGTCGGCCAAGGGCTGGGCCTGCCGGAGGAGATCGTCCAGCGCCAGCCGTTCCCGGGCCCGGGCCTCGGTATCCGGATCGTCGGCGAGGTGACCAAGGAGCGGCTCGACCTGCTGCGCGAGGCCGACGCCATCGCCCGTGAGGAGCTCACCGCGGCCGGCCTCGACCGTGACATCTGGCAGTGCCCGGTGGTCCTGCTCGCGGACGTCCGCTCGGTCGGCGTCCAGGGTGACGGCCGCACCTACGGCCCCCCGATCGTCCTGCGCCCGGTCTCCTCCGAGGACGCCATGACGGCCGACTGGTCGCGCCTGCCGTACGACGTCCTGGCGAAGATCTCGACGCGGATCACGAACGAGGTGCGGGACGTCAACCGCGTGGTCCTCGACGTGACGTCGAAGCCGCCGGGCACGATCGAGTGGGAGTAAGGCCTACGTGCGCTTGATCAGGCGCAGGGGCTCGCCGGGCTTCCAGACTTGGAGGACGAGGTACTTGTCGTCCTCGACGTAGGTCCGCACGACCTCCGTCAGCTCGGCACGGAAGAGGTGGAACGGCTCCGGCGGTTCCACCTCTTCGCCGTATCGGGCCTTCTCCGCCGGGTCCTGGACCTCGACCGCCCGCCCGCTGATCCGGACGTCACCGCCGCCCATGCCGGTACCGTCCCCCGGGTTCGCCTGGAGCGCGAAGCGCGGGTCGCGGCGCAGGTCGAGCGCCTTGAGCGAGTCCGGCATCATGCCGAGCCAGAGCTCGCCGTTGAGGAAGCGGACCTCGAGGCCGGTGGTGCGCGGGGATCCGTCCTTGCGGAGGGTGGCGAGGATGTGGTGGGTGAAGGCGCCGAAGCGCTCCTCGATGAGCTCGGCGAGGTCGGGTTCGGCGGTGGTGAAGGTGGCCCAGCTGTTCGTCATACGACGAGTGTGGCGCCGAATCCCGACATCTTCTGTCTGCTATCCGGTGCCTTCAGACGCGTACGAACCGTTCCCGCCCCTGCTCGTCCCGCACCGGCGTGCAGCCCGCCGCAGTCAGACGCTGGGCCAGCTTGGCGCGGCGGGCCTCGTTCACGCGCAGGGTGATCAGCAGGAACGCCGGAGTCAGCGCGGCGAGCGTGAGCAGGACCGCGAACTTGCCGGTCAGCGCTGCCAGCAGCACGAACAACAGCGGGAACGCCCAGGACATGGTGATCAACTGCTTGCGGTTGGCGGCGGCGCCCAGGGCGTCGTACCGGATGAGCATCGTGATCAGGTCGACGTCCGGCTGTGCCTCGGGGACCGGCGTCAGCGAGCCCTGGTACATGCCGGGCACCGGGCCGCCCGCACCCGCTTGCGGGAACGCGGCCGCGTTGGCCGCCGCGCGCTGCTGGGCCCGCGGGTCGGCGTCCCGGACCAGACGGACGCACACGGACTTCTGCTTGCCGATGTGGCGCACGTCCGCGAACCGGAAGCCGTAGCACTCGGCGATGTACACGAGGGCGCCGAGGGTCTCCCACTCGGCGAAGGGGTGGACGAGCTCGACGACGTCCTGGGACGCGAGCTGCCGCATGAGGGCGGTGACGTGACGGTCGGCGAGGCTCACGGGGGCTCCTGGCTGAAAAATGCTGCTGAACTACTGATTCCGCATCCCAGACCGCCGAGTCCCTGAAAGGGTTGTGCGTCATCTTTACAACTCGGCCCTGCCCTTTTGCCCTGACCGGCGGTAACTTCCGGGCCGTAAAGGAACCAGTGCAGGAGGCTGCCACATGCTCGGGCCCACGCCGCCGCTTCCGCTCCCCACCGACCGGCTGCGCTTCGCCATGCCGCCGATGCACGAGTCGGTCGAGGACGAACGCCGGCACCGCAAGGAACGGCTCGCGGGCGCGCTGCGGATCTTCGGGCGCCTCGGCTTCGAGGACGGGGTCTCGGGGCACATCACCGCGCGCGATCCGGAGTTCAGCGACTGCTTCTGGGTGAACCCCTTCGGGATGCCCTTCAAGCACGTCACCGTCAGCGATCTGGTGCTGGCCAACTCGGACGGACAGGTCGTCGAGGGCCGCTATCACGTCAACCAGGCCGCCTTCACCGTCCACGCCCAGGTGCACGCCGCCCGCCCCGATGTCGTCGCCGTCGCCCACTGTCACTCCGTGCACGGCCGCGCGCTCGCGGCCCTCGGCGAGCTCCTCGACCCGATCACCCAGGAGAGCTGCGCCTTCTACGAGGACATCGCCCTGTACGACGCCTACAGCGGTGTCGCCGTCGACGCTGCGCAGGGCCGTCGTATCGCCGCCGCGCTCGGCTCGAACAAGGCGCTCGTGCTGCGCAACCACGGGCTGCTGACCGTGGGGGACTCGGTGGACGCGGCGGCCTGGTGGTTTCTGTCGCTGGAGCGCTCCTGTCAGGTGCAGCTGACCGCGAAGGCGGCGGGCCGGCCGGTGCTGATCGACCACAAGGCGGCGGTGGCGACGCGGGAGCAGCTCGGCGGGGATCTGGTGGCGTGGATCAACTATCAGCCGTTGTGGCAGGACGTGAGCCGGAGCGAGCCGGACCTGCTGAGCTAGAAGCCCCTGAGCACGGCTGCCTTGGTCATCGCGAACTCCTCGTCCGTGAGCACTCCGTCCCGGTACAGCTCGCCCAACTCGCGCAGCCTGCGCAGGAGTACGTCGTGATGGTCGGCCGACGGCGGTACGGCCGCGGTGAGCCGGCGGTCGCGTTCCGCGTACTCCACACCCGTGCGGGTGGAGGGGTGCGGGAGGCGGGCGGTCACGGCGGTGGCGACGAGCGCGGTGAGCAGGTCGCGGCGGGCGCTGCCCCACAGGTCGAGGGCGTAGGGGTCCTTCTCCGGCGGGAGCTTGGAGAACGTCGTCTCCCGGGTCACGAAGCGCAGGAAGCCGTCCTCGTAGCCGGAGTTGGGCAGCCACTCGACCCCGACGACATCGGCGATGTTGATGATCCGGGGCCCGGTGGCCCGTTTGACCCGGTCGGAGGTGTCGGCCCAGTCGATGCGCACCTGGATGCCGTCGAAGGAGACCGTGCCGTCGGAGGAACGGACCGACACCGGCACCGGGGGACCGGGCAGCAGATAGGCCTTGGTGGGATCGTTCGGGATCTGGTCCAGCAGCAGGGAGCGGCGGATCTCCTCGGCCACGTACTCGGCGACCCCGGCGCGGTCGACGTCCACCGCCAGCCGGTACGGGTCCGCCGGATCGGGCAGCCGCCCGCCGGTCGCGTGCAGCAGCGGGTCGGCGCCTTCGCGCAGGCGCATCCGCAGCCGTCCGCGCTTGCGTTCGGGTTCGAAGACGACCCCGGCGACGGCCTCCAGCGGTACGGCGATCTCCCCGTACGTCTGCCGGAACAGCGGCACCGATCGGTGCAGACCCGGCGTGATCCTGACCGTGGTGCCGTCGAAGGCCCAGGTCCCGTCGCGCTGGATGATCTCGGCCATAGGGGAATTCTCCCAGCCGGGTCAACACGGCGGCCCGCACATCACTCCCGACAGGCCTTCCGCGGACCGGACCTGGCGAGGTGGCCCGGGGTGGTGTAGGGCACAATTCGCTGTCGTCGCACTGGAGTTGTGGCGGTACTGGAGCGCGGGAAGGCGGGCGTCGGACGTGGCGGTGCAGGAGGCGAGACAGGGCTCGGACACGGGTGTCCACGCGGGTGGCTGCACCTGCGGGGACTGTCCGCACGGGGCGCGTGCGGGGCACCGGCGCGCGGTGGCCGAATTCCTGCTGAAGCGGGACGAGTTCGCGGCCGGGCAGGGGCTGCCCGCGGCGGTCGCCCACTCGGCGTCGGCGTCCCGGCAGTGGGTCTCGGAGGAGCTCACCCAGTCCGCCGAACTGGTCGCCGAACGCGGCCGCGCCGAGGGCGAGGCCTGGCTGGCCCGCCTGTGGCGCCGTACCGCGTACACGGTATGGGCCCTGGTCGTCGCCCTGCTCCTCGTGCAGGCGCTCACCGCGATCGGCGCGGGCTGGACGAGCGCCCGTACGGCCGGACTGCTGGCGGCGGTGGTGACCGCGGGCGGGCTGACGGCGGCCTCGTGGTTCCACCGCGCCCGGGGCGGCGCGCTCGCCCCCGTCATCGGCGAGGACAACCGGCTGTCCACCTCCCGCGCGGTGGCCGCGGCGTGGGTGCTGTTCATGGCGTACGCGGTGCTGGTCCTGGTGGGCCGCCTCGCAGCGGCCTCCGACCCCGCCGAACGCGACGCCCTGATCTCCGGCCTCGAACTCGCCCGCGGGGTCGGTGTGGTGACCGTCCTCGCGGTGGTCTGCGCCCTTGCGGTGCTGGTGCGCCGGGTGGTGGGCCTGCGGGTGCTGGGCCAACGCCTGCAGAAGGTACGCGCGGACCGCCCCCGGGCCTCCGACCTCCTGACGGACGACGCGGGCCGGGGAACCTTCGCCGACATCCAGTACGTGGTGATCAGCGCGGTGGCCCTCCTGTTCGCCGCGGTACGCCTCGCCCGCCGCCCCGACCAACTCCCCGACCTCCCCTGGGGCCTGGCGGTGGTCGTCCTGATCTCCTCGGCGACCTACCTGGCCGGCAAGTACGCCGAGGGCGGCCGCCCGGTGATCCTCTCCGTGGTCCGCTCCCGCGAGGCCGGCGACCTCGACGGCCCGATCCGCACGGGCGACGACATCGAGATCCGCGGCGCCGGCTTCGTCCCACCCGGCGCGGGCACGGCCGACCGCCTCTCCCGCATGGTCGTCCGCATCGGCCCCGTCAACGTCCACGTCCCCCTGGTCCCGGTCACCGGAGGCTTCAGCAACCCGACAGACACGGTCCTGACGGTCCCGGTCCCCGCGGATGTGGAGCCGGGACGGGTGGAGGTGCAGGTGGTGACGGTCGCGGGGGTGGAGACGGGGCGGTACGCGATCGATGTGACGGAGTGACCGCGCCTCCGGCAATACTGACCGCGCCTGCGTCAATGAGGGCGGGGGCGAAAAACCGTCAAGCCGGAGAAAATGGTCCGGTCAGGATTGAGCGGGCCCCGGTCGGTGTACGTATCGTCCCTTGAGGGGCACGTCCCGATGGGCGAGAGGCGGCACCGATGACTCATGGCTTCCGTACCGACACACATGACCCCTATCTGGACGGCGGCCACGACTGGCGGGACCTGGCCACCCGCTACGCCCTCCTCCCTCTCCGTATCTTCCTGGGCGTCACCTTCATCTACGCCTCCCTCGACAAACTCACCGACAGCTCCTTCCTGAAGGACTCCGGCTCGGGCTCCATCGGCGACATGATGCGCGCCGTCCGCGACTCCTCCGCCATCCCCTCCCTGGTCGACACCGCCCTCGACAACCCCGTCGCCTTCGGCTACGCCATCGCCTTCGGCGAGTTGGCCGTCGGCATCGGCACCCTCCTCGGCCTGTTCGCCCGCATCGCCGCCCTCGGCGGCGCCCTGATCTCGCTCAGCCTGTGGCTGACGGTGAGCTGGGCCACGGACCCCTACTACTACGGCAACGACCTCGCCTACCTGATGGCCTGGCTCCCCCTGGTCCTCGCCGGCGCCCCCTACCTCTCGCTGGACGCCATGCTCCGCGCCCGCAAACGGCAGCGCCTCGGCTACCAGTAGGAGGAGGCGAAGGGCACGGCGCCCCCGGTCACCGCGAAGCCTCCCGCTCGGCCTGCGTCGGCGTCGCCGCGGAACCGCCTCCCCTACGGCCCACCCGGCGACGCCTGCGTATGCCCCGCGTCACCAGCGCCACCGCACCCGCCAGACACATCCCCGCCACCACCACCGGGATCACCACGAACCACGGCGTCTCCCAGGCCCCGCCCGCGTCACCGGCGTAGATGACACCCGCGAGAGTCAGGAAGGCACCCGTCACCAGCCGCCCGGGCTGGAACTCATGACGCAGCACGGCTCACCTCCGCCTGTCCCACACCGACATTGAGGTCGAGCTCGACGGTGCCCGCGGCCTCGGCGCTCTTGGCCGGCTTCAGCGTGACGACCTTGTGCTTGCCCGGTGCCACATCCACGTCCTGCTCGTCGTCGCCGGGCAGTTGGATGTCTCCCACGCCCACGTCGATGCTCACCTTCACCGTCACCTCCGGGGGCACGATCACCTTCAGCTGTCCGACGCCCACCTCGGCGCTCGTCGTCACCGTCTTCCCCTCGGCGACGTCCAGACGGCTCAGATCGAGCGTGCCGACACCGGTGCCGAGGTCGTACCGCGGCTGGACGGCCGCCACGGTGGCCGGCTTCCAGGTCGTGCGTATCCACTCGGTGCCGATGTCCTTGGGCAGGGCGGCCGAGGCGGCCAGCAGTCCCGCGGTGACGACCGCCAGGAAGACCGACCCGGCTCCCGTGCGCCCCAGGAACGCGCTGACCGCGATGCCTGTGCCGAACACGATCAGCGCACAGGCGAGCCCGGTCTGGAGGCTGGTGCCGAGCGGGTGCTCGTCCCAGGTCAGGCCGGTGCCGAGGCCGCCCGCGACCAGGGCCAGCAGCAGCACCCAGCCGCCGATCCAGCGGGGGCCGCGCGGTTTCGGCGGCTCGGTTCGCCGGGCGCGCAGATCCTCGCGGCCGTGGCTGTGGGTGCCGAGGCTGATGTTGACGGCCGCCGCGATGTCCCGGTCGCGGGAGTCCCGCGGGCCCCACAGATATCCGGTGCCGCCGTCATGGGTACCGTCCTTGACGATGGGCTCGCGCCACCAGGAAAGGTAGGCGGCGGGCACCGGGGGCGCCTGGGCCTCCGGCGGGGCGTCGGCGACGGCCTGCGCGGCGAGTGGATCGGGGTCGGCGCCGCCGCGCTGCCGCGACCAGTACCCGGCGCCCGCGAGGAGCAGGGAGAGTATGACGGCGAAGGACAGCACCCCGCCGTTGCTCAGCATGGTCAGGAGCACCCCGCAGCCGACCAGCGCGAACAGCACCGCCGTCAGCGCCTGGCCGTCGACCCGGCCGGTGAGCAGCTTGCGCACCTCGTTCTCCTCCTCGTCCTCGTACGGGACGAGGAGCCAGGCGAAGCCGTAGAAGATCAGGCCGAGGCCGCCGGTCGCGGAGAGCACCGTCAGTGTGATCCGGAAGATCACCGGATCCATGTCGCACTGCCGTCCGAGCCCCGCGCACACCCCGGCGAGCATCTTGTGCCGCCGGTCCCGGCGGAACCGGCCGGGCGGCTCGGCGACTCCTCCCTCTTCCCGCGCGCCCGCCCGCCCGTGTGCACGCGAGCCCCCGCCCGCGCCGGGAGCGGAGTCCGCGGCGGGCGCGGCATCCTGCGGCCCGGTGCCCGCGGCGGGGCCCGGGCCGGAGCCGGGCCCCGGACCCGTCGCGGCGTGCTCGTGATCAGTCATGCGTCCATGGTGACGGGCGCGGCGCCCCGGCGGCAGTGGGAACGACCCTGGCCGGACCCTGATATCGCCCCCGAGCCGCCGCCCGGGACGTGTTCGAGACGGCGGCGGCCCGAAGATCGGGGGAGTCTCGGGGGTGAACCCTGATGCTCCGCTGCGCCGACCGTGTGACCATCGATGGCATGTCGGAAGCCGCAGCAGCGCCCCTCGCCGAACCGCGGCCGCCGCGCAAGCTCTACCGCAGCAGCGACGGACGCTGGCTCGGCGGTGTGGCGCGGGGGCTCGCCGGGCATCTCGGGCTGCCCGTGATCTGGGTGCGGCTCGTCTTCGTCGGCCTGTTCATGGCGGACGGCCTCGGCGCGCTGCTGTACGCCGCGTTCTGGTTCTTCGTGCCGCTCGGCGTCGGAGGTGTCGCGGGGCAGCGGCCGCCCTCCCTCGTCAGCACCGAGACCTCGGCGGACGGCCGCCGCAGACTCGTCGCCCGCAAGCCGGACAAGGGCCAGATCGTCGCCCTGCTCCTCATGGTCGTGGTGGCCATGGTCTTCGTGGGCAGTGTCGACGTCGGCCGTGGCGCCCAGGCCTATCTCTGGCCCGCCGTACTGGTCAGCGCGGGCGTCGCCCTGGTCTGGCGGCAGGCGGACAACGCCCGTCGGGCCCGCTGGATGGAGGTCGGCCGCCGTCGGCGCACCCTGACCCTGCTGCGCGCAGCCGGCGGAGTGCTGCTGGTCACCGCCGGTGTCTCCGGCATCTTCGTGCTCCAGGGCTCCGCCGCCCACCTCGGCTCGGTGCTCCAGGCGGCCCTCGCGGTCCTCGTCGGGATAACGCTCCTCGCGGGCCCGTACCTCGTCCGCATGACCCAGGACCTCTCCGAGGAGCGCCTGATGCGCATCCGCGCCCAGGAGCGCGCGGAGGTCGCCGCCCATGTCCATGACTCGGTGCTGCACACCCTGACCCTGATCCAGCGCAACGCGGAGAACGCCGGCGAGGTGCGCCGTCTCGCCCGCGCCCAGGAGCGTGATCTGCGCACCTGGCTCTACAAGCCCGAGGGCACCGGCAAGGACGAGGCCGACGAGCCCGACACCCTCGCCGACGCGGTCCGGCGCAACGCCGCCGAGGTGGAGGACAAGCACGGCGTCCCGATAGAGGTCGTGGTGGTCGGCGACTGCCCGCTCGACGAGAAGATCGGCGCCCAGATGCAGGCGGCGCGCGAAGCGATGGTGAACGCCGCCAAGTACGGTGGCGAGGGCGGCGCCGTACAGGTCTACGCCGAGGTCGAGGGGAAGACGGTCTTCGTGTCCGTCCGGGACCGTGGCCCCGGCTTCGACCTCGACTCGATACCCGCCGACCGCATGGGCGTCAGAGAATCGATCATCGGCCGCATGGAGCGCAACGGCGGCACGGCGCGGCTGCGCGCGGTGCCCGACGGCGGCACGGAGGTCGAACTGGAGATGGAGAGGGCGGAGAAGACGTCATGAGCGACGAGGTGAACGGTACGGCGGAGGCCACCGGCAGCGCGGGTGAGCGCCGGGTGCGTGTGGTCCTCGTCGACGACCACCGTATGTTCCGTACGGGAGTCCAGGCCGAGATCGGCCAGACCGAGCAGACCGGCGTCGAGGTCGTCGGCGAGGCCGCGGACGTCGACCAGGCGGTCACGGTCATCACCGCGACCCGGCCCGAGGTCGTGCTCCTCGATGTGCATCTGCCGGGCGGCGGCGGGGTCGAAGTGCTGCGCCGCTGCGCCCCGTTGATGGCCGACGCCGAAGAGCCCGTCCGCTTCCTCGCCCTGTCCGTCTCGGACGCCGCGGAGGATGTGATCGGCGTGATCCGGGGCGGTGCGCGGGGCTATGTGACCAAGACGATCACCGGCACCGACCTGGTCGACTCCATCTTCCGGGTCCAGGAGGGCGACGCGGTGTTCTCGCCGCGGCTGGCCGGCTTCGTCCTCGACGCCTTCGCCTCCACCGACGCCCCGCCCGTCGACGAGGACCTGGACCGCCTCACCCAGCGCGAGCGCGAGGTGCTGCGGCTCATCGCCCGTGGCTATGCCTACAAGGAGATCGCCAAGCAGCTCTTCATCTCGGTGAAGACGGTCGAGTCCCATGTCTCGGCGGTGCTGCGCAAGCTCCAGCTCTCCAACCGGCATGAGCTGACCCGGTGGGCGACGGCCCGACGGCTGGTGTGAGGGCCGCCCCTCATACCAGCCGGGTCGCCCCCGCGAACGGCATCTCGGTGATCGGCGCCAGCCGTACCGGGGCGGACGGGTTCGGGGCGTGGATCATCTGGCCGTTGCCGACGTAGATGCCGACATGGCTGATGCCGGTGTAGAAGAACACCAGGTCGCCCGGGAGGAGTTCGGAGCGGGAGACCCGGCGGCCGGCGTCGATCTGGGCGTAGGTCGTGCGGGGCAGTGAGACACCGGCCGCGCGGTAGGCGGCCTGGGTGAGGCCCGAGCAGTCGAAGGCGTCGGGGCCTGTCGCGCCCCACACATAGGGGCTGCCGAGCTTCTGGTAGGCGTAGGCGACGGCGTCCGCCGCACGGGAGTTGGGGGCCTGGGTGGTGACGGCCCCGGGGGCCGCGAGCCCTTCTCGCGCACTCGACACCGAGCGGGAGGCACGATCGGCACCCCCGTCGAGCCCCGCGCGCTCCTCGGCCGACAGCCGGGACAGCAGCCGGTTCGCGGCGTCCAGCGTCCCGGTGATCGTCTGCTTGTGCCGTTTCAGCTCCGCCTGGCGTGACTTAAGCGAGGTCAGTTCGATGTGCGCGGCCCCGCGCAATTGCTCGATCTCGCGGAGCTGTTTGCGTACGTCGGCGACGGAGGCGGCCTGCCGGGTGCCGAGGCGCCCGACGAACTCGGCGCCGTCCAGATACCGCTCGGGGTCGTCGGAGAGGGTGAGCTGCAGGGCGGGGTCGAGACCGCCGTCGCGGTACTGAGCCGCGGCCATCGAACCGAGCGTGCCCCGCGCCGAGTTGAGCTCGTCGGTCTTGCGGGCCGCCTCGTCGCGCAGCGACTTCAGCCGTCCCTCGGCCGCGTCCGCCTTCTCCTTCGCGCCGTTGTACTTCTCGGTGGCGGCCTCCGCCTCCTGGTACAGCCGGTCCACCTTCGCCTTGACCTGCGTCGGTGTCAGTTCGGGCTCGGCGTGCCCGGTCCCGTCGAAGCCCGTCGCGGTCGCCGCGCCCGCGAGGGCGACCGTGGCGGCCGTACGGACGGTGTTGCCGCCGGCCGAGCGCTGTCGGGGCTTGCGGTGCGCTGCCACGTGGACTGCACGTCCTTTCGCACGACTCCTTATGGCCGCCTGGTGACGCGTCCGGCGGCGGCCCGCACAGGGGGAGCAGGCCGCCGCCGGACCTTCTCGGCGGTGGTGTCCGACTGCCGCCCCTGGCCCGGGCGGCGGTGGGGAGCCGGTCACCTGGTGGAGGACGCTAGACCTGGATGTGTCGGGTTGGTAACGCGTTGTGCGGAACTGCCATGAGGGGATCGCCGGGTGACCGTATGTGACCGTGATCCGCGAACGGGGCGGTCGCCTTCACACTGCGCGATGACCGAAGCGGTGGTTTCCGGGGCGCGTGGGGGCGGCGGGGTGCTATGGCGCGCATATATGCAAGATCCTTCGGGCGGGGACGGCGGGCCGGTGTCGGACGCCCCAGGCACCCCTGATTAGGCTCCGGCCTCATGGACGTACTCATCCATCTCTTCGTCGGCCTGCACATCATCGGCATCGCCTCCCTCCTGGGCGGATTCCTCACCCAGATGAAGGCGATGGGCCAGGGCACCGCCCGGTTCGTGCCGGCGATGCTGCACGGTGCGCTGACGATGCTGGTCACCGGGGTGATCCTGGTCGGGCTCAACCAGGCGGACGACCAGACCGTCAACAACGTCAAGATCGGCGTGAAGCTGGCCCTGCTGATCGTGATCCTCGGTCTCGTCTATGTGAAGCGGGACGACGAGAAGGTGGACAAGAACCTGTTCGGTCTTGTGGGGCTGCTCACCACGGCGAACATCTTCATCGCGGTGCTGTGGACGTGAGGTCGGCGTCCTCGGCCGCGGCGGACACGGGGTAGGCGCGCGCCGCCCGCACCGCCCCCATGGCGACGGCGAGCCAAGCGGCCACCGCGATCCACAGCAGGACCTCGCCGGGGGTCTCCAGCCACGAGACGTCGAGTGCGGCGGCGACCGACAGTGTCGCCGCCGCGGTCATGCCCAGCGGGAACACGGTCGCCCAGCGGCGGACGTCGTAGCGGGTCCGCGGCCTGATCACCTCGGACGCGAGGAGTACGGCGTACCAGGCGAGGTCGAGCACCAGCAGGGCGACGGTGACCGTGCGCAGGACGTCGTCGGCGTCCTCGTTCCACAGGTACAGGCGCGCGCTGTCGGCGGCGATCAGCTTGGACCCGGCGAGCGCGGAGATGGCCACGGCGCCGCCCGCGACCCACTGGTCCCCGGCGCCCTCGAACACCTGGCGCAGATCGAAGCACGTGAGGGCGACGACGTAGAGGACCAGGCCGAGCCAGAACAGCACCAGGGCCGCGTGCGCGAGCCAGGCCGTCGACTCCGCCGCGGCGAGCGTCGCGCCGAGTACGGCGAGGCCCTGCGTGGCCACACAGCCCAGGAACACCGCGCCGGGCATACCGCGGCGCCAGTGGGTCACGACGACGTGGAACAGGCCCGACCACAACAGGGCGGCCAGCGCCAGCAGGGCACCGGCCAGGGTCTGCCACCCCTCGACGGAAAAGCGGGTGCCGAGCACGGTCGTCGCCGCGACGGCGGTGAGCGCGGCGGGGGTACCGGCCTCCTTCCGCCATCGCTCCGGCTGCCACAGCAGCCGTACGACGAAGTCCGCGGCGAGCCCCAGCCAGGCCAGGCAGGCCAGGGCCAGGGCGATCAGGGAGAGGACCTCGTACCCGGCGA
The DNA here is from genome assembly GCF_014257025.1 of Streptomyces cupreus. Classification (GTDB taxonomy): domain Bacteria; phylum Actinomycetota; class Actinomycetes; order Streptomycetales; family Streptomycetaceae; genus Streptomyces; species Streptomyces cupreus. The sequence continues at coordinate 174,818 of NZ_JACMSF010000005.1, forward strand.
GGTGCAGACCGACCGACACAATGCCGGTCGCCATCACCGCGGCCCTGGCCGCCGGAGGGCGCAGCGCCCACCAGGTGCGAAGCGAGCGAAGCGCAGAGGAGCCGGACATGCGCCGATGCTAAGGAGCGGGGCGCGTGTTACCTGGGGGGCACGCGCGCGGGGGCGACGAATTGCCCCACGCGTGCGTGCCGTGTCGTCTCAGGCCGGCCGAACCACGCTGTGGATCGAGCCCTCGCCGTCGTAGTAGATCGACTCCTCGCGGACGTAGGTGCCGGGCTTCGGGGCGTGGATCATCATGCCGTTGCCGATGTAGATGCCGACGTGGGTGACGTCGTCGTAGAAGAAGATCAGGTCGCCGGGCTGGGCGTTGGCGAGGGAGACCGTGGTGCCGGCGTTGACCTGGTCGTAGGTGACGCGGGGGATGTCGACGCCGGCGGCCTTCCAGGCGGCCTGGGTGAGGCCGGAGCAGTCGTAGGAGTCGGGGCCTGTGGCGCCCCAGACGTACGGCTTGCCGATCTGGGCGCGGGAGAAGGCGAGCGCCTTCTCGGCCTTCGTGGCGTAGGTGGAGTCGGCCGTGGACTCGGACTCCGTGCTGCCCGTGGACGTCGAGCCGGAGTCGGAGGAGGTGCTCTCCTGCTGCTGGGCCGCCTCCGCGGCGGCCTCCTCGCGGCGCTGCTCCTCCGCCGCCTGCTGCTCGGCCAGCTCGGCGGCCTTGCGCGCGGCCTCCTCCTGGCGCTTGCGCTCGATCTCGGCGAGCCGCGCCTTCTCCTCCGCGGTCAGCTGCGACAGCAGCTCCCGCGCGTCGGCGAGCTTCTTCTGGACCGTGGACTTGGCGGTCTTCAGATCGGTCTGCGACTCGTTCAGCGTCTGGAGGCTCTCGGTGGCCTCCTTGCGCTTCTTCATCGTCGCCGACTGCTGCGTGATGTAGTCGTCGACCGCCTCCTTCTGACGGCCGGTCATCCGGCTCATCAGCTGGGTCTGGTCGAAGTAGTCCTGCGGGGAGTCGGCGAGCAGGAACGTCGCGGTGTCGGGGGCGGAGGCGCCGGTCCGGTACTGCGCGGCGGCGAAGGAACCGAGTTCCTCACGCGCGTCGTTGAGCTTCTGGGTGCGCTTGGCGACGTCGTCCAGGAGGGCGTCGGCCTGCTTGCGCTGCTTTGCGGTCTTCTCCTTGGCGGCGTTGTACTTCTCGGTCGCCGTCTCCGCCTGGCGGTAGAGGTCGTCGACCTTCTTCTCGACCTCTTCGAGGCTCGGCTTGTCGTCCGTGGACGGGCTGGCGTTGGCCGTCTGGGACAGCAGGGCCACGGAGGTGAGGGCGGCCGTGGCGAGGGCGGGGGTCCGTATGCCTGCTACGCGCGTACCCGCGGGACGCGACTTGCGGTGCGACGCCAAGGGAGGCGACTCCTTCCATGTTCCGCCTACCGAGTTAGCTGTCGGGTTCGGGCGGGTGGTTAGGAAGGTTTGCCCTACGACCCTTTCCCGATAAGGGAGTTGGGTCGATTCACCCCATGTTCGGTTGGGTCCCCGGCTCCGGCTGCCGTGGGCGGGCAGCGGACTCGGCGGAGGCCGCGCGGCCCGGCGAGGTTCGCCGGTGGGGGTCGTACGGCCTGCCCGGCACGGTAGCCAACTCATGTGGCCCCTGTGAAGGTTGATGGGTGATATGCCCGATACATTTTCGTGACCTCAGGTCAGGGCGTCGCTGGGCGTGGTCAATCCGGACGGATCTGCGGCGACTTGTGCGTATTTTCTCCGGAGTGACATCGTCCGCCCGCTTCCGGGCGCTAGCTTCCAGCCAGAGTTCGGGGTAGCTCGATCGGGTGATCGCAGCCTCGCATGCTTGCGGCGCGTTGCGCCGGGCGGGGTACCGTCGTGGTGCGATCTGGAACGCGGGGTGCGGTGTCAGCGTGCGGGGCCCCTGCTCCACCGGAGTGATGGTTCAGGGCCTCCCCGTCGCCTCTGGCTGCATCCACTTGGCCAGGTCGTGAGGGACTCCGCCCCCCCGGCTCGGACCGCGGACAGGATCCGTGTCGCCGCCCGGGATGCGAAAGCGGACGACCAGTGCGCCCAAGACCGTTCGGGGCGTGCCTGCGAGCGGGCTTCTCTGCTCGTTGCTTAGGGACGGTACGGGCATGAGGGAGCGCCCTCATGAGAGTGCCAGGCGGCGGCTGTACGAAGGCCTTGACGGGGTCCTCGTACAGCCGCCGCCTGGGGCGTGGAGACCTTCGTCCCGCCGGAGGCCGGGGTGCCGACGTGTCCGCCGTGGAGCTGAAGTACAACCCGCACAAGGCGAGCCTTGAGTCCAACCCGTACGCCGTCCTCGCCCTGCCCGACGGCCGGAAGATCGTCGCGGACGCGGCAGGGAACGACCTGGTCGAGATCTCGAAGTCCGGCAAGGCCCGCCCCTTCACCGTCTTCCCGGACCACAACGGCCGCGAGTCCGTCCCCACGTCCCTGGCGCTCGGCCCCGCGGCAGGCTCTACGTCGGCGAGCTGAACGGCCTCACCGAGAAGCCCACCGCGCGCGTGTGGCGCGTCGACCCCTGGACCGGCAAGATCCTCGGCTGGAAGTCCGGCTTCGGCCCGATCAGCGGCCTCGCCGTCAACCACAGCGGAGACCTGTACGTCAGCCAGCTCTTCGCCGGCGTCGTGACCAAGGTCTCCGGCGGCAAGCGCACCGACGTGAAGGTCCCGTTCCCGGCGGGCGTGGCCGTCGACCCGTACGACGGAAAGGTCTATGTCTCGGCCTGGTCGATCGCGGACCGTGACGGCACCGTACTGGAGGGCAAGAAGACCCCCGGCGGCCAGGTCTGGAAGATCCTCGGCTTCTGATTCGGGGGATGTTCTCAAGGGCGGCGGCGGGCTGTCAGTGGGGAGCCCTAGACTCGGAGAGCGATGAGCAGCCTCTTTGACGACAGCTTCCTGGCGGACCTCAAGGCCCCTCGCGGGCACGACGAGGAACCCCCGCCACCGCCCGAGGACGATCACGCTCCGGAGCCGGTTCCGGACGATCTGTTCGGTGGGAAGTTCGACGTGCCGCCGGACCGGGACGCCTACTACCGTGACGGCGCCCCGCGCCCGGCGATCGACGCGGCCGCGCTCATCGAGGGGCTGAACGACAACCAGCGCGCGGCCGTCGTGCACTCCGGCACCCCGCTGCTCATCGTGGCCGGCGCCGGGTCCGGCAAGACGCGCGTGCTCACGCACCGCATCGCCTATCTGCTCGCCGAGCGGAATGTGCACCCCGGGCAGATCCTCGCGATCACCTTCACCAACAAGGCCGCGGGCGAGATGAAGGAGCGCGTCGAGCAGCTCGTCGGCCCGCGCGCGAACGCGATGTGGGTGATGACCTTCCACAGCGCGTGCGTGCGGATCCTGCGGCGGGAGAGCAAGAAGCTCGGCTTCACCTCCTCCTTCTCGATCTACGACGCCGCCGACAGCAAGCGTCTGATGGCGCTCGTCTGCCGGGATCTCGATCTCGACCCCAAGCGGTATCCGCCCAAGTCCTTCAGCGCGAAGATCTCGAACCTCAAGAACGAGCTGATCGACGAGGAGGACTTCGCCGCCCAGGCCACCGACGGCTTCGAGAAGACCCTCGCCCAGGCATACGCGATGTACCAGTCCCGCCTTCGCGAGGCGAACGCGCTGGACTTCGACGACCTGATCATGACGACGGTCAATCTGCTGCGCGCCTTCCCGGACGTCGCCGAGCACTACCGCCGCCGCTTCCGGCACGTCCTCGTCGACGAGTACCAGGACACCAACCACGCCCAGTACGCGCTCGTGCGCGAGTTCGTGGGCACCTCCGAGCACCCCGTCGACGTACCGCCCAGCGACTACGACCTGCAGCCCGCCGAGCTCTGCGTCGTCGGTGACGCCGACCAGTCGATCTACGCCTTCCGCGGCGCGACCATCCGCAACATCCTCCAGTTCGAGGAGGACTACCCGGACGCCACGACGATCCTGCTGGAGCAGAACTACCGCTCCACCCAGACGATCCTCACCGCCGCCAACGCCGTCATCGAGCGCAACGAGTCCCGCCGCCCCAAGAACCTGTGGACCAACGCGGGCGCGGGCGCGCGCATCACCGGCTATGTCGCCGACACCGAGCACGACGAGGCGCAGTTCGTCGCCGACGAGATAGACCGCCTCACGGACGCGGGCGACGCGAAGGCCGGCGACGTCGCCGTCTTCTACCGCACCAACGCCCAGTCCCGTGTCTTCGAAGAGGTCTTCATCCGCGTCGGCCTGCCCTACAAGGTCGTCGGCGGCGTCCGCTTCTACGAGCGCAAGGAGGTCCGGGACGTCCTGGCCTACCTGCGGGTGCTGGCCAACCCGGAGGACTCGGTCCCCCTGCGGCGCATCCTGAACGTCCCCAAGCGCGGCATCGGCGACCGCGCCGAGGCGATGATCGACGCCCTCTCCCAGCGCGAGAAGATCAGCTTCCCGCAGGCGCTCAAGCGCGTGGACGAGGCGTACGGCATGGCCGCGCGCTCCACCAACGCCGTCAAGCGGTTCAACGCGCTGATGGAGGAGCTCCGTACGATCGTCGAGTCCGGCGCGGGACCGGCGACCGTCCTGGAGGCGGTGCTCGAACGCACCGGCTACCTCGCCGAGTTGCAGGCCTCCACCGACCCGCAGGACGAGACCCGGATCGAGAACCTCCAGGAACTCGCCGCCGTGGCCCTGGAGTTCGAGCAGGAGTCCGGCGAGGGCGAGGCGTCCGGCTCGCTCGCCGACTTCCTGGAGCGGGTCGCGCTGGTCGCCGACTCCGACCAGATCCCCGACGAGGACGAGGACGGCTCCGGCGTCATCACCCTGATGACCCTGCACACCGCCAAGGGACTTGAGTTCCCGGTCGTCTTCCTCACCGGCATGGAGGACGGCGTCTTCCCGCACATGCGCGCCCTCGGCCAGACCAAGGAGCTGGAGGAGGAGCGGCGCCTCGCCTACGTCGGCATCACACGCGCGCGTGAACGGCTGTATCTGACGCGCTCGTCGATGCGCAGCGCGTGGGGGCAGCCGTCGTACAACCCGCCCTCCCGCTTCCTGGAGGAGATCCCCGCGCAGCACGTCGACTGGAAGCGCACGGGCGCCACCTCGCCGGTGTCCTCCGGGCCCGCGTCCGGTGTGGCGGCCTCGCTGTCGTCGTCGCGTTCGCGCTCCTCGGCGTCCGGCGCGTCCGGCTTCGCCACCCGGCGGACCTCCGAGAAGCCGGTCGTCTCGCTGGCAGTCGGGGACCGGGTCACGCACGACCAGTTCGGGCTCGGCACCGTGATGGCGGTCAAGGGCACGGGCGCGAACGCCGAGGCGACGATCGACTTCGGCGACACCAAGCCGAAGCGGCTGCTGCTGCGGTACGCGCCGGTGGAGAAGCTGTAGCGACGAAAGGCCCCCGCTGCCGAACGGCGGGGGCTCGTCGGGCGGTTACGAGGGTTCGAGGCCGTGGCTGCGCAGCCAGGTCAGCGGGTCGATGGCCGACCCCCCGCCCGGGCGGACCTCGAAGTGCAGGTGCGGGCCTGTCGAGTTGCCTGAGTTGCCGGAGAACGCGATCTGGTCGCCGGCCTTCACCGTCGTACCGGAGGCGACCTGGTACGTGGAGAGGTGGCAGTACCACGTCTCCGTGCCGTCCATCGCGGTCACGATCATCATGTTGCCGTAGGCGCCGTTCCACTGGGTGCGCACGGTGCCGTCGGTCGCGGCCAGCACCGGGGTGCCGTACGACACCGGGAAGTCGATGCCGGTGTGCACGGACATCCAGTTGATGCCGGCCTGGCCGTAATAGGCGCTGAGCCCGTGCTGTGCGACCGGCAGTGCGAACTTCGGGCGCAGTCGCTCCTTGCGGGCCGCTTCCTCGGCCGCCTTCTTCCGCTCGGCCTCCTGCTCGGCCTTGAGGTCGATGCGCTCCTGCGTACGGCTGGCCCGGTCGGCGAAGTCGTCGGCGCCGGCCGAGAGGCTCTCCAACTGGGTGTCCAGCTTGTTGTTGGCCGTCGAGGGCTTGACCGCCTGCGCGTCCGACGCCGTCGTCGACGTCTCCTTCTCGTCGGTCGTCAGCGTGCCGACGGAGGCGGCGGCGATCCCGGCCACCCCCATGACACAGGCCGACGGCACGGCGACGGTCAGCAGCGCGGAACGCTTGGCGGGGGGACGGCGCCGGGAGCGGGACGCGCCGCGGGCGGCCGTGCGGGGGCCCGGGGCGGGGGCGGCGGTCTCCTCCTGGTCGTCGAGGAGGAGGCTGACGGCGGGGAGTTCGCCGGTGGAGATCAACTCGCCTTCGCCGGAGACCGTTTCCTCGTACGGCGTCTGCGTCTGGTCGTACGGCGTTTCCTCGGCCGAGAGCTGCTCGAAGGTCGCCGTCGCCTGCTGGCCGAACGATTCGGCTCGTTGCTCGAAGTCGTCGGCCCCGGTCGTGGCGCCATCGGAGTTCCACTGCGTGGCGTCGTACGCGCCGGTGTCGAAGGTCTGCGTGCCCCATTCCCAGTGCTGGGTCTGGTCGGCGGGGGCGCCGGACGGGTCGGGCTGGAGCCAGGCGCCCGCGTCCCACTGTCCGCTGGTGTCGGGGCTCGTGGCCTGCGGCGGAACGCTGGACAGCTGCTGGTACTCGGCCGACCAGGCCGTCGTCTCGTACGCGCCGGTGTCATAGGCGGCGTGGTGCTGGGCCGCGTACGCGTCGTAGTTCAGGGGCTGATGACCGCCCGTCGACCACTGACCCGAGTCGTAGGTGCCGGTGCTCTCGCCCGGCATCGAGCCGAACAGCGGGTCGGTGTCGAAGGTTCCGGTGGTCTGCTGAAAACCGGTGGCGTCGTAGTGACCGTACGTGGTGAAGTCGCCGTACTGGGCTTCCTGGGTGCCGTACGACGCGTAGTGCGCGGAGGCGGCGTCGGAAGCCGGAGCCGGGGTGGTCATGGTCCCCGACGGGTGACGGTCGTTCACCAACTTCTCTTTCGCCTCGACAACAGGGGCTGCCAGAGCAGTGCGGTGACTGTACCCGGCGGTACGCGGGCACGACAATCTTCGGCAGGTTTCACGCTTGCGGGAAACGGGCATTCGGCCGTGTTTCGGGGGACTGTGGACGCGACTTTGGCCTTTCGTTCGAATACCGTTCGAGGCTTCAGTCGTTTCCGGGACGGCTCACGCCACCGTCAGACCGGCGGCGCGAGCGGCTTCGGCTCCTGTCGTCTCGGTGTCGAGGGCCTGCCTTATCCCCGCCGCCACGGCCGGGTGCACGGGCAGGGCGAGATGTCCGACCCCGCTCACCCGCACGTTCTGCGCCAGCAGATCGGGGTGGTCCATGCAGGCCGTCTCCAGCGGGTCCATCAGGTGATCGAGGTCGCTCCAGAAACTGACGAAGTGCGTACGGCAGCCGGGGGCGGGCCGGGCCAGCTCCTCCAGCACCGGCGAGCCGGGGCGCATCTGCCGGACGATGGGGTGCGCGTTGGCCAGCGGCACCACGCGGGTGCCCGAGTGCGGGGTGCCGAGGGTGACCAGCGTGCGGACGCGGAGGTCACCGCCGAGGCGCTGTACGTAGTAACGGGCGATGAGGCCGCCGAGGCTGTGCCCGACGACATCCACCTGCTTGCTGCCCGTACGCGCGCAGATCTCCTCGATGTGCCGGCCGAGCAGCTCGGCCGCCGTGCGGATGTCGCAGGTCAGCGGGGAGTAGTTGAGCGACTCGATCTGGTGCCTGCCGTGCTGGGCGAGGCTGCGGCGCAGCAGCACGAAGACCGAGCGGTTGTCGATGAACCCGTGCAGCAGCACGACCGGGGGCTTCGTCTCCGTCGGCAGCTGAGGCGTGTCCGGGGAGCCCTGTGGAGGGAGCGCGGTCCTGCGCTCCTGGGCGATTCCGGATGGATAGAGGAGGAGGTGCCCGGCGAGGATCGCGATTTCGAGGGCGGTGGCCTTCAACAGCGCCATGGACAGTCCGGCCAGTCGGCTCGGGAGGAGCCGCTGACAGAGCGGAAGAAAGGGCAGCACTGCCTTGGTGACCTTCATGGCCGACCTCCTGTCGGCACACCCGAGGACGGCTCTGTCCCCCGTGTGCCCTCATGGGAAGACGCACCGAGGTCGGCCGACGGTGCGCGAGCGGGCTGCGCGGGGTGGGAGCGGCGTGTGACGTCCATGACGCCGTTGACGTGACGAGGCTCCCTGCCGGTGTGGCGACGAGGCTCCCCGCTGTCGTGCCTTACCTGCCCTACGTGCTCTTCGTGCCCTCGACGACGCGCCGCACCGCCACGACGCGCGGCCTGCGGCGCGGTGGTGCGGCGACCTCGTTGCGGCTCCCGATGCGCGTGTTCCGGCTGTGGCCCGACGGCCGCCTCTGTCTGCGGTCCGTGAGCCGCAGAGGGTCGGAACGGTGCGCGGCGAACGTGTCCCACCGTGTGATTTCCCCCTCGGTCTCCACCGTGAAACTGCGGGTTGCGGGATGCTGGCGATAACGTTCGTTCACTTCCCCGGGCGGTGTGGCTCGGGGCGTCCGTGCCACGGCGTGTGCGGCGTGTACGGCGCGAGTGATGTGTGCGGTACTTGACGGTACGGATGGATGTAGTCGCTTCATGGAGGCAGTGATGGGTGTGGCAGCCGGTCCGATCCGCGTGGTGGTGGCCAAGCCGGGGCTCGACGGCCACGATCGCGGGGCGAAGGTGATCGCGCGGGCGCTGCGCGACGCCGGTATGGAGGTCATCTACACGGGCCTGCACCAGACGCCCGAGCAGATCGTCGACACGGCGATCCAGGAGGACGCCGACGCGATCGGTCTCTCCATCCTCTCCGGCGCCCACAACACGCTGTTCGCCGCGGTGATCGCGCTGCTCAAGGAGCGGGACGCGGAGGACATCCTGGTCTTCGGCGGCGGCATCATCCCGGAGGCGGACATCGCTCCGCTGAAGGAGAAGGGCGTCGCGGAGATCTTCACGCCGGGGGCGACCACACAGTCGATCGTGGACTGGGTCCGGGCGAACGTGCGTCAGCCGAGCGTCTCCGGGGGCTGAGCGGTTCTTTCGGCGCGGGTGGGCTGGTCGCCGGCCCGCGCCGTCCCGTTCAGCTCCTCGATCATCGCCGCCCGCAACCGCAACGTCGTGACCAGGCGCTGGAACGCCTCCGCCCAGTACCCCCCGGCCCCCGGTGACGCGTCCTCCGGTTCGTCGGGTACGGCCAGCAGGCCGTCGAGGCGGCTCGCCTCGGACGGGTCCAGGCAGCGTTCGGCCAGGCCCATCACTCCGCTGAAGCTCCATGGATAACTCCCCGCGTCCCGCGCGATATTGAGCGCGTCGACGACCGCCCGCCCGAGCGGCGCGGCCCATGGCACGGCGCACACCCCGAGCAGTTGGAACGCCTCGGACAGCCCGTGCCGCGCGATGAATCCGGCCACCCACTCGGCCCGTTCGCCCGCGTCCAGCGTGCCCAGCAGCTTCGCCCGCTCGGCCAGCGACACCGCCCCGGGCCCGCCGGCCTCCGGCGCCGACGGCGTCCCGAGCAGCGCCCGCGCCCACTCGGCGTCCCGCTGTCGTACGGCCGCCCGGCACCAGGCCGCGTGCAGCTCGGCCTGCCAGTCGTCCGCCACCGGCAGGGCCACGATCTCCGCGGGCGTACGGCCGCCCAGCCGCCCCGGCCAGGTGCCGAGCGGTGCCGCCTCCACCAACTGTCCCAACCACCACGACCGTTCCCCGCGTCCCGCCGGAGCCTTGGGCACGACACCGTCGCGCTCCATGCTCGGATCACACTCGTGCGGTGCCTCAACAGTGATCGTCGGGATGTCCCGGGTGCGGTCCACGGCCACGCACGCCCCGGCCCGGACCGCCATCCGCCCGGCCAGCGCCGATCCGGGCAGCGCCGACAGCAACTCCGCCGCCGTCGCCCGCACATTGCGGCTCCGGTCGGCCAGGGCCTGCTCCAGGAACGGCTCGTCCGACGGGCCGAGTCCGGTCCGCAGCGAGTCCAGGAACATCAGCCGGTCCTCCGCCCGCTCCGTCGCCCAGGTCGTGGCGAGCAGCTCCCGCGCGGCAGCGGGTTCACGCGCGCGTATCGCGGCGAGCAGGGCGACCCGCTCGGCGAACAGACCCTCCCGCCACAGTCGTTGCACTCTCTCCTGCTCCTCGGGGCGGGGCAGCGCCGTGCCGCCGCCGGGCGTCGCGCGCAGGGCGAACCGCCAGTCCGGGTTCAGCCTGGCGAGCCACACCGCGCGCGTGCCCGCGAAACGCAGTGCCGCAGGCCGTAGGTCCGTGCGTCCCCGGGCCGCGTCCAGCAGGGCGGGCAGCATCTGCGGGGGCGCCGCGTAGCCGTGGGCGTTGGCCGCCGTCAGCCACTGGGGGAGCAGCTCCATGAGGTCCGGCGACGTGCCTCTGCGTCCGCCGCCCGTGCCTCCCGCACGGTCGGCCAGCAGCAGCGCCAGCCTGCGGGCCGCCGCCGGGGGCAGCGCGGGGCGGGCGTCCTCGGGGGCCGGTTCGGGGCGGTCCGCCGCACGGGCCGGGAGCAGGCCCGCCCGCCGCCGTACGGTCTCCACGGCCGCCGCGTCCAGCAGGGCGACCGGTGCCTCCCGGGCCGGGTCGCCGCCCGGTGGGGTGCGGCGGTCGGTGCCGAGCAGGGCGGTGGTGACGAGCTCTTCCCAGGCGGGCGCGTCCGGGGTCCTGTTCATGAGGGTCGTCCCTTCTGTGGGGTGCCGGGGAGGGGCCTCGGGGTGCGTCGGCGTCGGTTCAGCACAGCGCCACCGCCTCGCCCGTCCCCTGTGGCCAGGCCGCGAGCGGGGTGAAGCCCCGGTGGCCGCACTCGCCGAAGACCTTGACCGGCTCGCCGCCCGACAGGGCGACCAGCTTCCACAGGCCGGGGCGGGACCTGGCCGTGGGTGTGAGCGGCAGGGCCGTGTCCGTGCCGGCGTCCGCCAGCTGCCAGGACTCGCCGTCCGGAGTCGGTATCACCCGTTCCAGCGTCACCGGGACCGAGTCCAGCCAGGGGTCGTCCCGCAGCGCCTCGCCGTAACGGGCGGCCGCCTGCGCCGTCGTCATCCCTGGCGGACGTATCGACGTGGGCACGGGCGCGGCGAACCGCTCGCCGAGCGACGCCCGCAACTGGCCTGCGCCCGGGTAAGAGGACACCTCCGCCTCCACGGTCAGCCCGACCGGCAGGGCGAGTTCGGGGGCGCGGCCTCCGGCGCCGTAGGAGAGGAGGAGTGCGGTGCGGGTCGAGTCGGCGCCGTAGAGCCAGATCCGGCGGGTGGTCAGGCGGGTGTCCGCCGTGTCGTACTGGGCGAGGACCAGCCAGCGGTCGCGGATCGGCGTGCCCTCCGGGGACGCGGGCAGGCCGATGCGGGAGCGGACCGTCGCCGCCAGGTCCTCCGGCAGCCGCTCGCGGTGCAGCCAGCCCTGGTCGAGGAGGTGGAGCAGCGCGCACTCCTCCAGCAGCCGCACCGGCCAGCCGGGCCCGGACGACGGGATCGCCCCCAACTCCCGGACGCGCGCCGCCAGTCCCGACGCCTGGGCGTCGACCATGCGGGCCGCCGTCTCCTCCCACAGCCCGTACCCTGCCTGCTCCGCGCCGGCCAGTCCGCCGCGCAGCAGATCCGCCAGGCGCTGCTCCAGCTCCGTCGCCCCCGCGGTGACCTTCTCCGCCCGGCGCTCCGCCCGCCGCCGCGCCGCCTCCGGATCAGCCGAGCCCGACGGGGACCCGGAACCGCCCTCCGTCCGCTTCTGCTCCGCGCGCTTCCTTCTCCCCTCCAGCCACTGCTCCGCCCACTCCGGCGGCTCCGCCTGCGGCACCGCTCCGTCCCCGCCCGCCCACAGCAACAGCAGCCCGAGGGCGTGTTTGCACGGGAACTTCCGGCTCGGACAACTGCACTTGTACGCGGGCCCTGACGCGTCCGCGATGTCCACGACCGTCTGATACGGCTTGCTGCCACTGCCCTTGCACAGCCCCCACACCGTCCCCTCGTCGGTACTGCCCGCCTCGGACCACGGCCCGGCCGCGCCGAGTTTGCCGCCCGCTTTGCGTGACGCGGCGTCAGGCGCCAGTGCCAGCACCTGCTCCGCGCTCCAGCGCACCCCCTGCTGAGTCATGCCTTCGAAGGTAGATCCCCCCACTGACAATCGGCTCGGCGAGCGCGTTTGCGCAGGTCAGGACCGATTGTCAGTGGCGTGGTGCACGGTTGGTGGCAGATCCGAACCGGCCGAGCTGGAGGGGGACTTAGCCATGACCGTGTCCGTGGACCCGACGTCCGAGACAACCCGCGAGAGCACACCGACCGAGGCGTTGCGACCGCATGCCGAGGACGCCTTCGCGGCCGAACTGTCCGCGCTGGCCGCGCAGGACGACCGCCCGCGCCCGGCCCGCTGGAAGCTGTCGCCCTGGGCCGTGGCGACCTATCTGCTCGGGGGCACACTGCCGGACGGCACGGTGATCACTCCGAAGTACGTGGGACCGCGCCGCATCGTCGAGGTCGCCGTCACCACACTCGCCACCGACCGCGCCCTGCTCCTGCTCGGCGTGCCCGGCACCGCCAAGACCTGGGTGTCCGAGCACCTGGCCGCGGCCGTCAGCGGCGACTCGACCCTGCTCGTGCAGGGCACCGCCGGCACCCCGGAGGAGGCGATCCGGTACGGCTGGAACTACGCGCAACTGCTCGCGCACGGCCCGAGCCGGGACGCGCTGGTGCCGAGCCCCGTCATGCGGGCCATGGCGGAGGGCATGACGGCTCGCGTCGAGGAGCTGACCCGCATCCCTGCCGACGTACAGGACACGCTCATCACGATCCTGTCGGAGAAGACCCTGCCCATCCCCGAGCTGGGCCAGGAGGTCCAGGCCGTCCGCGGCTTCAACCTCATCGCCACCGCCAACGACCGCGACCGCGGGGTCAACGACCTGTCCAGCGCCCTGCGCCGCCGCTTCAACACAGTCGTGCTGCCGCTGCCGGAGAGCGTCGACGCCGAGGTCGACATCGTCTCCCGGCGCGTCGACCAGATCGGACGCTCCCTGGACCTGCCGGCCGTGCCCGACGGCATCGACGAGATCCGCCGGGTGGTGACCGTCTTCCGCGAGCTGCGCGACGGGGTGACCTCGGACGGCCGGACGAAGGTGAAGTCGCCGAGCGGCACCCTCTCCACGGCCGAGGCGATCTCCGTCGTCACGGGCGGCCTCGCGCTCTCCGCCCACTTCGGGGACGGCGTACTGCGGCCCGCCGATGTCGCCGCGGGCATTCTCGGCGCCGTGGTCCGCGATCCGGCGGCCGACCGGGTCGTCTGGCAGGAGTACCTGGAGGCCGTCGTCCGCGAGCGCGACGGCTGGACCGACTTCTACCGCGCCTGCCGGGAGGTGAGCGCATGACCGCGTACCAGGGGGACCGGATGAACGGCGACGACACGAGGTGGCCGGCCAGGCGAGGGGGACGGTATGACGACGGGAGCTGACCCCGGCGCCGGGCCGCTGCTGCTCGGCGTACGGCACCACGGGCCTGGGTCGGCGCGGGCCGTCCGGGCGGCGCTGGACACGGCCCGGCCGCGCGCGGTGCTGATCGAGGGGCCGCCCGAGGCGGACACGCTGATCCCGCTGGCGGCCGAGGAGGACATGCGCCCGCCGGTCGCCCTCCTCGCCCACGCCGTGGACGAGCCAGGACGCTCGGCGTTCTGGCCGCTGGCAGAGTTCTCCCCGGAGTGGGTCGCTATCCGCTGGGCCCTGGAGCACGAGGTACCGGCCCGCTTCATCGACCTTCCGGCCACGCACACGCTGGCCTGGGAGAAGGAAGCGGTGGAGGGGACGGCCGACGACCCTGAGGAGGCGACCGCCGATGTCCGGATCGACCCCCTCGCCGTGCTCGCCGAAGCCGCCGGATACGACGACGCCGAGCGCTGGTGGGAGGACGTCGTCGAGCACCGCGGAGTCGGTGCCGCGGGGGATCCGCTCGCGCCGTTCGCCGTGCTGGCGGAGGCCATGGCCGCGCTGCGGGAGGTGTACGGCAGCGGCGGACATCAGCGGGACCTAGTGCGCGAGGCGTACATGCGGCTCCAAGTGCGGGCCGCACAGAAGGAGTTCGGGGACGCGGTGGCCGTCGTGTGCGGGGCGTGGCATGTGCCCGCGCTGAGCGAGCGGACCACCGTCGCCGCCGACCGGGCCCTGCTGAAGGGCCTGCCCAAGGTCAAGGCGGACATGACCTGGGTGCCATGGACCCATCGCAGGCTGGCGCGGGCCAGCGGCTACGGCGCGGGCATCGACTCTCCGGGCTGGTACGGGCATCTGTTCCGCGCGCAGGACCGGCCGGTCGAGCGGTGGCTGACCAAGGTGGCGGGGCTGCTGCGGGCCGAGGACCGGATCGTGTCCTCCGCGCATGTCATCGAGGCGGTACGGCTGGCCGAAACGCTCGCGGCGATGCGCGGCCGCCCGCTGCCCGGCCTGAGCGAGACGACGGACGCCGTACGGGCGGTGATGTGCGACGGCTCGGACGTGCCGCTGGCGCTGGTGCACGACCGGCTGGTCGTCGGCGATGTGCTGGGGGAGGTGCCGCAGGACGCGCCCGCCGTGCCGCTCCAGCGGGACCTCGACCGGATCCAGCGCCGGCTGCGGCTCAAACCGGAGGCGCTGGAGCGCGAGTTGGAGCTGGATCTGCGCAAGGAGACCGACGCCGGGCGCAGCCGGCTGCTGCACCGGCTGCGGCTGCTGGGTGTGCCGTGGGGAGAGCCGGTCGCCTCGCGGGGGAGCACGGGCACGTTCCGGGAGACCTGGCGGCTGCGCTGGGAGCCCGAGCTGTCCGTGCGGGTCGCCGAGGCCGGGGGGTGGGGGACGACCGTACTCGCCGCCGCGACCGCCAAGTCCGAGGCGGACGCCGTCTCCGCGCAGCACCTCGCCGATGTCACCGCGCTCGCCGAGCGGTGTCTGCTGGCCGAACTGCCGGACGCGTTGCCGACGGTGATGCGGGTGCTCGCCGACCGGGCCGCGCTCGACACGGACGTCGGCCATCTCGCCCAGGCCCTTCCGGCCCTGGTCCGCTCCCTGCGCTACGGCGATGTGCGCGGCACCGACACCGGGGCGCTCGCGGAGGTCGCCGCGGGCCTCGCCGAGCGAATCTTCGTCGGGCTGCCCCCGGCCTGCGCGGGCCTCGACGCGGATGCCGCCGAGGAGATACGGCGCCATGTGGACGCGGTGCACGGAGCGGTGGGGCTGCTCGGCGACGCGCCCGCGCCGGGACACGGCGAGCTGCGCGGGCGCTGGCGGGCGGTGCTCAAGGTGCTGTCCGTGCGGGACACGGTTCCCGGTGTGATCCGCGGGCGTGCTGTGCGACTCCTGCTGGACGAAGGGGAGTTGGCGCAGGACGAGGCGGCTCGGCTCATGGGGCTCGTGCTGTCGCCAGGGACACCGCCCGGGGACGCGGCGGCCTGGATCGAGGGCTTCGTCGGCGGCGGCTCCGGCGGCGGGATGCTGCTCGTGCACGACGAGCGGCTGCTCGGCCTGGTCGACGCCTGGCTGACCGGGGTGCCGGCGGACGCCTTCACCGACGTACTGCCGCTGCTGCGGCGCACCTTCTCGGCGTACGAGCCGGGCGTGCGCAGAACGCTCGGGGAGCTGGTGCGGCGGGGGCCCGGGCAGCGGGGCGCGGCGGCGGTCACGGGTTCCGGCGTACCCGGGTTCGCGGTCGAGCTGGACCAGGCGCGGGCGGATGCCGTACTGCCGGTGGTGCGGCTGCTGTTGGGACTGGAGACGGAAGACGACGAACTGGTGGGGGTGGCGCGATGACGACCGACGGGCTGAGGGAGCCGGGGGAGCGGGTACAGGCGGCGGACTCCGCTGGGCAGGGTGAGGGGCTGCGGGTGGAAGGCCGGCCGACGACGACCGTGCCGGTGATCCCGCTGTGGCAGCGGCTCGATGGAGGGACGCGCGGATGACGAACGACCTGACGGACCCGGCGCAGGAGCGGCTGCGGCGCTGGCGGCTCGTGCTCGGCGGCGACACCGCCGACGGCACCGGATGCAGGCTCGCCGGGCAGGACGCCGCGATGGACGGGGCGCTCGCCGCGCTCTATGGAAAAGGGGACAGAGCGCAGACAGGGAAGGACCGTTCGGCGGGGCTCGGGGCGTCGGCACCGTCCGTCGCCCGCTGGCTCGGGGACATCCGCACCTACTTTCCCTCCTCCGTCGTGCAGGTCATGCAGCGCGACGCCATCGACCGGCTCGGGCTTTCCACGTTGCTGCTGGAACCGGAGATGCTGGAGGCGGTGGAGGCCGACGTGCATCTCGTCGGGACCCTCCTCTCCCTCAACAAGGCCATGCCGGAGACGACGAAGGAGACGGCACGGGCCGTTGTGCGCAAGGTCGTCGAGAACCTGGAGAAGCGCCTCGCCACCCGCACCCGGGCCACGCTCACCGGCGCCCTCGACCGCAGCGCGCGGATCAACCGGCCGCGCCATCACGACATCGACTGGAACCGCACGATCGCCGCGAACCTCAAGCACTATCTGCCTCAGTACCGGACGATCGTGCCCGAGCGGCTCATCGGCTACGGGCGGGCCTCCCAGTCGGTGAAGAAGGAGGTCGTGCTCTGCATCGACCAGTCGGGGTCGATGGCGGCGTCGGTGGTCTACGCGTCGGTGTTCGGGGCGGTGCTGGCGTCCATGCGGTCGATCGACACGCGGCTCGTCGTCTTCGACACCGCGGTCGTCGACCTCACCGACCAACTCGACGACCCGGTGGACGTGCTGTTCGGCACACAGCTCGGTGGCGGTACGGACATCAACCGGGCGCTGGCGTACTGCCAGTCGCAGATCACCCGGCCCGCCGAGACGGTGGTCGTGCTGATCAGCGACCTCTACGAAGGGGGCATCCGTGACGAGATGCTGAAGCGGGTGGCGGCAATGAAGGCGTCGGGCGTGCAGTTCGTGGCGCTGCTCGCGCTGTCCGACGAGGGGGCGCCGGCGTACGACAGAGAGCACGCGGCCGCGCTCGCCGCGCTGGGGGCACCGGCGTTCGCCTGTACGCCGGATCTGTTCCCGGAGGTGATGGCGGCGGCGATCGAGAAGCGGCCGATTCCGATACCGGACCCGGTGTGATGCCGTTCCGCGGGTGATTTGTCGACGTACTGACGCCCCGTTGTCTCCCGACTTGGGTCAGTAAAACGGACATGAGTACTCATCGGTAACGGGGGGCTTGCGCAGCCTCGGGAGTCCCGTGCAAGGATCGAGACTCGTTCAGCGGTGCGCCGCGTCACGCGTCTCTTGTCCCGCCGTACGGGAGGACCCACCCCCTCTTGGCCCTGTCAGCAGTATTGCCCGGTGCCGCTCTGCGCATACTGCGCACGGCGGCCGGACGGCGTGCGCTGTATCTGGCGCTGCTGCTGGGCGGGTTGTTCGCACTCGGAGTCCTCGGCGGGCAGCAGGCGCAGGCGGCGGAGGACACGCCGACGGCTCTGTCGGTCGACGTGCGCACGCAGGTTGAGCGGGTTGCCGAGTCGGTGGTTCAGGAACGGCCGGTTCAGGAACCCCAGGTTCAGGAATCCCCGGTTCAAGAGCCCGTGCTTCCAAGGCCGTCGGCTCCCGAAGCCGTCGACGGTGACGGCATCCTTCGGCCTGTCACCGAGCACATCCTCCCGGCCGTTGGCGAGCACATCGTCCCGGCCGTTGGCGAGCGCGTCGTGCGGCCGGTCGGTGAGGTGGTCGGCGCGGTGACCGACGGGCTGGACGAAGCCCGGGCCAAGGTGCCGCCGCTGGAGTCACTGCCCACCCTGCCGGGGCTGTCCCCGTCGCCGGGGGCGGGGCTGCCCGTGCTCCCCGGTCTGCCGGAACTGCCCGTACTGCCGGAGCAGACGCTGCCCGCACCGGACGCCACAGCACCGCAGCCGGGGCCGGTGGCTTCCTCGCCGGGCGGTGAGGAGGACTCCGAGGGTCCGGCCAAGAAGGCCACGACGCACGCGCACGGTCCGCGGGGCATCACGTCGTACGACACCACCCCGCCCCGCACCTCCGCGCACCCCCACCGTGCCGAATCGCCCGCGCCCGCGCGGCGTGCGCCCGCCGATGATCCGGGCGGTGCGTTGGACCATCAGGCGGCGGTCGACAACGGCACGCCCAGGCACGGCGATGCCCATGCCGTCGCCCTGAACCACCGGGCCCCGCTGCGGTTGGTGCCCGGCTCCGCCGCGCGCGTCAGCGCCGACGAGACCCGGGACGAGTACCGGGACATTCCCGTATCCCCCGCTTAGAGCAGGCCTTTCCCGCGCAGTGGACCTGCCGCGCGGGGGCGGAATCAGGTCTGCCCGCCCGTCCGGAACGCCCTTTCCGAACCCCGGACGGAAGCCGCCGGAGTCGTTTGACCCGGCGCCGGAATCCCCAAGTCCCGTCTGTCTCGGAATCCCTAAGGATCTGACGCACGTATGAACAAGAACATCCGCCGTTCCATCGTCATAGCCGCCGGTGTCACCGGCGCCTGGGCGCTCGGCTCCACCGCTGCCAACGCGTCCGAGCTCCCCTCCTCCACCCTGTCCGTGCCGGACGCCGGCTCCGACCCGGTCGGTGACACCGTCGAGGATCTCGTCTCCGGTGTGGAGAACGGTGTGGAGAACACCGTCTCCGGCGTGACGGAAGACGTCACCGAGGGCGTGACCGAGACGGTCGCCGGCACCTCGAAGCAGACGGCGTCCGTCAAGACCACCGAGGCGAAGGCCACCAAGACCACCAAGACCACGAAGGCGACCAAGCTCAAGGGCGGCGCCGCCCAGCTCACCGAGGGCGCGAAGGCGGCCCGCGCCACGAAGCCCGCGCAGCACACGGCCGCGGAGGCGACCGCGTCCGCCAAGGCCACCGCGGCGCACCTTCAGCAGGAGACCCCCGAAGCCCCCGACCCCTCCGACGCCATCGACTACCTCTTCGGCCCCCTCGCCGCCTTCGCCCCCGAGGTCGAGCAGGCCCTCGCCGCCGCGCAGAGCCGCGTCCAGGGCACCCAGGCGGCGGCCCGCGCCCAGGCACAGGGGGCCGAGGGCGTCGTACGGACGAAGGCGCAGCAGACCACGGCCGCCGCGGGCCGCACCGCCGGTGCCACGGCGGGCGCCGCCCAGGCCACGGTCGCCGGAGCCCAGAACCGCGCCGCCGGTGTCGCCGCGACCGCCGGCGCCGAGGCCGACGCCATCCGGACCGCCGCCGAGGCGAGCGTCGCCGCCGTCCCGAGCCATGTCACCGGCACGGCCGGCGGAGTCCAGCAGAAGGTGGTCGGCACGGTGACCGCGGTCCCCGGCACCGCGACCCCCGTCCTCGAAGAAACCACCACCGCGGCCGTCCCGCCCCTCGTCACCTCCGCCGTCGACGGAGCCTTCCCCACGGCCGGTCACGCCGTCCAAGGGGTCACCCCGTTCGCCGAGCAGGCCGTCGCCGGGGTCGCGCCCACCGGTACTCACGCGGTGCGGGGCGTGCAGCCGGTGGCCGGTCGTGTGGTCGACGGTGTGCAGCCCGTCGCCGGGCAGGCCGTGGGTGGCGTGGGCATGGCCGCCGGGTACGCCGTCGGCGGGGTCGGTACCGCCGCCGGGCACGCCGTGGACGCCGCCACCGCGCTGGCGTACGGCGTCATCGGCGACGTACGGCCCGTCGCCGAGGGTACCGTCTCCCAGGTCCGCACGACCGCCGACGGAACCGTCACCGGCGTCCGGCCCGTCGCCCACGGCACCCTCGCCGACGCGCACGCCGTAGCCGCCGGAGCCGTCTCCGACGTCCACCCCGTCGTCACCGGCGTGCAGCCGACCGTCGAGGGCGCGCTCGCGGACGTACCCCCGTACGCCGCCGGTCTCGTCGGTCAGGTCGCCGCGGACGCGCAGCGTTCCGTGCTTCCGCCCGCCGCCTACACCGCGGTGCACGGTGTCGGGCCGGTCGCCGGGCAGGCCCTGGCGGACGCGGGTGCGCTGGCGTACGGCGTGGCGGGCGACGCCCAGCCGCTCGCGTACGGCCTGGCCGGCGAGGTCGACCCCTTCGCGCACGGCGTCGTCGGTCACGCCACCCAGCCCGTGGCGGACCTCGTCCAGCCGCTCACGCACGCCGCCGAGAGCGTGGCCTACGGCGTCGCGGGTGACGTCCAGCCCTTCGCCCAGGGCGTCGCCGGCCACGTCGCCCCCTTCGCCGAGGACCTGGCCGGCACGCCGCTGGCCGGCAACGCGGTCACCGGTGCCGAGGGCGTCGCCCGGTCGGTCACGCCTGCTTACCTGCGCAGCATCTGAATCACGACTCCGTGAGGCGACAGGACCCGGACGGCCGAAAGCCGTCGGACCGTCCGGACGGGACCTCACGGACGGGCCGGGCGGTCCCCATTGGGGTGGGGACCGTCCGGCCGAAGCCCCCGGGGGCGTACCGATTCGTGCCCCGTCGGGCTGTTCAAGGGGCCTCACCGGGTCAACCCCAGCCCGGTGAGGCCCTTCACACGGGGCACCCTGTGCCAGTGATCGCGGCATCATGTGACAGGTATCACCGCTCAGGTGTGACCCCTGATTTAGAAGCCCCCGTCGAGCGGCGATAACCTGCGAGACGGACATGCCGCGCGCTCGGACACCGTGTGCGCCTCCCTAGTGACAGCGGACGTCACGTTGCCCTTCGCGGCACGCCCACGCATCCAACGAACCGCGAGATCACTGATAGGGACGGAAGCGCGTGGACCTGTTCGAGTACCAGGCGAGGGACCTCTTCGCCAAGCACGATGTACCGGTGCTGGCCGGTGAAGTCATCGACACGCCTGAGGCGGCCCGCGCAGCCACTGAGCGCCTCGGTGGCAAGTCCGTCGTCAAGGCCCAGGTGAAGGTTGGCGGCCGTGGCAAGGCCGGTGGCGTGAAGCTCGCCGCCACCCCGGACGAGGCCGTCGCCCGCGCGACGGACATCCTCGGCATGGACATCAAGGGCCACACGGTCCACAAGGTGATGATCGCCGAGACGGCTCCGGAGATCATCGAGGAGTACTACGTCTCCTTCCTCCTCGACCGTGCCAACCGCACCTTCCTCTCCATCGCCTCCGTCGAGGGCGGCATGGAGATCGAGGAGGTGGCGGCCACCCGTCCGGAGGCCGTCGCGAAGATCGCGATCGACGCCATCGACGGCGTGGACGAGGCCAAGGCCCGCGAGATCGTCGAGGCCGCGAAGTTCCCGGCCGAGGTCGCCGACAAGGTCGTCAACGTCCTGATCACTCTGTGGGACACCTTCATCAAGGAGGACGCCCTCCTGGTCGAGGTGAACCCGCTGGCGAAGGTCGCCTCCGGCGAGGTCATCGCCCTGGACGGCAAGGTGTCGCTCGACGACAACGCCGAGTTCCGTCACCCCGACTTCGAGGAGCTCCACGACAAGGCCGCGGCCAACCCGCTCGAGGCCGCCGCCAAGGAGAAGAACCTCAACTACGTCAAGCTCGACGGCGAGGTCGGCATCATCGGCAACGGCGCGGGTCTCGTCATGAGCACCCTGGACGTCGTCGCGTACGCCGGTGAGAACCACGGCAACGTCAAGCCGGCCAACTTCCTGGACATCGGCGGTGGCGCCTCCGCCCAGGTCATGGCCAACGGTCTGGAGATCATCCTCGGCGACCCGGACGTCAAGTCCGTCTTCGTCAACGTCTTCGGTGGCATCACCGCCTGTGACGAGGTCGCCAACGGCATCGTCCAGGCCCTGAAGCTCCTTGAGGACCGCGGCGAGAACGTCACCAAGCCGCTCGTCGTCCGTCTCGACGGCAACAACGCCGAGCTCGGCCGGCAGATCCTCACCGACGCCAACCACCCGCTGGTGCAGCGCGTCGACACCATGGACGGCGCGGCCGACAAGGCCGCCGAGCTGGCCCACGCCGCCAAGTAAGCACTCAGGACGAGGACAGAACACACCATGGCTATCTGGCTCAACAAGGACAGCAAGGTCATCGTCCAGGGCATGACCGGCGCCACGGGCATGAAGCACACCAAGCTCATGCTGGGCGACGGCACCAACGTCGTGGGCGGCGTGAACCCGCGCAAGGCGGGCACGACCGTGGACTTCGACGGTACCGAGGTACCGGTCTACGGCACCGTCAAGGAGGCCATCGAGGCCACCGGCGCCAACGTCTCCGTCATCTTCGTGCCGGAGAAGTTCACCAAGGACGCGGTCGTCGAGGCCATCGACGCCGAGATCCCGCTGGCCGTCGTGATCACCGAGGGCATCGCCGTGCACGACTCGGCGTCGTTCTGGGCGTACGCCGGCAAGAAGGGCAACAAGACCCGCATCATCGGCCCGAACTGCCCCGGCATCATCACCCCGGGTCAGTCGAACGTCGGCATCATCCCGGGCGACATCACCAAGCCGGGCCGTATCGGCCTGGTCTCGAAGTCCGGCACGCTGACGTACCAGATGATGTACGAGCTGCGTGACATCGGCTTCTCGACCGCCGTCGGTATCGGTGGCGACCCGATCATCGGCACCACGCACATCGACGCGCTCGCCGCGTTCGAGGCCGACCCCGACACCGACCTGATCGTCATGATCGGCGAGATCGGTGGCGACGCCGAGGAGCGGGCCGCGGACTTCATCGCGAAGAACGTGACCAAGCCGGTCGTCGGCTATGTCGCGGGCTTCACCGCGCCCGAGGGCAAGACCATGGGCCACGCCGGCGCCATCGTCTCCGGCTCCTCCGGTACGGCCCAGGCGAAGAAGGAGGCCCTTGAGGCCGCCGGCGTCAAGGTCGGCAAGACGCCGACGGAGACGGCGAAGCTGGCGCGCGAGATCCTGAGCGCCTGACCTTCCGGCTACGCGTCGGTGGGCCCGTTCCCCGGATGGGGGGCGGGCCCATCGGCGTTCATTTCGGCAGCGGTACCAGCCTCTGCGGACCGCTTGCCGTTTCCTCCCCCAGCTTTGCGCGGAGCTCCTGTTCCGCCTCCGACAGTGGGCCCGGGGCAACCTTCGGCGGTACGCCCTGGATCGTCTCGCCCGGGGCGACGGGGGGCTCGTACTGGCCGGGGGCCGTGCGTACCGTCAGGGCCGTCGTGCCGATCAGCGCGACCGTGAAGGCGATGGCGGCGCGGGTCCAGAAGCTGGCTCGGCGTTCGCTGCCGGTGCGTACCGTCGGGGGCTTCGCGGCGCGCAGACGTTCCGCCGCCGCCACCTCGCCCAGGCGGCGGTGGAGTTCGGCGGGGTCGGCGAGTTCCGGCAGCCGCGCGGCGACGGCCTCGCGCGCGTGCAGCAGCCGGTTCGCCGCCGCGGGCGTGCTGGCCTCCGTCTCCGCCGCCGTGTCCGGGAGATCGAGGCCCACCCCGTCGTAGAGCAGCAGCGTCCGGCGATACGGCGGCGGCAGGGTGAGGAGTACGTCCATCAGCGCGCGGTCGGAGGGGCTGGCGGGCGGTGGTTCGGGGTGCCGGTAGCGGGGGCGGAAACGGTGCCAGGGGGAGAGGGCGTACTCGTACGCCGAAGCCCGCACCCAGCCCGCTGGATCCCGGTCGACGGCCACCTCCGGCCAGCGATGCCAGGCGAGTTCGAAGGCCCGCTCGACGGACTCCCGCGCGAGCTCGCGCCGCCCGGTGAGCAGATAGGTCTGCCGTACGAGGGAGGGCGCGCAGAACGCGTAGAGCGCGTCGAAGGCCTGAGCGGGCGTCAGCGAGTGGGGCGAGCCGACCGCCGAGGGCCCCGGCCTCAGCGCCGGCGTCGGCTCCTCAGGCGGATCTGTTCGTACGGGCGGCTTGGTCAGCTCGCTCAGCAGTCTCGCGTACGCCTCCCGTTTCCGGCCGCGCGGAGTCGTACGTCCGGTCTCCCACGCGCGTACGGTCTCCCGGGTCACGCCCACCCGCGCCGCGACCTGATCCTGCGTCAACGACCAGGACTCGCGCAGGCGTCGGCGTTCCTTGGGCGGGGGGAGAGGGGCTGGAGAGCTCTGCGTCACAGGGCGCCCCTTCGGACGAAAAAGTACATAAACGTATATTGAGCGACACAGCGGAAGTTCGCCTGTTACGACGGGAAAGCGCGTGTCGTTGGGAGCATGGCGGGCGTGATCCAGCCGACCGTTCGTCGATCGCCGTTGTCGTCCCTGCTCACCCGGTTGCGTGACCGATCACCCGGACTGGCCGCGAGCCTCCTGGGGGGTGCGGTGGCCGCCGGACTCGGTCTTGGCTCGTTCGCCGTGCTGGTGATGGTGCTGTGGATCAGTTCGCCGTATCCCGACAGCGGGCCCGGGGGTGCGCTGCATGTCGCGGCGGCACTGTGGCTGCTGGCGCACGGGGCCGAACTGGTCCGCGTCGACACGCTCTCCGGCGTGCCCGCGCCGGTGGGTGTCACGCCGTTGCTGTTGCTCGCGCTGCCGGTGTGGCTGGTGCATCGCGCTGCGCGGGACGCGGTGGAGGGGGAGGAGGCTCCTGCTGTCTCCGACCGTACGGCCTGGGCGGGCGTCGTAGTCGGCTATCTCGCCGTGGGGGCGGCCGCGGCGGTGTACGCGACGGGTGGGGTGCTGCGGCCGGACTGGGTGTGGACGGGGGTGTGGGTGCCGTTGGTCGTGGCGGCGGCCGCCGGGGCGGGGGTGTGGACGGCGTACGGACGGCCTCGGGACGCCGTGGACGAGGTGCTGATCCTGATGCCGGCGGATGTGCGGCGACTGTTCGTCGGGGTGGAGGCGCGGGCCCGGCTGGACGCCGCGGCGCGGGCCGCGGGGGCCGGGGTGGCGGTGCTGGTCGGGGGTGGGGCGCTGTTGCTGGCGGTGTCGCTGGTCTGGCACGGAGCGGCGGCGCGGGCCTCGTTCCTCCAGCTCACGGAGGGGCTGTCGGGGCGGTTCGCGGTGCTGTTGCTGTGTCTGGTGCTGATGCCGAACGCGGCGGTGTGGGGGACGGCGTACTCCCTCGGGCCCGGCTTCTCCCTGGGCGCGGGGCATGTCGTCGGGCCGCTGTCCTCCTCGCCCGCCGCGCTCTTGCCGCCGTTTCCCTTGCTGGCGGCGGTGCCGGAGGCGGGGGCGGGGGCGCCGGTGAACTGGGCGGCGGGCGTGGTGCCGGTGGTGGCCGCAGTGACGGTGGGGTGGTTCGTGGGGCGGGCCGGGAGCGTGCGGGGCGGTGGTTCGGTGTGGTCGCGGGGGCGGACCGCGGGGGTGGCTTTGGTGGCGGCGGCGCTGTGTGCGGGGGGCGTGGCGGTGCTGGGGGCGATGGCGGGTGGGGCGCTGGGGGTGGGGGCGCTGGCGAGCTTCGGGCCGGTGTGGTGGCAGGTGGGGGTGGCCGCGCTGGCTTGGGGGGTGGGAGGCGCGGTGCCTGTGGCGGTGGGGGTGCGATGGTGGCGGTGTCGGGCGGTTGAGCCTGGAGCGAAGGTGGGCAAGCCGCGGAGGGAGGAGGGGGGCTCGGAGGCTCCGGAGAGTGGGGATGACGGGAGCTTTGAGCCGTACGACTTTCTGCCCGCCGAGCCGGAACAGCCCTGGGCGGGCGATGACGCGGCTCGGGAGGCTCGGTGGGCCGCGCTGCGGGAGGCGTCGGGGCGGGGGGATGCCCCCGCCCCCTAGGGCCCGTCCGAGGGGTACAGCTGACGGGGTACAGCTCAGCCGCTGGTCCCCAGCACCCCCCGCAACTCCTCCGGCAGCAGCTCATTGCATGCCTGCTTCGCCTCGTTCGTCAGGGCGTCGTTCGTGCAGGTGTAGTAGTCGCTGTACACCAGCTTCGCCGTGAAGCCCGCTGCCACCAGGGCGATCGCCAGGGACGCCGTGACCAGGCCGCTCACCGCTGCCGTCGTCTGGGGGCGGCCCGTGTTCGTGGGGGCCGGGGTGTCGGGGTCGGGGGTGCGGGGCTTGGCGCGCAGGGCGCTGATGCCCCAGTGCAGGGCGAGCGCGCCGAGCATCAGGGCGACGTACGGCCAGCTGAACAGGGCGAAGAAGAAGGCCCACATGCCGCAGAGCAGGGCGTAGCGCGCACGGCGCTGGGCCGGGTCCGTCGGGTCCCAGCGCATGTTCGCGCCGGGGCCGCCGTTGCCGCTCGGGCCCTCCGGGCCTGCGCCCGGGCGTTCGCCGAAGCCGCCGGAGGACCGGCCGGGCTGGCGGTCGCTCCACTGGCTGCCCCAGGGCGAGCCCTGGCCGCCGTCGCCGGAGTCGCCGCCGTCGCCCGACGCCGGGCGGCGCGGCTGCCACGGGCGGTCCGGCGTGCCCTCCGGCGGCGGGGCGAAGGGATTGTCGTCCCCCGACTTGTCGTCCCGCCCGTCGCCGTTGTTCCCGCCCGACGGAGCATCGGGCGGCGAGGCGGGCCGCTCGCGGAGCAGCACGCCATGGCGCTCCCCTCCCTGCACCGACTGCGGGGGGAGCGTGAGGAGTCGCAGGCTGCGGTCCGGCATCAAGTGAGCGTCTTCCCCTAGGTGATTACGGCTGACTACTGCTGGCGGCACCAGGTCCGTCACCTTGTGAACGCACCGTCCACGAACGGCGTTCCCGACCAGGCCCCTCCCAGACGCTACCTTCCGGCCACGCCCCCGTCCCGTGGGGGCTGCCCGGTGTGCCGGTATCGTTGCTGACGGTCGGCCGCTTCGTAGGCTTCCCCGTATCCAGGGGCGCGAAGCATTCGTACGAACGTACATAACGCCGTGCGTGCCCGGCCACCGTACCGACGCACCCCGAGAAAGGCCCCCGCTGTGGCTGCCAAGCGCCTAGTCGTGCTGGTCTCCGGATCAGGCACCAACCTCCAGGCGCTGCTCGACGCCATCGCCGCCACCGGCACCGAGGCCTACGGCGCGGAGATCGTGGCCGTGGGCGCCGACCGCGACGGCATCGAGGGGCTGGCCCGCGCCGAGCGCGCCGGGCTCCCGACCTTCGTACGAAAGGTCAAGGAGTACGAGAGCCGGGAGGAGTGGGATGCCGCGCTCGCCGAGGCCGTCGCCTCCTACGAGCCCGACCTCGTCGTCTCCGCGGGGTTCATGAAGATCGTCGGCAAGGAATTCCTCGGGCGCTTCGGCGGGCGGTTCGTCAACACGCACCCCGCCCTGCTGCCCAGTTTTCCCGGCGCCCACGGGGTCCGTGACGCGCTCGCGTACGGCGCCAGGGTCACCGGCTGCACCGTCCACTTCGTCGACGACGGCGTCGACACCGGACCGATCATCGCTCAGGGCGTGGTGGAGGTCCGGGACGAGGACGACGAGAGCGCTCTGCACGAGCGCATCAAGGAAGTCGAGCGCAGGCTGCTCGTCGATGTCGTGGGGCGGCTCGCCCGCAACGGCTATCGCATTGAGGGACGAAAGGTAGTTATCCAGTGACCGCCGAGAGCAACGCCAAGCGGGCCATCCGCCGTGCGCTTGTCAGCGTCTACGACAAGACCGGGCTCGAGGAGCTCGCTCGCGGGCTGCACGAAGCCGGCGTGGAACTCGTCTCCACCGGCTCCACCGCCTCCCGTATCGCCGCCGCCGGCGTCCCCGTCACCAAGGTCGAGGAGCTGACCGGCTTCCCCGAGTGCCTGGACGGCCGCGTCAAGACGCTGCACCCGAAGGTCCACGCGGGCATCCTCGCCGACCTGCGCCTCGAGGACCACCAGCGCCAGCTCGCGGAGCTCGGCGTGGAGCCGTTCGACCTGGTCGTCGTCAACCTCTACCCCTTCCGGGAGACCGTCGCCTCGGGTGCGACCCCCGACGAGTGCGTCGAGCAGATCGACATCGGCGGCCCTTCGATGGTCCGCGCCGCCGCCAAGAACCACCCTTCCGTGGCCGTGGTGACCAGCCCTTCGCGCTACGCCGATGTCCTGGCGGCCGTGCGGGACGGCGGCTTCGACCTCACCACCCGCAAGCGGCTCGCGGCGGAGGCCTTCCGGCACACGGCGGCGTACGACGTCGCGGTGGCGAACTGGTTCGCGTCCGAGTACGCCCCCGCCGACGCCGCGTCTGACAGCGGCTCCGCCGCGGGCTCGTTCCCCGACTTCCTGGGCGCCACCTGGGAGCGCAAGAACACCCTCCGCTACGGCGAGAACCCGCACCAGCCGGCCGCGCTGTACACCTCGGAGTCCGGGGGTCTCGCCGAGGCCGAGCAGCTGCACGGCAAGGAGATGTCGTACAACAACTACACGGACACGGACGCCGCCCGCCGTGCCGCGTACGACCACGACGAGCCGGCCGTCGCGATCATCAAGCACGCCAACCCCTGCGGTATCGCCGTCGGCGCGGATGTCGCCGAGGCGCACCGCAAGGCACACGCGTGTGACCCGCTGTCGGCGTTCGGCGGTGTGATCGCGGTCAACCGCCCGGTCAGCAAGGAGATGGCGGAGCAGGTCGCCGAGATCTTCACCGAGGTCATCGTCGCGCCCGACTACGAGGACGGCGCCCTCGAAGCCCTCGCCAAGAAGAAGAACATCCGCGTCCTGCGCTGCCCCGAGGGCCCCGGCAACCCGGTCGAGGTCAAGCCCATCGACGGCGGCGCCCTCCTCCAGGTCACGGACCGTCTCCAGGCCGAGGGCGACGACCCGGCGAACTGGACCCTGGCGACGGGCGAGGCGCTGTCCCCCGCGGAACTCGCCGAGCTGTCCTTCGCCTGGAAGGCCTGCCGCGCGGTCAAGTCCAACGCCATCCTGCTCGCCAAGGACGGCGCCTCGGTCGGCGTCGGCATGGGCCAGGTCAACCGGGTCGACTCCGCGAAGCTGGCGGTCGAGCGGGCCGGCGCCGAGCGCGCGCAGGGTTCGTACGCCGCCTCCGACGCCTTCTTCCCCTTCCCTGACGGCCTGGAGATCCTCACCGAGGCCGGCGTCAAGGCCGTGGTCCAGCCCGGCGGTTCGGTCCGAGACGAGCAGGTCGTCGAGGCCGCGAAGAAGGCGGGCGTGACGATGTACTTCACGGGGACGCGGCACTTCTTCCACTGACGCGCGTGACGGGTGCCCCCGGTTCGGGGGCACCCGCTGACAGGTACGGGCTGAGGATCTCCCGGTAGTACAAAGGGGATCCTGCAATGTTTCAGGGTCCCTCCGGGAGCTCGCACCACACCGTCTTGCCGGCGGGCGTCAGCCATACGCCCCAGCGCTGCGCGAGCGCGTCGAGGAGCAGCAGGCCCCGGCCTGTCTGGTCGTCCGTGTCCGGCTCGCGTGTGATGAGCCAGGCGTGGGGGTCGGGGTCGGTGACTTCCAGGCGGGTACGGCCGTCGGGTGCCCGGATAACGCGGATCGTCACCGGTGTGCCCTCGCCGACGTGCGCGATCACATTCGTGAGTAACTCGCTGACACACAGGAGCAGTTCGGGGCAGGGGGCGGCCATGTGCTCCTGCACGGCACGACGGGCCTCCGGGACGGCCTTGGGTACGGCGAGCAGATCGAGGAGCAACGGATTCACGTACGCCCTTCCTGTGCGCTCTGTGATGTTTCGCTCACAGAGTGGCGTCGAGCCGCGTACCTTGAAAGGCGTTCGGGTTGCGCACGGTAACTGGCAAAGGGCGGTGGTGCGTTGTGCCTCCCAAGAAGGATCCTGACGCCTCGGTGAGCGTTCCCTGCTTCTACGGCGCCGAGTTGCGCTTCAAGAGGGAGGTGGCCGGGATGACGCTGGAGCAGTTGGCCGAGGGGAGTTTTCGGGGGATCTCGTTCCTGAGCCAGATCGAGCGGGGCGAGCGTCGGATGCCGATGGACCTGGCCCGGCATGTTGATGAGCGGCTGGGGACGGACGGGTTTTTCCAACGGCGGTGTGAAGACGCGGCGAAGGCGAGGCGGGTGGGGATTGCCGAGTACTTCGCGGATGTCGCTGAGATGGAGCGGCTGGCCCGGACCATCGAGGACTGGGCTCCCATGTTCGTACCCGGGCTGCTGCAGACCAAGGCGTACGCAGCGGCGATCACCAGGTCGGCGATGCCGCGTGCTTCGGATGTCGAGGTCGAGGAGATCGTGAATGCACGCCTGGGCCGGGCGAGGCTCTTCGCAGGGGAGTCGCCGCCGAAGCTCTGGGCGGTTCTCGACGAGTCGGTCATCCGGCGACGAGTACTGCCGCCTGCGGGAATGGCCGAATTGCTGAGCCATATGACCGAAGTGGTCAGGTCCACACGGTCCATTGTGCAGATCGTTCCGGAAACCGACGCGACCCACCCGTTCATGATGGGGATGACCCGGATCATGACCTTCTTCGACGCACCGCCGCTGGTGTACACGGAGGGTCTGCACAGCAGTCAACTCATCGACTATCCGGCCCTCGTGATGGCCTACCGCGAGTCGTACGATCTGGTCAGGGCCGCCGCACTGCCGCCGGAGGCGTCCCTGGCCATGATCGAGGCGGTAGCAGAGGAATACCGCAATGAAGCCGAACAGCAACATCGACCTGAGCTCCGTGCAGTGGCGCAAGAGCAGCTACAGCAACGGGACCGGCGGTGAGTGTGTCGAGGTAGCGTCCAGCCTCAAGGACCGCGTCCCCGTCCGCGACTCCAAAAACCCAGAGGGCCCCGCGCTGGTGTTCCCCACCCGCGCATGGGCCCTCTTCGTCACATCCCTCTAGCCGTCAGCTGCAACCGCTGTTGCTCTTGTACGACGCGTAGTGCCACACACTCTTGTGGTAGAAGCGGTACTTGCCGTCGATGTCGGTGTCGACGGCGTGCCCTCGTCGCCGACGATCCGGGGCACCCCCTCGTACACGATGGTGAAGCCGCCGGCCCTCGTCGGCCAGGCGAGCAGGGCCGTGTCCCCCTCGAAAGGATGAGCCACGGCCCGTGGACAGCAATGGCGCGAAGTGCTCAGTAGCGCGGGCGCTTGAACCACTCGGCGCTGGCCCGCTTCGCCGCGAAGACGATCAGCAGGATTGCCACGGCGATGATGAGCAGCCCGATGCCCCACGCGGCGATCATGAAGATGCCGGTGATGATCGCGAACGAGCCGTACACGATCGAGCAGACCCGGACGCCGTTGCCGCCCTTCGCGTACTGGAACAGCAGCGCGAGGCCGAGCAGCGCGAAGACGGCGGCGAGGCCGAGGAAGAAGACGACGATGCCCTTGCCGAGGTCCGCGAACTCTTGGGCCTGGGAGTCGCCGGTGATACCGGCCTCGGCCATTGTCTCGTCCCACACGGTCAGGGTGTAGGCGTACAGACCCGCGATGACCGCGTGCGCCAGCACGATGACGCCGAGCATGATCTGCGCGGCACGGGTGATGCCGGGCATCTGGGCGGGACCGGCCGGCGGGTAGCCGTAGCCGCTGGGGTGCATCGGAGGGGCCGCGGGGTAGGCGCCGTAACCCTGCGGGGCCTGCGGCGGGACGCCGGGCGGCGGGCCCTGCTGCGGATAGCCGTAACCGGGAGCCGGCTGCTGGGGCGGGGGCCCGTAGGGGCTGTTCGGTTCGCCGAAACTCATGGCGGTGTTCCTCCGTTGAAACCGATGTGCGGGGACGACGAGCGGCACGGTTCGGAGGAAGGTTCAACAGATGCGGTTCGTCCCCCCGGTACTGCCCGCGGCACTGTGGCGACAATCGTTCTTCAGTGGCTGGTTCGTTGTCCAGCCGGATTCCCTATGTGTTGTGCAAGTGCGACCGAGCTGATCATGGGCGTGACGGCCGCCCGGGGACCCGGATTGGAACAGGGACCCGGTCATCCGCGAGGATGGGGCCATGACCGCCCAGATTCTCGATGGCAAGGCCACCGCAGCCGCGATCAAGTCCGATCTGACCGCCCGGGTGGCGGCGCTGAAGGAGAAGGGCGTCACGCCCGGCCTCGGCACGATCCTGGTCGGGGACGACCCCGGCAGCCAGAAGTACGTCGCAGGCAAGCACCGCGACTGCGCCGAGGTCGGCATCGCCTCCATCCAGCGCGAACTGCCCGGCACCGCGACGCAGGAGGAGATCGAGGCGGTCGTACGGGAACTCAACGAGGACCCGGCCTGCACCGGCTACATCGTCCAACTGCCGCTCCCCAAGGGCATCGACGAGAACCGCATCCTGGAACTGATGGACCCGGACAAGGACGCGGACGGCCTGCACCCGATGAACCTCGGGCGGCTCGTGCTCAATGAGCCCGCCCCCCTGCCCTGCACCCCCAACGGGGTCCTCACCCTCCTGCGCCGCTACGGCGTGGAGATCAAGGGTGCCGAGGTCGTGGTCGTCGGCCGCGGTGTGACCATCGGCCGCCCGATGCCGCTGCTGCTGACCCGGCGCAGCGAGAACGCGACCGTGACCCAGTGCCACACCGGCACCCGTGATCTGTCGGCGCACCTCAAGCGCGCGGACATCATCGTCGCGGCCGCCGGTTCGGCCCACCTCATCCGCCCCGAGGACGTGAAGCCCGGCGCGGCCGTTCTCGACGTCGGTGTCTCGCGCAGCGCCGAGGGCAAGATCGTGGGCGACGTCCACCCGGACGTGGCCGAGGTGGCCGGCTGGATCTCCCCGAACCCCGGCGGCGTCGGCCCGATGACCCGGGCCCAGCTGCTGGTCAACGTGGTCGAGGCGGCGGAGCGCAGTGTCGGCTGAGCGGCCCTTCGAGCAGGAGGACGACGTCGAGGTCCGGGACCCGGTCAGCGCGCCCGACGCCGAGGGCAGGCCGCGCCGTACGACCCGTCGCTTCCCGCTGTTCACGCGGGACACCGCGCGCCCCGAGGGCGGCGGTCGCGCGGCCCCCGGTGACGCCCCGGCACCGGCCCGCCAGTGGCCGATCCTGCTGGTGCTCGCCCTGGTCGGTGTCGGCCTGCTCGTGACCGCCCTGGACGCCTTCCGCGCCGGCACGCTGCTGATCGGCGTCGCCCTGCTCGGCGGCGGACTGCTGCGCTGGATGCTCCCGGACGTCGGCATGCTCGCGGTCCGCTCCCGCTTCACCGACATCCTCACCTACGGCGTCCTCGGCACCGCGATCGTCCTGCTGGCGCTGATGGTGCAGCCGAACCCCTTGCTGGAGATCCCGTTCCTCAAGGACACCCTGCACTTCACGGTCAGCAATTAGCTCCGCGTACGTCCAGCGGCGGCCCGTCCTCTCCCCCGAGCAAGGACGGGCCGCCGCCGTGTCTTCACCTTCCCGCGCCGGGAAGTTCCTGTTCAACGGCTGTCAGGGCGCTGTGGCACAGCGGTGACCGTTCCGCCACGGTGTCCCCGGCCTGCCACAGCGAGTGGCCCTGCGGAACCGATCACCACTCGTCGTCGTCACTCGATCGGGGGCGGGGAACGTGGGACGCGCCGGGGAGGTGAGCGATGGGCGCCTGGCAGCCGCTGCCGGACGAGCTGCCGCCGGAGGTGCGGCACTTCGTGACGCAGCTGCGGCTCCTCAAGGACCGCACGGGCCTCAGCCTGGTCGCGCTGGGCGCGCGCACGGCGTACAGCAAATCTTCCTGGCAGCGCTATCTGAACGCGGTCCAGCCGCCGCCGCGGCAGGCGGTCGTGGCGCTGTGCCGGGTGGCGGGGGAGTCCGGGGAGGACGCTGAGCGGTTCGCCGTGCGCTGGGAGCTCGCGGTGCAGGCGTGGCCGCGTCCGGCGACGCCGAAGGGGGCCGCGGAGGCCGAGGCGTACGAGGACGATCCGACCCTGCCGTGGTGGGACACGCCACCGGAGAAACCGTCGTGGCGGCTGCTCCACGTGGCTCTGGGGTTGGCGGTGGTCTTGGTGCTGGCAGTGTTGATCGGGGCGTTGGTGCTGGGCTGAGACGGCTGCGGGCGTAGAGCTGTCGTGTGCACTCCGTGACGGGATATGTGCGTTCTGTGTGTCGATGTGTTGACAAGTTTGCGGATTTCGACGGAAGTCGTTCAACAGTCGGGCTAGCGTGGCCAATCGGGACGGTCCGGGACGTCTCGAACGGCTGTCAGCGGTGTCACCGGGGGGAGAACGGCCGAGGGGGAACGGGCGGTGGAAGACTGGACCACGGCCCGGTGGGCGTGCGACGGTGCATGCCCACGGCCCCCTGTGCTCCCGTGCGCCCCCACCCCGGGAACTGAGATCCTGACTCGGCGCATCCCTGTGGGTAGCCAGAACGGGGACTCGGCAGAGGGCGACACGCGCGGGGGAACAGACAGCACGGACCGGGGGAAGAGGGGGGAAGCAATGCCTCGTTGGAAGGACTTGCCGGATGAACTGGATCCGCAGGTCAGGGAGTTCGCGAGCCAGTTGCGCCGGCTCGTGGACCGCAGCGGTCTGAGCATCGCGGCGGTGGCCGACAGGACGGGTTACAGCAAGACGTCCTGGGAGCGGTATCTGAACGGACGGCTGCTCGCGCCGAAGGGTGCGATCGTGGCGCTGGCCGAGGTCACCGGGACCAATCCGATCCACCTCACGACGATGTGGGAGCTGGCCGAACGCGCGTGGAGCCGTTCGGAGATGCGGCACGACATGACGATGGAGGCGATCCGGATCTCCCAGGCGCGCGCCGCGCTCGGGGAGTTCGGCGCGCCTCCGGCGAACGTCAAGGGCGGCAGGACGGCCCGCAAGAGCGGCAGCGCGACGGCGACGCCGGGGATCGCGGGGCCGGCGGGGGTGGCACCGACGGTGCCGCCGAGGTCGACGGATGCCGATGTCGTCCGGGACGCGGTGGAGGAAGCGGCGGCGTCGGGCGGCAACTCGTGGGGCGTGGCGGGGTACAGGGGCCCGTCGCGGGCGGGGGGTGCGGGTGGCGGCGGTACGAGTCCGTCGGCGAGCCCGTCACCGGCTCCTTCGTACGGTGAACCGCCGCAGACGCCCCGGCCAGGGCCCGCCGGAGGCCCTTCCGGCGAGAGCCGGGGCAAGCGTCGGCTGACGATGTTCCTCGCGGGTGTCGTGGGCGTGCTGGTGGTGGTCGCGGCCGCGTTCTTCCTGACGGACGGCGGGGGCGGGGAGAAGAACGAGGGCGGTGCGAAGTCCCCGTCGCCGACGGCGACGAAGGATGTGGAGCTGCCGCCGGGCGTCGAGTGCAGCGGGGCGTCCTGCACGGGCAAGGACGCGGAGAGCATGGGCTGCAGCGGCGACTTGGTGACGACCGCGCAGACGGCGACTGTCGGCACGACGGTGGTCGAGGTCCGTTACAGCGAGACGTGCGGCGCCGCGTGGGGGCGTATCACGCAGGGCGCAGAGGGCGACGAGGTGCGCGTGACCGTGGGCAAGACGGAACAGACGGGCACGATCACCGTCGCCGGCGACACGATCGCGTACACCCCGATGGTCGC
This sequence comes from Streptomyces cupreus, assembly GCF_014257025.1. Lineage (GTDB taxonomy): Bacteria > Actinomycetota > Actinomycetes > Streptomycetales > Streptomycetaceae > Streptomyces > Streptomyces cupreus. The sequence continues at coordinate 209,745 of NZ_JACMSF010000005.1, forward strand.
GGTCAAGGACGCGGGCGACGCGACGGCATGCGTGACGCTGGCGGCGGGGCAGGAGGGGTGCACGCAGTAGGGCGAAAAGAGATTCCGGGGCGTATGCATAGTCGTCGGCATCCCGGGCACGCGCACCGTACCCCCACGGGAGTCCGGCAACCGGTACCCCCACTGGCGGCCGCCTCGTCCCTCCTCTCCCGGACCGGGCGGCCGCCCCTTTCGGGGGTCTGTGGGGTGGGCCACACCGACCCGGACGTCCGGGATCCCGGATGCGCGATAGCCTGACCGCTGGATCTCTCTTGACGCCAAGAGATCGATCAAACGTACCCGTGATCGATCATCGCGGCGGGCACCGGTCACAAGCCGGGGCGGACGGGATCCCGTACCCCAGGGGCAGGGACGCCCCACCGCCAGCTGTCATACGGAGAACGCCATGACCCGCACTCCCGTGAACGTCACCGTCACCGGCGCGGCCGGCCAGATCGGTTACGCCCTGCTCTTCCGCATCGCCTCCGGCCAGCTGCTCGGCGCGGACGTGCCGGTCAAGCTGCGCCTGCTGGAGATCACCCCGGCGCTCAAGGCCGCCGAGGGCACGGCCATGGAGCTGGACGACTGCGCGTTCCCGCTTCTGCGGGGCATCGAGATCAGCGACGACCCGAACGTCGCCTTCGACGGCGCCAATGTCGCCCTCCTCGTCGGCGCTCGCCCCCGCACCAAGGGCATGGAGCGCGGCGACCTCCTGGAGGCCAACGGCGGCATCTTCAAGCCGCAGGGCAAGGCCATCAACGACCACGCCGCGGACGACATCAAGGTCCTCGTCGTCGGCAACCCGGCCAACACCAACGCCCTCATCGCCCAGGCCTCCGCGCCCGACGTACCGGCCGAGCGCTTCACCGCGATGACCCGCCTCGACCACAACCGCGCGCTGACCCAGCTCGCGAAGAAGACCGGCTCCACGGTCGCCGACATCCAGCGGCTCACCATCTGGGGCAACCACTCCGCCACCCAGTACCCGGACATCTTCCACGCCACCATCGCCGGCAAGAACGCCGCCGAGGTCGTGAGCGACGAGAAGTGGCTGGCCGAGGACTTCATCCCGACCGTCGCCAAGCGCGGCGCCGCCATCATCGAGGCCCGTGGCGCCTCGTCGGCCGCCTCCGCCGCCAACGCCGCCATCGACCACGTCCACACCTGGGTCAACGGCACCGCCGACGGCGACTGGGTCTCCATGGGCATCCCGTCGGACGGCTCCTACGGCGTCCCGGAGGGCCTGATCTCCTCCTTCCCCGTCACCTGCAAGGACGGCAAGTACGAGATCGTCCAGGGCCTGGAGATCAACGAGTTCTCCCGCACCCGTATCGACGCCTCCGTCGCGGAGCTCGCGGAGGAGCGCGACGCGGTCCGCGCTCTCGGCCTCATCTGAGCCCTCGGCTCAGTCAGAACCTCCGCCCACAGGCCCCGTTCCGGTTTCCGCCGGAACGGGGCCTGTGGCCCGTTCTGCCGCTACCGTCGGAAAAGCGTTGCCCGGCACGGTGATTCGGGGGTTCGCGATGAGCGGGATGAGCGGATGGGGACACGAACCGAGCGAGGAGCGGGGCCAGGCCCCCTGGTCCGCGGCGGACACCCAGGCCTACGGCGGCGTCCATCACCCTGCGCGCACCGGCGGCCCACACCGGCTGTTCCTGGCCGTGCTGGCCGCGGTGGTGATCGGCGTCGGCGCCGGAGCCGGCGTCTGGGCCCTGCTCCGGGACGGCGGTGCCGGCAGCCCACCCGGCGCCACCCCGGGCACGAACGTCACCGTCACCTCCGCACCGCCGACCACGGCCACCCCCGGCTACCGCCGCGTCCAGGACCCCGTCGGCTACGCCCTCCTCGTCCCCGAGGACTGGATCCGCCGTCAGAGACAGGGCGAGGAGGCCCCGGTGGTCTTCTACGACGCCCCGGACGACGGCCGTCAGCTGCAGATCTTCAAGGTCACCGAGCCGACCCTCGAAAAGTCCCTGTCGCAGGCGGAGACCGCCCCCGGCTACGGCTTCGCGACCCGTCCCGGCTACCAGCCCCTCGCCCGCGACTCCGGCCCCGGCTTCGAGGAACTCACCTACCGCTACGACGACGAGGACAAGGGCCCCCGCCTGGTCGTCGACCACCGTTTCGAGGCCGCCGACGGCACCAGGTACGCGATCCGCGCCAGCGGTCCCGAGGACCTGGCCCCGGAGCGCGTCCGCGCGCCCCTCACCACGGCCCTGACCTCCTTCTGCCCCACGGGCGCCGACTGCACGTGACGGGACGTCAACCACGTCCTAGGAGAGCCGCTTCTCGAACCAGTGGCTGGCGTAGACGTTGTCGTCGTAGCGCGGGATCTCCGTGTACCCGCACGCCCGGTACATCGCCTGAGCCTCGCTGAGCGCGGCATGCGTGTCCAGTCGTACGACCGACAACCGCCGTGCGGACGCCTCGCGTTCGAGCGCGCCGAGGAGCCGGCGGGCGAGTCCGAGGCGGCGGGCCTCCGGGTGCACCCACACATGCCGGATCTCGCCGACGCCCGGCTCCAGCCGCCGCAGCGCCCCACAGCCCACCGGCAGCCCCTCCTCGTACGCCACGAAGAACGCCCCGGCGTCCCCGGACACCTCCTCGGGCCGTACGAGATCGGCGGGGTCGAAGCCCTCCGGGAAACGGGCGTCGATGTCGGCGGCGTAGGCGTCGAGGCACGCGCGTGCGTCCGTGCTCGCGGCGTCGACGAGCCGGACGGTGATGGCGGCGAGGCGGAGGAGGCGGCGGGTGGTGGCCATGGCGTCGGTGAGATCGGTGCGTTGCCCGGGGGTGAGACCGCCGAGGAGGTCCGAGACCAGGGCGTTGGCCCGCCGCTGCTGCTCCTTGAGTTCTACGCGGCCGGCCGGGGTCAACTCCACGATCCGCGACCGGCTGTCGTCCGGATGCACCCGGACCCCGACCATGCCCTGCGCCTCCAGTGCCTTGGTCATCCGGCTCAAGTACCCTGCGTCCAGGCCGAGTCGGGTTCTGAGCTCCCGCAGGGAGATTCCGTCACCGATCTCGAACAGCAGCCGGGCCTCGCCGAGCGGGCGGTCCTGGCCGAGGTAGTGGTCGTCGAGGGCGCCGATGCGGCGCGTGAAATAGCGGTTGAAACGGCGGAAGGCCGTCACATGCTCCGTCGACACGGGTTCCATATTTCTTTGACTGTAGTCAAAGAATCGGTCCAGTCAATCATCCCGGAAAAGTGCGGGTGAATGTCAGTGCCCGCGCCTAGGCTCCCGCGCATGAGTGAGAACACCGAGATCTTGCTTGAACCCCCGGTCGCGGGTCCGACTGGGAGTGGCGTCCGGCCGCCGAGGACACCCCCGAGGAGCTGTACACGCTCTGGCGGGAGACGGTGGCCCGATCCCGCGCGAACATACGCAAGGCGCTGGCGGACCCGCCGGAGGGGTACTGGCCCTACCAGGACCTCGTCTAGATGCTCTGCAACTCGTCCTGCAGCTTGCCGATGTCGACCGTCTCGTCGGCCGACGGAGTCTCGGTCGGCACCGGCTCGTCGTACTCGGAGAAGGTCAGCCGCACATCGGTGTCGTCGCCCCGCTGTGTGGCCTCGACCAGCAGATGCGGAGAGTCGGACGTGACGTACAGCGTGGTCCGCGCGCCGTCCAGCTCACCCTCCAGCGGGATGACCTTCGTACCGTCGCGCGTCGTCTCCTCGCCCTTCTTCAGCGAGGTGGCCCCGGGCGAGGAGTCGGTGCCCACATCGCGCTGGAAGTTGTTCAGATCGCAGGTGTCGGCCATGCCCTTGAGCAGGGCGTCATCCGTGGAGCCATGGATGTAGCGGTTCTTGAACAGCTCGGCCACCGCGTCACCCTCACCCCCCGGCACCTGCGCCTTCCAGAACGCCGTGTCCGGCTTCATCCACACCTCTTCGCCCCGTTTGACGATCTCGACGCTGCCGCCGTCCGAGCCCATCTCCATCGTGCCGACGCAGTTCCCCGACCGGTCAAGCGCCAGATCCATCGAGGTCGGCTGGGTCCGGCTCGTCTCCGTCCCCGCGCTGCGATCCGTGAGCTTCAGATGGACGGACTTCGCGTCGAGGAGGTTGTCCTCCGCCTCGTCGGCGAGCTCCTGCGCGGTGGGATCGTCCCCGGCCGGCGCCGCCGCAACTGCCGCCGGCGCCAGCAACAGCGTCGCGCTCACCGCGGCCGAGATCAGCGCCCTTACGGCCATGGCGTCACCTCCGTGGTGCGCATCACCCCCTCAGCGTACGGTTCGCCCTATTTGTCCGCATGTTCAGTGACACAGCCCACGTTCGGCCATGGATTGCGCATGCATCCGGGAGGCCAGGGCAGGCGGAGCCGGTCCCCGAAGCTGACACCTATGTGACTCAGGGGAACTGAACAGGAACGGAAGGCAATACCGATCATGGCAAGGCAGCAGGAACGACGGACGATCCATGTCGACGGCGAGTGGCGCGAAGCGATCTCCGGCGCCACTCGCGACATCATCGACCCAGCGGTCGCCCGGCCCTTCGCCGTGGTCGCGGAGGGCGACGAGAAGGACACCGACCTGGCGGTAGAGGCCGCCCGGCGCGCGTTCGACGAGGGGGACTGGCCGCGCACTCCGGTCGCCGAACGCGCGGCGCTCCTGCGCCGCGTCGCCGACCTCCTGGTGCGCGACCGCGAGGAACTCGGCGCGCTGGAGAGCCGGGACGCGGGCAAGACCCTGGAAGAGGGCCGCGTCGACATCGACTGCGTCGCCGACGCCTTCCGCTACTTCGCCGACCTCGTCGCGGCCGAGGCCCCCGGCCGGGTCGTGGACGCGGGCTCGCCCGACATCCACAGCGTCGTCGTGCATGAGCCGGTCGGCGTCTGCGCCCTGATCACGCCCTGGAACTACCCTCTCCTCCAGGCGAGTTGGAAGGTCGCACCCGCGCTCGCCGCGGGCAACACCTTCGTCGTCAAGCCGAGTGAGATCACCCCGCTGACGACCGTCGCCCTGATCGACCTGCTGGCCGAGGCGGGCCTGCCGTCCGGCGTCGCCAACATCGTCACCGGCCCCGGCCATTCGGTCGGCGCCCGGCTCGCCGAGCACCCCGACGTGGACCTCGTCTCCTTCACCGGCGGCCTGGTCAGCGGCACCAAGGTGGCCCAGGCCGCCGCCCCGAGCGTGAAGAAGGTCGCCCTCGAACTCGGCGGCAAGAACCCCAACGTCGTCTTCGCCGACGCCTGCACCACCGACGAGGGCTTCGACACCGCCGTCGACCAGGCCCTCAACGCCGCCTTCATCCACAGCGGCCAGGTCTGCTCGGCCGGCGCCCGCCTCATCGTCGAGGAGTCCCTACGGGACCGCTTCGTCGCCGAACTCGCCCGCCGCGCCGCGAAGATCCGCCTCGGCCGCGGCACCGACGAGGGCGTCGAGTGCGGTCCCCTCGTCTCCGCGCAGCAGCGCGCGAAGGTCGAGGCCTACGTCGCCTCCGCCCTGGAGGAAGGCGCCATCCTGCGCACCGGCGGCAAGCGCCCGGAGGGCCTCGGCGCCGGCTACTTCTACGAGCCGACCGTCCTCGACGCCTGCCACCGCGAGATGAGGGTCGTACGCGAAGAGGTCTTCGGCCCGGTCCTCACCGTCGAGACCTTCCGCACCGAGGACGAGGCCGTCGCCCTCGCCAACGACACCGAGTACGGCCTCGCGGGCGCCGTCTGGACCGCCGATGCGGGCCGGGCCCGCCGGGTGGCCGGCCGGCTGCGCCACGGCACCGTCTGGATCAACGACTTCCACCCCTACCTTCCGCAGGCTGAGTGGGGCGGCTTCGGCAAGAGCGGCGTCGGCCGCGAGCTTGGCCCCGCCGGCCTCGCCGAGTACCGCGAGAGCAAGCACGTCTACCAGAACCTCGCGCCGAAGCCAGTCCGTTGGTTCGCCGGCTGACCCCCTCCCCGCACCTTCCTGGAGCAACCCCCCATGTCCCACCTGTCCGAGAACACCCATGTCTACGATTACGTCGTCATCGGCGGCGGCACCGCGGGGTCCGTCATCGCCTCCCGGCTGACCGAGAACCCCGATGTCACCGTCGCCGTCATCGAGGGCGGCCCGAGCGACGTCGGCCGTGACGACGTGCTGACCCTGCGCCGCTGGATGGGCCTCCTCGGCGGCGAACTCGACTACGACTACCCGACCACCGAACAGCCGCGCGGCAACTCCCACATCCGGCACAGCCGCGCCCGTGTGCTCGGCGGTTGCTCGTCGCACAACACCCTGATCGCCTTCAAGCCGCTGCCCTCCGACTGGGACGAGTGGGAGGCGGCCGGCGCCAAGGGCTGGGGCGCGGTGCCGATGGAGGCGTACTACGCCCGTCTGCTGAACAACATCGTCCCGGTCGACGAGAAGGACCGGAACGCCATCGCCCGCGACTTCGTCGACGCGGCGCAGCAGGCCCTCGGCGTCCCGCGCGTGGAGGGCTTCAACAAGAAGCCGTTCACCGAGGGCGTCGGCTTCTTCGACCTCGCCTACCGCCCCGAGAACAACAAACGGTCCTCCGCCTCGGTGGCGTATCTGCACCCGGTGATGGACGAGCGCCCCAACCTGACGATCCTGCTGGAGACCTGGGCGTACAAGCTGGAGCTGAACGGCACGCGCGCGGAGGGCGTGCACGTACGCGCGGGGGACGGCGAGGAGTTCCTCGTCCGCGCCCGCAGCGAGGTGCTGCTGTGCGCCGGGGCCGTCGACTCCCCGCGCCTGCTGCTGCACTCGGGCATCGGGCGCCGCGAGGACCTTGAGGCGCTCGGCATCCCCGTCGCGCTGGACCTGCCGGGCGTCGGCGAGAACCTGCTCGACCACCCCGAGTCGGTGATCGTCTGGGAGACGAACGGACCCATCCCGGAGAACTCGGCGATGGACTCCGACGCGGGCCTGTTCGTGCGCCGCGACCCCGAACACGCGGGCCCCGACCTGATGTTCCACTTCTACCAGATCCCCTTCACGGACAATCCGGAGCGACTGGGCTACGAGCGCCCGGAGTTCGGCGTCTCGATGACCCCGAACATCCCCAAGCCGAAGAGCCGCGGCCGTCTGTATCTGACGAGCCCGGACCCCTCGGTCAAGCCCGCCCTTGACTTCCGCTACTTCACCGACGAGGACGACCACGACGGTCAGACGCTGGTCGACGGCATCCGCATTGCCCGCGAGATCGCCAAGACCGAGCCGCTGGCCGGCTGGCTCAAGCGCGAGGTCTGCCCGGGTCCGGAGATCCTCGGCGACGCGGAGCTCAGCGAGTACGCCCGCAAGGTCGCGCACACCGTGTACCACCCGGCGGGCACCTGCCGGATGGGCGCGGCCGACGACGAACTGGCCGTGGTGGACCCACAGTTGAGGATTCGCGGCCTTGAGGGCATCCGCATCGCCGATGCCTCGGTCTTCCCGACCATGCCCGCCGTGAACCCGATGATCTGCGTGCTCATGGTCGGGGAGCGCGCGGCCGACCTGATCGGCGGTGATGCGTGATGAGTACCCCTGTCTTCTCCGTGGAGGGCCTGTGGAAGGTCTTCGGCCCCAAGGCGGACCGCATCCCCACGGACCCCGAACTGTCCGCCCTCCCGCCCGCCGACCTGCGCGCCCGCACCGGCTGCACGGCTGCGGTCAGGGACGTCTCCTTCGGCGTCCGCAAGGGCGAGGTCTTCGTCGTCATGGGCCTGTCCGGCTCGGGCAAATCCACCCTGGTCCGCTGTCTGACCCGGCTGATCGAGCCGACCTCCGGCACGATAGCCATCGACGGCGAGGACGTCCGCGCCATGGATAAGTCCCGCCTGCGCGAACTGCGCCGCCACCGCGCGGCGATGGTCTTCCAGCACTTCGGCCTGCTGCCCCATCGCACGGTCCTCGACAACGTCGCGTACGGCCTGGAGATCCAGGGCGTCGGCAAGTCCGAGCGCCGCGAGCGGGCCGCCGAGGTCGTGGCCAAGGTCGGCCTTGAGGGCATGGAGCAGCGCAGGCCGAGCCAGCTCTCGGGCGGCCAGCGCCAACGGGTGGGCCTGGCCCGCGCGCTGGCGGTCGACCCCGAGGTGCTGCTCTTCGACGAGCCCTTCAGCGCCCTCGACCCCCTGATCCGCCGTGACATGCAGGAGGAGGTCGTCCGCCTGCACCGCGAAGAGGGCCGCACGATGGTCTTCATCACCCACGACCTGAGCGAGGCCCTGAAACTGGGCGACCGCATCGCGCTGATGCGCGACGGCGAGGTGGTGCAATTGGGCACCCCGGAGCAGATCGTGGGCTCACCGGCCGACGACTACGTCCGCGAGTTCGTCCGTGATGTACCGCGCGAGCAGGTCATGACGGTGCGCACGGCTATGCGTCCCGCGTCGGCGGAGGAAGCGGGCAACGGCCCGGCGGTGGCCCCGACCGCGACTGTGTCGGAGGCCATCGAAGCGGTGGCCCGCGCGGGCGCTCCGGCACGGGTGATGGACAGCGGCCGCTGTCTCGGCGTGGTGGACGCGAACGCCCTGCTCGACGTGGTCGCAGGCGCAACCGGCCTGGCGGTGGATACCGACCGGCTCGGGGGAGCGATCCCCACCGCCGCCGGCACCAGCGAGGAGCTGGTGTGATGGCCACCGTCACAGCAGCCGCCTCTCGTGCGGTGATACCCGGCATCCTCAAAGTCGCCGCCGGACGCAAGCTCCTCGTCCTGGCCCTCGCCGCGGCGATCCTCGTCCCCCTTGCCCACACCCGCTGGGCCAGCGGCACCTGGCCGACCGCCCTCACCGTCGACCTCACCACCCCCCTCACCGACACCAGCACCTGGATCATCGACAACCGGGACAGCCATCCCCTGTTCCTCTACTTCCTCGGCCACGTCAGCAACGCGGTCGTGCTCGCCGTACGCGTCGTCTACCTGCTCCTCCTCGCCGCGGGCTGGGCCGGCACCACCGCCTTCGCCGCACTGTTCGCCTGGCGCGTGGCCGGCGCGCGGCTCGCCCTCGGCGCCGCCGCCGCCTTCCTGACCTGCGGCGCCCTGGGCATGTGGGTGCCGACCATGCAGACCCTCGCCCTGATGGTGGTCGCCGTCCTCGCGTCCGTCGTCGTCGGCGCCCTCCTGGGCCTCGCCGCGGGCCTCTCGGGCCGTATGGACCGAGCCCTGCGCCCGGTCCTGGACACCATGCAGGTGCTCCCCGCCTTCGCCTACCTCCTCCCGGTCGTCCTGATCTTCGGCATCGGCGTCCCCGCGGCCGTGCTCGCCACGGTCGTCTACGCCGCCCCGCCCATGGCCCGCCTCACCGCGCTCGGCCTGCGCGGCGCCGACAAGGAGGTCCTGGAGGCCGTCGACTCCCTCGGCGCCACCGCTCGCCAGCGGCTGCTGACCGCCCGCATCCCGCTGGCCCGCAAGGAACTCCTCCTCGGCGTCAACCAGACGATCATGATGGCGCTGTCCATGGCGGTCATCGCGTCCGTCATCGGCGCCGGCGGCCTCGGCGACCGCGTCTACCAGGCCCTCGCCTCGGTCGACGTCGGTGCGGCCCTGGCGGCCGGCATCCCGATCGTGCTGCTGGCGGTCGTACTGGACCGCGTCACCGCCGCGGCAGGCGACGGCACCGAGCGCACAGGCCGCGCGGGATGGGCGTACGCCCTCGTCGCCGCGCCGGCCGTCGCCGTGGCCGGACGTCTGATGGGCCGCCTCGACTGGCCCGACACCTGGGTGCTGAACATCGCCGAACCGGTCAACCGAGCCGTCGACTGGATGACCGCCCACCTCTACTCCGGTGTCCCCGTCGTCGGCGGCACCGCGGAGTGGGCCGGCCGCTTCACCACCTGGGTCCTGGACCCCGTACGCGACGGCCTTCAGTGGCTGCCCTGGTGGGCCGTGCTGCTCGTCGTCGCCGCCCTCGCCTGGCTGATCGGCACCTGGCGCACCGCGCTCACCGCTACCCTCGCCATGGTTGCGATCGGAGTGCTCGGCGTGTGGGAGCCGTCCCTGGACACCCTGTCCCAGGTGCTCGCCGCCGTCGCCGTCACCCTGGTCCTGGGCATCGCGACCGGCGTCGCGGCGGCCCGCAGCGACCGGGTGGACCGCGCCCTGCGCCCGGTCCTGGACATCTTCCAGACGATGCCGCAGTTCGTGTATCTGATTCCGGTCGTCGCGCTGTTCGGCGTAGGCCGCGCCCCCGCCGTGGCGGCGGCCGTCGTCTACGCGCTTCCCGCCGTCGTCCGCATCACCGCACAGGGCCTGCGTCAGGTCGACCCCGCGGCCCTGGAGTCGGCCCGCTCGCTCGGCGCGACCCCGGCCCAGCAGCTGTGGCAGGTCCAACTCCCGCTCGCCCGCCGCTCGTTGCTGCTCGCCGTCAACCAGGGCGTGGTCCTGGTCCTCGCCGTCGTCATCATCGGCGGCCTGGTCGGCGGTGGCGCGCTCGGCTACGACGTCGTCTTCGGCCTCGCCCAGGGCGACCTGGCCACGGGCCTGGTGGCCGGTGCCGCGATCGTCTGCCTGGGCCTGATGCTCGACCGGGTGACACAGCCGACGGATCGCCGCACGAAGAAGGGAGCGTGACATGCGAGTCCGCATCACCACGACCGCTGCCGTGGGCGCGCTGCTGCTGCTCACCGGCTGCGGCGCCGCCGACATGACCAAGCAGGCCTCGCCCTTCGCCAACGCCCAGGGCGCCAAGACCGTGACCCTGTCCGTGCAGTCCTGGGTCGGCGCGCAGGCGAATGTCGCCGTCGCCCAATACCTGCTGGAGCACGAGCTCGGCTACCGCGTCGACACCGTCCAGATCGACGAGGTCCCCGCCTGGGACGCGCTCAGCCAGGGCCGGGTCGACGCGATCCTGGAGGACTGGGGCCACCCCGACCAGGAGCAGCGGTACGTCCAGGACAAGAAGACGATCGTCAACGGCGGCGGCCTCGGCGTCACCGGACACATCGGCTGGTACGTCCCGACGTACTTCGCGAAGCAGCACCCGGACGTCACCGACTGGAAGAACCTCAACAAGTACGCCGACCAGCTCCGCACCCCGGAGAGCGGCGGCAAGGGCCAGTTGATGGACGGCTCGCCCTCCTACGTCACCAACGACAAGGCGCTGGTGGAGAACCTGAACCTGGACTACCAGGTGGTGTTCGCCGGTTCGGAGGCCGCCCAGATCACCCAGATCAAGCAGTTCGCCAAGGAGCAGAAGCCCTTCCTGACCTACTGGTACGCCCCCCAGTGGCTGTTCAAGAAGGTCCCCATGACCGAGGTGAAACTGCCGGCGTACAAGGAGGGCTGCGACGCGGACCCGGAGAAGGTCGCCTGCGCCTATCCGCACACCCCGCTCCAGAAGTACCTCAACGCCGACTTCGCCAAGGACGGCGGCGAGGCCGCGGCCCTGCTGAAGCAGTTCAAGTGGACGACCGAGGACCAGAACGAGGTCTCCCTGATGATCGCCGACCAGAAGCTGACCCCCGAGGAGGCGGCGAAGAGGTGGGTGGACAGCCACGAGTCCACCTGGCGGTCGTGGCTGTCCTGACGGTCACCGCAGCAGCCCCGCGATCCCTTCCATGGCCCGGCGCTGCAAGTACGGCCCGAAGGTGATCCGCGTGGCCCCTCGCTCCCCGAGCTCGGCGGGCGAGGGGCCTTCGCCCACCTTGGCGATCACATTCATCGGCCCCTGGATCCCGGCCCGCAGCAGCGGCAGTACGGCGACGGGGGCGCCGATCGGATACACGCAGTCGGCGCCCGCGGCGACGTACAACGCGGCCCGCTCGATGGCCCGTTCGGGTTCCGCGACCCCACGGATGAAGGTGTCGATGCGCGCGTTGACGAAGAGCCGGTCCCCGGCGGCGGCCCGCACCTCGGCCAGCCACTCGGAGTGCTCCCGCGGGTCCTTGAGCACACCCCCGTCCGAGTCCTCAAGGTTGCATCCCACGGCCCCCGCCTCCAGCAGCCGCTCCACCAGCTCCTTCGCCGCGAGCCCGTACCCGCCCTCGACATCCGCCGACACCGGTACGTCCACCGCCCGCACGATCCGCGCGACCGCCGCGAACATCTCGTCGGCCGGGGTCTGCCCGTCCTCGTACCCGAGGGAGGCGGCGACCCCGGCGCTGGGAGTGGCGAGCGCCGGATACCCGGCCGCCTGAAGGGCCCGTGCGCTCGCCGCGTCCCAGGGGCCGGGCAGGACGAGCGGGTCGCCCGGAGCCGTTCGCCGGTGCAGGGCCCGAAAGGCCTCGACGCTCACCGCTGACCCGGCTGGTAGTGGCCCGGCGCCATCCGGCAGGTCACACCGAAGCGGTTCCAGGCGTTGATCACCGTGATCGCGGCGATCAGCTGGGCCAGCTCCGGCTCCTCGAAGTGGGCCGCGGCCCTCGCGAACACCTCGTCCGGCACGAAACCGTCCGTGAGCACGGTGACCGCTTCGGTCAACGCGATCGCCGCGAGCTCCTTCTCGGTGTAGAAGTGCGCCGACTCCTCCCAGGCGGAGAGTTGGATGATCCGCTCCACGCTCTCCCCGGCCGCCAGGGCGTCCTTGGTGTGCATGTCCAGGCAGAAGGCGCAGTGGTTGAGCTGCGAGGCGCGGACCTTCACCAGCTCCAACAGCTTCGGGTCCAGGCCCCGCCGGGCGGCCGCGTCGAGCCGGACCATCGCCTTGTACACCTCGGGCGCCTGCTCGGCCCAGCGCAGCCGGGGGGCGTGCTCGGGGGCGTGTTCAACCGTGGCTTCGACAGGTGCGGTGTGATCACTGGTCATCGTCATGCCCTCGACCCTACGAAGGGAAAGGCCCAGGAGTATGGTCCATTTCCATGGCAGACACATGGGCCACTTCGGAAGCCCTGGGCATCGACCTCCACCTGGAGCCGACCGCCGGACCCGGCCTGCGCCGGGGCCTGACCGACGCCCTGCGCGAGGCCGTCCGTACCGGCCGCCTGGCCCCCGGCACCCGGCTGCCCTCCTCCCGCTCCCTCTCCGCCGACCTCGGCATCGCCCGCAACACGGTCGCCGACGCCTACGCCGACCTCGTCGCCGAGGGCTGGCTCACCGCCCGCCAGGGCTCGGGCACCCGAGTCGCCGAGGGCCGCTCGACACCCCCCACGGCCACCGCCCCGACCCGCCGCCCGCGCCCCCGCCCCACCCACGACCTGACCGCCGGCACCCCCGACCTCGCCGCCTTCCCCCGCGCCGAGTGGCTCAAGGCGGCCCGCCGCGCCCTCAACACCGCCCCCTACGACGTCCTCGGCTACGGCGACCCACGCGGCCGCATCGAACTGCGCACGGCGCTGGCGACCTATCTCTCCCGTGCCCGAGGCGTACGCGCCGACCCCGAACGCATCGTGATCTGCGCCGGCTTCCCCCACGGCCTGCGCCTGCTCGGCACGGTCCTGCGAGCCCGCGGCGCCCGAACGATCGCCGTCGAGTCGTTCGGACTCCCCGAACACCGCAAGATCCTGGCAGCGACCGGTCTCACCACCACCCCCCTCCCTTTCGACGAACTCGGCACGGATCCCGAGGAGTTGACCGACGCCGGCGCCGTACTCCTCACCCCCGCCCACCAGTTCCCCATGGGCGCCGTCCTGCACCGCTCCCGGCGCGCGGCCGTCGTGGACTGGGCGCGCCGCACCGGCGGCCTGGTCCTGGAGGACGACTACGACGGCGAGTTCCGCTACGACCGCCAGCCCGTCGGCGCACTCCAGGGCCTGGACCCCGACCATGTCGTCTACCTCGGCACGGCCAGCAAATCCCTCGCCCCCGGCCTGCGCCTGGCCTGGCTGGTCCTGCCGCCCGCCCTGGTGGAGCCGGTGACGCGGGCCAAGGGCGATGTGGACACCTGCGGGGTGCTCGACCAGCTGACCCTGGCCGAGTTCCTCGCCCACGGCGCCCACGACCGCCATGTCCGCGCCTCCCGGCTGCGCTACCGCCGACGCCGGGACGCCCTGGTCACCGCCCTCGCCGAACGCGCCCCTGACGTCCAGGTCACCGGTGTCGCGGCCGGCCTGCACGCCGTCCTGCGCCTGCCGCCCGGCACCGAGGCATCGGTCGTCCAGGCGGCCCACTGGCAGGGCCTGTCCCTGCACGGCCTGGCGTACTTCCGCCATGAACAGGCCACCGCCGAGCCCCTCGACGCCCTGGTCGTCGGCTACGCAACCCCGCCCGACCACGCCTGGGCGGGGGCCCTCGAAGCCCTGTGCAGGGTGCTGCCGTAAGGTGATCGCCCAGTCGAGGAACACGGGGGAGAGACGGGACATGGCTCAGACGAAGCGCCGACTGCGGTCCAGCACGGTGGTGCTCGGCGGTATGGGAGTCGTCGCGGCGACACTGACCTCCTGCGGCTCCGAGCCCGACCGCCGCTGCGTCGACCGGGACAGCTACACCTGGGACGGCTACAAGGTCATCGCCGACAAGAACTGCAAGTCGGGCTCCTCGGGTTCCTCCGGCTCGTCGTACGGCAAGAGCGGCAAGAAGAAGACCGGCAAGGGCGGCAGCGCCGACGCCGCCTGGTACTACGACGCCGAAGTCGACGGCGGCCGCGCCGACTACGGCACGTTCAGCCGCAGCGAGGCCGTCGACCGCGGCGGCTTCGGCTGCTCGGGCTCCGGCAGCGGCGGCGGCTGAGCCGGTCCGCCCGGACGAACACCATGGAACGCCGCACCATCGAACCCCGCCCCGGCTGGCAGCAGACCGTCGAGGAACAGGGCCTGATCTACCCGCTCACCCGCTACCCCGACAACTCCCTGCGCCCGTACTGGGACGAGAGCGCCTACTACGTCTTCTCACTGGAGGAGGTCGAGGCGCTGGAGGAGGTCGTCGAGGAACTCCACCGCATGTGTCTGCGGGCCGCGGACCACATCGTCACCTCCGGACGCCTCGCCGACCTCGGCATCACCGACCCGCGCGTGGCACAGGCGGTCACCGAGGCCTGGCACCGCCGCGCCGAACTCCCCTCCGTCTACGGCCGTTTCGACCTGCGCTACGACGGCCGGGGCCCGGCGAAGCTGCTGGAGTACAACGCCGACACCCCCACCTCCCTGGTCGAGGCCGCCTCCCCGCAGTGGTTCTGGATGGAGGAGCGCTTCCCCGGCGCCGATCAGTGGAACTCCCTCCATGAACGCCTGATCGCCGCCTGGAAGAAGCAGGCCGCCCTTCTCCCGCCCGGCAACCCCCTGTACTTCGCGCACTCCTCCGCCGACGAACTCGGCGAGGACCTGATGACGGTCGCCTACCTCAAGGAGACCGCCGAACAGGCCGGCCTCGACACCGACTGGATCTCCATGGAGGAGATCGGCTGGGACCGACTCTCCGGCCGCTTCGTCGACAACCGGCTCCGCTTCATCCGCAGCTGCTTCAAGCTCTACCCCTGGGAGTGGCTCACCACCGACCGCTTCTCCGGCCACGTCCTGGACACCCTCGACAACGGCGGAAGCACCGGATCCACCCTCTGGATCGAACCGGCCTGGAAGATGCTCCTGTCCAACAAGGCCCTGCTGGCGATCCTCTGGGAGCTCTACCCCGGTCACCCCAACCTGCTCCCCGCCCACCTCGACGGCCCACGCGAACTGGCCGGCACCACCGGCTACGTCGCCAAGCCCCTGCTGGGCCGCGAAGGCGCCGGCGTCACCGTCCACGAACCGGGCGCCGACCCCGTCGTCCGCGACGAGCCCTGCTGCTACCAGGAGTTGGCCCCGCTGCCCGACTTCGACGGCAACCGGGTCGTCCTCGGCGCCTGGGTCGTCGAGGACGAGTCGGCCGGCCTCGGCATCCGGGAGTCCTCCGGGCTCATCACGGACGAGTACGCCCGCTTCCTCCCGCACGTGATCCTCTAGGCCCCCAGCACGGCCCGGAGCTGGGCAAGCCCCCAGTCCAGGTCCTCCTTGCCGATCACCAGCGGGGGTGCGATGCGGATCGTCGGGCCGCGGCTGTCCTTCACCAGCACGCCCCGGTCCATCAGCTTCTCCGACACTTCCCGCCCGGTCCCGTACGCCCGGGCGATGTCCACGCCCGCCCACAGTCCGCGCCCCCGCACCTCCGTCACCCGTCCCATGTCGGCCAGCGCCGCCAGCTCCCGGTGCAGATGCTCGCCGAGCTCCGCGGCGCGCGCCTGGTACTCGCCCGACCGCACCATCGCGATCACCTCCAGCGCCACCGCGCAGGCCAGCGGATTCCCCCCGAACGTCGATCCGTGCTCCCCGGGCCGGAACACCCCCAGCACCTCGGCCGACGACACCACCGCCGATACCGGCACCACACCGCCCCCGAGCGCCTTGCCCAGCACATACACGTCCGGCACCACCCCCTCGTGCTCACACGCGAAGGTCCGTCCCGTCCGTCCGAGGCCCGACTGGATCTCATCGGCCACGAACAGCACGTTCCGCTCCCGGGCCAGCTTCCGCACCGCCGGCAGATAACCGGACGGCGGCACGATCACCCCCGACTCGCCCTGGATCGGCTCCAGCAGCACGGCGACCGTGTTCTCCGTCATCGCCTGACGCATCGCCGTCAGATCCCCGTACGGCACGATCTCGAACCCGGGCGTGTACGGACCGAAGTCCGCGCGCGCCTCCGGATCGGTGGAGAAGCTGATGATCGTCGTCGTCCGGCCGTGGAAGTTGCCGCCCGCGACCACGATCTTCGCCATCTCCGCGGGCACGCCCTTGACCCGGTACCCCCACTTGCGGGCCGTCTTCACCGCGGTCTCCACCGCCTCCGCGCCGCTGTTCATCGGCAGCACCATCTCCATGCCGCACAACCGCGCGAGCTC
Organism: Streptomyces cupreus; assembly: GCF_014257025.1. Classification (GTDB taxonomy): domain Bacteria; phylum Actinomycetota; class Actinomycetes; order Streptomycetales; family Streptomycetaceae; genus Streptomyces; species Streptomyces cupreus. The sequence continues at coordinate 226,436 of NZ_JACMSF010000005.1, forward strand.
CTCGCAGAACGCGGCGTACCGGTCGTGATGGAACGCCCGCGACGTCAGCGTCACCCGCTCCAGCTGCGCCTTGGCCGCCTCGATGATCCGCCGGTTGCGATGACCGAAATTGAGGGCCGAGTAACCGGCCAGCAGATCCAGATACCGCCGCCCCTCCACATCCGTCATCCACGCCCCGTCGGCCGAGGCGACGACGACCGGCAGCGGCGCGTAGTTGTGCGCGCCGTGCGCCTCGGCCGCGGCGATGAGGGTTTCCGTAGTGCTCACGGGACCTCCAGAAGACACCGGAAGACAAGCGGGACCCCCTTCCTATCCTTGCTCGGATGGTGGACGCGGGACCTTCACCCGACGGCGCGCCCGGTAGGCTGACGGCGGGCCGTGACTGGCGCGCTGGGATGGGACCGACCATCGGGGAGCGGCCCGGTCGTGACTGTGTGCCGAGCGCCTGGGCCGAACCGTGAACGCTGAACGCCACGCCGTCCGGAGGCCGACTTGTCCGAGCAGCCCCTGTCCAACGAATCCACCGCCTTCCGCGCCGCCCTCGACGTCATCCGCGCCGTGGAGCCGCGGGTCGCCGACGCCATCGGCCAGGAGGTCCACGACCAGCGCGAGATGCTCAAGCTGATCGCCTCCGAGAACTACGCCTCCCCGGCCACCCTGCTGGCGATGGGCAACTGGTTCAGCGACAAGTACGCCGAAGGCACCATCGGCCGCCGCTTCTACGCCGGCTGCCGCAATGTCGACACCGTCGAGTCCCTCGCCGCGGAACACGCCAAGGAACTCTTCGGCGCCCGCCACGCCTACGTCCAGCCGCACTCCGGCATCGACGCCAACCTCGTCGCCTTCTGGTCCGTCCTCGCGGCCCGTGTCGAGGCCCCCGCCCTGGAGAAGGCCGGTGTCCGCCAGGTCAACGACCTCTCCGACGCGGACTGGGCCGAGCTGCGCCAGGCCTTCGGCAACCAGCGCATGCTCGGCATGTCCCTGGACGCCGGCGGCCACCTCACCCATGGCTTCCGCCCGAACATCTCCGGCAAGATGTTCGACCAGCGTTCCTACGGCACCGATCCGGCGACGGGTCTGATCGACTACGAGGCGCTGCGGGTGTCCGCCCGCGAGTTCAAGCCGCTGATCATCGTCGCCGGCTACTCCGCCTACCCCCGTCTGGTGAACTTCCGGATCATGCGGGAGATCGCCGACGAGGTCGGCGCGACCCTGATGGTCGACATGGCCCACTTCGCCGGCCTGGTCGCGGGCAAGGTCCTCACCGGCGACTTCGACCCGGTGCCGCACGCCCAGATCGTCACCACCACCACTCACAAGTCGCTGCGCGGCCCGCGCGGCGGCATGGTCCTGTGCGACGACTCCCTCAAGGACCAGGTCGACCGCGGCTGCCCGATGGTCCTCGGCGGCCCGCTCCCGCACGTCATGGCCGCCAAGGCCGTCGCCCTCGCCGAGGCCCGCCGGCCCTCCTTCCAGGACTACGCCCAGCGCATCGTCGACAACTCCCGTGCCCTTGCCGAGGGCCTGATGCGCCGGGGCGCGACCCTGGTCACGGGCGGCACGGACAACCACCTGAACCTGATCGACGTGGCCACCTCCTACGGCCTCACCGGCCGCCAGGCCGAGGCCGCGCTGCTGGAGTCCGGCATCGTCACCAACCGCAACGCCATCCCGGCCGACCCCAACGGCGCCTGGTACACCTCCGGCATCCGCATCGGCACCCCCGCCCTGACCACCCGCGGTCTGGGCACCGCCGAGATGGACGAGGTCGCCGGCCTCATCGACCGCGTCCTCACCACGGCGGAGCCCGGCACCACCAAGTCCGGCGCCCCCTCCAAGGCCGCCCACGTCCTCGACGCGAAGATCGCGGACGAGATCTCCCACCGGGCGACCGACCTGGTGGCCGGCTTCCCGCTGTACCCGGAGATCGACCTCGGCTGACAAACGCCCCACTGTTGAGTTGTCAAAGAACGGTGACTCTCACAGATCGATGAGCTGCTGTCGTGGCTCCTGACGCGGCGGTCCCCCTCCAGGGCGGGCCGCCGCGCGGCGTATCGCCAGCGTGCCGCCCACCCCGGCCGCGAAGCCCACGGCCAGACCCGGTAGCGCCCACCACACGGCGTCCAGCGCCGGATCCGGGCCGTCGGCCTCGGTCGAGGCGCCGCCCACCGGTCCGCCGAGCAGGCCCGCCCGGTCCAGCCGCTCGAAGACCGAGCGTGGCGCCCGATGCCAGCGGATGTCGTCGTCCTCCACCTCGGGCGCCGGGTCCGAGCGCACCCACGGAGTGCCGTCCTCGGCGACGAGCAGCTGATCCTGCCGCTGTATCGCCACGTCCCCGCCCGGCGGACTGTCGGTCATGGGCCAGCCGCCCACCCCCGTCAGCCCCCACACCACCGTGATCCGCACCGGCGGATGCCGGCCCTCGGTCCAGGCCTCGGGCACCCGCTCGGTCCCGGTGTGCATCGGCTCCAGCAACTGCCACAGCCGGGCGAACCGCGGCTCACCGGACCGCACCGCTGTCGGCTGCCCCGCGCCGCCCGCGACCACCATCGCCAGATCGGGCGGCCGAGCCGCGCTGCCGACCGCCCCGGCCGCCGGTGCCCCGCCGCACAGGGCCAGCGCCGCCGACACCGGCCCCATCAGCACAAGCCGCGCCGCCACCTGCCCCACCCGTCCCCTAGGGCCCCTCATCCGTCCTCGACCTCCCCCTACCGATCCCGTCCAGCCATGGGCCTTACGCGTCCAGCAGCTCCTGCCGGGGCCCGGGCTCCCCTTTCCGACGGCCCAGCGGCAACCGCGTGGCGAGGGGCCGCAGGGTCAGCGCCAGTACCGCCCCGGCCGCCCCGCCGGGCAGGGCCCACCACCAGTCGGTGTCCTCGCTCGTCCCAGAAGCGGCCGAGGGCCGGGGCGCCGGTGCCGCTGCTGACGCTGCCGTCGATGCCCCCGTCTCCGTCGCGGTCCCGTCCTCCCCGGTGCTCGTGTACATCTCCCGGAGCGAGAAGGCAGTCAGGTCCTCACCGCCGTCGCCCTTGCCGAGCATGCCCAGGTCCTTCAGCAGAGCCCGGAGCCGCTCGGGGTTCGGGGCGCGGTGCCAGCTGTCCTTCGACGACTCGGTGAGGCTCATCGACCGGTGCACCCAGACGTCCCCACCGCCGACGACCGGGAAGATCCCATCGATCCGCCAGGGCGAGGTGTCATGTATCAGCCAGGTGACGGTGATGCGCCGGTCCGCCATCACGCCCTTGGGCGGGGCGCCGAGCGTGCCCGCCTGGAGGAGGGAGTCCAGCTGGGTGTACTCCCGGTCCGAGTAGTACAGCCCCGCCGCCTCCCCGGTCGCCGGCGAGACCAGGAACGCACTCGTCGGCCCCCCGGCCGAAGCGGGCGCCGCACCCCACACCAACATCCCCACCGTCACCGTCAACGCCCCGGCCAGCGCCGTCAGTCGACGCCATCCGTCCCTCAAGCCGAGCACTCGCCTGCGCATCCGAACCCCCAAGCAGTCGATCGCCGAGCGGCCCGTCCGCGAGCCGCGTGTCACTTCTGGTACACCGCCCGACCCGCCGGGGTTCCCACCCCCGACCGACTATTCGGAGGACTTCTCCAGCGACTTCGCGATCTCCACCGCCCGCTCCTTCGACGCCACGCCCTCCAGCCGCAGCGTGAGGGTGTCGTCGCCCGCCGCGCCCGTACCGTGCATCCACAGAAGCGTCGGTCCGGCCGTCCGCTCGTCGCGGGTGTAGGGAGAGCCGTCCGCGCCCACCAGCCAGAAACTCAGCAGATGCGGCCGCGCGAACCACAGAGCGGGCTCCGGCACCGAGGAGTCGCCCAGGGGGATCCACTCCGGCTGCTCCCGCACGGTCTTGACGAAGCCGATGTCCAGACGCGCAGGGAACTCGTCCAGCCGTATCGTCCGACCGCCCTCCTGCCAGCACAGGCTCACCAAATACCGCCCCTGAGGCTCCCTGGTCACCGTCACCGCGTCCGGCGCGCCCAGCACCCCCGGCACGGCCGGCTCGAACCCGGCCCGGCGCCCGGCCCGCGCCAACGACACCGACCCCGCGCTCTCGCAACGAGGCACCTCGGCGCTCGCCGACGGCCGGGCCGACGGGTCGTAGCGCACCTCGATCCCGCCGAAGCCGAACCAGTCGAAGACCGCCGCCCGCACCGGGGACGTGAGCACGAGCATCGTGAGCAGCCCGCACAGCACCGCCGTCAGCGAACGCCACCGCGCCCGCGTCCACCGCCGCGCCGAGCGCAGCCGCTCCCCGGCCCCCGCCGGCTCGGCCACCGGCACCGGTACCCGCTCGGCGAGTATCTGCTCCAGCACCCGCTCGACCATCGTCTCGGCGCCGTCCGGCCCCGGCCGGTCCAGGGACCGCCCGAGCGACCGCAGCTCCTCCGGCAGCCCGGGGCCGCCGTCACCGTCGTACGAACCACGCTTGTCACCCATGCTCCTCACCCCCTTCCCCGGGCTTGAAATCCGGCAGCAGCCTGCCCAGCTTGCGCAGTGCGCGATTGAGCCGGGACTTCACCGTCCCCCGGGGCCAGCCCAGCGCCTGGGCCGTCTCCGTCTCGTCCATCTCCAGCAGGTAGCGGTAGGTGACGACCAGACGGTGCTCCTCGCTCAGCTTCTCCAGGGCGGCCAGCAGGGCCGCGCGGCGCTCTGTCTCCAGCGTCGCCACCGCGGGGTCCGCCGATTCCGGTATCAGCGGCTCGGCCTCCACAAAGGCCGCCTCCCGGCCGGCGAGCGTGCGCTGCCGGGCCGCCGTGCGCACTGTGTTCCTCGTCTCATTGGCGACGATCGACAGCAGCCACGGCCGGAACGCCGAACCGTCCCGGAACCGCCCCAGCGCGCAGTACGCCTTGACGAAGGCCTGCTGCACCACGTCCTCCGCGTCCGCACCGGCGCCGAGCGCGGCGGCCGCCCGCAGCGCGATGCCCGTATGGGCACGCACCAACTCCGCGTACGCCTCCGGCTCTCCGGCGCGCACCCGGGCGATCACCGCGGCCTCATCGACGATGCGGCCCCCCTCCCGCGTTCTCACACTCTTGTTACACCGCCGGAGACGGATCGGTTCCCAGCTGTTGCCGATCAGTTCGTCATCGGTTCCGGATCGGCCCCCCAGACCTGAGAGAATGGTGAGCATGGCCTCTGACAGTCCCCGCGTGCTCTCCGGAATCCAGCCCACCGCAGGCTCGTTCCACCTCGGCAACTACCTCGGTGCCGTCCGTCAGTGGGTGGCCCTGCAGGAGACCCACGACGCGTTCTACATGGTCGTCGACCTGCACGCGATCACGGTCCCGCAGGACCCGAAGGAACTGCGCGCCAACACGCGCCTGGCCGCCGCCCAGCTCCTCGCGGCCGGACTCGACCCCGAGCGCTGCACGCTCTTCGTCCAGAGCCATGTCCCCGAGCACGCCCAGCTGGCCTGGGTCATGAACTGCCTCACCGGCTTCGGCGAGGCCTCCCGCATGACCCAGTTCAAGGACAAGTCCGCCAAGCAGGGCGCCGACCGCGCGAGCGTCGGCCTGTTCACGTACCCGGTCCTCCAGGTCGCCGACATCCTGCTCTACCAGGCCAACGAGGTCCCGGTCGGCGAGGACCAGCGCCAGCACATCGAGCTGACCCGTGACCTCGCCGAGCGGTTCAACGGCCGGTTCGGCGCGACCTTCACGGTCCCCAAGCCGTACATCCTCAAGGAGACGGCGAAGATCTACGACCTTCAGGATCCGTCGATCAAGATGAGCAAGTCGGCGTCCACGCCGAAGGGCCTGATCAACCTGCTCGACGAGCCCAAGGCCACCGCGAAGAAGGTCAAGAGCGCGGTCACCGACACCGACACCGTCATCCGCTACGACGTCGAGAACAAGCCGGGCGTCAGCAACCTGCTCACGATCTACTCGACCCTCACGGGCACGGGAATCGCGGAACTGGAGCAGAAGTACGACGGCAAGGGCTACGGTGCGCTCAAGACGGACCTCGCCGAGGTCATGGTCGAGTTCGTGACGCCGTTCCGGGAGCGGACCCAGCAGTATCTGGACGACCCGGAGACGCTCGACTCGATCCTGGCCAAGGGCGCGGAGAAGGCGCGTGCCGTCGCCGCGGAGACGCTGGCGCAGGCCTACGACAGAGTCGGCTTCCTGCCCGCCAAGCACTGAGGCGTACCACCGCACAGAAGTACCACTGGGCAGAGCGCTGCACATCACTACGGTTGCGCCTGCCCACGGCACAGCCGTGGCCGTACAGTCGATAGCCGACGGCTGAGAGAACCAACCGTCACGACGACAGGAGACGACGTGGGGACCGTAACGATCGGCGTGTCGATCGCGGTCCCGGAGCCTCACGGCAGCCTGCTCCAGGAGCGGCGCGCGGGCTTCGGCGACGCCGCGGCTCACGGCATCCCCACGCATGTCACTCTGCTGCCGCCGACCGAGGTGGACGCCTCGCTGCTGCCGGCGATCGAGGCGCACCTCGTGGAGGTCGCCGCCTCGGGGCGGCCGTTCCCCATGCGGCTGTCCGGTACGGGGACCTTCCGGCCCCTGTCGCCGGTCGTGTTCGTCCAGGTCGTCGAGGGGGCGGAGGCCTGCACCTGGCTCCAGAAACAGGTGCGGGACGCGTCCGGGCCCGTGGCGCGTGAACTGCAGTTCCCGTATCACCCGCATGTGACGGTCGCCCACGGCATCGACGAGGCGTCGATGGACCGCGCGTTCGAGGCGCTCGCCGACTACGAGGCCGAGTGGCCTTGCACCGGGTTCGCGCTGTACGAGCAGGGCGCGGACGGCGTGTGGCGCAAGCTGCGGGAGTTCGCATTCGGCGGGGCGGTCGTACCGCCGCAGGCGAGTCACGTCGAGCGCGGCTCGATCCCGGCGAGTTAGTCCCGCTTACGGCCCTCAGACCGGCAGCCGTCGGAACAGCGCCCGCGGCATGTGGCGCAGCGCCGCCATCACCAGGCGCAGAGTGCCCGGCACCCACACCGTCTCCGCCCGGCGCCTGAGTCCCAGTTCGATCGCCGTCGCCACGGCCTCCGGGGTCGTCGCCAGGGGGGCCGCCTCCAGGTCGGCCGTCATCTTGGAGCGTACGAAGCCGGGGCGTACGACCATCACGTGGGCGCCCGTGCCGTGCAGGGCGTCGCCGAGGCCCTGGGCGAAGGCGTCCAGGCCCGCCTTGCTGGAGCCGTAGATGAAGTTGGCGCGGCGGGCGCGTTCGCCGGCCACCGAGGACAGGACGACCAGGGAGCCGTGGCCCTGGGTCTGGAGGGCCCGGGCGCAGATCAGGCCCGCCGAGACCGCGCCGGTGTAGTTCGTCTGCGCCACGCGCACCGCGGCCAGCGGCTCGCGCTCGTCGTGGGCCTGGTCGCCGAGGACGCCGAACGCCATCAGGACGAGGTCGATGTCGCCCTCGGCGAAGATCTTGCCGAGCACCCACTCGTGGGACTCGGTGTCGAGCGCGTCGAAGGCGACCGTGTGCACCTGGGCGCCCAGGGCGCGCAGTTGCTCGGCCGACTCCTCCAGGGCGGGCGTCGGACGCCCGGCCAGCCACACCGTGCGGGTGCGCCGGGCGATCAGCCGGCGGGCGGTGGCCATCGCGATCTCGGACGTGCCGCCGAGGACGAGCAGGGACTGGGGGAGGCCGAAGGCGTCCTTCATGACGGTTCCTTAGGGAGAGGGCTAGAGACCGAGGCGGCGGGAGAGGTCCGAGGTGAAGACCCCGCGTGGGTCCGCCTCGGCGCGCAGGGCGCGGAAGTCGGCCACGCGCGGGTACATCGCGGCGAGCAGTTCGGGCCGCAGCCGGGAGTCCTTGGCGAGGTAGACGCGGCCGCCCGCCGCGGCCACCTCTTCGTCCAGTTCGTCGAGGAAGGCGCCGAGGCCCGGGAGGTTCGCCGGGATGTCCAGGGCCAGCGTCCAGCCGGGTACCGGGAAGGACAGCCAGCCGGGGTCGGCGTCCCCGAAGCGCTTGAGGACGGCCAGGAAGGACGGGCACCGGTGCGCCGAGATGCGCCGCACGATCCGGCGCAGGGTGTCTTCCCGGCCGTGTCCGACGACGAACTGGTACTGCACGAAGCCGCCCCGGCCGTAGACGCGGTTCCAGTGCGGGACGCCGTCCAGGGGGTGGAAGAACGTGGAGATCCGCTGGAGTTCGCCGGTACGCGCGCGAGGGGCCTTGCGGTACCAGAGTTCGTTGAACAGGCCGACCGTGCGGCGGCTGAGCAGGCCCTCGGGGAACAGGGCGGGCGGGGACGGGAACTGGGAGGGGCGGAAGGCCAGCGGGTCCCTACGCGCGCGCGTGCCTTCGCGGAGCGCCTCCAGGGGGGCATGGTCGCCGCGGGTCAGGACCGCGCGGCCGGTGGCGCCGCCGCGGGCCAGGAGGTCGATCCAGGCGACCGAGTAGCGGTAGCGGTGGTCGGTGGCGGTGAGGCGGGCCATCAGGTCGTCGAGGTCCGTCGCGCGCTCGGTGTCGACCGACATCAGCGAGGTCTCGACCGGCAGCAACTGGAGCGTGGCCGTGAGGATCACGCCCGTGAGGCCCATGCCGCCCGCGGTCGCGTCGAACAGGGGCGTGCCACGGCTGACCGTGTGGATCTCGCCGTCCGCCGTGAGCAGTTCGAGGGAGCGGACGTGCCGGGAGAAGGCGCCGGACACATGGTGGTTCTTGCCGTGGATGTCCGCGCCGATCGCCCCGCCGACGGTCACCTGGCGGGTGCCCGGCGTCACCGGTACGAACCAGCCGAGCGGCAGCAGCACCTGCATCAGACGGTGCAGGGAGACGCCCGCGCCGCACAGGACGGTGCCGCCGTCGGCGTCGATGGCGTGCACCCGGTCCAGGCCCGTCATGTCGATCACGGCCCCGCCCGCGTTCTGCGCCGCGTCCCCGTACGCCCGCCCCAGGCCCCTCGGGATCCCGCCCCGGGCCCCGCACTCACGAACGGCGGCCACGGCCTGCTCGTACGTCCGTGGGCGGATCAGACGGGCGGCGGTGGGAGCGGTGCGGCCCCATCCCGTGACGGAAACGGCGTCGGCAGGCATGTCGGCGACGGTATCGCCGGTTAACGAGCGGGTAGTTATGAAACATCCCTTTCATCCCCGAAATGGGTGATTAATGGGATGTCGCCCAATATTGCCGGAGTTCCGGCGGGGTCGGCGTGAACAGTGAGTCCACATGGACCACCTGGACCACCGAATCCTTTCGGCGCTGCGTGTGTACGGCTGTGATCCGCGCGTCGCCGGCGCCGCGCGCGCCCTGTCCTGGGCCGGCGAGCACGGTGCCCTGTGGCTGGCGGCGGGCCTCACGGGAGCCGCCGTGGACGGCGCCCGGCGCGGCGCCTGGTTGCGCGGAACCGCGCTCACCGCGGGCGCGCACCTCGTCAGCATGGGTGTGAAAAGGGTGGTGCGCCGCCCGCGCCCCGCGCACGTCGAACCCCTCGTACGCACCACGGGCCGCCACTCCTTCCCCAGCTCGCACGCGACCTCCGCCACGGCCGCGGCGGTCGCCTTCGGCGCGCTGGGCGCGCGCGCGATCCCACCCCTCGCCACCGCCATGTGCCTCTCCCGCCTGGTCGTCGGCGTTCACTACCCCTCCGACGTGGCGGCAGGCGCGGCACTGGGGGCGCTCACGGCGTGTGCGGGCGCGCGTTGGATGAGGGGCGGCGCGCATGACTGAGACCGCACCCCTCACCGGCGCCGCGCACGCCACCAGAGAACCCGCGCTCCTCGAACAGCGCACGCCCCCGCGCACCACCGGCAGTTGGCCCCCCGACCGCGGCCTCCTGCGCGGCCTGCTCAAGACCGCCCGCCCCAAACAGTGGGTCAAGAACGTCCTCGTGGTCGCCGCCCCCGCCGCCGCGGGACAGCTCTTCACCGCCCAAGCCCTCACCCAAGTCGCCCTCGTCTTCGCCCTCTTCACCGCCTGCGCCGCCGCCGTCTACCTGATCAACGACGCCCGTGACGCCGAGGCCGACCGCGCCCACCCCGCCAAACGGCACCGCCCCGTGGCCGCGGGCCAGGTCCCCGTGCCGGTCGCCTACGCCGTGGGCGGCGCCCTCGCCGTCCTTGCGCCCGCCGCCGCCCTATGGCTGAGCGACCCCCTGGTCGCCGCCCTGCTCACCGCCTACCTGGGCATGCAACTGGCGTACTGCGTCAGCCTCAAGCACGTCCTGGTCGTCGACCTCGTCGTGGTGACCACGGGCTTCCTGATGCGGGCCATGGTCGGCGGGCTCGCCCTCGGGATCCCGCTCTCGCGCTGGTTCCTGATCACGACCGGCTTCGGCGCGCTGTTCATGGTGTCGGCCAAGCGCTACTCCGAAGCCGTGCAGATGGCCGGAAAAGGGGGCGCCACGCGCGCGTTGCTCACCGAGTACACCACCGGCTACCTGCGCTTCGTCTGGCAGCTCGCCGCCGGGGTCGCCGTCCTCGGGTACTGCCTGTGGGCCCTGGAGGAGGGTGGGGTCCCGCACACCAGCGTGCTGCCCTGGCGGCAGTTGTCCATGGTCGCGTTCATCCTCGCGATCCTCAGATACGCCGTCTTCGCCGACCGCGGCACGGCGGGCGAACCCGAGGACGTCGTGCTCCGTGACCGCGCCCTCGCCCTGATCGCCCTCGTGTGGCTCGCCATGTACGGCCTGGCTGTGGCCAATTGGTGAGCACGCGTGCGTGGGCGGGCCGACGCGAACTGCTCGGCTTCGCCGCCGCGGGCCTGCTCGCCTACGTCGTCGACACCGCCCTGTTCGTCGCCCTGCGCGGACCGGCAGGGCTCGACCCGCTCACCGCCAAGGTGCTCTCCTTCGTCGCCGGCTGCACGGTCGCCTACGCGGGCAACGCGCTCGGCACCTACCGGCACACCCGCCCGAGGGGCCTGCGCCCCTACGCCGCCTTCTTCGCGGTGAACGTCGCCGGGGCCGCCGTACAACTGCTCTGCCTCGCCGTCAGTCACTACGGCCTCGGGCTCACCTCCCCGCGCGCGGACATCGTCTCCGGCGCCGGCGTGGGCATGGCACTGGCGACTGTCCTGCGGTTCTGGGGAACCCGGACATGGGTGTTCCGCAAGGAGGGGAGAGTCGGATCATGGACTGGCTGAAAAAGCTCCCCGTCGTCGGGCCGCTCGTCGCCCGGCTGATGACCACGCACGCGTGGCGGTCGTACGAGCGCATGGACCGGGTGAAGTGGACACGGCTGGCCGCGGCGATGACGTTCACCAGTTTCGTCGCGCTGTTCCCGATGCTGGCCGTGGCCGCCGCCATCGCCGCGGCGACGCTCAGCCAGGAGCAGCAGGACAAGCTGGAGGACAAGATCGCCGAACAGGTGCCAGGCATCTCCGACCAGCTGAACATCGACGGCCTGGTGGCGAACGCCGGCACCGTCGGTCTCATCGCCGGCGCCCTGCTGCTGGTCACCGGCATCAGCTGGGTCGGCTCGATGCGCGAGTGCCTGCGCGCGGTGTGGGAGCTGGACGACGAGGAGGAGAACCCCGTCCTGCGGAAGGCCAAGGACGCGGGCGTCCTGGTGGGCTTCGGCGGCGCCGTGCTCGTCACGATCGCCACCTCCACCGTCGCCTCCGCGATGGTCGGCTGGATCACCCGCGAGATCGGTATCGAGGAGGGCGGCTGGGACGGCATCCTGCTGCGCGTCGTGGCCTTCTCCGTGGCCGTCGTCGCCGACTTCCTGCTCCTGCTCTACGTCCTCACCCTGCTGCCCGGCGTCGAACCGCCGCGCCGCCGCCTGATGGTGGCCGCGCTGATCGGCGCGATCGGCTTCGAACTGCTGAAGCTGCTGCTGAGCGGCTATATGCAGGGCGTGGCCACGAAGAGCATGTACGGCGCCTTCGGGGTGCCGGTCGCCCTGCTGCTGTGGATCAACTTCACCGCGAAGCTGGTCGTGTTCTGCGCCGCCTGGACGGCCACGCCCAGCAAGCAGGAAGAGGGCGTCACCGACGACGACGTACCAGATCAGGCAGCGGCCACCGGCGGTTGACCAGGAACGCGCCCGCCGCGAGCAGCACCAGCAGCCCGCCGGTCACCCCGAGCGCGATCCCGATGCCGCTCGAACCGCCCTCGGCCGCCGCACCCACCACCGGCTTCTGCGACGACTCGCCGTCCCCGGAGCCGCCCGCCTCACCCGAGCCGGAGCCGGAGCCGGGGTCGTTGGCGCCCGGCTGGGCGCTCGGCTCGGCGCTCTTCGGCGGCACCAGCTCACCCACCGGCGTCACCTTGCCGGCTGCCTTGAAGCCCCAGTCGAAGAGCTTCGCGGTCTCCTTGTAGACCTCGTTGTGCTCGTCCTTCTCCGGGTTCATGACGGTGACCAGCAGCACCCTGCCGTCGCGCTCGGCGACACCGGTGAAGGTGTAGCCCGCCTTGCTGGTGTAGCCGTTCTTCACGCCCGCGATGCCCTGGTAGACGGGGATGTCGGAGTCGCCGCGCAGCAGTCGGTTGGTGTTCTGGATCTCGAAGGCCCCGCGGACCGACTTGCCCTTTTTGTTCTTCTTCGTCTCGCCCGGGAACTTCGCGGTGACGGTCGAGCAGTACTCCCGGAAGTCCTTCTTCTGCAGCCCGGAGCGGGCGATCAGGGTCAGGTCGTACGCGGAGGAGACCTGCCTGGGGGCGTCGTATCCGTCGGGGGAGACCACATGTGTGTCGAGGGCCTGGAGCTCCTCGGCGTGCTCGTTCATCTGCTCGACGGTCGCCTCGATCCCGCCGTTCATCGCCGACAGGACGCGCACGGCGTCGTTGCCGGAGGCCAGGAAGACGCCGAGCCACAGGTCGTGGACGGTGTACGTCTCGTCCTCCTTTATCCCGACCACGCTGGAGCCGGAGCCGAGACCCGCCAGGTCGGAGGGGACGACCTTGTGCTTGGTCGACGAGGGGAACTTCGGCAGCACCGTGTCGGCGAAGAGCATCTTCATGGTGCTCGCCGGCGCCAGCCGCCAGTGCGCGTTGTGCGCCGCGAGCACCTCGCCGGACTCGGCGTCGGCGACGATCCATGAGCGCGCGGACAGGTCCTTGGGCAGCACGGGCACCCCGCTCGCCAGCTCGACCTGTGTCCCGGGCTGCCCGAGCCGCTCGCCACCCACCGTCGACATGTTCGCCGGGGGAGTGGCGGACGGAGTCGGCGAGGGACTCGGGGCCGCGTACGAGACGGGAACGCTCAGCGCGAGGGACGAAAACATGGCGGAAGTGACCAACAGTGATCGCCTGGTGGTCTTCTGAGGTGCGGACACGGACGAGAACGTACAGGGCACGGCATGTGAAGTCCCGCCCCGACCCCCACCCCGGCCACGGAACCGGACATGCGGCGGTGATACTGAACGTATGAAGCTCAGCCGCCCCGTCTCCTGGTTCCTGCTCGCCTTCGGGGTGTGGAGCTGGGTCATCTGGATCACTTTCGTCAAGAACCTCGTCAAGGACGGCAGCGGGCTCGCGTTCGACGACGCGGGCGACCCGACGGGCTACTTCTGGGTGCACCTGCTGCTCGCGGTCGTCTCCTTCGTATTGGGGACGGTCGTCGGGGGCATCGGGTTGCGCGGAGTGCGCGCATTGCGCCGGACGTCATAGGCAGAGGGATACGACTTACGTGGTCATCGTCTTCGTAGTGCTCGTCCTGGCGGTCATGGTGACCGCCAACTGGTATGTGTGGCGGCGCCTGTTCCGCGACACGACCAGCGGCCCCGGCTGGGTCCGCCGCGCGGGTGCCGCGTTGGTCGCCGGCGGCTGGCTGATGGCGTTCGGCGCCCTGGTGGCCGAGCGCACCGGCGCGCCCTTCTGGCTCCAGCGCGTACTGGCCTGGCCGGGCTTCCTGTGGCTGGCGCTCTCGATCTACCTGCTGCTGGGGCTGCTGGCGGGTGAGGCCGTACGTCCGCTGCTGCGACGGTGGCTGGAGCGGCGCAAGCCCGCCCAGGTGCCCGTACGGCAGGCGGAGCCGGTGCCGGTGGGCGCGCCCACCCCGCCCGAGCCCGAGGACCCGGCCCCCCTCGTCGCCGCGCCCTCGCGCCGCCTCTTCGTCTCCCGCGTCATCGGCGGCGCCGTCGCTACAGCGGCCGTCGGCACCGTCGGGGTCGGCACGTACGGCGTGCTGAACGGGCCGAGCGTCAAGCGGGTCACCGTCCCCCTCGCCAAGCTCCCGCGCGCCGCGCACGGTTACCGCATCGCCGTCGTGAGCGACATCCACCTGGGCCCGGTCCTCGGCAGGGGCTTCGCACAGCGGGTCGTCGACACCATCAACTCCACCCAGCCCGACATCGTCGCCGTCGTCGGCGATCTGGTCGACGGCAGCGTGAAGGACCTGGGCCCGGCCGCGGCCCCGCTGACCCGACTCAAGGCCCCCGCCTACTTCGTCACCGGCAACCACGAGTACTTCTCCGGCGCCGAGCAGTGGGTCGAGGAGGTACGGCGACTCGGGCTGCTCCCGCTGGAGAACGCCCGCACCGAACTGCCCTGGTTCGACCTCGCCGGTGTCAACGACATCGCGGGCGAGGACGAGGGCCAGGGCCCCGACTTCGCCAAGGCGCTCGGCGACCGCGACCCGGCACGCGCGTGCGTGCTCCTCGCCCACCAGCCCGTCCAGATCCATGACGCCGTCGAGCACGGCGTCGACCTCCAGCTCTCAGGACACACCCACGGCGGCCAGCTCTGGCCCGGCAACCTCATCGCGGCCGGGGCGAATCCGACCCTGGCGGGACTTGAGCGCTACGGCGATACTCAGCTCTACGTCAGCCGCGGCGCCGGCGCCTGGGGTCCGCCCACGCGGGTCGGGGCCGAGTCGGACATCACGGTGATCGAACTGGCCTCCAAGCAGGCCTGATCCGGGGGAGCGCGCCCATGTCCGACGCGTCCGTCCTGCGCCTTGCGCGCACCAGACCTGTGCTGTTCGCCGTACTGGAAACCCTGCTCACCGGCGCCTGTGCGCTGGTGTGGTTCGCCTTCGCCGGGCTGCTGTACCTGGAGAACCGGGCGCACGAGCCGTGGGACCCGACGTATCCGCCCGCCAGGCCCTTCTGTCTGCTGGCGGTCACGGCCGCCGCCTCGCTGGTGCTCACCTGGGCGCTGCGCTGTCTGCCGAGCCGGGCCCTGCGCAGGGTCGTGGACCGGCTGATTCTTCTCCGTGCGGGGGTCGTGATCGCGGTGTGCGTCGGCGCGCTCGTGTTCGCGATCGTGTACTGACCACGAACCTGTGCGCAGGCTGTGAAACACCCACGGGGATCACCGGGCATACGACGTCGTTCTTCGACTCGTATCCGAAGCAGAACGTCGCCAAGGCGCGCGAGTTTCTTGAGGAGGCCGGGGTCAGTCTCCCCGTCCGCTTCACCTACGGCTATGCCACCGGGCGGGGTGCCGCCGCGGAGGAAACCGCCCAGTTGGAGACCGGCGGGCTGTTCAAGGTGACGCTCAAGGGTTACGAGTGGACCGACTTCCAGAAGCGGTGGGCCACGGGGAAGCTGGACGCGTACGGCGTGGGGTGGGTCGCGGACTTCCCCGACCCGGACACGTACGGCGCGCCTCTTGTCGGGTCCGAGGGGACCATGAACACCGGGTACAGCAGCAAGGCTGTCGATCGGCTCATCCGGGAGAGCCAGCGGTTCGCCGATCGGGGGGAGGCCGCGGACGACTTCCGTGAGTTGCAGCAGGTGATCGCCGATGATGTGCCGGTGATTCCGCTGTGGCAGGCGAAGGAGTACGTGGTGGCCAGTGCGGATGTCGGGGGCGGGCAGTATCTGTCCGACGGGACGGGTGTGTTCCGGCTTTGGCGCCTCGGCTGGATCTAGGTCGGCAGGGTGACCGTGACCCTCAACCCCTCACCCGGAGCCGTGTCCACCACCACCTCGCCTCCGTGCGCCTTCACCACCCCCTGCACGATCGCCATGCCCAGACCGCTTCCCGCGCCTCCTCCCGCCCGGAAGAAGCGGTCGAAGATGCGGATCGCGTCCTCCTGAGCCAGCCCCGGGCCCTTGTCCCGCACGCACACCCTGACGACACCGTCCTCCCGTTCCACCCCCAGGTGGACCGGAGCGTCGACGGGCGTGTGCGTGCGGGCGTTCCCGACCAGGTTGCCCAGCACCTGCCGCAGCCCCGACTCGTCGGCGCGGACCAGGAGGGCGCCGTCCGCCGTCACCGTCACCGGACGCTCCGGCTGTTGTATGCGCAGGTCCTCCGCGGCGTCCCGGACCAGACGGCTGATGTCCACGTTGCGGAAGCGGAGTTCGGGCTGCTGGTCCAGGCGGGCCAGGCACAGGAGTTCGTCCACCAGGCGGCCCATGCGGTCCGCCTCCGCCAACACCCGCTCCCAGGCGCGCTTGCGCTGGTCGGGGTCGTTGAGCATGCCCTTGTCGTAGAGCTGGAGATAGCCGCGTATCGCCGCGAGCGGGGTGCGCAGTTCGTGCGAGGCGTCCGCGACGAAGCGGCGGAGCTGGGCCGCGCTGCGCTCGCGGGTGCGGTAGGCCAACTCCACCTGGTGGAGCATGGAGTTGAGGGACAGCCGTAGCTGTTCCACCTCCAGGGTCGCTTCCCGGCTGGAGGGGACTCTGCGCGTCAGATCGCCCTCCGCGATGGCCGAGGAGGTCTCCACCATGTCCTCCAGCGGGCGCATTCTGCGGCTCACGCTGAACAGGGTCAGACAGGCCAGCAGGGCCAGCAGCAGGGTGCCGAAGGCGAGGTCCAGCTTGAGGGCCTTCGCCATGCCCTCGTGCAGGGCGTCGGTGGAGTGGGCGATCAGGACCACCGGGCCGTCGGAGAGGCGGGCCGCGGTCACCCGGTACGGGGTGCCCTCCACGTCGATGTCGCGGGGCTCCGCCTCGGCGGCCAGGGCCGAGGGATCATCGACCCCGGCGGCCACCGCGCGCTGCCGTGACGTCGGTTTCAGCGGCCCCAGGGGCACCGGGCGGCCCGTACGGTCGACGGCCACGAGCACCGAACCGCTCGCGCTGGGCAGGGGTTCGGCGCCGCTGCCCGCGAACTCGTCCATGGCGATGCCCAGTTCACCGAGGGATTCGATCTGGCGCATGCTGAACCCGGCGTTCTGCAGGGTGGAGCGGGTCGCGAGGAGCTCGGAGTCGATCCTGTCCAGGAGATAGTGGCGGGCGGTCATCAGACTGATCGCGGTCGCCGCGACGATGCCCAGGGCGAGCAGGGCCACGTTCGCCAGCGTCAGCTTGGCGCGCAGCGAGTGGATGCCCCGAGGGCCGCAGCGCGGCACCCGGAGCCTCATGCCGGTCGGCAGCCTCATGCCAGTCCGTAGCCCACGCCCCGCCGGGTGGTGATGACCGGGGGGCCGAGGGTGTCGAGCTTGCGGCGCAGATAGCTGATGTAGGTCTCCACGACGGTCGACTCGGGCGGGGTGTGCTCGTACTGCCAGACGTGCCTGAGGAGTTGCTCCTTGGGCACGATCCGGCCGCCGTTGCGCACCAGGAAGCGCAGCAGGGCGTACTCGGTGGGGGTGAGCTCGACCGTGCGGCCCGCGCGGTGCACGGAGTACGTCGACTCGTCCAGCTCCAGATCGCCGTAGCGCAGCGGTGGGCGCTGGGGGAGGACGTCGGTGGCGCGGGTGCGGCGCAGGACGGCGGTGATGCGGGCGATCACCACGTCGATGTCGAAGGGCTTGGTGATGTAGTCGTCGCCGAAGCCGAGAGCGCCGACGATCTCGGCGGGCGAGTCGCGCGCGGTGAGGAAGACCAGAGCCAGTCCGGGGCGCTGGACGCGCAGTTGGCGGCCGAGGGCGCGGCCGTCGCCGTCCGGCAGCATCACGTCCAGCAGCGCCACGTCCGGCCGGGTACGCCCGGCGAGCGCCAGGGCCTCGCGGACGGTGCCCGCGGTCATCACCTCGAACCGGTGGTAGCGCAGGGCGATGGCGAGGACGTCCGCGATGCTCTCCTCGTCCTCCACGACCAGCACGGTGCCCACAGCCGTAGTCATGTCCCCAGTATCGGCACGACCACTGACAGCGGGGCCGGTTCCCGCTTTGGAGTTCCTTGAGAGTCGAGCCTGTCGCATGTCCGCGCGCGAGCCGCGCCACCGATTCTGGTGTGCAGGACCTGGGGGACCGACCGACGACCGATGAAGGAGCGTTGAGCGTGGCGACATTGGCACGGTGGTGCTATCGGCACCGGCTGGTGGTCCTGTTGCTGTGGGTGGGGGCACTGTTCGGCCTGGGCTTCGGCGGTTCCGCCGCGGGCACGGACTACGCGAACGTCTTCTCCCTGCCGGACACGGACTCCAAGCACGCGTACGACCTGATGGAGAAGGCATTCCCGGAGCGTGCCGGAGACACCGACACGGTGGTGTGGAAGGTGGACGAGGGTTCCGTACGGGACGACGCCGTACAGAACCGCGTCCAGCCGGCGCTGGAGAAGATCGCGGGGATGGAGGGGGTCGGTGAGGTCACCGATCCGCGGGTGAGCGAGGACGGGCGGATCGCCTACGCCGAGATCACCTTCAAGGAGCAGGCCAACGCCATCCCGAAGGAGGTGATCGAGGACATTGTCGACACCGCGCAGGCCGCCGAACAGGACGGACTCCAGGTGGAATTGGGCGGCCAGGCCATCGCCCGCACCCAGGAGCCCCCGGCGGGCACCTCCGAGGCGGTCGGCATCCTCGCCGCGGCGGTCGTGCTGTTCCTCGCCTTCGGTTCCCTGTTCGCGATGCTGCTGCCGATCATCGTGGCCATCGCCGGTGTCGGCACCGGCATGCTCTCCACGATGCTGCTCAGCCATGTCACGAACGTTCCCGAAGTCGCCCCGCTGCTCGGCTCGTTGATCGGCCTCGGCGTCGGCATCGACTACGCGCTGTTCATCGTGACGAGGCACCGGCGCGGCATCCTGCGCGGCATGAAGCCGGAGGACGCCGCGGTGACGGCCCTCAACACCTCCGGGCGCGCGGTGCTGTTCGCGGGCGGCACGGTGTGCATCGCGCTGGCCGGCATGCTCGTGATGAACATGCGGTTCCTGGACGGTGTGGTCATCGCGACCTCGCTGACGGTGGTGCTCAGCGTGCTCGCCGCGATCACCCTGCTGCCCGCCCTGCTTGGCCTGCTCGGCACGCGGGTGCTCAGCCGCAGGCAGCGCCGGCGGCTTGCCGCGACGGGACCGGAGCCGGAGGAGGCGAGCGGGCTCGCGGCGCGCTGGTCGACGTACGTCCAGAAGCGGCCGCGGTCCATCGCGGCGGGTGCCCTCGTCGTCATGGCGGTGCTCGCGCTGCCCGTGCTGTCGATCCGGCTCGGCGCCACCGACCAGGGCAACCACCAGGAGTCCACGACCACCCGGCAGGCCTACGACCTGCTTGCCGAGGGCTTCGGGCCCGGCTTCAACGGCCCGCTCCAGGTCGTCGTGGAGGGCACCGCCCCCGACTCGCTCGTCACCTCCATCGAGTCGACCGAGGGAGTGGCCCAAGCCGTCGCCGTGCCGCCCGCCAACGGGGTCTCGGTGATCAACGTGGTGCCGACGACCTCACCGCAGTCGGAACAGACCGACCAGCTGATCGACCGGCTGCGCGACGACGTGATCCCACAGGCGGGCGTCGAGGCCCATGTGGGCGGTGTGACAGCCGTGTTCAAGGACTTCGCCTCGGTGACCGCGGACCGGCTGCCCTACTTCATCGCGACGATCATCACGCTGGGCTTCCTGCTTCTGCTGGTGGCGTTCCGCTCGCTGGTCGTGCCGCTGACGGCCGCGCTGATGAACCTGATCGCGGCCGCCGCGTCGTTCGGTGTGCTGGTGGCGATCTTCCAATGGGGCTGGGGAACCGAGCTGATCGGCGTCGGCAAGGAGGGCCCGATCACCTCGTTCCTGCCGGTCATCATGCTCTCGCTGCTCTTCGGGCTCTCCATGGACTACCAGGTGTTCCTGGTCAGCCGGATGCACGAGGAGTGGGTGCACACCAAGGACAACGCCCGCGCGGTCCGGGTGGGCCTCGCGGAGACCAGCCGGGTCATCAACTGCGCGGCCCTGATCATGATCTGCGTGTTCTCCGCGTTCGTCCTCAGCGGCGACATGGAGGGCGCGATGGCGGGCGTCGGACTCGCGGCGGCGGTGGCACTGGACGCGTTCATCCTGCGTACGGCGCTGGTGCCGGCCGCGATGCATCTGCTCGGCAACTCCAACTGGTGGCTCCCGGCCGGCCTGGAGAAGCGGCTGCCGCATCTGGCGGTCGAGCCGAAGGAGGAAGAGGTGCCGACTGCCGAGGGCGGCATGTCGGTGATCCACGGCTTCATCCGCACGGCGGACGGCGACCCGGTGGAGGGCGCGGCGGTCACCCTGCTCACGAAGGGTGGCCGCCAGCTGGACCGGGTGACATCGCTGGCCGACGGGTCGTACATCGTCTCGGTCCCGGCCCCGGGCACCTATCTGCTGGCGGCGACGGCCGCGCCGTACGGGTCGCGGGCGCGGCATGTGATGGTGGACGGTGAGCCGGTGGTCTACGACGTCGAGCTCGCCGAGGGCGAGGTGGACGCGGTCAACTGAGTGACGCTCAGGGGCGTCCGTCCTCGGCGGGCGCCCCTTTCGTCATGCCGGGCAGGAAGTCCGTGAACAGCTCGTGCACCTCGCGCACCAGTGGGCGCAGCACTCGGAAGCGGGCCAGGGCCACCCCGCGCGCGGTGAGGCGCGCGCCGCGCGCGGCGAGCTTGTAGCTGCGCTCGCGGTCCGGAGTCCGGTCGAAGATCCAGTAGAGCACCAGGCCCATCTGGGAGAGCCACATCAACTCCGGGAGCACATCCCGCAGTTCCTCAGGGACCTTGGTCTTCGTCGCCCCGGCCAGCACCTCCCGGTGGACGCTGATGGCCTCCACGCGCGCGTGCTCCGACTCCGGGGAGAACGGGCTGAGGGGGCTGTCGGGGTCGGCGGCCGTCTTGAAGAACTGCACCGCGAACTCGTGGTACGGCGTGGCCACGTCCAGCCAGGCCTTCAGCACGCCCGCGAGCCGCGCCTCCAGGTCGGTCTCCCGGTCCAGGACCTCCCGGACCGCCGCCCGGTGTTCGGCGGCGATCCGGTCGTAGAAGCCCTGGATCAGGTGTTCCTTGCCCTCGAAGTAGTAGTACGCGTTGCCGACGGAGACCCCGGCCTCCTGGGCGATGGCCCGCATCGTCGTCTTGTCGTAGCCGCGTTCCTGGAACAGTCGCATCGCGGTCTCCAGGATCAGCGCGCGGGTCTGCTCGGACTTGCTGGGCTCGGGGCTGTCGTTCTTCGAGGGCACGGAGGGAGCCTAACCAGCCCTGCTCAGGAGGACTGCGCCGCCTGGTACAGGTTCTGCGCGTCCGCGCCGAAGTACGGGCCGTACATCCGGTTCGGGAAGAAGTTGTACTTGAAGCTGTTCACCGAGGACAGCAGGCCGGTGCCGCTGGCCTCGTTGAACTGCGTGAACCACGGACCGCCGCTGGAGCCGCCGGTCATGTTGCAGGTCATGCCGTGGTCACTGGAGAGCAGGAAGTCCCGGCTGGTGTTGCCGCTGCAGTAGATGAACTTCTCGCCGTCGTAGGGCGAGGCGGCCGGGAAGCCGAAGGAGTACATGCGCAGGTTGTAGCCGGTGTTGAAGGCCAGCCCCTGGCCGCCGACGACGTCGGTGAGCCGTTGTCCGTCCAGCGGGGCGACGACGGCCGCGCCGATGTCGTAGTTGATGTCCTCGCTCGCCGTCCACTGAGGTGTGGACAGGGTCCTGGCGGCGCTCCAGCGGCCGTACGGGGACTGCCCGTCGTGGTAGCCGGGGACGAAGACCCAGTTGGTGTGCCAGGCGCCGTCCAGTTTCACGCAGTGGCCCGCGGTGATGACCGTGCTCTTGTTGGCGCTGGTGACCGCGTTGCCGGAACAGGACGCCGTACGGCCCTGGTAGGTGAAGAACACGCGTCCCGCGGTGTTGACGACCGCGCCGCCGCCGGTCCACTGGCTGCCCCCGTTGGGGAAGGCGAGGATGCCGACGTCCGCCGCCGTGCCCGGCGCGGTGGGCGCGACGGTCGTCTTCGTGCCCTTGGCGGGCGTCGAGCCACTGCCGGGCTGTCCGTCGAGCAGGTCCAGCGGGGCGGCCGCCCGCATCCGCTCCGGCGTCCAGAAGTCGCGTGCCTTCTCCTGCGCGGCGGCGGTGACCGGGCTGACGCCGGTGTCGGACCTCGGGGCGGGCGCCGCGCCGGCGGGTGCGGCGAGGACGCCGGTGGCGAGCAGCGCGGTGACGCCGGCCAGGGCACCGAGGACGGTTATGCGGTGTGTGCCTCTCACGCGTACTCCTTCTGTGAGGGGTGCGGAGTGGATCGAACCGTGCAGCAGCGTCCCACTCGGGCCGAATTTTGGAAGAGTGCATGCCAAAACAGGCCGAAACCCGGCCGTTCGCGGTCCGGCCGGGTTCACATCCGGTTCGGCGCGCTGTCCTGCCGTCCGTTCTAGTTCGGCGCGCTGTACTGCCATCCCTCACTCGGGTGGTACGCCCACCCGTCCCCCTGCCGGTAGGCCCGCCCGCCCCACTGCGCCCCGCGCCACTTGGCGGCGGCCAGCACCGCACCCTTGGCGAGCCGGGTACCGCTCGGCGTGCTCAGCCGGTAGGCCAGCGGCCGGTGCTCACGCAGCGCCCACAGCACGACGATCCAGGCGGCGGCGGACCGGTACACCTGCCCGCCGTCCCCTACGACGGTGATCTCGTCGAGGGTCGAGCCGAGCCCGGGGAACCGCCGCCCGGCCTCCTGCGACCCGGTCGGGACCATCTCCAGCGGCACCAACTGCGGCTGCCGTACCAGCCAGTCGCGCAGGAAGACGCACAGGGAGCAGTCGGCGTCGTACAGGACGGTGAGCCGGCGGACCGGGGTGGTCCGGTCCGCCACCGCGGCGCTCACGCGCGGACCCAGTCCTGCGGCGCGACCGGCGGCACCTGCTCCCGCTCCAACGCCCCGCGCCGCCGGATCTTGTTGAGGACGTACACATTGCCGAGGTGCATCACGCCGAGGAGCAGCAGCACCACGCCCAGCTTGGTCGACAGGGCCTCGAAGACGCCCCGCGCGTCGACGACCGTGCCGTCGTCGCTCAGGTACAGGGCGATGAAGCCGAGGTTGACGAGGTAGAAGCCGACCACCAGAAGGTGGTTGACGGCGTCGGCGAGCTGCTCGTTGCCGTGCAGGACGTCGGAGAGGAAGATCCGCCCGTTGCGACTGAGCGTGCGGGCGACCCAGACCGTCAGCGCGATGCTGACGACCAGGTAGATGACGTAGGCGATGACCGTGCGGTCCATGCCGTCCCCCTTCTTGAACGCGTTCAAAACGCTGACAGGGATGACTGTAGACCTGCTTTTGAACGTGTTCAACTCAACGGTGCGGAGACCTGCGTCACGGCCGACGCCCGAGCTCCGGACGCTTGCAGTAGTCGGTGAGTCCGACGACATTGCCCCAGGGGTCGGCGATCTCCACGGTCCACCCGGTGGCCACCGGGAACGGCTCGTCCAGCGGCACGATCCCGGCCCCGGCCAGCCGGCGGGCGGCCGCGCGGGCGTCCGGCACCTCCAGCCACACCCGGGGCGAATGCCAGGGCGGCGGGCGATGGTTCAGCCCCTCCGCCTGCCGCAACAGGATCCCCGGCGTCTCGCCGCCCACCTTCAGCAGCGCGATCCCCGCCTCGTCGAAGCGGAACGCCACCGTGAACCCGGCGCGTTCGTAGAACCCGACGGCCTCACCGAGGTCCCCGACGGGCAGCAGCACGTTGTCGAACCCGAGCAGTTCGTACGACTCGTCATCTGACACACTGTCAGAATAGGTCGATGATCGGCCGGAACCCGGGATTGTCAGTGGCTGCTCGTACTGTCGGCCCATGGGATACGTGACCTTCGTCGACGAGACGACCACGGGGGAGCGCGAGACGGGCCCGCGGCTCGAAGTCGCGCAGGAGCGTCTGACGGTCCGGGAACTGATCGGGCGCCGGGTGCGTGAGGAGATCGCCGCGGGCCGAAGGCGCCGCAAGGACCCGGAGGGGCAGACGGAGCTCGTCCTGAAGGCCTTCGCGGCCAACGGCTTCCTGCTGCTCGTGGGTGAACGCCAACTCACCGAGCTGGACGAGGAGGTCGACCTCACCGCCGATACGGAGGTCACTTTCCTGAAGCTCATACCCCTGGTCGGCGGCTGACGAGGGTCCGCCGGAAAGCCCGAGGGCCCCGATCCCGACGAGACGGGAGCAGGGCCTCGGCCGGCGCGCGGAAGCTCAGAAGCGGCGCGTGATCAGCGCCTTCTTCACCTCGGCGATCGCCTTGGTGACCTCGATGCCACGCGGACAGGCGTCCGTGCAGTTGAAGGTCGTGCGGCAACGCCACACGCCGTCCTTGTCGTTGAGGATCTCCAGGCGCTGCTCGCCGGCCTCGTCGCGCGAGTCGAAGATGAAGCGGTGCGCGTTGACGATGGCCGCCGGGCCGAAGTACTGGCCGTCGTTCCAGAACACCGGGCACGAGGAGGTGCAGGCGGCGCACAGGATGCACTTCGTCGTGTCGTCGAACCGCTCGCGGTCCTCGGCGGTCTGGAGACGCTCACGCGTCGGCTCGTTGGTGTCCTTCGTGATCAGGAAGGGCATCACATCGCGGTACGCCTGGAAGAACGGCTCCATGTCGACCACGAGGTCCTTCAGGACCGTGAGGCCCTTGATGGGCTCGACCGTGATCGGCTTCTCGGGGTTGATGTCCTTGATGAGGGTCTTGCAGGCAAGACGGTTCTTGCCGTTGATCCTCATCGCGTCCGAGCCGCAGATGCCGTGCGCGCAGGAGCGGCGGAAGGTCAGCGTGCCGTCCAGGTCCCACTTGATCTTGTGGAGGCCGTCGAGGACGCGCTCCTTCGGGTCGATCTCCATCTGGAAGTCTTCCCAGGTCGCCTCGGCCGAGACCTCCGGGTTGAAGCGGCGGACCCGGAAGGTGACCGTGATGTACGGGGACGCGGCGGACTCGGCCTCCACCTTGTCCATAACGGGGGTTGCCATCAGTACTTACGCTCCATCGGCTGGTAGCGGGTCTGGACGACCGGCTTGTAGTCGAGACGGACGGTTTCCGACCCGTCGGCACCGACCTCGCGGTACGCCATGGTGTGGCGCATGAAGTTGACGTCGTCGCGGTTCGGGTAGTCCTCGCGGTAGTGACCGCCGCGGGACTCCTTGCGGGCGAGCGCGGAGACGGCCATCACCTCGGCCAGGTCGAGCAGGTTGCCCAGCTCGATGGCCTCCAGCAGGTCCGTGTTGAACCGCTTGCCCTTGTCCTGGATCGAGACGTTCTTGTAGCGCTCGCGCAGCTCGGCGATCTTCTCGACCGCCGTCTTGATCGTCTGCTCGGTGCGGAACACCATGACGTTCGCGTCCATGGTCTCCTGGAGCTCCTTGCGCAGCGTCGCCACCCGCTCGGTGCCGGTGGACGTCCGCAGGCTCTCCACCTGGTCGATCACGAGCTGCGCCGGGTTCTCCGGAAGCTCGACGAACTCGGCCTTCTGGGAGTACTCGGCGGCGGCGATACCCGCGCGCCGGCCGAACACGTTGATGTCCAGCAGCGAGTTGGTGCCCAGCCGGTTGGCGCCGTGCACCGACACACAGGCGACCTCACCGGCCGCGTACAGGCCCGGGACGACCGTGGTGTTGTCGCTGAGCACCTCACCCTCGACGTTCGTCGGGATGCCGCCCATCGCGTAGTGCGCGGTCGGCTGGATCGGGATCGGGTCCGTGTAGGGCTCGATGCCGAGGTACGTCCGCGCGAACTCGGTGATGTCGGGCAGCTTGGCGTCCAGCTGCTCCGGCGGAAGGTGGGTGAGGTCCAGGTAGACGTGGTCGCCCTCGGGACCGCAGCCGCGGCCCTCGCGGATCTCCGTGTAGATGGAGCGCGAGACGACGTCACGCGAGGCGAGGTCCTTCATGACCGGCGCGTACTTCTCCATGAAGCGCTCGCCGTCCTTGTTGCGGAGGATGCCGCCCTCACCGCGGGCGCCCTCCGTCAGCAGGATGCCCATGCGCCAGATGCCGGTCGGGTGGAACTGGAAGAACTCCATGTCCTCCAGAGGCAGACCCCGGCGGTAGACGGCGGCCTGGCCGTCACCGGTCAGGGTGTGCGCGTTGGACGTCACCTTGAAGAACTTGCCGCAGCCGCCGGAGGCGTAGATGACGGCCTTCGCCTGGAAGACGTGGATCTCACCGGTGGCCAGCTCGTAGGCGACCACACCGGCGGACTTCTTGACGCCGTCCACCTCGGTGATCAGCTGGTCCAGGACGTAGAACTCGTTGAAGAACTCCACGCCCTCCTTGACGCAGTTCTGGTACAGCGTCTGGAGGATCATGTGGCCGGTGCGGTCCGCGGCGTAGCAGGACCGGCGCACCGGCGCCTCGCCGTGGTTACGGCTGTGACCGCCGAAGCGGCGCTGGTCGATGGTGCCGTCCGGGGTGCGGTTGAACGGCAGGCCCATCTTCTCCAGGTCGAGGACGGAGTCGATGGCCTCCTTCGCCAGGATCTCGGCGGCGTCCTGGTCGACCAGGTAGTCACCGCCCTTGACCGTGTCGAAGGTGTGCCACTCCCAGTTGTCCTCCTCCACGTTGGCCAGCGCGGCGGCCATGCCGCCCTGCGCGGCGCCCGTGTGGGAGCGGGTGGGGTAGAGCTTGGTGAGCACCGCGGTGCGGCTGCGCTTGGTGGACTCGATGGCCGCGCGCATGCCCGCGCCACCGGCGCCGACGATGACGGTGTCGTACTTGTGGATCTTCATGATTCTCGCAGCCCCGTGCCTAGCGGATGTTCGGGTCGAAGGTGAAGATCACCAGCGTGCCCAGCAGGATGGTGAACACCGTGGCGGTGTAGAGCAGGCCCTTCAGCCACAGCCGGGTGTTCGCGCGCTCCGCGTAGTCGTTGATGACCGTGCGCAGGCCGTTGGCGCCGTGCAGCATCGCGAGCCAGAGCATCAGCAGGTCCCAGACCTGCCAGAACGGGGACGCCCAACGGCCCGCCACGAAGGCGAAGCCGATCTTGGAGACGCCGCCGTCGAGCACCAGCTGGATCAGCAGGTGGCCGATGACCAGGACGACGAGGACGACACCGGACAGGCGCATGAACAGCCAGGCGGCCATCTCGAAGTTGCCCCGGGTGGCCTTCGGGGTCTTCTTGGTGCGCTTGCGCGGGGCCTCGATGTAGGGGGCCGGGTTGTCGACGTTGTACACGGAGGCGCCCTCGACGGGGCCGATCCCGGACGCGGTCTTCTCAGTCGTGGACATGGGCGTCAGCTCCCGAAGAGTTCACGAGCGGCGTGGCCGAGCATGGGGTAGATCGCCCCCAGCATCAGCACCAGCCACAGACCGACGGCGGACCAGAGCATCTGCTTCTGGTAGCGCGGGCCCTTGGACCAGAAGTCGACGGCGATGATGCGCAGACCGTTGAGCGCGTGGAAGAGGACGGCGGCGGACAGGCCGTACTCCATCAGCGCGATGATCGGCGTCTTGTACGTCGCGACGACCTCGTCGTAGGCCTCGGGGGAGACACGCACGAGTGCGGTGTCCAGCACGTGAACGAACAGGAAGAAGAAGATGAGGACGCCGGTGACTCGGTGAGCCACCCAGGACCACATTCCTTCCCGGCCGCGGTACAGCGTTCCAGCCGGCACGGAAGTCCCTCCGGGAGCGGGGATTGGGGCCGCGCCGGCTTGTGCTGTCGGTCGGGCCCGGCCGGGTACGGTCCACCGGCCCCCAGCATGTTATCGATGTGGCCGGCTTTGGCTTACGCCGGGCCTATCTGTGTGATCAAAGTGGCATGCGGATGGGTGAGCGTTTGGGTGGCTACTGGGGCTCGGTGTCCTGTTTTTTGTCGGGTGCGGCGCCGTTTGGGCTGGTCGCGTCCCTGAGGAGTTCGGCCAACCGCCCTCTGGCCAGGTGCCGGAGTTCCTCCCACGCCACCACCCGCTCCTCCTCCGGATCGTTTGTCAATCGTGACCGGATGGCTGTCAGTACGTGGTTCAGGGACTCGTTCGGCGGTAGGTCGTCCAGGCAGATGACGAACACGTGGCCGAATTTCGCCTCGTAGGCGGCGTTCGCGGCATCCAGGGCTGTGTGGGCGGCTGAATACGCGCCCTGCGGAAGTTCCGGCAGTGTCTCGCCCGCCAGTGCCTCCGTCAGGTCCCCCGGGGTCAGGTCGTACGCCGCCTCGTCCGATGCCGCCAGCAAGGCGTCCGACGTCGGATAGGGGCGGTGGGCCGCGATGCGGTGGGCCCAGCGGGGGCTGTGCAGGCAGGTCAGGAGGGTGTGCTGGACCTCGGCGGCGGGTGCCGTGTTGAAGCGCTCCAGAGTGGTGCCGCGCTTCTGGTGGGGTATGGCCACTTGGCCAGGGAGGTGTGTGGGCGTCACGTGTGTTTCGGCAGGGGATGCTGTGAGAGATGTGGCGCCACGTTATCGACCGTGGCCGTGAGACGTCCGACGGATGCCCGAATTTCAGCCGAACGGGAGAGTTTCGGAACGTGTGGTGGACGCGCGCCGCGCTCACCGGTCGTAGGTTGGCTGGGTGAGCCAGCACAGGCGCCGGGCGCCGGAGAAGAAGGTCGGACAGCGGGCCCTCCTGGTCGGGGCCGTGGTCGCCGCGTTCGGCGTGGGCCTCGGACTGTGGGCTTCCGGCAGCGACGGCGACTCCGGGCCCACGGGCTCGGCGGCGTGGCAGCCGTCCGGCGAGGTGTCGTCCCGGCCGGCCGAGCCCTCCCGGTCCGCGGCGGTGCCGGCGCCGAGTCCCAGTCGGTCGTACGCGCTCTCCAGCACGCCCCGGACCATTCCGGCGGTCCGCTCGCACACGCCGGCGCGCGGGCCCGGGTGGCGGCCGGTGCGGGGGGAGCGGGTGGTCGTCGGGGACGCGGATCTGGCGGACGAGGGGCGGCTGATCGCGCGGGAACTGGGGCTGACCTACGCGGGCGAGAAGGACGACGTGCTGGCCGGGGACGTACGGCTGTCGCTGAACGACGACGAGGGCGCGGATCCGGAGTCCTACTCCCTGACCGTGCGCGGCGGGCGGGTGAACATCAGCGGGGCCGCCGACGCGGGCGTCTTCTACGGAACCCGGACGCTGAAGCAGGCGGTGCACGGCGGTGGCACGGCGCCGGAGGGCGTCGTGCGGGACGACCCGGCGAAAAAGGTGCGCGGATTCATGCTGGACATCGCGCGCAAGCACTTCACCGCCGACTGGATCGAGGACCGGGTCCGGGAACTGGGCGATCTGAAGTTCAACCAGCTGGGGCTGCACTTCTCCGACGACCAGGCGTTCCGGATCGAGTCCTCGTCGCATCCCGAGATCGTCTCCGATCCGCATCTGACGAAGGCGGAGGTCGAGCGGATCGTCGAGGTCGCCGCCGAGCGGCACATCACCGTCGTGCCCGAGATCGACTCGCCCGGGCATCTGGGGGCGGTGATCGCGGCCCATCCCGATCTGCAACTGCGCAACGCGTCGGGCGTGGCCACACGCGGGGCGATCGACATCTCGCAGGACGAGTCCGCCGAGATCCTCGACGACCTGCTGAACGAGTACGCCGAGCTCTTCCCGGGCGGTGAGTGGCATCTCGGCGGTGACGAGTACCAGGCGCTGACCGTCTCCGACCCCGAGACGTCCTACCCGCAGCTCGCGACCGCGGCGCGGGAGGCCTACGGCTCCGGGGCGACCGTCGCCGATCTGACCACCGGCTGGCTCAACGACCGCGCCGCCACGGTCCGCGTCCACGACCGGACCCCACGGGCCTGGAACGACGGCTTCTTCAGTGGCACCTCCGTCCAGGCGGACAAGGACATCAAGGTCGCCTACTGGACCGGCAAGGAGATCGGCGCCCGGCTGCCGGTGGAGTATCTGGCGGCGGGGCGGCAGGTCGTCAACTACAACGACGAGTTCCTGTACTACGTCCTCGGGCAGCCGCAGACCTTCGTCTATCCGACCGGGCAGCGCATCTACGAGCAGTGGACCCCGCTCGTCCTGCGCGGCACCCAGGCCGTCGCGGCGAAGTACGACGGCCAGATCCTCGGCGGGTCCTTCGCCGTCTGGTGCGACCTCGCGAACTCCCAGACCCAGGACCAGGTGACGGCCGGCATCCGGATGCCGCTGCGGGCGACCGTCGAGAAGCTCTGGAACCCGGGCACGCCCGAGCGGTCCTGGGCGGACTTCACGGCGCTGGCCGACCGCCTGGGCTGAAAGGGATGGACGTACGGCCCTGCCGAACCGTATGTTCCGCATGCCGTGCGTGAGGTGGGGGAGAGCCGCGCCCGGCTTTCCGTTTCAGAACCTCGGGGGGACAGCCTCATGACCGACCTTCAGCACGGCCAATTCCGTGCGGCACCCGCCTGGCTGCGCTCGCCGGTCGGGCTCGGACGCGCCGCCGTCGCCGGGCTCGGGCTGGTCATCGCCACCGATCTGGTCGCGGTCTGGGCGGACTACGGCATGTACGACCTGTGGGCCGACTACGCGGACGGCACCTACGACGCCGTACTCGACGGGCGGGCGAGCCGTGTGGAGCGTCTGTACTCCTGGACGGGCATGGCCCAGACGGCCGCGTTGATCGCCAGCGTCGTGCTGTTCCTGTGCTGGTTCCACCGGGTGCGGGTCAACGCCGAGGTGTTCAGCCCCTTCGGGCACAGCAAGAAGCGGGGCTGGGCGATCGGCGGCTGGTTCGTGCCGATCATCCACCTCTGGTACCCGCGCCGGATCACCCTGGACATCTGGGACGCCAGCAGCCCCTGGGCGGCGCCGCGGCCGCACGGGCTGGTCAACGCCTGGTGGACGCTGTGGGTGATCTCGCTGATCGCGGGGCGGGCCTCGTTCACCCAGTACAAGCAGTCCAAGACCCCCAAGGAGATCCAGGACGCCGTGCAGTCCGTGCTCATCACGGACGTCCTCGACATCGCGGCGGCCGCGCTCGCCATCGCCGTCGTCCTGCGCCTGACCCGGATGCAGCACGAGAAGGCCCTCCAGGGACCGGCACCGGTGCCCGCGTAGGCATGGATTGTCCGATCCGGCTGCGAACGGGCGTACGGCTGTGGTGTATTCGGCCCGAGCCGAAGCGAACAGCCTGGGGGAACGGACATGGGCTACTGGGGGTACTTCGTCGTGGGGCGCGATGAGCGGCCGCTCGCGGAGCTGGCGGCACTGGCGGGCGCGCCGGGGCTGACCCTGCGTCAGGAGGCGCCGGGCGGCTGGCAGGTCTGGGAGTATCCGAGCGGCGAGGGCGACGTCGGGAACATGCACGAGCTCGCCCATCAGACCGGGTGGCCCGCGCTGTTCGGGTACGTCATGGACAGCGACTGCGCGGTGCTGGAGGCGGCGGGCCCGGAGAGCGGGGCGTGGACGACCTGCCTCGGGCGGGACGCGATGGCGAACCGGCTCGGTGCCGGCGAAGGGCTCACCCTGGAGGACTACTTCCTGGAGCCCCGTGACGCCGCCGAGCGGGCCGTCGCCTGGGCCGCCGAGGCCGGGCACACCGTGGCGGCCGAGCCCCTGTTCGATGTGTTCGGCGCCGAGCCCGACCCCTTGGCCGAAAACCTCTTCTTCCGGCTGCTCGACCGACTCGGAGTAGTGCCCCTGTGACACTCCTGGGCCGTCGCACGCAGTAAGGGGAAGTGCGGGCTCCGTTAGGGAAGGTGCCCGGTGGAGCCCCATAGAGGCCCGCAGAGGGAGGCGTGGATGAGCCTGGTGGAGTTGATCGCTCAGGCCGACGAACGCGGACTGGCCGCCAGCGGGTTGGCTTGTTTGGATCGGTGTGTACCGCTGCTGGGCGGTGATGACGAACTGCTGCGGCCGTTGTGGGCGAGCCTCGCGGACCCTTCCGGCGGCGGAGACTGGGCCGACCGCCTGGAACAGGTGCGCGGCAAGGTCGACGGTACGTGTGATGAGTCGGACGAGGACGAGGCCGTGCTGCTGGCCCGCCGGATGCTGGAGGCGGCCCCGGCCGAGCGCTCGGCCGCCGAGGTGCGGGTCTGGGCGGACGCCTGCTCGGTCGCCGCGCTCCAGATCCACCGCATGCTCGACCTGGTCGCCGACGAGGCCTCCTCGGTCGACGCCCGCCGCGAGGGCCGTACGGAGGGCATGTCGCCGCTCGTCGCCGCCGAACTGCGGCGCCAGATCACCGTGCTGGAACTGCTCTCCGGTCATGGCGCGGGCGGGCTGCGTCCCGCGCTGGAGGTGTCCACCGAGGGCCGGCGGGTGCTGCGCGCGGTGGTGTCACGGAGGGCACGGGGCCGGGTCTGAGGCGCCCGTGCCCTGGATCATCAGCCACTTCACCACCGCGTCGCCGTACTGGGCCGTCTGCGCGTAGAACGCGGTCAGGTCCCGGTGCGCCGAGGCGAAGGCGCTCCGTATGTCCCGCTCGGCCTCCGGCATGCCGTACGGGCGCATCAGCTCCTCGCGGGCCTGCCGCCACAGGTGCTCGAAGTCCGTCTCCTCCAGGTACTCCGCCACGCGGTGCGCCTGGGCGGCGGTGAGCAGCAGGAAGGGCGGCAGGGACGGGTCGGGGTGGGAGACCGGGCAGCCGCCCAGCACCACATGGGTGCATGGGCCGTCCGGCGCCTGGTGCGGGGGGACCCCGGCGTACAGCGCCGCGTGGTGCCGGTACCCCTTGTCCAGCACCTCCTCGCGGTGCCGGCCGATCCGCTCCCGGACGGTGTTCCAGTCGTCGGCGAACAGACGACGGAACCAGGTCGCGCTGTTGCGCAGTGCCGAGGGCGGCACCGCGCGCAGATGGAAGTACACGCTCATCAGTCTCTGGAGCGCACGGGAGCGGCCAGACGTCACACCCGCGTTGTGAGGGTTTCCTGTGACCGTCCTGGGGTGGAGGTGGGGCGGTAGTGCGCCGGTCCGGATCAGCGGCCGGATCCGAGTGACGAAACCCGGGGTGGCCACGCTCTTGTCGATGTGACGACTGAGCAGCAGACCAGGCCCTCAGCTGCGGCGAAGCCGGTGCGATGGGCGGCGGACACGGTTTCGACGATGCGTGAGGGGGCGCGGCTGCGCCTCGACTACTCGGCGCAGAGCCTGTGGCGGCTGGATCGGATGATCGACGATCTGCGTCGGGAGGGCACCCCGCAGGGCGCCGTGGAGAGCGTGCTGCGCGGATTCGGGGCGTACGCCGGTGAGGTGATCGTCCGTCAGACCGGTGCCGAGTGGTGGGCGAGCGGCGGCGACCACTGGATACGCACGCCCGACGGCAAACTGTGGGACCCCATCGACGAGGCCCGCCGGTGCTTCACCGGCGACGGCTCGCTGCGGCTGCTGTGCCGGGACGCGACCGTCGGGATGTGAAGCGGCCGGGGTCCCGTGCAGTGGGCGGGACCCCGGCCGAATCCAAGGGCTGTTGCCGTCGTTACGGCGCCAGCACCGCTCCGAGGCCGCCGTCCGTCGGCGTGCCCAGGGTGGTCTTGCTGTAGATGACCGAGTCGCCGTATCCGATGCCCGTGCTGTTGCTCGGGATGTGCAGCAGGATGCCGTCCGTGCCGTCCTCGCCGTCCGCCCCGATCGTGAGGTCGGCGCGGCCGTAGCCGGACAGGTCGGCCAGCGACACCGACGTACCGAACAGATCGCCCGCCTCCGCGGAGCCGGGGACGCTCGTCGTGTCCTGCGAGATCTCCACCGAGCCGGTGCCGGTCAGTCCGGTCGAACTGCCCTTCACGAGGATCACGGTGCCCGCGTTGGCGTAGCTGACGCCGCTGCGGGTGAGGTCCTCGCCGCGGGCGCCGGCCAGGGCGTCGGCGTAGCCGTCGGCGTTGAAGTCGCCGGCCGAGACGGAGATACCGAGGGAGTCGCCGGACTCGTTGCCGCCGGGGACGCCCGATGTGTCCTGGTGGATGACCCTCATGCCGGTCGTGGTGAAGCCGGTCGACGTGCCGAACAGCATGGTGATCTGGCCGCCCGAGATCGCGCCCGACTCCGAGGCGACCGGCTGGCCGATGACGATGTCGTCGTAGCCGTTGCCGTTGAAGTCACCGGCCGCGATCGAGCGGCCGCCCTTGACCGACAGGACCCCGGCCTTGGTCAGACCGGTCGACGAGCCCGCGAAACGGACCACGCGCCCGATGCCGCCGCTGTCGCGGTAGTTGAGGACGACGTCGGAGTAGCCGTCCCGGTTGAAGTCGCCGGTCGCGGCGTCGAGGTACGCGATCGAGCCGGTGGCGGTGGTGAGGGTGCCGTACGTCGTCGAGCCGTCGGTCAGACGGACGTGGTAGCTGCCGCCCTTGCCGGTGCCGGCCGAGAAGACGTCCGCCTTGCCGTCGCCGTTGAAGTCGCCGACGGTGACGGCCGAGCCGAGCTTGGCGCCGGCCGCGGTGACCCCGGTCGTGGTGTACGAGAAACCGGTGTTGAGGGCCGGGCCGTACATCACCGTGACCTGACCGCGGTCGGCGTTGCCGCTGGTGTCGTCCTCGCCCGGCGAGCCGATCGCGAGGTCGGCGTGACCGTCGCCGTTGACGTCGCCCCAGGCGGTCGAGGCGCCGAAGGAGTCACCGGTCTCGGAGGTGCCGGGGACACCGGCGCTGTTCTGGGTGAAGCCGATCTTCGCCGTCGTGACCGGGCCGTCGACGCCGCCCGGGATCACGGTGACACGGTTGGCCTTCGGGGTGCCGGCGACCAGGTCGGTCACGCCGTCGCGGTTGAAGTCGGTGGTGGCCAGGGCGTGCGAGATGCCCGGGGTCTTGGCGAGCGAGGCGATCTGCCCGAGCTTCGGGTACAGGTTGAGGCCGGGGCAGGCCGTGGCGTTGGTGTCCCTGTGGCCGAAGACCCGCGGCAGCGTGATCTGCTGGCCCTCGGCGACCTTGTTGCCGCTGTAGTTCAGCGGGGCGCGGGAGGTCAGCGTGACCTCGGACGTCGCGTCGATGCCGTACATCCCGAACTTCCAGGCGACGACCCGCGCGATGGCGTCGAGCGCGGCCTTGGTCGGCTTGGCCGACTCGAAGTTGCCGATGTAGGAGATGCCGAGGGTGTCGGTGTTGAAGCCGGCGTCGTGCGCGCCGATCACCGGCAGGTCCATGCCGCCGCTGCGGCCCTCGAAGATCTGGCCGCACTTGTCGACGACGAAGTTGTAGCCGACGTCGAAGTAGTCCTGGGAGAAGTGCGCCTGCTGGATCGTGCGCATCCGGGCCCGGGACTCGGCGCAGGACAGCGTGTTGTCGCTGTCGACGCCGGTGTGGTGGATGACGGCGGCCTTGATGTCGGTGCCGTAGCTCGGCGTGCCGTTGTAGTCCGTCGACGCGCCCCACTCCGCCTGCGTGATGACCGGCGGCTTCACGACCGTGGAGGGGCGGGGGGCCGGGACCGTGGAGGTGGGGGTCGGCGTCGGCGTCGGGCTCGGACTCGGGGAGGCAGAGGCGGGCGGAGTCGGCTCCTCCACCGCGAAGGCCGCCGGCTCCACCCCGCCCTCCGGATCCGTGCCCGGGTCCAGCAGCTTGACGTCCATGCCGGCCGGCTGACCGCCGACCTCGGTGCCGTCGGCGTTCACGACCCGCACCTCGACGCCGTCGGACTCACCGGTCCACACCGACTCCGTACCGCCGCGCAGAGCGGCCCGCTCGGCCTCCGCGCCATCCGCCTGGCTCGGCTCCAGAACCAGCTTCTGCCAGTCCGACCACTTGCCGGTCTCGATGTCCCGGGTGCGCACCTCGGGGGTGCCGTTGGTCTCGGCCTCGGGGTCGTCCCAGGTCACCACGACCGCGCTGAACCGCTCGGTGTCCCGCTTGTCCAGGCCCTTGCGGCCCGAGCCCTCGTTCTCCAGCTTCAGCGTGTGCACGGACGGCTCGCGCTCGCCCGCCTTGTCGTCGGACGGCGTGGACTGGTCCGCCATCGCATATGTGACGACACCCGCCCCGCTCAGCACGACCGCCCCGACGGTCAGCCAGGCCCGCCGCTTGAGACTGAGCGGCTTGTACGCATGGGTGCTACGAGGACTCAACTACCCCACCCCTAGAGATTGGACACGATCGCCACACCTGTAACAGGCGTGCTCTCCTCTAAGCGTTGGGTCGTTTTCAAACATCACCCGAGCAAAAGGTTGTACGGATCCAGGGCTTTTCTGTGTGCGGATGAGCACAGTCGTGACCCGTGATGCCCTTGTGCCGAAATCCGCTTGATGCTGTGGGGGAGTCGAAGAGGTTCCCCCGTGGATCGACCGGAGGGGTGGGGCCGATGGACCAGGTGGACGAGCGGGTGCCGCGAGCGAACGAGATGCGTGGGCTCACGGCGGCTTTCGTCGCGCGTCTCACCGTCCGGCACCGGCTGCCGCTCGACTACTCCGTGGCCAGCCTGCGGGTCGTCGACTTCCTGATCGACGGCCTGCGCAAGGGCGGCGCCGACCGGGAACGGGCCCGCGGGACGCTCTTCGGACTCGGCGCGTACGTCGGTGAGGTGCTGGTTCGCAGGGCGGGCGCCGTATGGGTCGAGTGCGACGCCCACCAGCGGGCCTGCTTCGGCCAGCCGGTCGGCGTCCGGATGCCGGACGGCCGGGTCTGGAACCCGCTCGGCAAGGTCCACAACCGTTTCGAGGCGGGCGGCCCCGAGGAGTCCCTGCACACCTTCTATCTGACGCTGCACGGCCGGGTCCGGCGGGCCGCGGCATGAGACGGGTGGGGTGCGGGCGGTTGCTGTGACACTTCGGTGAAGCCTGACGCTGTTGACCGTGGGGGACGTGGGCAAGGGCGGGGCCGCGCCATGGTGCGGTCCGCCGTGAACTCGTGGGACGAGGACAGTACTTGGGCCAGGGAGCGGAACCCCGTCGTGGGCACGCGTACGACGGGGAGCTGGGCGCGGCCGTCGCGCGGGCGCAGGAGGGCGACGAGGTGGCCTTCGCGGTCGCCTACCGGATCGTGCAGCCCGCACTCCTCGGCTACCTGCGCGGCATCGTCGGCGACGACGCCGAGGACGTGGCCTCCGACGCCTGGCTGGAGATCGCCCGCGACCTCGGCCGGTTCAAGGGCGACGGGGCGGGCTTCAGGGGCTGGAGCGCCACCATCGCCCGGCACCGGGCGCTGGACCATCTCCGCAGACAGCGGGTACGGCCCCGGTCGACGGCGACCGAGCAGGACGTACTCGATCTGCCGGGCCCGCACAGCACGCACGACCAGGCGCTGGAGTCCATCTCCACCGAGTACGCCCTGGAACTGGTCCGCGGGCTGCCGCGCGACCAGGCCGAGGCGGTGTTGTTGCGGGTGGTCGTGGGCCTGGACGGCCCTGCGGCAGCCCGGGTGCTCGGCAAGCGTCCCGGCGCGGTGCGCACCGCCGCGTACCGGGGCCTGAAGCGCCTGGCGGGCCAGCTGGGCGTGGAAGGTGTGACGGATGACGGGCCCCGGACGCTGGGGGAGTCGAAATGAACGGAGAGGGAAGCGCGGGCGTAGGACGGGGGGAGCGCCACGCCTCCACAGGTCGCGGAAGCCGCGTCGCCCCCGGGGCACACGCGGCCCGCACAGGCCCCATGGGCCACACAGGATCCGTGGGGACCATGGGCCCCGGATCGGACGGGTCGGACAGGAACGGAAACGGACATGGGTGAACAGCTGAGCGACGGCGGCACTGCCGGCCGTCGGCGCGCGCACCCTCAGGGCACCGCGTCCGGCCCGCAGGGAGTCGGCGCAGGGCCCGACCTGGAGGCATTGCTCGCGGCGGCCATGCGCCCGGCCGACGTCGACGCCGAGGGCGAGCGGCGTGCCGTCGCCGCGTTCCGGGCCGCCCGGGACGCGGGCGCGCACCGGGCCCGCACCCGTCGCCGGGACGACTGGCGGCCCCGGACGCGCCGCCGCACCGTGCGCTCGCTGCGGGCCACGCTCTCGCTGTTCGTCGCCAGCCTCGCCCTCGGCGGGGTCGCGTTCGCCGCGATGGGTACGACCGGTTCCTCCTCGGACGCCTCCTCCAAGGGCCACGGCACGCCCACGCAGTCCACCGCCCCGTCCGAGCCGGACCCCGAGCCCTCCTCCGCGGCCTCCGGCACCGGCCAGGGCCCATCCGAGCGTCCGTCCACCGCCCAGGACACCGAGGCCCAGTGCCGTGCCTATGAGCAGGTGGCGAGCAACGGCAAGGCGCTGGAGTCGGTCGCCTGGAAGCGCCTCGTCGAGGCCGCGGGCGGCGAGGAGAAGGTGGCCGGGTACTGCGCGGAACAACTTGTGCGGGAGACGGCGGAGAGCGGCAAGCCGGGTGCCGACAACGCCAACAGCGGCGGCAACCCGGGCCAGGGCAAGGAAAACGACAAGGCCGGCAAGAAGAACTGACGCGCCGTCTACCGCTTCGGCACGGGTTGCTCCCCCGAGCCTCGGACGATCAGGCGAGTGGGAACGGTGATGGTGCGAGCCCGGGAGCGGTCGCCGTCGAGGCGGGCCAGGGCTGTTGCCGCGGCGCTGCGGCCGATTTCTTCGGGGTCCTGGGCGACGACGGTCAGGGCGGGTTCGAGAGCCTCGGCGAGGGAGACGTCGTCGAAGGCGACGACGGCGACGTCCTTGCGCTTGCTGCGGGCGAGTTCGGCGACGATTCCGAGCGCCATGATGTTGTTTCCGGCGAACAGGGCCGTGGGGGGATCGGCCAGTTCGAGGAGTTGTGAGGTCGCGGCCTCGGCGCCCTGCTGGTCGTGGGCGTTGGCGACGAGCGAGCGGTCGTAGGGGATGTCGGCTTCCTGAAGGGCCGCGCGGTATCCGGCGAGGCGTTCGCGGCGGGTGTACAGCTTGACGGGCAGGTCGCCGACGAATCCGATGCGGCGGTGGCCGTGGGCGATCAGGTGGGCGACGCCGTCCTGGGCCCCCGCACGGTTGGAGCTGACGATGCTGTCCGTGGACAGGCCGACTCCTGGTCGGTCGAGGAAGACGATGGGCAGTCCCGCCGTGCGGTGCGACTTGAGGTGGGAGTGGTCGGCGCCGACGGACGGCACGACGATCAGGGTGCTGACGCGCCGGGCGAGGAACTTGTCCGTCAGGGCGCGTTCGCGGTCGGGGTCGTCCGCGGAGGAGCCCATGAGCAGGGTCAGTCCGCGGTCTCGGACCGTGTCCTCGATGCCGCGGGCCACGGCTCCGAAGAAGGGGTTGCCGAGGTCGGGGATGACCAGTCCGACGGTGGTGTCCGGACCGCCGACGCGGATGTTGCGTGCCATGAGGTTCGGCTGGAAACCGAGCTTGGCCACGGCGGCGAGAACCTGTTCCCTGGTCTGTTCCGAGGCGTATCCGTCCTCGTTGAGAACCCGGGAGACGGTCTTGGCGCTGACGCCCACTTCTCGGGCGACGTCTGCCATGGTCGGGCGGCGGTTCGCTGCCATGGAGGAAACGGTCTCCTGTCTCGTCGGTTCCGGCCGCGGCCTCGGCCGGAACCTGTGAGTGCTTCAGTTGGCCTGAACTCCCGCGGCCTTCGCCGCCTCGGAATCCGCTACGACAGTACCTCCGGCCTCATCGACGCTGAGCGCGCCGGTCATGATCGCGACGACCTCCGCCATGGAGTAGTCCGAGGGCTTGATCACAGCAGCGCGCCTGCCCAGGCGGTGGACGTGGATCCGGTCCGCGATCTCGAAGACGTGCGGCATGTTGTGGCTGATCAGGACGACCGGCATGCCCTTGTCCCGGACCCGGCGGATGAGATCCAGCACCTGACCGGACTCCTTGACGCCGAGGGCGGCGGTGGGTTCGTCCATGACGACGACGCTGCGGGCCCAGGCGACGGCACGGGCGACGGCCACGGCCTGCCGCTGTCCGCCGGAGAGGGTCTCGACCGACTGGGTGAGGGACCGCAGGCCGATCTTCAGGTCGGCCATGTGCTCGGCGGCCTCCTGACGCATGCGCTTCTTGTCGAGCATGCGGAAGGCACTGCCGAGGATGCCGGGGCGGCGGAGCTCGCGGCCGAGGAACATGTTCGAAGCGATGTCCATGGAGGCGGCCACCGCGAGGTCCTGGTAGACCGTCTCGATGCCGTGGGCACGGGCACTTTGCGGGCCGGAGAAGGTGATGGGCTTCCCGTTGAGGCGTATTTCGCCCGCGTCGGGGACCACCGCGCCGGTGAGGGCCTTGATGAGGCTGGTCTTGCCGGCGCCGTTGTCGCCGATGACGGCGAGGACCTCGCCGGGCAGCAGATCGAAGTCGGCGCCGTCGATGGCGGTGACGTGGCCGTAGCGCTTGACCAGACCGCGGGCCTGCAGAACAGGGGTGGGGGAGTTGGTGGCGGTCATCGGGCCTTCTTCCGGGAGATCTGGTCGACGGTCACCGCGAGGATCACCAGGATTCCGGTGATGAGGGTCTGGTAGATCGAGGCGACGCCCATCAGCTGCAGGCCGTTGCGGAAGACGCCGACGATGAGGACGCCGATGAACGTGCCCAGGACCGATCCGCGTCCGCCGAAGAGGCTGGTGCCGCCGAGGACCACGGCCGTGATGCTGTCGAGGTTGTCGGTCTGCCCGGCCTGCGGGTCGCCCACGCCGGTACGGGAGATGAGCAGCAGGGCGGCGATGCCGTACAGCAGGCCCGCCACGGTGTAGACGCCGATGGTCAGGCGGGAAGTGCGGATGCCGTTCAGTCGCGCCGCTTCCGGGCTGTTGCCCAGGGCGTAGACGTGCCGGCCCCAGCTGGTGCTGCTCAGGGCGTAGGCGAGGAGGAGGAACAGGGCGATCGTGACCAGCGAGCCGTAGGTGATGTCGGTCCCGCCGAGCGGGAAGGTCTGGCCAAGGGCGGTCAGCGGGCCGGGCAGGTTGGTGACCGTCTGCTCCTCGGAGTAGATGTGGGTCAGCGCGAACGCCACGTTGAGCATGCCGAGGGTGACGATGAACGGCGGCAGCGGGATCTTCTGCACCAACGCCCCGTTGAGCAGGCCGAAACCACCGCAGACGACGAGGCCCAGCGCGATCGCGGCGAGCGGGGGCAGCGAACCCTCGGCCGCCATCTTGGCGATCATGATGCTGCCGAACGCCATCACCGCACCGCAGGACAGGTCGATGCCCGCGGTGAGGATGATCAGCGTCTGGCCGATGGCCAGCGTGCCTACGACCATGACCTGCTGAACGATCAGCGAGAAGTTCCCGCCGGTGAGGAACTGGTCGGTCGAGACGGAGAAGAAGACGCAGGCCAGGAGGAGGGCGGCCAGGGGGCCGGTGGTCGGCTGCGTGAGCAGTCTGCGGACTGTGGTCGGCGCCTTGAGATCGGCGTACGGCGTGGACGTGGAGGGTGGCGTGGACGTGGCAGTCATGCGAGGTCCTTGTCGGAAGACTCAAGTCCTTGTGCGTCCCTGTCGGACGGCGGGAGGACGAGGGGGCGGCCGTCCCTGGTCGGGGAGGAGGGGCCGGCCGCCCCGCTGTGGGGTGTCGAACAGCGGCAGCTGCGGGGCTTCGAGCGGCGGCGGCTGGGGGCGGCGGCTCAGCCCCAGCAGTTCTCCAGGCCGTAGGCGGTGTCCTTGGACGTGACACCGTCCTGCGCCTTGTCGGTGATCAGGGTGACGCCGGTGTCGGTGTAGCCGGATGCCTTCTTGCCGTCCTTGGCGTACGTCGCGACGGCCTTGACGCCCTCGGCGGCCATCTTCAGCGGGTACTGCTGCGAGGTCGCGGCGATCTTGCCGTCCTTGACGGCCTGGGTGCCGGTGCAGCCGCCGTCGACGGAGACGATCAGCACGTCCTTCTCCCGGCCCTTGGCCTTCAGCGCGGTGTACGCGCCCAGCGCGGCGGGCTCGTTGATGGTGTAGACGACGTTGATGTCGGGTGCCTTCTGCAGGCAGTTCTCCATCGCGGTCTGGCCCTTGGCCTGGTCACCGCCGGTGTCCTGGGCGCAGACGACGTCCTTGTCGGTGGCGCCGAAGCCCTTCAGGAAACCGTCGTGCCGCTGGACGCCGACGGAGACACCCGGCGCGAGGTCGAGGGTGGCTATCTTCGCCTCCTTGCCCTTCATCGCGGCCTTGGCGTACTCGCCGATCAGCTCACCGGCCTTGAGGTTGTCGGTGGCGAAGAGGGCGTCGACCGCGCTCTCCGGGTCGGTCGGGGTGTCCAGGGCGATGACCAGAACGCCCTTGGCCCTGGCCTTCTCGATCGCCGGCACGATCGCCTTGGAGTCACTGGGGGTGATCAGGATGCCCTTCACCCCGGCGGCGACCATGTTCTCGATGGCGGTGACCTGACCGGCGTTGTCGCCGTCGAACTTGCCCGCCGCGGTGGACAGTTCGACGCCGTTCTCCTCGGCGGCCTTCTCCGCGCCCTCCTTCATCTTCACGAAGAACGGGTTGGTGTCGGTCTTGGTGATCAGACCGACCTTGACGCTGCCCGATCCGGTGCTCGCGGTGCCCGATTCGGATCCGGATCCACAGGCGGTCAGAGTGAGGGCCGCGATGCCCGTGCACGCGGCGGCTCTGAGCACGGAGGAGGGCAGACGAGAGATGCGTGACATGAACAACTCCTGCGGGATCGCGGGCGAGCGGCCGGCATCGGGGCATGCCGTCCCGGGTGTCATCGTTGACTTATGTCATCGTTGACACTGCATGGCGAGGATGATGGACTCCGCCTCCAGGCAACGTCAATGCCTTGCACCCGTCACAAATCGGCAACGCCCGTGGCCGTCGCCCGCCCGAAGCCGTCCGGCGACTGCCCGCAACGTGCCCGTATGGCCGGCGCGTACGAAGAGAAGAGCAGCCCATGACCCCGCCTCGGATCACGGAGGACGCCACACCATGAACAAGACCCTGCTCGCCGAGTTCACCGCCCGCGAGGGGGCGGAGGACGAGGTCGCACGCCTGATCCTGGAGTACGCCAAGAAGGTGCGGGAGGAAGAGGGCAACCTCTCCTTCGACGTCTACACCAAGGCGTCCCACCCGCGCGCCTACTGGATCTTCGAGGTGTACCGGGACGAGGACGCCTTCCAGGCGCACCTGAACGCCCCGTACGGCGGCCCGTTCAACACCGCGCTCGCCCCGCTGATCGAGGAGGACGCCTCCGTGCTGACCTTCCTCGACCCGGTGGCATGAACGGTGCCGGGCCCGCCTCGTGGGCCCGGCACCTGAGGTTGCGGGTCACGGCCAGATGGACTTCAGCTGCCACGCCTGCATGTGGTCGAGGGTGGCGGTGCCGCCTTCGGAGAAGACCTCGACGCCGGTGCTGGAGGGGTCGGGGAAGATCTGGTCGGTGATCACGGCCTCGCCGCTGCCGCCGAAGACCTCGACGGACGACCAGTCGACGAGGATACGCAGCTTGACCTTGCCGTTCTTCGGCTTCAGGGGTGCGGTCTGGACGCCGGGGAAGGTGCTGTTGAAGTCCCCGGCACCGGAGCGGGTGCGGTCGACGTACAGCTCCTGCGTCGTGGCGTCGTAGCCGATGACGGTCTCCTCGCCGCCGGCGCCGGTGCGGACCTTCAGGCCGAAGCGGTCGGCGTCCTTGAGGGAGAAGGTCGCCTCGATGTCGAGAGCCTTGCCGCTGGCCGCGGGGCCGATCAGGGACTGCGAGGTGTTCGCGACGGTGACGCCGGTCGCGGTCGCCGGGCGCGTCTCACGCAGGGACTTCACGCTGCTCACCGGCTTGCTCGTCAGCCGGACCCGGCCGTCGACGGTGCGCAGCGCCATCTCCCTCGGAATGCTCTGTGCCCCGCGCCAGGGGGAGGTGGGGATGGAGCCGCCGTAGTCCCAGTTGTTCATCCAGCCGATCATGTAGCGCTTGTCGCCCGGCGCGTTCTCCCAGGACACCGCCGCGTAGTAGTCCTTGCCGTAGTCGGCCCAGTCCGCGCGCTGCACCACGGACTTGGCGGGCTTCTCGGCGGCGGTGAACCGGTCGGCCAGGACGTGGCCCCAGCCGGCGGTGTTCATGTCGACGACCTGGATCCGCGCCTTCTTGCCGACGTACGGGCGTATGTCGAAGGACGCCCAGTCCAGGGTCTCGCTGTCGGCTCCGGTCGCGCTGCGGACGACCTCGCCGTCGACGAGCAGGTTGACGGACGTCTCCTGGGAGACGCGCTGGGCCTGGGCGTCGGACATCACGATGTGGTCGACGTTGAGGTGACCCCAGCCGCCGGTGTTGTCGTCGACGATTCTGAGCCGCGCCTTTTTGTCGGCGAGGTCGCTGACGTCCCAGGAGGCCCAGTTGAGTGCCTCGGCGTCCTTTCCGGTGGCGCTGCGGACGACTTGGCCGTCCACGAGGAGTTCGACGGCGGTCGGATTGTCGGAGCCGGCCGGGTGATTGCCGCCGCCGATGAGGAAGTTGATGTGCTTCTTGTCGATGGTGAACTCGGGTGACGTGAGGGTGCCGGTGGTGGAGTCGCCGTTCAGGAAGGTGTTGGCCAGGCCATTCCCCAGGAAGCCGGAAACACCCTGCTGGCCGGGGAGGGTGCCGGTGGCCGGTGCGGTGCCGAAGGCGTCCCCGGTCGCCGTCCAGTCGCCGTAGGTGCCGCCCTCGAAGTCGGCGAGGACCGTTCCCTGGGGCGGGGTCTGCTCCATGACGGTTCCGGCCTCGTGCGGATGCCGCCCACCACCGATCTTGAAGTTCAAGTAGGGGCTGTCGACAGTGAATTCGGGTGAGGTGAGGGTGCCGGTGGTGCCGTCACCGCTGTGGAAGCTGTTGGCGAGGCCCTTGCCCTCGAAGCCCGTGACGGCTCCCTGACCGTCCACCGCCCCGGCTGCCGGTCCCTGGCCGAAGGCGGCTCCGGTCGTCGTCCACTCACCGAAGCCGGCGCTCTCGAAGTCCTGCATCACCGTGCCGGTGGGCGGGGTGTACGTGCCCTTGTCCTCGGCGGTGAACTTCTTGCCGTCGAAGTCGCCGACGAAGTACTGGGCGGCCGAACCGCCCGCGATGCCACCCGGGTTGATGTTGACGACCAGCACCCACTTGATGTTGTCCGGGTCCCCGTCGACCGCGAGGGGGAACAGGTCGGGGCACTCCCACACGCCGCCCGTCGCACCGGCCGGCCCGAACTCGCTGAGCAGCTCCCAGTC
The DNA here is from genome assembly GCF_014257025.1 of Streptomyces cupreus. Taxonomy (GTDB): domain Bacteria; phylum Actinomycetota; class Actinomycetes; order Streptomycetales; family Streptomycetaceae; genus Streptomyces; species Streptomyces cupreus. The sequence continues at coordinate 271,219 of NZ_JACMSF010000005.1, forward strand.
CTTGAGGTTCTTGGACGAGTAGAACCGCACCTTGTGCTCGGCGGACAGCGACACCGTCATCAGCCAGCTCCTCGTCGGCGCGTACCACTGGACCTTGGGGTCGCGGAAGTCGGTGGAGCCGATGTCGATCACCGGATTGCCCTGGTACTTGGTCCAGGTGCGGCCCCGGTCGGTGCTGTAGGCGAGCGACTGGGCCTGCTTGCCGCCGTTCTTGTAGGCGCTGGTGTAGATCGCCACCATGGGCGGGTTCTGCTTCGTGCCGAACCCGGTGGTGTTGTTCCAGTCGACGACCGCGCTGCCGGAGAACACCATCTCCTCGGCGTCGTGCGACAGGGCGAGCGGCAACTCCTCCCAGTGCACAAGGTCCTTGCTCACCGCGTGCCCCCAGGACATGTCGCCCCAGGAGTTCCCGTTCGGGTTGTACTGGAAGAAGAGGTGGTACTCGCCCTTGTAGTGGACGAGGCCGTTGGGGTCGTTCATCCAGTTCTTCTCCGGAGTGAAGTGGAACTGGGGTCGGTAGGTCTCCGTGTACGGCGGGGTGTCGGCAGCGACCGCCCGGGGGGCGAGCGGGGCTGCGGACAGGGCGCAGACCGTCGCCACCGCCGCCATCAACCGCACGCGGGCATACCGGGATACGCGTACAGAGCTCATGGTGTCTCCTTGTCCCGCGGCCGTCCGCGCAGCGGTGAGTGCGACTCCGGCACGGACGGACCGAAGAGTGACAACCCAGGGGTGTCATCGATGACTTGTGTCATCGATGACATCGAGTGCCCGATTAGAAGCGCAATCCGGTCAACGCGTCAACGGTTCGGGCGTGACTGCCGACAACCGAGCAGGCCAGGGCGGTGAGGGAGAATCGCTTCCGGGCACCCACCGCATCCATGACTGGCGTCACAGCAAGGTCACCAACGACCTGGACGTGGGGGAGAGTCCCACGGAGGTCTCGGTCAATGTGAGGCACTGCTCGCCGGGCAAGCGATCGGGTGAACGGCCCGCAAGTCGACGTCTGGGACGACTCAGGGCATCGCCCCAGGTCAGAGCCGTAAGCCGAGGCGACGGCCGGGGCCGCCACCCCCCACAGGAGAGGCCCCGGCCGTCACGCGGCACGGGCCGCGCCGCGGCCCGTACTTCCTACAGCGCCAGGAGTGCGTTTTCTGTCACACCCCGGACCGTCACGAGTGTGTTGCGGCTTGTGCGGACATGGACGAGCAGCGGTTTCAGGTCGTAACGTGCCTTTCGCGCCGCACGGGGAAGGTCGAGTGATCACTGAAACCAGCGGCGGGCCGCCTAGCCGGGGCCATCCACCGACCATCTACCGAGGTACCGAGTGCTGGGGGACGACGCGGAGCTGACGGCCGCGGTGCTTGCGGCACAGGACGGGGACGAGACCGCGTTCCGGACTGTGTACCGCTCGGTGCACCCACGGCTGCTCGGGTACGTACGGACGCTGGTCGGCGACTCCGACGCCGAGGACGTGGCGTCGGAGTCCTGGCTGCAGATTGCGCGTGACCTGGACCGCTTCAGCGGCGACGCGGACCGTTTCCGCGGCTGGGCCGCCCGAATAGCCCGCAACCGCGCGCTGGACCACATACGCATGCGCGGCCGCCGCCCCGCGATAGGCGGCGACGAGACGGAACTGACCGGCCGGGCCGCCGAGTCCGACACGGCGGGCGAGGCCATCGAGGCCCTGGCCACCGACAGCACGCTCTCCCTGATCGCCAGGCTGCCGCAGGACCAGGCCGAAGCCGTCGTCCTGCGGGTGGTGGTGGGCCTCGACGCGAAGACCGCCGCGGAGACCCTGGGCAAGCGCCCGGGCGCGGTCCGCACGGCGGCGCACCGGGGTCTCAAACGCCTCGCCGAGCTGCTCGGCGACCGTCCGGAGAGCGATCCGGAATCGGCTGGGGTCCTCGACGCCCTGCCGCCCCAGCGAGAACCGCGTGGTCGCGCGGTGACGTCCGCCAGTGTGACGCATACGCGGGCGCGGACGCAGAAGGATGTGTGATGGCCGACGAGCAGTACAGGTGGCTGGACCCCAGGACGGCGGAGGATCTGCTGAACGGGGAGCCACTGGAAGCTGTCGACGCGGCCGATCGGGACCAGGCGGAACGCCTCGCCAAGACGCTTGAGGCGCTGACCGTCGAACCCCCGCCGATCGGCGCCGAACTCCCCGGCGAGGCAGCCGCGCTGGCCGCCTTCCGCGCGGCCCGCACCGAGCGCGCCGACGCCCCCGCGACCCTCGGCCACCGCTCCCGCCCGCACTCCTCCGACGCCGGGCTCGTCCGCATCGGCACGCCCGCGCGCGGCACCCGCCGCCCCCGCTGGGCGCGCCCGGTGCGCCTCGGCCTCGCCGCCGCGCTGGCCGTCGGCATGGTCGGCGGGGTCGCGGTCGCGGCCGGAACCGGAGTCCTGCCCACGCCGTTCGACGGCAGCGAACCGGAGCCCGCCGCCTCGGTGTCGGCGGCCGCATCGCCCGAGCGCCCGCTGGTGTCGCCGTCCCCTGAGGACGACGCCGAGGGCGAGACCGTGCCCGACGGCAAGTCCAGCGGCCCGGCCGCTCCGGGTCAGGGCAACTCGCGGGAGACGGCGGGCGGCGGCACCGCCCCCGGCGCCGCGACCGGCGGACAGAAGGACAAGGCCGGCGGCGGGTGGAACGGCACCGTCACCTCGGCCTGCCGGGACATCCGCGACGGCAAGCGGCTCGCCGACGCCGGCCGACGGGCCCTGGAGAGCGCCGCGGGCGGCTCCGCGCGCGTGTCGACGTACTGCAAGGGCCTGCTCGGCGAGTCCGAGGGCGGCAATGCACTCGACAAGGGCGAGAGCGACGACCGCGGCACCGGGCAGGACGAGGACGACGACCAGGGCGGCGAAGGCAATGGAAAAGGCAACGGTCAGGCCCGCCCCGGCAACGACCACCGCGCCGACGGCATCACCACCGACGCGCCCTCGTCGACCGCGCCCCTGCTGCCGGACCGCACCACGTCCGAGGCGGAACCGGTCGCCCCGAGCGCCTCACCGAGCCCGACGTACTCCGCTCTGTGATCCCCCGCGCGTGCCCCACGACACATGCGCTGACCTGCGGTTTCGTAAAGCGCCGAAGTTTTTTCGCGCGGGGTGTGACGTTTTCGCCGCTCTCAGCGCAGTATTCAGTGAGCCGACTGGTCATCGGCCGTCGCACGGAGCCGGGGTTCCCCCCGTACCTACGGCTCGTGCACCTGGCGCGGGCGGGACACGTTCCCCCGGTCCCGCCCGCGCCCCACAGCTACCAGGAGACGACGACCTTGTCGCCGTTCCTCACCTGCGCGAACAGCTCCGCGATGGCCCCCTCGTCCCGTACGTTGACACAGCCGTGCGAGGCACCGGCGTACCCACGGGCCGCGAAGTCGGACGAGTAGTGCACGGCCTGGCCCCCGCTGAAGAACATCGCGTACGGCATCGGCGAGTCGTAGAGCGTGGAGTGGTGGTACCGGGACTTCCAGTAGACCTGGAACACGCCTTCCCGGGTCGGGGTGTACTCCGAGCCGAAGCGCACCGCCACCGTGGACAGGGTCCGGCCGTCGATCATCCAGCGCAGGGTGCGGCTCGTCTTGTCGATGCACAGCACCCGGCCGGTCAGACAGCGCGGATCAGGCTCGGCGGCGGGCTGCCCGCCCATCAGATACAGATCCCACTTCCCCGGCTCCTGGGTCATCTTCAGCAGCCGTTTCCAGGTGACCGTGTCCGTCTTCCCTGTCCTCGGCAGCCCGCGCTTGCCCTGGAACCCCTTGACCGCCCGCTCGGTGAGATCGTCGTACGTCCCCGTCGGTCCGTCGAACAGCCAGGCCACCTGACGCAGCCGGGCCTGGAGCTCACGGACGTCGCGGCCGGTGTCACCGCGGGACCAGAGGACCTCGGGCGCGGCGGGCTCTGGCTTGGAGTCGTCCGGCGTCCTGGGCGGCGTACTGGAAGGTGATCTGCTCGGCAGTTCGACGCGGACCGGAGACTGCGCCTTCCCATCGGCCGCCTGGACCGTACAGCCGCCGCACGTGATCGCTAGCGCCGCCGCCGAGGCGAGCGCTCCGGTCGTTCTCCTCTTGCTCCTCATCCGGCCCCCCAATGCCGCCCGATGTCCTTTGAGATGTTCCCCGCGGATGACTGGTTGCGAACGGCGGGGCATTGTTGTGACCGGGGCCGCATCGCGGCTGTGAGCAAGGTCCCAGCGGTGTCCTCTCCTCCGGGCGCGCGCCCCGCCGCTACAGTCCGTCGAAGGGTCGGTCTGTACCAGTGAGTAAGCAGCGAGCGAACTGCTCGGCGGGAGGCAACACACCATGGCGCGCGAGTCGGAGTCCGGACTGCCCATCGAACCGGTCTACGGACCGGATGACCTGGCGGGCTGGGACGCGGCCGAGAAGCTGGGCGAACCGGGGTCGTACCCCTTCACACGCGGCGTGTACCCGTCGATGTACACCGGCCGCCCCTGGACGATGCGCCAGTACGCCGGCTTCGGCACGGCGACCGAGTCCAACGCCCGCTACAAGCAGCTGATCGCCAACGGCACCATGGGTCTGTCGGTCGCCTTCGACCTGCCCACCCAGATGGGCCACGACTCCGACGCGCCGATCGCGCACGGCGAGGTCGGCAAGGTGGGTGTGGCGATCGACTCGGTCGACGACATGCGGGTGCTGTTCGGCGGGATCCCGCTGGACAA
>NZ_JACMSF010000050.1 GCF_014257025.1 Streptomyces cupreus
GAACGGGGCGGTCAGTCCACGCCTCTGATCCGCCCCACCAGCACCGCCCCCGCCACCGCGATCAGCGCCGAGACCAGGTACAGCACGCGGTAGCCGCCCAGGTGGGTCACGATCGGTGCGGCCACGGCCGGGGCGGCGACCTGGGGGAGGGCGTTGGCCACGTTGATGACTCCGAGGTCCTTGCCGCGGTCCAGGGCCTTCGGCAGGACGTCGGTCATCAGCGCGAAGTCCACCGACATGAACACCCCGAGGCCCACCCCCAGCAGCGCCGCCACGACGATCGCGCTCGGCCAGGTCTGCCACGCGGCCAGCAGCGCCGTGGCCGCCGCCATCAGTACGCCGGACCAGCGCACGAACGGCTTGCGCCGCCCCACCCGGTCCGACCAGACCCCGCCCACCACGACCGTCGCCAGCAGCGTCACGCTGTTCACCGCGGTCAGGATCAGCACGCCCGACTCCGGGTCGTCGTGGTGCAGACGGTCCCGCAGGTAGTAGAGCAGGTAGAGGATCACCAGGGCGTTGCTGAGATTGATCAGGAAACGGGTCAGCCAGGCCCAGCCGAAGTCCGGATAGCGGCGCGGACTCACCCAGAAGCCCCGGACGAACGCCCTTGAGGACCACACCGGCCGGTCCGTGACCCCCAGCCTGAGATCCCCGTACCGCAGCACGTACGGCAGGACACCCGCCAGCGCGAACACCGAGCACGCCGCGTATCCCGCCGCGATCCCGCCCGCCGCCGTCGCGAGCCCCGTCCCGGCGACCGCCCCGAGGATCTGTGCCGCGCCCAGCCAGCCGCCCACCGAGCCCCGTTGCAGCCGCGGCACCCGGTCCGGCACCGCCGCCGTCACCGCCGCGAAGGCCGCGTTCAGGGTCAGCTGGACCAGGCACCAGCCCGCCATCATCGTCCAGGGCCCGTCCGCACCGGCGAGCAGCGACAGCGACAGCGCGCCGCCGACCGCCCCGGCCACGATCCATGGCCTGCGGCGGCCCCAGGGGGCGGTCGTCCGGTCCGACAGGGCGCCGAACAGCGGGTTCGCCACCAGTGACACCGCCGCGCCGACGCCGGTCACCCAGGCCAGCAGCGTCTCCTTCGACATCCCGGTGCCGGGCGCGAAGTCCTCCGCCTGCTCGGGCAAGAGGATCTGCAGGGGGCCGTACCAGCCCACCCAGATCGCCCAGTTGGCGAGCGACAGGGCGGTTGTCCAGCCCCGGCCCACCCGGTCTGTGGGCTCGGCCAGGGCCGTGACCGTCATCCCTGCGCCCGCAGCATGTCCCGGTACCAGCGGTAGGACGCCTTCGGGGTCCGTTCCAGGGTGTCGTAGTCCATGTGCACCAGACCGAACCGGCGCGCGTACCCTTCCGCCCACTCGAAGTTGTCCAGCAGCGACCAGACGAAGTAGCCGCGGACGTCCACGCCCGCCTCCACCGCCCGGTGCAGGGCGCGGATGTGACCGTCGAGGTAGGCGATCCGGTCCTGGTCGTCGACGCCCTCGTAGGAGCAGCCGTTCTCGGTGATGACGACGGGCGGGAGCCGGTCGCCGTAGCGTTCGTGGAAGCCGGTGAGGAGCTCGGTGAGCGCCTGGGGGACCACCGGCCAGCCGAAGTCGGTGACCGGGACGCCTTCGATCTCCCGGACGGAGAAGGGGAGTTCGGCGGGCATGGTCACCCCGCCGAACTCGATCTCCTCGCCCTGGGGAGCGCCCACCTTGGTCGGCGCGTAGTAGTTGATGCCGTACCAGTCGACCGGCTCCCCGATGACCTTCAGGTCCGCCTCGACGTCGCCCGGCATCAACTCGCCGAGCCCGGCGGGGTATTCGCCGAGCAGGACCGGGTCCGCGAACAGACGGTTGAGCAGGACGTCGTAGAACTCGGCCGCCTCCACGTCGGCCGGCTCCTTCGAGGCCGGCCAGGTCGGGCCGTGGGAGTTGGCGATCCCGAGGTCCGTGACCCCGGCCGCGCGCAGGGCCCGTACGGCCAGACCGTGGGCGAGGAGCTGGTGGTGGGCGACCGGGAGGGCGTCGAACAGGAGCTGCCGGCCCGGCGCGTGGGTGCCGAGGGCGTGGCCCAACAGGGTGTGCTCGGCGGGCTCGTTGAGGGTGATCCACTTGTGTACGCGGTCACCGAGCCGCTCGGCCACCTGTGACACGTACTCGGCGAACCGGGCGGCGGTGTCCCGCTCCAGCCAGTCCAGGCCGACCGGCAGGTCCCAGTGGAAGAGGGTGGGCACCGGGCGGACGCCCGCCGCGCACAGTTCGTCCACCAGACGGTCGTAGAAGTCGAGGCCGCCGGGGGAGTTGACCCGGGGCCATGAGAGGGAGAAGCGGTAGGCGCCCACCCCGAGGCCGGACAGCAGGGCCACGTCCTCGCGGTAGCGGTGGTAGTGGTCGCAGGCCACCGCTGCCGTGGAGCCGTCCTTCACCCGGCCCGGCACATCCGTGAAGGCGTCCCACACGGACGGCTCGCGCAGCTCCGCCGCGCCCTCGATCTGATGCGCGGAGGTCGACACGCCCCACAGGAAGCCCGCCGGGAACTGAGGTATCGGGTGCTCTTGAGTCGCCATGCGCCGGATCATCCGTACCCCCGGTAAGGGAAGTCAACGGCCCGGCGTGAACAAGCAGTTACGCACCCTCCTTCAGCACTTTGGTGATCAGCTTGCGCTGTTCCTCGGTCAGCCGGGGATCGGAGCAGTACACGGTCTTCTCATCCACCGTGATCTGGTAGCTGAACCCGTCGGGCACCCCGACGGGTGGCGTGCCCCGGCCCGCGGCGACCGCCTTCTCGGCCAGGGCATGCCACTCGGGTGCGTCGGGCCGCCCCGAGGTCTCCACCTCGGCGTGCCGCTCGATGCCCGCGAATCCGCCCGTGCGCCTCACCTGAATACGCATGGGACCTGTCTAGTACGGAATCAGAGGGTGCGCACGCCGACTTGCTCCCAGGCCTTTTGCACCGCCTGGAACTCCTCGCTGCCGTCGCCGTACCGTGCCTTCGCGGCGGCGGCGGTCAGTGTGGCGAAGTCGGCGAACAGGGCCTGCGCCTTCAGCTCGCCGCCGGTCAGCACGTCGTACCAGATCTGCCCGGCGCGCTCCCAGGCGTGGCCGCCGAGGGCGGTGGCCGCGAGGTAGAACGCGTGGTTGGGGATGCCGGAGTTGATGTGCACGCCGCCGTTGTCACGGCCGGTGCGCACGTAGTCGTCCATCGTCGCGGGCTGCGGGTCCTTGCCGAGGACGTCGTCGTCGTACGCCGTGCCGGGCTCCTTCATGGAGCGCAGCGCCTTGCCCGTCACCCGCGGGGCGAGCAGCCCGGCGCCGATCAGCCAGTCGGCCTCGGCGGCGGTCTGGCCGAGCGTGTACTGCTTGATGAGCGCGCCGAAGACGTCCGACATCGACTCGTTCAGGGCGCCGGGCTGGCCGAAGTAGGTGAGGTTGGCGGTGTACTGCGTGACGCCGTGGGCGAGTTCATGGCCGATGACGTCGATGGGGATGGTGAAGTCGAGGAAGATCTCGCCGTCCCCGTCGCCGAACACCATCTGCTCGCCGTTCCAGAAGGCGTTGTTGTAGTCCTTCTCGTAGTGCACGGTCGCGTCCAGCGGCAGACCGTTGCCGTCGATGGAGTTGCGCTCGTAGGCCTTCAGGAACAGCTCGAAGGTGGCACCGAGGCCCGCGTAGGCGCGGTTGACGGTGGCGTCCTTGCCGGGCTCCTCGCCCTCCGCGCGGACCTTCCTGCCGGGCAGGTCTGTGCCGTGCCGGGCGTCGTAGATCGTGCGGTGCGGCTGGTCGGGCTCGGCGCCTGCGGGCGGGGCGACGGAGGGCGCGCCGAGCACGGTGGTCAGTCGGCGGTGGGTGCGCTCGTAGGCGTCGCGCTGGAGGGTCCGGCGGGCCGGACCTGCCAGCGCGGGGTCCTCGGCCTGGGCCAGCTTGTCGAGGACATGCGGTGGTACGACGGTGCAGAAGACGGGCTCATGGCCCCCGTTGGTCGTCATGCCCGGCACCATTGCACTGTGTTATGCCGCTGTCACCACCCGCAACCATGATTGGTGAAATGTACCCACAACGCCCCCGCTGGGCGGTCGCGAAGTGGTATAGCGCACTTTTTGTCCTGTTCGTCCGCCCGGTCCCGCATACTGATACGCACCGTCGCATCACGGAGAGCCTCGGCTAACATGCGGACCATCATGTTTTTCGGGCTGCTTCTTCTTAGCTGCCGCGGCGAGGGCCTGTAGTCCAGGTCGACTCCCTCCCCGCGGAGCTTCGCGTTGCGTCGTCGGCCGTCCTTCCGGACATCCTGAGGAGCCCCGCAATCATGGCGAACCGCCAGCAGCCCAGTTCCATGCCGATCCACAAGTACGGCCGTTACGAGCAGGTCGACATCCCGGACCGCACCTGGCCGGAGCAGCGCATCACCACCGCCCCCCGCTGGCTCTCCACCGACCTGCGCGACGGCAACCAGGCCCTGATCGACCCGATGTCGCCCGAGCGCAAGCGCCGGATGTTCGACCAGCTGGTCAAGATGGGCTACAAGGAGATCGAGGTCGGCTTCCCGGCCTCGGGGCAGACGGACTTCGATTTCGTACGGTCGATCATCGAGGAGCCGGGCGCGATCCCCGACGACGTCACGATCTCCGTACTGACCCAAGCCCGCGAGGACCTGATCGAGCGCACGGTGGAGTCCCTGAAGGGCGCCAAGCGGGCCACCGTCCACCTGTACAACGCCACCGCGCCGGTCTTCCGCCGGGTGGTCTTCCGCGGCTCCAAGGACGACATCAAGCAGATCGCCGTCGACGGCACGCGGCTGGTGATGGAGTACGCGGAGAAGCTGCTGGGTCCGGAGACCGAGTTCGGCTACCAGTACTCGCCGGAGATCTTCACCGACACCGAGCTGGACTTCGCCCTGGAGGTCTGCGAGGCGGTCATGGACGTCTGGCAGCCCGGCCCGGGCCGCGAGATCATCCTCAACCTGCCTGCCACGGTGGAGCGTTCGACCCCGTCGACCCACGCGGACCGTTTCGAGTGGATGGGCCGCAACCTGTCCCGCCGTGAGCACGTCTGCCTGTCCATCCACCCGCACAACGACCGCGGTACGGCCGTCGCGGCGGCCGAGCTGGCGCTGATGGCCGGCGCCGACCGCGTCGAGGGCTGTCTGTTCGGGCAGGGCGAGCGCACCGGCAACGTCGACCTGGTCACCCTGGGCATGAACCTGTTTTCGCAGGGCGTCGACCCGCAGATCGACTTCTCCGACATCGACGAGATCCGTCGTACGTGGGAGTACTGCAACCAGATGGAGGTCCACCCGCGCCACCCGTACGTGGGCGACCTGGTCTACACGTCCTTCTCCGGCTCCCACCAGGACGCCATCAAGAAGGGCTTCGACGCCATGGAGGCCGACGCGGCGGCTCGCGGGGTCACCGTGGACGACATCGAGTGGGCGGTGCCGTACCTGCCCATCGACCCGAAGGACGTCGGCCGCTCCTACGAGGCGGTCATCCGGGTCAACTCGCAGTCCGGCAAGGGCGGTATCGCCTACGTCCTGAAGAACGACCACAAGCTGGACCTGCCGCGCCGGATGCAGATCGAGTTCTCGAAGCTCATCCAGGCGAAGACGGACGCCGAGGGCGGCGAGGTGACCGGCGCCGCCATCTGGTCGGTGTTCCGGGACGAGTACCTGCCGAACCCGGAGAACCCCTGGGGTCGGATCCAGGTCAAGAACAACCAGTCGACCACCGACACCGACGGCGTGGACACGCTGAAGGTGGAGGCGACGGTCGACGGCCAGGACACCGTCCTGACCGGCTCCGGCAACGGTCCGATCTCGGCCTTCTTCGACGCCCTGCAGTCCATCGGCATCGACGTACGCCTGCTGGACTACCAGGAGCACACGATGAGCGAGGGCGCCTCCGCGCAGGCCGCGTCGTACATCGAGTGCGCGATCGACGGCAAGGTGCTGTGGGGCATCGGCATCGACGCCAACACGACGCGTGCCTCGCTGAAGGCGGTCGTCTCGGCGGTCAACAGGGCCGCGCGGTAACGCTCCGCTGCTGGGGCCGCGACGGCTCGGCGGTCGGCTGCGGCACCGTTGTGGCCGGTCGCGCAGTTCCCCGCGCCCCTTACCGGCGCTGCCCCGCCCGGCGTTGAAAGGCCCCGCCCGCCGTTTTGGTGGGCGGGGTTACGTCGTATACCGGCCATTCACTGTGCAGGTCACGGAAAGGTCTCGTCCTGGGTGCTGACTAGGCCTCCGGGATGTGGCTAACATCACGCAAGCGCGGCGATGTTGCCGCGAGGTCACGCGGAGGTGCGACGTGCTGCCAGGACGGGGACGAAACGGCCGTGCCGCGAGGCCTGCCCGCATCCTGGGCACCCGTACCGCGTGGACGGCCGTCGGCGACGGCGAGTTCTTCTGTCCCGGCTGCGGAGGGGACCGCAATTACCAGCGGCTGACCGGCCGCCGCCGCTTCACGCTGCTGGGCGTCCCGGTGCTGCCGCGCGGTGAGACGGGGCCGGTGGTGGAGTGCGCGGCCTGCCGCCGCCACTTCGGCACCGACGTCCTGGACCACCCCACCACCACCCGCTTCTCCGGGATGCTCCGCGACGCCGTCCACACCGTCGCCCTCGCCGTCCTCGCCGCGGGCGGCTCCTGCGCCCGTACGGCCCTGGAGACGGCCGCCTGCGCGGTCCGCGCGGCCGGCTTCGACGACTGCACCGAGGAACAGCTGGACGCCCTGGTCGAGGCGCTGGCCGCCGACACCGGCCGAGTCCTGGGCGAACCCTGCGGAGCGGGCCTGGCCATAGAGCTCCACGAGGCCCTGGACCCCCTCGCCCCACACCTGGCTCCCGCGGGCCGCGAATCGATCCTGCTCCAGGGCGCCCGCATCGCCCTGGCGGACGGCCCGTACACCCCCGCCGAGCGGGAGGTCCTCAGCACGGTGGGCGCGGCCCTCACGATCTGCGGCGACGACGTGACCCGGCTGCTGGCGGCGGCGCGTACGCCGTCGTAGTACTCCCCGGGGAGTAACAGGAGCCTTCCGCCGCCCCCGGAAGTACCGTCCAACTCGCCCTCGCGCCCGACGAACAAGCCCCCTTCCGCCGGAAGTCTGGAACCCGACCCAGACAACCCGACCGGAGGGAGGCCCGTCTCATGGGGGCCGCAAGGACATCTGACCGGCGACGACGGCGTGCCGTGCCCTGGGTGGTGCTCGGGCTGTGGATCGCCGTGCTGGCGCTCACCTCGCCGTTCGCCTCGAAGCTCGCGGACGTGCAGCGCGACCGGGCCGTCGACTATCTGCCGGCCAGCGCCGACTCGACCCAGGTCGCCAAGATCCAGGACCGGTTGCCCGGCGGCGAGACCACGCAGATGGTCGTCGTCTATCACCGGGACGCGGGGCTGACCGAGGCCGACAAGGCCACCGCCGCCGATCAGATCGCCGAGATCGCCGGGTCGCACCGGCTGACCGGTGAGCCGGTCGGGGTGCCGTCCAAGGACGGGACCACCCTGATGTACCCGGTGGCCAGCAATGAGCCCGGCATCGACGAGAAGGCCCGCGACGAGCTCGTCAACGACGTACGGGACGTCGCGCGGGGCGGCGACGGGCTGAACGTCGAGGTCGGCGGCGAGGGGGCGCTGGCCACCGATGCCGCCGAGGTCTACAACTCGCTCGACGGGCCGCTGCTCTACACCACCGTCGCCGTGGTCGCGCTGCTGTTGATCATCATCTACCGCAGTCCGTTCCTGTGGCTGGTGCCTCTCTTCGTCGCCGGTGTCGCCAACTACCTGTCCATGGGCGTCGCCTACGGGCTCAACCAGTGGTTCGGCACCTCCGTTTCCGGCCAGAGTTCCGGGATCATGACGATCCTCGTCTTCGGCGCCGGCACCGACTACGCCCTGCTGCTCGTCGCCCGGTACCGCGAGGAACTGCGCCGCATCGAGCGGCCGTACGAGGCCATGGTCGCCGCGCTGAAGGGCTGCGGGCCCGCCGTGCTCGCCTCCTCGGGGACCGTCGCCGCGGGTCTGCTCTGTCTGCTCGCCGCCGACCTCAACTCCAGCCGGGGCATGGGGCCGCTCGGCACCGTCGGTGTGCTGTGCGCGCTCGTCGCCATGCTGACCCTGCTGCCCGCGGTCCTGGTGCTGCTCGGCCGACGCGTGTTCTGGCCGCTGATCCCGCGCTACGGCAGTACCCCCAAGGCACGCCGGTCGCTGTTCGCCGCGATGGGCAGCTCCGCCGGACGCCGTCCGCGCACGGTTCTCGTCGGTGGTGCCCTGCTCCTCGGGGCGCTCGCGCTCGGCACGCTCAACCTGCCCGGCGCCATCAAGCAGGAGGACTCCTTCACCTCCAAGCCCGACGCGGTCGCCGCCATGGAGACCCTGGGCCGGGCCTACCCCGAGCGCTCCACCCAGCCCATCACCGTCATCACCCCGGCCGACCGCGCCGAGACCACCCTGGCCGACATCCGCGGCACCCAGGGCGTCGACAGCGCGGAGCAGGGACGTACCGGAGGCGGCTGGGCCGAGATCTCCGTCATCGCGAAGGACGCTCCCCAGTCCGCCGGGGAGACCACGACCATCGAGGATCTACGCGACAAGCTCGACGGCTCCTACGTCGGCGGACCCAGCGCCGAGCAGATCGACCTGAAGGACACCAACGCCCGCGACCGGCTGATCGTCGTACCGATCGTGCTGGTGTCCGTGCTGCTCATCCTGATCGCCCTGCTGCGCTCCGTCGTCGCACCGCTGATCCTGGTGGCGGCCGTGGTCGCCGTGTGGGGCGCCGCCCTCGGCATCGGCGGGCTCGTCTTCGGGCCGGTGTTCGGCTACGAGGGCACGGATCCGGGGCTCGGACTGCTCTCCTTCGTGTTCCTGGTCGCCCTCGGCGTCGACTACGGCATCTTCCTGATGCACCGGATGCGCGAGGAGTCCCTGAACGGCGCCGAACCGGTCACCGCCGCGCTCACCGCGCTGCGTACCACGGGCGGGGTCATCGCCTCCGCGGGCCTGGTCCTCGCCGCCACCTTCGCGGTGCTGACCAACATGCCGATGGTGCAGCTCGTCGAGCTCGGCTTCGTCATCGCGGTCGGCGTGCTCCTCGACACCTTCCTGGTCCGCACCTACCTGGTGACCAGCGCGAGTGTCGCCCTGCGCCGCAAGGTGTGGTGGCCGGGCGCCCTGTCCAAGGAGCCCGCCGACCCGGTACCGCCGAAGGAACCGGAGCGGGTCACCGCCGCAGCCCACTGACCGCCAGGGCGCCCCGCCGCCTGGATGGCTCGATCGCCTGCGGGCGCTCCAGCCGGTGCCGAGACGGCGATCGTGCTCAGCCCTTCGGGCCTCCGCGCGTTCACCATCTCGGCACCGGCGCGCCCTTCGGCTCCCTCGCAGCCTCCCGGAGGGGCGCCCTCCTAGCGGAAGATGACCCCGTGCAGCCATCCACCCCAGCGGCCCGCCCCCGGATCGGTGAGCGGATCATGGCCGCGATCAACCGCGATCCGACGACCGCCCGGCACGGCACCCGCAACGACACCCTGCTCGCGGTGGCGGCCGCCGTGCTCGCCGTGTGCATGGCCCTGTTCACCGACGACGCCCGCCGGCCCGACGCGCTCGGCTGGACGCTGCTGATCGCCGCCCATGTGCCACTGGTGTGGCGGCGGCGCAAGCCGCTGCTCGTGTTCGCGGCGGTGGTGGCGCTCGTCCTGCCCTACCACGTCCTCGACAACAACCACAGCGCGCCCGTCCCCGCCTCGTTCATCGCGCTGTACACCGTCACCGTCACCCAACGCCCCTTCCGCACCCTCGTGGTCACCGTCGCGGGCCTCGGCCTCTCCCTGACCGCGATGCTCACCCTCGGCGGGGACAAGCAGGCCGCCGAACTGCTGCGCATCTACGGCTGGGTCCTCGCCGTCGTCTTCGTCGGCATCGACGTCCGCTACTACCGTCAGTACATCGCCGCCATCGTCGAGCGTGCCGAACGCGCCGAGCGCACCCGCGAGGAGGAGGCCCGCCGCCGGGTCGCCGAGGAACGCCTGCGCATCGCCCGCGACCTGCACGATCTGCTCGCCCACAGCATCACCCTCATCGGCGTGCAGACCTCCGTCGCCGCCCATGTGCTGGCCGCCGACCCCGAGCGCCTGGACCGCGAGACGGTCGCCAAGGCCCTCGACGACATCGCCGAGACCTGCCGCAGCGCGCGCGGCGAACTGCGCACCACCCTGGAGGTGTTGCGCGAGCCGGGACCGGCCGACGCGCGCGGCCCGCTGCCCGGCCTCGACGGCCTGCCCGACCTGGTGGAGGCGGCCCGGCTCGCGGGCGCGCGGGTGGAGCAGACGGTACGGATCGGGCAGGCGCCCCCCGCCGTCGGCGCCGCCGCCTACCGCATCGTCCAGGAGGCGCTCACCAACGCCGTACGGCACGCGGGACCCGAACCGGCCGTCCGTGTCGACCTGCGCGAGCGGGACGGCGCCCTGCACCTCGCGGTCACCGACGACGGCACCGGACCGACCCCCGGGAAGGCACCGGGCTTCGGGCTCGTCGGAATGCGCGAGCGCGCCCGCAGTGTGGGCGGCACACTCGACGCCGGGCCGTGCGAACGGGGCGGCTTCCAAGTGACCGCCGTACTTCCGCTGGGAGGAGCCACGTGACCATCCGCGTCCTGCTCGCCGACGACCAGACCCTCGTCCGGGCCGCGTTCGCCATGCTCGTCGAGTCCGCGCCGGACATGGAGGTCGTGGGACAGGCCGGAACCGGCCGCGAGGCACTGGAGTTGGCCCGCACCGAGCGGGCCGACCTCGTGGTGATGGACATCCGGATGCCCGACCTCGACGGCATCGAGGCGACCCGGCTCATCGCGGCCGACGAGGACCTCGCCGGGGTCCGGGTCCTGGTGCTGACGACGTACGATACCGACGAGCACATCGTGGAGGCGCTGCGCGCCGGGGCGTCCGGCTTCCTGGTGAAGGACACCCGTCCGGCCGAACTCCTCGACGCGATCCGCACGGTCGCCGCCGGTGAGGCGCTGCTGTCGCCGGGGCCCACGGCACGGCTGATCGCGCGATTTCTGCGCAGCCCCTCGACCCCGGCCGTGGGCGGTCCGGAGTGCCTGTCCGAGCGGGAGCGCGGGGTGCTCACGCTGGTCGCGCGCGGGCTCAACAACACCGAGATCGCCGACACGTTGGGGCTCAGCCCGCTCACGGCCAAGACCCACGTCAGCCGGATCATGGGCAAGCTGGGAGCGCGCGACCGGGCGCAGTTGGTGATCGTGGCCTACGAGTCGGGTCTGGTGACTCCGGGAACCCTGTGACGGACAGGTCAATGTCTGACACTCCGTCAAGGGAGCTCGATGACTCTTCTGAGCCGCACACTCCTCGTCACCGCAGTACTCCTCACTCCGCTCACCGCGACCAACCGCGCCTCGGCGGCCGCCGAATGCACGTCCTCCGTCCCCTATGTCTCGGGGCGGGGCGGCTACGACACGTACCGCATCCCGGCGACGGTCACCACCGGCCGGGGCACGCTGCTGGCCTTCGCCGAGGGCCGGCACGACGGCGCGGGCGACACCGGGAACATCGACGTCGTCCTCAGACGCTCCGCCGACGGCGGCTGCACCTGGGGCCCGCTGATCGTGGTGGCCGCAGGGGACGGCGACACCCGGGGCAATCCGGCGCCGGTGGTGGATCCGCGTACGGGCGCGATCGTGCTGGTCACCTCCTACAACAGCGGCGCGGTGACCGAGGGGCAGATCATGCGGGGCGAGGTGACACCGGAGCAGAGCCGCCGGGTCTTCGTCCAGAAGAGCTGGGACGACGGCCGGCGCTTCAGCCGGCCGCGGGACATCACCGAGCAGGTGAAGCCGCCGAACTGGCGCTGGCACGCCACCGGACCCGGGCACGCGGTCGCCCTCCGGTACGGCCCGCACGCGGGCCGTCTCGTGGTCCCGTCGAACCACTCGGCCGCCCCGCCGCCCGGCTCCGCCGACTCCGGCCAGGAGCCCAAGTACTACGGCGGTCACGCCATCTACAGCGACGACGGTGGCACCACCTGGCGCAGGGGTTTCACCGACGACGTCTACGACGGCAAGAACAACGCCAATGAGACCACGGCCGCCGAACTCCCCGACGGCAGGCTCTACTTCAACTCCCGTGACCAGCACGGCACCAGCATCGGCAATCGCCTCGACAGCTGGTCGGCCGACGGGGCGGGGACCTTGGCCCGCCCGTACGCGATCCAGCCCACCCTCGACGAGGTGCCGGTGGTCCAGGCGAGCGTCCTGCAACACCCGGGATCCGGCGCGCCCTTGCTGTTCTCGGGCCCGTCGGATCCCACCACCCGGCAGTCCATGGCGGTGTGGCGCAGCACCGACGGCGGGGTGACGTTCACCAAGGCGCATACCCTGTCCCAGCAGCGCGCCGCCTACTCCGACCTGGTCAGGGTCGACCCGGAGACGGTCGGGGTGCTGTACGAGACGGGAGCGAAGAGCCCGTACGAGACGATCGAGTTCCGCCGGCTGCCGGTGAGCGTGCTCTAGAGCACTCCGGCAGCCGCGGGACGTCAGCGGTCGAAGGACGCGCCCAGGGTGCCCTGCGAGGAGGTCATCCCCAGGGCCGACGGGCCGAAATAGGCCGAGCCGGTGCCGGTCACCTGGGTGGAGGTGCCCCTGAGTGCCCAGACCGCACCGGCCCAGGAGTTCTCCCCCGGCGCTCCGGCGAACAGCTCCGCACGACCGTCGCCGGTGGTGTCGACCAGGTGCACGGCGGCGCCGAAGGCATCGGACCGCTCGGCGGTGCCGGGCACCGAGGCGGTGTCCTGGGTGAAGGACTTCGCGCCCGTCGCGGTGAGCCCCGTGCCGCCGCCCAGCAGGACGGTCACCGAACCCGCGCCGGCCAGGGTGCCGACGCCCTCCCCACGGGCGCCGATCGCGAGGTCGAGGCGGCCGTCGCCGTTCACGTCGCCGAGGGAGACGGCACAGCCGAAGTCGTCGCCGTACTCGGCGGTGCCCGGGACACCCGTGCTGTCCTGGTGGAAGAGGGTGCGCGGGCTCGTGGTGTCCGGGCCGGAGGCGGTACCGTGCACGATCTCGACGGCTCCGCCCAGGCGGGTGACCTCCTCGGTGCCGTCCATGTCCTCCTCGCCGCTGCGGCCGAGCACGATGTCGGCGTAGCCGTCCCGGTCGAGATCGCCCACGGCGACGTCGGCGCCGCCGTCCAGGGGCAGGCCGGTCTTCGGGTCCTTCAGTATCTGCGCGGCCGTCAGTCCGTCGCGGCTGCCCGCGAAGTACTCCGCCAGGCGGGGGCCGTGGTACGGCAGCTCCCCCTCGCCGTGCGAGACGACGGCCACGACGTCGCTGATGCCGTCGCCGTTGACGTCCCCCGTGGCCAGGGTGGGGGCGTTCCAGTACTCCTCTTCCGCGCCGTCGACCCGGACGTCCATCGCCTCGGTGCGGGCCGGCCCAGTGGTCCGGCCGAACGGGCCGTGGGCGACCCTGGTGCCGGTGGCCAGGTCCGGGTGACCGTCCCCGTCGAAGTCGCCTGCGGTCAGGGCCTGGCCGAGGAACTCGCCGTCGGCGCCCTTGACGACGGTGCCGCCGGTCAGGCCGCCTTTGCCGCCCCACAGCACGGTCAGTGTGCCCGAGCCGTAGAGGGTTCCGGAGTCCTCGCCGCGCGACCCGACGGCGAGGTCGGTGTAGCCGTCGCCGTCGAGGTCCGCGGCCGTCATGGCGGAGCCGAACTGATCGTCGGCCTCCGCGCTGCCCGGCACCCCACTGCTGTTCTGGTGGTGGACCCTGCGGGTCTGCTCCTTCAGCGCCAGCGTGCGGCTGCCGTACGTCACGGCGACGTACCCGGCGCCCTTCCGGCCGCTCACGGTGGCCTGGGGCGCGGCCGTGGCCGTGTCGGCGACGCCGTCGCCGTTGAAGTCGGCCTTCGCCAGGCCGATGGCGGTCCCGCCGGCCGGGTCGGCCTGCGCCGCGGGCGCGAGGGCGGCCGATGCCGCCATCGCCACGGCGGTGGCCACGGTCATACGAAGTGTGCGCTTGCGCACAGGGCCTCCTGCTCAGAGTGCGGTGGTGCGACGAGCCGTCAGGTCGGCCCGCGCACCACTTCAAGACCCATGGCGAAACCGAATGGTTGTACGCCGTCCATTCGGTGTTCACCTCACAGGAGGCCGGCCGTCGCGAGGAACTTGCCGACCCGCTCGACCTCCTCAGGACCGAGCGGCACCTGGGGTTCCGCGGTCGCCGGGCAGTCGATGATGCCGCGCAGGTGCAGGGCCGTCTTGAAGGCGCCCAGCGCCGAGGAACTGCCGCCCATCCGGGTGGGGTCGCCGACCCGGACCATGCCGAACAGGGCGCACAGCCGCTCCTGTTCGGCCCGGGCCCGGTGCCGGTCGCCGGTCCGGCACAGCCGGTCCAGCTTGACGTAGCCGTGCGGGTCGACGTTGGCCAGGCCGGGCACCGCGCCGTCCGCGCCCAGTGCCAGTGCCGCGTCGACGACCAGCTCGGAGCCGGTCAGCACGCTGAAGTCGGTGATGTCGGGGTGGGCGCGGGCGCCGGTGACGACCTCGCGGAAGGCGGCCAGATCGCCGCTTGAGTCCTTCAGCCCGGCGAGTACGCCCTCCGCGGCCAGGTGCAGGACCAGATCGGCGGGGAGCTTGGTGTGCACGGCGGCCGGGATGTCGTAGGCGAGGACGGGGACCGGGCTCTCGGCGGCGATCAGCCGGTAGTGGCGGGCGATCTCCGCGGGGTGGGTGGCCGCGTAGAACGGGGCCGTCGCCACCACCGCGTCCGCCCCGGCCGCCACCACCTTGCCCACGTGGTCCAGCACCCGGGGCGTCGTCATGTCGATCACCCCGGCCAGCACCGGCAGTCGGCCGCCCACGTGCAGGGCCACCGTCTCCACCACCAGACGCCGCTGCCGGTCCGTCAGATACGCCGCCTCCGAGGTCGAGCCGAGCACGAACAGACCCTGCACTCCGCCGTCCACCAGATGGTCGACCAGCCTGAGCAGCGAGTGGACGTCGACCTCGCGTTCCGGTGTCAGGGGTGTACAGACGGGCGGGATGACACCGGTGAGCGTGTTCATGATGGCTCCCTTGCGGACTGTGCCAGGTCGCGGGTCGACCGGTCCTCCTCGACAGGATGGTGGCAGCGGTACCGGTGACCCGGTGTGGACGCATCGGAAAATTCCGGCATCTCCTGTGCGCACAGTTCTGTCGCCTTCCAGCATCGCGTCCGGAAGGGGCAGCCGCTCGGCGGCCGGGTGGCCGAGGGGACCGGTCCGACCAGCGGGATCGGGTCGACCGGGTCCAGCAGTCCGGGCGTGGCGGAGAACAGGGAGCGGGTGTACGGGTGACAGGAGCGGTCGGTCACCCGGTCGGCCGGGGCCTCCTCCACGATCCGGCCCAGGTACATGGTGATCACGCGGTCGCTCATCCGCCGTACCGTCTGGATGTCGTGCGAGACGAAGACCAGGGACAGGCCCAGGCGCTCCTTGAGGTCCAGCAGGAGGTTGAGGATCTGGGCGCGGACCGACACGTCCAGCGCGCTGGTCGGCTCGTCCGCCACCACCAGGTCGGGGTCGAGGGCCAGGGCGCGGGCGATGGCGACGCGCTGCCGCTGGCCGCCGGAGAGCTGTCCGGGAAGGGCGTCGGCGAGGGCCCGGGGGAGACCCACCAAGGCCGTCAACTCGCGTACTCGCTCGTCGCGTTCGCGTCGGGTGCCCCGCTCGTGGACGTCCATCGGGTCCCGCAGGATCCGCCGGATCGTCAGCCGCCGGTTCAGGGCCGTCGAGGGGTCCTGGAAGATCATTCCGGTGCTGCGGCCGACCGCGGAGCGCCGCTCACCCGCCGACATGCTCCACAGATCACGCCCCCGGAAGGTCACCGTCCCGGCCGTCGGCCGTTCCACCCCCACCAGCACCTTCGCCAGCGTCGACTTCCCGCACCCCGACTCGCCCACCACACCGACCGTCTCCCCGGGTGCCACCGCGAGGTCGGCGCCGGTCAGCGCGTAGACCCGGTCCCGGGTGAACAGGCCGCCGCTGCGGGCCTTGTGGACGACGTGGGTGTCGGAGAGTTCGACGATGGCGTTCACTTCACGACCTCCGTCGTCACCAGCTCGACCGCCGGGTGATGGCAGGCGGCCGTATGGGTGTGCGTGCCCAGCAGGTCGGGCGGGGTGACCCGGCACAGTTCGGTCGCCCGGGGGCAGCGGTCCGCGAACCGGCAGCCCTCGGGGAAGTCCGCGGGGGACGGGACGACGCCCTTGATCTGCGTCATCCGCTCGGCGGCCCCCTCCAGCGAGAGCACGCTGCCGAGCAGGCCGCGCGTGTAGTGGTGGGCCGGTGCCTCCACCAGGTCGGCGGTCACCCCGGTCTCGACGACCTGTCCGCCGTACATCACCACCACCCGGTCGGTGACGTCGGCGATCAGGGCCAGGTCGTGCGAGACCAGGATCAGCGCGAAGCCCAGCTCCTCGCGCAGCCGCAGCAGCAGCGCCATGATCTGCGCCTGCACGGTGACGTCCAGGGCGGTCGTCGGCTCGTCGGCGACGATCAACTTCGGGTCGCGGGACAGCGCCATGGCGATCAGCACGCGCTGGCGCTGGCCGCCGGAGAGCTCGTGCGGGTAGCTGCGCAGGGTGCGTTCCGGGTCGAGGCCGACCAGGGTGAGCAGCTCCTCGGGGGTACGGCGGCCTCCGCGCCGTACGACCTGTTTGAGCTGGGCGCGGATGGTCATCGCCGGGTTCAGGGAGGACAGGGCGTCCTGGTAGACCATCGCCATCTCGTGCCCGAGCAGTTTGCGCCGCGCCCGCATCGGCTCGGCCAGCAACTCCCGCTGGTGGAAGCGGACCTGGCCGCTCACCCGGGCGCCCTTGGGCTGGAGCCCCATGATGGTCAGCGCGGTCAGCGACTTGCCGCAGCCCGACTCGCCGACCAGGCCGAGCACCTCGCCGCGCTGCACCTCGAAGCTGATGCCGTCGACGATGTCCACGCCCCGGTGGCGGCCCTCGAAGCCGATGGCGAGGTTCTCCACGGCCAGCACCGGCTGGGCCCCCGTGGGCAGTGACCGGGCCCTGGAGCGCAGTCGGCGGGCGGCCTCGGCCAGGCCGGGCAGTTGCACCACTTCGCCACTGCCGGGCTCCGGCGCCTCGATCCGGTCCGCCTCCTCGTGGACCTCCACCTCCCGGGCCGCAGGTGCCGCCCAGGCGTCCGAGACGCCCTCGGAGAGGATGTTCAGCGAGAGCACGGTGAACAGGATCACCAGGCCCGGGAAGACCGTCGCCCACCAGCCCCCGGTCAGCACCATGTTCTTGCCGTCCGCGATGACACTGCCCCAGGACGGGTCGGGCGGCCGCACACCGGCGCCGATGAAGGAGAGCGATGCCTCGAAGACGATGGCCTCGGCGACCTGCACCGTGCAGAAGACCAGCACGGGGGCCGCGCAGTTGATGGCCACGTGCCGCCACACGATGTGCGGGGTACGGGCGCCGATCACCCGTTCCGCGGTGACGTAGTCCTCGCCGTACTGATCGAGGACGTTGGCGCGCACCACGCGGGCCACCGGCGGGGTGAACAGAAAGGCGATGGCGCAGATCAGCACGGTGATCCCGCCGCCGAACACCGCGACAAGGACGGCCGCTAGGGCGATGCCGGGGAACGCCATCACCACGTCCAGACAGCGCATCAGCGTCTCGTCGACGGCCTTGCGGGAGGTCGCCGCGACCGCTCCGATCAGCGCGCCCGCCACCAGGGCGAGTCCGGTGGCGCCGAGGCCGATGGCGAGGGACCAGCGGGCGCCGTACATCAGCCGGCTGAGGATGTCCCGGCCCAGGCTGTCCTGGCCCATCCAGTGCTCGGGGGAGGGATGGCCGGTGCCGTCGACCGGTGGCTGCTGGTCCAGTGGATCGTGCGGGGCCAGCAGCGGCGCGAACACGGCGACGAGGACCACCAGGGCCAGGAAGCAGACAGCCAGTTTCGACATCAGCGGCAGCCGGCGCCGGCCGCGCAGCCTGATTCCGGGGCGGGAGAGGGCCTCGGTGAGGCTCCTGCGATTCATGATCATGCGGCCGCATCCCTCAGTCGCGGGTTGACCAGCAGATAGAGGATGTCGATCACGAGGTTGACGATCACGAAACCGAACGCCGTGGTCAGCACCACACCCTGGACGACCGCGGGGTCGCCGTTCTTCACGGCGTCGATCATCAGCTTGCCCATGCCCGGCAGCGAGAAGATCGTCTCGATGACGACCGCGCCGCCCAGCAGATAGCCGACCCTGAGACCCAGCACGGTCAGCGGATTGACGAGGGCGTTCCTGAGCACGTTCCGGCCCACGACCACCCTGGGCGGCAGTCCGCTGCCGATCGCCGTGCGGACGTAGTCCTTGTCCAGCTCCTCCACCACCGACGTCCGCACGATACGGGTGAGCTGGGCCGCCACCGGCAGGGACAGGGCGAGCGCGGGCAGCGTCATCGTCTTCAGCCAGCCGGTGAAGGAGTCCGCCGGGTTGATGTAGCCGCCGGTCGGGAACCAGCCCAGGTCGACCGCCAGATACTGGATCATCAGCAGCGCCAGCCAGAAGCCGGGCGCGGCCACGCCGGTCAGCGACACGACCCGGATGATCTGGTCCGGCAGCCGGTCGCGGTAGATGGCCGCGGTGACCCCGCCGAGCAGCGCCAGCACCATCGCGATGCCGAGCCCGAGGAAGGTGAGCTGCATGGTGAGCGGCAGCGCGGTCATCACCTGGTCGATCACCTCGCCGCGGGTGAGCGCGCTGGTGCCCATGTCGCCGTGGAGCAGATCGCCCACGAAGACGACGTAACGCACGGGCAGCGGATCCAGCAGGCCGTTCTCCTCGCGGAAGTCGTGCAGTTGCTCGGGTGTGGGGTTCGCGCCCTGGAAGAAGGCGGACGCCGGGTCGATGTCCGAGAAGCGCATCACCAGGAACACGAACAGCACGATGCCGAGCATCAGCGGGACGAGCAGCAGGACGCGGCGGAGCAGGATCCGTACGACCGCGGTCATGCCACTAGGCCCACTTCGCCTGGAGCAGGTTGATGCCGGGGTACGGCTGTGCCCTTATCCCGGAGAGCAGTCGCGCGTCCCAGGCCGTCATCAGCTCGTTGTGGACGACCGGGTAGAGCACGGCCTGCTCGGCGACGACGTCGATGTAGTCCTGGATCATCGTCTTCTTCCGGTCCGGGTCCGGCTCCTGGGTCGCCCGGTCCATGTCCTTGAAGAGCTGCTTGGCGACCGGGTCGTTCGCCCAACGCGTGTACCCCATCCACAGGTTGGTGGGCCCGTAGTTGTAATGCATGATCAGATCGGCGTCGAGGCCGAACTGGTTGGGGTTCGAGGCGGCGGCGACCACCTGGTAGTCCTGCTTCTGGTCCATCTTGGTGAACACGGCCGTCGTCTCCTGCGGGGACAGCGTCGTCTTCACGCCGATCGCGTCCCAGGAGGACTTGATGGTCGGCAGACAGTCCACGATCCAGCTGACGTTCACCGCCAGGATGTCGATCTCCAGCCCGCTGACCCCGGCCTCCTTCAGCAGCGCCTTCGCCCGGTCGGGGTCGTGGTCGTAGACCGTCTTGGCGCGCCGGTAGGCGGGGTTGGCCTCGTTCAGGAACGAACTCGACGGTTTGCCGTGCCCCTTGAGGGCCACCTCGACCATCTTCTCGGTGTCGATGGCGTAGTGCAGGGCCTGCCGTACGCGGACGTCGTCGAAGGGCTTGTGCCGGGTGTTGAACATCAGGAACAGGTTGTTCATCCCGGCCCCGCCCGCGACCGTCAGCCCGCCGCTCTCCAGCTGCCCGATGTTGGCGTAGGGGATGTTGTCGGAGATCTGCGCCCCGGCGCTGGAGCCCGAGATACGGGCCACGCGCGGGGCCGCGTCCACGATGGTCAGCCAGTTCATCTTCTTGAAGGCGGGCCTGCGCGGGCCGTTGTATTCGGCGAAGGCCTCGAAGGTGGTGTTGGACTTCGGGTGGTGGGCGGTCTGCCGGTACGGCCCCGAGCCGATCGCCTTGCCCTTGATGGCCTCCTCCCAGCCGCCCGGCCGGGAGAAGACGTGCTTCGGCATGATCTTGGCGAGGGTGAGCCGTGAAAGGCCGTCCGGGAAGGGGAACTTGAGCAGCAACTCGACGTTCCGCGCGTCGACCTTGCGGACCTCCTTCAGCCAGCTCGCGAAGAAGCCCTTGGCGAGGGTCTGGGTCTTCGGGTCGAGGATCCGGTCGAAGACGAACACCACGTCGTCGGCGGTGACCGGCTTGCCGTCGTGGAAGGTCGCGCCCTCGCGCAGGGCGAACCGCCAGGTCGTGGCGTTCGGGTCGGCGGGCACCTGGGTGGCGAGCGCGGCATACGGCTCGCGGGAGATCGGGTCGGTGTCCAGCAGGCCCTCGTAGATGTGGTTGTTGGCGGCCATGCAGAACGCCGACGCCGTCTGCGTCGGATCCCAGCTGCCGTCGTTGCCGTAGCCGATGACCGCGGTCAGCGTCCGGTTCGCGCCGCCCGCCCTGCCGCCGGTGTCGTTGGTCGACTCGGGCCCGGCCGAACAGGCCGACAGGGACGCGGAGACGGCGGCGGCCGCGCCGAGCGCGCCGGTGTGCTTCAGGAAGGTCCGGCGGCCGAGCGCCGGCACGTCGTGGGTCACGTCGCGCACGGTTCCTCCAGAAGGAAGGGAGTGAGGGGAGGGGAGATACGACGTCCTACGTCCTGTCAGTCAGCCGCGACCATAGGAGCGGTGAGGGGGGCGGTCAAGGCATCGCACGCGAATGGCCTATTCCGCCATAGGTCGGACCAATGGCGGCGCGGAATGCCGGGAGTTGGCCCGCTTGTCACCGGAGGTGGGACGTGGGACGTCTCCTGCGCGTACGATGCCGCGCATGGCCGGGGAGACCGGGAACAGTCGCATACGGCGCCAGGTGGTCCAGCTGATCCTCGACCGCCGGCTCGCGCCCGGCGCGCCGCTGCCCACCGAGACGGAGCTGATGGCGGACCTCGGGGTGAGCCGCAACTCCGTGCGCGAGGCGCTCAAGGCGCTCCAGGCGCTGGACATCGTGGAGATCCGGCACGGCTACGGCACCTATGTCGGGCACGCCTCGCTGACCCCGCTGGTCGACGGGCTGACCTTCCGCGCGCTCGCCCGGCACGACCATGACACCGGGGCGCTCGCCGACATCCTCCAGGTGCGCGAGGTGCTGGAGGACGGGCTGATCCGCCGGGTGGCGACCACGCTCACCGAGGCGGAGCTGGACCGTCTCGAAGAGGTCGTCGACCGGATGGCCGCGGCGGGCCGGGCCGGTCTGCCCTTCGACGAACTCGACCGGGAGTTCCACGAGTTGCTCTACGCCCCGCTCGGCAACGCCCTCGTGCCGCAACTCCTCGGCGCCTTCTGGACCGTCTTCCGGCGGGTCTCCGGCGAACTCGGCCGCCCCGACCAGCCGGCCCCCGGGGTCACCGTCCGCCGGCATCGCGACATCGTCGACGCGCTGCGCGCCCGGGACGTCGAGGGCGCGCAGCGCGCGATGGCGGTGCATTTCCACGGGATCGAGGCGCGGACCGCGCTGGAGGCATGAGGGAACGCCCGAGGGGGTGCCGACCCCTGTACGGCACCCCCTCGGAGCGCTGTTACGGCAGCGTCTTCTCGTACGTCTTGTCCTGGTCGGAGTCGTAGACGAGCTTGCCGTCGGCGTTGTAGCCCTTGACCCGGGGTGCCACGGTGACCTGCTCGTTCAGGACGCCGGAGGCCGCGAACCAGCCGTGGTCCAGGGCCGCCTGGCTGGTCGCGCCGCCGTAGGTGACGGTGACCTTGGCGACGGAGGACTCGAAGGTGCCGATCACGCCCCAGCGGAAGGGCAGTTTCCAGTTGCCGCGGTCCAGGAAGGACTGCTGGTACAGCTTGCCGCCGTTGATGTCCGGTACGACCGCCGGGGCTTCCGGAACGGAGCCGCCGCCGCCGACGTTCAGGCCCTGGGCCTCGCCCTCGCGGATGTTGCAGATCATCCGGGTCCCGTCCCGGTCGTCCTTCTTCACCGCGACGACGTACATCCCGTCACCGGGCGCGTTGGAGTCGCCGGTGCTCTTCATCGCCAGGATGATCCGGTAGCTGTCCGCCGGGCCGAGGCCGGTGTCCCCCGGGCCGAGGGTGTGCTGCTCGTCGTAGGCGATGCACTGGTCCACCGCGTCCGCCGCCTGCTCGAAGGTGATCCCGTCCAGGAGCTGTCCGTCCGTGGCCGGGCGCCCGGGCCCGGACGGGGTTGGGGAGGGCGTCGGGGACACCGGGGCGCTGACCGACGGCGTCGGCGAGGTGGCCGTGCTTCCGCCGCCGTCCCCGCCCCCGGCCACCGCGTACGCCCCCACCGGCATCGCGGCCAGTGTCACCAGCACCGCCCCGGCCGCCGCCACCCGGCGCCGCCGCTCCACCACGCCCCGGCGGCGGATCGCCGGATACGGCGCCGGCGAGGGGCGGATGGTGTACGCGTCCTGCGCAAGCAGCTCGCGCACCTGCTCCGCGAAGTCCTGCTCGGCCTGCTCGTCCTGCTGGTCACTCACCTGTGGGTCCCCCCGTCGACACGTGCCCGCCCACCACCCGCGCGAGCCCCGGATACGTACGCAACTTCGCCAGCCCCTTGGACGCCTGGCTCTTGACCGTGCCCGGCGAGCAGCCGAGCGTGTCGGCGACCTCCGCCTCGGACAGGTCCTCCCAGTACCGCAGCACGACCACCGCCCGCTGCCGGGGCGGCAGTTGGGCGAGCGCCGGCAGCAGGGCGCTGCGCTCGTCGGCCCAGGCGTAGGCCTCGTCGCGTCCCGCCGTCTCCGGGGGTGCCGCGGTCAGCGCCTCGGGCACCCGGCGCTTGCGGAAGCGGTCGCTGTTGCAGCTGACCAGCATCCGCCGGACGTACGCCTCCGGGTTGTCGCTGCGTGCCACGCGCCGCCACGACCGGTACGCCTTCGCCAGCGCCGTCTGCGTCAGATCCTCGGCGTGGTGTGCGTCGCCGGTGAGCAGATAGGCGGTCCGTACGAGACGGGACCACCGGGCTCTGACGAACTCCTGGAACCGGTCTTCTAGTTCGACCTGCATCAAGCACCCTCCCTCGCCCTCCAGACCACCATGCGCGCGGATTCGGTTGCCCGGCGTCCGGGACCGGGTTCGAATACGTCCATGGCAGGCGAGGAACAGTGGGACGAGCGAGCCCCCGGCGTACTCCGGCTCCCCTCGGGACGCAGGCTCAGGGGCCGCGCCCTGCGCCACTCGCTCGCACCGGACGCGCCGCCCCCGTCGTACGGCGTCTACCTCCTGGGCCGGCGACCGCCCGAGGTCCCCTGGGAGTCCGACTGGATCCGCTGGCCCGACTTCCGGCTCCCGGCCGACCGGGACACGGCCCGCGCGCTGCTGGCCGAGGCCTGGCGGCGGGCCGCCGATGAGCGGGTCGAACTCGCCTGCGGCGGCGGACGCGGCCGTACGGGGACGGCGCTGGCCTGTGTCGCGGTCCTGGACGGCGTACCGCCCGAGGAGGCCGTCGCGTACGTCCGCCGCCACTACGACCCGCGGGCGGTGGAGACGCCGTGGCAGCGGCGCTATGTACGGCGGTTCAGCTGAGGGACTCGGCCAGCACCGATGCCGTCTTGGCGATCAGGGCGTTGTCCCAGGCGGCGTTCTGGTCGGGCTTGGTGGTCAGGACGGAGAGGATGACGGGCGCCCCGGTCTCGGTCCAGGCGATGCCCACGTCGTTGGCGGTGCCGTAGGAGCCGGAGCCCGTCTTGTCGCCCAGGGTCCAGGCCGGGGGGAGCCCTGCACGGAAGCGGGCGGTGGAGGTCGTGTTGCGCAGGAGCCAGTCGGTGAGCCGCTCGCGGTCGCGGTGGTTCAGGGCGGTACCCAGGACCAGGCGGCCGTAGGTGCGGCCGATCGCGGCGGGGCTGGTGGTGTCCGTGACGCGCCAGGGTTCGGCGGTGTTGAGTTCCGGCTCCCAGCGGTCCAGGCGGGTGACGCGGTCGCCGAGGGAGCGGGCGAAGCGGGTGATCGCGGTGGGGCCGCCGAGTTCGCGCAGCAGGAGGTTGGCCGCGGTGTTGTCGCTGTGGGTGATGGCGATCTCCGAGAGCTCGGCGATCGTCATGCCGTCGGACAGGTGCTCCAGGATCGTGTCGGAGGCGGGCTGCACCAGGTCCGCCTCGGTGTAGTGGATGCGGCGGGCGAGCACTTCGCCGTCGCGGTCCAGGTCCCGCAGGACGGCGGCGGCCGCGAGCGTCTTGAACAGCGAGCACATCGGGAAGAGTTCGTCGGCGCGGTGGCGGATCGTGCGGCGGGTGGCGAGGTTGTGGGCGAACACGCCCAGGCGGCCGCCGTGTTCCTCCTCCAGGGCGCGCAGGCGGGCGGTGGGGCCGGTGGCGGCCGCGGCCGGGGTGGCTGTCGCCGCTAAGGCGGCGGCCGCGGTCGCCAGTAGGGTGCGGCGGCTCGGGGTGAGACTCACGGGCGGGATCTCCTTCGGTCGTACTGCGTCGAAACGATCTCTTCAGTGACCGACGCCAGGCCTCGTCCCTTGGTTGCCGACTCAGTCGCAGCGGCCGTCCCCTCCCGGCCGCTCACCCGTCGCGAGGAAGCGGGAGACCAACCGGTCGCCGCACTCGGTGCCTCGCGCATCTTGAGGGCGCCGCTGAGCGGGCATGCCGGCGGTCAGCGGATACTCGGCCCGGTTCTTCGTGACGTCTGCCTGGTAGGCGTCGGCGGTCGCCGGCCAGTCGGCGTCGTTGCATATGGTCCCGGCGGCGACCGCGGTGACGTTCTGCATGGTCTGGCGCAGCAGCCTGACGGATCTTGACAGTGCGTCACATTCGGGTGACGCACTGTGTTCCAGGGGTTCACCCCCATCCTCGGGCTCGGGGTGACCCCTGAGGGTCACAGGCTCCGTGTCATCACCAGGCGGTCCTCGCCGGGTCCGAAGTAGTCCTTGCGCACCGTCTCCTCCGACGAGAAGCCGATCGAGCGGTACAGCATGATCGCGGCGGCGTTCGTCGGCTCGACCGTCAGCCTGACCTCGCGCACGCCCTCGGTGCGCAGCCGGCGCAGTACCTCCAGCATCAGCCGCCGGCCGAGGCCCCGGCCGCGCTGGTCCCGGGTGACGCCCAGGCTCATGATCCAGCCCTCGTAACCGTCCGAGGAGGTCGGGAAGAGGACATAGCCGTGCAGTCGCTCGCCGTCGTCCAGGACCAGCAGCCGGTCGCCGTGGACGTCGTACAACTGGCGCAGGACGAAGTAGGGATAGGGCTCCTCGGGGAACGCCTCGCGGTCGACGCGGACGAGTTCGGGCAGATCGGCCTCGGTGACGCCTCTCATCGTCAGGGGCCGGTCGATGAACGCCCGGTCGCGGAAGAGCGCGTGGCCGGTGCGCCCGCCACGCGAAGGGAAACGTTCCTCTGGAAGAGCCGCCATACCGCCCCCCTGCGGGTCCCGGTCAATCGGTTTTGACACCCGTACGGGTGGTACGAGTGAAGACGCGAGGTGTCTGCCTTTCGGGTGTGTTCGGCAGAGTTCCGACCATCTTGAGCGGGACAATCTGGCCGTTCAAGGCCGGATCAGGTCGCGCGAATCCATTCGCCCCCATGCGCCCCCGGTGCGCCCCACCGCGGTCATTCTTTTATCGGAGTGCCCCAAGGGGGATCCGTCGCGCCCCCGGCGTTGGTACCGTTGATGAATGAGCTTGAGATCCTCGGGGAATGCCCAGCTGAATGCTGACGTCAGTTGGGCAGCATTCGACCCGATCGCCTACGTTGATCACAACTACCGCGACTTACAGGCAGAGGACGCGGAGATCCTTTCCGTCATCCGGGATCATTTCGGCGATCATTTCCCGAAGCGAGGCGTCCGACCTGTTTCAGGCATCGACGTCGGCGCCGGCGCGAATCTCTACCCCGCGCTCGCCATGCTGCCCTGGTGCGACGAGATCACGCTCTTCGAGCGCTCGTCCGCCAACGTCCGCTATCTCAGGTCCCAGGTGGACTCCTACGACGGCAACTGGGACCAGTTCTGGCGCGTGCTGTGCAAGAACGACGCCTACGGCGCCCTGGACATGGACCCGCGGGCCCGCTTCCGTGACGTCGTCGGGGTGCGGGAGGGCAACCTCTTCGACCTGGTGCGGCACGAGGGCCGATGGTCGATGGGGACGATGTTCTTCGTCGCCGAGTCGATGACCTCCTCGCGCGACGAGTTCGACCGGGGCGTGGAGTGCTTCCTGCGGGCCCTGGCCCCGGGTGCGCCCTTCGCCGCCGCCTTCATGGAGCATTCCAAGGGTTATCACGCCGGTGAGCATTTCTTCCCCGCCTGCGATGTGGGGGAGCCGGAGGTGTCCGCGAGCCTGGAGCGATTCTCGGACGATTTCACGAGCGTCCGTTTGAAATCCTCGGCCGCTGTGCGTGACGGGTATTCAGGAATGATCGTCGCCTATGGCAGGCGGAATTCGGATTCCCGTATTCCGCCACTGGGTGACTGACAACAGAAGAGTGATTTTCCTCCATTGATGGCAGTGCGGCCTGTGTGAGGGGCATGGGATGCAGATCAAGCCACGCCAGCACCTGCTGGACATCTGGCAGGCGCTCGGTCGCCACTCGTTCGAGGCCGGGGAGTGGAGCTGGGGCCAATACGGCGGAGAGAGCAGCGTCGCCGACGCGGAGCGACTGCTCTGCCTGTTCTATCCGGCCACCGAGATTCCCGCGTTCCGGCTGGACGATCCGGACACCACCCAGGACGACGTCCAACAGGTGCTGAAGAAGGCCGGCGGGCGGCTGGACATTCCGGCCAACCTCGTCACGGCCGCCGCCGAGTTCATGCGCACCCACACCGGCGAGGACAAGCGGCCCACGTTCGCCGGGGGTTACTACTTCGGCTCCCGCGACAAGAACAGGGAACTCACCGAGGAACAGCGCCGACTCGGCGTCGTCGACTCCTTCTCGATGTCCATCACCCTGTGCCTGGCCACCCTCGGCTTCCTCAAGGTCTACGAGAACAAGACCCGGCGCACCGACACCAAGGAGACCATCGCCGAGCTGCGCTCCGCCACCAGCGCCCGGCTCACCGCGGCCATGGTCAGCCTGCTGCGCTCCTTCACCGTCAACGTCTTCGACACCGAAGCCCCCCA
This sequence comes from Streptomyces cupreus, assembly GCF_014257025.1. GTDB lineage: Bacteria > Actinomycetota > Actinomycetes > Streptomycetales > Streptomycetaceae > Streptomyces > Streptomyces cupreus. Next base: position 27,095 of record NZ_JACMSF010000050.1, read on the forward strand.
GGGCCAGACCCTGTGCGAACTCCTCGGCCAGGGACGGCTCTCGCAGCGCCAGGTGCTGAAGAAGTTCCAGGACCGCTTCCGCCCGCTGCGAGCCGCGATCGTCGAGAGCCTCCAGCTCGGTATCGACGTCCAGGAAGGCCTGAAGGACGAGAGCCAGCTCTTCGAGTGCGGCTGGGCCTGGAGCCTGGTGAAGGACGCCCCCGAGGTCGAGACCGACGAACCCATCGGACCGCAGCCCGAGGGCGCCGCCAACGCGGTGCCGTACCTGTACTTCACCGTCGTCGCCCTCGACGGCATCCAGGACCTGTTCTCCGACCGCACCCTCACCCTGGGCCTGCTCAACACCGAGCAGCAAAGGCTCGCCGAGGCGCTGCGACTGCGCTGGGAGCTCACCCAGCAGTACTGGTCCCGCATCGCCCGCTTCGACGCCGACCGCTGGCCCCTGGAGGACATTCCCTGGCGTACGACGGGACAGAAGCTGGAGTCCGAGTACTTCTCCCTCTCCGTCGCCGCCATCCTCGTGCACGACCTGATGCGGCGCCGGGCCACCGACGACGACCTCAACCGCACGGTCACCATCATGGAGCGCCTCGCCGAACGCGGCCGTATCACCAGCCGTATGACAATGGACGACCCCATGGTCCACACCCTGCACAACGTGGGCGTCGCCCTGCCCCTGCAGGGCAGCGAGCGGCTCGGGCCGCCCATGACCTGGTCCATGAGCGACTTCTCGGCGCAGCTGCTGAAGCGGACCGTCCAGCTGTGCACGCTCTCGCGGAACCTGGCCTCGCACGACCGGCTCCTCGGGCTCGCCGAGAGCATCTTCGACCACATGTGGCGCCGCCGGATCCGCGACGGCGAGGGCGTGGGCCTGTGGGACAACGTGCACGCCGCCTACCCCGAGGCCGACATCCAGAAGCGGCGCGTTCCGGTGTCCTGGAGCATCACCGAGCGTGTCACCGAGGTGATGGTGCAGGCCCACCAGATGTACCAGCAGCCGCCGATCCGCAGCCTCGAACTGATCGAGCTGGCCAAGGCGTTGCTCTCCGAGGCCGCCCATCTGCTCGGCAACGAACAGATGGAACCGGCGCCCAAGGACGACGGCCGGCACGGCATGACGCTGCGCAATATCGAGGTCAAGCTGCGCCGCGCCCGCCTCCTCGTCGACGAACAGCCCGGCACCGCCTACTCGTTGGCCCTCGACGTCCTCGGACAGCTCGACGCCCTCGGCCGGGCACGCGAAGCCGCGGCCCAGGGAGTGTGACCCCGTGCTGATCTTCGCGGCCTCCGACAAAGGAGGCACGGGCCGCTCCGTGACCAGCGCCAACCTCGCCTACCACCGGGCGCTGTCCGGGGACGATGTCTGCTACCTGGACTTCGACTTCGGCTCGCCCACCGCCTCCGCCGTCTTCGACGTGCCCGACGCCCGCCAGGCCGCCGAGGACCGCGGACTGCACTCCTATCTGGTGGGCGAGGTCGGTGAACCGGTCCGCGTCGACGTCTGGGCGGACACCGAGCACCGCGTGCTGCGCAACCGGCCGCCCGGATCGGGCCGTCTGGTGCTGATGCCGGGCGACCTCAGCGGCGGCGAGTTCGCCACCGACGACGACAACCTCCGGCGCTGCGTGGATCTGCTGCTGCGGCTCAACTCCGAGTTCGACCTGATCGTCGTCGACCTCAGCGCGGGCCGTTCGTACGCCGTCGACATGGTCCTGGAAGCCACCTCGCTGCCCGAGATGCGCGGGGTCGACGCGCGCTGGCTGATCTTCCACCGCTGGACCCGACAGCATGTGGCGGCGGCCGCGGGTCTGGTCTTCGGCAAGCGCGGGATCGTCGCCGGCGGGGTCGCCCGCGGCCATGACGAGGACGCGCTGCGCGGCTCCATCCGGTTCGTACGGGCCGCCGTACCCGACCCCAAGTCGGCGTTGTGGTCGCAGGTTTCGGCCACCCAGTCGGCGTGGATGCGCGAGTGCGACCGGGACCTCAAGCAGCTCGCCTCCTCGCACGGCATCGGTTACAGCCAGGTCCTGGGCGCCGTACCGCTGGAACCGGTGCTCCAGTGGCGGGAGCAGCTGATCACCGACGAGGACGTGCTCGACAGCCAGATCGCCAACATGGAGACCTGGCAGGCGCTCAGCGACCTGGCCGGCCGGCTCACCGACGACAAGTACTGGGAGCAGGCATGACCGATGTCGTCTTCCGGGAGACCAGCGCCGAGCCACGCACCCAGGCCGTACCGCTGTCCCATCTCTCCCTGGAGCTCGGCCACCTCTACATGGAGGACTTCGAGGCCGGGCCCAAGCGCCTTGGCGAGCATTTCGCCGAGGTGCGGATCTGGGTGGAGGCCGCCCGCGCCTCCGCCGCCCGCCGGGCCGGCGCGAACCGGCCGAGGATCAGCACCTGCTTCCTCATCGACGACTACTTCAGCCGCTTCTCCACCCCGGCCGAACTCGTCCCGCTGATCCTCAAGGAGGCCGAGGAGGCCGGGCTCACCATCGACTACCTGGCCCGCGAGTCCGGCTGCGCCGTCGCCGACCGCATCGAGCTTGCCGAGTCCGTCATGCACCGCCTCGTCGAGTCCCCGCCGCCCGGCTCCTACGGCTCCCGCCCGCCCGTCAGCCGCACCGGCTGGCTCGCCAACGGCCAGCGCAGCCCCGGCCGGGGCGCCGCCCTCTCCGAGGTCACCGCCTGGCAGCCGCCCCAGGAGACGGCCGCCCGCAACCACTCCGTGTTCATGGACGTCGAGCTGTGGTCCGACAAGGACGGCCGGCGCCTGTGGTCCTGCCCCTTCCTGGCCGCCGTATGGCAGCTGGCCCGGCTCGGCCTGCTGCGCCACCTCGGCGAGCCCGTGCTGACCCCGAAGCCCTGGGACGGCGGTGACTTCCCGCACGACTGGGACCGGCTGCCGCCGCTCCTCCAGCTCAACCCGGAGGCCGACCCGTTCAGCGCCTATCGCACCTGCACCCTGATGCCCAACCGCTTCCTCGCCGTCGAGGACGCGGTCCGGCTGGTCCTGGACCAGATAGACGTGGACGCGCGGGCCCTTGAGCAGGTCGACAGGCGCTCCCGCGGCGAGAGGGTCGAGGTCCCGGCCGCGGTCGCCCAGCGCGCCTCCTACGTGTTCTACGAGGAGCCCGCCGAGTCCTCGGACGAAGGGACCTGAGATGGCGGCCCCCGGACAGTCGGCGCGTCCGGTCCTCGTCTGCGGTGAGGTGCGGACCTGTCTGCTGCCGTCCTTCCAGGCGCTGGACGGACGGGCCGCGGCCCAGCTCCTCAGGCTGCGCGCCGACGAACACGTCCGGGTCTCCGAGCGGCCCAATCTGTACGTCCTCTCGCCCGAGGTGCTGACCGGCGTCGACTGCCGGCTGCCCACCGCCAACGGCGCCCGCGTCCGGGCCGTCGGTACGGTGGCCGCCCGCGCCGCGCTCACCGAAGGACGGGTGCTCCAGGCGACGGCGTACTTCAGCGCCCCGGCCACAGGGCCCGATCTGCGCCGCCCCTGGGGGCAGTACCTGGTCCGGCCCGGGCTCGTCGAGCCGTTCGGGAAGCTGCCCGAACAGGCCACCGCTCAGGGCGTGCTGCGCGGTGCCGGACGGGGGGAACTGGACCTGGGGATGATCGCGGAGGGACTGCTCGCCGGGCTCCTGCGCCACCCCCTCCTCGACCACAAGGCGCCCTTCAAGTCCCGCCGCACCCACCTGCGGTGGACCGCGCGTCGGGCTCCGGACGGCGAGGGCCCGGCGCTGGTCCGCTTCACGCTGGCCGAGGACGGGCTGCGGTCCATGGAGCTGCGGCTGCCGGCGGACACCCCGGCGGCCGCGGCGGCCGGACTGTGCGAGGACCTCGCGCTGCACGACTGGCTGCTCACCACCGTCGTGCACATGCTGGACAACAGTCGGCTCGGCGCGGCGGACGGGCCCTCGGCCGTGCTCGCGCTGCGGCCGGCCGTCGATCATCTGCTGCATCTGTGGATGCCGCGCGCCCATGTGGACCGCACGCTGGGTCATCTCTGGGACGAGCTGGAACGAGAACCGGGGTTCAGCCGCCAGTGGCACAGCCTCGTCCAGCGGATCCGCGACCAACTGGCCGTCCAGACCATTCCGTTGCTGCACCAGGCGCTGAGTACGCGCTGAGGGGCGGCCCGAACGAGACACCCGACGGGGGAAAGACATGAACGGAGCGACGACAGGAGAAGTAAGGACAGCACCGCCGCCACAGGAAGAACGCCGGTCCAAACTGTTCCGAAAGACGCTGGTCACTGCGTTATTGGCGACAGGAACGTTCTTCCTGACCAACGTCCTGAGCCCGGACGCGAGCGAGCAGTGGCAGTGGACGATGCCCGTGGTGGTCGGCAGCGCCGTGCTGATCATGCAGTACCTGGTGGACTTCGGTGAGCGTCTTGAGGCCGTGGAGGAGGCCCAGAAGCGCCGGATCCGCGGGATGCGGGACTCTCTCGCCGACCATCACCGGGAGATGCGGTCGGCGGTCGACGAGAGCTTCGCCAAGATCAACGCGGCGACCGAGCTGTTCAGCCAGGTCGACCGGTCCGTGCTGCGGTCCGACGGGGTGACCCGGCTGGCCCGCAAGTACACCCAGGTCGGCGAGCACGGCTCGGAGATCGTGAAGCGGTTCGCGCAGGAGGAGATCGCAAGCCTCGCCCTGCTGATGGAGAACCTCAGCAACGGCACCGCGGACTGCCCCGGCGAGAACCACGAGTGGCTGATCGACCTGACGGCGTGCACCAAGAAGACGCTCTACGCCACCAGCACCTCCGTCGACCGGGACTTCTGGTCCAGTGGCCCCGGCAAGCGGTATCTGGTCGCGCAGGGCGACGCCATCCGCAAGCGGGGCGTGGAGATACGGCGGCTCTTCCTCGTCGACGGCCCCGAGGAGATCACCGAAGCGCTGCGCAAGCTGTGCGAGAGACAGCGCAGGTACGGCATCGACGCCCGGATCGTCGACCAGTCCGAGCTGGACAACGCGCCGGTGACCTCGGTGAACGACTTCATCATCTTCGACGGCGAGCTCTGCTACGAGATCGAGCCCGATGTCCGGGCCACGCCCACCAAGACCACGCTGAAGATGACGCCGGACCATGTCTCGGAACGCATCGAGCGCTTCGAGGACCTGTGGGAGACCAGCAGTCCCGAGTGACCTGCGGCGAGGCGCCTTGACGCCGGGCGCTAGGGTGCGGCGGCATGGGTTTGTGGAACCGGAGGAAGAGGGGCCCGAAGGCGGTCCGCCGATATCCCGTGCCGCTCACCACGCACCAGCTGTGGATGGTGTCGCTGAGCGCGCCGGTGAGCCGGGACCGGAGCGCGTCGAGGACCACCCTGTACCCGTTCACCCGCATCGACGATGACGGTGCGCGGCGCTGGCTGGCCGAGCAGTGGGGGATCACCTCGCGCGCGGAACTGGTCGACCGCCTCGACGATCTGTCCCGCACCGGATACCGGGCGCGGGCGTACCGGCTCACGGGCATCTCGCCGCTCGCCTGGGACGCGGCCCTGTACGTCGACATCTCGCGCCGGGGGTTCGGCTGCGGGCTGCTCGATGAGGCGGACGCCTGGACCGCGCTGAAGAACATCGTGCCGTCGGTGGTGGGGACGTACGGATCCTGGCGGGAGTACGCCGATCACTATCTGCTCGGCCGCAAGGTGTGGCAGGACGGCTTGCGCGGCACTCCCGACGCCGGATTCGGCGCACCGCAGGCGCAGGCCGACGCACATCTGCGGTCCCTCCTGGACCCGGCGAACCGCACGAGCCCCTGGAACCAGGCCCCCTGGACCACCATCAGCCACCCCGACCGCCCCCGCTGACCCCTGGCGTACGGGAGAATGGCCCCATGAGTCTGTTCCGCGACGACGGCATCGTCCTGCGCACCCAGAAGCTGGGCGAGGCGGACCGGATCATGCTGTGCTTTCCCGGGGGGCGACCCCCGGACCCCCGGCCGCAACCCCGTGGGGGCGCGCGATGAGTCTGTTCCGCGACGACGGCATCGTCCTGCGCACCCAGAAGCTCGGGGAAGCGGACCGGATCATCACGCTGCTCACCCGTGGGCATGGGCGGGTGCGGGCCGTTGCTCGGGGTGTGCGGCGGACCAAGTCGAAGTTCGGGGCGCGGCTCGAGCCCTTCTCCCATGTCGACGTGCAGTTCTTCGCTCGGGGGAGCGAGCTGATCGGGCGCGGGCTGCCGCTGTGCACGCAGAGCGAGACCATCGCGCCGTACGGCGGGGGCATCGTCACCGACTATGCGCGGTACACCGCCGGCACGGCCATGCTGGAGACCGCCGAGCGGTTCACCGACCACGAGGGCGAGCCGGCCGTGCAGCAGTATCTGCTGCTCGTCGGCGCGCTGCGGACCCTCGCCCGCGGTGAGCACGCCCCGCACCTTGTTCTCGACGCCTTCCTGCTGCGGTCGCTCGCCGTCAACGGCTACGCCCCGACATTCAGCGACTGTGCGAAGTGCGGGATGCCGGGACCGAACCGCTTCTTCTCGGTGGCCTCGGGAGGCTCCGTATGCGCCGACTGCCGGGTGCCCGGTAGCGTCGTACCCTCGCCGCAGACCCTGGAACTGCTCGGTGCGCTGCTTACGGGAGACTGGGACACTGCGGACGCCTGCGAGCCACGGCATGTCCGGGAGGGCAGCGGACTGGTCTCCGCCTACCTGCACTGGCATCTGGAGCGCGGGCTGCGTTCGCTTCGGTACGTGGAAAAGTAAGGGAGACGAGGGGCACATGGTCGTACGCGGGATCCTGGGGCGGCAGCGTCGGGAGTACAGGGCGCCGGAGCCGCATCCGTCCGGGGCCCGTGCGCCGAAGCTCCCCGGAGAGCTCGTCCCGAAGCATGTGGCGATCGTCATGGACGGGAACGGGCGCTGGGCCAAGGAGCGCGGGCTGCCGCGGACCGAGGGCCACAAGGTCGGCGCGGAGCGGGTGCTGGACGTGCTCCAGGGCGCCATCGAGATGGGCGTCGGGGCGATCTCGCTGTACGCCTTCTCCACGGAGAACTGGAAGCGCTCGCCCGACGAGGTGCGCTTCCTGATGAACTTCAACCGCGACTTCATCCGCAAGACCCGGGACCAGCTCGACGAGCTGGGGATCCGGGTGCGGTGGGTCGGGCGGATGCCCAAGCTGTGGAAGTCGGTCGCCAAGGAGCTCCAGGTCGCCCAGGAGCAGACGAAGGGCAACGACAAGCTGACCCTGTACTTCTGCATGAACTACGGCGGCCGGGCCGAGATCGCGGATGCCGCGCAGGCGCTCGCCGAGGATGTGAGGGCCGGGCGGCTCGACCCGTCCAAGGTCAACGAGAAGACCTTCGCCAAGTACCTGTACTACCCGGACATGCCGGACGTGGACCTGTTCCTGCGGCCGAGCGGTGAGCAGCGGACCTCCAACTACCTGCTCTGGCAGAGCGCTTACGCCGAGATGGTCTTCCAGGACGTCCTGTGGCCGGACTTCGACCGGCGGGACCTGTGGCGGGCGTGTGTCGAGTTCGCGTCCCGGGACCGGCGGTTCGGCGGGGCGATCCCGAACGAGGAACTGCTGGCCATGGAGGGCAAGCAGGACTGAGCAACGGGGTCTGGGGGCGCGGCCCCCAGACCTCACCGGTTCACCGTGCGGCGCACTCCGCGCACGTGCCGAAGATCTCCACCGTGTGCGCCACGTTCACATAGCCGTGTTCCGCCGCGATCGACTCCGCCCACTTCTCCACCGCCGGGCCCTCCACCTCGACCGCCTTGCCGCAGACCCGGCAGACCAGGTGGTGGTGGTGTTCGCCGGTGGAGCAGCGGCGGTAGACGGACTCGCCGTCGGAGGTGCGCAGGACGTCCACCTCGCCGGCGTCGGCGAGGGACTGGAGCGTGCGGTAGACCGTGGTGAGCCCGACCGAGTCGCCCTTGTGCTTGAGCATGTCGTGGAGTTCCTGCGCGCTGCGGAACTCGTCGACCTCGTCCAGGGCCGCCGCCACGGCGGCCCGCTGCCGGGTCGCGCGGCCCTTCACGGGCGGTCCAGCGGTCGTCACGGGGTTGCCTCCTTGGGTCTGCCTGCCGGGCCATTGTGCCAGCCCGGTCTGTCGGCGGTCAGACGCCGACCTTGCCCCCGCTGCCCCGGCTGGCCGGAATCACGCACTCTGCGGGGTCCCCGTCTCCCTGCGCCGCCGCGAGCGCCCGCGCGCGGCGCCGGGCGAGCGGCGCGGCCAGCGCGGTCAGCAGGATGAACGCCCCGATGGTCAGCAGCACGATCGTCGCGCCGGGCGGCACGTCCTGGTAGTACGAGGTGACCGTGCCGCTGATCGTGACGGTGACGCCGATGGCCACCGCGATGGCGAAGGTCGCGGCGAAGCTACGGCTGAGCTGCTGGGCGGCGGCCACCGGGACCACCATCAGCGCCGACACCAGCAGCAGGCCGACCACACGCATCGCGACGGTCACCGTCACCGCCGCCGTGACGGCCGTCAGCAGGTTCAGGGCGCGCACCGGCAGGCCCGTGACCCGCGCGAACTCCTCGTCCTGGCTCACCGCGAACAGCTGGCGGCGCAGGCCCACCGTGACCAGCACCACGAAGGCCGCCAGGACGCAGATCGCCGTGACGTCCGACTCGCTCACCGTGGACAGGGAGCCGAAGAGATACGACGTGAGGTTCGCGTTGGAGCCCGTCGGCGCGAGATTGATGAACATCACGCCGCCTGCCATACCGCCGTAGAAGAGCATGGCGAGGGCGATGTCGCCGCGGGTCTTGCCGTACCAGCGGATCAGCTCCATGAGGACCGCGCCGAGGACGGAGACGAGGGTCGCCATCCACACCGGGGACCAGGAGAGCAGGAAGCCCAGGCCGACGCCGGTCATCGCGACATGGCCGATACCGTCGCCCATCAGGGCCTGGCGGCGCTGGACCAGGTAGATGCCGACCGCGGGGGCCGTGATGCCGACCAGGACGGCGGCGAGCAGGGCCCGCTGCATGAAGGCGTAGTCGAGGATTTCCATCAGCTCAGCAGTCCCGTGCGGATCGGTTCGGCGCCCGCGGGGGCGTGCGGGTGGACGTGGTCGTGGCCGGGCAGCGCGTGCTGGCCCACGGCCTTCGGGGGCGGGCCGTCATGGACGACGCAGCCGTCGCGCAGCACCACCGCGCGGTCGATCAGCGGCTCCAGGGGGCCCAGTTCGTGCAGGACGAGCAGGACCGTCGTACCGGCCGCGACCTGCTCGCGCAAGGTCTGCGCCAGCACCTCCTGGCTGGCCAGGTCCACGCCCGCCATCGGCTCGTCCATGATCAGCAGTTCGGGTTCGGCGGCGAGCGCGCGGGCGATCAGCACGCGCTGGTGCTGGCCGCCGGACAGGGCGTCCACCGAGTCCTTCGCGCGGTCCTGCATGCCGACCAGCTCCAGGGCCCGGCGCACCGCCTCACGGTCCGTCTTGCGCAGCAGGCCGAAGCGGGCGCGGGAGAGGCGGCCGGAGGAGACGACCTCGGTCACCGTGGCCGGCACGCCGCCCGCGGCGGTGGTGCGCTGGGGGACGTAGCCGAGGCGGTGCCAGTCGCGGAAGCGGCGGCGGGGGGTGCCGAACAGCTCGATCTCGCCGGCGCTCACCTGCACCTGGCCGATGACGCTGCGCACGGCGGTCGACTTGCCGGAGCCGTTGGCGCCGAGCAGCGCGACGACCTCACCGCGTGCCACGGTGAGGTCGATGCCGCGCAGGACACGCCGCGAGCCCAGGTCGGCGCGTACGCCGCGCAGGGATATGACGGGCTCGCTCATGCGGTCCTCCGAAATGATCACTTGGCGCCCAGGGCGGTCTCAAGCGCCTTGAGGTTGGACTCCATGACCTGGATGTAGTCCTCGCCCTTGGACTTGTCGGTGATGCCCTCGATCGGGTCGAGGACGTCCGTCTTGAGGTTCGCGTCGTCGGCGAGGGTCTTCGCGGTCTTGTCCGAGACCAGTGTCTCGTAGAACACCGTGGTGACGCCGTCGGCCTTGGCCTCCTCCTGGAGTTCCTTGATCCGGGCCGGGCTGGGCTCGCTCTCCGGGTCGAGTCCGGAGATGGCCTCCTGGGTCAGGCCGTAGCGCTCGGCGAGGTAGCCGAAGGCGGCGTGATTGGTGAAGAAGACCTTCGTCTCGGTGTTCTTCAGGCCGTCCTCGAACCGGGTGTCGAGCTCGCCCAGCTTCTCGACCAGGGCCGTGGTGTTCTTCTTGTAGTCGGCCGCGTTGTCCGGGTCGGCCTTCTCGAATGCGGCGCCGACGCCCTCGGCGACCTCGGCGTACTTCACCGGGTCGAGCCAGATGTGCGGGTCGAGGGCGTGCTCCTCCTCCTCTTCGGAGTGGCCCGCTTCCTCGGCCCCGTGCTCGTGGCTGTCCTCAAGGCCCCCGTGGTCCTCCAGCTTGGTGAGCGTGGCGGCGTCGATCTTCGTCTTGACGTCGGCCTGTGCGACGGCCTCGTCGACGGCGGGCTGGAGGCTCTTGAGGTAGAGCACCGCGTCCGACTCCTGGAGCTGCGCGGTCTGCTTGGCGCTGATCTCCAGGTCGTGCGGCTCCTGGCCGGGCTCGGTGAGACTGGTGACGTTCACATGGTCGCCGCCGATCTGCTCGGCGAGGTAGGCCATGGGGTAGAACGACGCGACGACGTCGAACTTCTCCGTGTTGCCCGCCGCGGCGCTGTCGGAGGAGCAGGCGGAGAGGGTGGCGAGACCGAGGGCGGTGACGGCCGCCACGGCCACCCCGGATATGTGCTGTCGTCGTACGTTCATGACAGTCATTTTCAACAAATTTGGAAACCGTTGTCAACAAGGTGCGGGTGGGGAACCGATTTGATACGGGGGGTGGCAGCGCCGGTAACCTGAGGCATTCGCTGCCGTCCATTCGTAATGAAGAGAGCACCGTGGCCGCCGACAAGATCGACACCATCGTCAGCCTGAGCAAGCGCCGTGGCTTCGTATTCCCCTGCAGTGAGATCTACGGCGGCCAGCGCGCCGCCTGGGACTACGGACCGCTGGGTGTCGAGCTCAAGGAGAACCTCAAGCGCCAGTGGTGGCGCTACATGGTGACGTCGCGCGAGGACGTCGTCGGCATCGACTCGTCCGTGATCCTTGCCCCCGAGGTGTGGGTCGCCTCCGGCCACGTCGCCACCTTCACTGACCCGCTGACCGAGTGCACCTCCTGCCACAAGCGGTTCCGCGCGGACCACCTGGAGGAGGCCTACGAGGCCAAGCACTACCGCCTCCCGGAGAACGGCCTCGCGGACGTCAACTGCCCCAACTGCGGCAACAAGGGCCAGTTCACCGAGCCCAAGCAGTTCTCGGGTCTGCTCTCCACCCACCTCGGCCCGACGCAGGACTCCGGCTCCATCGCCTATCTGCGCCCCGAGACCGCCCAGGGCATCTTCACCAACTTCGCCCAGGTGCAGACCACTTCGCGCCGCAAGCCGCCGTTCGGCATCGCCCAGATGGGCAAGTCGTTCCGCAACGAGATCACGCCGGGCAACTTCATCTTCCGCACCCGTGAGTTCGAGCAGATGGAGATGGAGTTCTTCGTCAAGCCGGGCGAGGACGAGAAGTGGCAGGAGTACTGGATGGAGCAGCGCTGGAACTGGTACACCGGCCTGGGCCTGCGTGAAGAGAACATGCGCTGGTACGAGCACCCCAAGGAGAAGCTCTCCCACTACTCCAAGCGCACTGCCGACATCGAGTACCGCTTCCAGTTCGGCGGCAACGAGTGGGGCGAGCTGGAAGGTGTCGCCAACCGCACCGACTACGACCTCGGTGCCCACTCCAAGGCCTCCGGCCAGGACCTCGCCTACTACGACCAGGAGGCCCAGGAGCGCTGGACGCCGTACGTCATCGAGCCCGCGGCCGGTGTCGGCCGCGCGATGCTGGCGTTCCTGCTGGACGCCTACGTCGAGGACGAGGCGCCCAACGCCAAGGGCAAGATGGAGAAGCGCACGGTGCTGCGCCTGGACCACCGCCTGGCTCCGGTGAAGGTCGCGGTGCTGCCCCTGTCCCGCAACCCCGAGCTCTCCCCGAAGGCCAAGGGCCTCGCCCAGGCGCTGCGCCAGCACTGGAACATCGAGTTCGACGACGCCGGCGCCATCGGCCGCCGCTACCGCCGCCAGGACGAGATCGGCACGCCGTTCTGTGTGACCGTCGACTTCGACACCCTGGACGACAACGCGGTCACGGTCCGCGAGCGCGACTCGATGAAGCAGGAGCGGGTGTCCCTCGACCAGATCGAGGGCTACCTGGCTCAGCGCCTGCTGGGCTGCTGACGCCTCGGCCCTGAACGGGCCTCCAAACGCCGGACGGGCTGATGAGCTCGTCCGGCGTTTGCGTGGTGGCCCTTTATGGACGCCTCCCATTGGACCTGTAACCCGGACCATCCCGCCGCCAGGCTGGCCCGCATGAGCATCGCGTTTCTGCTGACCACCCTGGTCGTGGTCGCCACTCCCGGTACCGGTGTCGTCTACACCCTCGCGGCCGGGCTCTCGCACGGGCGGCGGGCCAGTGTCGTGGCCGCCTTCGCCTGCGCCCTCGGGATCCTGCCGCACATGGTGGCCACGATCACCGGGGTCGCCGCACTGTTGCACGCCAGCGCCACGGCCTTCCAGATCCTGAAGTACGCCGGTGTCGCCTACCTCCTGTACATGGCCTGGGCCACGCTGCGGGACAAGGAGGCGATCACCGTGGACCGTACGGCCGCGCCCCTCTCGGCGGGCCGGACGATCGTCCGAGGAGTGCTGATCAACCTCCTCAACCCCAAGCTGACCATGTTCTTCTTCGCCTTCCTGCCCCAGTTCGTGGACCCGGACGGGCCGGGTGCCGTTCCGCGCATGCTGGCGCTCAGCGGGGTGTTCATGGCGGCGACCTTCGTCGTCTTCGCGCTCTACGGCATCCTCGCCGCCTCCGTCCGCAGCCAGGTCATTGCGCGGCCCAGGGTGATGACCTGGCTGCGCCGGACTTTTGCGGGCTCCTTCGTGGCGCTGGGGGCGAAGCTGGCGTTCACCGCTCGCTGACGGCCCTGGAGCGCCTTCCCAGGGGTGACAGATATGGAATGACAGATATTGAAATCTGTCAGCTGTCATGCCATGCTGAATCCATGACCACACAGACACGCACCCTCGGAACCACCGGCCCCCAGGTCTCCGTCCTCGGCCTCGGCTGCATGGGCATGTCCGCGCTGTACGGCGACGCCGACCGGGCCGAGTCCATCGCGACCGTCCACGCCGCGCTGGAGGCCGGCGTGACCCTGCTCGACACCGGCGACTTCTACGCCATGGGGCACAACGAGATGCTGATCGGCGAGGCCCTGCGCGCCGCACCCGCCGAGCGCCGCGAACAGGCGCTCGTCAGCGTGAAGTTCGGCGCCCTGCGCGACCCGGACGGCGGCTGGATCGGCTACGACGGCCGGCCCGCCGCGGTGAAGAACTTCGCCGCCTACTCCCTCCAGCGCCTCGGCGTCGACCACATCGACGTCTACCGGATCGCCCGGCTCGACCCGGACGTACCGATCGAGGAGACCGTCGGCGCCATCGCGGAACTCGTCGAGAAGGGGTACGTCCGCCACATCGGCCTGAGCGAGGTCGGCGCCGACACCATCCGCCGGGCCGCCGCCACCGCCCCGATCGCCGACCTCCAGATCGAGTACTCGCTGATCTCCCGGGGCATCGAGGACGAGATCCTGCCGACCACCCGTGAACTGGGCATCGGCATCACCGCCTACGGCGTCCTGTCCCGCGGTCTGATCTCCGGCCACTTCACCAGTGACCGGCAGCTCGCCGCGAACGACTTCCGGGCCTTCTCGCCCCGCTTCCAGGGCGAGAACCTCCAGCACAACCTGAACCTGGTCGAGGCCCTGCGCAAGATCGCCGAGCAGAAGGGCGTCACCGTCGCGCAGATCGCCATCGCCTGGGTGCTCTCCCGGGGCGAGGACATCGTGCCGCTCGTCGGCGCCCGCACCCGGCAGCGGCTGACCGAGTCCCTCGGCGCCCTGGACGTCACGCTGGACGCCGCCGACCTCGCCGCGATCGAGCAGGCGGTGCCGGCCGATGCCGCCGCGGGCGACCGTTACCCGGCCGCGCAGATGGCCCACCTCGGCAGTAAGTGATCCCCGAAGGTACGGTCTCCTCCATGGCACCGACCCCCGAAGCCCTGACCGCCGAGCGCATCCTCGAAGCCACCGAGGAGGTGCTGCGCCGCCACGGCCCCGCCAAGGCCACCGTGGTGGACGTGGCCCGCGCGCTCGGCGTCAGCCACGGCAGCGTCTACCGGCACTTCCGGACCAAGGCGGCGCTGCGTGAGGCGGTGACCAAGCGCTGGCTGGACCGTACCTCCGAGGCGCTGGCCGGGATCGTCGCGGAGGCCGGACGCGACCCGGAGGCCCGGCTGCGGGCCTGGCTGCTGGCCCTGTTCGACGCCAAGCGGCACAAGGCCGGGGACGACCCCGAGCTGTTCGCCACGTACACCACGCTGGCCGGGGAGAACAGCGACGCGGTCGACGAGCACCTCGACGATCTCACCGGACAGCTCGCCGAGATCGTCCGCTCGGGTGTGGACGCCGGCGCCTTCACCTCCGCCGACCCGCTCACCACCGCCCGCGCCGTCTTCCATGCCACCGCCCGCTTCCACGACCCCGGCTACCACCGGGAGTGGGAACGGCCGGGTGTGCAGGACGAGTTCGAGGCCGTGGTGGATCTGCTGACGCGCGGGCTGCGGGCCTGACGGCTCAGCTCTCCTTCGTCGTACGGCCGAGATAGGTGGCCGCGCCGGGCTCCGGGACCGCGATCTCGTGGAAGCCCATACGGTCGTAGAAGGCCCGGGCCCGGGTGTTGGCCGTCGCCATGGAGAGGTGGACGGCCGGGACCCCGCCCGTGTGCAGGGCCTGGAGGAACGTCCGCATCAGAGCCCGGCCGTGGCCCTTGGCCTGCCACTCGGGGAGCAGGTCGATGTGCAGATGGGCCGGGTGGCCGAGCAGTTCGGGCAGGACCATCCGCTCGGGGTGGTGGAGCATTTCGGCGATCGTCTCGTCCGGGGTCGTGGGCGGGCCCTCGGGTGCCGGGTAGCGGTCGGCGACCGTCGGGAGCCACTCGCGGCGGAAGTCGGCGGCGAAGCGGGGGGTGTCGGCGGTGCCGAGGATGTAGCCCACGGCCTGCCCCTGGCCGTCGTCGAGGACGAAGGCGAGCTCCGGCTCCAACTCGACGTACGGGGCGGCGAAGGTGGCGGGGAAGACGCCGGGATCCGTGTAGAAGGGACGGCTGTCGCCGCCCTGGTGGGCGGTGCGGACGCAGATGTCGTCGATGGCGGGGCGGTCTGCGGGGCGGTAGGGGCGTACGGCGGGCAGTCGGGTCACCCCCGCATCCTGCCGTCTGGGAGCGCTCCCGCAAGGGATGGCGCCGTCAGGCCACCGACGGGTCAACCGTCGCCTGGTGCGCCTCCGCCAGATGCTCCTCCGCCTTCAGCCACGGCAGGAACTGCGCCGAGATGCGCCACCCGCAGGTGTCGCATCTGACCGTGCGCTGAACTCCTGTCCGCTGGACCTGTACGACGTGCTCGCGTCCGTGCTGGTCCCAGCGGGTGACCTTGCTCGTGTTGATCTGCGGCATGACGCCTCCAGAGTCCTGGGAAAGCCAAGGAGGAGTGTGCAGCAAGACCAACATCAACAGGGGGTCCCTCACGGTGAGTTGTCCAAGCTGTGGCCTGGACTCCGGGCGGCGCCGGCCCCAGTGGGTGCTACCGCGGTGACTTGGGTGTGGGGGACGGAGAAGCAGTGAGGGGCTGGTCCCAGTTGATCTGCACCTGATCCGGGTCGCTCCGACTCACTTGGCAGGGGTAATTCTTGGACACCGCGACGATCTGGGCGACCTGGATGCTGTTCAGTACAGGTTCTCGCGAGCCCTCGTAGTCCGGCCGGCCGGGAACGTGCACGCGATAGCGCACGAAGTAGCTGTGGTTATAGCCACGAATGTCGTCGCCTTGTCTGATGTCGAGCACCGTGACGGTGCAGGGGACCATGTCCGTGGCCTTCTTGGGCTTCTGCTCCTGCCCATCGTCGGATCCGCAGGCACCGAGTAGCAGGCATATGGCTCCCGTGGTGAGCAGGTACGAGAACTGCCGGACACGCATGTCTTCTCCTCGTCATGACCTTGAAAGAAGACGAAGGTAACCGCAATCTCACACTCAGCGGCTGCGCATTCGTCTCAACTCCGCGATCCAGAGGTCAGGGTCGTGTTCTGGCGCAGCTCCGCCGTCTCCAGGCGCTCCGCCGTGCGTTCCGCCGTACGCCTTGCCCAGGGGCCGGTCGTCAGGGCGCCGAGGAGCAGGACCGTGAGGCCGCAGGCGGTGAGGATCCACCAGCCCGGGACCGCGGCCGGAACAAAGGAATCGCGGTACGACGACGTTCCCACGCCCGCAGCCAGCACCGCCCCGACCACCGCGACGCCCAGCGTCTGGCCGAGCTGGCGGCTGGTCGAGGCCACGGCTGCCGCGACGCCGGCCTGCGCCCGCGGCATGCCGGACACCGCCGTATTCGTGATGGGGGCGTTGACGAAGCCGAAGCCGATGCCGAAGAGGGCGTAGCCGAGGAAGAGAGTGATGTTCGAGGTTTCGGCGTCGAAGAGGGCGAACAGCGCGGCGCTCGTCGTCATGGCCGCGCCCGCGATCAGGAGGGGGAGGCGCGGGCCCCGACTGCCGACCAGCCGCCCGGACAAGGGAGCACACAGGAACGTCGGTACAGCCATCGGCAGCATCCACAGCCCGGCCTGAAGGGCGCTGAGCCCTCGCACGTTCTGCAGATACAGCGTCGACAGGAACAGGAACCCGCCCAGCGCGGCGAACGCGCTGATCGCGATGACCGTCGCCCCGCTGAACGGCGCCGAACGGAAGAACCGCAGGTCGATCAGGGGGTCGGTGCGGCGAGGCTCGTAGCGGAGCAGGCCCGCCAGGGCGGCCACGGCCAGCACCGCGAAGGGGACGACCGTAGCCGGGGAGTTCGGCGCCTCGATGATCGCGTACGTCAGCGCGCCGAAGAGAACGACGACCAGGGCTTGCCCGATGGGGTCGACCCGGCGGGGCTCAGGTGCCCGCGACTCGGGCGCGTACCGCAAGGTCAGCAACAGCGCGGCGGCCCCGACCGGCAGATTGACCCAGAAGATCGACCGCCAGCCGACCGAGTCCACCAGCAGTCCGCCCACCAGCGGCCCCGCGGCCATCGAGATACCGACCACCGCGCCCCACACCCCGATCGCCCGGGCGCGCTCGCGCGAGTCCGTGAAGGTGTTGGTGATGATCGACATGGCGACGGGGTTGAGCATCGACCCGCCCACCGCCTGCACCATCCGGAACGCCACCAGCGCGGACAGGTTCGGGGCGACGGAGCACAGGGCCGAGCCGAGGGTGAAGACGACCAGGCCGGCCATGAAGACGCGCTTGCGGCCGATGCGGTCGGCGGTGGAGCCCGCGAGCATCAGCAGCGAGGCGAGGACCAGCGTGTAC
This sequence comes from Streptomyces cupreus, assembly GCF_014257025.1. GTDB lineage: Bacteria > Actinomycetota > Actinomycetes > Streptomycetales > Streptomycetaceae > Streptomyces > Streptomyces cupreus. Next base: position 44,562 of record NZ_JACMSF010000050.1, read on the forward strand.
GCGTCGATCGCCCACTGCAGGCCCGCCGTGCTCGCGTGCAGATCCTGCTGCATGGCGGGCAGGGCCACGTTCAGGACGGTGTTGTCGAGGCTCACGATCAGCAAGCTCATACAGCAGATCGCGAGCGCCAGCATGCGTCGGCGGTGGCTGAGCTCGGGCATGCGTTTCACTGTACGGCGATTTCGATAGTGTGTCTAACTAATGGTCGCTGCAAGATTCATCGGCCGAGCAGTGGCCGCAGTGCGCGACAATGGGGAAATGCCCACGACCGCCTCGCCCCTGCAGATCGGCCCGCACACCGTCCAGCCGCCCGTCGTCCTCGCCCCGATGGCCGGGATCACCAACGCACCCTTCCGCACACTGTGCAGGGAGTTCAGCGGTGGCAAGGGGCTGTTCGTGAGCGAGATGATCACGACTCGGGCGCTGGTCGAGCGCAACGAGAAGACCATGCAGCTGATCCACTTCGACGAGAGTGAGAAGCCGCGGTCCATCCAGCTCTACGGCGTCGACCCAGCCACCGTCGGCAAGGCCGTCCGCATGATCGCGGAGGAGGATCTCGCCGACCACATCGACCTGAACTTCGGGTGCCCGGTGCCGAAGGTGACGCGGAAGGGCGGCGGGTCCGCGCTGCCGTTCAAGCGGAATCTGCTGCGGGCGATCCTGCGCGAGGCGGTGTCCGGGGCCGGGAATCTGCCGGTGACGATGAAGATGCGCAAGGGCATCGACGACGATCACATCACCTACCTCGACGCCGGCCGGATCGCGGTCGAGGAGGGCGTCACGGCGATCGCGCTGCACGGCCGCACCGCCGCGCAGCACTACGCAGGCACCGCCGACTGGGACGCCATCGCCCGCCTGAAGGAGCATGTGCCGGAGATCCCGGTGCTCGGCAACGGCGACATCTGGTCGGCCGAGGACGCCGTGCGGATGATGCGGGCGACCGGGTGCGACGGGGTCGTGGTCGGGCGCGGGTGCCTGGGGCGGCCTTGGCTGTTCGCGGACCTCGTGGCCGCCTTCGAGGGGCGGGAGCAGGGCATCGCACGGCCCGCTCTGCGTGAGGTCGCCGACGTCATGGTCCGGCACGCCACGCTCCTCGGTGAGTGGATCGGCGACGAGGCGCGCGGGGTCATCGACTTCCGCAAGCATGTCGCCTGGTATCTGAAGGGCTTCGCCGTCGGCTCCGAGATGCGCAAGCGGCTCGCCATCACGTCGTCGCTGGAGGAACTCCGTTCCGGGCTCGACGAGTTGGACCTCGATCAGGCGTGGCCGGTCGGGGCGGACGGGCCTCGTGGGCGTACGTCGGGCAACAACCGGGTGGTTCTTCCGGACGGTTGGCTGAAGGACCCGTACGACTGCGCCGGCGTGAGCGAGGACGCTGAGCTGGACACCTCCGGGGGTTAGTCCTTCGTGGGGTGGGGCGTCGATCCGTAGGCCGTCAGGAAGCGGTCTCGGAAGGCGTCCATCTTCCAGACCGGGGCGTCGGGGGCGGGTTGCAGGCCGTCCGTCCAGTTCCAGTTCGTGATCTTGTCCAGGACCTTGGGGTCCTTGGCGACGATCGATACCGGGACGTCCCGGCTTGCCTTGTTGCCGCTGACCCGGGCGATGGGCTGGTGGTCGCCCAGGAAGACCAGCACCGTGTCCTTCGTGCCGTAGCGCTCCAGCCACTGGGTCAGGGACGTCACCGAGTACTCGATCGACTTGCCGTATTCCTCACGGGACTTGGTGGAGTCCGTGATGATGTCCTGCGGCTTCTTGCCCTCCTTCTGGATGGCGTCGAAGAGCGAGCCGTCGCCCAGGGAGTCCCAGTCGACCATCTTCGGGATCGGCGCCCAGGGCTGGTGGCTGGAGGTCAGGATGATCTCCGACATCAGGGGCTTGTCGCGCTTCTTGCCGTGGACCATGCGCTGGAAGGCCTCCAGCGTGTACTGGTCCGGCATCGTCGACCAGCTGAACTTCGGGCCCTTGTAGCCGAGGTGGAAGGCGTCGTAGACCTTGTCCAGGCCGTAGAAGCTCGCCTCCGGCCAGCCCTTCTGGATGCCCGGCATGATGCCCACCGTGTCCCAGGCGCCGGTCTTCTGGAACGCCTTGGTGAGGGACAGATGGTCACCGGAGGTGACGGTGCGGTAGCGCTGTTGGTTGTCGATCCACAGGCCGGACAGGAATGTTGAGTGACCGAGCCAGCTGCTGCCGCCGTAGGTCGCTGATGTCAGCCAGCCGCTCCTTGCCTTGTAACCCGCCGCTTCCAGGGACTTCGTGCTTGTTTCGAGGGTGCTCGTCACACCCGGGGCCATGATCGGGTCCTCGATCGCGCTTCTGCCGTAGCTCTCGATGAACGTGAAGATCACGTCCTTGCCGCGGAGGTCGGGGAGCAGTTGGGCGGGCGGTGTCGCGCCGAAGGTGTCCGCCTTCGCCTCCTTCGCGAACGCCGCTTCGTCCCTGAGCGTGTCCTGGACCCGCCTTGCCTGGATGGCCAGTGCGGAGGCCGCCCGGTCGGAGGCTATGGGCATTCCGGCCAGTTGGAGGCCGAGGGTGGAGCAGGTGATCCAGACCGTGCCGGCTATGAGGGTGGCCTTGGTGGCCTGTTGTTTGTGGGCGGCCAGGATGTTGCTGAGTCTGACGGTGGCCAGGGCGGTCAGTACGAGGAGGAGTACGGCGAGGAGTACGGCGCCGATGGTCGCGGTGACCGTGGTGGCGGCGCCCATCGAGTCCTCCATGTACGCCTGGGCGTCGTCGAGGAGGGACCAGTCGAGGACCAGGTTGAAGCCTCGGCCCAGGTATTCGCGGAAGCCCATGTCCAGGAAGTTGAGGATGGTCAGGGCGCCCAGGGCTGTGCCGGCTGTGGCCGCGGTGACTGTGCGGGGGCGGCGGGGGAGGGCGAGGAGGATCGCGGCGCCGATTATCGCTTCTGCGGGGATTCGGGTGAAGCGGTTGGGGCGTAGGGCGGCGAGGCTGTTGGGAAGGAGGAGGGTGATGAGGACCAGGGCGGCGGAGAGGGCGGTGAGGATCCAGCGGCGATCCTCCTTCCTTCTCCCACCCGCACCATCGGTGCCGCTTTCGTCGTCGGGCGCCGGTGACCCCTGTGGGGCTTCCTCGCCGTCGGCGGCCGCGGGTGCGTTCTGGTCTTCTGTGGCTTCCGGTGTGCCCGGCTGTTGGCGTAGGCGCGTGAAGACAGGCACCCGGTGGTCCTTCCATGCGGTCCCTTGCGGCTGGAGCGGGGTGTGTCGGGCCCGCCCCCGTTTCGTACGGGCCCGCACCTTTCCCTGTTCAGCCGACCTGCCCCAGCGCTCGGCAAACACCGGGCAAACGGCCGGCCAACCAGCCCTTCAGGCCCCGCCCACAGCCGTCAGCAGTGCCAGCGGTGCCGTCGCCGAGCGGGACTCCCGTACACATGCGTGCGGGTATGGGACCGGCTCGGAGTGGGTGTCCCGGCCGTAGCCCGCCAGAACCTCCGGGAGGCGGTGGCCTGTTGTCGTCGCCGCGTCCACCAGGGCGTGGGCCACCGTTCGGGCCTCGTCGTGGAGGCCGTATCGGGAGAGGCCCAGGGTGATCAGGGCGTTGTCGTGCGGCCAGACCGAGCCGCGGTGGTAGGAGAGGGGGTGGTAGGCCGGTTGGCCCGCGGCCAGGGTACGGACGCCCCAGCCCGAGAAGAAGTCCGCCTCCAGCAGGCGGCGGCCCACCAGTTCGCCGTACTCCTTGTCCAACAGACCCGACCAGAGCAGATGCCCGGCGTCCGAGGCCAGCGCGTCCACCTGACGGCCCTCTCCGTCCAGCGCCAGCGCGGGGAAGGAGTGCTCCGGCATCCAGAAGTCCCGCTGGAAGCGGTCCCGCAGATCGCCGGCGGCCTGTTCCAGGAGCGCCGCGTACGTCTCGTCGCCCCACACAGTGCGCGACAGCCCCGCCGTGCGGCGCAGGGCGTCGTACGCGTAACCCTGCGCGCCCGCCGCCATCACCGAGCCGCTCGCCCTCGTGCCGTCGGACCAGCAGATCGCGCCGGGGGAGTCCTTCCAGTTCTGGTTGGCCAGGCCGCCCCGGTCGGCTCGGTAGACCAGATAGCCGCGGGAGGTCAGGCCGCCGTGGTCCAGCATCCAGGCGACGGCGGCCCGGGCGTGCGGTTCCAGACGGCGGGCCAGTGCGACGTCCCCGGTCTGTTCCACATACGCGCCCAGCAGGATCAGGAACAGCGGTGTCGCGTCCACCGAGCCGTAGTAACGGCCGTACGGCACCTGGCCGAAGTGGGCCAGCTCGCCGTGCCTGACCTCGTGCACGATCTTGCCGGGCTGCGCCACCGAGGTCGCGCCCGTCTCCTTGGCCTGCGTCGCGGCCAGCGCGGGAAGGGTGGCCGCCGCGAGGCTCGGGCGGTAGGGGAGAGCGAACAGGGAGGTGAGCAGGGCGTCCCTGCCCAGGAGGGTCAGGAACCAGGGGGCGCCTGCGGCCGGTACGCGGACTTCCTCTCCGTCCAGGCCGGTTGCGGGGATCTGGAGGGAGGCCAGGTCCGCCAGGCCCCGGGCGCATGCCGCCGCCAGCTCGGGCCAGCCCGTCGGGAAGGAGACTCCCTCGACGAACTCGCCCTCCAGGGCCAGTAGTTGTTCGCTCAGGGCGGCGGGAGAGCGCGGTACTCGCAGGGCTCGTTTGTCTCCGTGCGGGCGGGCCATCACTCGTACCGCCAGCTCCGCCGTGCCGTGCGGGTCCAGGTCGAGGGTCCACACCAGGCGCCTCGCGCCCGTTCCCGTCTCCTCCACCGCGTCCGGGGCCGGCTCGGCCGTCACCGTCGTACACGATCGCCATTCGCCGCGCTGGTAGGTGAACTCCACGCCGTGGTCCAGGGCTTGGCGGGAGCGGGTGGCTCCTGTCTTCGTGTAGGTGCGGTGGTCGGAGCGCAGTTCGAACTGGTCGGTGAAGTCCGCGTCCGCGGTGATCGCCAGACGGACCGTGGTGGGGGTCGGGAGGTTGCTGGTCACCCGCAGCGACTCCACGAACGAGCCGTCCCCCACCGCCTGTTCACGGAAGAGCGTGTACGCGGGGGGCTCCTGGCGGCCGCCACGGGGGACCAGGACACAGCGGGCCGTGTCCCCGTCGGCCACCGGGGTCAGGGACTCCGGTACGGCGCCGTCCAGCGTCAGTTGCCAGCGGCTGAGGTGGCGGGCGTCCCGGACGAATAACCCGTCCGGCGAGCTGACGCCCCGGACGCCGCTGATGTCCCCGCCGTCCCTCACGGCGGCGAACGTCGCCCCGTGCACGAGCAGATGATGCCGGTCCGTCATCCCCGGTCCCCTCCCTTGACTTCCCTGACGCCGTAGGTGACGCCGTACGTGTCCCATGCGGGCTCGTCGTGCAGTAGGTCGAGCGCGAGCGCGGCCGTCCAGCTGAAGTCGGCGGTGCCGCAGGCCTCGCCGGTGTACGGGTCGACGTACTCCGCGAATCCGGAGCTGTCGGCCAGCTCCAGTACCGATCGCCGCAGCGCGTCGGCCGGCCGGTGCTCGCCGTGGGTGCGCAGTCCGCGCTCCAGCAGCCAAGCGGTGTTGAACCAGGCCGGGCCCCGCCAGTAGCGGTGCGGGTCGAAGGCCTCGCCGAGCAGGTCGTAGCTCGGGACCAGGCGGGTGGTGTCGCCGAGCGAGAAGTGCGGTCCGCGCGCGGTGCGGACCAGGGCCTCGGCGGTGTCCCTCGGGAGCGTGGGGACGAGGAGCGGGATCAGGCCGGAGACCGACCGCTCCGGGATCAGCCCGCCGCCGCGCACGTCCCGGCAGAAGAACATCCCGCGCTCCGGGTCCCACAGACGGTCCAGCAGTGCGGTCGTCAGCCGCTCCGCGCGCGCGTGGCGGGCCGTGCCCGTCGCTCCCAGCTCGCGGGCGATCCGGGCCAGGGCGTGTTCGGAGGCGATGAGCAGGGCGTTGAACGCCGGGTCCTCCACGGCGAACCTTCCCGCCCCATCGGCGTAACCGCCGTCCCGGTAGTCCATCGCCAGGCGCACATACCGCCCGTAGTCCAGATCCGTCGGACGGTCCTCGGGGGCGCCGTGGTCCAGGTCGGCGCGGCGGAAGGAGCGGGCCGGGGCGGGGACGACGCGGGCCAGCGGGGCGTCCCAGCAGGGGCTGTTGTCCATACCCTGTTCCCACGGGTGGACGACGGAGGCGAGTCCGCCGCCGCCCAGGTCCCGCCGGTGCAGCAGATAGCGGTGCCAGGCCGCCAGCTTCGGGTAGACCCGGGCCAGGAAGCCCCGCCCGCGCGAAAGCCCGGGGTCGGCGCGGTGCACCAGCCAGGCGGCCAGGGCGTGCACCGGTGGCTGCACGATCCCGGACGTCTGTACGGTGCGCGGGGCGCCCGCAGCGCGCCCCGCGGTCGAGGAGCGCCAGAAGTCGGGGCTCGGGAAGTACGCGTCGAGCGGGACGGAGGGGTTGAAGACGATGTGCGGGATCCGTCCGTCGCCCCACTGGGCGGACAGCAGCGTCTCCAGCTCCGTCTGGGCCCGTAACGGCGACAGATGCCTGAGGCCGATCGCGATGAACGCCGAGTCCCAGGACCACTGGTGCGGATACAGACCGCGCGAGGGCACCGTGGACGCGCCCGTCCAGTTGGCCTCCAGCACCCGGGCGGCCCTGACGTGCAGGGAACGCGCCTCGGTGGCCGGATCGTATGCAATCGTCCGCCGCGCAGGGCGGACGACCAGCTCGGCGGTGCGATCCACTCGGGACTCCTGGGAGACGACTGGGCTGACCGGTTCGGCGGTAGCTACCGTAGGGGTTACGTCTATTTAACACGCAAAACTCAATATGTAATGCAAGCTTGAGAAACACAAGGGGGTGCGCATGACGGGTCGAGGTCAGGTCAGTGCAGGCGATCTGCTCGAACTGGTCCGCAGCGGCCGGGCCACGACGCGTGGTGCCCTGCAACAGGTCACCGGGCTCTCCCGGGCCACCGTCGGACAGCGCCTCGACCGGCTGTTCCGCGCGGGCTGGCTGCGCGAGGGCGCCGGCGGCCCGGTCGACTCCCCGCTGGGCGGACGCCCCTCCATCACCCTGGAGTTCGACGACGCCCACGCCGTCGTCCTCGCCGCCGACCTCGACACCCGGCACGCCCGCGCCGCCGTCCTGACGCTGACCGGCGAGATCCTCGCCGAGCACGGCGGCACCCTGATCGTCGAGGACGGCCCCGAAGCGGTCCTGGACGAACTCGGCCGCTGGTTCGCCGAACTGCTGGAGAAGGCCGGCCACCGGGCCGACGAGGTCTGCGGCATCGGAGTCGCGGTGCCGGGCCCGGTCGACAGCGAGACCGGCCGGGTCGTCCAGCCGCCGATCATGCCCGGCTGGGACGGCTACGACATAAGGGGCCGCCTCGCCCGATCCTTCACCGAGCACACCGGGGCACCCCGGGTGCCGGTCCTCGTCGACAACGACGCCAACCTCATGGCGTACGGCGAACAGCGCGTCGGATACCCCGACTGCTCGGCGTTCGTGCTGGTCAAGGTGTCGACCGGCATCGGCGCCGGCGTCGTCGTGGACGGCTCGCTCTTTCGGGGCGTGGACGGCGGCGCCGGGGACATCGGACACATCCGGGTGGGCGCCGACGCCCTGTGCCGCTGCGGGTCCTACGGCTGTCTCGCCGCCGTCGCGAGCGGCGGTGCCGTGGCCCGGCGGCTGGCCGAGGCCGGGGTGCGGGCGGCGTCCGGCTCGGATGTGCGGGAGCTGCTGGCGGCCGGGCATCCGGAGGCGGTGGGGCTCGCCCGGGAGGCGGGACGGCTGGTCGGGGATGTCCTGGCGACCGTGGTCACACTGCTCAACCCCGGGGTGCTGATGATCGCGGGCGATCTGGCCGGGACGCCGTTCCTGACCGGCGTACGAGAGTTGCTCTACCAGCGGGCGCTGCCGCGCTCCACCGCTCATCTGGAGGTCGTCACCTCGCGGCTGGGGGAGCGGGCCGGGCTCGTCGGGGCAGGTGCGCTGGTCGTGGAGCATCTGTACGCGCCCGAGCGGGTCGAGGAGCGGCTCACCGCGCTCGGCGTATGACCGGCGTGTTTCCGTCCCGAGTCGCGTCCGCATGGTGAAATCTCGTCGCCTGTGGGAGCGTGATTCTCGCCACCCTTGATAAGGGTTGCGCTCAGATGAGCGAATCTTGGGCTACTGCACTTCTCCAAGGGGTGGCACTCGGTGCCACCCCTTGATCGTTCATCGATCGAAATCAGACGTGCCTGAAGCCGCTCATCTGAGCGAAATCCCTGATCCCTGGGGGTGAATTCGTTCAAGAAGTGAACACATGGCGGGGTACTTCCTTGCCAAGCTTTGACTTTCGATCCGGTGGCGGACGACTGGTTACAGGCGCATGACGCACAAGTGGACGTACCCAGGCGCCTTCGATCTGGGTATGTTCCTCGCCGTCAGGGCAGCCACCGAGTCCTTGAGGAGTTGGGACCCGTGTCGGAAAACAAAAAGTTCGTTTACGACTTCACCGAGGGCAACAAGGAGCTCAAGGACCTTCTGGGCGGTAAGGGTGCGAACCTCGCCGAGATGACCAACCTGGGTCTTCCCGTCCCTCCCGGCTTCACGATCACCACCGAGGCCTGCAAGGTCTACCTCGACAGTGGCGAGGAGCCGGCGGCACTGCGTGACGAGGTGAGTGCGCACCTCGACGCGCTGGAGACGAGGATGGGCAAGAAGCTCGGCCAGGCCGACAACCCCCTCCTCGTATCGGTGCGCTCCGGCGCCAAGTTCTCCATGCCCGGCATGATGGACACGGTGCTGAACATCGGCCTCTCCGACAAGTCGGTGCAGGGCCTCGCCAAGCAGGCCGGCGACGACCGGTTCGCCTGGGACTCCTACCGGCGCCTCATCCAGATGTTCGGCAAGACCGTCCTCGGCGTGGACGGCGAGCTGTTCGAGGACGCGCTGGACGCGGCGAAGGCGGCCAAGAAGGTCAGCGTCGACACCGAGCTTGAGGCGGCCGACCTCAAGAAGCTCGTCACCAAGTTCAAGAAGATCGTCAAGGCCGAGGCCGGCCGGGACTTCCCGCAGGACCCGCGCGAGCAGATGGACCTCGCCATCGAGGCGGTCTTCAACTCCTGGAACACCGACCGCGCCAAGCTGTACCGCCGCCAGGAGCGCATCCCGCACGACCTCGGCACGGCCGTCAACGTCTGCTCGATGGTCTTCGGCAACCTCGGCCCCGACTCGGGCACCGGCGTCGCCTTCACCCGTGACCCCGCCTCCGGCCACCAGGGCGTCTACGGCGACTACCTGCAGAACGCCCAGGGCGAGGACGTGGTGGCGGGTATCCGCAACACCGTGCCGCTGGCGGAGCTGGAGTCGATCGACAAGAAGTCGTACGACCAGCTGATGCAGATCATGGCGACCCTGGAGAACCACTACAAGGATCTCTGCGACATCGAGTTCACCATCGAACGCGGCCAGCTCTGGATGCTCCAGACGCGCGTCGGCAAGCGCACGGCGGGCGCCGCCTTCCGTATCGCCACCCAGCTGGTGGACCAGGGTCTGATCGACGAGACCGAGGCGCTCCAGCGCGTCAACGGCGCCCAGCTCGCGCAGCTGATGTTCCCGAAGTTCGACGAGGACGCGAAGGTCGAGCAGGTCGGCCGGGGCATCGCGGCCTCGCCGGGTGCGGCGGTCGGCAAGGCGGTCTTCGACTCGTACACGGCCGTCAAGTGGTCGCGTTCGGGCGAGAAGGTCATCCTGGTCCGCCGGGAGACCAACCCCGACGACCTGGACGGCATGATCGCGGCCGAGGGCATCCTGACCTCGCGCGGCGGCAAGACCTCGCACGCGGCCGTGGTCGCCCGTGGCATGGGCAAGACCTGTGTCTGCGGCGCCGAGGAGCTGGAGGTCGACACCAAGCGGCGCCGGATGACCGTGCCCGGCGGGCATGTCGTGGAGGAGGGTGACCTCATCTCCATCGACGGCTCCAGCGGCAAGGTGTACCTCGGAGAGGTGCCGGTCGTCCCGTCCCCGGTCGTGGAGTACTTCGAGGGCCGGATGCACGCCGGCGCCAACGACGCCGACGAACTCGTCGAGGCCGTGCACCGGATCATGGCCTTCGCCGACCGCAAGCGCCGCCTGCGGGTGCGCGCCAACGCGGACAACGCCGAGGACGCGCTGCGCGCCCGTCGCTTCGGCGCCCAGGGCATCGGTCTGTGCCGTACCGAGCACATGTTCCTCGGCGACCGGCGCGAGCTGGTCGAGCGGCTGATCCTGGCCGACACCGAGGCCGAGCGCGAGGAGTCCCTGAAGGAGCTGCTCCCGCTCCAGAAGCAGGACTTCGTGGAGCTGTTCTCGGCGATGGACGGCCTGCCGGTGACGGTCCGGCTGCTCGACCCGCCGCTGCACGAGTTCCTGCCCGACATCACCGAGCTGTCGGTGCGCGTGGCGCTGGCGGAGGCCCGCAAGGACCCGCACGAGAACGAGCTGCGGCTGCTCCAGGCCGTGCACCGGCTGCACGAGCAGAACCCGATGCTGGGTCTGCGCGGCGTACGCCTCGGCCTGGTCATCCCCGGTCTGTTCACCATGCAGGTACGGGCCATCGCGGAGGCAGCGGCCGAGCGCAAGAACGCCAAGGGCGACCCGCGCGCGGAGATCATGATCCCGCTCGTCGGCACGGTCCAGGAGCTGGAGATCGTCCGCGAGGAGGCCGACCAGGTCATTGCCGAGGTCGAGGCGGCGACCGGTACGCAGCTGAAGCTGTCGATTGGCACGATGATCGAGCTGCCGCGCGCCGCGCTGACCGCCGGTCAGATCGCGGAGGCGGCGGAGTTCTTCTCCTTCGGCACGAACGACCTCACCCAGACGGTGTGGGGCTTCAGCCGGGACGACGTGGAGGCCTCGTTCTTCACGGCCTACCTGGAGAAGGGCATCTTCGGCGTCAGCCCCTTCGAGACGATCGACAAGGACGGCGTGGGCTCGCTGGTCGCCGCCGCCGCGAAGGCCGGCCGCGAGACGCGTCCCGACCTGAAGCTCGGCGTCTGCGGTGAGCACGGCGGTGACCCGGAGTCGGTCCACTTCTTCCACGAGGTGGGTCTGGACTACGTCTCCTGCTCCCCGTTCCGCATCCCGGTCGCCCGCCTCGAAGCGGGGCGCGCGGCCACCCAGTCGGAGGGCAGCGACCACCGCTGACCTCAGGGACTCCGGAGCCGTCGTGGGTCCCCGACCCTCAGTACCGATCCACGGCGGCTCCGGAACGCGAGAGAGGGGCGGCACCCGTGCGGGGGTGCCGCCCCTTCGGCCTGCCTAGGACTGGCTCGTACGACGCCGCCGTACCGCCATCAGCACCCCGCCCCCGGCGAGCAGGACGACCGCGCCGCCGCCGGCGAGGTACGGGGTGGTGCTGTTGCCGCCCGTGGCGGCGAGGTCGGTGTCGTCGGTGGTGTCCTCGGTTGTGCCCTCGGCCGGCTCGAAGTCGGCGGGCGGCTGGTCGCAGCCGATGCCGTCGCCGTCCCGGTCGAGGTGCTTGCCGTAGTGCTCGTCGCTCGCGGAGATGTTGGCGTAGCCGTTGTCGTACGCCTCGGCGCAGTTCGCGAACGGGTGGTCGCCCTCGTGGGCTTGGGCGGTGCCCGGCGCGACGGCCAGCGCGAGCGCGGCTACGGCAAGGGCGGTGGATGTGCGGAAATGACTCATGTGGGACCCCCCAGATGATGTGAGGTGCCGACCGTATTGAGGGGCCGGTGGGGCCGGGGCGGTTCGGCGGTCCTGTGATGCAAGCGTGACGCTCTGTGTCAGACCCGGAAGAAATACGGCAGGGTACGAGTGCAGTCGATCGGGAACGCTCACCCTGGTGGCCCGAGACCATCCCGGGAATGGGCCGACCGCACTGACGGCGACCGGCCCCTGCGGCTACGCCCGGAAGGGCTGGGTTGACTGGTCATGGACAGGTTGTGACGGCCCTGCGGTTCACGCCGGGAGCGCCGGGGCCTCGCGGCGCGCGCCCGGCCTGCCGACGGGGTGGCCGCCCGCGGGCGGCTCGGCGGACGGCAGGCGGACCACCGCGTCGAGCCCGCCCGTCGCCGCCGTGTGCAGGCTCGCCGCGCCGCCGCTCGCGACCGAGAGCCGCTGCACCAGTGAGAGGCCAAGACCCGTACCGCCCTTGGGCGCACCGGGCGCGCGCCAGAAGCGGTCGAAGGCGCGCTCACGCTGTTCCGCGGTCATGCCGGGCCCCTCGTCGGTGACGTGCAGGTCGACCCAGCAAGGGCGGCTGTCGCGCAGCGCGCGCTTGGCGGGCACGTGGAGCCGCAGCTCGATGGTCACCGTGCTGTCGGCGGGGGAGGCCCGCAGGGCGTTGGAGAGCAGGTTGTCCAGGATCTGCTCGACCGCCCCGGGCACCGCGAGCACCGGGCCCACGCTGCCGGCGAACAGCACCAGGGCGACGCCCTCGCGCTCGAACAACGGCAGCCAGGTCCGGTGCCGTTCCGCGCACACCGCGCCCACGTCGACCGGGCCCGGGGTGGCCGCGTCCTCCTCAAGACGGGCCATCGCCAGCAGGCCCTCGACCATCCGGGCGAGCCGGTCGGTCTCGGTCACCGCGGCGGCGAGGCTGCCCCGACCCTGCCCGCACACATCGGGCTCCAGGTTCTCCAGGCGCAGCCGCAGCGCCGCGAGCGGCGTCTTGAGCTGATGCGAGGCCTCACCTGCGAACGAGTGCTGGGAGGCCAGCAGATGGGCGAGGCGGGCCGCCGTACGGTTGAACGCGGCGGCGAGACGGCGCACTTCGGGCGGGCCCTTGGTGACCGGCACCGGGGCGGCCAGGCCGCCGTCGGCCAACGCGTGGGTGGCGCGCTCCAGTTCACGGATGGGGCGGCCGGCCCAGCGGGCGAGGGCGAAGCCGAGCACGGCGACCGTCGCCAGCACCCCGAGCCCGCCGACGCCGAGCAGCAGCCACACGCGGCCGATCCGTTCCTGCACCGTCCGGGTGGGCACCGTGAGCCATACGGCACCCCGCGCTCCCTTGACGGGGGCGGCGACGGACAGTTGCTCCACCCCGCCGACGGTGGCCGTGCGCACGTCCATCGCGGCGGAGCCCTGCAGTGCGGCCGCGATCCCGGGACGCGCGGGAAGGGCGCGGGCCGCCCGGCGGGACACCGGATGCGAGGCGGCGAGCAGCGCGCCCGAGCCGTCGACGATCACCACCTTCCCGCCGACGCGTTCGGCGCAGTGCGCGGCCCGCTTCGGCAGATCCCCGCCGGCCCGGCCGGTGGCCAGGGACAGCGCGGTGTACGCGGCGACGGACTCGGCCTCGTCCCGCGCCGCGTCCGCCACCCGCTCCCGTTCGCCGGCCGAGAAGCGGAAACCGAGCGGGATCTCCAGACAGAGCAGCACCAGGGTGGCAAGGGTGAGGTAGCTGAGGAGCAGCCGACGTGTCATGTCGGCTCGTTCGGTCCGGTCTGTACCGCCAGCCGGAACCCCACTCCGCGCAGGGTCTGGATCCACGCCGGATGCCCCAGCTTCCGGCGCAGCGCGGCGACATGGACGTCCAGGGTCTTCGTCGGTCCCTCGTAGTGCTGGTCCCACACCCGGTCGAGGATCTGCTGCCGGGAGTAGACCGCGCCCGGGTCCTCGGTGAGCAGTGCCAGCAGCTCGAACTCCTTGGGAGTGAGGGGGACTTGGACCTCACCGACCCAGACCTGGCGGGTACGGCGGTCCACCACCAGAGGGCCGGGCTCGTACGAGGGTTCCGGCGCGGGTCCCGGGGCGGCTTCCGGCGCGGGCTCCTGCGTGCGCTGCGTCCGCCGGGTCACCGCCCGCACCCGGGCCACCAACTCCCTTACGCTGAACGGCTTCGCGAGATAGTCGTCGGCTCCGAGCTCCAGGCCCAGCACCCGGTCCGCCTCTTCACCACGCGCGCTGAGGATGACGATGGGGACGTCGGAGACCTGCCGGATGCCCCGGCAGACATCGACGCCGTCCATGTCCGGCAGCCCCAGGTCGAGCAGGACGACATCGCCGTAGGGACCTCTCAGGCCCTCGGTGCCGGTGGCGACACGGTGGACCGTAAGTCCGAAGTGTCCGAGCCCCTCGGCGAGCGGCTCGGCGATCGTCTCGTCGTCCTCGATGAGCAGCGCTCGTATGCCCATACGTCCTGTCTCTCCGTGAAATCCGGACAACACGAATGACGTGTCGTGGAGTTGACAACCTACAAGCAGTGTCAATGCTGCGTCGCGTAAAATCGGCCCGGTGTGACGAGCCGCTCAGAAAGCGATTTCCCGACGCCGTCTTCCCGGATTCCGGACAAAGAATGTCCGCATCCTGGCCGGGCTCTGGTGTTCTCTTAACCTTCGTCTGGTGTACCCCCCTCTACGGTGTGGTCAGCTGGTCGAACTCCCCACAGAGGAGGCACTGTTGAAGGCGTTGCTGGACCGTGCCCGCGCTTTTGGGCGACGGGTCGATTTCGAGAGCGATGAATACCGGAAACTGGCCGATGGGCAAAATCCCGAGGCACTCTTCATTACCTGCTCGGACTCACGGGTCATACCCGCCCTGATCACAGGCGCGCGGCCCGGAGAGATATTCGAGCTGCGGAACGCGGGCAATATCGTGCCGCCGTACGGACGGCCCGGTGCCTCCGGCGAGGCCGCTACCGTCGAGTACGCGCTCGATGTGCTCGGGGTTCAGGACATCGTCGTGTGCGGTCACTCACACTGCGGCGCGATGAGCGCGCTCAGCTCCGGCGACGACCTGTCCGCGCTGCCGGGAGTGGACGCCTGGCTGGAGCCGGCCCGCCCGGGTCTCGCCGCGGTGCTCACCACCGGCAGCGCCGATCCGTCGCTGTCCGAGGTGTCCCAGCGCAATGTCGTCAACCAGCTTGCCGCGCTGCGCAGTCACCCGGTGGTGCGGCGCAGCCTCGACGCGGGGCGGCTGCGGCTGCACGGCTGGTACTACGAGGTCGACACCGGCCGGGTGCACGAGCTGGACGCCGACGAACGCTTCCGGGTGCACCCCGGATGAGCGGGGCGCATGCGCGAGGCCGGACAGCGGCCCGGAGCACGGGTGCGAAGGGGCCCCGGCCGGCCCTCGGCACCGAGATCACCGCCTCCCTCGTCGTCTTCCTCGTCGCCCTGCCGCTGTGCATCGGAGTGGCCGTCGCCTCCGGTGTCCCGGCCGAGCTCGGGATCATCTCCGGCGTCATCGGCGGCCTGGTGGTGGGCGCGATCCGGGGCAGCACGCTCCAGGTCAGCGGGCCCGCCGCGGGACTCGCCGCGCTGGTGGCGGAGACCGTCGCGGAGCACGGCCTGGCCATGCTCGGGGTGATCGTGCTGTTCTCCGGCATCCTTCAGATCATCCTCGGCCTGGTACGGCTCGGCCGGATGTTCCAGGCGATCTCCCTGGCCGTCGTCCAGGGCATGCTGGCCGGCATCGGACTGCCGCTGATGGTCAGCCAGGTCTACCCGATGGCGGACGCCAAGGCCCCCGGCAGCCCGGTCGAGAACATGGCCGGTCTCCCCAGCCTGTTCGCCGACATCCTGGCGGACCGGCAGGCGATGACCGCCGCCGGGCTCGGCGTCCTCACCATCGTGCTCAGCTTCGTGTGGAAGAAGGTGCCGGGTCCTGTCGGGAAGATCCCGGCCGCGCTGGTCGCCGTCGGCATCGGCATCGCGGTCGCCTCGCTGCCCGGCGTGGCGGTGAAGACCCTTCAGGTCGGCGATCTGCTCGCCTCCGTACAGATGCCGGGACCCGGGCAGTTCGCGGACCTCGCCGACGCGGCGGTCATCACGTCCGTCCTCACCTTCACGGTCATCGCCTCGGCGGAGAGCCTGTTCACCGCGGCCGCCGTGGACCGGATGCACAGCGGACCGCGCACCCGCTACAACACCGAGCTCATCGCCCAGGGCACCGGCAACACCGTGGCGGGCCTGCTGGGCGCGCTGCCCATCACCGCCGTGGTCGCCCGCAGTTCGGCGAACGTCCAGGCCGGGGCGCGGACCCGGCTCTCCCGGACCTTGCACGGCCTGTGGCTGCTCGCCTTCGCGATGCTGCTGCCGCAGGTCCTCGCGCTGATCCCGATCTCGGTGCTCGCCGGGGTGCTCGTGCACAGCGGCTGGAAGCTGTTCGCGCCCGAGGAGTTCCCGAAGATGTGGCGGCAGGACCGGGGCGAGTTCGTCGTGATGACCGTGACCACGCTGGTGATCGTGGCGACGGCGCTGCTCGAAGGCGTGATCATCGGGCTGGCCGCGGGGATCGTGCTGGCCGCGCTGCGCATGTCGCAGACCGTGATCCGGCAGCACCTGGAGGAGGACACGGCCAAGGTCGTGATGGCGGGCAACGCCACGTTTCTGCGGCTGCCTGCCGTGATCGAGGCGCTGGAGGCCGCGGCGAGTGCCGGAAAGCCGAGGATCCGCCTCGACCTCACCGGAGTGACCCACCTGGACCACGCCTGCCGCAACCAGGTCGAGGAGTTCACCGCGCAGCAGCGGGGCCTGGGGCTGAGGGTGGAACTGCTGATGCCGGGCCGACCGAGCACACCATCGGGCGCGGTGACGACTCCGCAGCCCGCCCCGGCCGAGAGCACCCGACAGCCGGGCCCCGGCGCCGAATGGTTCTACCTGGACACACGTCCCATCCCGGACGAGTACGCGGAGCACACCCGGCTCGTGGGCTGATCCCATGGCCGGCTAGAACACGGAGGACATCCCCGACCAACTGGCCCGCAAGAGCGCCAGGGTGGTACCCGCCTGCCGCAGCGAGCGGCGCGGCACCGTGGCCGGGAACCGGGTGGTGACCGAAGTGCCGGCGAGGAGGTGGAGTTCGCCCGGCTGGACCTCGGGGACCTGGCGTTCGTACGGGAGCTCGCGGCGGCCCAGCTGATCTACGCCGAACCGGGCCTCGGCAGCCTCGTCGCCCAGCAGTAGCCATGCGAAGGCCCCGCCCATCCGCCACGGGGAAAGCGGATGGGCAAGTCCGGCGACGCCGCGCCCTGGAATGGAGCGCAAACCAGCCGAACGGCAGGGGCCAGGCGCAGTGTCAGGATCCGCTACCGTACGAGCGAGCCTCGCCTCCATCGAAATGCGGCAGCTGCGCCAGCCCGATCGCGGCGTTGAGCTGCGACATGTGCGCCCGGATCCCAAGACGCTCGACCCGGTAGGAGGTGCTGCGTGCCCGCTTGGCCGGAGACTCGGCGATGCCGACGAGCCGCATCTGGCGGGCCGCGGTGGCCTCGTCCTCGCAGCGCGGCACGATCGCGCCGCCCTGGCCGCACGTCAGGCTCTTGATCGGGCCGAAGCTGAAGCAGGTCAGGGCGCCGGTCGCACCGACCGGCACCTCGTCTTCGTAGGAGCCGAATGCCTGCGCCGCGTCCTCCACAACCGTGATGCTCCGCGCGGCCAGCTCGCCGCGAATGCCGGAAAGATCGACGGCACGGCCGCCGTACAACACCGGCATGACGGCTCTGGTCTGCTCGTTGACCGCCTCCATGATCGTGTCGCTCGTGACGCACATCGTGTGGGGGGCGACCTCGGCGAAGCGCGGCCTCGCGCCTGCGGCGATGATGGCCTGGATCGTGGCGCAGAACGTCATCGACGGCACGACGACCTCGTCACCCGGACCGATGCCCGCGGCCGTCAACGCGATCTGGAGCGCGTCCGTACCCGTGGCAACGGCGATCACGTCCGGGACGCCCAGATACTCGGCCACGGCCTGCTCGAACGCCTCGGTGAGTTCACCGTGGCCGTACTGGCCTGCCTCCAAGGCGAGGACCAGGCGTTCACGCTCATTGCCGTACAGGTAGGGCCGCGCGTTCTGCCGGTAGGCGCCCACCATCAGCTCAGGCATGGGACGTCCGCCTCTCGGTGGTGGCCGGCGCGAGGGTGACGGTGGGGGTTGGGGCGTGCGGGTTCCGCAGCAGCGGCGCCCATCGGTTCGGATTCGCCCGGTACCACTCGACGGTCTCGGCCAGACCGTCGGACAGAGGCCGCGACGGCCGGTAGCCCATTCCCATGGCCTTCGTGCAGTCCATCGCGTACCGGCGGTCGTTCGCGGTGCGGTCCTCGATGTAGGTGACCGCTTCCGGTCCGGCGCCGCAAAGGATCAGGAGCATGTCCGTCAGCTCGCGGTTCGTCAGTTCGGTGCCCGCGCCGAGGTTGTAGATCTCGCCGGGTTGGCCATCGAACAAGATTCGTTCGAGGCCCTGGCAGTTGTCCTCGACGTGCAGCCAGTTGCGCACGTGCCCGCCGTCGCCATGGAGGGTTACGGGGTCACCTTGGAGAAGCCGGGTTACGAACAGCGGGATGATCTTCTCCGGGTGCTGGCCGGGCCCGTAGTTGTTCGACGACCGGGTCACACACACGGGCACGCCGTAGGTGTGGTGGTACGACAGTGCCACCAGGTCGCTGGCGGCCTTCGAAGCGGCGTAGGGGACGGTCGGGCGAAGAGGGTCCTCCTCGCGGGCGCAACCGGTCACCTGTGGTCCGTACACCTCGTCCGTGGAGACGTGCACGAACTTCTCGATGCGGTGCCGCATCGCGGCGTCCAACAGGGTCTGCGTACCTAGAACGTTGGTGGCGAGGAACCCGCCGGCGTTGATCAGCGACCGGTCGACGTGGGATTCGGCGGCGAAGTGGACGACCGCCGTGCTGCGGTCCACCAGGTCATCGACAAGCTGAGCATCAAGGATATTGCCCTCGACGAACGTGAGCTTCGGCGAGAAGAACGCCGTACCCAGGTTCTCCAGGTGCCCGGCATACGTCAGGGCGTCGAGCACGGTCACATGGGCGACCTCATCTGTCCGCAGCAGGCGTTTGACGAAGTGCGACCCGATGAAGCCTGCGCCGCCGGTAACGAGCACTGCTTCCATCACTTTGGCCTCATTCTGTGAGGGCATGTAACTACGGGAGCCATTCCCGCCAGGGACTTGCGGGGCCGACGGGAGGGCGTTCTGATGCGACCCTGTCGCTGCGGTCGCCGTGGGGCCTCTGTTCGCCGGGGCGGGGCGCCGCCGGTCAGCGGATGCGGACGGTGTCGGCGCAGCGGTCGTGGATGCGGCCCGAGAACGCCGCCCCGCCGGAGGGGCTGACCTGGTCGTACGGCTGTGTTGCTTCGCCCGGCCTGATGGGCTGGTCGCAGGCCACACACATGCGGACGCCGGTCAGTGCGATGTAGTGGTCGCACAGCGCCAGCAGCGACCGGCCGAGCTTGCGCACGTACGCGGCGGCGTCGGACGGCAGCAGGCCGGTGCGGGCGTCCAGCTTGCCGCGGGCCTCGCGGACGCAGGCGAGCGCCACGTAGCGCGGGATGTCGTCGGCGGGCTGTTTCGCGGCGGCCTGCTCGACCTCGGGGATGAGCATCTGTATGCCGCGGCGCAGGGTATCGGTCAGCGTCTCCAGTGTGGCCCGGTCGGTGGGGGTCACCTCGGGCGGGAGGACCTGGGCGACGTTCGCGCGCATGGTGGCGATGTCCACT
>NZ_JACMSF010000051.1 GCF_014257025.1 Streptomyces cupreus
ACCACCACCGCAGAAGGTCACGCATTCGATGCAAGAACTCCCGTTCCCCACTCGGGGATGCGCGCCCGCCACTGCCCGGAGGCTCACTCATACGCACCAGAACACGCTCAACTGCCATCAATCGCCATCTGTTCGCAACCCCCGGCCTCAGAAGTCGACCGGGTCCCGCACGATCGGGCAGGTCTTGCAGTGGCCACTGCCCCGGCCGCGGCCCAGTTCGGCGCCGACGATGGTGACGACCTCGATCCCGGCCTTGCGGAGCAGGGTGTTGGTCTGGGTGTTGCGGTCGTAGGTGAACACCACGCCCGGCTCCAGGGCGACCCGCGTTGTTGCCGCTGTCCCACTGCTGGCGCTCGGAGGCGTAGATGTCCCCGCCGGTCTCCACGACCCGCAGTTTCGGCAGTCCGAGCGCCTTGGCGACGACGTCGACGAAGGCGGACGGGGCCTCGTCGATCAGTTCGAGGCCGGGCGCCTTGTCGGTGGGCCGCAGGAGAAGGTGCGGCGACGCTGGCGCCCTCCACCCCGAGGAAGACGAAGACGGTGGCCGGCATGGTGCCCTTGACCTGCTGGAACAGGGAGCCCGCGTAGTCAGCGCCGCCGAAGTTGTCCACGAAGACACCCGGCTCGAAGTAGAAGAGCGCGAGCATGACGAAAACGAGGATCGGCACCACCTTGGCGATGGTGACGATGCGGTTGATGGCCGCCGCGTCCTTCACACCCCGGCTGATCAGCCAGAAGAACAGCCACAGCCCCACCGAGGAGAGCACATGGCGAGCACGGTGTCGCCGTCGCCGAGCGCGGGCGTGATCGCTCCGACAGCACCGGCGAGGTCGGGGCGGCGCACCGCGAGCGTCTGGAAGACGAACGCCAGCATCAGCATGCCGGTGCCGGCCACCGCCCAACCATGGAGCCGACCACCATTGTGGTGAGCGTCGGCAGGCTGAGTTTGGCGGCACGGGCTTCCTGGGTCGTGGTCTCGACCTCGGACATGGGCGTCCTTGGCCGGTCGGGCACCACCGCAGATCGGCGGTGCGGAGACGTCATCCGGCGGCCTGAGCGACATTATCAGCGAAATATCCCGAATGCCCGGCCAGTTTGCCCCCGATGCCCGATCGGCGAATCAGTCCTATCGTGCTGTCATGGAGCATGCACTGAGTCCCGCCACACTCGCCGAGCTGCGCCGCCCGCGCCCCTATCCCGCGGTGTCCGTACTGACCCCGACGCACCGCAGGGAGCCCGAGAACGCCCAGGACCCGGTCCGGCTGCGCAATGTCGTGGCCGACGCGAAGAAGCAACTGGAGGCGGATCCCGCGGTCAGCCGGGAACGGCGGATCGACGTCGTCCGGCAGCTGGAGGAGGCGGTCGCCGAGGTCGATCTGACGCACGCCGAGGACGGTCTGGTGATCTTCGCCGCGCCGGGTGAGCACCAGGTGTGGTCACTGGCGCGCACGGTGCCCGAACGCGTGGTCCTCTCGGACACCTTCCTCACCCGCAACCTCGTCTCGGCGCAGGCCGCCGAGCGGCCGTTCTGGGTGCTCTGTGTCTCCGCCGACCGGGTGACGCTGTGGAACGGCGGCACCGAACGGGTCGTCGAGGAGCACGTCGGCGGCTTCCCGCTCACCCGCAGCGTGGACAACTTCGACGCCGAGCGCCAGGAGCAGATCGGCGATCTGTCGAGCACCTTCCGCGACGAGGGCACCCGGCACTTCCTACGGGAGGCCGACACCGCGATCGGCAGGCTGCTGCGCGACGATCCGCGCCCGCTGTACGTCACGGGCGAGACCGCGGCACTGTCCCTGCTCGACGAGGTCGGCAGTGTCACCAAGGACGCCGTCCACGTCCGGCACGGCGGCCTCTCGCACGCCACCCCGGACGCGGTCTGGCAGGCGGTACGGCCCATGGTCGCCGCCGAAGGGCGCAAGACCACCGACGAGGTCGCCCGGGAACTGGAGACGGCCATGGGCCGCAAGGCCTACGCGGCCGGCGTCGACGAGGTCTGGCAGAGCGCCCGCGAGGGCCGTGTCCGGCTGCTGGCGGTCGAGGAGAACTACCGGGCGACCGTCCGCGACGACTCCGGCGACCACCTGATCCCGGCCGAGAGCGGCGACCTCGACGCCCGCGAGGACATCGTGGACGAGATCGTCGAGCAGTGCCTGGAGACCGGCGCCGATGTCCGCTTCGTACCGGACGGCACGCTGGGCGACGCGACCGGGATCGCGGGCATCCTGCGCTACTGAGCCGGCCCGCGGGTCAGACGCTGCCGAAGAGCGCGCTCAGCCCTTCGTCGACGGCCGACCCGACGTCCTCCTGCCCGACGGCGACGACCGCGCAGCTGCGCGCCAGGAAACGGCGCAGGGCGGCGCTGTCGAACTGCAACAGGGCCAGCCCGTACGGCGAGTGGAACTCCAGCACCGTACGGGCCGGGCCGCACGGCCAGATGTGCACGTCCCCGGCTCCGGCCGGGCCGTGCAGCCCCTCCGCCAGCAGTGAGCGGGCGAAGGTCCAGGTGACGCCCTCGCCGTCGAGGGAGACCTCGGACGGGAAGTCGATGTGCACGGCCAGCGGATCCGTCGTGCTGTAACGGAGCGTCGCGGGAGCGGGCAACGCCTCCTCGTCGGCGGTGATGAGACGAGCGCGGACAGGCTGCTCCAAGGTGACGTCCATAGCGATCTCCCCCGTGATCGATGAGGTCGGGCGGGTGTTGGCCGACATGTCTTTACGACCTCTCACACGCCGCTCGCATTACACCGGAGCCGGATTCCCTGACGTGACCTGCGTCACGAACAAACGGAGCATTCTCCCCTTACCTGAATGAAGCCACCCGAAGCGCTCCGCAGAAGGCCGGGAGAGTCCCCGAACGCACTGCCGTCGAACACGAGGATGAACGTCCGATCACCACCCCCGCACCCCGTCAAACCACGTACGCCACCTACGACTTGACCCGCCCGAGCAGTACGTCATTCACATGATGGGACCGCCCCAGGAAGACTGTGGCATATGCCAGAAACACCACCGCATCGTGTGTTGCCAAATCCCTTACAGCGCGTCGCGGGCTGTGCAACAGTCGTAACGGTCCCTTCGCCAATCTGGTCGTACCGTCCCCTTCACCGGAGTGCGTCATGCCGTCCCATCTCTCTGCGGACCGCCCCGCCGCCCAGCCGCCCGGACGCGGCTCGGTCGACGCGCTGATATCGCAGGCGCGACGCCTCAAGGGCGACGTGGACGCCGTACGGCGGGACACTCCCAGTGACGCTGCGGACCCGCAGGAACGCTGGCAGCGCGCGCTGTGCGACCTCGCGCTCACCCAACTCGACGATCTCGACGCCCACTTGGCCCAGCTGCGGGAGGGACCGCCGCCGGTGCCCGCCGCACCGGCGACGCCCGCCGCCCCCGAGTCCGTGCCGCCCGCTGCGCGCAGCGGCTCGCTGCTCAGCCGGGTCGGCAGCGCGGAGTGGAACCTCCTGACGGACGAGGCCAGTTGGTCCGGTGAGCTGTACCAGATCCTGGGCCGGGACACCTCCGCCCCCCCGCTCACCCTGGACGAACTGCCCTCCCTGGTGCTCGACGAGGACCGGCCGAAGCTGACCGCGATGGTCACCGACTGCCTCGTCGACGCCAAGCCGATCGACGGGGAGTTCCGTGTCGTCCGCCCGGGCGGCGAGGTACGGACCGTTCACATGATGGGCGAGCCCGTGCTCGGTGCCGACGGCAGCACCGCCTCGATGTGGGCCGTGCTGCGTGACGTCAGCGAACTGCGCCGCAGTCAGCGCGCGTTGAGCGAGACCCGTGACTCGCTCCAGCGCCAGCAGCACCGCGCGCAGACCGAGCACCGGCTGGCGGTCGAGCTGCAGGAGGCCGTGCTGCCGCCGTGGCGCGGCGCCCTGCGGCTCCCGCACCAGGGCCCGGAGACCCTGGACCTCGCGGCCCGCCATCTGCCGTCGGCGAGCGGCTCGCCGATCGGCGGCGACTGGTACGACGCACTCGAACTCCCCGGCGGCGAGACGCTGTTGAGCGTCGGCGACCTCACCGGCCAGGGCGTCGCCGTGGCCTCGGGCATGGCGACCCTGCTGGGTGCCGTGCGCGGCATGGCGATGGCCGGCACCGAGCCGGGCCAGCTGATGTCCTGGCTCAACCAGTTACTCGACGCCACCGTCCAGCCCGCCCTCGGCAGCGCGGTCTGCTGCCGCTACCGGCCGGCCACCCGCACCCTGGTCTGGGCACAGGCAGGACACCCCGCCCCGCTGCTGTTCCGCGGCGGGACGGGGTGCAGGTTGGCGGCACCGTACGGCGTCCTGCTGGGCGCGACAACCGGTGCCTCGTACAGCCAGGCCGAAGTGACCCTGGAGACCGGTGACCTGCTGCTCCTGCACACCGAGGGACTGGTGTCCGGGCGCAGCGACACCGACGCCGTGGACCGTCTCCTCGACCTGGCTCCGCGCTTCGGGGAGGCGCGCACCGCACAGGACTGCGTACGGATGGTCGTGGAGGAGTTCGGCGAGACCGAGCGCGAGGGTGACGCCTGCGTGCTCGTCGCCAGGGTGACGTCCTGAGTCCGAGGCGGGATCGAGCGCAGGGGCCCCTTATGCCCGTGCGCTGTTCCCGCCCTTCGCCGTCTTGGGCAGGGCCAGCCTGATCTCCTCCCGCAGTTCATGGATCTTCGGGTAGCTGGAGTACTCGGCGGTCAGCCGGTACATCTGACGCAGCCGGTCCCAGGTGCGGTGGGAGGAGTTGGATCCCATCGACACCAGCGCGAGACGCGCGTAACGGTCGGCCTGTTCGGGGTCGTCGGCGATGAAGCAGGCGGAGGCCATGGACAGGAAGTCGAAGATCTTCGACCGCTGCCGCCCGTCGATCCGCAGGGCCAGGGCCTTCTCCGCGTAGTGCTGGGCGTGCGCGGCCGCTTGGGGCTCGAACTCCGCCAGCGTGCGGTAGGCCAGGGCCTGCATGCCGTACAGGTCCTCCTCCTTGAAGGTCTGCATCCAGCTCGGGGGCGGCACATCCCCCCGGTCGGAGACGAACAGGTCCTCCGCCTGTCCGAGGGTGCGGCGCATCGCCTGGCCCTTGCCCATCGAGGCCTGTGCCCAGGCCTCGATGGTGTAGAGCATCGCCCGGGTCCGCGGCAGCACCTCGGCGCCGGAGCCGGACTGGGCGAGCTTCATCAGGTCCAGTGCGTCGTCGGGCCGGCCCAGATGCACCATCTGGCGAGCCGCTCGGGAGAGCGCCTCCCCGGCGCGGGGCCGGTCGCCGCCCTCACGGGCCGCGTGGGCGGCGATGACGAAGTACTTCTGGGCCGTGGGCTCCAGGCCGACGTCGTGCGACATCCAGCCCGCGAGGACGGCGAGATTGGCGGCGACGCCCCACAGGCGCCGCTGGAGGTGTTCCGGATGCCGGTAGGCGAGCATGCCGCCCACTTCGTTGAGCTGTCCCACCACCGCCTTGCGTTGCAGCCCGCCGCCGCGGGCCGCGTCCCAGGCGCGGAACACCTCTACGGAACGCTCCAGTTCCTCGATCTCCTGCGACCCGATGGGGGCGGCCTCGTAGCGGTCGAACCCAGCGGGGTCGGCGTGCAGGGGATCGTCGAATCGGGGAGCGTCGGCCTTGAGAGTCGGATCGGAGTGCAGCCAGTCGTGCATGGCGCTGCTGAGTGCGGATCCCGCGGCGAGCGCGGCGCCCGCGCCCACCAAGCCGCGTCGGTTGAGCATGAGGTCCATTCCCGTGAATTCGGTGAGGACCGCGGCTGTCCGTTCGGGCGCCCACGGCACGCCGTCGGGATGTTCCACACTCCCGTCGCCCTGCCGTTTCCCCACACGCCCGTGCCGGACCAGACCGAGGTCCTCGATGGTCACGACACGGCCGAGTCGCTCGGTGAACAGAGCCGCCAGCACCCGCGGCACCGGATCGCGCGGGATCTCTCCCATGTCGATCCAACGCCGCACCCGCGAGGTGTCGGTCGACAGCTGGGGGTGGCCCATGGCCGCCGCCTGCCGGTTGACCAGCCTCGCGAGCTCGCCCTTGGACCAGCCGGCCAGGCCGAACAGGTCCGCGAGGCGGGAGTTGGGTTGTCCGTTCACATCAAGCCCCCAGGTTCTCGGCTGAGTTGACAGTAGCCCGGTGAGAGTTGCCGGGCGACTATTCGCCAGGGTTCGCCAGGGTGCGCCAGATGGTGTGCCACTGGGCATCGGGTGTCAGGTAGGAACGCGCCACCCCGACCCGGTCGCCGCTCTGCAAAGGGCGCATTCCCCAGGGTGCACCGTGCGGCCGGGCCGGGTAGCGCGCTTGCGCAGAGCAGACACTGCAGGCACACGAAGGGATCTGTTCCGCCCATGTACGCAGCATCGTCCTCCGTGTCCGCCCCGCCCCGGACGCTGCACCCCCGCCCGGCGGGCAGCGGCCCCTACCTCGATCCCGCCCGCTCGGCAGCGACCCCCGTCATCGGAGCGGGCCGTACGCGCCGCGCCGCGGGGCTCGGCACGCAACCGCTCAGCGGGAGACTCGACTTGTCCGGCCCTCAGGGCGCCCAGCTGCGTACGGCCATCGCGTCGGTGCACCGGATCTGCCCGGAGTTCGCCCCGGTCCAGGTGCTGCGCCGCAGCGGACGGTCCGTGCTCCTCGTGGGGACGACGGGACGCAGCACGGCCGTCGCCAAGTGCTTACTGGACCACTCCCCGGTCTGGGCCGAGCGGATCAGGCACGAAATAGCTGCCTACCGCTCGTTCGTCCGGCACCGCCCTCCGGTG
Source organism: Streptomyces cupreus (assembly GCF_014257025.1). Classification (GTDB taxonomy): domain Bacteria; phylum Actinomycetota; class Actinomycetes; order Streptomycetales; family Streptomycetaceae; genus Streptomyces; species Streptomyces cupreus. Next base: position 6,738 of record NZ_JACMSF010000051.1, read on the forward strand.
CGGGCGCCGAGGCTGATCGCGGCGGATCCGGACAACTGCACGCTGGTCATCGAGCGGATGCCGGGGCGCGTGGCGGCCCTTCAGCGGCACCCGGCCGAGGCACCGCCCCGCGCGGACGTCAGGGCGGCCCTGGCGGCGATCTGCCGGCTGAACGCCTGGCGGCCGCCGGCGGGCACCTTCGACGCCCCGCTGGACTACGCCTCGCGCATCTCCCGCTTTCACGAGCTGGGACTGCTCACCGACCGCGACATGGGCGATCTGCAGAAGCTGCTGCACGGCATCGCGCACTCGGCGGGCCGGCAGGGTATGGGCCAGTTCTGCCACGGCGAGGCATTCCTGTCGAACATCCTGCTCTCACCAGCCGGTCCAGTGCTGGTGGACTGGGAGCACGCGGGCTGGTACCTCCCGGGCTACGACCTGGCCACCCTGTGGTCGGTGCTCGGGGACGCACCGGTCGCGCGTCGGCAGATCAGCCAGATCGCCCAGTCGGCGGGTCCGGCCTCACGGGACGCCTTCCTGGTGAACCTGATGCTCGTGCTGACCCGTGAGATCCGTACCTACGAGACGGCCGTGCAGCGTTCGATGCACGACGCGGCCCCGGCGGCCCCGGCGGCACCGGGCTCGGCCCACCCGGGTGCTGCGCCGTCCGGCGAGGAACAGCGCCTGCTGCTCAGGCGGCTGCACGACGACTGCCAGCTGGCCCGACGGGCCGTCCGAGCTGCGGTCGGCACTCGCTGACGGGGACGGCGGTCCGCGGTGCGCCCGGGACGGCGGCGCACCGCGGCCCTACGTATGCACGCCTCTTCGCCTTCCCCTGGGCATGATTGACGGATCGTCGGCAGGCCGGTACCACGTACGCATCGCCCGGCCCCGCACGGCTCATCGCGCCCGACCGTCCCAGGAGGCTGCATTGCGACGATCCGTCACCGCCCTGAAGAGAGCCGCCGGTCCGGTGGCCTCCGCCGCGCTGGTGCTCCCACTGCTCGGCGCGGCCCCTTCCGAAGCCCGGTCGTCGGCACTGCTGTTGCAGTCGGCGTTCTCCTCCGCCGCCGCCGAGTACGGCGTGCCGCGCAGTGTGCTGCTGAGCGTCTCCTATCTCCAGTCCCGCTGGGACGCGCACGCCGGAGCGCCGAGTGTGACCGGCGGCTACGGCCCGATGCATCTGACGGACGCCCGGACCGCGCTCGCCGCAGCGGCCCATCACAGCGAAGGCACGGAGGACGCCCGGGGCGACGAGACGCGTACCGCGCTCGTCCCCGAGGAGCGGATCCCGGACACCGACGAGCTCCCGGCGCGCCTGAAGACGCTGCCGAGGGCCGCGGAGCTGACCGGACTGAGCCCCGAGCGACTCCGTACGGACCCCGCCGCCAATGTGGCGGGCGGCGCCGCCCTGCTCGCCGCCGCTCAGCGGAGGCTCGGCGAGCCGGTGAGCGCGGATCCGGCGGACTGGTACGGGGCGGTGGCCCTGTTCTCCGGCGCCGACGACAGCGCCACGGCGGCGGCGTACGCGAACGACGTCTACGACGTGCTCCGCACCGGCGGTGAGCGCGTCACGGACGCCGGTCAGCAGGTCGTCCTGGGCGCCCAGCCGGACCTGGCGCCCGACACCGGGACCCTGGAAGATGCCGGGCTGCGCGCCTCCGCCGCCGGTGACACGGAGTGCCCGGCCTCGGTGTCCTGCGAGTGGATCCCGGCGCCGTACGAGGAGTTCGGGGACGGCGACTACGGCAACCACGACCTGGGGAACCGGCCCGCCTCCCAGAGCATCGAGTACATCGTCGTCCATGACACGGAGGGCGCCTGGGAGGGCGTCCTCAAGCTCGTCCAGGACCCGACGTACGTCTCCTGGAACTACTCCCTGCGCTCCACCGACGGCCATATCGCCCAGCATCTGAAGGCCAAGGACGTCGGCTGGCACGCGGGCAACTGGTACGTCAACGCCAAGTCGATCGGCCTGGAGCACGAGGGTTTCCTGGCGGACCCGGACGCCTGGTACACCGAGGCGATGTACCGCTCCTCGGCCCGGCTGGTGAAGTACCTCGCGCGCACCTACGGCATCCCGCTGGACCGGCAGCACATCCTCGGCCATGACACGGTGCCGGGGCCGACCAGCGGCACGATCAGGGGCATGCACACCGATCCGGGCCCGTACTGGGACTGGCAGCACTACTTCGAGCTGCTCGACCGGCCGTTCGAGCCGACCGCCGGGAAGAACGGCGGCATGGTGACGATCCGCCCGGACTACGCCACGCACCGGCCCGGGTACACGGGCTGCACGGCTGCGGGCGAGCCCTGTGCGCCCCATGGTTCGAGCGCGGTACGGCTGTACTCCGGACCCGGTACGTCGTACCCGCTGATCAAGGACGTCGGCCTGGGCACGACCCCGACCACCGGGGTGAACGATCTGTCCTCGCGGGTCTCCACCGGGCAGCAGTACGCGGTCGCCGGGCGTGACGGGGACTGGACGGCGATCTGGTACCTGGGTCAGAAGGCCTGGTTCCGCAACCCGGCGAAGGAGCCGACGGCCGTGCACGCGACGGGCCTGGTGGTGACGCCGAAGGAGGGCCTGGAGGATGTCCCGGTGTACGGGCGAGCGTATCCGGAGGCGTCGGCCTATCCGGAGGGGGTGCCCGCGCAGCCGGTGTCGCCGCTGCCGTACCGGCTGCCGAAGGGGCAGAAGTACGTGGTCGGGGACAAGGTGCCGGGCCAGTACTACTACGCGGTGACCTTCGACGAGGCCTCGCACCGGGTGGTGACCGGGAAGGATCTGTACTACGAGATCCAGTTCGGCCACCGGGTGGCGTTCGTGCGGGCCGCGGACGTCCAGGTCGTGCCCGCGGCCGGGTAGCCGTCTGTCAGCCCTGTTGGAAAAGCTCCGCGGGGAGCGGCTTCAGCAGGGCGTACAGGTCGTCGGTGATGGGGCGGTCCCAGGCGGCGATGGTCACCAGGACGTTGTCGCTGCGGTCGAACTGCACGCAGGAGATCCGGCTCTCGGAGAGCTTGAGGCGGCGCACGATCAGGAGGTTGTCGCCCTGCATCACCGGCACGTCCTCGGTGCCGACGACGGTGACCTCCTCGTCGTTCTCCAGCGCCAGCAGCAGCTGGGCGACCTCGAAGGGGATCTCGCCCTCGGCGACGTCACGGGCCGGGGAGCCCTCCGGCAGATTGCCGATGATCATCGCGGGGCCGCGGCCGCCGAACAGGTCGTAGCGCAGGAAGACGCCCTGGCAGCTGCCGTCGGGGGCGGGCAGCAGCCCGGCGCCCAGATTGCCGGGCCAGTCGCCCGGGTCCATGGCCAGTACGTCGAAGTCGGGCCCGGCGGGCGTGGCGCTGCGGCGGCGGAGGAACGACATGCCGCCCATCGTACGTGCCCGGCCACGGTTCATGACGGGTGGGCGCCCCCGGTTCCAGTGTGCCGCGAGGGCATTCTTGGGGCCTGTGCGCCGTGCTGCGAGCGGAGGGGCTCATTCCTCCGGCGGCGCTGGCGGTACCACCGCGACCGGGCTTGCCGCGTGCAGGAGGACTGCCTGGGTGACGGAGCCGAGCATGCGGGCGGGGGCCAGCAGGCGGCGCCGGTGGCGGCCTACGACGACCAGCTCCGCGTCCTTGGAGGCGGCGACGAGATGGCCGGCCGCGTCGCCCGGGGCCACGTACGGCTCGGCGTGGACGTCCGGGTACCGGCCTCGGCACGGGGCGAGGAAGCCCTCGGCGAGGACGCGGGTCTCGTTCTCGACGGCCGCGTCGTCGGCGGACGGGGGCAGGATCTGGCCGGGTGCGGCCGTCCAGATCTGTACGGGGGACGGATAGGCGGCAACCACCTGGAGGCGGGCGCCGCGCCGGGCGGCCTCGGCGAAGGCGAAGTCGAGGACGGCCTCGTCGGGGCTGTCGACCTGGAGGCCGACCACGACTCTGGGTCCGGGTCCGGAGGGGACGCCCTCGTGCACCTCGCGCCCCGGCCGGGGCACCACCACGACGGGGCACTCGGCGTCCCGTGCGGCGGCCATGCCGTTGGAGCCGAGGATCAGGCTGGCGAAGCCGCCCCGGCCACGGGAGCCCAGCACCAACAGCTGGGCCGTGGAGCCCAGTTCGGGCAGCACGGCGCTCGGGGCGCCCTCCAGCGCGACGTACTCCGTGTCCGGCCGGTCCGGCACCGCCGCGAGGTGGGCGCGCACCTGGCCGAGGACCGGATCGGCCTCGGCGTCCGGCGGTCCCGCGACCAGGACGTCGGCCTGCATCCAGGCGGCGTACTGCCGTACATGGACCACGCGCAGCGGCGCCTCGCGGCCGCGGGCGGTGTCGAGGGCCCAGTCCAGGGCCCGCAGGCTGTCGTCCGAGCCGTCGACCGCGGCGATGACCGGCAGGGTGCTCATGGGTTCCTCGCTTCCGAAGTGCGACCTCCCCCTCCTCCTGGGGCCAGCCTGGCTCAGGCCTCGCCCTGAGGAGGGCGCTCACAGTCGCGTGTCCGGAAAATCAGGCGGAACACCAGCAAATCCATGTACGGCTCAGGTGAGGTCGAACTCCCCCTCCCGCGCGCCCGACACGAAGGCGCCCCATTCGGCGGGTGTGAAGATCAGCGAGGGGCTGTGTGGGCGGCCGCTGTTGCGCATCGCGATGAAGCCCTCGACAAAGGCGATCTGGACGTCTCCCAGACCGCGGCTGGTCGAGTGCCACTCGGCGTTGCTGAGGTCCAGCTCCGGCTTGTCCCAGCCCGTGAGCGGCTGCTGCTGGATGGTGCTCTCGGCCACGTCCGTGCTCCTCCCGGTTCGTCGTCCGCGGCCAGCCTAGCGATCGGTCCGGGGTGCCGACAGGCCATGTGAGGGGGACCTTTGCGGAGCGCTCTCAGGAGTCGGGGGGCTCGGCTCCCACGAGCCACATGGAGAAGAACTGCGAGCCGCCGCCGTATGCGTGTCCCAGGGCCCGGCGGGCGCCCGCCACCTGGTGTTCGCCGGCCTGTCCGCGGACCTGGAGGGCGGCCTCGGCGAACCGGATCATGCCGGAGGCGCCGATGGGGTTGGCCGACAGGACACCGCCCGACATGTTGACGGGCAGGTCGCCGTCGAGCTCGGTCACCCCGGACTCGGTGAGCTTCCAGCCCTCGCCCTCGGCGGCGAAGCCGAGGTTCTCCAGCCACATCGGCTCGTACCAGGAGAACGGCACGTACATCTCCACGGCGTCGATGTCCCGGCGCGGATCCGCGATGCCCGCCTGCCGGTAGACGTCGGCGGCACAGTCCTTGCCGGCCTGCGGCGAGACGGCGTCCTTGCCGGCGAAGAGGGTGGGTTCGCTGCGCATCGCGCCGCCGTGCATCCAGGCGGGCCGGCGGGGCGCGCGGGCGGCCCCGGCCCGGTCGGTGAGGACCATCGCGCAGGCGCCGTCGGAGGAGGGGCAGGTCTCCGAGTAGCGGATGGGATCCCACAGCATGGGCGAGGCCTGGACCTGCTCCAGGGTGATGTCGTGCTCGTGGAGATGGGCGTAGGGGTTCTTCAGGGCGTTGCGCCGGTCCTTGTAGGCGACGAGGGAGCCGACGGTGTCGGGGGCGCCGCTGCGGCGCATGTAGGCGCGTACGTGCGGGGCGAAGAAGCCGCCGGCGCCGGCGAGCAGCGGCTGCTGGAAGGGGATCGGCAGGGACAGGCCCCACATCGCGTTGGACTCGGACTGCTTCTCGAAGGCGCAGGTCAGTACCGTGCCATGGACGCGGGAGGCGACGAGGTTCGCCGCGACGAGCGCGGTGGAGCCGCCGACCGAGCCGGCCGTGTGCACGCGCAGCATGGGCTTGCCCACCGCGCCGAGCGCGTCGGCGAGATACAGCTCGGGCATCATGACGCCCTCGAAGAAGTCGGGCGCCTTGCCGATGACCACGGCGTCTATGTCGGCCCAGGTCAACTCGGCGTCGGCCAGGGCCCTTCGGGAGGCCTCGCGGACCAGCCCGGCGATGGACACGTCCCGGCGCGCCGCCACATGCTTGGTCTGGCCGATCCCGACGACGGCCACGGGCTCCTTGCTCATCGCGGATCCCCTTCCAGTACGGCGACCAGGTTCTGTTGCAGACAGGGGCCGGAGGTGGCGTGGCCGAGGGCCCGGTCGGACTCGCGCCGGTGGATGCGGGCGGCGGCCTCTCCGATGCGGATCAGTCCGGCGGCCATGACCGGGTTGGCGGCGAGGGCGCCGCCGGAGGGGTTGACGCGGACGCTGTCGTCGAGCCGGAGCGCCTTGCGCAGGACGACCTCCTGGGCGGTGAACGGCGCGTGAAGCTCGGCGGTGTCGAAGGGCCGTTCGAAGGCTCCGGCCTTCTCGGCGGCGAGGCGGGTCGAGGGTGAGTCGGTGAGGTCGCGGACGCCGAGGGAGTGGGCCTCGATGCGGTGGTCGATCCCACGGATCCAGGCGGGCCGTTCGCACAGCTCCCGGGCCCGGTCTCCGGCGGCGAGGATCACGGCGGCGGCGCCGTCGCCGATCGGCGGGCAGTCTCCGGTGCGCAGGGGCCGTACGAGATAGTCGCCGTGCGGGACCGAACCGGTCAGCTGGGCATGGGAGTTGGCGGTGGCGTCGGCGCGGCTGCGGGCGGCGACCGCGGCGAGGGCGGGCTCGTCGGTGTCGCCGGCGTCGATGAGGGCCTGTGCCTGGAGGGCGGCGAGGGCTACGGAGTCCGGCCACAGGGGGGCGACGTAGTACGGGTCGAGCTGGCGGGTGAGGACGTCGCGCAGCGAGCCCGGGGAGGACTTGCCGTAGGCGTAGACGAGGGCGGTGTCCGCGTCGCCGGTGAGGAGTTTGGTCCAGGCCTCGTACAGGGCCCAGGCGCCGTCCATCTCGACGTGCGACTCGGAGATGGGGGGCCAGGCGCCCACGCCGTCGAGGGCGAGGGTGAAGGAGAAGGCGCGGCCGGCGAGGTAGTCGCTGGAGCCCGAGCAGGTGAAGCCGACGTCGGCGGTCTTCAGTCCGGCCCGGTCGAGGACCTCGTGCAGGACCGGCATCAGCATCTCCACCTCGGAGACGTCCTCGCTGGTGCGTCGGTGGCCGGTCTGGGCGAAGGCGACGACGGCGATCTCGCGGCTCACAGCAGCTCCTTGTAGGTGTCGTAGTCCGCGTCGGGTTCGCCGGTGGGGCGGAAGTGGTCGGGGTAGCGTGCGCCTTCGGTCCACACCGGTTCCACCCGCAGCCCCATGCGGACCTGGTCGTAGGGGATGCCCGCGATCCGGCCGTGCAGGGCGAGGTCGGCGCCGTCGAGGGCGATGTGGCCGTAGACGTAAGGCACTTCGATGTCGAGGTTCTTCGCCTTGATGTTGACGACGCAGAACGTGGTGACCGTGCCGCGGGGACCTACCTCGACCTGTTCCGAGGTGGCCAGGCCACAGGTGGGGCACGCGCCCCTCGGCGGGACGTACACCTTGCGGCAGGACGGGCAGCGTTCGCCGACGTTGCGGCGGTCGGCGAGGGCGTTGATGTAGGCGCTCTGGGCGCGGCCGGGCGAGTAGGTGTAGTCGAGCCGTGCGGGGGCGACGATGCCGGTGACCACGTCCTCGAACTCGCCGGTGTGACCGGCTGGTTCGGCCGGGTCGCCGTCGTACGGCTCGAAGCAGGCGATGTCGGTGATGGCGCCGGTGCGTTCCTCGGCCCAGCGGACGCGGACGCGCAGGCCGGTGCGGACGGCGTCGGGGCCGGGGGCGTCGAGGGCGTGCAGGAGGGCGGTGTCGGCGCCGTCGAGGCGGACCAGGACCCAGGCGAAGGGGGTGTCCAGGGGCTGGCCGCGGCGGGGTTCGTGGTTCCAGGCCCAGGTGGTGACGGTACCGGTGGGGGCCACCTCGACGAGGTCGCGGATCTCCTCGGCGGTGACGGGGTCGTACTCGACCGGCGGGACGAGGCTGCGGCCGTCGGTGGTGCGCACCCCGAGGACGACGCGTTCGCGCAGGCCGGTGAGGAAGGCGCTCTGGACGGGGCCGAGGGAGCGGGCGAAGGGGAACTCGACGACGAGGGGGGCTTTGAGGACTTCGGGCATGCCGGGTCTCCTTCAGTGGCGCCGGTAGTCGGGCGGTCGCTTCTCCGCGAAGGCGCGGGCGCCTTCCTTGGCGTCGGCGGTGTCGAAGATCGGCCAGCCGCGCTTGAGTTCGGCCGCCAGGCCCTCGGTCTCGGTCATCTCGGCGGTCTCGTAGACGGACGCCTTGACGGCCTCCACGGCGAGCGGGCCGCAGGCGTTGATCTGCTCGGCGATCTCCAGGGCCTTGGCGAGGGCCGTGCCGTCGGGGACGACATGGCCGATCAGGCCGATGTCGGCGGCCTCTTGGGCGGTGTAGGGGCGGCCGGTGAGCAGCATTTCCAGGGCGTGGGTGCGCGGGATCTGGCGTTGCAGACGGACCGTGGAGCCGCCGATGGGGAACAGGCCGCGTTTGACCTCGAAGAGGCCGAAGGTCGCGGATTCGGCGGCGACGCGGATGTCGGTGCCCTGGAGGATCTCGGTGCCGCCGGCCACGCAGTACCCCTCGACGGCGGCGATCACCGGCTTGCGGGGGCGATGGTGGCGCAGCATGGCCTTCCAGTGCAGATCCGGATCGGCGGTGAGCCGGTCCCGGTACTGCTCGCCCTCCATCCCTTTGCCCGCCAGGGCCTTGAGGTCCATGCCCGCACAGAACGCGCCGCCCGCGCCGGTGAGGACGATCGAGCGGACCGCGTCGTCCGCGTCCGCCTCCACCCATCCGTCGTACAGGCCGACCAGCATCGGCAACGAGAGCGCGTTCTTGGCTTCCGGCCGGTCGAGCGTGAGCACCAGTGTGGCGCCCTCGCGTCGCACCGTGAGGTGTTCCGTCCCACCCATCGCCCGTCTCCCCTCTCGAAGAACGAGAACAGGTTGCAGGAGGCGACCGAGCAGTTCAAGGGTTTTCTGACAGACAGTCAGATTTGTTGTGCGCGGAGTCTTCACAGCCGTGCCGCCCTTTGCTCTGATGACCGGCAACCGAGGGACAGCGAGGTCAGGAGGAGCGGTGGAGTACAACCTTGCCGACCTGTTCGAGTCGGTCGTGGACGTGGTGCCGGACCGTGAGGCGCTGGTGTACCTCGACCACCCGGGCACGGGAGCGGAGCGCCGGCTGACGTACGCCGAGCTGGACGCGGCGGCCAACCGGATCGGGCACCATCTGCTGGACAGCGGGATCCGCCCCGGCGAGCACCTCGGACTGCACCTCTGCAACGGCGTCGAGTATCTCCAGACGGTGCTCGGCTGCCTCAAGGCCCGGATCGTGCCGGTGAACGTCAACTACCGGTATGTGGAAGAGGAGTTGGTGTATCTCTACCGGGACGCCGATCTGGTGGCGGTCGTCTTCGACGCCGAGTTCGAGGACCGGGTGGCGGCGGCTCGGCCGCGGGCGGAGAAGCTGCGGCATCTGGTGCGGGTGGGGGCGGGCGGCTCGCTCGGGATGCCGTTCACCGAGGCCGAGGCGGGCGGGTCGGCGGAGCGGGGGTTCCCGGCGCGGTCGGCGGACGACCAGTTCATCATCTACACCGGAGGCACCACGGGGATGCCCAAGGGTGTCATGTGGCGCCAGGAGGACCTGTTCTTCGCGGGGCTCGGCGGCGGGGCGCCGACCGGGGAGCCGGTCAAGAAGCCCGAGGAGCTCGCCGAGCGGGTCGCGGCCGGCGGATCCGGGATCACCTTCTTCCCCGCTCCCCCGCTGATGCACGGCACCTCCACCCTCACCGCGTTCATCGGCTTCGACTTCGGCCAACGGGTCGTCCTGCACCGCAAGTTCGTGCCCGAGGAGGTGCTGCGCACGATCGAGAAGGAGAAGGTCACCAGCATCTCGCTGGTCGGCGACGCGATGCTGCGGCCGCTCATCGACGCGCTCGGCGGGCCGATGAAGGGCACGGACTGCTCGTCGGTGTTCTCCGTCTCCTCGTCCGGGGCGATCATGTCGGAGACCGTGCGCCGGCAGTTCCTGGAGCTGGTGCCGCACGTGATGCTGCTGAACAACTTCGGCTCCTCCGAGTCCGGCTTCAACGGCACGGCCACCGAGGACGCGGGTCCCGAGCGCGGCTTCCGGATCCGCGTCAACTCCCGTACACAGGTGGTCGATCCGGCCACCCGGGAGCCGGTCGCCGTCGGCGAGGTGGGCCGGGTCGCGCAGTGCGGTCATGTGCCGCTCGGCTACTACAACGACCCCGTGAAAACCGCCGAGACCTTCTTCGAGAAGGACGGGCAGCGGTGGGTACTGCTCGGGGACATGGCGACCGTCGACGAGGAGGGCGTGGTGACCGTCCTCGGACGCGGTTCGCAGTGCATCAACACCGGCGGCGAGAAGGTGTACCCGGAGGAGGTCGAGCAGGCGCTGAAGTCCCATCCGGACGTGTACGACGCGCTGGTCGCCGGGGTGCCCGACGCGAAGTGGGGCCACCATGTGGCGGCCGTGGTACAGCTCCGCGAGGGGGCGGACCGGCCCTCCCTGGAGGACATCCAGACGCACTGCCGCTCCCATCTCGCCGGGTACAAGATCCCCCGCCGGCTGGTGGTCACGGACACCATCCGCCGCTCGCCGAGCGGCAAGGCGGACTACCGGTGGGCGCGGGAGGTGGCCGAGGCGGCGGAGGCGTAGGCGCCGGGCGGACGGAAAGGGGCCTTCCGGCCCCTCCCTGGGGCCGGGCGGCCCTGTGCTGGGCCCGCTGGGCCCCTGTAGCGCGTGCTGACGCATGGGGAAGCTGGGATTCTGGTGAAGGAACACTGACCATGACCTGACGGACGGTGGTGGTGGTCGGCATGGTGACGGCCGAACCGAGCAGGCCGGTCACAGCGGCCGCGGGGGTCGATCCCCTGGGCGCCCCGTATCTGCCCGGCCGGTTCGCCATTCCGGCCAGGCCCCCCACCTTCCTGCGCCGCAGGCGGCTGCACCGCCATCTCGACGTGGGCCGGACGACGCCGTTGACGATGGTCAACGGGGCGGCGGGGGCGGGCAAGACCCTGCTGGTCGCCGACTGGGCCGCGAGCCTCGACGAGCCGGTTGTCTGGCTCACCTCCGACGCCGGTCAGACACCCGGGCTGTTCTGGGCGTATCTGCTGGAAGCCCTGCACCACCACGGGGTGCTCGAACCCGCCGAGGTCGGCTTTCCGGCGGACGCGCACCGGGTGGACCGCAAGCTGCTGGCCCGGCTCGCGGTCGCCCTCGCGGCCCGTGAGCGGCCCGTGGTCGTCGTGCTGGACGAGTACGACCGGGTGACCGACCCCGCCGTCAGCGAGCAGGTGGAGTTCGTCCTGCGGCACGCCGGGCGGGGCCTGCACCTGCTGCTCGTCACCCGCACCGAGCCCCTGCTGCCGCTGCACCGCCACCGCGCGGCCGGCACCCTCACGGAGATCCGCAACGCCGAACTGGCCTTCACACCCGAAGAGACGGTCGGCCTGCTCGCCCTGCACGGTCTTGAGCTGTCCGTGGCTGCCGCCGCTGCCTTGGTGGAGCGGACCGGGGGCTGGGCCGCGGGCCTCAGGCTGTGCGCCCTGGCCGCGCGGGAGGCCGACGACCCCGAGGCCTACCTCAAGGAGTTCGAGGCCGGGCAGAGCACGGTCGCCGACTATCTGCTCGGCGAGGTGCTCAAGCGGCAGCCGGCCGAGACACAGGACCTGCTGCTGCGGGTCAGCGTCCTGGACCGGTTCTCCCCCGTTCTGGCGAACACGCTCACGGGCCGGCTCGACGCCGAGCCGATCCTGGACGGGCTGCGCCGCCAGAACGCCTTCGTGGAGTCGCTCGGGCACTCCTGGTACCGACTGCACCCCCTGTTCGGCGAGATCCTGCGGTCCCAGTTGGAGGTGACCCGGCCCGGCCTGCGCCCCCTGCTGCACCGCCGGGCGGCTCGGTGGCTGCGCCGCTCCGGATACCTTCCGGAGGCGCTCGCCCACGGCGCCGCGGCGGGCGACTGGGAGTTCACCGCCGCCGCCCTGGTCGACGACCTGGCCATCGGGCAGCTCTTCACGGGTCTGCGCGCCGAGGGCCTGGCCGACCTCTTCTCCGGTATGGCCCCCGAGACCACGAGCCCGGCCGCCGAACTCGTCCGCGCGGCCCGCGCGCTGAACCACCACGACCTCGGCCGCGGTCTGGCCCACCTGCACCACGCCGAGCGGACGCTGGCCGCCGAGGCGTCCGACCCCGCCGCGGCCCAGCTCAGCTGTGCGCTCCTGGAGGCCCACGCGGCGCGGCTGACCGGCGCCCCCGGACGGGCGGAGAAGGCCGCCCGGTCGGCCCGGCACCTCCAGGGGGAGGTCCCCGCCCAGCTCCTCGAACAGCATCCCGAGCTCAATGCCCTGCTGCTGACCCACCTGGGCACGACACACCTGTGGGCCGGGCGGTTCCAGGACGCGCGTGCCGCCCTGGACGCCGTCGTCGCGTCCCCCGCCGGTGCCGCCACGGCACTGCCCCGCCAGGCGAGCCTGAGCCATCTCGCCCTGATCGACTACCTCGACGGCTGGCTCGACCGGGCCGAACGCAAGGCGCTCGCCGCACTGACCGAGACCGAGCGGTACGGCCTGCCCCCGTCGTCGGGGTCGAGCGTGGGGCACCTGGTCCGGGCCGCCGTGGCCGTCGAACGCGATGAACTCGACGAGGCCCAGAGCCTCCTCGACGAGGCCGCCGTCTCCGCTCCGGCAGGACCGGACGACCCGGTGACAGCAGCGGGCCGGGCCCTGACCACGGCACGACTGCGGCTGGCGCAGGGGGACGCGCCGGCCGCGCTCTCCGCGGCCGAACCGGCCATCACCGCCGACGTGGTCTCCCCCTGGGAGCGGGGCCAGGCGGCTGCCATCGCCTGCTCCGCGCATCTCGCCGAAGGCCGCCCCGAGACGGCCGCACGGGCGCTGCTCGGTGCTCCCGACGACCAGGCGGCCTGTGCGGTGGAGGCCGCGCGAGCCCTTCTCGCCGTGGGACACCCCGGCCCGGCGATCGAGATGCTCGACGCCGTGCCTCCCGAGGGCGAGGCCGGTCCCGCGGTCACCGTGCCGGCCCTGCTGGTGCGCGCGCAGGCCTGCGACCAGGCCGGGGACCCTGCGACCGCCCGGCGGATCCTCACCCGGGCCCTTCTGGACGCCCGCCGCGAAAGGCTGCGCCGGCCGTTCCTGGAGGCCCGCCCCTGGGTCCTGCGGCTGCTGGCCACGGACCCGCAGGACGGACTCGCCGAGGGCTGGCTGCTGCGGGGCGCTCTGCCCACCACGGCCGGACCACTCGTCGTCGAGGAGCTCAGCGCCCGCGAACGCGATGTCCTCGCGCGGCTCGCGCAGATGATGTCCACGGAGGAGATCGCGGCCGACCTCTATGTCTCCGTGAACACGGTCAAGACCCATCTCAAGGGCATCTTCCGCAAGCTGGCGGTCAACCGGCGCACCGACGCGGTGCGGCGGGCGCGGGAACTCGGCCTACTGTGACCCAGGCCCCCTGCGGCGCGTGGGTCCTCCCCCGCGGCGGGTGAGGCGCCGGTCGGATCGCGTCGGGTGACATGGGAGGTGGCGGCCGGACAGCCGAGGCCGCCGCCCGGCCGCCCCCGCCGGGCCGACTCTGCGAGGTGGCACCGTGGCGCACTGGCGGGCTCTGATCGTGCTCGGCACGGCCCAGTTCCTGATGGTGCTGGACACATCCGTCATGAACGTCTCGATCAGCCAACTGGTCGACGACTTCGACACCGAGGTCACCGCCATCCAGGCCGTCATCACGCTGTATGCGCTGATGATGGCCGCGTTCATGGCCGTCGGGGCCAAACTCGGCGACATCCTGGGGCGCCGCCGGCTGTTCCTGCTGGGGCTGGTCGTCTACGGCACCGGATCGGCGCTCACCGCGGTGGCACCGAGCGTGTGGGTGCTGGCGATCGGCTGGTCGGTCATCGAGGGGATCGGCGCGGCCATGGTGCTGCCGGCCATGGCCGCGCTGGTCGCGGAGTCCTACCGGGACCGGGAGCGCGCCGTCGCCTACGGCGTCATCGGCGGGCTCGCCGGTGCGGGCATCGCGGTGGGCCCCCTGCTCGGCGGCTGGGTGACGACGTATCTCACCTGGCGCCTGGTCTTCGCCGGCGAGGTCGTGGTCGTCGTGGCCATGCTGCTGTGCCATCGGATGGTCACGGAAGCCGCTCGGCCGGGTCCCCGGCCCCGGATGGACGGGGTGGGGGCGGCCCTGTCCGCGACCGGTCTCGCACTCGGCGTCTTCGGCGTGCTGCAGAGCGGCACCTGGGGCTGGATCGAGCCCAGGAACCCGCCGTTCACGGTCTTCGGCTTCGCGCCGACGGTGTTCGTCATCGGCGCCTCGGCCCTCGTCCTGGCCGCCTTCGTCCGGTGGGAACACCGGCGGGTCGCAGGGCGCCGGGATCCGCTGGTGCACCTGACGTTGCTGGACCGGCCCGTCCTGCGGGCCGGACTGCTGACGATGCTCAGCCAGAACCTCATCCTCCTCGGACTGTTCTTCGCCATCCCGCTCTATCTGCAGGTCGTCCAGGGCTTCGACGCCTTCCAGACCGGACTGCGGCTGCTGCCGGTCTCGGTCACCATGCTGGTCGCCTCCCTGGGCGCCTCCCGGTTCGCGCGCCGCGTGGCGCCCCGCACCCTGGTCAGGCTCGCCCTGCTGACGCTGGCGGCGGCCATCGTGTGGCTGCTGGCCTCCATCGATCCGTCGATCGACGATGCCCAGTTCGCCGGGGCCATGACCCTGCTGGGCCTCGGGATGGGCCTGCTCGTCTCGCAGCTCGGCAACGTCGTCCAGTCCAGCGCCACCGAACAGGAGCGCAGCGAGGTCGGCGGGCTGCAGTACACCGCCCAGAACCTGGGGTCGGCGCTGGGGACCGCGCTGATCGGATCGCTGCTCATCGGGGCGCTCGCGCATGCCTTCACCGCACATGTCGAGGACGACCCGCGGCTGTCGGAGCAGGCACGGCAGCAGACGAGCGTCGCCCTGCAGGCCGGGATCTCCTTCGTGCCCACCGATCAGGTGCGGACGGCGGCCGAGCAGGCCGGGCTGCCGCCCTCGGAAGTGGACGCCGTCGTCGACTCCTATGCCTCGGCGCAGCTCCAGGGGCTGAAGGCGGCCATCCTCATGGCCGGCGGGGTCACGCTGGCGAGCTTTCTGATCACCGCGCGGCTGCCGGCGCGCGCCGAGGCCGTGGAACCGCCCACCGTCGCCCCCGCAGGTAAGGGGCCCGGGAAGGCGACATGAGGTCCCCGGCGTCGGTCAGGGCGGGCCGCGCCGCGCACCGTGCGCGGCGCGCCGAGCGGCGGGCCCACGCCGATTTCACCGGAGGCGTCTACGGATCGCTGCTCGCCGCCTCCGTGGTGGTCGGCGCCGGTTCCCTCGGCCGCTTCCCCCGGGCGGAACTGGTTCTGCTGCTGCTCCTGACCGGCACGGTGTTCTGGCTGGCGCACGTGCACGCCAAGCTGTTCGGGGAGCGTCTGGCGCGGCGGGCCCTGGACCGGCGGACGGTGCTGCTGGTGTGCCGCGAGGAGTGGCCGATCCTGCGGGCCGCGCTGCCTCCGGCGCTCGCGGTGGCCATCAGTCCGCTGCTGGGCCTGGGTGTGCAGGGCGCCGTGTGGCTGGCGCTCGGCGTCGCCGTGGTGGGGCAGGTGGGCTGGTCGGTGCGGGCGGCGCTGCGGGTGGGGGCCTCCTGGCGACTGGTGGTCCTCAGCGCGTCGGTCAATCTGGTACTCGGACTGCTGATCGTCGGCGTCAAGCTGTTCGTGAAGCATTGAGCCGTGCGCGGTATCACCTGTGCCGGGTGAGGACGCGTGGCGTCGTCGGCCGGAGGATCTGAGTGCGGGTCGCACCACGCCCGCCAGCGCCTTCCGCGGGAGGACGGCCATGCGCTATGAGATCCGCGTCGACGGGCAGATGTCGGAGACGCTCGCCAAGTCCTTCCCCGAGCTGAACCATGTGGTGTTGGCCGGTCAGACCATCCTTTTCGGCCCGGTGGTCGACGAGGCGCATCTCTACGGTCTGGTGGCCCGCTGCCAGTCCCTGGGCCTGCGGATCGTGGAGATGCGCCGACAGCCGGAGTGAGGCCGGCGCGGCACCGCGTTTCACAGGTTCCGGGCGGTGACCCTGCCGGAGCGGACGGCCGCGGCCAGTGCCTCGAAGTCCCGCTCGTTCTGATCGGCGTAGCTCTGTGCGAAATCGGTGAGCGCGCGGTCGAAACGGTCGCTTGCACCGAGGTAGCCGCTGATCGCGACGGGGTCGCCGGAGCGGGCGTGGGCGCGGGCCAGGGAGGCCCCGCACAGCTCGGCGAAGAGACCCAGCAGCTCGGGGTCCATGGTGTCGGGGCGTGCGATGCCCTTCCAGTCCCTGAGCTGGCGCACATAGAAGTCCCGTCCGCGGCCGTCGAGGCCCACGACATGGGTCCAGCCCAGGAGGATGTCGCTGGTGGTCTGGATGAGCCGCTGCCCGTCGACCACCCGGCGGCCCTGGTTGTCGTAGTCGTCCCCGCCCGTGTGGGGAGCGAGCACCGAGTGCTGGGCCTCCTTGGCCTGGAGCAGGAGGGGATCGTCGTCGTCCCGGCCGAGCAGGAGCAGGATCCAGCAGCGGGTGCCGACGCTGCCGACGCCCACGACCTTGCGGGCCAGATCGACCAGCCGGAAGTGGCGCAGAAGGTGGCGTCGCTCGGCGGACAAGCTGCTCCTGTACTCCGCAAGGACCGTCGCCAGTTCCTTCTCCCGCCGGGCCTCGCCGGGGTCGGTGAGATCGGCGAGTGGGGTGATCAGCGGCGGATCGGGCGCGATGCGCCGTCCCTCGGGCGTGTCCCTGGTGAGCCGCGCGAAGGCCTGGATGTGCGTGCGGGTGCGGGCCTTGGCCGTGGCCTGTGCGGTGCGCCGGCGGACCTTCTTGCTCATGGACGAGCCCATCAGCTCCCGCATCCGGTCGGCGTCGTCCTGGGCGTACCAGATGTCCAGGGTGCGCATGCCGGCGAACTCCCGCATCCGCTGCCGGTAGGCACGTACGCAGGCGCGTACCGCGCCGTCCTGTTCCGGGGCCGTGAAGCCGCTTGCCCGGGCGGCGATGACGAAACTGGCGGCCAGCCGCTTGACGTCCCACTCGAAGGGTCCGGCCAGGGTCTCGTCGAAGTCGTTGATGTCGAAGACGAGATGCCGCTCCGGTGAGGCCAGCAGCCGGAAGTTCAGCAGGTGGGCGTCTCCGCAGAGCTGGACCGTGAGCCCGGTGTCGGGGGCGGCGCCGAGATCGGCCGCCATGATCGCCGCCGCGCCGCGGTAGAAGCGGAACGGCGACTCCAGCATGCGGCCGTAGCGGATGGGCACCAGCTCCGGCAGCCGGGTCGCCGACTGGGCCTCGATCACATCGACCGGATCGGGGCGGCGCGGGCCGGGATCGAATCGTGCCTGGGCCAGGCGGGGCACGCGGCTGCGCGCCTGCTTGCCGTACGCCACCCGCTCGTCCGGTGTCAGGGAGAGGGAGAACTCGCTCCGTGGGGTCATGACCGGCCTCCTCGTCCGCTCCGCGTGCCGACGTCTCGCCCGATCCCACCGTCGCCGCCGCCTGGCACGGACGGCTCACCCTTGGCGGGTGATCCGGTGCGATGCGGGGCCGGGGCACGCTGCCCCGGTGGGCATCCACCCACCGCCCCGCCGGTGTCCGGTGGCGGCGCGTTCCGTCGGAGCGAGGAGGAGCCATGACCGGATCGCGCGCCGCGGCACGGCCGGCCGGACCCGGACCGCACCCCGGTGGGACGGCCCGCGACGCCCCCGAGGACGTCCTCGGCCGGCTCGGCGGCTCGTGGACCTGGATGCTGGGATCCGCCCTGGCCACCTTGGTTCCGGGCATCCTGCTCCTGGTCTGGCCGGACGCCACGCTGCATGTCGTCGCCGTCCTGTTCGGGCTGTATCTGCTCGTCACGGGCGCCTTCCGGTTCGTGGCGGTCTTCGGCCAGGAGCGCGGCGATCGGCTGCCCGGGCTGCTGATCGCGGTGCTGTACGTCCTGGCCGGGGTGCTGTGTCTGCGGAACCCGCTGCAGACCATCGCCGCCCTGTCCGTGATCGTCGGCGTGGTCTGGCTGGTGTCCGGGCTGCTGACCGCCTACGCCGGCCTCGCCGCGAAGGATCTGCCGCACCGGGGCGTCGTCCTCGGCGCGGCACTCCTCGGGATCGTCGCCGGCATCGTCGTGCTGGCCCTGCCGAGCGAGTCGGCCGTGGCCCTGACCCGGCTGTTGGGCCTGTGGCTGGTGCTGCTCGGCGTGATGGAACTCGCGGTCGCCTTCGCCTGGCGGGCGGCCCTGCGTCGGATCACCCACTGAGGGTGAGGCCGTCCCCTGCTTGCCGTGGGCACGCTGACAACGCACAACAACCCTCGGGCATCCGGCCCGGACGGAGGCGACGACATGAGCACGGCCACGTATCTGGCGTACGACTTCCCACTGCTGAGCACCTTCTGGGCGATGCTGTGGTTCTTCCTGTGGATCCTGTGGTTCATCCTGCTGTTCCGGATCGTCGTGGACGTCTTCCGCGACGACGGGCTGAGCGGCTGGGCCAAGGCGGGCTGGCTCGTCTTCGTGATCGTGCTGCCCTTCCTCGGTGTCCTGGTCTACGTGATCGCGCGGGGCAAGAACATGGGACGCCGGGAGATCGCGCAGGCTCGCGCACAGCAGGAGGCCTTCGACTCCTACGTCCGTGAGACGGCCGGCGGCGCCACCGCCAGCAGCGCCGACGAGCTGACCAAGCTGTCGGCGCTGAAGGAGAGCGGCGACATCACGGAGGACGAGTTCCGCAGGGCCAAGGACCTGATTCTCACCGAGACGAGATGAGGCAAGCGGCATGACTGCAACACAGAGCGCACGCCCCCACACGGCGAAGCAGAGCTGGGCCGAGGGCCTGACGGCCTTCGCCGCCGTGATGCTGATGATCGCCGGCGTGCTCGCCATCACGCGGGGCATCATGGCGATCGCCGAGGACGACGTGTTCGTCTCCACCCCCAACTACGTCTTCGAGTTCGACCTGACCAGCTGGGGCTGGATCCATCTGATCCTGGGCGCGGTCGCCGTGCTGGTCTCCCTCGGTCTGTTCACCGAGGCGACCTGGGCCCGCGTGTTCGGCGTGGCGATCGGCGCGCTCGTCATCATCGCCAACTTCCTGTCCCTGCCGTACTACCCGGTGTGGTCGGTCGTGCTGATCGGGATGTCCGCACTGATCATCTGGGCCCTGTGCGTGGAACGGCGCGGACGCTCCCTGCCTTGACCCGACACGGTGGCCAAGGTCACTGACCCGCCCTCCACGCGCGTACCGTGTGCGTTCGATCGACGCGTCATGTGAACGGAAGACGACAGCCGACCGTACGCATGATGACGGGACGCAGGGAAGGGATCACGGGTGTCGCAAGTCACGGGCCAACTGCCGGACGCCGAGACGGAGGACGACAAGGCCGAGGGCACGCCGCAGCGCCCCCGGCCGCGTGGCTGGCGGCAACGGCATCCACGGGCGGCCCGGGGTGTCACCGTGACGACCACCGTGCTGGCCGGCGCCCTCGTCCTGGGCGCGCTCCTGCTGCCCAACCGCGTCGAACGGCTGTCGTTCGGCGCGTTCTTGCGCATCCCCGCCGAGGGAGTCCTGCTCGCCGGCCTGCTGCTCTCGCTGCCGCCGCGGCCCCGGCGGATCACCGCGATCGCCACGGGTGCGCTCCTCGGTGTGCTCACCGTCCTGAAGTTCCTGGACATGGGCTTCTACCAGGTGCTGGCCCGCCCCTTCGATCTGGTCCTGGACTGGATCCTGCTCGACGACGCGACGGACTTCCTGCGCGAGTCGTTCGGGCGTACGGGCCAAGTGCTCGCCGTGACAGGGGTTTTGGCACTCCTCGTGACCATCCTCGTGGCGACGACGCTGGCGGCCGTACGGTTGACCGATCTGATGGTCCGTCACCGCCAGGTCGCCGGCCGTACGACGTTGATCCTCGGCACCGCGTGGATCACCTGCGTCACGCTGGGCGTGCAGTTCACCGAGGTGCCGGTCGCCTCCAAGATCAACGCCGATTATGTCGACAACCGCGTGGAGCAGGTCCGCGCGGGACTGCGGGACGCGGAGGTGTTCGAGAAGCAGGCGTCCGTCGACGCCTTCGCCGGCACACCGCCCGAGCAGTTGCTGACCGGACTGCGCGGCAAGGACGTGCTTTTCACCTTCATCGAGAGCTACGGCCGGGTCGCGATCGACGATCCGGCGATGGCCGAGCAGATCGACACGGTCCTCGACGAGGGCACCCGCAGGCTGGAGGCGGCCGGGTTCGCCTCGCGCAGCGCCTGGCTGCGGTCCCCGGTGACGGGGGCGGGCAGTTGGCTCGCGCACTCCACGTTCCTGTCCGGACTGTGGATCAAGAACCAGCAGCGGTACCGGAGTCTGACCACCAGCGACCGCGCCACGCTCGGCAGCTACTTCCGCAAGACGGGCGCGTGGCGCACGGTCGGCATCGTGCCGGGGGTGCGCAGGGCCTGGCCGGAGGGGAAGTTCTTCGCCCTCGACCACATCTACGACTCCGAGCACCTCGGCTACCACGGCCCGTACTTCAGCTGGACGCCCGTGCCGGACCAGTTCAGCCTGGAGGCCTTCGAACGGCTGGAGCACGGCAAGAAGGATCGCGAGCCGATCATGGCCGAGATCATCCTGGCCTCCAGCCACAACCCCTGGGCACCGGTCGCCCGCATGATCGACTGGGAGGACCTGGGCGACGGCTCGGTCTTCCACGGGATCAAGGAGGAGGGCAAGGACCCCAAGGAGGTCTGGAAGAACCCCGACAGCGTCCGCGCCGAGTACGCCAACGCCATCGAGTACTCGCTGCGCAGCCTCGTCGAGTACGTCGAGCGCTACGGCGACGACGACACGGTTCTGGTCTTCCTCGGCGACCACCAGCCGGTGCCGACGGTCACCGCGGGCAGCAGCAGCAAGGACGTCCCCATCACGATCGTCGCCCGCGACAAGAAGGTCCTGGACCGCATCTCCGACTGGGGCTGGACGGACGGCCTCAAACCGGCCGAGGACGCCCCTCAGTGGGCCATGGACAAGTTCCGGGACCGCTTCATGACGGCGTACGGCCCACGGAAGGGCTGACGTCGTCCAGGAACCCGCCGACCAACCCGGCGAACCGCTCCGGGTCGTCCAGCCAGGGGTAGTGGCCGCCACCGGGCTGGACCGCCACTTCGACGTGGGGGAAGACGTCCGCGGTGCGGCGGGCCAGTTCGGGGTTGGGGGCTCCGTCGAGTTCGCCGGTCAGGAGGAGGACGGGTGCGGTCAGGCGGGAGAGGGCGGCGCGGGTCGCGGGTGGGTCGTAGGCGCCCTCGGAGCCGTACACCCCGGCGGCCTCGTCGTTGAACTCGTCGTCCGCGCGGGCGTCGTGCTGCCGAGCCGCCGTATCCCAGCGTCCGTAGAACAGGGGCGCGAGTTCCGGCCCGGGGTCGCCGATACCCCCGAGCCAGGCCTCCAGAGCCCGGAACGCCTCCTCGAACCAGGGCTCGCCCTTGCGCAACCGTGCGGCCGACAGACGGTCCTCGGGTGTCGCGGTCGTGCCCAGGGCCCACGGGTTGGCGGTGACGAGCACCAGCCGCCGGATCCGCCGCGGGAAGCGGGCGGCGTACAGCATGGCGAGACTGCCGCCCGCGGAGTGACCCAGTACGTCCATCTCTTCCAGGTCCAGGTGCACCCGGAGCGTCTCCACGTCGTCCACGAGCCGGTCGCAGCGGTACGTCGCCGGATCGGCCGGCACCTCCGAGTCACCCGTGCCGCGCAGATCGAGCCGGATCACCCGCCGCCCGGCGTCCAGTCCGCCCAGGTCCCCGAGGTAGGAGGAGGCGCGCATCGGCCCGCCGGGCAGGACGAGGAGCGGCTCGCCCTCGCCACGTTGGTGGTAGGCGAGGCGGGTTCCGTCGGACGCGGTGAAGATCGACATGGCGCCGATCCTAGGAGTCGGCGAACCGGTCCCGCAGCTCCCGTTTCAGGATCTTCCCGCTGGCGTTGCGCGGCAACGCATCGACGAAGACGATCCGCTTGGGTGCCTTGAAGTGGGCGAGCTTCTCCAGGGCGTGGGCGATCAGTTCGGTCTCGGTGATCTCGCCGCGCGGGACGACGACGGCGGTGACCGCCTCGATCCAGTGCTCGTCGGGCAGGCCGACCACCGCGACCTCGGCCACGGCCTCGTGTGTGTAGAGCGCGTCCTCGACCTGGCGTGAAGCGACCAGCACGCCACCGGAGTTGATGACGTCCTTGACCCGGTCGACGATCGTGAGGTAGCCGTGGGCGTCCTTCACGGCCAGGTCGCCGGAGTGGAACCAGCCTTCGCGGAAGGCCTCGGCGGTCTCCTCGGGCTTGTCCCAGTAGCCCTCGCACAACTGCGGGGAGCGGTAGACGATCTCGCCGGGCGTGCCGTCGGGCACGTCCTTGCCGTCCTCGTCGACCACGCGCGCGTCGACGAAGAGCACCGGCCGCCCGCAGGAGTCCATCCGGCCCTTGTGCTCGTCGGGGGCGAGGACGGTGGCCAGGGGGCCGATCTCGCTCTGGCCGAAGCAGTTGTAGAAGCCGAGCCCCGGCAGCCGTTCCCGCAGCCGCTCCAGCACGGGCACCGGCATGATCGAGGCGCCGTAGTACGCCTTGCGCAGGCCGCCGAGGTCACGTGTGGAGAAGTCGGGGCGGTTGGCCAGGCCGATCCAGACCGTGGGCGGCGCGAACAGGCTGTCCACGCGGCCGGCTTCGATCAGATCGAAGAGCCGGTCGCCGTCGGGGGCGTCGAGGATGATGTTGGTCGCGCCGACCGCGAGATAGGGCAGCAGGAAGACATGCATCTGCGCGGAGTGGTACAGCGGCAGTGAGTGCGCGGGCCGGTCGCCGGCGCTCAGGTCGAGCGCGGTGATGGCGCTCAAGTACTCGTGCACCAGGGCGCGGTGCGTCATCATCGCGCCCTTCGGCAGGGCCGTGGTACCGGAGGTGTACAGCAGTTGCACCAGGTCCTCGCTGCGCGGCTCCGGGCCGTCGCACGCGGGGGCCGAGGCCAGCAGCTCCAGCAGCGAGCCGTCGGCGTCGCGCAGGGGCAACGCCCGTACACCGTCGGGCAGTCGGTCCGCCAGATCCGGGTCGGCGAGGACGAGCGAGCTGCCGGACTGGCCGACGAGATAGGCCAGATCGTCACCGGTGAGGCTCTGGTTGACCGGTACGTGCACCAATCCGGCGCGGGCGCAGGCGAGGAAGCCGATCAGATAGGCGTCCGAGTTATGGCCGTAGGCGCCGACGCGGTCGCCGGGTGAGAGGCCCTGGCCGAGCAGGACGCTCGCCGCGCGGGAGACGGCCTCGTCGAACTCCTCGTACGTCCAAGTCCGGTCGCGGTACTCCACCGCGACGCGTGCCGGGGTGCGGCGGGCGCTGCGCCGCAGCACCCCGTCGACCGTGCTGCCGTGTCCGGGCGTCATGACGTTGATCCTCGACCCCTGCCGAAAGGAGGTCAAGAACCCGACGATCGACACATTCCATGGACACATACCCGTTGGTACGCTCAACCGCCCCTTCCCCCAAGGACGTTGGGAGGTTTGATGCGCATCCGCCCGAGACGGCTCGTCGTCGCGGCCGTCGCCCTGCTCACCGCCACGGCCACACTGCCGGCGGCCGCGGCCGAGCGCCAGGACCGTCCTGAACACCCTTCGCACGGCGGCCTTTCGGCCGTGATCCGCTACACCGAGTACGGCATTCCGCACATCCTCGCGAAGGATTACGCGGACCTCGGCTTCGGCACCGGATGGGCGCAGGCCGCCGACCAGGTGTGCACGCTCGCCGACGGTTTCGTGACCGTGCGCGGCGAGCGTTCCCGCTTCTTCGGGCCCGACGCGACCACCGACTTCTCGCTCTCCTCGGCGACCAGGAACCTCTCCAGCGATCTGTACTTCCGTGGCGTACGGGAGGCAGGGACGGTAGAGAAGTTGCTCGCCGAGCCGGCGCCGCGCGGTCCGAGCCGCCAGACCGAGGAGCTGATGCGCGGCTTCGCGGCCGGGTACAACGCCTGGCTGCGCCAGAACCGGATCACCGACCCGGCGTGCAAGGGCGCCGCCTGGGTACGCCCGGTCACCACCCTCGACGTGGCCACGCGCGGCTTCGCGCTCGCGGTGCTGGGCGGTGAGGGCCGGGCCGTGGACGGCATCACGGCCGCGCAGCCGCCGACGGGGGCCACCGTACAGGCGCCCGACGCCCAGGACACGGCCCGCGCCGCGCAGGAGCTTCTCGCCGCGGACACCGCCGACATGGGCTCCAACGCCGTCGCTTTCAGCGGCGCCACGACGGCGAACGGCCGCGGGCTGCTGCTCGGCAACCCGCACTACCCGTGGCAGGGCGGCCGCCGCTTCTGGCAGTCGCAGCAGACGATCCCGGGCGAGCTGAACGTCTCCGGCGGTTCGCTGCTCGGCAGCGCCACCGTTTCCATAGGCCACAACGCCCATGTGGCCTGGAGCCACACCGTCGCGACCGGCGTCCCGCTCAACCTCCACCAACTGACCCTGGACCCGGCCGATCCGACGGTGTACCTCGTCGACGGCAAGCCGGAGCGCATGACGAAGCGGACGGTCACCGTGGCCGCGAAGGACGGCGCCCCCGTGACCCGGACGCAGTGGTGGACGCGGTACGGACCGGTCGTCACCTCGCTCGGCGCCGCGCTGCCGCTGCCGTGGACGACCACGACGGCGTACGCCGTCAACGACCCCAACGCCGCCAATCTGCGCGCCTCCGACACCGCGCTCGGCTTCAGCAAGGCCCGCGGCACCGCGGACGTCCTGGACTCCCTCAAGCGCACTCAGGGCCTGCCCTGGGTGAACACCATCGCCGCGGACTCGGGTGGCCACACCCTGTTCACGCAGTCGCAGGTGCTCCCCCGGATCACCGACGAGCTGACCCAGGCGTGCTCCACCCCGCTCGGCAAGGTCACGTACCCCTCCTCGGGCCTGGCGATCCTCGACGGCTCGCGCGGCGCCTGCGCGCTCGGCACCGACCCCGACGCCGTACAGCCGGGGATCTTCGGGCCCGCGAAGCTGCCGACGCTCAAGGACGCGCCGTACGCGGAGAACTCCAACGACAGCGCCTGGCTGGCCAACGCCGACCGGCCGCTGACCGGGTACGAGCGGGTGTTCGGCACGATCGGGACGCAGCGTTCGATGCGGACACGCGGCGCGATCGAGGACGTGGCGGCGCTGGCGGAGCGCGGTGAGCTGACCGTACGGGAGCTTCAGGCGCAGCAGTTCGCCAACCGGGTACCGGCGGGCGAACTGACCGCGAAGGACGCGGCGGCGGCCTGTGCCGCGCTGCCGGGCGGCACGGCGACGGGCAGCGACGGCAAGGCAGTTGACGTCTCAGGCGCCTGCGCGGTGCTCGCCTCCTGGGACCGCACCACGAACACCGGCAGCCGGGGCGCCCTGCTCTTCGACCGGTTCTGGCGCAAGCTGACCGCCGCTGTCCCGGCGGCCCAGTTGTGGAAGGTGCCGTTCTCGGCGGCGGACCCGGTGGGCACCCCGAACACCCTGAACACGGCCGCGCCGGGCTTCACCACGGCGCTCGCGGACGCGGTCGCCGAACTGCGAGCGGCGGGCATCGCGCTCGACTCCCCGCTCGGGGAGAACCAGTTCGTCGTACGGGGCGGTCAGCGCATCCCCGTTCCGGGCGGCACCGAGGCACTGGGCGTCTGGAACAAGATCGAGCCAGTGTGGGACCCGGCGAAGGGCGGCTACACGGAGGTGACGACGGGCTCCAGCTACATCCAGGCCGTCGGCTGGGACGGCGGCCGCTGCCCGGTGGCGCGCACGCTGCTGTCGTACTCCCAGTCCTCGAACCCGAACTCGGCCCACTTCAGCGACCAGACGCGGCTGTTCTCGGATGAGAAGTGGGTGACGTCCAGATTCTGCGAGAAGGACATCATGTCCTCGCCGGGGCTCCGGGTGGTGGTGCCACGCGAGCGCCGGTGACGGTACCCACCGCGCACGGCCATACATGAGCCGCCGCAGCACCGCTTCGGCGGGGCCGCGGCGGTTCGCGCGTTCCCTTGGCCGTGTGAGTGGCGGCGCCGGGCGAACCGGGCCTCGGAGGCAGCTCAGCGCCTTACCCACCTCGTAGATGGTCGGCCTGTCCTCGGGGGCGTGGCTGAGCATCGCTTCGATCAAATCACCCAGCTCGCCAGGTGCCTTCACCGAGCGGCGCTCGCCGTTCGCCACCGCCTCTCTTTGGACGGGGCGTGGAGCGTCGTCCGGGTACTCGACTGCTCGCCAGCCGGTGGCGGAGATGAGCAGGGAGGCGCCGAGGGCGTAGATATCGGCTTCCTGCGTAGGCTCGGCTTCGCCCGTGGCGAGCACGCTGCGCGCGATCTCGGGTGCCTCGTAGTGGACGAGGCAGCCGCGGAACGGGAAGTCGTATCCCTCGGGTACGTATCCGCCTCGGGCAAGGGCGAGGTCGATCAGATGGGTCCGCTCTGGCCCGATGATGAAGTGGGCGGGCTGCACGTCACCGTGTGCCCAGCCCTTGGCGTGGAGTTCAGCCAGTGCCTCAACGCATTCCAGCGCCACACTGCTGTCCGGTGCGATGGACGAGCCCTGTTCACGACAGGACTCCCACAGCCTGTACAGGTCGGGCCCTTCGTGCCACGGCTGGAAGTTCCACGTTCCGCGCTCCCACTCGCCGTACGCGATCTCATCGCAGCCGAGGCGGTGCAGGACTGCACCCTCGCGGGCGGGCGCGAGCGCGGTACAGGGCTGGGCGGGCCAGTTGGCGAGCGGTTGCTGTGGGACCAGCGGTTCCCGTGGAATCTCATTTCTTGACGGATTGATTTCACACAGTCGTCCTATTCAGTTTCCGAACCGATGCCAGGCGCTGGCACAGAGGTCGGCGGAGTCTCAATGGGCGAGTCAAGCGCTGTTGAGTTCCATCAGGGGCCGCTGTCGATCCTGAGAGTGGGCAATGGCTGCTGCCACGTACCGGCCAGTTCTGTGAGTGCCTCGCGTGCCAGCTGGCGGACTGTGAGCCACCCTGTGTCGGTTGTCAGTGCCTCATACGTCCACCTGGCAGCGTGCTCCGGCCCGCTCATCGCGTCGAGGATCGCGTCAATGCGTGCGAGGCGCGACTCCGTAGCGGCATCGATACGACCAGCCTCGGTGAGGACCAGGATCGCGCCCCTCGCGTTTTCGTAGTCCAAGGCCAGGTCATCGGTTTCGAGTCGGTGTCTGTCGAGCCACGCGATCTGGTCCCTGGCATCGGCAGCGAGCGTCGTGAGAGTCGAGTTCAGGTACTTCGATGCGTTTCCCTCGGACAGCTTCTGCTCGTTCATTTGCCTCCCTCGCTGATCATTGGATCATGCGGTTGGCGTGGTTCGAGTGATCCGCTCAGGCTGCTGTGGCTGCAACTGCTTGTGTTGGTGGGGCGGTTGTGAAGGGGCGGTTGTCGCGAAGCAGGGCCCACAGGACGTCGGCTCGGCGGCGGGCGAGGGAGATGACGGCGGGGATGTGGACCAGCGAACTCGGCCGCGCGCTCAGCAAGGAGCGGTTCGACGTCAGGTTCGCCGAGGCGGACAAGGACCCCGGCATCGAGCCACGCACTCCCCTGGAGCGGACCGCGACCGCCGCAGGGCGAGGACCGCGCTTCGTTGTCGATCCCCACGTGGTGGTCTCGGTCGTGAAGGACCCCCCGAGCGCTTCGTACTCGGGGTGCGCACACACGCCTTGGCGTCCTTCTTGCTGATGTCGAGGCCGGCGCAGCGTTCGCGCAGCACGTCCACGGCCTTGCTCCCTCCCTCACCGGACGGTCCTCAGCACCATGCTGATCTGCGAGCTCACCGGCATCACAGAAGCGTCGGTTTCGGCCGGAACGAACCCCTCCAGCGTCCCCGAGAGGCATCAGCCCACGTCAGGGCAGACAGAAGCACCTCCGGCGCGCGCCATGGGATTTACCACGCCCCGGCGCGCACCGAAGGTGCGCTGGTTCGCTGACCAGGTGTTTCTCTGTGCCCACAGGATTCGCACCTGCGATACCCGCTGCATCTGGCCAGTGATTTTCATTTGGAAGCTTCTGATTCACCTACTCCATCCCAATTGGCTGGATTCACGTCGCGTGTGTCTCCCATGGTGAGCCAGCCACCTCGGCAACAGTCCCACCGGCAGTACGGAAGGCACGTCAGATGAAGAAGCTCACCCCACATCGCGGACTGGTTGGCGGGGCGGTGGCCGCGTGCCTCGTCACTGCCTCGATCGCCACTGCGGTGGCGACCCCGTCGGCGACCGCCCTGCCCTCCGGCGAGCTCCCGCTGGGCCCCGCCACGCTGGACGAGACCCGCAGTGAACGCCAAGTCGCTCCCGGTGTGACCCACGTCGCGATCGAGCGCGGCAGGACCTCGGCGGACGATTTCTGGACCGTCACGATCGGCGTCGGCACCACCGAGGAAGAGGCCGCGAAGCTGGAGCAGCAGGCGCGCGACGCCGGTTACGAGCCGCGCCGTGATGTCACCGCGGGTCCGGACCCCAAGGGCCCGAGCGACCAGCCGCTGGGCTGGATGGTGCGGGTGGGCAAGTACCGGGACAAGGACGCGGCCCAGAGGCTGGCGGACGAGGTCAAGGCCAAGGGGATGACTCCCAGGGTTCAGAACAGCGGTGAGGACGGCCACGAGACTGAGGGCCCCTGGTCCGTGGATGTGATGGTCATCGACCCTGCCACGTTCCGCGGCCGCCTCGGCTCGGAGCTGGGCACGGAGATCGTTCCGGGCAGGGAGACCACCAGCTCGGTCGCCAAGCGCACTGGCGCCCTCGCTGCGATCAACGGCGGCTACTTCGTCATAGACAACGGGAAGAACGCCCCCGGCAACTGGCTGACCGGCACCGACGGCGACCTCGCCGGTGTCTCGGTGGTCAATGGCGAGCTCGTCTCCGAAGCTGTGACCGACCGGCCTGCCCTGGTCGTACCGACCGACTCCGGCAGGGGCGCATCGGTGAAGCGGCTGCGGACCAAGCTCTCGGTCCGCGCGAACGACGGCGCCTCCCGCGAGATCACCGGTCTCAACCGGCAGGCCGGCCTGATCGTCAACTGCGGTGGAGTCGGGGATGCCACCCCATTCTCCCACGCCGCACACGACTACACCTGCGGCAACCTCAATGAACTGATCGCCGTCACCCCGAAGTTCGGCGACAGCGCACCGGAGGGATCCGGTTTCCAGGCCACCCTGGACGAGAACGGCCGGGTGGCCGAGGTCCAGGGCAGCCGCGGCGGCTCGGTGCCCCAGAAGGGCACCGTCCTGCAAGCCACCGGGACGTCCGCCGAGTGGCTGCGTGCCCACGCCAAAGTGGGCGCTCCGCTGACCGTGCGCAGCGCGGTGGTGGACAGCGAGACCAGGGCGCCGCTGCCGCTCTCCCCGCAGACCTCGATCATCAACGGCGGTCCGCTGCTGCTCCGCGACGGCGAGATCGTGCTCGACCCGGTGCGCGACGGCTGGAGCCCGGAGGACATCGAGGGCTCGGACCGCGCCAACTTCTACAACGGCTGGTATCTGCGCCGTAACCCGCGCACCGCGGCCGGTATCACCGAGGACGGACGCATCATCTTGCTGACCGCCGACGGCCGTCGGCCCGGGCACAGCGTCGGCCTCACCATCGACGAGACCGCCAAGGTCATGCGCAGCCTGGGCGCGGTCGACGCGATCAACCTCGACGGCGGCGGTTCCACGGCGATGGTCGTGAACAACGAACTGCAGGGCATCCCCAGTGAGAACAGCGGCGAGCGCCCTGACGGCGACGCCCTGGTCGTGCTGCCCGAGGCCGCCCGCAAGGAGTAGCCTCCACGACAGTCTGAAGCGGTCCCTGTGGGGTGCACAGAATGTGTACTGCCCGCCTGAGCAGTCTCAGACAGGCATGGGCGAAACGTCCCTGACCAGGACGTTCCCTCTGTGCCCCCGGCAGGATTCGAATCTGCGACACCCGCTTCAGGAGTTCGATCCGAGCGCAGCCCGGCAGCGCGGTAGGGCAGTTGGGGCGAACATGCCGGGCCGTGCATGGGTGCCCGCCTCCGGTGCTATTGATGTCATCCGGGGATGTCAGCTGGAACTACTGAGGTCACATCACTCGCCACCACCCGCGCCGCGCCGCGTCACACCGCCCGGGTCCGCCCCTCCCAGTAGGGATCCCGCAGCCGCCGCTTGTACAGCTTGCCGTTGGGGTCGCGGGGCATCTCCGTGATGAAGTCGACGGACTTGGGGCGCTTGTAGCCGGCCAGCCTGTCGGCGCAGTGGTCGAGGAGGGTCGCGGCCAGGGCGGGGCCGGGCTCGTGGCCGGGAGCCGGTTCGACCACGGCCTTGACCTCCTCGCCCCAGTCATCGTGCGGTACGCCGAAGACGGCGGCGTCGGCGACGGCGGGGTGGGCGAGCAGGGCGGATTCGATCTCGGCAGGGTAGATGTTCACGCCGCCCGAGATGATCATGTCGATCTTGCGGTCGCGCAGGAAGAGGTAGCCGTCCTCGTCGAGCAGTCCCAGGTCGCCCACGGTGAAGAAGTCACCGATGCGGTTCTTGCGCGTCTTGGTCTCGTCCTTGTGGTAGGCGAATCCGCCGGTGGTCATCTTCATGTAGACGGTGCCGAGTTCACCTGGCGGCAGCCGGTTGCCGTCGTCGTCGAAGACGGCCAACTCGCTGATGGGCCACGCCTTGCCGACGGTTCCCGGCTTCTTCAGCCAGTCCTCCGCCGTGGCGAAGGCGCCGCCGCCCTCGCTGGCCGCGTAGTACTCCTCCACACAACTCCCCCACCAGTCGATCATCGCCCGCTTCACATGGTCGGGGCAGGGCGCGGCGCCGTGGATGGCGTGCCGCATGGACGAGACGTCGTACGACCTACGTACCGGCGCGGGCAGCGCCAGCAGGCGGTGGAACTGGGTGGGGACCATGTGGGTGTGCGTGCACCTCTCACGGTCGATCAGGCGCAGCATCTCCTCAGGCGTCCACTTGTCCATCAGCACCAGTCGGTGGCCGATGTGCAGGGACGCGCCCGCGAACTGGAGCACGGCCGTGTGGTAGAGCGGCGAGCAGACCAGGTGCACATTGCCGTCGTACGGCTTGATGCCGAAGATGCCGAGGAAGCCCCCGAGGTACGCCTCCTCGGGAGGCTTGCCGGGCAGCGGGCGGCGGATGCCGCGCGGGCGGCCTGTGGTGCCCGAGGTGTAGTTCATGACCCAGCCGAGGGTGCGGTCGCCGGGGGCCGACTCCGGTTGGCCGTCGAGGAGTTCGGGGTACGGGCGGAACCCCTCGACTTCGCCGACGGCGTACCGGTGGGTGGCCGGGAGTCCGGCCTCGTCGGCCGCCTGGCGGGCGGGTTCGGCGAACCGCTGGTGCGCGATGAGCACTTTGGCGCCGGAGTCCGCGACGATCCAGGCGATCTCCGGGGCGACGAAGTGGTGGTTGACCGGCACGAGGTAGAACCCGGCCTGGCTGGCGGCGAGATGCGCGGTGAGGAACTCGGTGCCGTTGGGGAGTACGACCGCGAAGGCGTCCCCTCGCTCAAGTCCCGCGGCGCGAAGACCGTGGACGAGGCGATTGGCGGCGGAGTGCAGCCGTCCGGCGGTCCACTCCTCGCCGTCCGGGGCGATGAGGGCCGTACGGTCGGGGTCCTGGGTCGCCTGGGCCCAGAAGCCCACGGGGGGTGCGCTGGTCACTGGCCGCTCCTTCCGGCGATGCGGTTGATGCGGTCCACCGCCTGCTCGAAACCCCGGGTGAGGTCGTCGAAGACGGCCTGGACACTGCGTTCGCTGTTCATCCGGCCGACGATCTGGCCGACGGGCGTGCCGAGGAGCGGCTCGACCTCGTAGCGCTGGATGCGGGAGACGGCCTCGGCGACGAGGAGCCCCTGGAGGGGCATCGGGAGGGTGCCCGGTCCGGCCGGGTCGTCCCAGGCGTCGGTCCAGGCGGTGCGCAACTGGCGGGCGGGTTTGCCGGTCAGGGCGCGGGAGCGGACGGTGTCCCCGGAGCCCGCGGCGAGGAGCTTGCGGGTCAGGGCCGGGGAGTGGAGGTCGGCCTCGGTGGTGGTCAGCCATATGGAGCCCAACCACACACCCTGGGCTCCGAGGGTGAGTGCGGCGGCCACTTGTTGGCCGCTGCCGATGCCCCCGGCGGCCAGTACGGGCAGCGGGGCGACGGCGTCGACGACCTCGGGGGTGAGCACCATGGAGGCGATGTCACCGGTGTGGCCGCCGGCCTCGTAGCCCTGGGCGACGACGATGTCGATGCCCGCCTCCTGGTGCTTACGGGCGTGGCGGGCGCTGCCCGCGAGAGCGGCGACCAGGACGTCCTGCTCATGGGCGCGGTCCACGACGTCCGCGGGCGGTGAGCCGAGGGCGTTGGCGAGCAGTCTGATCGGGTAGTCGAAGGCGACGTCGAGCTGGGTGCGGGCGACCTGCTCCATCCAGCCGGTGATCCGCCAGCCGGACGCCTCGCCCTCGGCGAGCTCGGGCACGCCGTACTTGGCGAGGGTGTCCTGCACGAACGCGCGGTGCTCCTCGGGGATCATCGCCTCGACGTCGGCCTCGGTGACGCCTTCGACCTTCTTCGCGGGCATGACGACGTCCAGGCCGTAGGGCCTGCCGTCGACATGCGCCTCGACCCAGTCGAGGTCGCGTTTGAGGTCGTCGGGGGCGGTGTAGCGGACCGCGCCGAGCACCCCGAAGCCACCGGCCCTGCTGATGGCCGCGGCGACGGCGGGGAACGGCGTGAAGCCGAAGACGGCGTGCTCGACTCCCAGTTGCTTGCTCAGCTCCGTCTGCATGGGCGCAGGATGCCGGAGTCCTCAGGAGGACGGAAGGGGTTCTCTGATGGATCGTCAGATTTATTTTGAGCCGTGTCGGATTTGTTTCCTGACGGGTCTTCAGATTTATTGCGGCGAACGCCCGGTTGACACGACCCCCGTCTGACACGAAAGTTTCAGCGCGCAAGGTGATCCCGGAAAGATACTTTCAGGCGGACTCGCGGGAGGATCCTCGATGACCGACGACAGACACGGCCTGACCCGGCGTCAACTGACCCGAGGGGCCCTGGCCCTGGGTGGCGCCCTGGCCATCGCCCCCTTCCCGGCGGGACCGGCGGCCGCGTCCTCCGGCCGCAGCACCCTGCGCCACGGCTCCCCGGAGCGGGCCGGACTCCTCCCCGCCCACCTTCGTCAACTCGTCACCGATGCCCGGGCTTTCCTCGGCCCCTCCCCCAAGCACCCCTGGTACGCGGGCGCCGTGCTGCTCGCCGGGCGGGGCGGCACCGTCGCGCTGCACGAGCCGATCGGGATGGCGGTGCGCTACTCGGCGTACGACGAGAAGACCGACACCGGCGTCGAATTCCCGGCCGACCAGCAGATCCCCATGGCCGAGGACACCGTCTTCGACCTCGCCTCGGTGTCCAAGCTGTTCACCTCGATGCTCGCCGTGCAGCAGATCGAGCGGGGCGCGCTGGAGCTGGAGGCGAAGGTGGCCTCCTGTCTGCCGGAGTTCGGGGCGGCGGGAAAGCAGAACATGACCGTCCGTCAACTGCTCACCCACACCTCGGGTTTCCGTGCCTGGATCCCGCTGTACAACGCGCCCACCTACGAGGAGAAGCTCCGGCTCATCTGGAACGAGGCCCCCCTCAATCCGCCGGGCACCCGCTACCTCTACTCCGACCTCAACCTGATCTCCCTCCAGCTCGTCCTGGAGAAGATCACCGGCCGCCCGCTGGACGCCCTGCTCCACGAGGAGATCACCGGTCCGCTCGGCATGAACAGCACCCGCTACAACCCGCCCGCGTCCTGGAAGCCCCGGATCGCCGCCACGGAGGACGCCCGCAAGCCCTGGTCGGGTCTTGAGCGGGGGCTGGTGTGGGGCGAGGTGCACGACGAGAACGCCTTCAGCCTCGGCGGCGTCGCCGGACACGCGGGCGTCTTCTCCTGCGCCTGGGATCTGGCGGTGCTCGGCCGGACACTGCTCAACGGCGGCGCGTACGGCAGCACGCGCATCCTTCAACCGGAGTCGGTGGAGCTGATGTTCACCGACTTCAACACCGCCTTCCCCGGCGACGAGCACGGTCTCGGCTTCGAGCTCTACCAGCACTGGTACATGGGCGCGATGGCCACTCCGCGCACCGCGGGCCACACCGGGTTCACCGGCACATCGCTGGTCCTCGACCCGACGACCGACTCGTTCCTGGTGGCGCTCGGCAACTCGGTGCATCCGGTGCGCGGTTGGCGGTCCGGTTCGGCGCCTCGGGTGGCCGCCGCCAACAATCTGGCGCGAGCCGTACCCGTCCGCCCGCGTCATGGCCGTACCGCCTGGTTCTCCGGCATGGCAAGCTCCACCACCGCCACCCTCGCACTGCCCGCGCTGGACACCTCGGCGGGCGGGGCCCGGCTGCGATGTGCCCTGTGGTGGGACACCGAGCCGCAGGCGGACGTCCTGGTGTTGGAGGCCAGCGCGGACGGCGGTGCGACCTGGCAGCCGGTGCCGTTCACCACGGCCCGCCCCGGCGGGGAGCCGCAGGAGCGTGCGGCGGGTATGGTCACCGGCTGGTCCGGCCGCGTCTGGCACCGGCTGGCGGCGGACCTCCCGGCCGCGCACCAGCTCGCGCTGCGCTGGCGGTACGCCACGGACCGGCTCTACGTCGGCCGGGGCGCGTACGTGGACGGACTGCGCGTCGAGGACCCGGACGGGGTGCTGTTCGACGAGGCGCGTCCGGCGGACGCGGCGCGAATCACGGCATCCGGCTGGACGGCATCCACCGACTGACGGCTCGGCCGGGGCGTCCACGGCACGCTTGGACGCTTCCCCCAGACCCTCTCAGGGCTCCCACACCTCCGGGCCGCCGCCCTGCCAGTCGATCAGCGAGGACTGCACGACGTCCATCTCGTCCCAGTCCTGCAGCCCGGCCTCCTGTACGAACGCCGCGACGTCGAGCAGACGGTAGGCGATGCCGACGTAACGGCCGTCGATACGGACGCGCCGACCGCCGTCCGCGGCGGGCGGGAGGACTGCGACAGGACGATCGGTGGCCATGACGCCAGAGTGCCGGTAGGGCGGGTGGGGCGCACGATGTGGTGCTCCTACCGTGCCGGATCCGCGCAGGCGGCGGGAACCCGGGGGGCGTCCTCGGCGGTCAGCTCCCGCGCGACGGCCCTGATGTTCTCCTGCACGATGGTCGGAAGGTCCGCGACCCGGGGATGGCCGGGGTAGGCGCGCTCCATCTCGGCGATGACCGACCTCTGCTCGTCGGAAGTGACCGTGCCCCCCTCGGGCGAGTCCGGGGCAACGGCCGGCCGGACGAGGCCTCGGAACCGCTGGAGGTACCGGGTACATCGTCCGCGCATCGGGGAAGCGGTCGGCCAGTCGAGTGAGGATCTGCGGTTTTGGCTCGCGGACCCCCAGGGCCGCCCCGCACCACGCGGCCCGATCGTGCCGGCCGTGGAGGACTGCCTGTTGGAGGTCGGCCGCGGCCACGGCGTCTGGTTCGCCCCGCAACCGCTGCACGCGCTGATGCCCGCCGGCAACGTGCGCTGGATTCCGGTCACGGACGCGGAGCCCTTCGACCTCGCGGTGGTGTGGCCCGACCACGCCCCGGCGCCCCTGATCACGCGTCTGATCGCCGAGGTCCGCGCCGTTGCCGGCCACGATCGGCAACTCCACGCCGCGTGAAGCCGCGACGCCATCGCCGGGGGCGACGGGAGTTCAGCCGGGCACGTCCATGCGCTGGGTGCCGACGACGGACAGCAGGCGCAGCGCCTCCTCGGAGCGTGAGCCCGGCTCGGGGGTGTAGATCACGACCCGCTGGTCGCGGTCGCTGATGTCCAGGACATCGCAGTTGACCTCGACCGTTCCGACCAGCGGGTGTTCGAAGGTCTTGCGCAGGGCGGGCCGGGTGATCACGCAGTGCTGGTCCCACAGCCGGGCGAAGTCCTCGCTGCCTGCGATCAGTTCGGCGACCAGACCCGTCACCTCGGGGTCGTCCGGGTAGCGGGCCGCCGCGGCGCGCAGGTCGTTGGTCGCCGCGCTGGCGAAGTCACCCGCGTCGGAGATGCCGTACAGCGGGCGTCCCTCGCGGTAGGGGCCGAGGAAGCAGCGCCGGATCAGATTGCGGTCGCGGCGGGAGAGCGCGGAGAAGTCCTCCATGAGCGCGGCGGCCAGGTCGTTCCAGGCGATGACCTCGTACGTCGCCGAGATCACGATCGCCGCGGCCTGCGGCAGCCGGGCCAGCAGGTCGACGATGCTCTGCCGCACCTCCCGGGAGGGCCCGGGCGGCGGGCCCGGCGGGGTCCCGGCGAGATGGTGGAGGTGGTCGCGCTCGGGGTCCGACAGGCGCAGGGCGCGGGCGAGCTGGGCCAGCACCTCGCGGGACGGGTGCGGGCCCCGGGCCTGCTCCAGGCGGGTGTAGTACTCCGTGGAGATGTACGCCAGCTGGGCCACCTCCTCGCGGCGCAACCCCGGGGTGCGGCGGCGCGGCCCGGCGGGCAGGCCCACGTCGGCGGGGGTGATGCGTTCGCGTCGGCCGCGCAGGAAGTCGGCCAGTTCTCGTCGGTCCACGCTTTCAGTGTGCGGGGGCGCGGGTGGCGGCAGCCAGGTACTGGCGGTGCCTGGATGGGCGCTCGGCCGGGGCGCAGGCTCATCGGCATGAACAACACCACGATCACTCCCCTGCTCGCCGACAAGGTCGCCTTCGTCACCGGTGCCGGACGAGGCATCGGTGCCGCGGCAGCCCGGCTCTTCGCCCGCGAGGGCGCCCGGGTCCTGCTCGCCGCCCGCACCGAGACCCAGCTCAAGGCGGTCACCGAGGAGATCCGGTCCGCTGGGGGCACTGCCGACCACATCGTCTGCGATCTGGCGGACCCGAACAGTCTGCGCGCCGCCGTGGACCGGGCCGTCGAGCTGTACGGCAGGCTCGACATCGCCTTCAACAACGCGGCGACGGCGCAGCAGCCCGGCCCGATGGACCAGCTCCCGGAGCCCGACTTCGACCACGTCTACACCGTCAACCTCAAGGGCGTCTGGCTCGCCATGAATGCCGAGATCGCCGCGATGCGGGCCACCTCGGGACGCGGGGCGATCGTCAACACCTCCAGCGTCGGCAGCCTGATGGCCAACCCCTGGCTGCCCGCGTACGGCGCCGTGAAGCGCGCGGTGAACAGCCTCACCGCGTCCGCCGCCGCCACGTACGGACCCGAGGGCATCCGGGTCAACGCCGTCGCGCCGGGCACCACGCTCACCGAGATGCTGCGCGAGTGGGACGCGAGGACGCCCGGTGTCATCGACCAGTTCAACGCCCGGACGCCGCTGGGCCGCGCCGCCGCCCCGGAGGAAATCGCCGAGGCGGCCGCCTGGCTGCTGAGCGACCGCGCCTCCTACGTCACCGGCACGGTGCTGCGGGTCGACGGCGGGATGGTGTCCTGACCCCTCAGGCCTCGCCCTGCTCCAGCACCGCCATCGCCGCGTTGTGTCCCGGCACCCCGCTCACTCCCCCGCCGCGCACCGCGCCCGCCCCGCACAGCAGGACGTTCGGGTGCTCCGTCTCCACGCCCCAGCGGCCGGTGCCGTCCTGGGCGTGGGGCCAGGACAGGTCGCGGTGGAAGATGTTGCCGCCCGGCAGACGCAGGTCGCGCTCGAGGTCCAGCGGGGTCTTGGCCTCGATGCAGGGCCGTCCCTCGGCGTCCGTCGCCAGCAGGTCGGCGAGTGGTTCGGCCAGGTGGGCGTCGAGCTGCGCGAGCGTCGACTTGAGCAGTTCCTCGCGTACGGCGTCGTTGTCCCGCGCGAAGAGCCGGGCCGGAGTGTGCAGTCCGAAGAGGGTGAGGGTCTGGTAGCCGCGCTCCACGAGGTCCGGGCCGAGGATCGTCGGGTCGGTGAGGGAGTGGCAGTAGATCTCCGAGGGTGGGGCGGCGGGCAGTTCACCGGCGGCGGCCTGGGCGTGCGCGATGGCCAACTGCTCGTAGCCCTCGGCGATGTGGAACGTCCCGGAGAACGCCTCGCGCGGGTCGACGGAACTGTCCCGCAGCCTGGGCAGCCGCTTGAGCAGCATGTTCACCTTCAGCTGCGCACCCTCGGCGGGCTCCGGGGACGTGCCGCCGGTCAGCGCGGCCAGCTCCTGCGGGGAGGCGTTCACCAGGACGTGCCGGGCGACGGCGACGCCCTCCCCGTCGGCGGTGCGGTATGTGACCTCGGCGGTTGCGCCGTCCGTGTCGATACGGACGGCTTCGTGGCCGGTGGCGACGACGGCGCCGGCCGCGCGGGCCGCCTTCGCGAGGGCATCGGTGAGGGCGCCCATGCCGCCGACGGGCACGTCCCAGGCGCCGGTGCCGCCGCCGATGACGTGGTAGAGGAAGCAGCGGTTCTGCTTCAGGGACGCGTCGTGGGCGTCGGCGAAGGTGCCGATCAGGGCATCGGTGAGGACGACGCCACGCACCAGGTCGTCCGAGAAGCGGTCCTCGATCGCGGCGCCGATGGGCTCCTCGAACAGGATCCGCCAGGCCTCCTCGTCGTCCACGCGGCGGCGCAGCTCCTCGCGGGTGGGCAGCGGTTCGGTGAGCGTGGGGAAGACCCGCTCGGCGACCTTGCCGGTCAGGCCGTAGAAGCGCTGCCAGGCCACGTACTCGCGCTCGCCGCCGGTCAGTTTCGCGAACGCCTCCCGGGTGCGCCGCTCGCCGCCTCCGACCAGCAGGCCGGTGGCCTGTCCGGCGCGTTCGACGGGGGTGTACGAGGACACGGTGCGGCCGCGGACCCGGAAGTCCAGGCTCAGGTCCCGCACGATCTTCTTGGGCAGCAGGCTGACCAGGTAGGAGTAGCGGGACAGCCGTGCGTCGACGCCCGCGAAGGGACGGGTGGAGATGGCGGCGCCACCGGTGCGCTCCAGCCGCTCCAGCACCAGCACGGACCGGCCGGCCCGGGCCAGATAGGCAGCCGCGACCAGACCGTTGTGACCTCCTCCGACGATGACGGCGTCGTACGCGCGATGTCCCGGGTGTCCCTCGTGTGCAGGCATGGTTCTTCGTAACACGAGGTGATCTAGGTCGGCCAGGGCTACGGAGCGATCAGGTCCGGTCAGCTCCGAGCCGACGAAAGAGGCCGCCTGATCAGTGCCCGCCCGTCGCCCCCTGTTGTCGTAGCGCCGCGACTCTGCGGTACAGGTCGACCGCCTCGGCCGCGCGGCCGAGTTGTTCCAGGCAGTGGGCCTCGTCGTTGCGGCTGAGGAGGGTGTCGGGGTGGGTGGGGCCCAGGACTCGCTCGCGGGCCGTGGCGACCCTGCGGTACTCGGTGAGGGCGTCGGGCCAGCGGCCCAGCCAGCCGAGACCGACTGCGACCTCGCGGCGGCTGACGAGGGTGTCCGGATGGTCGGCGCCGAGGACGCGCTCGCGGATCACGCACACGTCGCGGGACTCGGCGAGAGCCTCCTCCCAGCGGCCGAGCCGGCCGAGGTTGACGCCGAGGCCGTGGCGGGCGCGCAAGGTCTCGGGGTGAGTGGGGCCGTGCACCCGGGTGCGGTCGTCGATCAGCTCGCGGTACAGCTGGAGGGCCTCCGCGCTGCGGCCGAGGCGGCCGAGGCTGATCCCGACCTCGTAGCGGGCGGCGAGGGTGTCGGCGTGGTCGGGGCCGAGCGCCTGGGCGCGGGCCTCGGCGACCTCGGCGTAGGTGTGCAGGGCCTCCGCCCAGCGGCCCAACTGGCCGAGCGCGTAGGCGACTTCGTAGCGGGTGACCAGGGTTTCCGGGTGGCCGGGGCCGAGGACGCGGGCGCGGGCCGCGGCCACCTCGCGGGCCATGCGGTACGAGTCCTCCAGGCGGCCGAGGCGGCTGAGGTTGAAGGCCAGGTTGTGGCGGCAGCGCAGGGTGTCGGGGTGGTCGGCGCCCATGGTCCGCTCGCGTGCGGCGAGCACCGAGATGTACACCTGGTGGGCGTCGAAGTGACGGCCCAACTGGCCCAGCACATAGGCCATTTCCTGGCGTGCGGCGAGTGTCTCGGGATGGTCCGGGCCGAGGGCGAGGCTTCTGGCCCGGGCGACGTGCTTGTACTCGCGCAGGGCGTCGGCCGCGCGGCCGGTGCGGCTGAGGGTGAAGGCGACCTGGTAGCGGCTGGCGAGGGTGTCGGGGTGTTCGGGGCCGAGCAGATGCTCGCGCTCGGCGGCGACCGCCCGGTGGACCTCGCCGGCCTCCGCCCAGCGGCCGAGCCGGCCGAGGCTGAGCCCGGCGTTGTGCCGTGCGGCCAGCGCGGCGAGCGCCGCCGGGTCGGGGGCGGGCGGATCCTCGGGGGCGGGCTCCTCGGGCCGACCGGCGGCGGGGCGTGGGATCCACTCGCCGGTGAGTCCCGCTCCGGCGTCCGGGGGTGTGGTGCGCAGTCCGGCGCAGGTGGCCTTGTGGCCGGTGGTCATGCCCTGGGTCCAGGAGGGCAGCCGCGTCGCGCGGCCGGCGGTCTCGGGCGGCCGTAGCGCCGGGCGTGGGGTGAGGACGGTCGGCACATACGTCGGCGTGCCGCGGCCCAGGCCGATCCGGCGGCCCACCTCGCGGGCGTCGTGCGGCCGGTCCTCGGGGCGTTTGGCCAGCAGGTCCAGGACGATCTTCTCCAGGAACTCGGGGAGTTCGGAGCGGTGTTCGCGGGGCGGTCGCGGTGGGGTGTCGCGGTGGCCGACGAGGACCGCCCAGGCGTCGTCGAGGTCGAAGGGCGGTACTCCGGTGGCGATCTCGTAGAGCACGCAGCCCAGCGAGTAAAGGTCACTGCGCTGGTCGACCTCCGAACCGCCGATCTGCTCCGGGGACATGTAGTGCGGGGTGCCCATGGCGATGCCGGTGCCGGTGAGCCGGGAGGTGAAGCCGATGTCGGCGCCGAGGCGGGCGATGCCGAAGTCGCAGATCTTCACGGTGCCGTCGGTGAGGCGCACGATGTTCGCGGGCTTCAGGTCGCGGTGCACGATGCCCTGTTGGTGGGTGTAGGCGAGGGCCGCGGTGACCTGGTCGGCGATGTCCACGACCGCGGGTACGGGCAGCGGATGGTGTTTGTTGTCCTCCAGGAGCTGGCTGAGGTTGCGGCCCTCCAGCAGTTCCATGACGAGGTAGAGGACGCCGTCGGACTCCCCGAAGTCATGGACGACGGTGACTCCGCGGTGCTGGAGGGCCGCGGCCACCCTGGCCTCGCGGCGGAACCGCTCCCGCAGCACCCGTGTGAACGACTGGTCGTGGTGCGGGCCCAGCGGTTTGAGGCACTTCACGGCGACATGACGGCCGAGCGACTCGTCCCGTGCCCGCCACACCTCGCCCATGCCGCCGCGCCCGATCAGGTCCAGCAGCCGGTACCGGCCCTGGATCAGCCCGCTGTCCCCCATCTCCCGCGCTCGCCCCCGTCGCTGTGGTCCCCCGCCCGCCCCTGGCTCGTCCAGTATGGCGAGCTGTCGTCCGAGTTTGTACGGTGCCGGGCACGCGCCAGGGCCGGGCCTCGCCATGGCCCGCGGAATGTGTTCGGGCGGGAGTCGCCGGCGCAGATGTGCGGGAATGCCGCGCAGCAGGATGCCGGTGGCACGCAACTGACGGTTGACGACGGTGGGTTCGCGGGCGCGTGCCTCGGCTCCGGCCGCGAGGTCGGGGCGCACCTTCTCGAAGTACGCCGCGAGATCGGCCCGGTCGGTGGGTACGGAGATAGGAGCGCAGCCCGTCGTGGATTTTGCGCACCCGGGCGCCGGCGTTCGGAGTTCTGCATGACCCCGCGCACCGCGCGCGGATGCCGCGCCTGGAGGTAGAGCGCGATCACACCGGCGACCCACATCATGGGGTCGGCGTGCATCTGCCAGGTGACCGACTCTGGCGTGAACAGCCCGGGATCGCCCATGTCCGCACGCTAACGCCGAACCCGCGGCATCCCCAGACCGATCCAGGAGATGATCTCCCGCTGGATCTCGTTGTTGCCGCCGCCGAAGGTGAAGATGACGGCGGAGCGGTAGCCGCGCTCCAGTTCGCCGTGCAGGATCGCGCCCGCCGAGCCCCCCTTCAGGGCGCCGGGTGCGGCGACGATCTCCATGAGCCAGGCGTAGGCGTCGCGGCGGGCCTCGGAGCCGTAGACCTTGACGGCGGAGGCGTCCTGCGGGGTGAGGGTGCCGTCCTGGACGGCCTGCACCATCTGCCAGTTGAGGAGTTTGAGGGCGTCGAGGCGGACATGGATCTGCGCCAGGCGGCGGCGCACCCAGGGCAGGTCGACGACGCGGCGGCCGTCGGCGAGCTTGGTCTCCGTCGCCCAGCGCTGGACGTCGTGCAGGGCGCGGATCGCCATGGTGCCGTGGGCGGCGAGGGTGACGCGCTCGTGGTTGAGCTGGTTGGTGATCAGCCGCCAGCCCTGGTTCTCGGCGCCGACGCGACGCGAGACGGGGACGCGGACGTTCTCGTAGTAGCTGGCCGTGGTGTCGTGCCCGGCGAGGGTGTTGATCAGGGTGCAGGAGTAGCCGGGGTCGCCGGTCGGGACGAGGAGCATGGTGATGCCCTTGTGCGGCGGGGCACCCGGGTCGGTGCGCACGGCGAGCCACACCCAGTCCGCGGTGTCGCCGTTGGTCGTCCAGATCTTCTGCCCATTGACGACGTATTCGTCGCCGTCGCGCACCGCGCGCGTGCGCAGCGACGCGAGGTCGGTGCCGGCG
Organism: Streptomyces cupreus; assembly: GCF_014257025.1. Taxonomy (GTDB): domain Bacteria; phylum Actinomycetota; class Actinomycetes; order Streptomycetales; family Streptomycetaceae; genus Streptomyces; species Streptomyces cupreus. The sequence goes on from NZ_JACMSF010000051.1 coordinate 49,290, forward strand.
TCGGGCTCGCTGTAGCCGATCGCGAAGTCGATCTCGCCGGAGAGGATCCGCGGCAGGAAGTACGCCTTCTGCTCGTCGGTGCCGAACTGCATGATCGTCGGGCCGACGGTGTTCAGCGCCATCAGCGGCAGGGGTACGCCCGCCTGGGCGGCCTCGTCGAAGAAGATGAACTGTTCCATCGCGCTCAGGCCGCGTCCGCCGTACTCCTCGGGCCAGCCCACGCCGAGCCAGCGGTCGGCGCCGAGGCGCCGGATGGTCTCGCGGTAGAAGCGCTTCTGGGCGGCGGGGTCGGTGATGGGGGCACCTCCCGTGCCTTTCGGGCTATGGGTGAGCGCGGTGTCCGGCACCAGCTCGGCGAAGTAGGCGCGCAGTTCGGTGCGCAGCCGCTGCTGCTCGGGCGTGTGGTCGAGATGCACGGCGCCTCCAGGGTTCCCCTCGGCCGGTCCTGACGGCGCACACCGTAGAACGTGTTCCAGAAATTGGGAATGCCGGGGACGCCTCACATCCGAGGCACCGAGCCACAGGGCGCCTCACTCCATCGAGGCAAGGAAGTCCGTGCACGCCTGCGCGCAGTCACGGCACGCCTGCGCGCCGTCCTCCGCGCCGGGCCATCCGTCGAAGACATGCGCGCACTCCAGGCACACCGTGCGGCACCACTCCAGCTGGACGCGGACACCCTCCTCGTCCGTGACGCCGTGCTCGGACAGCACACGGCAGGTCGCGTCGCACACCTCCGCACACATGATGCCCTTACGCCGTACGAGTTCCTCTTCCGCCGTCCCGTCCGGTGCCGCCAGGCTCGCGCGCAGCGCGCAGACGCGCGCACACTCGGTGCACGCCTGCGCGCACGCGAAGCGGTCCTCCAGGTACTGGAAGAGCTGCTGCTGCGAAGTAGTCGAGGTCACAAGGTGCGGGTGACCGCCGCGCGGCGCGTCAAACCCCGGTTCGCCGGGCGCGCGCGGGGTACTCGCGACCCCATGAACACGACCTGGCCGGCTATGGCCGCCGAGAGCGGCGCCCTCGGCATCGGACTGTTCGTCGCGGGCGTGGTCGTCGTGGCGCTGCTGCTCGGCGCCTTCGTACTGGGCGGACGGATCAGGCTCCGGGAACCGCCGCCGCCGCGCCCGGAGGATCAGCCCCGGCTGCCCGCGGACGGCCCGGTGCGCGAGGTGTTGGAGAACCGGGAGCCGGACGAGGTGCCCAGGAGCGAGCACCGCGTCACCCCGCACGAGATACCCGCCCTCGGCAACATCCCCTCCCGGCCGAGCCCGGAGCGGAAACGGCGCCGTTGGAGCGAGGGCGGCAGCGGTTCCTTCGGCAGCGGCGGCCCGGGCCGGACCTGACGCACTGCGCAACCGATCCCGAGGGAAGTGAGAACCATGGCCGACCGCGACACCCTGCCCCTGCCCGACTACGACCATCTGCCGATCGGCGGACTGGAGAGCCGCGTGCGGTCACTGACCGCGGACGAGGTCGAGGAACTGCTGGCGTACGAGCGTTCGCACGCCGATCGCCTCCCTGTGACCGAGGTGCTGGCCACCCGTCTGGAGCAGCTCCGGGCCGGCGCCGAGCCGACGTCCGGCGACCCCGGGGCGATACGCCCGGAACAGACCGAAGGCCATAAGGAATCCCCGGTGTCGCCCGTGACCTCGCGCCAGCCGTTCAGCCCACCGCCGCACGGCACCCCGGACCAGCGGGGCAAACCGAAGGGTGATCGTCCGTGACTCTCCGTTTCCCGGCGCGGGCGCGAGGGCACTGGTGATCCGTGCTGTGGAGGATGAGTAGGGCCCGGGCCGCCGCGCGGGCCCGTCACGCCTCGGAACGCACCGCCGACTGGCTGGACGCCCGCCTGCCGTTCCATGAGGGCGGTGGGCTGCTGCGCAAGGCGTTCCCCGACCACTGGTCGTTCCTGCTGGGCGAGATCGCCCTGTACAGCTTTGTCGTCCTGGTGCTGACCGGTGTGTGGCTGACGCTGTTCTTCAGCCCGACGATGTCGGAGGTCGTCTACCACGGCTCGTACCGGCCGCTGGACGGGATCCTGATGTCGGAGGCGTACGCGTCGACGCTCGACATCAGCTTCGATGTGCGCGGCGGGCTGCTGATCCGTCAGCTGCACCACTGGGCGGCCCTGGTGTTCCTGGCCGCGATCGGCGTGCACCTGCTGCGCGTGTTCTTCACGGGCGCGTTCCGCCGTCCCCGCGAGGTCAACTGGCTGATCGGCGTGACGCTGTTCGTGCTGGCGCTCACCGAGGGGTTCGCCGGCTACTCGCTCCCCGACGATCTGCTGTCGGGGACGGGGCTGAGGATCGCCCAGGGCATCATGATGTCGATCCCGGTCGTCGGCACGTACCTGAGCTTCTTCGCCTTCGGCGCCGAGTTCCCGGGCGAGGACCTGATCCCCCGGCTGTATGCGCTGCACATCCTGCTGCTTCCCGGACTGCTGCTCGCGCTGCTCTCCCTCCATCTCCTCCTGGTCTTCTATCTGAAGCACACGCAGTGGGCGGGGCGTGGCCGCAGCGAGCGCAACGTGGTGGGGCGGCCGATGTTCCCGCGGTTCACCGCGTCGTCGGGCGGCCTGTTCTTCATGGTCTTCGGCGTGCTGACGATCCTTTCGGGCGTGGCACAGATCAACCCGGTCTGGGCGTACGGCCCCTACCGCCCGGACGTCGTCTCGACGGGCTCGCAGCCCGACTGGTACGTCGGCTTCCTGGAAGGCGCACTGCGGCTCGTGCCGCCCTGGGAGACGACGGTCGCCGGGCACACGCTGATGTGGAACGTGCTGCTGCCCGCGATCGTCCTGCCCGGGGCCCTCTTCACCGTGCTCTACGCGTACCCCTTCGTCGAGCGTCGGTTCACCGGCGACCGGGCGGAACACCACGTGTGCGAACGCCCCCGCGACAACCCGGTGCGCACCGGGCTCGGCGTCGCGGCGGTGTGTTTCTACGCCGTCCTGCTCGCGGCCGGCGGCAACGACATCGTCGCCCAGACGTTCAGGGTCTCGGTGAACACGCTGACCTGGGTGTTCCGCATCGCCCTGGTGCTGCTGCCGCCCCTCGCCCTCATGGTGACCCGGCGCGTGTGCCTCGCGCTCCAGGAGGCCGACCAGGAGCGGCTGGACAAGGGCGAGGAGACCGGCGAGGTGCGGCAGACCATCGCGGGCGGGTACGAGGAGAGCCATGAACCGCTCGACGAGGAGCGGCGGTACGTCCTGGGGGCCTCCGGCTACGACATGGGCGAACGGCGCTCGCGCGAGGACGAGTTGGAGCGCTGAGCGTCGCGTGCGGCGTACTGGAAGACCAGACCGAACACCCCGCACGCGAGGACGCCCAGGCCGAGCAGGGCCAGCCACAGGCCGTAGACGATCCCGAGGGCGAGCAGCAACGACCCCAGGGCGGCCACGATCGGCCAGGGGCTGTGCGGGGGGAAGAAGTCCAGCGGGCCGGCGCTGTCGGCGATCTCGGCGTCCTGGCGGTCCTGTGCGCGCAGGCCCCGTCGGCGGTACTGCGTGTGCAGGAAGAACGCGACCAGCGCGGCCATCAGGAACGCGACGGTCAGCACGGCGGTGCCGGCGGGCTCCCGAGAGCGCCAGCCATAGCCGACGGCGGTGATCAGGAAGAAGGCCGCGACGCCGATGAACAGACGGGACTCGGTGCGCATCAGCCCTCCTTGACGATGTCGGGGTGGCGCAGGTCGAACGCCGGGGACTCGGAGCGGATCCGGGGCAGCGCCGTGAAGTTGTGGCGCGGGGGCGGACAGGAGGTGGCCCATTCCAGGGAGCGGCCGTAGCCCCAGGGGTCGTCGGTGCCCACGCGCCGTCCGTGGTGGGCGGTGCGCCAGACGTTGTAGAGGAACGGCAGCGTGGACAGGCCCAGCAGGAAGGCGCCGATGGAGCTGATCGTGTTGAGCAGGGTGAAGCCGTCGGCGACCAGGTAGTCGGCGTAGCGGCGGGGCATGCCCTGTTCGCCGAGCCAGTGCTGGACCAGGAAGGTGGTCTGGAAGCCCACGAAGAGGGTCCAGAAGTGGATCTTGCCGAGGCGTTCGTCGAGCATTCGGCCGGTGATCTTGGGCCACCAGAAGTAGAAGCCCGCGAACATGGCGAAGACGACCGTGCCGAACAGGACGTAGTGCAGATGGGCGACGATGAAGTAGGAGTCGGTGAGATGGAAGTCCAGCGGCGGTGAGGCGATGATGACGCCGCTCATGCCGCCGAGGAGGAACGTCACCAGGAAGCCGCACGACCACAGCATGGGCGTCTCGAAGGACAGGGAGCCTCTGATCATCGTGCCGATCCAGGCGAAGAACTTGATGCCCGTCGGAACGGCGATGAGGAACGACATCAGGGAGAAGAACGGCAGCAACACCGCGCCGGTCGCGAACATGTGGTGGGCCCACACCACGGCGGACAGCATGGTGATGGCGATGGTGGCGCCGATGAGGCCCAGGTAGCTGAAGATCGGCTTGCGGCTGAAGACCGGGATGATCTCGGTGATGATCCCGAAGAACGGCAGCGCGACGATGTAGACCTCCGGATGACCGAAGAACCAGAAGAGGTGCTGCCACAGCAGCGCGCCGCCGCTGGCCGCGTCGTAGATGTGCGCCCCGAACTTGCGGTCCGCCTCCAGAGCGAGCAGGGCGGCGGTGAGCACCGGGAAGGCGGGCAGGATCAGGATCGAGGTGAACAGCACGTTCCAGGTGAAGATCGGCATCCGGAACATGGTCATGCCGGGGGCGCGCAGACACAGGATGGTGGTGATGAAGTTGACCGCGCCGAGCGTGGTCGACACCCCGGTCACCACCAGGCCCATGGTCCACAGATCGCCGCCCGAACCGGGGCTGCGCACGGCACTGTTCAGCGGGGCGTAGGCGAACCAGCCGAAGCTCGCCGCTCCCCCGGGCACCAGGAAGCCGGACACCACCATCAGGCCGCCGAACAGGTACAGCCAGTACGACAGGGCGTTCAGGCGGGGGAAGGCGACGTCCGGCGAGCCGATCTGCAGCGGCATGACGGCGTTGGCGAACCCGGCGAACAGCGGGGTCGCGAACAGCAGCATCATGACGGTGCCGTGCACGGTGAACAGCTGGTTGTACCCGTCGTTGCTGACCAACTGGAGCCCGGGGCGGGCGAGTTCGGCCCGCATCAGCAGTGCGAGAAGGCCGCCGAACAGGAAGAAGGCGAAGGCCGTCGTCATGTAGAGGTTGCCGATCACCTTGTGATCGGTCGTGGTCGCCCAGCGCAGCAACGCCCGCCCGAGCGTCATGCGTGGTCTCGGTCGCGCCGCACGCGGCTGCTCGGTCCTGCTCTCCACCGCCATGGGCCGCTGGGTACCCGGGCGGCGAAGGCCTCAGTCCTCCGCCCCCGGGCATTCACCCGTGCGCCTCAGCGGCTGTCACTGTCCCCGGTCGTGTCGGCGAGAGCCGCCCGCCCCGCCTCAAGGCGGGCCGCCGGGATCCGGAACGGCGAGCAGGAGACATAATCCAGGCCCGCGCGGTGGAAGAAGTGGATCGACTCGGGGTCGCCGCCGTGCTCGCCGCAGACCCCGGTCTCCAGGCGTGGGTTGACGGCGCGTCCGGCCTCGGTGGCGATCTCGACCAGCCGTCCGACGCCCTCCTGGTCGATCGTCTCGAACGGCGACACCTCGAAGACGCCCTTCTCCAGGTACAGCGGGAAGAAGGAGGCCTCGGCGTCGTCGCGGGACAGGCCCCAGGTGGTCTGGGTGAGGTCGTTGGTGCCGAAGGAGAAGAAGTCGGCGGCCTCGGCGATGCGTCCGGCGGTGAGCGCGGCACGCGGCAGCTCGATCATCGTGCCGATCGGGCAGTCGAAGGTGGTGCCGGTCTCGGCGGCGACGTCGGCGAGGACCTGTTCCGCCTCGGCGCGGGCCAGCCGCAGTTCCTCGACCGTCCCGACGAGCGGGATCATGATCTCGGCGCGTGGGTCTCCGCCGGCCCGCAGCCGCTCGGTCACGGCCTCGGCGACGGCACGCACCTGCATCGCCGTCAGGCCGGGTACCGCCAGGCCCAGGCGGACACCACGCAGTCCCAGCATGGGGTTCTGCTCGTCCATCCGCTCGACGGCCTTGAGCAGTTCACGGTCGTGCGGCTCCGGGTGTTCGGCGGAGGCTAGACGGACCGCCAGGTCGGTGCGGTCGGGCAGGAACTCGTGCAGCGGTGGGTCGAGCAGCCGGATCGTCACCGGCAGTCCGTCCATCGCTTCGAGGATCCCGGCGAAGTCCTCCCGCTGCAGCGGCAGCAGTGCGGCCAGCGCCTCCTCGCGCGCCGAGTCGTCGCGGGCCAGGATCATCGCCTCGACCAGCGCCCTGCGCTCCCCGAGGAACATGTGCTCGGTACGGCACAGGCCGATGCCCTGGGCGCCCAGCGCACGCGCGCGTGCCGCGTCCTCGGGGGTGTCGGCGTTGGCGCGCACCTCAAGGCGGCGCACGGAGTCGGCGTGGGCGAGAGAGCCCAGGACGGCTTCCGTGAGCGGACCGGTGGACGTGCCGCTCTCCAGGGCGCGGCCCACGTCGGAGTCGGTGAGCGGGAGTTCGCCGAGGTGGACGGTGCCGGCAGTGCCGTCGACGGAGAGGGTGTCGCCCTCCTCGACGACGGTTCCGTCCGGCGTGGTGAACCGGCGGGCGGCCGGATCGACCGAGAGGGCCTCGGCGCCGCACACGCAGACCTTGCCCATCCCGCGCGCGACCACGGCCGCGTGGCTGGTCTTGCCGCCCCGGCTGGTCAGCACGGCCTCGGCGGCGATCATGCCGGGCAGGTCGTCGGGGGTGGTCTCCCGGCGGACCAGGACGGTGTGTTCACCGGCCGCGGCCCGCCGTACGGCCTCGGCGGAGTCGAAGACGGCGACGCCGACGGCCGCGCCGGGCGAGGCGGGCACGCCGTGCGCGAGGGGCACATCCTCTTCGGTGGTGTCGAAGCGGGGGAACATCAGCCGGGTCAGTTCGGCGCCGTCCACCCTGATCAGGGCCTCGTCGGCACTGATCGCGCCCTCCTCGCCGAGGTCATGGGCGATCCGGAAGGCGGCCTCGGCCGTACGCTTGCCGACCCGGGTCTGGAGGATCCACAACCGGCCGCGTTCGACGGTGAACTCCACATCGCACAGGTCGCGGTAGTGGTCCTCCAGGGTGCGCAGATGGTCGCCGAGCTCGACGTACACGCTCGGGTTGAGGGACTTCAGCTCGGTCAGCGGCAGCGCGTCGCGGACGCCGGCGACGACGTCCTCGCCCTGTGCGTCGGGCAGGTAGTCGCCGTACACGCCGCGTTCGCCGGTCGCGGGGTCGCGGGTGAAGGCGACGCCGGTGCCGGAGTCGGGGCCGAGGTTGCCGAAGACCATGGCCTGGACGTTGACGGCGGTGCCGAGGTCCTCGGGGATGTGCTCGCGGCGGCGGTAGACCCGGGCGCGTTCGCCGTTCCAGGAGTCGAAGACGGCGCGGATGGCGCGGGCGAGCTGGTCGGCGGGGTCCTGCGGGAAGTCCTCGCCGGTCTCCTTGCGGATGATGGCCTTGAAGTCGTCGGTGAGCTTGATCAGTTCATTCGCGTCGAGTTCGTGGTCGGTGGCGACCTCGCGCTGTGCCATGTGGTCGGCGATGGCCCGCTCGAACAGCTCGCCGTCCACGCCCATCACGGTCCGGCCGAACATCTGGATGAGCCTGCGGTAGGAGTCCCAGGCGAACCGCTCCTGCCCCGAGGCCTTGGCGAGCCCGGTGACGGACTCGTCGGTGAGGCCGATGTCGAGGATGGTCTCCATCATGCCGGGCATGGAGAAGCGGGCGCCGGAGCGCACGGACACCAGCAGCGGGTCATCGGGGGCGCCGAGCTCGCGGCCCATGGCCTGCTCCAGGCCGGTGAGGGCGCGGGCGGCCTCGACGCCGACTTCGTCGGGCTCCTCACCGGTGGCCAGGTAGACCTTGCATGCCTCGGTGGTCACGGTGAAGCCGGGCGGCACCGGCAGACCGATCCTGGTCATCTCGGCGAGCCCGGCTCCCTTGCCTCCCAGCAGATCGGCCATGTCCCGGCTGCCCTCGGCGAATTCGTACACGTACTTGATCGGCGCGGTCATCGTCGGTCGGCCTCTCACTCATGGGGTACGACGGCCACGGGGCAGCCGACGTGATGGATGGCGGCGTGGGTGACGGGACCGGTGCGCTGGCCCGTCGGACGTTCGGTGGCGCGGCGGCCCACCACGAGCAGGCTCGCCCCGGACGTGGCCCGCACCAGCACGGACAGGGCCCGGCCCGCGGTGACCGTCTCGACGACCTCGACGTCCGGGTACTTGTCGCGCCACACCTGGAGCACTGCGGTCATGAAGCTCAGCCACTCCTCGGCCTGCCGGGGGCCGTCGGCCAGGCCGATCTCACCGGGGCCGAGTCCGCCGAGCGGGGACGGGGGCTGCCAGGCGTGCACGACCTTCAGGCGGGCGCCGCGCAGCCGGGCGGCCTCGAAGGCGAAGGCGATCACGTCGTCGCAGGGGGCACCGAGATCGATGCCCAGCACGACATCCCGGTAGCCGGTGCGGACGGAGGCGCTGCCGTCGGGTGCCGGGAGGTGCTCGTCGGCGGCCTCTTCGCCCGCCCGGACCAGGACGACGGGCCGGGTCGCGCGGGCCACCACACCGAGGGCGACCGAGCCGACCAGGAACCCGGTGAAGCCGCTGAGGCCGCGGGAGCCGAGGACGAGCACGTCGGCCCGGTCGGCCGCGGCCAGCAGGGCGGCGGTCGCGGGGCCCTCGACCTGCTCGTCGTCGAGGCGGACGCCCGGGGTGGAGCGAATGATCCGTTCCTCGGCCTCGCGCAGGGCACGCCGCGCCAGATGGCGCTGGGCAGCGGTGGCCGGATGGCCGCCCTCCTGGCGGGGATGCCAGGGCCAGGCGTGAATCAGGCGGAGTGGCCGGTCCCGGCGTACCGCCTCCCGGGCGGCCCTCCCCCACTGCCCGAAAGGCGTGGGAGGTACCCCCACGGCGGCGGCGAGGCTTTCGGCGGAACAGTCGACTCCGGCGACGACGGGCAACAGCATGGCGCGCACCTCCTGCGGTCGGTCTGCTCCTCATCGCCAGCCTCCCGCCACGGCCCGCGCACCGGCATGGGCCGCAGGGTTCCGGGCGGGGACCGTTCGGCCCCTGCCGCGGGGCGGGCCGCGCGCCGAGGCTGGAGTCACTCGGGCGTCCGGGTTCCCCGGCCGAAGGGCGGCAGACCATGGAACGAGTGATCATCGCCGGTGTCGACAGGTCGGCACGCAGTCGTGCGGCGGCCGACTGGGCCGCGCGTGAGGCACTGCTGCGCGGTCTGCCCCTGCGCGTGGTGCACGCGGCCACGCAGCCGACCGAGCGGTGGCCGTACCGGCCCGAGGCCGTGGCGGACCGTGTCGTGGCCGAACTCGTCGACCGGCACCCCGGACTGCTCGCCCGGAGCGTGCGGCTGACCGGGACGCCGGTGGCCGCCCTGCGGGCGGCCGGCGCGCAGGCGGAACTGCTCGTCCTCGGACTGCGCGGCGAGGGCACGCACGCCAAGGTCGCCGTCGGCTCGACCGCGGCGGCCCTGGCCACAGGTTCCGGCGGGCCGGTGGTCCTGGTGCCCGGCACGCTCGCCGCCTCTGGCCCTCCGCAACGCCCCGACGGAGTGGCCGTCGGTGTCGACGCCCGGGATCCCACGGGCGGCGCGCTCGACTTCGCCTTCTCCGCGGCGCGGCGGAACGGCACCCGACTGCACGCGGTGCACACCTGGCGGCTCCCCGAGAACCGCGTCCGCCTGCCTTGGCCGGTGCCGGAGGAGACCCGCGCGACCTGGGAGGACCACGAGGTCCAGCTGCTGTCGGACGCGCTGCGGCCCTGGCGCGAGAAGTACCCCGGCGTGGAGGTCCTGGAGGACGTCGTCCTGCTCCCCGTCGCCGACGCGCTCGCCCACGCGTCCGGGAACGCGGGGCTCGTGGTCGTCGGCCGCCGCTCGGGCGACACCGCGCTCGCGCTGCTGCGGCATGCCCGGTGCCCGGTCGCGGTTGTGCCGTCGTAGAGGGCGCACCGGCCCCCGGGGGCGGGTCGTTCGGCCCTGTGGGGCCGGGCGGCCCTGGCCCAGGGTGGACTGCATGAGCGGGAGTGCGCGGATCGCCGTGATCGGCGTCGGGAACGACTACCGGCGCGACGACGGCGTGGGCTGGGCGGTGACCGCCCGGCTGCGACAGCGGCCGCTGCCCCCGGACACCGTGCTGGCCACCTGCGACGGCGACCCCGGTCGGCTGATCGGCCTGTGATGGAGTCGTTGGGGAAGGCGGCCCAGGAGGCGTCCGCCAAGCGCCGACTGAAGAAACGGCGCCGCAAGGAGGCGCGGCGCGCGAAGGACATCACCACAAGATCGCGAAAAGCCCCAACGGGCCACCCACTCCAGCTGGGCCTTCGCCCAGCTCGGAAGCTTCATCGGATGCAAGGCCCGCCGGGCGGGGGTGCCGGTGGTGTATGTCGATCCGGCGTACACCTCGCGCACCTGCGCCGAGTGCGGGCACATCGACACAGCGAACCGGGTCTCCCAGGCCTGGTTCGCGTGCCGGTCCTGCGGATTCGTTGATCACGCGGACCGGAACGGCCCCCGCAACATCCGCGCGCGTGCGTGGGAGTTGTGGCGACGCGGGGCCCAGTCAACGGCCCCTGCCTCACCACCGCGTCAGCGGGGCGGGGCTGGACGCAAACGCAGTGCCACAGCCAGTGGCACCCGTTGTGCAAGCCCGTCGCTTCAGCGACGGGCAGTTGACCCCCTGGTCAGTTCGTCGGCGACGCCTGCCGCCCACTCCTCGATCCGGCCGAAGTCGCGGAAGTCGCCGCCCTTTCCGTTCCGCAGGATCATCTTCGCGATACGGCCCTTGGCGCCCTCCTGGAGGCAGCCGCCGAAGGTCACGTGTTCGCGGGCGTCCAGGCGGGTCATGGCGCGGCGGAGACCCGGGACGGGCGGGATGTCCCGTTCGGAGGCGGACGGGTCGAGCGGGCCGCTGCTGAACAGCCACAGCGGCCGGTCGGCCAGCGCCGTGCGGTGGCGGCGCAGGAAGCGGCGGGCGTCCTTGTGCCACCGTCCGGCGTACAGTCCGCCGCCGACGACGACGGCGTCGTAGTCCGTCACCCGGGTGACGGTGCCGGCGGGCAGCGCCTCCGCGGTGCAGCCCTCCTTGCGCAGTACCGCGGCCACGGTCTCGGCGATCTCGGCGGTCGATCCGTTGGTGGTCCCGTAGGCGACCAGCACCTTGGCGGTCATGACGGTCCGCCTCCTCTCAGAGCTTGCGCAGCCAGCCGTCGGCGACGCCGTGCAGAGCTTGTTCGTCGGGCTGGAGCCGGGAGTCGTCCAGCCGGTGGGTGAGCTTGTCGACGACGGCGACCACGCCGTCGATCTGACGGGTCATGGAGACGGCGATCTCCGTCTCGCTCTTGCGTTCCAGTTCTCCGGAGAGCGTGACGACGCCCTCGGTGACGGAGACGTCGGCGGCGCGCGGGGTCAGCCACAGTGCCCGTACCAGGACCTCGTCGATGACCTCGGCGCGGATCTCCGCGTCGGGCCGCAGGAAGACCTTCAGCAGGTCGCGGCGGGTGACGATGCCGACGAGCCGGTCCTCCTCGTCGAGCACCGGCAGCCGTTCGACCCGGTGCTGGGCCATGGTGCGGGCGGCCTCGACGATGGTGTCGTCGGCGTGCACGGTGATCGGCGGTTCGGTCATCAGCCGGCCGGCGGTGCAGGCCTTCGCCTTCACGGCCCGCGTGCGGCCCTGTCGGGTCAGGCCGGCGAACCACGAACGCTTCCGCGGCTCGTACGGGTCGGGCGTCTCGGCCTGCCGGATGAGCAGGTCCGTCTCGGAGATGACGCCGACGACCTGTTCGTCCTCGTCGACCACGGGCAGTCCGCTGATGCGGTGGTCACCGAGGAGCCGGGCCACCTCCTTGAACGGGGTGCCGTGCTCGGCGCGGACGACCTCCGTGGTCATCACGGAGCCGACCTTGTTGTGCTTCATGTCTGTCCCTCCTCAGCGGAGCCTGCGCAGATACGGGTCCTGGGGCCCGCGGGGCAACAGGCGTACGCGCGCGTCGAGCACGGTGACTCCGCCCGGTGTCGCGAGCACGGGGTTGAAGTCGGCCTCGGCGAGCTGCGGCAGATCGCTCGCCATCCGGGACAGCCGCAGCAGCAGCCGCTCCAGGCCGGCGAGGTCGACGGGCCCGCCGCCGTGCGCGCCGAACAGCAGGGGGGCGCAGCGCGGGGCCGTGATCAGGTCGTGCACGTCGTGGTCGGTGAGCGGGGCGAGCCGGGCGGCGTGGTCGGCGAGCACCTCGGTGGCGGTGCCGCCGAGCCCGAACAGGACCAGGGGTCCGAAGACCTCGTCCTGCACGACACCGGCGAACAGTTCGGTGCCGCGCGCGGCCAGCGGCTGGAGCACCACGCCCGTCAGCAGTCCGCCGAAGCGGGTCTCCAGGTCACGGTAGGCGGCGCGCACCTGCTGGTCGCCCCGCAGGTCGAGGTGGACGGCGTGCTGGGCGCTCTTGTGCAGCAGGCCCGGCCAGTGGACCTTCATGACGACCCGGCCGTCGGCGCCGCGCAGCCGGTCCGCCGCGAGGACGGCGTCGTCCTCGGTCTCGGCCCAGGCCCAGGGCAGTTGCGGGATGCCGTAGCAGTCGAGGAGTTCGGCGCACACGCGGGGCGCCGGCCAGCCGCCGTCCGGGTGCGCGTCCAGGTAGGCGTCGACGACGGCCTGGGCGCGCGCGGTGTCGATGCCGTCCAGGTCGGGGAGGGTTCCGGCGGGCCGGGCCAGCCAGGCGGCGCGATGGGCGGCGTGGGCCAGCGCGCGGGCCGCGGCCTGCGGTTCGGCGTAGGCCGGGAGGGTGCCGCCGCCCTCGGTGGGCAGCAGTTGGACGGGCAGACCCTGTTCGAGGCGTACGGCGATGACCGGCTTGGGGCGTTTTCCGGCGCGGGTGAGGGCCCGGACCAGGTCGTCGCCGGTGGCCATGGCGACCGCGGTGGGCACCAGGGCAACCAGGACGGCGTCGATGCCGCCGTACCGCATGATCCGGTCCACGCATGCCGTGAGCTGTTCCTCGTTCACCGCGGCGGTCGCGTCGACGGGGTTGCCGACGGCGGCGCCTTCGGGGAGTACGGCGAGCAGGTCGTCGACGAGTTCGGGGGTGGGCGCCGGGAGCGCGAGACCGGCCTCGGCGCAGGCGTCGGCGGCGAGGACGCCGGCTCCGCCCGCGTTGGTGACGATGGCGACCCGGGGTCCGGCGGGCAGTGGCTGGGAGTGCATCAGGGCGGCGGCTTCGAGGAGTTCGCCACAGGAGTGCGTGGCGGTGATGCCGGCCTGGGTGAACAGCGCGCCGCGGGTCATGGTGCGGGTGGCGGCGGCCGCGGTGTGCGAGGCGGCGGCCCGGCGGCCGGCGTCGGTGCGCCCGGCGTCGACGGTGAGCACCGGCATGCGGCGGGTGACGCGGCGGGCGGTGCGGGAGAAGGCGCGCGGGTTGCCGAAGGACTCCAGATGCAGCAGGGCGAGGTCGGTCGTGCCGTCGCTCTCCCACCACTGGAGCAGGTCGTTGCCGCTGACGTCGTACTTGTCGCCGAGGGAGGCGAAGGAGG
>NZ_JACMSF010000052.1 GCF_014257025.1 Streptomyces cupreus
CGTGATGTCGTCGAGGACGAGCTGCTGCCCGGCGGGGCCGGCGAAGGACTTCGACACGTGGTCGATGCGCGCGGCGTGCTCCACGGACGTATCCGTGTCGGCGGCCTTGGCGAGGGCGGTTGCCATGGTCGTCACCTCCTGGGAACTCATCTGGACTCGTGGCTACTCGACGCCGAGGCCGGCGTCGTCGGCCTCGGGTGCGCCCTCGGCTTTGAGGACCCTGTTCAGCGGTGTCAGGTCGTAGATGCCGGTCAGGTCCGGCTGCTCCAGCAGGCCCGCCGCGACCGCGTGCTTCGCCTGCGCGTCGAGCGTGGCCGCCAGCGGATCGTCGGTGAACCGGATGGACGGCCAGGCCTGGTCGATGACGTCGGCGGGCAGCGCCTTGCCGGTGTCCGCCGCCAACTGGGCGTTGGCCGCGGCCTTCGCCTTCTCCGGGTTGGCGTTGATCCACTTGTTGGCCTCGACGGAGGCCTTCAGGACGGCCTCGACGGCCTTCGGGTGCTCCTTCAGGAAGCTCTGCGACACGATCACGTTCGTGATCACGAACTTCTTGTCGGGCCACAGGTCGGCCTCGTCCAGCAGCACCTTGCCGCCCTCGGCGACAAGCTTGGACGCGGTCGGCTCCGGCACCCAGGCGCCGTCGATCGAGCCGGACTGGTAGAGGTCGGGCGTGACCTTGTTGTCGGAGCGGACGACAGACACATCACCTTCGCCGCTCTGCGCGTCGACCTTCCAGCCCTGCTCGGCGGCCCAGTTGAGGAACGCCACGTCCTGCGTGTTGCCGAGCTGCGGAGTGGCGATCCGCTTGCCCTTGACGTCCTTCAGGGACTTGATCTTCTCCGGGTTCACGACCAGCTTCACGCCACCGGACGCGGAACCGGAGACGATCCGCAGGTTCTTGCCGTTCGCCTTGACGTACCCGTTGATCGCGGGCGAAGGACCGATCCACCCGATGTCGATGGACCCCGAGTTCAGCGCCTCGATCTCCGAGGGGCCGGCGTTGAACGCGGAGTACTTCGCCGTCGTACCGCCGAGCTGCTTCTGGAAGATCCCCTCGTGCCGCCCCACCAGGGCCGTGGCGTGGGTGAGGTTCCCGAAGTAGCCGATGCGCACCGAGTCCAGACCGTCGACCTTCGCCGCCCCCGGTATCGCGTGCTCGGTGTTCTCCACGGCCTGGGAGCCGTAGCCGCACGCGGCCGCGAGCGCGAGCAGCGGCAGCACGGCCAGTACCGCGAGGGTACGGCGCAGGGCGGGGATGGCAGGCACGGGAAGGTGTTCCTCTCGGTGGCCCGGCTCTCACGCCCTTACCGAGCGTGGCCGGGAATACGGCAGATGTACGGGTACGGGGTCAGCGCGGACATCGCGGCACCCCGCCCTCCCAGGTCGAGTTCATGGTCAGAAGTCCCAACCGTCGTCCTCGGACTCGTCCTTGACGGGCTCCGGGGAGGCGAAGGACTCGCCGACCATGCCGGCGGTGAGCGTCGTGCCGTCGTTCGGGTCGATCAGGATGAACGAACCCGTGCGCCGCGAGTCGGCGTAGGAGTCGACGGGCAGCGGCTCGGCGGTACGGATCTTCACCCGGCCGATGTCGTTGGCGACGAGCTGTCCCGGGTGCGGGTGCAGGGACAGATCGTCCAGCGTGAGCCGGGACGGGATGTCCTTCACGATCGCCTTGACCGTGCGGGTGCCGTGCTTGAGCAGCACCCGGTGGCCGACGGTGAGCGGGGCGTCGGCGACATGGCACACGGTCGCCTCGATGTCCTGGGTGGTCGGCGGCGCGTCCTTGCTGGGCACGATCAGGTCGCCGCGCGAGATGTCGATGTCGTCCTCCAGCAGGAGGGTCACCGACTGGGTGGTCCAGGCGACGTCGACCGGCTCGCCGAGCAGGTCGATACCGGAGACCTTCGTGGAGCGGCCCGACGGCAGCACGGTGATCTGCTCGCCGACCCGGAACGAACCGGCGGCGATCTGACCGGCGTAACCGCGGTAGTCGGGGTGCTCGGCGGTCTGCGGGCGGATCACGTACTGCACGGGCAGACGGGCGTGGCAGTGGCTCAGGTCGTGGGTGACCGGGACGGTCTCCAGGTGCTCCAGCACCGTCGGGCCGCCGTACCAGTCCATGTTGGCGGACGGCTCCACCACGTTGTCACCGGCGAGCGCCGAGATCGGGATCGTGGTGACCTCCGGGACGCCCAGCTCGGTCGCGTACGCCGTGAACTCCTCGGCGATGGCGGCGAACACGGACTCCTGGTAGTCCACGAGGTCCATCTTGTTGACGGCGAGGACCACATGCGGGACGCGCAGCAGCGCGGCCAGCGCGGCATGCCGGCGGGTCTGCTCGACGACG
Source organism: Streptomyces cupreus (assembly GCF_014257025.1). Classification (GTDB taxonomy): domain Bacteria; phylum Actinomycetota; class Actinomycetes; order Streptomycetales; family Streptomycetaceae; genus Streptomyces; species Streptomyces cupreus. The sequence continues at coordinate 2,348 of NZ_JACMSF010000052.1, forward strand.
CCGTTGCGGGCGTCGATCAGGATCACCGTCAGCTCGGCCGTGGAGGCGCCCGTGACCATGTTCCGCGTGTACTGCACATGCCCCGGGGTGTCGGCGAGGATGAACCGCCTGCGCGGGGTGGCGAAGTAGCGGTAGGCGACATCGATGGTGATGCCCTGCTCCCGCTCGGCGCGCAGACCGTCGGTCAGCAGCGCCAGGTCGGGGGCGTCCTGGCCGCGGTTGCGGGAGGCGTGCTCGACGGCCTCCAGCTGGTCGGCCAGCACCGACTTGGAGTCGTGCAGCAGCCGCCCCACGAGCGTGGACTTGCCGTCGTCGACGGAGCCCGCGGTGGCGAAACGCAGAAGGGTCGTCTCGGAGAGTTCCGTGGTCGTGCTCATGCTTAGAAGTACCCCTCGCGCTTACGGTCTTCCATCGCGGCCTCGGACAGCTTGTCGTCCGCGCGGGTGGCGCCCCGCTCGGTGAGCCGGGAGGCGGCGATCTCGGCGATGACGGCATCCAGCGTGGTCGCGTCCGAGTCGACGGCGCCGGTGCAGGACATGTCGCCGACCGTGCGGTAGCGGATGAGCCGCTTCTCCACGGTCTCGCCGTCCTTCGGGCCGCCCCACTCGCCCGCCGTCAGCCACATGCCGCTGCGCGCGAACACCTCACGCTCGTGCGCGAAGTAGATCTCGGGCAGCTCGATGCCCTCACGGGCGATGTACTGCCAGACGTCCAGCTCGGTCCAGTTGGACAGCGGGAACACCCGCACATGCTCACCGGGAGCGTGCCGCCCGTTGTACAGATTCCACAGTTCCGGCCGCTGCCGACGCGGGTCCCACTGCGAGAACTCGTCCCGCAGCGAGAACACCCGCTCCTTGGCCCGCGCCTTCTCCTCGTCCCGGCGCCCGCCGCCGAACACCGCGTCGAACTTCTCCGCCTGGATCTTCTCCGTCAGCGGCAGCGTCTGCAGCGGGTTACGGGTGCCGTCGGGACGCTCCTTGAGCACCCCGCGGTCGATGTAGTCCTGCACGGAGGCCACATGCAGCCGCAGCCCGTTCTTCGCCACCGCGCGGTCGCGGTACTCGATGACCTCGGGGAAGTTGTGCCCGGTGTCCACGTGCAGCAGCGAGAACGGCACCGGCGCCGGCGCGAACGCCTTCAGCGCCAGATGCAGCATGACGATGGAGTCCTTGCCGCCGGAGAAAAGGATCACCGGCCGCTCGAACTCGCCCGCCACCTCGCGGAAGATGTGGACGGCCTCGGACTCCAGGGCGTCCAGGTGGGAGAGGGCGTACGGGGTCTCCGTACCCTCCTCGACCGAGGAGACGGTCGTCGTCATGCCAGGCCCCTTTCGCTGAGCAGCGCGTACACGGCCGCCGCGGACTCACCGACGGTCTGGTTCTGCGACTCGATGCGCAGGTCGGGCGACTCGGGCTCCTCGTAGGGGTCGTCGACCCCGGTGAGCCCGGACAGCTCGCCCGCCGCCTGCTTGGCGTACAGGCCCTTCACATCGCGTACGGAGCACACCTCGACCGGAGTGGCCACGTGGATCTCCAGGTACGCCGCCCCGCTCTCCTGGTGTCGCTTGCGCACCGCCTCACGGCTGTCGGCGTACGGCGCGATCACCGGCACCAGCGCCTTGACGCCGTTACGGGCGAGCAGGTCGGCCAGGAAGCCGATGCGCTGGACGTTGGTGTGGCGGTCCTCCCGGCTGAAGCCGAGGCCCGCGGAGATGAACTCGCGGATCTCGTCGCCGTCGAGCACCTCGACACGGTGGCCCTCCTCGCGCAGCCGGTCGGCCAGCTCGTACGCGATGGTGGTCTTGCCGGCACTCGGCAGACCCGTGAGCCAGACGGTGGCTCCGGTCGTCACGTGGTTCTCCTTGTTCTCCGGGGCGGTCTCCGGAAACGGGGTCGTGGTCACAGGTGCAGCCCGCACTCGGTCTTGGCGCGGCCCGCCCAGCGGCCGGCACGCGCGTCCTCGCCCTCCAGGACGCGGCGGGTGCAGGGGGCGCATCCGACGGACGTGTAGCCGTCCATCAGCAGCGGGTTGGTGAGGACACCGTGTTCGGCGACGTAGGCGTCCACGTCGTCCTGGGTCCACTTGGCGATCGGCGAGATCTTGACCTTCTGCCGCTTCTCGTCCCAGCCGACGACCGGGGTGTTCGCCCGGGTCTCCGACTCGTCGCGGCGAAGGCCGGTCGCCCACGCCAGATAGCCCTTGAGGCCCTCCTCCAACGGCTGGACCTTGCGCAGCTTGCAGCACAGGTCCGGATCGCGGTCGTGCAGCTTGGGGCCGTACTCCGCGTCCTGCTCCGCGACCGACTGACGCGGGGTGAGGGTGATGACGTTGACGTCCATCACCGCCTCCACCGCATCACGTGTACCTATGGTCTCGGGAAAGTGGTAGCCGGTGTCGAGAAACACCACGTCAACACCGGGCAACGCGCGGGAGGCGAGATGGGCGACGACCGCGTCCTCCATGGAGGACGTCACACAGAAGCGCCGGCCGAAGGTGTCCGCGGCCCACTGGAGGATCTCCAGCGCGTCGGCGTCCTCCAGATCGCGGCCCGCCTGCTCGGCGAGCGCCTTCAAGTCCTCGGTGGTGCGGTCTTCCCGAGTGGTCGTCATGCCTCGTCTCCCCCTGCTTCGGTCGGCTGAAGGCTCCTCTTTTGAAGGGCGCTCGCCTCCGGAGCGCTGAAGCCGGTTTCGAGCGACCGACCGTGCTCAGCCCCTCCTTCGTCGGGGCCTCCGCGCGCTCGGTCGCTCGAAACCGGCGCGCTCCTCCCGCTCACGCCCCGGGCCAGCAGCCCGAGGAACTTCAACTGGAAAGCCCGGTTGCACGCCGCGCATTCCCACGCGCCGTGGCCCTGCTCGCTGGGACGCAAGTCCTCGTCGCCGCAGTAGGGGCAGTAGAAGGGGGCGGCCCGCTCGCTCATGACAGGGCCTCCTCGGAAGCACGCGCGGCCCAGGTGGCGAAGCGCTCGCCGTCCTCGCGCTCGGCCTGGAACCGCTTGAGGACCCGCTCGACATAGTCGGGGAGTTCCTCCGACGTCACCTTCAGACCGCGCACCTTGCGGCCGAAGCCGGCCTCCAGGCCGAGCGCGCCGCCCAGGTGCACCTGGTAGCCCTCGACCTGCCGGCCCTGGTCGTCGAGGACCAGCTGGCCCTTGAGACCGATGTCCGCGACCTGGATACGGGCGCAGGCGTTCGGACAGCCGTTGATGTTGATGGTGATGGGCTCGTCGAACTCCGGGATCCGGCGCTCCAGCTCGTCGATCAGCGAGGCGCCGCGCGCCTTGGTCTCGACGATGGCGAGCTTGCAGTACTCGATGCCGGTGCAGGCCATGGTGCCGCGCCGGAAGGGGGAGGGCTTGACCGTGAGGTCCAGCGCCTCCAGGCCCTCGACGAGCGAGTCGACCCGGTCCTGCTCGACGTCCAGCACGAGCATCTTCTGCTCGGCGGTGGTGCGCACCCGGCCCGAGCCGTGCGCCTCGGCCAGCTCGGCGATCTTCGTCAGGGTGGTGCCGTCCACACGGCCCACGCGCGGGGCGAAACCGACGTAGAAACGCCCGTCCTTCTGCCGGTGCACACCGACGTGGTCGCGCCAGCGCTCGACCGGCTGGGCCGGGGCCGGGCCGTCGACGAGCTTGCGCCCCAGGTACTCGTCCTCCAGCACCTGGCGGAACTTCTCCGCGCCCCAGTCGGCGAGCAGGAACTTCAGGCGGGCGCGGGTGCGCAGGCGCCGGTAGCCGTAGTCGCGGAAGATCGAGATGACGCCCTCGTAGACGTCCGGGACCTCGTCCAGCGGGACCCAGGCGCCGAGCCGGACGCCGATCTTGGGGTTGGTGGACAGACCGCCGCCGACCCAGACGTCGAAGCCGGGTCCGTGCTCGGGGTGGTTCACCCCGACGAAGGCGATGTCGTTGATCTCGTGCGCCACGTCCAGCAGCGGCGAGCCGGAGATCGCGGACTTGAACTTGCGGGGCAGGTTCGAGAACGCCTTGTTGCCGACGATCCGGCGGTGGATCTCGTCGATCGCCGGGGTGCCGTCGATGATCTCGTCGGCGGCGATACCGGCGACGGGCGAGCCGAGGATCACACGGGGCGTGTCACCGCAGGCCTCGGTGGTGGACAGGCCGACCGCCTCCAGGCGGTTCCAGATCTCGGGCACGTCCTCGATCCGGATCCAGTGGTACTGGACGTTCTGCCGGTCGGTGATGTCGGCGGTGCCGCGCGCGAACTCCTGCGAGATCTCGCCGATGACGCGCAGCTGCTCGGTGGTGAGCCGGCCGCCGTCGATGCGGACGCGCAGCATGAAGTACTCGTCGTCCAGCTCCTCCGGCTCCAGGATCGCGGTCTTGCCGCCGTCGATCCCGGGCTTGCGCTGGGTGTAGAGGCCCCACCAGCGCATGCGGCCGCGCAGGTCGTTGGGGTCGATCGAGTCGAAACCGCGCTTGGAGTAGATCGTCTCAATGCGTGTCCGCACATTGAGACCGTCGTCGTCCTTCTTGAACTGTTCGTTGCCGTTCAGCGGGGTGAAGTGCCCCGCGGCCCACTGTCCCTCGCCGCGGTGACGGCTCGCCTTGCGGCGGGGAGTCGCGGCGGCGGGGTTCTGCGGGGAGGCGGCCATGGTTCTACGTCCTTCGGGACAGGCGGGAAAGCGGCTCTGGCCTGCGCATGCGCGCACGGCAGACGTGCGCGTCTTTGCGCAGGAAAGCAGGCAAAGGGGGATGTGTCGGGCGGTGCTGAACGTGCTCTCAGCGCGCCGGACAGATGGCGCTGGACATGCGGCCGAGGTCGACGTGCCGCCGACTCACCAAGGCAATTCCAGTTCCAGACATGACGGAAGCGTGGCATGGCGATCTGGACACAGTCCAGCTTCGTCCAACATGCGGACACCCTTGTCCCGAGGGGCGAGACAAGGGTGTCCTTGGTCACATGGCGGAGAAAGGTCGCCTTGTGCAGGTCAGGCGGGGTATGCCCCCGGCCACGGCCCCGGAGCGGCCACCTGCGACTGCTCCTCGACCTTGGTGTCGAACAGCTTGAAGCCCCGGCGCCGGTAATTGTCCATCGCGTGCTCGCCGTCCAGGCTGCACGTGTGCAGCCACACCCGCTTCGTCTCCGCCCGGCCGGGCCAGCGTTCCGCGAGGTCCCAGGCGCGGGCGACGCCGTAGGAGAGCAGGTGGCCGCCGATGCGGCGGCCCCGGAAGGCGGGGATCAGGCCGAAGTACTCGATCTCCACGACCCCGTCGTCCTGCGGGTTCAGCTCCACGTATCCGGCGGGCGTGCCATGGTCGTGGGCGACCCAGGTCTCCACGCCGGGGCGCTCCAGGTGCTCCTGCCACTGGGCGTAGCTCCAGCCCAGCCGGTCGATCCAGCGGATGTCGCCGCCGACGGAGGCGTACAGGAAGCGGCTGAACTCGGGGGAGGGGACCTCGGAGCGGACGATCCGCACGTCCCCCTCGGGGGCTGCGGCCGACAGCAGGTCGGACGGCGCCGTCTGCTCCAGGGACCAGGTGGTCACGGGGATGTTGGGCATGTCGCCCAGGGAATCATCTACCCCAGCGATCTGTCGATCGTGTTCAGCGGCAGCGAGAACAGGGTCCGTCCCGACTGCGACCAGACCTCGCCGGTCTCCTCCCAGTAGGAGAGGGAGGGCGTCCGCCCGCTCCAGCACCGACGCGTCTCGTCGGACCCGCAGCGCGTGGCCTCGGCCCCGCTCCTGTCCTGCCGCCACAGCGTGCCGCGCTCCTCCTCGGCCGTCTGCGTCAGATACCAGCGGGAGCGGTACGACAGCACCCCGCCGAGGTCCTCCGCCTCGGTCGCGTACGCCTCACTGGCGTTCCCGGTGGCGAGCAGCCCGGTGCGGCCCGGGTCCGTGCTGAACGCGTACCGCCACAGCCGGTCGCCCCCGCTCGCCACCAGGCTGTCCGGCGAGGTGCTCCGGTCCAGCGAGAGGCCCACGGGGGCCTGTCCGGCCGAGCGGTACACGCCGACGGCCGGCAGCGCGAACCGGGACCCGTCCGCCCCGGACGCGCGCTGGACGCGGTGCATGTCGTAGACGTACAACCCGTCCCGCGCGGTGACCAGCAGCTTGTCCTGGTACCAGACCATGCCCGAGACCGCCGAGCGCAGCGGGCGCCAGGCGCGGCCCTCGTCCGTCGGGACGGTGAGCCGCACCCAGGTGTAGCGGAGGCGGTCGAGGTCGTCCGCGTCGACGAAGGCGACCCGGGAGAGCCGGTCGTCGGACCAGGCGGACAGCACCACGCGGTGCTCGCCCCAGCGGCCGTCGTCGTCGGCGTCCCCGGAGGTGGTGACCGCGCCGGACCGAAGGCCCCGGGTGTCGGCGGGGTCCCAGCAGTACGCGCGTGTGGCCGCGGGCGACACCGGCAGCGCCTCGCGCTCGGTGGCCAGGCAGTCGGCGGGGTCGCTCAGGGTGCCGTCGGCGTCGTCGAGGGCCGCGCCGACGCCGACGGGCCGGCCCAGCTCCGAGGAGAGCCGGTCCAGGGCCTGCCCGGGCACCAGGTCCTCGCGCAGGCTCAGGGTGTTCAGCTCGGCGCGGGAGGTGAGGGGCTTGAGCGCCCCGGGATCGTGGTCGACCGTGGCCTGGGAGGCGCTGATCATGGTGGCGGCAGCGGTGAGCGCGAGGGCGGTCCCGGCCAGCACTCCGCGCAGCGCACGGCCCCGTTTGCGCCGGCGGTGCCTGCCGCGATGCTGTGTCATGACGTCCTCCCGAGGGCGGGCCAACTGCGCCTGTTGATCCGTGCGTTGACCAAGGAGCAGGTGGGGTGGCCCATGGAGGATGCTACGGCAGTGGGGCACGGTCGGGGACGAAGACCTCGCAAAACGCTCCGCTGGAAGGGCCGAGACGCGTCGTCGTTCGTCCGCGGCGCCCTCGTGGCTGGTCGCGCGGTTCCCCGCGCCCCTATCGGGGCGCCCCCCGGCCGTCTGCCACCCCGGGCGCCGTCGAGTGCGGTAGCAGATCCCGTGGGTTTTCGGGGAACAGCACATCCACCTCCGCGTCCTCGCAGAAACGATAAGGTCGGTGTTCCAGCAGCCCTCCGAGGTAGCGCCGTACCCGTGACATCTCGGCCCGGACCGTCACCGTGCGGCCCGCGTCGCCGAACATCTCCTCGGCCAGGCCCGCCGCGCTCAGACCGCCCCGGTACAGGGCCAGCAGACAGAGCAACTCGGCGTGCCGGGGGCTCAGTTCATGGGTCCAGGTGCCCGCTCCGCCGGTCACCGTCATCGACCAGCGGCGCGGCTGCGACAGATCGAGCACGATCCGGGTGCGCCCGCGCGGCACCGGCTCGTCGGCGGGCCTGAGCAGCCAGCCGCCCGCCAGCGGCTCCACCGCGCACAGCCCGAGCGGCGGCAGCCACCGACGGCCCGCCGCAAGCGACTTGGGCAGCGCGATCCGGTTCATGTACGGCATCCCCGTCACCGCCGCGCACCAGCCGTCCCGGTCCACCACCAGCGCCCGCCCCGCGAGCCGGGACAACACCGGCGCCGCCACCGCGCGCAGCCGCTCCAGCGAGGTCAGATGCAGCTCCCGCAGCCGCGCCTCGGCAAGCTTGGCGACGGTGTCCACCCAGGCCAGGGTCGCCGGATGCATGGTCTCCAGCGGTCCGCTGACATCCACCACGCCGATCAGCCGGCCGTCCCGCGGATCCGTGATGGGGGCACCGGCACAGGTCCAGGTGGCGTGGGTGCGCACGAAGTGCTCGGAGGCGAACACCTGCACCGGGCGGCGCACAACGGCCGGGGTGCCCACGCCGTTGGTGCCGACGATGTCCTCCCGCCAGTCCGCGCCGAGTTCAAGGCCCAGCCCGTCGGCCTTGCGCAGCACCGGCGCGCTGCCCTCCCGCCACAGCACCCGGGCGTCCTCGTCGGCGACGACCATGATGTGGTGGGCGACGTCCGCGACCGACAGCAGCCCCTCGCGCAGGACCGGCAGCACATGCCGCAGCGCGCCGGTCTCCCGGCGTCGCTGCACCTCCTCGCGGGAGAGCAGCCCCGAGCGGAAGTCATGGTCGGGGTCGACCCCGCTGCGCAGCATCCGGTCCCAGGACTGCTCGATCACCGGGCGCGGCGCGACCGGCGCGCGCTGCCCGGAGAGCGTGGCGTTGCGCACGTCGTTGAGCACTCGCGCCGCGCGTGCCGTGTCGACGGCGGCCAGCTGCGTCACGTCCATCGGTGACAGCGCCACGAGTCCCTCCCCGGGGGTGCGTCGGTCGATTCGTGACTGGTCATCTCATAGTGACGCCCATCCTCGGCGGAAGGGCACACTCCGTCCACAGTGATTGACAAGTTGCAACCCCTTGCAACCCTGGTGGTCCGCCATGGGCTGACTGAAACTTGAGCAACGCCGTCCCGAGCGGCGTTCGCGGCCTCGAACGGGCCGGTGCGGGGGTGGTGCCGTGTCGGCGCAGCACCACCCCCGACCATCCGGCGGTTGGCACATCGATGCAGCCCCGCGCCCCTCGGTCAGGCCTCCGGCCTCGACCGGTCCACCACTGACGCCAGGTTCAGTGTTGACGGCAGCGTTCCGAAGGCCGCGCCTCCGTCGCCGCCCAGGCGTGACGCACAGAACGCGTCAGCCACCTCCGGTGGTGCGAAACGTACGAGCAGCGAACCCTGGAGTACCAGCGCGAGCCGCTCCGTCAGCCTCCTGGCCCGGCCCTCTACGCCCTCCAGGTCGGCCAGTTCGGTCAGCAGGGCCTTGATCGCGCCGTCCAGGCGGTGGTCGGCGCCGCGGGCTCGGCCGATCTCCTGGAGGTAGGCGTCGAGGGCGTCCGGTTCCCGGCGCAGGGCCCGCAGTACGTCCAGGGCCTGGACGTTTCCCGCGCCCTCCCAGACCGAGTTCAGCGGCGACTCCCGTACCAGCCGGGGCATTCCGGACTCCTCGACATAGCCGTTGCCGCCCAGGCACTCGGCCGCCTCGACCGTCACCGGCGTACAGCGCTTGGTCACCCAGTACTTGGCGGCCGGCACCGCGATCCGCAGCAGCGCCCGCTCCTGCTCGCCGTCGTCGTCGTAGGCGGCCGCGAGCCGCAGTGCGAGGGTGGTGGCCGCCTCGGACTCCACGGCGAGGTCGGCCAGGACGTTGCGCATCAGAGGCTTGTCGGCCAGCCTGCCGCCGAAGGCCTCGCGGTGGTCGCAGTGGTGGATCGCCTGGGCCACCGCCTGCCGCATCAGCCCCGCCGAGCCCAGCACACAGTCCAGCCGGGTCGCCGCCACCATCTCGATGATGGTCCGCACCCCGCGCCCCTCCTCGCCGACCCGGCGCGCCCAGGTCCCCGCGAACTCGACCTCCGCGGAGGCGTTGGACCGGTTGCCGAGCTTGTCCTTGAGCCGCTGGAGGTGGAAGGGGTTGCGGGTGTCGTCCTCCAGGACCCGGGGCACCAGGAAGCAGGTCAGTCCGCCCGGGGCCTGGGCGAGCACCAGGAACCCGTCGGACATGGGCGCCGAACAGAACCACTTGTGCCCGGTCAGCTCGTAGGACTCCCCGTCGGGCAGCGGCCGTGCGGCCGTCGTGTTGGCCCGTACGTCGCTGCCGCCCTGCTTCTCCGTCATGGCCATCCCGAACAGCGCCCCGGCCTTGTGCCGGGCAGGCCGCAGCTCACGCTCGTAGATCGTGGAGGTCAGCCGCGGTTCCCATTCGGCGGCCAGGTCCGGGTCGGTGCGCAGCGCGGGCACGGCGGCGTGGGTCATCGACAGCGGACAGCCGTTGCCGGCCTCGACCTGCGTCCACACCAGGAACCCGGCGGCCCGCCGCACATGCCCGCCCGGGCGGTTCCAGGCCGCGGTCAGCCCCGCGGCGACCCCCTTGCCGAGCAGCCGGTGCCAGGCCGGATGGAAGTCGACCTCGTCGACGCGGTTGCCGTAGCGGTCGTGGGTGCGCAGCCGTGGCGGGTTCTCGTTGGCCAGCACACCCCACTCCTGGAGCTGCGACGAGCCGGCCGACCTCCCCAGCGCCGACAGATCGCCGTGCGCCTCGTCGAGCAGCTCCGGATCGAGGTGCCGTTCGACGGCTGAGGTCAGTGCCAGGTCGGCGGTGTAGACGTCGTACCCGACCAGGGGCGGGGGCTGGTTCGTCACGGTGTGGGTGGAGCCGTCCATGACTGCGAACCTACCCCTCCGTATCGGGCCGGTCACCACACCGACGCGGCCGTCCCCGGGGCGGAACGGGAGCGGGCCCGGCGGCGGATACCGTTAGGTCGTGCAGCCAGCAAGTGAACCCCCCCAGAGGCCCTCCGGCCGTCTCCACCGGGCGCGTGCCCTCTACCGGAACGTCTCGAAGCGCAGGACCGCCTGGCTGTTGCTCAAGGACACGGTCAACTCGTGCATCGAGTACCGGATCCTGGGGCTCGCGGCGGAGGCGGCCTTCTTCACGCTGCTGTCCGTACCGCCGCTGCTGCTGAGCATGATCGGACTGCTCGGCCACGTCGACGACTGGACCGGCACCGACACCATCAGCAGCCTGGAGGCCAACCTCATCGAGGCCTCCCGCACGGTCCTGTCCGACAAGGGCGTGCGCCAGATCGCCCAGCCGATCCTCGACGACGTGATGAAGGGCGGCCGCCCCGACGTCATCTCCATCGGCTTCCTGTTCGCCCTGTGGTCGGGCTCCCGCGCGGTGAACGTCTTCATAGACACCATCACCGTCATGTACGGCCTCGACGGTGTCCGCGGCATCGTCAAGACGCGTCTTGTCGCCTTCGTGCTGTTCCTGGTCGCCCTGGTGATCGGCTCGATCGCGCTGCCGCTGATGGTGGCGGGCCCGGACGCGGTGCTCAACGTCCTGCCATGGTCGGAGACCCTGGTCCAGGTTCTGTACTGGCCGGTGGTCATCCTGCTGTCCATCGCCTTCCTCACGACGCTGTACCACGTCTCCGTGCCCGTCCGCTCCCCGTGGATCGAGGACGTCCCCGGCGCCCTGGTGGCCCTCGGCATGTGGGTCCTCGGCAGCTTCCTGCTGCGGATCTACCTCACCAACACCGTCGAAGGCGCCACGATCTACGGCTCCCTCGCCGCGGCCGTCGCCGTACTGCTGTGGATCGGTGTGTCCGCGTTCGCGGTGCTCGTGGGGGCCGCGGTGAACGCGGCGATCGACCGGGTCTGGCCGGCCGCCTCGACGGCCGCGGCGCGCGCCGCCAACGAGCGGCTGCGCGAGGCGCAGGTCGCCGAGTACGTGGCCCGCGCGGCCGCCCACCGCGAGGCCGCCCACGACGATCCGGACGACCCGGACATGCCCTCGGAGTTCCCGGAACGCTGGTCGCGCTTCCTGCCCCCCGAGGACGTCACGTCCCGCCTGCGCACCCACGTCAAGAGCACGCATCCCCCGCACAAGCCGGACGGCTCCTGACCGCGGCCGTCACGCCTTCTAGGCGCCCGCCGCCGCGGCCTCCCGGGCGAACTCCGTGAAGTCGCGCGGTACGCGGCCCAGGATCTCGTGGACGGTGTCCGTCAGGTGGGCGTTGCGGCCGTCCAGCAGGGTCTCGAAGACCTCGACCAGGAAGTCGGCCTCCTCCTGGGGGATGCCGAAGGCGGTCAGGTTCTCCCGGTACGCCCGCGCCGGCACCGGGAGGTACGTCAGCTCGGCGCCAGTCGCCGCCGACACCTCCGCGACCCCCTGCCGGAAGGACAGCAGACGCGGGCCGGTGAGCTCCAGCGTCTGCCCCACATACCGGTCCCCGGACGTCAGCACGGCCGCCACCACGTCCGCGATGTCCCGTACGTCGATGAACGGCTCCTCGACCTCGCCCGCCGGGAAGACCAGCTCCCCGCCCTCGCGCAGCCCGTCCGCCAGCGGGCCCTCGCTGAAGTTCTGGGCGAACCACGCGGCCCGTACGATCGTCCAGTCCGCGCCCGAGGACCTCAGCGCCTCCTCGGTCGGCAGCGCCTGCTCCTCGCCGCGCGCCGACAGCAGCACCAGCCGTCTCACGCCGAGGCCGACCGCTTCCCGTGCCAGCGCCCCGATGCCCTCGGCCGCGGCGGGGGAGCCGACGTCGGACGGGTACATCAGGTACGCGGCATCGGCGCCGCGCAGGGTCTGAGCCCAGGTCGTCGGGTCCTCCCAGTCGAAGCCCCGGGACCGGGTCGCCTCCCGTACGTCAAGACCTGCCGCCCGTACGGCCTGGGCCACCCGGCTGCCGGTACGGCCCGAGGCGCCGGTCACCATCACTGTCGTGTTCCGCGTGTTCGTCGTCATGTCCCTCAGTCAACGGCCGCGCGCCCCAACAACCCATCGCTGAACGGCTCATTCCCATGCGCGCGCGTCTACGCTGGCGCCATGGATGCCCTGGCAGGCCTTCTGGAGGGCCCACGCGCGCGTGGCGCCTTCATGATCCGCGCGTGCTTCGACCCGCCCTGGGCCGTCCGCATCGAGGACCGCGCCCCGCTGACCGTGATGCTGATGGTCCGCGGCGAGGCGTGGATCATGCCGGAGTCGGGGGAGCGGGTGCGGCTGCGCCCCGGCGATATCGCCATCGCGCGCGGCCCCGACCCGTACACCTGCGCCGACGACCCCGACACGGCACCACAGGCGCTGATCCTGCCGGGCGGGGAGTGCCGCTACCCCGACGGCCGTTCGCTCAACGGCGTCATGGATCTCGGCGTGCGGACCTGGGGCGACCGGCTCGACGGTTCGGCCGTGATGCTGATCGGCACCTATCTGTGGCAGGGAGAGGTCAGCGGGCGGCTGCTGGACGCGCTGCCGCCGCTGCTGACGCTCACGGCCGAGGTGTGGGACTGCCCGCTCACCCCGTACCTCATGGAGGAGATCGTCCGCGACGAACCGGGCCAGGAGGTGGTCCTGGACCGGCTGCTGGATCTGCTGGTCATCGCGGCGCTGCGAGCCTGGTTCTCGCGTCCGGAGGCGGAGGCGCCGGCCTGGTACCGGGCGCTGGCGGATCCCGTGGTGGGGCGGGTGCTGCGGCTGGTGCAGGACGATCCGGCGCACCCCTGGACGGTGGCGTCGCTGGCGGCGAAGGCGGGGGTGTCACGGGCGGCGCTGGCCCGGCGGTTCACGGAGCTGGTCGGCGAGCCGCCGATGACATACCTCACCGGCTGGCGCCTCGCCCTCGCCGCGGACGCGATGCGGGACACCGAGGACACGCTCGACGCGATCGCCCGACGGGTCGGATACGGGAGCGCGTTCGCGCTGTCCAGCGCGTTCAAGCGGGTCTACGGGGTGAGTCCACAGGAGCATCGCGTGAGGGGGACGTAGACCCGTGTACCGGGAAAGGCCGTCCCGGCTCTCCGGCGCCTTCGTCTGGGCGACCACGTCGTCCGGCGCCGGGCGCGTCCTGCCCGACGGCTGCATGGATCTGCTGTGGCACGAAGGGCGGCTGATCGTCGCGGGCGCCGACACCCGGGCCTACGTCACCGAAGGCGAGGAGGGCAGTTGGTTCGGCGTGCGCTTCTACCCGGGTTCCGCGCCCGCCTTCCTGGGCGTGCCCGCGCACGAACTGCGCGACCGCCGCGTCGGCCTCGCCGAACTGTGGCCCGCCTCCGAGGTACGGCGACTGTCCGGCCGTATCGAAGGAGCGGCCGACCTGCCGACCGCGCTGGAGGAGGTCGTGCTGGAGCGCGCCGAGGCGCCCGATCCCCTGCTGCGACGGCTGGTGGGCGCTCTGGACGAGGGACGGGCCGTCGGCGCCACCGCCGATGAACTCGGGCTCGGCGCACGGCAGTTGCACCGGCGGGCGCTGGACGCGTTCGGGTACGGGCCCAAGACGCTCGCCCGCATTCTGCGCTTCCGGCGGGCGCTGGGCCTCGCTCGCGCCGAGGTGCCGTTCGCTCAGGCGGCGGCCCGCGCCGGGTTCGCCGACCAGGCCCATCTGGCGCGGGACGTGAAGGAGTTGGCCGGGGTGCCGCTGGGCGAGCTACTCGGCCGCCGCTAGCGGCGCGAACAGGTCGACGCCGTTGCCGTCCGGGTCGTGCACGACCGCGTACCGCTGGCCCCAGAAGGCGTCCCAGGGCTTGAGCTCACCGTGGTAGCCGGCGCCGACGAGTTCCTCGTACACCGTGTCGACCTCGGCCGGGTCGTCGCAGCGCAGGGCCAGTGAGTGCCGGAAGCCGGAGGGCGGCTGCCAGTCGGGGTGCAGGGAGCGGGCCAGCTCCTCGGTGTCCAGCATCAGCCGTAGCCCGCCGGGAAGTTGGGCCTCGGCGTGGTCCTCGTTCTCGGCGCCCTCGGGGAAGACGAAACCGAGGCGGCGGTAGAAGGTGACCGCGGCGGTCATGTCGGAGACCAGAAGGCCGAAGGCATCGAATCGTGGAGTCATGCGGCCACCGTAGGCAGGGGCCGGGCGGCCGGTCTTGAAGGAAACGGACATCGGTCGCTCAGTCGAAGGTCACCGGCCCGTTCGGGGTGTTCAGCGTGAACGAGATGCCCACCGGGCCCTCGGTGAGGTCCAGGTCGGTGCCCAGCGCGGCCAGCAGGGGCCGGAGCTCGTCCGGGTCGGGGGCGCTCGCGGACATCGACAGCAGCGGCACGGTCGGCAGGCCCGACGCCGTGGGATGCGCCGACGTACTCCAGTCGATGAGGAACGGCACCAGACCCGACGGGTGTGCGGCGGCGCCGTCGGTCAGACGCCACTCAAGGAGAGTGCCGTCGGGTCTGCGGCGGCTCATCGGGTGCGCGGGGCCCGGGTCGTAGCCGTGGGCGCGGGCCTTGGCGATGGCCGCGTCCAGGTCCGGCGGGCTGATCGCCCAGGTGATCGTGCGCGCACCGGTCGGCCCGTCGACGCCGAAGAGGGGCGGTTCATCGGGCGCGGACCGCTCCGGGTCCGGGCCGATGATCTCCAGATAGCTGCCACCGCCCAGGCCCACCAGGTGGTTCCGCGTGCCCAGCCCGACATGGGCGCCGCCGGGGGCGGGCGTCACACCGGTGCGCCGGGCGAAGTCGGCGACCGTAGCGGCCAGATCGGGGGTGGCGAGGACGAGGTGGTCCAGAAGGGCGGGAATCGTGTTCATCGACCACGAGGCTATGCGGATTCCCGGCCGTAATGGAACAGCTGTGCGGCAGGATGGGGGTCGTGATCCGTCAACGGGGTGTCCTGCCGGCGCTTCTCCTCTCCTGTGCTCTGCTCACCGCCTGTGGCTCCGACAAGTCGGGCGACGCCGCCGCGGACCCGGCCGAACTCGCCTCCCGGGCCGAGGCGTTGGGCATCGCGCCGGAACACGTCTATGCCATCGAAGCCCCCGGCTTCACCCTCGCCCAGCAGTCCGTGGGCGTGATCGGCGACGACGGGTTCTCCGCCGTGTACGTCTCCAAGGAGGGCGGAGTCCAGCTCCAACTCTCCGTGGACCGCGGCACGATGACCGCCGACACCTGCGCCCAGGGGACGACGGCGCCCTGCGAACGCGAGGGGGAGGCCTGGTACCGCGGTCAGGAGTACGCCGTACCGAAGAAGGGGCATGTGGTGCGGGTGCGCGGGGAGGGGGTGAAGCGGGACGTGCTGAGGGAAGCCGCCCTCGCCGTGCACCGGCCGTCGGAGGACGAGCTCGACGCCCTGCTGCCTCAGGCTCCCGCGGGCGGCGGATCCGTGGAGCGCGGGGACCTGCCGCCGGAGGGTGACGGCGCGCCGAACAACGAGGCCAACACGACCGGTTGACCCTCCGCCGTCAGTCGTGGGCGATCGTGCCGTGCTCGTCCATCTGAGGATGGATCCGCATGGGGCCGTACTCGTCGTGGTCCGAGGGGCGCGGGGGTTCGGGGCCGTCGGGCCCCATGCGGAGCATGCGGTCCACCCGGCAGATCCGGAAGCGGCGCTCGGCCACCGAGAACTCGTCCGCGCGGCCGAGCGCCCTGAACTCCTCGGCCGCCTTCGCGTACACGGCCCGCGTGGCGTCGTCGTACCGGTGCAGCACGGCCCAGACCTCGGCCATCCCGTCGTACAGATGGCGCCGGGCGTCGTGCGGGGTCGCGGCGAGCCCGCCGGACGGTTCCCAGCCGATCGTGCCGCGTTCCACCACGCCGAAGCAGGTCGGCAGCAGCACGACGTCCGGGTGGGAGCCGACAGCCCGCTCGGAGTCGGCGTACACCTCGGCGGGGACATGGGCGCCGCTGTAGGCGAAGTCCCGCAGCCCCAGCCGGATCGCCCCGGCCATCGGGCCGTCGTCATGGGCGGGGTCGAGGACGAAGCCCACGTCCGGCCCGGGGTTGTGCTTGCGGGGCCGCTCCCAGGACGGCTCGGCAGGCTCCGGGTCGGTCGGCCGGGGCGGCTCCAGGTTCTCGCCGTCGCCGCGTGAGAACTCGTCGGCGCGCACCACCCGGTAGCGCACCCCGCACGCCTCGATCTCGTTCACCGGCTCCCCGTCCAGCACCGCCACCGCGGCCAGCAGTTCACGCCGTACGGCCGGATCGTCGGTGCCGTCCTTCGCCTTGAACCACAGATGGGAGTTGAGCCCGTCCCGGGTCACCTGCGGCATGGGGTCCACCACCGGCTTCAGCAGCCGCCAGCGCGGCCCCGCCGCCGGATCGAGTACGGCGACCCCGAACACCGGCCCGCGCAGGGCGAGATGGGGATAGCGCAGCGAGGCGTCCACCGCGTCGGCCTCCCGCACCCAGGCGGTGGGGTCGTCACGGCGGATCAGCTCCTCCTGGAGCGCGTCGATCCGTTGCCGCCAGTCATCGGTCATGCACGCATTGTCGTGAACCCGGTGTGGAGGAGAAGCCCGAATGACCCAACCAGCGGGGCAGTTGGGGTTGTGCACTGCTGCCGCGGAACAGCGTGCGAGTGTGTTGCGGCATGGATGAGTGAGTGTCCGGGCTGTGTGGGGCGTGCGGGGAATGGGAGTTCTTTCATCGAATGGGTGACCTCTTCGGGTCGTGGTCGTTGAGTTCGGTGACAGGGTTCTGCGGGCCTGGAGGGGAGGGTAGTCGGGGTGGGTGGGCTGCGGAAGGTTGCGGCGCCCTTCGTGGTGCCCGGCCCGTCCGCGGTGGCGGTCCGTGACCGGCTCAAGCGTCTGACCGCCGACGACGAACAGGTGCTCCGTCTGGTCGGCGACCATCTTGGCTCGCTCGCCTCCCGGGATCTGAGGACTCGGTGCGCGGCCGGGCTCGACCATGACGCTGACGCATGGGCGGAGCGCAAGCGCATCCTGACCGGTCAGTCGTCCTCACGCTGGGCGGGATCGATCACGAAGGCCACGCATGATCAGTGGGCACTGGCGCGGCGGGCGCAGCTCGCCCACGTGCGGGGCCTGGAGGAGGGAGTGCGCACGGTCGCGCACCGGCTGTCCCTGCCCGTGGGAGAGAAAGGCAGCGGGCATGCGCCGGGCGGCTACCGCAGCAAGCGGGAGTGGTTCACCAAGTCCCGCCGCCTGCACGTCCTCGAAGACCGGCTGACGGCGGCACGCGCCGACTGGCAGGACGGCATCGTGCATGTGGTGCGCGGCAAAAAGCAGTTGCTGAACACCCGTCACCAACTTAAGGCGGCCCAGCTCACCGAAGCCGAGTGGCGGGCCCGATGGAAGGCCGGGCGCCGGTTCCTCAAGGCCGACGGCGAATCCGGCAAGCGGTACGGCAACGAGACCATCCGCGTCACCCCCGACGGGCAGGTGAGCTGAGCATCAAACTCCCCGCCCCGCTCACCCACCTGGCGAACGCCCCATACGGGCGGTACGTGCTCACCGCGCGGGTGGCGTTCACGCACCGGGGCGAGCAGTGGCGCGACCGCATCACCTCCGACCGGGCCGTCGCCTACAGCATCCACGAAGACGCCGTGCGCGGGCGCTGGTATCTCACCGCCTCCTGGACCATCCCCCCGGCCACGGTCGTGCCGCTGTCGGCGGCCCGCGCGAGGGGGATGGTCGGGGTCGACACCAACGCCGACCACCTCGCCGCCTGGCGCCTTGATACGCACGGCAACCCGGTCGGAGCACCGCTCCGGTTCGGCTACGACCTCACCGGCACCGCCGGCCACCGCGACGCCCAGGTCCGCCACGCCCTCATCCGCCTGCTGCACTTCGCCCAGCGGCATGGCCTCGCCATCGCGATCGAGGACCTGGACTTCAGCGCGGAGAAAACCCGCGAAAAGCACGGCCGCCGCAAGCGATTCCGCCACCTCATCTCCGGCATGCCCACGTCCAGGCTGCGCTCCCGGCTGTTGTCGATGGCCGCCGAACTCGGCCTCACCATCATCGCTGTCGACCCCGCCTACACGAGCAAGTGGGGCGCCCAGCACTGGCAGAAACCCCTGACCGGCAACAACCAGAAACCCACCCGACACGATGCCGCAAGCATCGCGATCGGCAGGCGCGCCCTCGGGCATCCGATCCGGCGACGGACGGCACCGCCCCGCGACGACCAGAGTGATCGTCGCGGGTATCGGACCGTCCAGGCCCGACCGGACGCCCGAGGGCGTGAGGGAACCCGCCCCTGCATCCCCGGACCACGGACACGATCCGTGTCACCGGACGCGGAGCGAAAGCGGGCGACCAGGGCATCCAAAACCGTTCGGGATGTCCGCAGTGACCAGGTATGGGTCCAAGACTCACCCCTGCTCACTGATTAGGAACGGTGCAGGGCCTAGAGTCGTCGACCATGGGCCCGCGACTTCTCGTCCACACCCGCACCACCGGCTACCGGCACGACTCCATCCCGGCCGCCGTCGCCTGCCTGCGTACCCTCGGCGGCTTCGAGATCGACCACGGCGAGGACCCGGCCGCACTCACCGCGCCCCTGGAGCCGTACGCCGCCGTCGTCTTCCTCTCCACCAGCGGCGAGGTGCTGACCCCGGCCGGGCGGGAGCGGCTGGCCGGGTACGTCGAGGCGGGCGGCGGGTTCGTCGGCGTGCACGCGGCGGCCTGCACCGAGTACGAATGGCCCTACTACGGCGAGCTCTTGGGCGCCCGCTTCACCCGCCACCCGCAGTTCCAGCCCGGCCGCGCCCTGATCGAGGACCACGACCACCCGGCGACCCGCCATCTTCCGCCCGCCTGGGACTTCACCGACGAGTGGTACGACTTCGACACCAATCCCCGTGACACGGTTCGGGTGTTGCTGACCGCCGACGAGTCGTCCTACGAAGGCGGCGGCATGGGCGCCGACCACCCGCTCGCCTGGTGCCGCGAACAGGGCGCCGGACGCGTCTTCTACACCGCCCTCGGCCACGCGTCCGAGGCCTACGACGACCCCGACTTCCGCGCCCACCTCAAGGGCGGGATCACCTGGGCGGCCCGAGCCTGAACATCATCCCCCGCCAGGTCCACCCCGCGCCGAGGGCCGCCTCCCGCAAGGGGTCCTTGACCTCCCGGGAGCCGAAGCGGAACGTCTCGACCTTCTGCCGCCGCCCGTCGGGCCCCCGCTCGTACGTCCACTGCCGCTCCACCCAGTTCACCTGCCCGACGGAGTGCCGGCGCGAGACCACCCACCGCGGCGGGTTCCCGGTCCGCTTCACCTCCCACTGCTCGTCGACGCTGCGCACCTCGCGCCGCTCCGGGACCAGCAGCATCCGTGTCTTCACGGTCCGCTCAAGCCGAGGCGAGGCGGACGGCGGGATCCGCCACTCCGCCACCAGGTCGGCCTTCTCCGCGGTCAGCGCGGTGCGTATGCGGTACGGCGCGTCCGGGGCGTTGAGCGCAAGCAGTGCGGCCCGGACCTCGGACGCCGACAGCGGTACGACCCCGTCCTCGGGGTATCGGGTGCCGGTCAGCTTGTCGATGAGACCCATCGGGTCAACCTATGGACGACTTACGGGACATGCCAAGCTCGGCGCCGCCGTGCTCGCCCGCTCCACCAGCCGGGTCGACAGTTCGGTACGGGTGCTCTCCGGCCGGTCCCCGGCCATCATGCGCACCAGCAGTCGCAGCGCCGTCGCCGCCATCTCGGACAGCGGCTGGCGGACCGTGGTGAGCGCCGGGGTGATCCAGCGGGACTCCGGCAGATCGTCGAAGCCCACCACGCTGATGTCGTCCGGGACGCTCAACTCCCGTTCGGCGAGGGCCGCGTAGACGCCATGGGCCATGCGGTCCGAGCAGACGAAGAGTGCCGTCGGGGGTTCGGGCAGGTCCAGCAGCTCCAGTGTGCGGCGGCGGGCCAGGTCCTCGTCCGAGCCCGCGTGCCGGACGTACTCGGGCCGGTGCCGTACGCCCGCCGAGGCGAGCGCGGAACGGTAGCCGGCAACCCGGGCACTGTCGGCCATCGTGCGCTGGTGCCCCGCGACCACGGCGATCCGATCGTGCCCCAGTGCCAGCAGATGTTCGGTCGCCGTCACCCCGCCCTGCCAGTTCGCCGCGCCCACCGACACCACGCCCGGCGGCGGTTCGAGGACCGGGTCGATCATCACGAACGGGATGCGGTGCTGATCGAGCCAGGTGTACTGGGCGGAGGTCAGCTCGGTCAGATGGAACAGCACCCCGGAGGAGCCGCGCGCCGTGAGCTTGTCCAGCCAGCCGCGCTCCGGACGGCCGCCGGTGGCCCGGGGCAGCCCGGCCGAGACGACCACCTCAAGGCCGGCGTCGTGCGCCGCCGCCTCCACCCCGTGCAGGACCGCCCCGGAGCAGGAGGTGTCCAGGGCGTGCACCACCAGATCGATGAACCCGGATGTCCTGACCGCGTCGAAGCGGGGTCTGCGGACATAACCGAGCCGGTCCAGCGCCTCGGTGACCCGTCGGCGCGTCTCGGGCGCGACGTCCTCGCGGCCGTTGACGACCTTGGAGGCGGTGGGCACGGACACTCCCGCCTCACGGGCGACCACCGCCAGGGTCGGCCCGGCCGCCACGTGCGCACTCCCCGTACGGACCATCGGGAACCACCTCTCCGGCCCGCCCGAGGGCCATCGAAAGTCTCGACCAACGCTGTTTTCCGCGGTCGGGTGACCGACCGGATAGTAAGCGCTCTCTACCCTAGGTTCGTCGCAAGACGTCGGGAAGAGGCCGGAGTTCGCAGGACCCCACGAGCTCCGGCTTTCGAAACCTCGAACGGGCGGGAACGGGCTGGGGCCTGTCCGGCGGATCAGGCCCCACCGCAGGTGAGGCGGAACCCCGTGAAGTCGGCAGTGAACGCCGCGTCGACGAGGTCCACGACGTGGATGCCGGCCATCGCCCCGGTGAACCGCAGCTTGGACCCGTAGTCGTCGGAGAGTCTGGAGAAGTCCAGCGGAGGCCCGACCGGTGTCCGTGCACCGCCGTGGACGTACCAGAACCGCGCCTCGGAGCCGTCGACCGTCGCCCCGAGGGTCAGCGGCCCCTCCGCGTCGACGTCGACCACTGCCGCCTGCCGGGTGCCGAACTCCTCGCGCTCCACGAGGCTGAGGACCGTACGGCCTGCGCCCCGCCACTGCTGCCCGCGCTGTTCCTCCTCCTCGGGCTCCGCCCAGGTCAGGTCGAGGGCCAGATACGCCTCGGTGTTGTACCAGAGCACCAGCCCGGCCGCCTGTGTGAACGTACGTGGCCGTGCCTCGACGGTGACCTGCGCCTCCGCCCGGTGCTCGGTGATCCGCTGGGCGAGCAGGCTGTGCGCCCAGCGCGACTCCGGCCCGTGCCGGCCGCGCAGCCGGATCCGGCCGCCACGCGCCGCCGCGTCGGCCCAGGACGGGTCGGGCGCGCCGCGCAGGCTGCTCCAGGGCCAGCCCAACGGGTCGTCGGGGGTGGCGGGGCGGGAGGATGGTGGGGCGGGGGGCGTTGGTGGGTCGGTGGGGGTCGGTCGGTCGGTCGGCGTCGGTTGGTCGGGAGGCGTCGACCGGGCGGTGAGGGTCGGTCGGTCGGTGGGTGTCAGCGCGTCGGGAGCTGTCGAGCGGGTGTCTGCCGATGACCGGTCGGGAGGTGTTGCTCGGGCGTCTGTCGCCGGTCGGTCGGCAGGCGTCGATCGGGCGTCAGCCGT
Source organism: Streptomyces cupreus (assembly GCF_014257025.1). GTDB lineage: Bacteria > Actinomycetota > Actinomycetes > Streptomycetales > Streptomycetaceae > Streptomyces > Streptomyces cupreus. The sequence continues at coordinate 24,161 of NZ_JACMSF010000052.1, forward strand.
CGGACGGGCGTCAGCCGTCAGCCGGGTGTCTGCCGCTGACCGGTCGGGAGGTGTTGCTCGGGCGTCTGTCGCCGGTCGGTCGGCAGGCGTCGATCGGGCGTCAGCCGTCGGACGGGCGTCAGCCGTCAGCCGGGCGTCAGCCGCTGACCGGTTGGGAGGCGTCGACCGGTCGGAAGGCGTCGGCACGTCGAGCTCGATCGTCGGATACGGACCCCCGTGCCGCATTCTCGGCCAGCCCTCCGCGTCCCAGGTCACCGCCTGGATCGCCGTCTCCCGACCGAGCGTGCAGCGCGGGCCGTTCGGCGTTGCCACCGGTCGGGCCGCGAGGTGGCTCAACACCCAGTCGCCGTCCGGGGTCTGCACCAGCTCGCCGTGCCCCGCCTTCTGCAGCGGCAGCGAGGGGTCGTCCCGGGACGTCAACAGCGGCCGGTCGTCGAGCTCGTAGGGCCCTGTGAGTTCGCGGCTGCGTGCCACCAGCACCCCGTGCTCGAACCCCGTGCCGCCCTCGGCCAGCACCAGGTAGTACCAGCCGTCCCGGCGCACCAGTTTCGGTCCCTCGACGAGCCGCTCGTGCTGGAGGAGCAGGTGGGTCCCACCGACAGGACTCAGCGTCTCCCGATCCAGCTCGGTCATGACGATCCCGGCGAACCGCCTGCCTCCTGGGCGGTGGTCGTTCTGCAGATTGAGCAGCCACAACCGGTCCTCCTCATGGAAGAGCGCGGGATCGAAGCCGTGGCTCGCGATCCGGCGCGGTGCCGTCCACTTGCCGTCCGCCTCCGATGGGGGTGCCCCCGTTCGAGCGAAGCCGAGAATGGGGGACGTACTGATGTATGTGTCCACGTCGAAGTACGGCGTCCCGACCGAGCGCACGATCGAGTACGTCACCCAGAACCGCTCCCCGTCCCAGCTCAGCGACGGCGCCCAGACGCCGCCCGAGTCCGGCACCCCGGCGAGGGAGCCGCCGGGGACCGCGCCCTCGACATGGCCCGCGTACTCCCAGTGCGCCAGGTCACGGGAGCGGTGGAGCGGGATCGTCGGGAACCACTCGAAGGAACTGGTGGCCAGGTAGTACCAGTCGCCGACGCGCACCATCGAGGGGTCGGGGGCGAACCCGCGGATGACGGGGTTGTGCAGCCGGGTCACTTCAGCGCCCCCAGCGTCACGCCCGTGCGCCAGTAGCGGCGCATCGCGACCATCATGATCGCCATCGGGACGACGGACAGCAGGGCGCCGGTGAGGACGAGGCTGGTCAGGTCGACGCCGGACTCCAGGCGTTTGCCGGACCAGTTGTACAGGCCCAGGTTGAGCGTCCAGTTCTCCTCGCCGCGCAGCACGGTCAGGGGCAGGAAGAAGGCGTTCCACGTATTCACGAACGCGAGCAGGAACACGGTCGCCCCGCCCGTCGTCATCATCCGCAGCACGATGCTGAAGAAGATCCGCAGCTCGCCGGCGCCGTCGATCCGGGCGGCCTCCAGCAGCTCGTAGGGGACCGTGGCCTCGGTGTACACCTTCGCCAGGTAGACGCTGAACGGGTTGATCAGGCAGGGGATCAGCATCGCCCAGGGCGTGTCGACCAGGCCGATCTCCGAGAACAGCAGGTACAGCGGCAGCGTCAGCAGGGCGATCGGGATCAGGAACGAGCCGACCACGCACGCGAACACCAGGTTGCGGCCCGGGAACTGGAAGCGCGCGAGGCCGTAGCCCGTCGCCAGGGCGAGCAGTGTGCCGCCGAGGGAGCCGACACCGGCGTACAGGAACGAGTTGGCGGTCCAGCGCAGGAAGATGCCGTCCTCGTAGGTGAACAGCTGCTCCAGGTTGTCCCACAGGTGCCAGCCGGAGAACCACAGGCCGTTGGACTGGTACAGGCCCGTGCGGTCCTTGGTCGAGGCGACGATGAGCCACCACACCGGGAACAGGCTGTACATGCTGGCCAGCACCAGCCCGACGAGCAGGAAGCGCTGGCCGCCGCGCGAACGGGCCGCGGGGTCGGGGCGGCCCAGGCGATGGACCGTGCGCGTCTTGACGCCGCGCTCTTCGGTGAGCGTCATCAGTCGGCCTCCCTCGAAGTGAGCCGGTAGAACAGGAAGGAGGCGACACCGAGGATGAGGGCGAGCAGCACCGACAGAGTCGCGGCGTAGTGGTAGTTGCCGGCGTTGAACGCCTGGTTGTAGATGATCATGATCGGGGTGAAGCTGTCGTCGACCGTCTGCGGGGTGACGTTCCGGAACAGCGCCGGCTCGTTGAAGATCTGGAGCATCTGGATGATCGAGAGCATGCCGGTCAGCACCAACGCGCCCCGCACGAACGGGATCTTGATGCTGAGCGCGATACGCCACTCGGAGGCGCCGTCAAGACGGGCGGCCTCGAACAGCTCACGCGGCACACCTTGCAGCGCCGAGTAGATGATCACCATGTTGTAGCCGATGCCGTGCCAGGTCAGCAGGTTGCCGATGGACGGCCACACCATCGACGGCGCGAAGAAGTTCCAGTCGAAGCCGAAGAGCTCGCCGATCGGGGTGAGCGGACCGACGTCCGGGCTGTACAGGTTGATCCACACGACGGCGGCGACCACCCCGGGGATCATGTACGGCACCAGCAACAGGACCCGGAACCGGCTCGCCGCCTTCGAGGCCAGCGCGTCCAGGAACAGCGCCAGCACCAGGCTGACGGCCAGCATCACCGGGATCTGCACACAGGCGAACAGCACCACACGCAGGACGGACCCCATGAACTTCGAATCCGTCAGGCCCTGCCGGTAGTTGTCGAACCCGACGAACTCCTCGGTGGCACCGCCGAGCCCGAGACCGGACTGCTGCTCGTGATAGAGCGACTGGTAGACGGCGTAACCGATGGGGAGCAGGTACAGGAAGACGAAGCCGAGCTGGAAGGGCACCGTGAAGGCGGCCCCCTTCCAGCGCAGAGAGCGAATCATCGGGTTCTGCCTCAGCCCTTGACGCTGATGCCGCGGGACTTCAGGTCCTTGACCGTCCAGTCCTGCATGTGCGCGAGCAGCTCGGTCACGGTCTGCTCCTTGCTGACCACCTTGGCCCAGCCGGCCTGCATCTCGGTGAACATGGCGGTCCAGTTGGGCCCGAAGGTCCAGTCGGTGGTGACCGTGTTCAGGCTGTCCTTCACGACGGTCTGCGCCGCGTCGTAGTTCTTCCCGAGCAGCTTCTCGGAGGTCGCCTCGGCGACGTACGTGTCACTGTCCTTGAGGGCCGGCATCACGCCGTTGCCCGTCTCCGGGCTCGCCATCGTCTTGACCGCGCCGGGGTCGGTGGACATCCACAGTGCCGCCTCGGCGGCCTGCTCCTGGCTCTTGCAGTCCTTGGTCACCAGGGTGACGCTGCCGGTCAGGTTGGTGGGGGCCGGCGTCTTGGCCGCCTCGCCCGCGAACGTCGGCCACGGGGACAGGGCCCACTTGCCGAAGGACTTGGTGAAGTTCTGCACCATGCCGGCCTGCTGCCAGGTGGAGATCTGCCGGGTCGCGGTGCCGCCGTTGTCGTAGTTGCGCTGCACGGCCGCGTAGTCGGCGAAGGACAGCTTGGAGTTCAGGTCGTTGTCGATGATCTCCTGGATCACCTTCGCGGCCTTCAGCGTGCCCTCGTCCTGGAAGTCCACCTTCCAGGAGTCGCCGTCGATGGCGTACCAGTGCGCGCCGGCCTGCATGGCGAGCACCTCCAGGGTGCTCGGGTCCTCACCGGCGTAGTTGGTGATCTTGATCCCGTGCTTCTTCAGCACCTTGCCCGCGGCGATGAAGTCGTCCCAGGTCTTGGGGGGCTCGATGCCGTACTTCTCGAAGAGGTCCGTGCGGTAGATGGTGAAGTTCGGCGCCGAACTGGTGGGGACGCCGTACAGCTTGCCCTGGACCTGCGCGGTCGCCCAGGAACCGGCGTTGAACTGGTCCTTGCTGCCCTCGACGTACTGCGTGATGTCGGCGAGCGCGCCCTGCGAGACCCAGCTCGTCACGTACTCGCCGGTGTTCTGCAGGAGGCAGGGCGCGTTGCCCGCCTTGACGGCGTTGGTCAGCTGCTTCTGCATGGTCAGCTGGTCCGTGACCTTCGTGTACTTCAGCTGGATGTCCTTGTGCGAGGCGTTGAACGCCTTGACGACCGCCTCCTGGCCGTTGGCCCACCCCCAGAAGTCGAGGGTGACCGGACCGGACGAGCCCGAGGCTTCGTCCTCGGAGTCGGATCCGCCACAGGCGGCGAGCAGACCTGTCAGTGCGATTCCCGCGACGGCGGCGGAAGCGAACCTTCTCCGGGGGCTGGTGAAGTTCATCTGACCGTGATCCTTCGGAATGGGAGGCGTTCTTGCGGAACGACTGCGGCTCGGGGTGCTGGCCAGGAACGGCGGCCGGAAACCAGCGGCTCGCGGTTGCGGGGGATTAGGCCAAGCAGAAGCTGTAGTAAGCGGTTGCAGGGACGGTAGGCCGACGCCTCTGCTCATAGCAAGAGGCAGGGGGCAAATTTGTTACGACTGCTTGTCCGGCGGGTTAGCGCGGAGAGCCTGTCGGCAGCGCGCGCCTCGGACGGCATATGCGCAGGTCGGAGACAGTGGAGCAGGGCCTGGTCCGGGCTCCGGCAGCGCCCTCGATGGGCGCCCCGCAGCCGTGAAATTACTTCGGAAAACGCTTACGTAACGATCGCTCATGACGTTTTCCTGAGCGGACGACCCGCCTAGGCTCAGCCATGGCGCACGGGCGGCCGCACGGAGTCCCGTACGACGACATGGGTGCCCAGCACCAGATGCTCGCCGTCGCTGCCCTTGCGGCGCCCTCCGCCGCCCTCACGGCGGTCCGCCACCGCGCGCAGCGCGACCCGGCCCATCTCCTCGTACGGCACGTGCACGGTGGTCAGTTGGGGCGTCAGCTGCGAGGCCAGGGGAATGTCGTCGTAGCCCACGATCGACACGTCCTCGGGCACCCGCAGCCCGGCCGCACGCAGCGCCTGCATGGCGCCGGCGGCGACCACATCCGTCCCGGCCAGCACAGCGGTGAAGCCCGGCGTCTCGCGCAGCGCGCTCTCCACGGCCTCGTACCCGTGCTCGTAGTAGTACTGGCCATGCCTGACGAGCCCCGGCTCGAAGGGCACGCCGTACGCCTCAAAGGCGCGCTGCGCACCCCTCAACCGCCCCTGTGCGGTGGTCAGTTCGGAATGCCCGGGCAGCACCAGCACCCTGCGGTGCCCGGCCGACAACAGATGGCTGGCCATGGCATAGGCGCCGCCCTCGTTGTCGTAGTCCACCGTCGTGGCCGGCACATCGCCCTCCAGAGGGGGCCGGCCCACCAGCACGAGATGGGAGCCGGCCGCGTCCAGAGAGCGGGCGAATCGAGCCATGCGCAGCTGGTACTCGTCGTAGTCGTAGGCGCCGCCGAGCAGTACCACGGCCGCCACGCCCTGCTGGCGCATCAGGTTGACCAGCGCGAGTTCCCGCTCCGGGTCGTCGCCGGTGGTGCCCACCAGCGACAGCCAGCCCCGCAGCGTCGCGGCGCCCTCGACGCCCTTCGCCACGTGGGCGAACGCCGCGCCGGTGATGTTGTTGATCAGGATCGCCACCGTGGGCGTACCGCCGCCGGCCAGCGACCGGGCATGGGCGTTGGTGACGTAGTCCAGGTCCCGGACGACCTTCATCACCTTGCGGCGCAGGTCCTCCGACACCGGGTAGTTGCCGGACAGGACGCGCGACACACTCGCCACGGACACGCCCGCCCGTTCCGCCACGTCCCGGATGGTGGCCCGACCGACGTCACCGGACGCCTTGCGCTGACTCACCCTTGCTCCTTCTTGAATGGGTCGGTCGCCTGCGGGGCGCTCTTTGCCGGTGTCGAGAGCACGACCGTGCTCAGCGCTGCGCGCCTCCGCGCGCTCGTGCTCTCGACACCGGCGCGCCCCTTCGGCTCCCTCCCGGCCGGTGGCCTGGGGACCGTGGCTGTGGGTGGGCTTGTGCCCTGGGTCGGTCGGTATTTGCCCTGGTGGGTCATGCCACTCTAGCCATGTCCGCGTGCCGCACCTCATGGGCCAGGGGTGCGCCGGCCCCCAGCCGCTCCAACTCCTCCACCACGATCCGTCCGAGTCTCTCCAGCTCGTTGCCGAGCGACCCCGCGATGTGCGGCGTGAGGAAGACGTTGGGCAGCCGGTACAGCGGCGATCCGGCCGGCAGCGGCTCGGGCTCGGTGACGTCGAGCACGGCGTGCAGCCGCCCCGAGACCAGTTCGTCGGCAAGGGCGTCCGGATCGACCAGGGCTCCTCGGGAAGTGTTGATCAGCACACCTCCGTCCCGGATGAGGGCGAGCCGCTCGCCGTCCAGCATCCGGTAGGTCTCAGGGATGTCGGGCGCGTGCAGGCTCACGATGTCGCTGCGGCTCAACAGGTCGTCCAGCGACAGGAGTTGCGCCCCGAGGCCCGCGGCCTCGGCGGCACTGACATAGGGGTCGTGCAGCAGCACCGTGAAGTCGAACGGCCGCAGCAGCTCCAGCACCCGCCGCCCCACCCGCGAGGCCCCGATGATGCCCACCTGCCGTCCGACGTTCCCGGTGTGGGCCGTCTCGACGGGTGACGGATACGCATGGGTGCTGCGGAACCGCTCGCGATGGGTGAACGTGTCCTTCCCGGCGAGCAGGATCATCGCGAGCGTGTACTCCGCGACGGGCAGCGCGTTGCCGGTGACCGCGCTGGAAACGGTGATCCCGCGTTCCCACAGGGCGTCGCCGACCAGGGAGCGCACGGAGCCCGCGGCGTGCAGGACGGTGCGCAGCCGGGGGGTGGCGGTGAGGACGCCGGCGTCCAGGTGCGGGCAGCCCCAGCCGGTGATCAGCACCTCGGCCTCGGCGAGTGCGGCGGCCGCCGCCGGATCGGTGAAGTCCCGTACGACGAGGGCGGGGTCGAGCTCGGCCGCCTGGCGCAGCCTGGCCATGAGCGGCGGGGGGAACAGCAGGGGGAGGTGCACCGGATCCAACGCGAACACGGCCCGCGGCAGCTGGGGGCTGGGCATGACTCTCCTGACACGCTGAGTGGAATCGGGGAAACATTTTCAGAAAGCGCCTTCTACCGTAGATCTGCCGGGAAGCAGCGGTCAATCGGTACGGCGGAGCAGGTGTGCAAGGGTTGGTCCGGCCCCGGCGCGAAATCGGTTACTTGGTTTTCCCACCCCGGTACCACGGCGTCGCCCCGGCTGCCAGCGGCACCGCGACGGCATCCGGGTCGCAGACGAGAGCACCGTCGCGTACTTCGAGGCGGGCGGCGCGGACGACCGACCGGCGGCCGGCCGGATCGTCCTCGTCCGCGGTGAAGTACCACAGCGCCGCGGACGCGCCCTGCTCGACCACCATCGCGTGATGGCCCTCGGGGGTTGCCGCCAGCAGCTGGTAGGGCTCGCGCGTCCAGTTCTCCAGGTCGGGGGAGCGGTAGACGGACAGTCCCTTCCAGTTGTCCGTGATCATCCAGTACTCGCCGGCCAGGCGGAACACCGTCGGACCCTCCTGCGGCTGGTCGGTGGCCGCGGGAGCGGTGCGCGTCCAGGTGTACAGGTCGGGGGAGTCCGCCGTGTGGATGCGGGAGTCGTCCCGCTCGTCCTTGAACCACATGCGCCAGCCCGCCCCGTCCGGCAACGGGTGCACCGTCGCGTCGATGACCCGGTCGCTGTCCAGGTCGAGCAGGGAGCGGAACTCCCAGTGGAGCAGGTCGGCCGAGGTGTAGTGCAGCAGGTGGGCGTCGCCGAGCCAGTCGTCCCGGACGCCGGGGAGGTAGGAGACATACATGTGGTGGGTGCCGTCGTCGTCGGCGATCACTTCGGGTGCCCAGTACGTCATGCGGCCCGGCTGGTACTCCAGGCCCCGGGCGATCCCTCGGTAGGTCCAGGTGCGGCAATCGTCCGTGCTGACGGCGACGCCGATGTCCGTGCCGTGCACCCATTCCACGCCCTCGCACTTCAGGCCTGCGCGGCGCTGGGTGTAGAACATCCACCACTCGCCGGTCGTGCGGTGGCGGACGAGGGTGGGGTCGGTGGCTCCGTCGTGGACGGGGTCGCGGTAGGCGGGGTGGCTCAACTCGGTCTCCTTCGGCCTGAACATCGATCTCCCTGAGCGGGGCGACGATGGGAGATGATGGCAACCGGTTCCCACACGTTCTGTCAAGAAACCCTTTTCGAAATTCTGCCAAGACTCTTGACGTGGTCTTCCGACAGGAAGAAGCTCTGCCCCGTTGCGTGACAACCGGTTGCCGAGCCGCACGGCCGCCTTTTCGATCGACGGCCGAAATATCGAACAGATCGTCAAGCACATAGAGCAGGAGGTGGTGCGTCCATGCGCCCACATGCCGGGGCCCCGCTGAGCCGCCGCCGATTCCTCAGCCTCTCCGCGGGCGGCGCCGCGGCCGGTGCGGCGGCGCTGAGCGGTTGCGCGCTGCAAGTGGCCGGCGCTGCGAGCGGCGGAGGCGGCGAGAGCATCACGGTGATGGCCGAACTCAACGACCTCGGCCCGGAACTGATCCAGCAGGCCCAGAAGGAGCTCGGTATCCGGATCACCGTGGTGAAGAACGACATCACCCGGCTGATCGCGATGATCACCAGCGGCAACCCTCCGGACCTGGTGCGCGGCCTCGGTGCCCTGGACGCGCCGTACTTCGCCGCCCGGGGCGTGGCCGAGAACCTCGACCCCTACTTCGCGAAGTCCTCCATCCTCAAGGTCGACGACCTGGACCCGGCCAACGACCTGTGGCGCTACGACGGGAAGACCCAGGGCAACGGCCCCCGTTACGGCATGGCGAAGGACTTCTCCCAGGACGCGATGTTCTGGTACAACACCTCCCACTTCGACAAGGCGGGCCTCGCTTACCCTTCCGAGACCGAGCCGATCACCTACGAGGAGTGGCTGGACAACGCCAAGCAGCTGGTCCGACGCAAGAACGGCCAGACCACTGTCTACGGCGGCAGCTACAACGGCCTCGGTCTCGGCATCCTTTTCACCAACCTGACGGCCGCCGCCGGAGGCAGCCTCTTCTCCGCCGACTTCAGCCGCGTCGACTTCACCACGCCCGAGGCCCGCAGGGCCCTGGCCTGGTACGTCGACTACGCCAAGACCAGGGTCGGGCCGAGCCTCATCCAGCCCAACCCCGACGCCTGGGACGGGCCCACCTACGTCGCGAACCGCATGGCCATGTCGGGCAACGGCTACTGGCTCGGCGGCATGATCTACCCCGAACCCAAGGTGGCGCCCGTGTCCCGGCTCGCCCCCGCCCCCGTCTTCGAAGGCGGCCCACGGCTCAGCTCCTGCCAGAGCGCCACCGGCCTGTGGATGCCGAAGAAGGCGCGCAACAAGGACGCCGCCTGGCGGGTCTTCGAGTGGTTCTTCGGCGAGGCACCGGCCAAAGCGCGCGCGGAGGGCGGCTGGGGGATCCCGACCCTGAAATCGCTTCGCCCGCTGATGCCGGACAAGGAGGCCTACCAGCAGCGGGTCCTGAAGACGCAGCAGGCCGAGCTGGAGCACTTCTCGGTGACACCGTTCACCCCCTACATCAAGTGGGACGCCCTCGAAGCCCTCATCAACCAGGTCATCCCGGCCGCGATGAGGGGCGAGATCTCCGTCGACATCCTCGCGGGACGCCTCAACTCGACCGTCAACGAGCAGATGAAGCGCGGTAAGGAGCAGGTGGGATGACAGTCGGCCAGATCCCCGAAGCCGCGACAAGGCCCCGGGCCTCCGCGCGCTCCGGCTCCGCGCCCTCCGCGGACCTGCCCCGGACCTCCATGACAGCCCGCCGGCAGCGGGCGTTCTACATGTTCACCTCGCCCTGGGTCATCGGGTTCCTGCTGCTGACCGTCGGCCCCATGGCGTATGCGCTGTGGCTGAGCTTCACCACCTTCGACGGCATCTCGCCCAACTGGCGCTACGTCGGCCTCGACAACTACCGCGAGCTGCTGTCCGACCCGGTGACGTGGGACTCCCTGAGCCGCGCGGGCGTGTTCGCCATCACCTCCGTACCACTGTCGATCGTCGCGGGGCTCGCCCTCGCGGTCCTGGTCAACCGGCCCCTGAAGGCGCGCGGTCTGTTCCGCACGCTGCTCTATCTGCCCGCAGTGGTGCCGCCGGTGGGCGCGGGTCTCATCTTCAAGCAGCTGTTCAACCGGGACTCGGGTGCCGCCAACGGCGTCCTGGACATCTTCGGCATCGACGCGATCGCCTGGCTCGACGACCCGTACGCCCGCTACGTGATCCTGATGGCGGTGCTGTGGGCCGCCGGCAACGTCATGATCATCTCGCTCGCGGGGCTCCAGGACGTGCCCCGTGAACTCCACGAGGCGGCCCGGATCGACGGTGCGAGCGCCTGGCGGACCTTCCGCAGCATCACCGTGCCGCTGCTTTCGCCGGTGCTGCTCTTCCAGGCCGTCACCGGGATGATCGCCTCGGTGCAGACGATCATGCCGCTCCTGATCGCCGCCGAACCCACCCCCAAGGGTGTCACCGCGATCCCGCAGACCAACTACATGTACATGATGCACGTGTTCGCGGAGTACTTCGCGCTCGGCCGCTACGGCTACGCCTCCGCGCTTTTGTGGGTGCTCTTCGTCCTGATCCTCATCGTGACCGGACTCATCTTCAAGTTCACGTCCGGTGTCGTGTTCTACAACGTCGACCCGGAGGCGAAGAAGTGACCGCCACCACCGTGACCCCCAAGACCCCTGCTTCCGGGGCACGTGTGCGGGTACGCGCGTCCCGCCTCGTCCTTTACACCGTCCTGGTCGTCATCACCGGGCTGATGCTCGGCCCCTTCGGCTGGCTGGTCATCACCGGTCTGAAGACCACCCCCGAGCTCGCGGCCTCCCCGGTGCACTGGCTGCCCGACAAGATCCAGTGGCACAACTTCGCCGACGCCTTCACCCAGATCGACTTCCTCGGCTACGCCCGCAACTCCCTCATCATCTCCCTGATCTACGCCACCTTGGTCACCCTGAGCTCCGCCTGGGTCGGCTTCGGCTTCGCCCGGCTGAGCGCCCCCGGCAAAAAGGTTCTGTTCGGGGTGCTGATCGGCTCGATGATGCTGCCGCAGATGATCACGCTCTTCCCGACGTACCTCATCTTCGCGAAGCTCGGCATGGTCGACACCTACTGGCCATGGGTGCTCTGGGGGCTGTCGGCCGCGCCGTATCTGGTCTTCCTGTTCCGGCAGTTCTTCGCCGGGATGCCGCGCGAGCTGGAGGAGGCCGCGATCGTCGACGGCTGCGGCTACACCGGGATCTTCTGGCGGATCTTCCTGCCGCAGTCCTGGCCGGTCCTGACCGCGAGCTTCGTCATCGCCTTCACCTGGAGCTGGGGCGACTTCATCGCCCCGATGCTGCTGCTGTCCAGCGATCGCACCACTCTCTCCGTCGCCCTCATGACCTCCTACGTCACGCCGAGCGGACTGCCCGTGAACAACCTCCTGGCCGCCGGATCCGTGATGTACGTCGTCCCCATCCTGCTGATCTTCCTCGTCGCCCAGCGCGGCTTCGTCGCCGGGATGTCCACATCCGGCCTGAAGTGATCACCCGTTAACTCCCCTTTCTTCTTAAGGAACTTCCCCATGAACGACACCCAGGGCTCCGGCCTGTCCCGGCGCACCGTCATCCAGGCCGCGGGGGCCGCCGCTGCCGCCTACTCCCTGATCGGCACGACGGCCGGCACCGCCAGAGCCGACGACAGGCCGGAGGCCGCCGACCGGCTGGTGGTCCACTCCGTGCCGGGCGCCCTGCCGATCAACACCAGCTATGTCGTCAAGGCCCGCACCCCCGGCGGCCAGTGGAAGCCGGTGCCGGTCCTGCGCGCCACCACCAAGACCATCAACGAGAAGACCGGCGGCGGCATCGTCCGCCCCACTTCGGTCGCCAATGTCGACTTCACCGGCACCGTCGAGATCGAGGTCAAGTCCGCCAAGGGCGCCATCGGCAGCGCCCGGATCCGCCCGCTGTCGTACGACATCCCGCACGAGGTCAGCGGCGACACCATCACCTTCAGCCTCTCCGAGCCGCGCAACCTCTCCATCGAGATCGACGGCGACATCTACGGCAACCTCCAACTGCACGCCAACCCCATCGAGAAGACCCGGCCCGAGGCGGACGACCCCGACGTCCTCTACTACGGCCCCGGCCTCCACACCCCCACGGGCGGTGTGGTGAAGGTGCCCAGCGGCAAGACGGTCTATCTGGCCGGCGGCGCGGTCCTCAAGGCGCGCGTGGAGTTCGTCAAGGTGGAGAACGCCCGCCTGCTCGGCCGGGGCATCATCTGGGACTCCGACGCCGCCACGCTGGTGCAGTACTCCAAGAACATCGAGATCGACGGCATCCTCGTCCTCAACCCGAAGTCCGGTTACTCCTGCACCATCGGCCAGTCGAAGCAGGTCACCGTCCGTAACCTGCACTCCTACAGCTCCGGCCAGTGGGGCGACGGAATCGACGTGTTCAGCAGCGAGGACGTCCTCATCGAGGGCGTGTGGATGCGCAACAGCGACGACTGCATCGCCATCTACGCCCACCGCTGGGACTACTACGGCGACTGCCGCAACGTCACCGTCCGCGACTCCACCCTCTGGGCCGACATCGCCCACCCCGTGAACATGGGCACCCACGGCAACCCCGAGAAGCCCGAGACGATCGAGAACATCGTCTTCAGCAACATCGACATCCTTCAGCACCGCGAACCGCAGGTCCTCTACCAGGGCTGCTTCGCGCTCAACCCCGGCGACAGCAACCTCATCCGGGGCGTCCGCATCCAGGACGTCCGGGTGGAGGACTTCACCTGGGGCCAGCTGTTCAACATGCGCGTCATGGCCAACCGCTACAACGCCTCGCCCGGACGCGGCATCCACGACGTGTACGTCCGCGACCTCACCTACAACGGCAAGAACGAGCACATGCCGATCATGGTCGGCTACGACGCGGACCGCGCCGTCAAGAACGTCACCTTCCAGAACCTCGCGATCAACGGCACCGTCATCCACCAGAAGATGCGCAAGCCGGGCTGGTACCTGATGACCGACATGGTGCCGATGTTCGCCAACGAGCATGTGAAGGACCTCCGCTTCCTGGACGCCGCCACCGAGGCCGGCACCGCGACCCCGGAGATCACCAGCGCCACTGCGGCCACCGCCACCGCACGGCAGGTCTTCAACCACCTCGTCACGGCCACCCAGCTGCCCCGGTCGTACGACGCCGAAGGCCTGCCCCCCGGCCTGACGGTCGACAAGGCCACGGGCCTGATCTCCGGCACCCCGCAGGTGCCCGGCAGCTACGAGGTCACCGTCTCGGCCACCAACGGCCTGGGCACCGCGACCAAGTCCCTCACGCTCACCGTGCAGCACCCGTAAGCCAGGAGTCACCTCTCGTGCATGCCCTCAGCCGACGGACGTTCCTCGGCGCGGCGGGACTCGCGGGCGTGGCCGGGAGCGGACTGCTGTCCGCCCTCGCCGCCACGCCCGCGTGGGCCCAGGCCGCCGACGCGGCGTTCGCCTTCGCCCACCCCGGCCTCCTCCACTCCCGCGCCGACCTGGCCCGAATGAAGTCCGCGGTCGCGGCCGGCCGCGCCCCCATCGCCTCCGGCTTCGCCGCGCTGGCCGCCGACTCCCGCTCCCAGCACACCTACGCCATCCGCAACACCGGACAGATCACCACCTGGGGCCGAGGCCCCACCAACTGGACCAGCCAGGCCGCCACCGACGCGGCAGCCGCCTACCAGAACGCCCTCATGTGGGCCGTCACCGGCGACATACGCCACGCCGACAAGGCCCGCGACATCCTCGACGTCTGGGCCGTCTCCCTCACCGGCATCACCGGCGCCGACGGCCAACTCGGCGCCGGAATCCAGGGGTTCAAGCTCGTCAACGCCGCCGAGATCCTCCGGCACACCGGCTACGACGGCTGGCCCGAGGAGTCGGTCCGCCGCTGCGAACGCTCCCTCACCGACGTCTGGTACCCGGCGCTGTCCGGCTACTGCCTCTACGCCAACGGCAACTGGGACCTCGCGGCCCTGCGCACCATCCTCGCCATCGCCGTCTTCACCGACAACCGGGTGATGTTCGAGGACGCGCTGCGCTTCGCGGCCGCCGGCGCCGGCAACGGCTCGGTGCTGCACCGCATCGTCACCGCCGCAGGCCAGGGCCAGGAGTCCGGCCGCGACCAGGCCCACGAGCAACTCGCCCTCGGCCTCCTCGGGGACGCAGCCGAGGTCGCCTGGCAGCAGGGCGTGGACCTGTACGGCTTCGCCGACGACCGTATCCTCGCCAACTTCGAGTACTTCGCCCGCTACAACCTCGGCGACAACTCGGTACCGTTCACCCCCGACCTCGACCGCACCGGCAAGTACATCAAGTCGGCGGTGTCCGACCGACAGCGCGGTGTGTACCGCCCGCTGTGGGAGATGGCGTACGCCCACTACGCGGGCCGCCTCGGCAAGCCCGCCCCCCACACGGAGAAGACCGTCTTCCGGGGCACGGACGGAGCACGCGTCGTGGAGGGCTACCAGGAGGACCACCCCGGCTACGGCACCCTGACCTACGCCGGTACGGCAACGGCCGCGCCCACCGCGCCGACCGCCCCGGCCGGAATCACCTCGGCAGGCGACGAACGGGCCGTCACCGTGTCCTGGCTGCCGTCCGCCTGGGCGACCGGCTACACGGTCCACCGGTCCACAAGACCCGACGGCGACTACGAGCGGATCGCGACCGGCGTCGAGGCGCCGAGGTTCACCGACCAAGACGTCCGCCCCGGCCGCACCTACTACTACACGGCCACCGCCACCAACTCCCTCGGCACCAGCGCGAGTTCCGCCTGGACCGCGGCCACCGCCGGCCTGCCCGAACCCTGGTCGGCCCAGGACCTCGGAGAGGTGAAACACCCCGGCTCCGCCGCCTTCGACGGCGAACGCTTCCTGCTGGAGGCGAGCGGCACCGCGCACACCTACCGGCTGGCGCACCTGCCCCTGTACGGCGACGGCGCCGTCACCGCGCGCGTCGTGTGGCCGCTCAGCTCCCAGTACTCCAAGATCGGCGTCACCGTCCGCGACTCCCTCGACCCGGCCGCCCCGCACGCCGCCATGCTCATCCAGGGACTGCCGCTGCACACCTGGAGCGGTGTGTGGAGCGTCCGCCCCTCGGCCGGGGCCGCCGTCTCCGGCACCGGCAGCACCCCCGTGCCGCCCGCCCAGCAGCAGGCGATCACCGGCAACGCCTCGTTCCCGATCTCCGACCTCGGCGAACTGCCCGAGTCGGCGACCCCGCTCGAAGCGCCGTATGTCGAGGGCGCGGGCGACGGCTACCGGCTGCGTGCCCCGTACTGGGTACGTGTGGAACGCAAGGGCCGACGCTGCACCGGGTCCATCTCCCCGGACGGCATCCACTGGACCGAAGTCGGCTCCACCGAGGTCGAGTTGGGCAGGACGACGCACGCGGGCCTGGTCCTCACCTCCTGTCTCGGCGTCGACGAGGAGTACGCCGAGACCGGCACCGGCGCCTTCGACAACGTCAGCGTGCGTTCGTCCACCGGCGAGGTCTGGCGCACCCCGCGCCCCGCGCGCACCGCCACCGGCCTGCGGGCCGTCACCGGCGCCGACGCCGTCGAGCTGAGCTGGGCCGACCCCGACCTCTCGGCCATGTACACCGTGCTGCGGGCCACGGACCCGGCAGGACCGTACGTCACGCTCGCGGGAGGCATCGCCCCGGTCGGTTTCGGCACCCGCCTCCGGTACGCGGACGCCACCGGCACGCCCGGCGCGACGTACCACTACAGCGTCGTCAAGACCAACACCGATGGGCGCGGCCCGCGTTCGGAACCCGTCCACGCCACGATGCCCACGCCGGCCAAGCCGGAGTTCCGCTCCCGGGACACCGCGTTCGCGAACCGTGGCGTCGAGTTCGGCCATCTCCTCACGGCCACCCACCACCCCACCCGCTTCACCACCCGAGGCCTGCCCGACGGCCTGAGCCTCGACCCGCGCACCGGCCTGATCTCCGGAACACCCACCGAGACGGGGGAGTTCACCGTCACCTGCACCGCCGCCAACGCTGCGGGCACGGCAACCGCCACCCTCACCCTCACCGTCGGCACCCCGCCCCCCACCCCCTGGTCGTACGGCGATCTCGGCGACGTGGTGCTCGACGAACGCGCCCTCGGCGCCTACGGCGTCGCGTATGTCGCCACCCCCGGCAGCACCGCCTACGAGGACGGGACCTTCGTGGTGCGCGGCGCCGGCACGGACCTGAGCGTCAACAACCAAGGGATGACCGGCCAGTTCGTACGACGGCCGGTGACCGGCGACTGCGAGGTCACCGCCCGGCTGGTCTCCCGTACCGGGGCCACGACCGACCGGGTGGGCCTGCTGATGGCGAAGTCACTGTCGCCCTTCGACCAGGCCGCCGGAACGATCGTCAGCGGCGGCACCACCGCCCAGCTGATGCTCCGTACGAAGGTCGCGGGACGATCGACCTTCACCGGCAACGGCGCCACCCGACTCCCCTGCCTGCTGCGGCTGAAGCGCAGCGGGACCGCCTTCACCGCCTCCGTCTCCACCGATGACGGCGCCACCTGGACCGCCCTCGCCTCCGGCGAGATCCCGGACTTCGGCGACGCCCCCTACTACGTGGGCCTCGTGGTCTGCTCGCGCAACCCCCTGGCCCGCTGCACCACCGAGTTCAACGAGGTGAGCATCATTTCCCACTAGATCCCCACAGGGATTGGAGATGCACCAGCCATGAGCCGCACATCCCCCCACCAGCACCTCCAACACACCGAGGTGAGCCGCCGCGGTCTGCTCAAGACCGCAGGCGGACTCACCGCCGCACTCGCCCTCGGGGCGACCGCCACGGCCGCCGACGCGGCGCCCGCGACCTTCACCCACCCCGGCATGCTGCACAACTGGGGTGACATCAACCGCGCCCGGGTCCGGGTGGCCGCGGGCAACGACCCCTGGCTGTCCGGCTGGAACCGGCTGACCGCCAACGCCCACTCCCAGTCCACCTGGACACCCCGCGCCACGGCCACGATCATCCGCGGCGGCGACGGCCAGAACTACCCCCAGCTCTACAACGACATCGCCGCCGCCTACCAGAACGCCCTGCGCTGGCACATCGGCGGCACCGAGGCCAACGCCGCCTGCGCGGCGAGGATCCTCAACGCCTGGTCGGCCACGCTGACCTCGGTCACCGGCAACGCCGACCGGTTCCTCGCGGCCGGTATCTACGGCTGGGAGTTCGCGAACGCCGCCGAACTCATGCGGGACTACAGCGGGTTCGACCTGGCCCGCTTCCAGGACATGATGGTCCGGGTCTTCTACCCGCTCAACAACCAGTTCCTCACCGGCCACAACGACGCCTGCATCACCAACTACTGGGCCAACTGGGACCTGTGCAACATGGCCTCGATCATGGCCATCGGGATCCTCAACAACGACGCCGCAAAGTACGACCAGGCCGTCAACTACTTCAAGTCGGGCGCGGGCAACGGCTCCATCCAGCACGCGGTGCCGTTCCTCCACACGGACGCGGACGGCTACGCCCTCGGACAGTGGCAGGAGTCCGGCCGCGACCAGGGCCACACCGTCATGGGCATGGGCCAGATGGGCGCCCTGTGCGAGATGGCCTGGAACCAGGGCGACGACCTGTACTCCTACGACGGCCGCCGCTTCATGAAGGCCGCCCAGTACGTGGCCAAGTACAACCTCGGCAAGAGCGTGCCCTTCACCACCTACACCTGGGGCACCGGACAGAACTGCGCCCAGCAGTCCCACACCGCGATCTCCTCCGCGAGCCGGGGCCAGGTCCGGCCGGTCTGGGCGATGCTCCACTACCACTACAACCGGCGCCTGTATCTGGACGACAAGTACATCGCCCAGATGTGCTTCTCCGTCGCCCCCGAGGGCGGCGGCGGAGACTACGGCTCCACCAGCGGCGGCTACGACCAGCTGGGCTTCGGCACCCTGATGTACGCCAAGTAGCCGAACGTTCACGCCCTGCACCGGAATACATCCGCGCGATGTGGTGCTCTGATGTGAACGGTGCAGGAGCGTGGCGAAGGGCTGGTGGGCGCATGCCGGCGGACTCGACGAACCCCGTGGTCAGCACCCCTTACGGGGCTGTACGTGGCAGGTACGAGCAGGGAGTCGCGGTGTTCCGCGGCATTCCGTACGCGGCGCCCCCCTTCGGGCCCCGCCGGTTCCGGCCACCGCTGCCGCCGGAACCCTGGGACGGTGTGCGGGACGCCGGGGCCTTCGGGCCGACGGCGCCGAAACCGCCGTACTCCGAGGCCTTCGCCCAGTATCTGTCCGACCCGGTGGTGGCCGGGGACGACTGTCTCAACCTCAATGTGTGGACGCCCGAGCCCGACCCCGGCGCCCGGCTGCCGGTCATGGTGTGGCTGCACGGGGGTGCGCTGACCCGTGGGTCCTCCGGTGTGCCCGTCTACGACGGGCGGCACTTCGCCCGCGACGGGGTCGTGCTCGTGTCGGTCAACTACCGGCTGGGGGTCGAGGGGTACGGGCTGTTCCCGGACGCCCCCGCCAACCCCGGGCTGCGCGACCAGCTCGCCGCCCTGGAGTGGGTGCACGCCTCGATCGGGGCGTTCGGCGGCGACCCCGACCGGATCACCCTGTCCGGGCAGTCCGCCGGAGCCATCAGTGCCGGGGCCCTGCTGGCCGCTCCGCAGGCCCAGGGTCTGGTGCGACGGGCGATCCTGCAGAGCGGGGCGCCCGAGGCGTCCGAGCGGGACAAGGTGCGCAAGATGGTGCGCCGTATGGCCACTCGGCTGAAGATCGCCGCCACCGCCGCCGCCTTCGCCGAGGTCGACCGGGAGCTGCTGCTGCGCACCCAGGCCGAGGTCGGCAGGCTCAGCAGCCCGGTGCTCGGCGGGCCCGCCTTCGGGATCGTGGTCGACGGCGATCTCGTGCCGTGCGACCCCCTGGAGGCCCTGGTCGAGGGCGGGGCGGCGCGGGGCGTCGAGCTGATGACGGGCTGGACCAGTGACGAGTACCGGCTGTGGCTGGTGCCCGGAGGCCTCGTGGAGCGCGTCGACCGGCTCGGCCCGGTGGCGCTGGCCGGAGCCATGGCCCGCTGCCGCTGCGGTCACGAGGTGCCCCGCGGCTATCGCACCCTGCACCCCGAGGCCGGCACCGCCGAGATCGTCGGCCAGATGGTCACGGACCACCTGCTGCGCATCCCCCTGCACTGTCTGGCCGACGCCCGCCCGGACACCTCGTACGTGTACGAGTTCGCCTGGCCGTCCAACCGGCCAGGGCTCGGCGCCTGCCACGCCCTGGAACTCGGATTCGTGTTCGACACCGGTGACGCCCCCGAATCCGCGAAACTCGCGGGTGAGGGCGCCCCGCCCGAGTTCTCCGAGGTCATGCACCGCGCCTGGGTGCGGTTCGCCGAGGACGGCGACCCCGGCTGGCAGCACTGGGACGACACGCACCCGGTGCGGATCTTCGGCGACGGCGAGCCGTACACCACGTGCGGCCCCCACGACCGCGAGCTGGCCCTGTGGACCGCCGATGTCACTCCCGAGGAACCCACACCCGCATCGGCCCCTGCCGACGGTTCGCCCATGCGTGGTACGGAACTGCGGTCAGTCGTACGACGCCTTCGGCTCCCCGGCGCCGACCGGCGGCACTGACCACGTCCGAGCCCGGGACAGGATCCCGTCAGGACACCGGCCCCACCGAGTCCCGTACCACCACATGCGTGCCCAGCAGCAGATGCTCGTCCGGGGTCTCCGGGGTCCGGCCGAGTGCGGTGCGCACGGCGAGGCGGCCCAGCTCCTCGTAGGGGACGTGGACCGTGGTGAGCGCCGGGTGCAGATCTCGGGCGAAGGGGATGTCGTCGTAGCCGGCCAGCGAGATGTCGCCGGGCACGTCGAGGCCCGCCTCGTGCAGCGCGGTGAGCGCGCCCGCGGCGACCATGTCGGTGGCGGCGACCACGGCCGTGAACTCCAGCCCCGCCTCGATGGCCCGGCGCATCAGCCGGTGCCCCGAGTCCCGGGTGAAGTCGCCGTGCAGCAGCAGCGCCGGGTCGGGCTCGATGCCGCGGGCGCGGTGGGCGGCGAGATAGCCTCGCTCGCGGTCCTGTGCCGTGGTGTGGTCCGGTTTGCCGCCGAGGAACAGCACCCGGCGGTGGCCCTGGGTGAGGACATGGGCGACCAGGGCGTAGGCGCCGCCCTCGTTGTCGTACTCGATGACCGTCACGGGGGCGCCCGGGCCGAGCGGCGGGCGGCCGCACAGCACCAGCCGGGAGCCCACCGAGGCCAGCGAGTCGGCCATACGGCGGGTGCGGTCGCGGTACTCGGGGGTGTCCGCCGTACCGCCGACCAGGATCACGGCGGCGGCCCGCTGGGCGCGCATCATCTCGACGAACTCCAGCTCGTGCCGAGCGTCGCCCTCGGTGCTGCACACCAGGCACAGATGCCCGAGCCGGGTCGCCTCCCGCTCCACGCCGTGCGCCATGTGCGCGAACGACGGTCCGGTGATGTCCTCCAGCACGAACGCCAGTGTGGGCGTGCCCACCCCGGCGATCGCCTTGGCCCGCGCGTCGGCGACGTAGTCCAGCTCGCGCACCGCCCGCATCACGCGGGTACGGGTCGCCGAACTCACCGGGTACGCGCCGCCGAGCACCCGGGACACCGTCGACGCGGACACCCCCGCGCGGGTGGCCACGTCCCGGATCGTGCTGCGGCCCGCGTCCTCGCTCTTCCTCGTCATCCCTGCCCTCTCTCACCCCACGGGAACTGCGGCAACACCGGTGGCAACCGGTTCCCGGTGTGCGGAGGCTAGCAGTGTGACTCGGCTCTCGGTCACAGGAACCCGGCAGGCGGGAATGTGACGACAGGGCCTTAGCCCCGCAAGGCCTCCGAGATCCCGGAAATGGCCCCCGGCCCCACCCGGCAGCACCCGCCGATCAGCCGTGCCCCGGCATCCCGCCAGGTCCGCACCCGGTCCGGCGCGAAGCTGGACCGCCCGTGCCAGGAACGCGACTCGGCGTCCCAGGACTCCCCGCTGTTCGGATACACCACCACCGGCTTGCCGGTGACCCGCGCCGCCGTCTCGATCGCCGCGTCCACGTCCTCGGGCGCACAGCAGTTCACGCCGACCGCGATCACCTCGTCCGCGTCGGCGGCGAGCGCGAAGGCCTCCTCCAGCGGCTGGCCTGCGCGGGTGCGGTCGCCGGCCACGGAATAGGACAGCCAGGCCGGGACGCCGAGTCCGCGCACCGCCCGCAGCAGCGCCCGCGCCTCGTCGGCGTCCGGAACGGTCTCCAGGGCCAGCACGTCGGGCCCGGCGGAGGCCAGCACCTCCAGGCGGGGACGGTGGAAGCGTTCGAGTTCGTCGACGCTTCGGCCGTAGCGGCCCCGGTACTCGGAGCCGTCGGCGAGCATCGCGCCGTACGGGCCGACGGAGGCCGCCACCCACAGCGGCCGCTCCGCCTTCGCCCGGCGGGCCGCCTCGCGCGCCAGTTCCACGCTCAGCGCGAGCAGTTCGGCCGCCCGCTCCCGCCCGATCCCGCGCCCCGCGAACCCCTCGAAGGTGGCCTGGTAGCTGGAGGTGATCGCCACATCGGCGCCGGCCTCGAAGTAGGCGAGGTGCGCCTCGGTGATCGCCTCGGGCCGCTCGGCGAGCAGTCGCGCCGACCACAGCTCGTCGCTCAGGTCGTTCCCGGCGGACTCCAGTTGGTTGGACATCCCGCCGTCCAGGACGACGGGACCTGCGGCGAGGGCCTGGGTGAGGGTGGTGTCGCTGGTCATGTCATGACGTTAGTCGAACAGCGAGCGTGCGACCGCCTGCGTCCAGAACGTGGGCAGGCCGCCCACGATGTGGGATCACTTCCCGGTGATCGCCGTCAGGGCCTCGCTCAGGACGGAGTCGCCGGGCGGGCCGTCCTGCCAGCGGGCGGCGACATGGCCGTCGGGGCGGACCAGCACCGCTCCGAGCGGACCGAGGCCGCCCAGTTCCGCGGGGAGGGATTCGACGCGCAGCGGCCAGGGTGGGGTGACCTGCCCTTCCCAGGCGGCGGGGTCGGGGGTGAGCAGGGTGAACCACTCTCCGAAGGTGTCGAGCGTGGAGCGGTCCGGTGCCAGCCAGAAGTGCGGCATGCGGTGGCCGGGGTGTGTGCTGGGGACGTAGTCCGCGTCCTCGTCGGCCGGATCGGGCGGGGCGCTGCCGTCCGCCAGCACCGCGTCCGAGTCGTAGGCGACCCCGAGCACAAGCCCGAGTTGCGCGAAGTACCGCTCCGACCACGGCAGTTCGATCTCCTCGGAGGCCGCCGCACCGCTCTCCAGATGCTCCCGGCGCCGGGCCTGCACCTGGAACAGCAGCTCGGCGTTGGCCACCGCCTGGCGGAGCGTCCGGTGGGCGACGGGGTGCCGTTCCTGCTCGTAGCTGTCGAGCAGGGTCGGCGCGGCCCACCCCTGGAGCACCCCTGC
The DNA here is from genome assembly GCF_014257025.1 of Streptomyces cupreus. Lineage (GTDB taxonomy): Bacteria > Actinomycetota > Actinomycetes > Streptomycetales > Streptomycetaceae > Streptomyces > Streptomyces cupreus. The sequence goes on from NZ_JACMSF010000052.1 coordinate 46,589, forward strand.
CAGCTTCCAGCAGAGGTTGTGCACATCGGCGATCCCGGCGTTCATGCCCAGTCCGCCGGTGACGGGGATGGCGTGTGCCGCGTCGCCGGTCAGCAGGATCCGGCCGTGGCCGAAGCGTTCGGCGACGTACGCCTTCATCTCCCAATGCTGCACCCGCAGCACATGTATCGGTTCCTCGGAGTCGATGCCGAGGACGCGCGAGAGGAAGCCGGGCCAGTCGGCGCGGTCGGCCTCCCCGGGGGTTTGGCCGAGCCATGCCCAGCCCCCCTCGGGGTAGATCCGGATGAAGGATCCGTGCGCGAGGAAGAGGACCCCGCTGGGCTGCCGCTCGTACAAACGGTCGAGGTCGGCGTCGAACACCACGGTGCTTATGTCGGCGATCACCCCGGGGCCGGCGGTGCCGATCCCCAGCAACTGCCGGACGGTGGAGTTCGCGCCGTCGGCGGCGAGCAGATAGCGGGCGCGGACGCGGGTCCGCGCCCCGCGCCCGTGGTCGAGGAGCAGGGCCACGACGCCGTCCGCCTCTTCGGTGAGGTCGATGAGCTCGACCCCGAACCGCACCGGTGCGGCCGCCCCGGCCAGCAGATGGGGTTCGAGCCGGTCCTGGGAGGTGATCACGCCGAGCGCCGGGCTCTCGGGTATCGGTGCGTGGACCCCGACCCAGTTCGCCATGGTGTAGTCGGGGCCGGTCAGGGTGTCCCGGAAGCGGATGTTGCCGAACTCAGGGGCGAAAGCGTTGCCCGTGATCCTCTCGTCGAGCGCGAGCTGACGAAAGATCTCCATCGACCGCACATTGATCAGCCGCGACCGGGGAAAGGGGGACAGCTCGGAATGCCTCTCGACCATCAGGACGCGTACACCCCAGCGTTCGAGTAACGCACGGGCGGTGAGCCCCACGGGCCCACCGCCGACGATCAACACCTCGACCTCGTCGTCCACGACGACGTTCTGATCCGTCATGAGATCAATCTTCCACAGCCGGGGGGTTCGGCCGCAATGGTCCGTGCGCTGTTCCGTAAGGGCCCGTGCGCTACCGCGCAAGAGCCGTGCGGCGCTACGCCGCGTGCCGGCCACCCCGGCGCCGTCCCCTTCCACCCCGCACCCGTCGCGTCGCCGGCACCATCAGCCCGCCCAGCATCCCGAGCCCCAGCGCGTACGGCCACCATCCGAAGGCCTCGCTCTCGGCGCTCGCGGTGCGCGGGTCGGCGGGAGCGGCACCGGCCGCCTGACGCGTGGAGGCGCTCGGGGAGGGGCTTTTGGCGGTGGCCGTGGTCAGGGTGACGTCGTTGCCGTCGCCGCCGCGATAGCTGATCCGGTACGTGGTGTCGGCGAGCTTCACCCGTGCGCCCTCCTTGAGGCCCTTGAAGGCGCCCGTCGTCCGGGCCCGGCCCGTGTGCTCCAGTACGGTGATCTCGCGCGCGGCCGGCCCGGTCGCGGCGGACGCGAGGTCGAGGTCACCGGCCAGGCGGACCGCGCCGGTCACCTTCAACGGACTCTTTCCGAGCACCAGTTGGCCCTCGGCGCGCTGCGTGTAGTGACCGGCGACCGTCAAACCCCCTGCGACCACACCGTCGTTGGTCACAGCCCCCTTCACCGTGCCCTTTCCGGTCAGCGTCTTCGTCACCCGCAGCCCGGCAGTCCCCACGTCCAGCCGTGCCGTCGCCGAGGTGAGCCGGACGGCCCTGCTGCCGTCGAGCGTCGCCCCCGACCGCAGCGCGAGGGTGCCCCTGCGTACCGTCGTGGTGCCCGTGTACGTCACCGCGGTGCCGGTCAGTGTCGTGGTCGCCCTACCGGACTGGACGAGGGATCCCGTGCCGCTGATCCGGGACAGGGTGAGGGCGCGGGCGGTGTTGCGCAGCACCAGCGAGCCGTTGTTGACGACCCGGTAATCGGCACCCCGGGTGTAGAGCCCGCCATCCCCGCCTGACTTGCCGCTGCCGAGCCGCAGTACGGCGCCCTTCTCGACGGTCGTGGAGCCGTCGTAGTACTGCACGGCCGCGAAGGTGACGTCGTTGCCCTTGGTCCCCTTGATGACGATGTCCCCGGCGCCGGGTGCGGACAGGGTGTCGTGGAAGCGGCCGCCGCCGATGGGGGCGCCAAGGGTGACCGGGCCGTTGTAGTCGAAGGTGAGCAGCGAGCGGGACCGTGCCGCCAGCAGGTTGATGTAGACGGTCTCCGCGGTGCCCGGCATGAAGATCTTGTTCGTCGTCCCGTCGCCCCACTGCACGTTGGCGCCCTTGATGTTGGTACCGCGCTTGTTGACGTTCTTGCGCGCGGGAGTCCAGTTCAGGGCCGGGTCGCTGAGCGAGGGGCTGGTGTCGCCGCCCTGGTCCGACCAGCTGTAGTGGCCGGTGAGAACGACCTTGCTGCCCGGCCGGGACTGGACGTTGATGTCGCTGCCGTACTCGCGCTGGTAGAAGTCCATGCCCATGGTGACGGTCTGGCCCAGCGGGGTGTCCACGGTGTAGGTGCCCTGGTTGAGGATCTTGCGCACGTTCGGCAGCGACGTCGCGAACTCCGGCCGTCCGGCGTTGACCTGCGTGCCGTTGTCGATGACCCCGGAGAAGGTGTGGGTCCCCGAGAGGTCCCAGGTGCCCCAGAGGAATCGTGGCTGGGTGATCAGGCCGGATCCGCTGATCGTGCCGAGGTTGTAGGCGCTCTTCAGCGACAGGCGCAGGGTGCCGTCGACCCGGATGTTGTCCTGGTTGAGCCGGAACGCCGGAGTGTTGTACGGGAAGTGCCCGATCAGTCCGCTCGTGCCGCCGTTGCCGTACTGCAGGGTCGCGCCGCGGGCGACCGTGATCGCGGGAGGATCGGCGTTGGTCGTGGTGACGTACGGGTGGTTGCCGCCGAGGATGCTCACCTTCTGCCGCTGCCGGGACTTGGGCAGCGTGAAGTCGCTGTCCTTGGTGAGGATCAGCGTCCCCGTGCCGCGCACGGTGAGCGTGCCCTCGCCGCGGAGGACGCCGTCGTACGTCGTCGTCCCCTGCGGCACGGTGACGACCGTGTCCCCGGTGAGGGTCACGTCGCGGTCGGCGAGCACGTCGGCGGTGATGTCGCGGGGGCCGTCCGCGGCGGACGACTGGGGAGCGGCGACGAGGAGGGCGGCGAGGGCTCCTACGGCCGCGGCTGTCTTGTGGGTATGGCTGCGCACACCCCTGGAGACGGAAGGGGCGGCGGCCGATAACAGAAATTCGGCGCGGCGGCTCTCAGGCGCCGCGGTTCATATGGCCGTTCGAGTGAGCGGTACGGCAGACGGCCGCGATTGTCCCGTCCGACCCGTTGACCTCCTCAGGACGCGCCTTTACCTTTCAGCCGTTCGTAATCACAGATGACGTTCTCCATTTCGAACAATCCCCCTTCTGAGAGGCATGCCGCATGAGCCGCGATCACGATCTGCCCCAAGTCCCCAGCCGCAGACTGCTGCTGAAGGGCGCCGCAGCCGCCGGCGCCCTCGCCGCCGTCCCCGCCGTCGCCCACGCCGCACCCCCGAAAGCCGCCCCGTACGTGAACCCGCTCGTCCCCAACCGCGCCGACCCGCACATCCACCGCCACTCCGACGGCTACTACTACTTCACCGCCACCGCGCCCGAGTACGACCGCATCATCCTGCGCCGCTCACGAACCCTGGGCGGTCTGACCACCGCCGCCGAGTCGGTCATCTGGCGCAAGCACGCCACCGGGAACATGGGCGCCCACATCTGGGCGCCGGAGATCCACCGCATCGGCGGCAAGTGGTACATCTACTTCGCCTCGGCGCCCGCAGAGGACGTGTGGGCCATCCGGATCTGGGTGCTGGAGAACGCGAACGCCGACCCGTTCAAGGGGACTTGGGTGGAGCGCGGCCAGTTGAAGACACAGTGGGAGACCTTCTCCCTGGACGCGACCACCTTCACCCACCGCGGCAGCCGCTATCTCGCCTGGGCCCAGCACGAGCCCGGCATGGCCAACAACACCGCCCTGTGGCTGTCGAGGATGGCCAACCCCTGGACCCTGACGGGTCCTCAAGTCAGGCTCTCCACACCCGAGTACGACTGGGAGTGCATCGGCTACAAGGTCAACGAGGGCCCCTCGGTCATCGCCCGCAACGGCCGGCTGTTCATGTCGTACTCGGCCAGCGCCACCGACTTCAACTACTGCATGGGCCTGCTCACCGTCGACGCGGACGCCGATCTGATGAACCCCGCGAACTGGGCCAAGTCCCCGACCCCGGTCTTCACCAGCAACGACACCACCCGCCAGTACGGCCCCGGCCACAACAGCTTCACCGTCGCCGAGGACGGCCGTACCGATGTCCTCGTCTACCACGCCCGCCAGTACAAGGAGATCGTCGGCGACCCGCTCAACGACCCCAACCGGCACACCCGGATCCAGACCCTCGGCTGGAACTCCGACGGCACCCCGGACTTCGGCATTCCCGTGGCGGACACGACTGAGGAGAGTGCGTAGATGAGACGCGCGTACGCGGTCCTGCTCGCCCTCTGTCTGGCCCTCGCCGGCGCCCTGGCCACCGCCGGCCCCGCCCAGGCGGCACCCCAGACCATCACCAACGGCACGCAGTTCACCGACACTTCGGGGAACCCGGTGCACGCCCACGGCGGCGGAGTCATCAAGGTCGGCGCGTACTACTACTGGTTCGGCGAGAACCGCAACGCCGACAACACCTTCCGGTACGTCTCCGCCTACCGCTCCACGGACCTGAAGAACTGGGAGTTCCGCAACCACGTCCTGACCGAGGCCACCGACCCCGAGCTGGCCACCGCCAACATCGAGCGGCCCAAGGTCATGTACAACGCGGCCACCGGCAAGTTCGTGATGTGGATGCACAAGGAGAACGGCGTCGACTACAGCGAGGCCCGCGCCGCCGTCGCCGTCTCCGACACCGTGGACGGCGACTACACCTGGCAGGGCAGCTTCCGCCCGCTGGGTCAGCACATGTCCCGGGACATCACGGTCTTCGTCGACACCGACGGCACCGGCTACATGGTCTCGGCGGCCCGCGAGAACTACGACCTGCACATCTACCGCCTGACCAGCGACTACACGGGCATCGCCGCACTGGTCGCCGACCCCTGGCACGGCGGTCACCGCGAGGCGCCCGCGCTGTTCAAGCGCAACGGCGTCTACTTCATGCTCACTTCGGGTGCCACCGGCTGGAGCCCGAACCAGCAGCAGTATGCGACCGCGACCTCCCTCTCCGGCCCCTGGACCGCCATGGCGAACGTCGGCGACTCCACGGCCTACGGCTCGCAGACCGCGTACGTCCTTCCCGTGCAGGGGACGTCGACCACCTCCTACCTGTACATGGGCGACCGCTGGGGCAACGCCTTCGGCGGTACCGTCAACGACTCCCGGTATGTGTGGCTGCCGCTGACCTTCCCGACCTCGACCACGATGTCGATGTCCTGGTCGCCGGAGGTCACCGTCGACACGGCCACCGGGACGATCAGCGGCACGAGCGCCACGTACAACACGCTGATCGCCCGGCACTCGGGCCGGTGCGCGGACGTGATCAGCCAGTCGCAGTGGCCGGGCGGCCAGATCAAGCAGTACGACTGCAACGGCGGCACCAACCAGAAGTTCTGGTTCAAGTCCGTCGGCGGCGGCTACTACCGGCTGATGGCCCGGCACAGCTCCCTGTGCGTGCAGGAGAACGCGAGCACGGTGACCCAGGAGAACTGCAATGCCTCGGCGACGAGCCAGCAGTGGTCGGTGACCACCACCGGCTCGTACGTCAACGTCGTCTCCCGGGCCACCGGTGAGTGCCTGGACGTGAACGGCGGGTCCACCGCCAACTCCGCCGCGATCATCACGTACACCTGCAACGGAGGAACGAACCAGCAGTGGACGCGTGGGAGTTGACGTACCTCAGGCGAGCAGGTCGATCGCGTCGATCGATGTGCCGGCGCTGAGATAGGACGTCGTCCCCGAACCGCTCACCACATGGAGCCTCAGCGTGTTGTAGGCGCTGGTGTCCGTCAGCCAGGCGGAGGCCGGGACGCTGTAGGTGAAGGTGTGGTTGTTGCCCCGGTACGAGCCGTTGGTCAGCGACCGCGTGTTCGGCTGGGTGGGCGGGGAGGGGATGGCGGACGTCCAGGTGTCGTTCACGACGACCTGCGGGCGGCCGTTGGCATAGGCCGTCGTCACGCCGATGCGCAGGGTGTGCGCGGCGGCGGCCTGTGCGGCGGTGAGTCTGAAGTACACGACGATCCCGCTGTTGACGTCCTTCCAGAGGTAGCAGGGGAAGGCGGAGGTCTCGGTCCCGCTGCCGATCACCACGTTCCCGGTCCAGGCGGCGGCGCGGACGTCCGACGGATGCGCGTACGTCATCAGGTCGGCGTTCTTGAAACCCCTGGGCGTGCCGTTCCAGTCCCCGATCCGCCAGATCGCGGAGGCGTTGCTCGGATCGTTGGAGGAGGGGATCGCGATCGTGTTGAGGGTGGTCGTCGCGCCCGCGGTGACCGTCACCGAGCCGGTGTGCACGGCGAGTTCGTCCTTGAAGACGGTGAGCGTGTACGTCCCCGGCAGCACACCCGAGATGGAGAACCAGCCGTCCGAGGCGCGCGCCGAACCCCAGTACTGCGCCGCCGAGTTGGCGAGGCCCACGGTGTAGGTGTACGCCGTGTTCCGCCCGGTGATGCCGACTCCGGCCACCCGGCCCCGGCCGCTCGCGCCGACGTAGCCGGACATGCCGAGCGAGTCCGCCCAGGAGGTGGTGAGGGTCCCCGGGAAGAGCGAGGAGGAGGGCGCGCCGCCGTCGGTGAGGGCGATGACGTACGGGCCCTGGAGGCCGAAGCGCTGGGCCTCGGTCTGGTTCTGGCCGTAGTAGAGGATCTCGTACAGGCCGCCGCCGTCCGCGCTCTGGTGGCGCAGGAGCGAGCGGTAGAAGGGGCCGCCGGAGGCCTTCTCGTGGTTGCTGCGCACGATCCACAGGCCGACGCCGCCGGCCGACCAGCCGACGTAGTTGTAGTCCATCACCCGCAGCTTGGAGTAGTGCTTGGAGCGGGTCTGGCCGTCGGACTTGGCGAAGACGTCGGAGGCCTCGATGGTGGTGGGGGCGTAGGTGTAGGAGTCGGGCTCGTCGTTGAGGAAGAGCCCGGCCTTCACACGCAGGATGAAGCGGGTCGCGGAGACGGACGTGTCGGCCTTGTTGGTCCACACGTAGATGTTGTTCTCGCCGCTGCGGGCCGCGTAGTAGTGCCGAAGCGTGCCGTACGTGACCGACACGAGGATCGTCGAGCCGGACTGGAGAATCGTCACGGTGGAGGAGCCGAGGCCGGACTCGATGTGCGAGTTCTTGCCGTCGTAGCCCTGGTACTCCACGCCCCGGTAGACCAGCGAGGACAGATCGCCGTTGGACTTGCTGACCTTGAAGACCAGGTTGGCGCCGGTGTCGATGACGTAGTTCGAGCCGTCGTCGCTCCAGCCGAAGGCGGCGGCGGAGGCGGTGCCGGTGAGGGCCGCGGTGCCTACGGCGGCGGCGGTGCCGAGGACGAAGGTGCGGCGGCCGACCGATCCGGATGCGGACATGGGAGGACCTCCTTCGGGAGGTGTGGGGGTTGCGGGTGTGACCGAGGTTGACAGTTGAATCGTTTTCGCGAAAGGGCTTTCGCAGGCTGGGTGTTGGGAATCATGTGAATTCGAGCCAAGGTCTGGAAAGCGCTTGCCGCAAGCGGGTACGGTCCAGCGCCAGACCTTGTTCACCGTGACGGAGGAGCCGCGAGTGAGACGTATGAGCATCGCCCTGTCGGCGGCGGTGGCGTTGAGCGCCGCACTGAGTGCGGTACCCGCGCAGGCCGGCGAATCGACGTCGGACCTCGGCAACTGCACCGCCACCGCCTGCCACTTCGACGTCCCGCCCGGCACGTACGACGTGAAGGTGCTGCTGGGCGGCGAGGCGGATTCGAGCACGGCGATCACCGGCGAGACCCGGCGCGCCCTGCTCCCCGAGACGGCGGTTGCCGCCGGTGAGCGCGTCGCCCGCAGCTTCACCGTGAACGTCCGCACCCCCGAGGGCGAGCCCACCGGCGCCGCCGGAACCGCCGGCCTCGACCTGACGCTCGGCGGCTCGGCCCCCGCCCTGGCCGACATCCGCGTGACCCCCGCCCGGCACGCCCGCCAGATCTTCCTCGTCGGCGACTCCACGGTCTGCGACCAGCCCGGCGACCCCTACTACGGCTGGGGCCAGCGGCTCCCGCAGTATCTGCGCAAGGGCCTGTCGGTCGCCAACTACGCCGATTCCGGCGAGAGTACGGTCACCTATCTGGGGAACCCGCAGCTGTGGGCCACCGTCCAGCCGCAGATCCGCCGCGGCGACCTCGTCCTCATCCAGCTCGCGCACAACGACAAGACGACGGACGAGGCGACGTACCGCGCCAACCTGGAGGCGCTGGTGGCGGGCGTGCGGGAGCGCGGCGGCGAACCCGTGCTCGTCACCCCGATCGTGCGGCGCTGGTTCAGCTCCGACGGCACGCTCAACAACGGCACCGCACTGCTGGTCAACGGCCTGGGCGTGGACCATCCGGCCGTCGCCCGTTCGGTCGCGGCGGCCGAGGGCGTCCCGCTGATCGACCTGACGGCGAAGACCAAGGCACTGGTCGAGTCGCTCGGGGTCGAGGGCTCCAAGTCCCTTTACCTGTACAACGAGAAGCGGGACAACACCCACACCTCGGTGCGCGGAGCCACGGCGTACGCGGGGCTGGTCCGCGACGAACTCCTCGCCCAGGGTCTGGTGCCCGAGGGCCTGGTGAGGGTGGGATGAACTCCTGGGGCGTCCCGACCGGAACCGGGGCGCCCCAGGTCTGTGTCACAAGCCATCTGGAGAAACGATGCAGCTGCCTCCCGACGACCGCGTCCTCAGCCCCCGCACCGGCTACACCCGCGCCCACTGGGAGGCGGCCGCCGACGCCCTGCTCGCCGCGGTGGAGCCGTACGCCACCGCCGACCGCGCCCTCTACCACCTCCCCGGCGACCGGGAGAGCTGGTCAGGGCGTCTCTCCGACGGCCTGGAGGGCTACGCCCGTACGCTTCTGCCGGCGGCCTTCCGCCAGGACGAGACGGCCCTCGAACGCTACGCCGAAGGCCTGGCAGCCGGCGTCTCGGGGGTCTGGCCCCGCATCGAGCACCGCAGCCAGCCCCTGGTGGAGGCGGCGTCCATCGCGCTCGCCCTGCGCCTGACCCGCCCGCTGCTGTGGGACCGCCTGGACGACGACGTACGGCAGCGGGCGGCGGCCTGGCTGGGCGACGCGCTCACCGCCGAACCCTGGCCGTGCAACTGGGAGTTGTTCCCGGTGACGGTGGGCGGCTTCCTGGGATCGATCGGCTATGAGCCGGAGGCGTCCCGCAAGGCGATCGACCGGGGCCTGGAACGGATCGAGCAGTGGTACCTCGGGGACGGCTGGTACACCGACGGCGACGGCCGCAAGTTCGACTACTACAACGGCTGGGCGATGCACCTGTACCCGGTGCTGCACGCCTGGCTGGCGGACGACGCCGAGCTGCTGGACCTGTACGGCGACCGGCTCTCCCGCCATCTTCGGGACTACGCCCACCTGTTCGCCGCCGACGGCGCCCCCATGCATCAGGGCCGCTCCCTGACGTACCGCTTCGCGACGACGGCCCCGCTGTGGCTGGGCGCCCTGACGGGCCACACACCGCTGCCGCCGGGAGAGACCCGACGCCTCGCCTCGGGCGCCCTGCGTTACTTCCTGGAGCGAGGTGCGGTGGACGACCGGGACCTGCTGACCCTGGGCTGGCACGGCCCGGACCCGGCCGTACTGCAGAACTATTCGGGCCCGGCGTCCCCGTACTGGGCGAGCAAGGGCTTCGTGGGCCTGCTGCTGCCGGCGGACCACGAGGTGTGGACGGCGACGGAGGAACCGGGCCCGGCGGAGCGCTCGTCCACGGCCCATCCGGTGGCCCCGCCCAACTGGCTGCTCCAGTCGACCGTTTCGGACGGCGTCGTCCGCCTCCACAACCATGGCAGCGAGGACGTCCGTTACGACCCGTACTACACGCGGCTCGCGTACTCGACGGCGACGGAGCCGTCGTCGTACGACAACAGTGTGTTCGTGGGCGACGATCCGAGCCGCACGGGTATCGAGCCACTGGGCGTCGGCGACGGCTGGGCGGCCTCGCGGCACAGCGTGGCCTCGGGAGCGCGGGTGACGAGCGTGGTGCTCGTGCGCGACGCCGTGGAGGTGCGGGTGCATCTGGTGGCGGGGGCGGAGCCGGGGACGCCGGTACGGGTGACGGGGTGGGCTGGGGGAGAGGGCGTACGGGCGGAACTGGTGCCGGCGGTGGGCTTGAACGAGGACCTCAGGGGGGTCACGGGGGACGGGCCCACCGTGTTCGCCGCGCTCGCCCGACTCACCGCGGATCCGGATCCTGCTGAGCTGGCCGGTACGGCCGCGGTGAGTGCGGTGAATGCCGAGGAGGTCGTCATTCGCTGGGCGGGCGGTGAGGAGACCCGGATCCGGGTCGGGGACGGACGGGTCGACGTGTCAGGGCGTCAGACGCGCGATCCGCAGGCTCGTCGACATCGGTGACGCCCCCGTGAGCGGCTTGGCGTACGACGGAGTCACCGGGACGTACACCCAGGTCAGCGTGGCGTCCTTCTGGACCGCTATGTCGCCGGTGATGCGGGCGCTCACCACCTTGTCCGGGGTCTGGAACTTGCCGTTCCAGTCGATGAGACGGAGGTGGGTGCCCGTGAAGGTGCCGGTGCAGGTGCCCGACTTGCACTGGGCGTTCTTCAGCTGATTCTTGCGAGGCACCCCCAGGGCTTCAGCCCTGGGAGGAATCACATCCTCGTGGTCGCGGCGCGCAGCGCAGCGTTAGCGCTCGCTATCTCTCGTCCGTGTCCAGCGGGAGCCGGTGCCGCGTCCACGCGGTGGCGGGTTCACTCGGTCGGGTGATGCGTGGTGAACGTACGGCGGGCAGTCGTACGCGTGTGTAAGTTCGGTGATCGTGAAGCTGGTGGTGCAGATCAGGCTGCTGCCGACGCCCTTGCAGGCGGCGGCACTTGAGGCGACCCTGCATGCCTGTAACGAAGCGGCCACCTGGGCCAGCGGCGTGGCGTTCGAGAAGGATGTGAAGCGCAACTTCGCGCTGCGCGAGCACACCTACGGCGAGATCAGGGCCAGATGGGGTCTGGGTGCGCAGGCAGCCCAACACATCGTGAAGAAGACCTGCGACGCGTACGCCACGCTCAAGGCCAACCTCAAGGCCGGAAACCTCGGCAGGCCGGGCTCCAAGCGCTACCGCCGGGCCGCCGAGAAGCCGATCGAGTTCCGCCCGGAGGGCGCGCAGCCCTATGACGACCGGATGCTGTCCTGGCAGATCGACCAGCGCCGGATCTCGATCTGGACGACTGCCGGGCGCGTGAAGGGCGTGGCGTTCACCGCTTCCCCCGAGCAGCTGGCCACCCTGGCCCTGTACCGCAAGGGCGAGTCGGACCTGCTGGAGCGGGACGGCATGTGGTTCCTGAACGCCACCTGCGAGGTGCCCGAAGCGCCGCAGAACACCGATCCGGTGGACTTCCTCGGCGTCGACCTGGGCATCGTCAACATCGCCACCACCAGCGACGGCGAGATCATGGCCGGGCGGGAGCTCAACCGCGTCCGCGTGCGGGAGCGCGGCCTGCGCAGGAAACTGCAGAAGAAGAACACCCCCTCCGCCAGACGGCGCCTGAAGAAGCGCAGGCGCAAGGAGGCGCGGCGGGCGAAGGACATCAACCACAAGATCGCGAAGCATGTGGTGGCCGAGGCAGAACGCACCGGTCGCGGGATCGCCCTGGAAGACCTGACGGGCATCCGCGAACGGGTACGGCTTGCAAAGCCCCAACGGGCCACCCACTCCAGCTGGTCATTTGCTCAGCTGGGGCAGTTCATCATCTACAAGGCCCGCAGGGCAGGGGTACCGGTGGTGCACGTTGATCCGGCGTACACCTCACGCACCTGCGCCGAGTGCGGCCACACCGACAAGTCAAACCGGGTCTCCCAGGCCTGGTTCGCGTGCCGGAACTGCGGATTCGTTGATCACGCAGACCGGAACGGCTCCCGCAACATCCGCGCGAGAGCGTGGGAGTTGTGGCGACGCGGGGCGCAGTCAACCACCCCAGACCCACCCCCGGAACCCGGGCGTGGGACAGGACGCAAACCCAGCACCACAGCCAGTGGTGCCCGTTGTGCAAGCCCGTCGCCTTAGCGACGGGTGGTTGACGGACTCCCAGGACAGGAGCAGACGGTCCTTGCCATACGGGGTGAGGCGGACGTTGACGTGTTCGGTGCCCTTGGTGGTGGCGAGGCGGATCGCCTTGCCTGGGCGGAGTTGCGGTTCTTGAGGAAGGCGACCGCCACTTGGTGGGTGCTCGTCTTCGGGGTGACCGTCCAGCCTCGGCCGGAGGAGTCGTCGGGATTCTTCTTGGCCGAGGCTGTTCCTCGTGAGGCGAACGCGGTGGCATAGCGGCCGGTCGAGGACTTCACCAGGTCGCCGGTGCGGTCGGCGAAGGTGCCTCCGCAGTAGCCCGCCCAGCACTGTTCGCGCTGCACGACCGGGGCGTTGTCGGGGGCGCCGATGCCGGTGGAGACGAAGAGTCCCGAACGCCAGTCGTCGAAGCAGAGGGAGGTGAAAGCGCCGGTCTTCTCGGGGTGCAGGGCGATGCCCTCGTTGTGGCTGCACCCCCAACTCCAGCCGCCGGTCAGCTTCTTGCCCTTGGTGCTGACGTACGCCCAGCTTGTCGCCGAAGTGCCCGTCGGCGAAGCCGCCGGCGCCGTGCACGACGAAGTAGGCGCTGTACTTGGTGCCGTTCCAGGTGAGCTGTCCGTCGAGCAGCGGGGCGGTGTCGTGTGTGGCGGTCCCTGTGAGCTTGGTCGACCAGGTCGCCGCCGCGGGCGAAAGGGTTGCCGCACCGTCCGTATGCCATTTGCATGGGATCATGCACAGGGTGATCACTGAACGGGGGCCGCGATGTCGGGTGGCATTGTGATGGGGTATCTCCCCTCGCTGGCCTTTCTGGGTCTGGCTGTGGTGGGCAACTGGGCGCGTTTCACTCTGAAGCGGCGTGGTGTGCGCACGCAGGGGCGACTGGGCGGCGACAGCTGGGGGGCTGGGATCTTGTCGGTGGACGTCATCTACCGAGACCACGAGGGGGAGCGCCACTACGTGACCGTAGCCCCCGAGTACCTACCCCAAGGGGGGCGCTCGTCCGTCGTCGAGGTCGTTTACGATCCACGGAATCCCAAGAGGGCGATGTCGGAGGGCGAGTTCGAGCGGCCCGCCTGGAGGACCATCGAGGGCGGGTTCTTCTTCATCGCGGTCGGCGTTGCCCTGCCCTGTACGGTTCTCCTGTTCTTGGGGTGAGGGGACTGTGGATCTCATCCGCCTGGCAGACGGGGAGAGCAGTCTTGAGGTTCGGGTTCTGGGGCGCAGCATGCCGGGGGTGTTGGAGTGGCACGACTTCCTTGACGCGGAGATCGTTGTTGCGAGCGGGTTCGCCCAGGGACGCTTGGAAGTGTGTCTGGCCCCGGATGACTTGAACAGTTGGTCACAGGTCCTGGGCGCGCTCGCCGCCGGGCGGGATGCCGTCTGGATGGATGACGGGCGCAACCCCGAGATTCAGTTCGAGCTCTCCGGCCAGGACGGGGTTGCCGTGGTTGTGGTGAAGGACGTCGCCGGGTCGGGGGCATCGATCCGTGTCCCTGTGCGTCTGGCGGATGGCTGGGTCGATGATCAGCATGAACGGCTGCAGGGTGTCTGGGCGACCTGGCCACAGGAGGTTGTGGAGACCTCGTCCGGCGTCTACGAGTGGCGGCGCTGAAATGCCGGAGACCGACGCCGGCAGATGAGCGCGCAGGCCGGGGTCCAATCTCGATCTTGCGCACAGTTCGGCCGCCGCCGAAACGACCCCCGCCTACCGTGGCCGTATGACCCAAGCCGCCGTCACCACCCCCTTCGCCCGGCTTCATCACCGGGACGAACCCTTGCTGCTGCCCAATGCCTGGGACTACGCATCCGCCATGGCGTTCGCGGCGCAGGGGTTCGCGGCTGTGGGGACCACGAGTCTCGGGGTTGCCGCGGCGGTGGGGGTGCCGGATGGGGCGGCGGCTACTCGGGAGGCGACTCTGCGACTTGTGCCGGCGCTCGGGCGAGGGCCGTTCATGGTTTCCGTTGATGCCGAGGGTGGTTTCGCGGCGGATCCGGATGCGGTGGGGGAGTTTGCCCGGCAGTTGGCTGTCATGGGGGCCGTCGGCGTCAATCTGGAGGACGGGGCCGGGTCCGCCGCGCTGCATGCCGCGAAGATCGCCGCCGTGAAGAAGGCCGTACCGAGCCTCTTCGTCAACGCCCGCACCGATACGTACTGGTTGGGGGACGGGGACGAGCGGGACACCCTGCGTCGGCTCGACGCCTATCAGGAGGCCGGTGCCGACTGTGTGTTCGTCCCGGGACTGTCCGACCCCGTGCGGATCGAGGCTCTGGTCGAGCACCTCGACACCCCGCTCAACATCCTCTATTCGCCCACTGGTCCTCCCCTCCCTCACCTCTCCGACCTCGGTGTCCGCCGCGTCAGTCTCGGCTCGCTGCTCTATCGGCGGGCGCTCGGCGCGGCGGTCGAGGCGGTTGCCGATGTCCGGGACGGGCGGACACCGTGCGGTGAGATGCCGACGTATGACTACGTGCAGGGTCTAGTGCCGCATCAGACAACGTTCGCCCTGTAGTACCGCTGGAAAACTCGTCGAAATAATCTCCCCGCCGCAGCCGGGGAGGGTCCTGTGCTGGCCCCAGAGGGGTGCTTGGGCGGACGCGGGGCCGGGGTCTGGAGTGGGTTCCTTCCCTGCCTGCTTCGGGGGCTGCAGCAGCCCACTCCAGCCATCGCGACATGCCACCTGACCTGGCCTTTCATGCCAGCTGTTCCTATCATCGGTCTCGGTCGAAAGGGGGCCGAATGGACCGGACTGTACGCACCGTCGAGGATGTTCTCGCGCTCTTGGACGGGCTCTTCGCCTCTGGATCCGAGGCCGGCCGCTTGACGACCGGCGACGGTAAGGGCTTCTGGGACCGCTTCTATGCCGACCGGTCAAGGCCGGTCCCGTTCTTCGTGGCGAAGCCGGACGAGAGCCTGGCTGCCTACCTCGATCAGGGTCTGATCGCTCCCGGTCGGGTCCTGGATCTGGGATGCGGGGCGGGCCGCAATGCCCTGTTCCTCGCCTCGCGCGGCTTCGAGGTGGACGCGGTCGACCTCTCCCTGGTGGCCGTCGCGTGGGCCGAGGACCGGGCTCGCGAGGTTGGAGTCGACGTCCGTTTCCTGTGCGGTGACGTTTTCGCGCTCCCCGCCACCGAGTTGAGCGGCCCGTACGACCTGGTCGTCGACTCGGGGTGCTTCCACCACCTGCCGCCGCACCGCCGCGTGAGCTACCTGGCCCTCCTCAACCGGGTCCTGGCCCCCAGCGGCCATCTCGCACTCACTAGCTTCGCCGCTGGCCAGGGGGGAATGGGGTCGGAACTCGCCGACGCGGACCTGTACCGTGAGCGCGAGCTGCAGGGCGGCATCGCCTACACGCCCGAATCGCTGCGCTGGATCTTCTCTCACCTGGTAGAGATCGAACTGCGCCGTATGCGGGAGGAGCCGCCCAAGTCGGCGCTCTTCGGAGCGACCTTCCTGTGGACCGCGTTGTTCCGTCGGGATGCAGCAGCTTCTGCCGCTTCAGGCGACGTTCGCCCTGTTCACGACCTCGCGTAGGCGTTCCTCCTGGGCGTGCTTGTTCCGCCAGATGACGTATCAGCGGATCATGCTGCTCCTGCGCCTTGTGGCTGGCGTGGTCGGTGCCGTCGAGGGTGAAGTAGCGCAGGGCGGCGAACTGGGCCTCGATGCGGTTCAGCCATGAGGAGTTGGTCGGGGTGTAGGCGATCTCGACGTTGTTGGCCGTACATGACGGCGTTGCCGAGGATCCGTTCGGCCATGTCGCGGACCATGGTGTGGTCGCGGAGGAGCAGGGCGACCTCGCGGTCCCACAGGCTCATGCCGGAGTCGAAGATGTTGACGGCCAGCTCGGTGATGTGTGGG
>NZ_JACMSF010000053.1 GCF_014257025.1 Streptomyces cupreus
GGAGACCCTGCCCATGGTGGCCGTCGACCCAGGGCTGCTGGAGCGCTCGGTCGCCAACGTCGTGGAGAACGCCGTCAAGTACAGCCCGCCCGGCGCCCCCGTCCTCGTCTCCGCAAGCTCGATCGCCGACCGCGTCGAGGTCCGGGTCGTGGACCGCGGGCCCGGAGTCCCCGACGACGCCAAGGAGCGTATCTTCGCGCCCTTCCAGCGGTACGGTGACGCACCGCGCGGCGCCGGGGTGGGGCTGGGACTCGCGGTGGCGCGCGGGTTCGCGGAGGCGATGGGCGGGACGCTGAACGCGGAGGACACCCCCGGCGGCGGCCTCACGATGGTCCTCACACTGCGCGTCGCCGCCGACGAGCTTGTTCACCCCGTAGTACCGGAACCCGAAAGGCAGGCCACATGACCCGGGTGCTCGTGATCGAGGACGAGCCGCAGATCGTGCGCGCCCTGGTGATCAACCTCAAGGCGCGCAAGTACGAGGTGGACGCCGCGCAGGACGGCGCCAGTGCCCTTGAGCTCGCCGCCGCCCGCCACCCCGACGTGGTGGTCCTCGACCTCGGTCTGCCCGACATGGACGGCGTCGAGGTGATCCGGGGCCTGCGCGGCTGGACCCGGGTACCGATCCTGGTGCTGTCCGCCCGGCACTCCTCCGACGAGAAGGTCGAGGCGCTGGACGCGGGCGCCGACGACTACGTGACCAAGCCGTTCGGCATGGACGAGCTGCTGGCCCGGCTCCGCGCGGCGGTCCGGCGCGCCGAGCCCCCCGGCGGCGGCGAGGAGGACGTGATCGTCGAGACCGGCACGTTCACTGTCGACCTGGCCGCGAAGAAGGTCCACCGGGACGGGGCGGATGTCCGGCTGACGCCGACCGAGTGGCATCTGCTGGAGGTGCTGGTGCGCAACTCCGGGCGGCTGGTCAGCCAGAAACAGCTGCTGCAGGAGGTCTGGGGGCCGTCCTACGGGACGGAGACGAACTATCTGCGGGTGTACATGGCCCAGTTGAGACGGAAGCTGGAAGCCGATCCCTCACATCCGAAGCACTTCATCACCGAGCCCGGGATGGGGTATCGCTTCGAGCGCTAGCCCCCGAAGACGCGTTCCGCGAAGCGGTCGCCGATACGGCGGTGTGTGGCCGCGTCCGGGTGGAGTTCGTCGGGGAGGGGCAGCTCGGCGTAGTCCTGCTCGCCGTAGAGGTCGAGGCCGTTCAGGTAGGTGAGGTTCGGGTCGTCCTGTCGGCGCTGTTCCACGATCCGGGACAGCTCCTCGCGGATCACCGTGAGGGTCAGTTTTCCGGCGGCCCGCTCGGCGGGGTCGCCGAGTGCCTGGAACTTCAGCTTTCCGGTGCTCAGGGCGGCGAGGTCGAAGGCGCCCGGGCCCGGGGTGTCCTCGTGGATGGGGCACAGGATCGGGGAGACGACCAGCAGCGGTGTGTCGGGGTGGCCGTCGCGGATGGTGTCCAGGAAGCCGTGGACGGCCGGGGTGAAGGCGCGCAGCCGCATCAGGTCCAGGTTCACCAGGTTGATGCCGATCTTGACGCTGATCAGGTCGGCCGGGGTGTCCCGGATCGCACGGGCGGTGAAAGGGTCCAGAAGGGCGCTGCCGCCGAAGCCCAGGTTGATCAGGTCGACGTCGGCCAGGGTCGCGGCGCGGGCGGGCCAGGTGCCGGTGGGGCTCGCCGCGTCGGAGCCGTGGCTGATGGAGCTGCCGTGGTGCAGCCACACCTTGCGGCCGCGGTCCGGGAGAGGCTCGATGGGGGCGTCCGTGCGCAAGGCCACGAGTTCCGTGGTCTCGTTGTGCGGCAGCCAGATCTCCACGTCCTTCTCCCGGGCGGGCAGTCCGGTGAAGCGCAGGGTGGCGACCGGTCCTGGCCGGTGCTCGGCGGTGCCGGTCGACATGTCGATGGTGAGGGTATTGCCACCGGTCGCTACCGCCTGGGCGGTCAGAGTGCCGTCGACGAGCAGGTCGTAGACGCCGTCCGGACGGGGCGGGGCGCCGACGTACGTCCGCTTCGTGGGCAGTGTCTTCAGCTGTACGGCGGTGGCGCGGGTGCGGAAGGTCAGCCGTACGCCGGAGGGCTGGGACTCGGCCATGGCGAGCTGGGGGTCGGCGTACTGGGCGCGGGCCCGGGCGGGGAGCCGGTGCGGGAGCAGGCCGTGCTCGGTGTGCTCCAGGTCGAGGGCGCCGCGGACGAGGGCGGGGGTGAGGGGCGTGGAGTACATGAACGACCTTCAGGCTTGGGGCCAGTTGCGCAGGGTGGCGTCGAGGGCGTCCAGGATGCGGGCCCAGGACTCCTCGCTGTCGGGGGAGCTGTGGCTGAAGCCTCCGGCCAGCTCCAGGTCGACGTAGCCGTGGAAGACGCTGCCGAGGAGGCGGACGGCGTGGGTCTGGTCCGGCTCGGTCAGGTCGTAGCCGCGCAGGATGGCCCGGGTCATCTGGGCGTGCCGTACGCCCGCGCTCTGCGCCGCCGTCTCCGGGTCGAGGCGGAAGCGGGCCGCGGCGTAGCGGCCGGGGTGGGTGCGGGCGTAGTCGCGGTAGACGTCGGCGAACGCGGTCAGGGCGTCCTTGCCGGCCCGGCCCGCCAGCGCGTCGGCGGCCCGGTCGGCGAGCTCCTCCAGGGCCAGCAGGGCGATCCGGGTCTTGAGCTCCTGGGAGTTCTTCAGATGTGAGTACAGGCTGGCGACCTTGACGTCGAAGCGGCGGGCCAGCTCCGACACGGTCACCCGGTCGAAGCCGACCTCGTCGGCGAGCTCCGCCCCGGCCCGGGTCAACAGCTCCGGAGTGAGTCCTGCGCGTACCATGACCGTCCTTTCCTTTACCGAAAGCCATTGTGGGATTGCCTAAAAGCTTTAGGCAAGTCGAGGGGTGCTCACCACCGGTTCGAGGCCCCTCCCCGCGGGTACGAAGGTGTCGGTGCACCCCGGTACGCTTCAGACATGAGTTCTGTTCCTCGTTCCGAGAAGCCGGCGGGCCGGTTCCGGCGCATGCTCGACCGGCTCTCCTCGTCGCAGGAGGACCTGGAGTCCGAGGAACTGCGCGAGGACGCCGAGACGGCCGGCTGCACACGCATCGGTGACTGCCGTGACCGACAGATAGTCACCGTTACTGGTACCTTGCGCACGGTCACTCTGCGGCCGCGTGCCGGAGTCCCGGCCCTGGAGGCCGAGCTGTTCGACGGCTCCGCCGCGCTGGACGTGGTGTGGCTCGGCAGACGCTCCATCGTGGGAATCGAGCCGGGGCGCAAGCTGATCGCATCGGGCCGGATCTCGATGAGCCGGGGCCGCCGGGTGCTCTTCAACCCGAAATACGAACTGAGACCCCTCGGACGGGAGTAGCCGGTGACGTCGCTCGACAAGCCGACCGAAGACACCACCGCAGACGCTGAGCAGGATGCCCGGGCGGTGACCGAGGCCGCGCTGTTCGAGGCCTTCGGCGGCATGCGCGGCATGATCGAGACGGTGCTGCCCGGACTGCTCTTCGTCACCATCTACACCATCAACAAGGACCTGCACCTGTCGGCGATCGCCGCGCTCGGTGTGTCCCTGCTGCTCGTCGTCGTCCGCCTGGTGATGAAGGACACCGTCAAGCACGCCTTCAGCGGTGTCTTCGGCGTGGCCTTCGGTGTCGTCTTCGCGATGATGACGGGCAACGCCAAGGACTTCTATCTGCCCGGCATGCTCTACACGCTGGGCCTGGGTCTGACGTACATCATCACCACGCTGTGCGGTGTCCCGCTGATCGGGCTGATCCTCGGCCCGGTGTTCAAGGAGAACCTCTCCTGGCGCAAGCGGAACCCGGGGCGCAAGAAGGCGTACGCGAAGGCCAGTTGGGCCTGGGGCCTGATCCTGCTCGCCAAGTGCGCGATCCTCTTCCCGCTGTACTGGTGGGCGGACACCGAGCAGTTGGGCTGGGTCCTGGTCGCGCTGAAGATCCCGCCGTTCCTGCTGGCCGTCTGGCTGACGTGGGTCTTTCTGGCGAAGGCGCCCGCTCCCATCGACGTGTTCGCGGAGATGGAAGCGGCGGAGAAGGCCGAGAAGGCCGAGGAGGAGCGCAAGGCCGCGGCCCGGTCCGCCGAATAGAGCAAGCGAAAGGGCGCCCTGGACCTCCCAGGGCGCCCTTTCGTTGTCGTGACCCCGCTCAGCCCGCCGTGTCCTCGCGGCGCACCGACAGCAGGTCCTCCAGTTGTTCCTCGCGGGCCTGGGCGGCCACGAACAGGAGCTCGTCGCCCGCCTCCAGCGAGTCGTCCCGGGACGGGGTGAGCACCCGGGTGCCGCGGATGATCGTGACCAGCGAGGTGTCCTGCGGCCACTCCACATCACCGACCTGGGTGCCGGCCAGGGCCGACTCCTCGGGCAGGGTCAGCTCGACGAGGTTGGCGTCGCCGTGGCTGAAGCGCAGCAGGCGGACCAGGTCGCCGACGCTGACCGCCTCCTCGACCAGGGCGGACATCAGGCGGGGGGTGGAGACGGCGACGTCGACGCCCCAGGACTCGTTGAAGAGCCACTCGTTCTTGGGGTTGTTGACGCGGGCGACGACGCGCGGGACGCCGTACTCCGTCTTCGCCAGCAGGGAGACGACCAGGTTCACCTTGTCGTCGCCGGTCGCGGCGATCACGACGTTGCAGCGCTGGAGCGCCGCCTCGTCCAGGGACGTGATCTCGCAGGCGTCGGCGAGCAGCCACTCCGCCTGCGGGACGCGCTCGACCGAGATGGCGGTCGGCGCCTTGTCGATCAGCAGGACCTCGTGGCCGTTCTCCAGCAGTTCGCCCGCGATCGAGCGGCCGACGGCGCCGGCACCGGCAATGGCGACCCTCATCAGTGACCGCCCTCCTCTTCGGGACCCTTGGCGAACGCCGCCTCGACCTTGTCGACCTCGTCGGTGCGCATCATCACGTGCACCAGGTCACCCTCCTGCAGCACCGTCTGCGAGCTGGGCAGGATGGCCTCGCCGAGGCGGGTCAGGAACGCCACGCGGACGCCCGTCTCCTCCTGAAGCTTGCTGATCTTGTGGCCCACCCAGGCCGTGGAGGTGTGCACCTCGGCGAGCTGGACGCCACCGGTGGGGTCGCGCCACAGGGGCTCGGCGCCCGAGGGCAGCAGCCGGCGCAGCATCTGGTCGGCGGTCCAGCGCACGGTCGCGACCGTGGGGATGCCGAGGCGCTGGTAGACCTCGGCGCGGCGGGGGTCGTAGATCCGGGCCGCGACATTCTCCACGCCGAACATCTCGCGGGCCACGCGCGCGGAGATGATGTTGGAGTTGTCACCGCTGGAGACGGCGGCGAAGGCGCCGGCCTCCTCGATGCCCGCCTCGCGCAGGGTGTCCTGGTCGAAGCCGATGCCGGTGACCCGGCGGCCGCCGAAACCGGGGCCGAGTCGGCGGAAGGCGGTAGGGTCCCGATCGATCACAGCGACCGTGTGCCCCTGTTGCTCCAGGGTCTGGGCGAGAGCGGAACCCACTCTTCCGCAGCCCATGATGACGATGTGCACGACCGTCCTTCCAAGGTGAAGAGATACTGCTCAGCCAGATCAGGGTCTCAGATCGACGCCCAAGCTACACACGCGCGGTAGGACGTCGGCACCCCTGTGCACGGTTGCCGTGCGTTCGAGACGATCAGCGGCGGCTGATGCTGCGGACGCTGGCGAGTGTCAGGATTCCGAGGCCGACGAGAGCGGTGGCGGCGCCGATCAGCTGGGCGGTGGTGTCCATGGGGCCTCCGGAGGGCGGCAACGGCGAGAAAAATCAGCGGGTTTAGTCATATAGGCATGCCGATGCCGCGAGCTGCGGAATCCGCAGCCGCGCCGCCTCCGATTTCACCCGGAGGGCAGGGGCCGCGCGGAACTGGGGTGGCGGGTGGGCGGCAGCCCGTTCGAACGCCTACGATCCTCTGTTGTGTCCAAACTGACCGACGTGCCCAAACGGATTCTGATCGGGCGCGCACTGCGCAGCGACCGGCTCGGGGAAACGCTCCTGCCGAAGCGCATCGCACTTCCCGTCTTCGCCTCCGACCCGCTGTCCTCCGTGGCCTACGCGCCCGGCGAGGTGCTGCTGGTCCTGTCCATCGCGGGCGTGTCGGCGTACCACTTCAGCCCCTGGATCGCGGTCGCGGTCGTCGTCCTGATGTTCACGGTCGTCGCCTCCTACCGGCAGAACGTGCATGCCTACCCGAGCGGCGGCGGCGACTACGAGGTCGCCAACACCAACCTCGGCCCCAAGGCCGGGCTGACCGTGGCCAGCGCGCTGCTCGTGGACTACGTCCTCACCGTGGCCGTGTCCATCTCCTCCGGCGTGGAGAACCTGGGCTCCGCCGTCCCGTTCGTCGTGGAGAACAAGGTCCTGTGCGCCATCGGCATCATCGTGCTGCTGACGCTGATGAACCTGCGCGGGGTGAAGGAATCCGGCAGCCTCTTCGCGATCCCGACGTATGTCTTCGTCGTCGGTGTCTTCATCATGATCGCTTGGGGCGCCTTCCGGGGTGTGGTCCTCGACGAGACCATGAAGTCGCCGACCGCCGACTTCCATATCGAGGCCGAGCACGAGGGCCTGGCCGGCTTCGCCCTGGTCTTCCTGCTGCTGCGCGCCTTCTCCTCCGGCTGTGCGGCGCTCACCGGCGTCGAGGCGATCAGCAACGGCGTCCCCGCCTTCCGCAAGCCCAAGTCCAAGAACGCGGCGACCACGCTCGCCCTCATGGGCTTCTTCGCGGTCACCATGTTCTGCGGCATCATCGGGCTCGCCATGGTCACCGATGTGCACATGGCGGAGAACCCGGCCAAGGACCTGATCGACAACGGTGTGCCGGTCGGCGCCGACTATGTCCAGGACCCGGTGATCTCGCAGGTCGCGGCCGCCGTCTTCGGTGACGGCACGTTCTTCTTCGTGCTGCTCGCCGCCGCCACGGCGCTGGTCCTCTTCCTCGCCGCGAACACCGCGTACAACGGCTTCCCGCTGCTCGGCTCGATCCTCGCCCAGGACCGCTATCTGCCCCGCCAGCTGCACACCCGCGGCGACCGCCTCGCGTTCTCCAACGGCATCGTGCTCCTCGCCGGCGCGGCCGCACTGCTGGTGTGGATCTACGGCGCCGACTCCACGCGGCTGATCCAGCTGTACATCGTCGGCGTGTTCGTCTCCTTCACGCTCAGCCAGACCGGCATGGTCCGGCACTGGAACCGTCATCTGCGCACCGAGACCGACCAGGCCAAGCGCCGGCACATGATCCGCTCCCGGGCGATCAACACCTTCGGCGCCTTCTTCACCGGCCTGGTGCTGGTCGTCGTCCTGGTCACCAAGTTCTCGCACGGCGCCTGGGTCGCGCTGCTCGGCATGGTGATCTTCTACGTGACCATGAGCGCGATCCGGAAGCACTACGACCGGGTCTCCGAGGAGATCGCCGCCCCCGAGGGTCCGAGCGACGACAGCGTCCGCCCCTCTCGGGTGCACTCCGTGGTCCTGGTCTCCAAGATCCACCGGCCCACGCTGCGCGCCCTCGCCTACGCCAAGCTGATGCGCACCGACACCCTCGAAGCGCTCAGCGTCAACGTCGACGCGGCCGAGACCAAGGCGCTCAAGGCCGAGTGGGAGCGGCGCGGCATCGACGTACCGCTGAAGGTCCTCGACTCGCCCTACCGCGAGATCACCCGGCCGATCATCGAGTACGTCAAGAACCTGCGCCGCGAGTCGCCGCGCGACGCCGTGTCCGTGATCATCCCCGAGTACGTCGTCGGACACTGGTACGAGCATCTGCTGCACAACCAGAGCGCCCTGCGCCTGAAGGGCCGGCTGCTGTTCACGCCGGGTGTCATGGTGACGTCGGTGCCCTACCAGCTCCAGTCCTCCGAGGTCGCGAAGAAGCGGGCCCGCAAGCGGCAGGAGTGGAACGCGCCGGGTTCCGTGCGGCGTGGTCCGGCTCAGGAGCGGGCGAAGGAGTCCTCGAAACAGTCGTAGACTGGTGGGCTGTTGTCCGGCCCTTTCGGTGTCCGGCCCGTTCCCCTTACGCATCTGGAGTCACCCCGCCATGCAGGCAGAACCGAAGAAGTCGCTGGTGGGGCTGGAGTACGAGGTCGAGGTCGGCCCCGTCGCCCACGGCGGTCACTGCATCGCCCGCACCGACGAAGGCCAGGTCCTCTTCGTGCGGCACACGCTGCCCGGGGAGCGGGTCGTCGCCCGGGTCACCGAGGGCGAGGAGGGCGCCCGCTTCCTGCGCGCGGACGCCGTCGAGGTGCTCGACGCGTCCAAGGACCGCATCGAGGCGCCCTGTCCCTACGCCGGTCCGGGCCGCTGCGGCGGCTGCGACTGGCAGCACGCCAAGCCGGGGGCGCAGCGGCGGCTGAAGGGCGAGGTCGTCGCGGAACAGCTGGCGCGGCTCGCCGGGCTCACGCCCGAGGAGGCCGGCTGGGACGGCACGGTGATGCCCGCCGAGGGCGACAAGCTGCCGGCCGGGCAGGTGCCGCAGTGGCGCACGCGCGTGCAGTACGCGGTGGACCCCTCGACCGGCCGGGCGGGGCTGCGCCGGCACCGCTCGCACGAGGTCGAGCCGATCGAGCACTGCATGATCGCGGCCGAGGGCGTGAGCGAGCTCGGCATCGAGCGGCGGGACTGGCCCGGGATGGCGTCGATCGAGGCGATCGCGGCGACGGGATCGCAGGACCGCCAGGTGATCCTCACGCCGCGCCCCGGCGCCCGCCTGCCGATCGTCGAGCTGGACAAGCCGGTGTCGGTCATGCGGGTCGGAGAGAAGGACGGCGGCACCCACCGCGTCCACGGCCGCCCCTTCGTCCGCGAACGCGCCGACGGCCGCACCTACCGGGTCGGCAGCGGCGGCTTCTGGCAGGTCCACCCGAAGGCGGCGGACACCCTGGTCACGGCGGTGATGCAGGGCCTGCTGCCGCGCAAGGGCGAGATGGCGCTGGACCTGTACTGCGGAGTGGGCCTGTTCGCGGGGGCGCTGGCGGACCGGCTCGGTGAGGCGGGCGCGGTCCTCGGTATCGAGTCCGGCAAGCGCGCGGTGGAGGACGCCCGCCACAACCTCGCGGACTTCGACCGGGTACGGATCGAACAGGGCAAGGTCGAGGCGGTGCTGCCGCGGACCGGTATCACCGAGGCCGACCTCATCGTCCTGGACCCGCCTCGGGCGGGGGCGGGCCGGAAGACGGTGGAGCATCTTTCGTCGCTGGGGGCGCGGCGGATCGCGTATGTGGCGTGCGATCCGGCTGCGCTGGCCCGGGACTTGGGGTACTTCCGGGACGGGGGGTATCGGGTGCGGACGTTGCGGGTGTTCGATCTGTTTCCGATGACCTCGCACGTGGAGTGCGTGGCTATTCTTGAGCCCGCTGCGAAAGGCCTCTGACGTGCAGTTTTGTTAGCCGGCTCCGGGGTTGCCGGGTGTGCTCGACCTGTTTCCCGAAAGTCCACCGCGTGGAGCGTGGCGCAGGATGGCGCCCCACGTATCACCTGCGGCTTCACCCAGCGGGGCATGGCGGGGAGCGCTCTGCCTCGAGATGGTGAGGGCGCTCGGGGAAACGTCCTGTCCCTCGTTCGACGCTGATTCCGACGGGGCGTCATGGCACTCACTCGGCGGTCTGTCAAGCTCGGGTCGAGGGTCCTGGCCGGTTGACCTCGTGCTGGACGGCGGCCGTGTGGTCACGCCCAGGGCGCCGACGGCGGAGGGGGGCGTTGCTCGCCAGACGCGTACATCGCGCCGGTGCCTGGGCCGAGCGGACTGCTCATCCGCCGCTCACGAGCCGGTGTGCGGCATGGTCGGCGGAAGGGCCGGGCAGTTCCCAGTGCCGTGGTGGGATTCCGGGCGGATGCGGTGGCCAACCGGCCGAGGCAGGCGCGGAACGTACACAGGCTCCGTCCCGCGCCCCGGGCATCATCAGCGTTCCGAGCCGGCGATCCCTGCGCGCAGTGCCTTCTTGTCCACCTTCCCCATCGGTGTGCGCGGAAGCTGCGGCATCGAGATCAGCCGGTCGGGGATCTTGAAGGCGGCCAAGCCGCGGCCCCTGAGGAACTCCTTCATGGCGGACGGGCGGACGTCCGCCTCGTTGAGGACGACGAACGCGTAGGTCCGTTCGCCGAGCACGGTGTCCGCCACGCCGATCACGGCCGCGTCCTGCACGGCGGGGTGGGTGCGCAGATGCCGCTCCACCTCCTCCGCGGAGACCTTCTCGCCGGCCCGGTTGATGACGTCCTTGATCCTGCCGACGATCATGATGTTGCCGTCCGGCCTGCGCCGGACGAGGTCGCCGGTGCGGAAGAAGCCGTCCGGCGTGAACGAGCGGGCGTTCTCCTCCGGGGCCCGGTAGTACCCGCGGATCGTGTACGGGCCCCGCACCTGCATCTCGCCCGCCTCCCCGTCGGGCACGGGGTTTCCCGACTCGTCGACGATCCGGACCTCGTCACCCGGTGACATGGGGCGGCCGTCCGTGTTGATGGCCGCCTCCTCCGGGTCGTCGAGCCGGGTGTGGGTCAGCAGCCCCTCGCTGATCCCGTACCACCGCTGGATCCGGCAGCCCAGCACCTGGGCCGCACGGCGCGCCAGGGCCGGGTCGAGCGGGGCACTGCCCACCTGGATCAGCAGACGGGACAGTTCGCCGGGCGGTCGTCCGGAATCGGCCCACAGCCGCAGCACCGAGGGCACGACCGTGGTCACGGAGACGGCCTCGCGGCGGATCAGCGAGAAGACGTCGTCGGGCCGCACGCTCGACGTGAGGACCGCCTTCCCGCCCAACAGGAGACTGCCGAACACGCCCGGACAGGCGAGGGCCGCCTGGTGCGCGACCGGGTTGACGGCGAGGTACACCACCTCCGGGCCCACCTGCATCGCCTCCGCGCTGGCCCGCATGACGTACTCGTAGTCGTCGTGGGTCCGGGGAATCAGCTTCGGCAGTCCGGTGGTGCCCCCGGAGAGCAGGAACAGCGCGGGGTCGGACGCGTCCACCCGGGGTAGCACGACGTCCTGGGCGTCCAGCGACTCCAGCGATATGAACTCCTGGGCGTCGCCGCTGACGATCACGTGCGGGACCGACGGGATCTCCCGGGCGATCGTACGGAAGTCGAACCCGCCGAACTCGTCCTTCACCACATAGGCAACAGCCCCGGAGTGAGCGCACAGATGCGCGATCTCGGTCCTGCGGTGACCGGGCAGCGCCAGCACCGGGATCGCTCCGGCCCGCAGCAGCGCGAAGACCACAACGACGAACTCGGGGATGTTGGGGAGGTGCACCACCACCCGGTCCAGGGGCCTGATGCCCAGTCCGATCAGGCCGCCCGCCAACCGGTCCGCCCGCCGGGACAGCTCCGCGTACGTCATCCGGCGTTCGCCGCACACCACGGCCACCCGCTCGGCGTTCCGTTCGCACGACTCGTGCAACAGGTCGCCGATCGGCCGGCCGAGCCAGACTCCTGTCCGGCGCAGGTCCGCCGCGAGTTGTTCGGGCCAGTGCACAAAACCGTCAAGCATGATCGCGTTCCCTTTCAGCGGTCGGTCGAGGCGTGGATCGAGGGGCGCGGAGGCCGGGTGGAGCCGCGGGTGCCCTCGGTCCGTCCTGGCCGCGGGCCAGCGGCAACGCGGCTGGAGGGCGGGTGCCTCCAGGCGGTGGCGGGCGGTGTCCGGTGCGGTGGTGCGCGACGTCCGCGCGCGACGTGAGCCTGGTGCCGTGCGGCGGCCTGCCTGCGGTCCTTGCTGTCCTGTCCCTTGGCATCGTCAGCGCCGCGGTCCACCGCCCCCCGATCTCTTGCCGACATCTGTCGCGGGCCACGCGAATCCGCGACGAGTGGAAAACATGGTGCGGACGGAACGATGGCCGGCCAGGAAGGCGAAGAGGATGAGCCGGATACGGGAACGTGGCTGGGTGCGGTCGATGACCGCCGGTGACCCTCTCGGCGTGCGGGTGGTGTGCTTCCCGCACTCGGGGGGCTCGGGGATCGCCTTCGGCGAGTGGGCGGCCGCGGTGCCGCCCGGTGTGTCGCTGATGGCCGTCCAGTACCCGGGCCGTGGCGACCGCTTCGGAGAGCCGCCCGTGGACGACGTGGCCGCGATGGCCGGGTGCGTGGCGGCGGAGCTGCTGCGGATGCCGCCGGGCGACCACGTACTGTTCGGGCACAGCCTGGGCGCGCTGGTCGCCTACGAGACCGCCCTGCTGCTGCGGGACGCCGGCGAGGAACCCCTGGCGCTCTGCGTGTCCGCCGCTCTGCCGCCCGGACGGATGAACAACAGCAGCATCCACCTGGCACCCGACGACGAGTTCTGGACGACGCTGTGCGCGCTGGGCGGCATCGAACCCGCGATCGCCGAGAACGCCGAGCTGCGCGACCTCCTCTTGCCCGTCATCCGCTCGGACCTGCGGGCCCACGCGACCTATCGGCCCCGTCCCGGCACCCGTCCGCTGTCCTGTCCCGTGAGCTGCTACCACGGCGAGGGCGACCCGTTGGTGGAGCAGGCCCAACTGGCGGGGTGGGCGAGCGTCACCTCCGGTGGCTTCAGGGGAACCGTGCGGCCGGGCGGGCATTTCCACGTGACGACCGACGTCGCGGAACTCGTCGCGGACGTGCTGAGCCAGGGACGGAAGTGAGGCGGCCTTGACGACCATCGCCGTGATCCCCGGTGACGGCATCGGTCCCGAGGTGATCGAGCCGGCATTGGACGTCCTCGACGCCCTCGGCCTCGGGGCGCGGACGGACGTCCTGGACCACGTCAACGCGGAGACCTATCTGCGTACCGGAACGGCGCTGACCGAAGCCGACCTCGACCGCATCAGGTCCAGCGAGGCGGCGCTCCTCGGCGCGGTCGGCGATCCCCGGCTCAGCGACACCGCGTACGTGCGCGCTGTCCTCACCACTCTGCGTCTCGAACTCGACCTCTACGTCAACTACCGGCCCGCCAGACTCTGGCACGACAGGCTCAGTCCGCTGCGCGACCCGGCCCGCCGGGCGATCGACTGCGTGATCGTCAGGGAGAACACCGAGGGGCTCTACAGCGGCATCGGTGGCGGTACGCGCACCGGGACCGCCCAGGAGATCGCCATCGACGTGGACCTCAGCACCCGCCAAGGCGTATCACGGGTGCTGGAGTTCGCCTTCTCCGTGGCGCGCAGGTCGGTGTGCCTCGTCGACAAGGCCAACGCCGTCCGCAACGGCGGACAGCTGTGGCAGCGGTGCTGGAGCGAGGCGGTCGCACGGCACCCGCACGTCGAGACGTCCCACCTCTACGTGGACACCGCCGCCCTGCGACTGGCCACCGATCCGACCGCGTTCGACGTCATCGTCACCAACAACTCCTACGGCGACATCTTGAGCGACCTCACGGCCGCGCTCGCCGGCGGCCTTGGCGTTGCGGCATCGGCGAATCTCAACCCCGTGACCGGACAAGGGCTCTTCGAGCCCGTGCACGGCAGCGCCCCGGACATCGCGGGTACCGGCACCGCCAATCCGTTCGGCGCGATCCTCTCCGTGGCCCTGCTGGCCGAACACCTGGGCCGGACCGAGGAGGCGGACGCGGTCCGCCGGGCGGTCGCCGCGGCCGTGGCTGCCGGCCGCGTCACCCCCGATCTCGGCGGATCCCTGAGCACGAAGGAGGTGGGCACCGTGGTCCTGACGGAACTGCGGCGGCCATAGCGAGGTGCGGACGCGTACACGACCGCGGAACTGCGGGCGGAGCAACGGACGAGGGGCGGGGACAGCATGAACGGGAACGGCACGAACCGCACGGACGGGAACCCGGAGACCGTCATCGTGGGGGCCGGTCTGGTGGGCGCGGTCACGGCTCTCTACCTCGCGCCCCGCTTCGGACCGGTCACCCTGCTGGAGAAGCGGGCGGACCCCAGGCGGGAGCCCGGCGGACAGCGCCGGTCACTCGTCGTGATGCTGTCGGCCCGCGGCTGGCGCGCCCTGTCGGACCTGGGCGTGGCGGACGCCGTGCGCCGGATATGCGTCCCCCTGCACGGACGCTGCGGGCATCTGTCCGACGGCCGGACGCGGTTGACTCCCTACAGCCGGGACGGACAGCCCATCTGGGCGGTGGAGCGCCGGCGGCTGCACCAGATCCTGCTGGACGCCGCCGAGGCGACCCCCGGTGTGCGCATCCGCTTCGGGCAGCGGGTGAGCTCGGTGGACCTGGACGCACCCGCGGTGCTGGTGGAGGACCGGCACGGCTCGCGCCGGCTGACGTGCCGCCGGGTCCTCGGCTGCGACGGCGCGCACTCCGCGGCCCGGGCCGCCCTGGAGGCGCGCGGTGCCCGGGTCGAGGTGCGCAGGCTGGACCTGGCCTACCAGGAGATCGACGTGCCGGCCGGCCGGCTGGACCCGACCATCACGCACTACTGGCCCACCGGGAAGGCGATGTTCGCCGCGCACCCCCTGCCGTCGGGGAAGCTCTCCGGCTCCTTGTTCATGCGTCTCGACGGCCCCGCCCCGTCCTACGCGGCGGCCCACGGCGGCCAGGACCTGTCCGAGATGTTCGCCGCCCACTTTCCCGAGCCCACCGCGATCATCCCCGACATCGCGGAACAGTTGGCCGCCAAGGCCGTCTCGACCCTCACGGCCGTCCGCTGCGACCGATGGGTCTGGCGAGACACCTTCGCGCTGCTCGGTGACTCCTGTCACGCGATGGCACCCTTCATGGGGCACGGCATGAACTGCGGCTTCGAGGACGCCCGGGTCCTCGTCGACTGCCTCGACGCCTCGGCCGACTGGGCGGCGGGCCTGGCCGCCTACGAGAAGTCGCGGACCGAGGACGCCGACGCGATCTCCCGGCTCTCCTACCGGCACTACTTCACCATGGCCAACCCACCTCGCGAGGAGACCGCTGCGGACGTGCTGCGCGGGCGGCTGACGGCCCTCTTCCCGGACCGGTTCGTGCCGCTGTACGAGCGGTGCGCCTTCACCGAGGAGAGCTACGCCTCCGTACTGCGCGACGACCAGCGTCTGGACCGGCTCGTGGCGTATCTGCTGGCCCGGTACGGCACCGAACTGGTCTCGGCGCCCGACGACCGGTTGCGCGCCTGCACCCCTCCCCCCGCCCCGACCACAGCCACCCTGGAGGACTCCGGATGTTCGTGATCCTGTTCAAGTCGCACCTGTCCGAGCAGGCCGGCGAGGACTACTACGCCACCGAGGAGCGGATGCAGGAGCGGGTCCGCGCCATCGCCGGGTCCGACCCGGTGGAGGTCAAGCACTACACCGGGGAGGACGGTGAACGTCTCGCCGTCATGATGTGGCGCGACGAGGAGACGTTGGACAAGTGGCGTTGCGACCCCGAGCACCGGGTGGCGCAGCATATGGGCAGAAAACACTGGTACTCCGCCTATGAGCTGACCGTCGCCCAGGTGATCCGGACCAGCGCGCACGACAACCAGACCCCGGCCGCAGCGGCCGAGGAGCCGCGCTAGCAGGCGGAGGAGGGCCGTGGGAACGCCCGGATCCGCGATCGGGGATGTCCTTGAGGACGGTTGCGGCGGGCGCCGGACGGACGCCTGCCCGCGCGGTATGGCGGAGTTTTTTCGGCTGATGGCCGGTTCCTTTTTGATCTCTGGCCAACATCTTTCATCGCAGTTGATCAACCACACGGGCGGCGACAAGCATCGGCATGGCGAGGGGCCATTGACCGGGAAACCACTTTGCTGGGGGCATTTGGATGGGTTGCACCGGCGTCACATCTGCGCAGGAAGCCATGTGGCTCGCGCAGGAGTTCACTCCTGACGTACCGAACAACGTGGCGACTCTCTGGGACATCGACGGTGACCTGGACACCGCCCTGCTCGCCACGGCCCTGCGGGCGGCGGTGGCGGAAGCCGACGCGCTGAGGGTCAACTTCCGCCGCGACGACGGACTGCGGCCGGTCGCCCGGGACCTCGGGGCGTGGGAGCCGTTCCGCCTCGACGTCGGCGACGCCGCCGACCCCGCCGACGCGGCTCGCGCCGCCGTCGCCGATCTCGTGCGCCGGCCCTTCGACCTGACCGAGGACGCGCTGCTGCGGATCGGCTCGATCCGGCTGGGCCCCGGCCGTCACCTGCTCGTGCTCGTCTTCCACCACATCCTCACCGACGCCTTCGGCGTTCTGACCCTGCTGTCCCGGCGGATCGCCGAGATCTACCGCGCGCTGCGCGCCGGCTCCGCGTTGCCGGAGGGCGCCCCGAACCCGCCGGAGGACGCGGCGGCGAAGGACGCCGCCTACCGGGCGTCGAAGCGGTTCGCCGACGCCGAGCGGTTCTGGCGCGACTACCTCGCCGGAGACCTGCCCGCCGCCCGTCTGCCCGCCGGTGTCCGCCCGGGCGTCGACGCCCCCGCCGGCGAGCCCGGGTACTGGGACGGCCTCACCGCACCGCAGGAGATGTCCACCCGCACCGCGACGGTTTCGGCCGCCGAACTCGCCGCCTGGGAACACGCCTCCGCCGCAGCCGGGACCTCGGTGCCCGACCTGATCGCCTCGGCCGCCACCGCGTTTCTGGGGCACATGTGCGGTCTGTCCGAGCCGCTGCTGACCATCACCGTCAATCACCGCGTCGGCGCACTGCGCCGCTCCCTCGGCCTGCTCTCCAACCGGGTGCCGCTGCGCTCGCGGGTGGACCCCGCGGCCGACTTCGTGGAACTGGCCGAGGCGCTCGGCCGGGAGCGGCGCCGTGTCCTGCGGCACGCCCGGCACGACATATCCCTGATCAAACGGGCCACCGGCCACGCCGGCGACGCGCGCAGCCCGTTCGGCGCCGTCGTCAACGTGCTCCCTTCCGTCGAAGCACTCGACCTGGCGGGCGCCTCAGCCCACTTCGCCGGTGGCACCTTCGGCGTGATCGACGAGGTGATGGTCTGCGTCTACACCGACGGAAGGGCCGACAGCGACCTGTACATCCGGTTCGACGCGCCGCGGGCAGAGTACGACGACCAGGACATCGCCGGGCTCGCCGAGCGGTTCGTGACGTTCCTGCGTACGGCCCTGGCCGACCCGCACGCCCCGGTCGGGACCGTCACCGCGCTGCACTCCGCCGAACGCCGCGCGCTGCTCACCGAGTACGCCGGACTCACGGTGACCCCGCCGCCGGCGACCCTGACCGAACTGCTGGACCGACAGGCCCGAGCCACCCCGGACGCCGTCGCGCTGACCTTCGAGGATTCCCGGATGACCTACCGGGAACTGGCCGAGAGGTCCGGCCGGCTCGCCCGCCTGCTGACAGAGCGTGGCGCCGGGCCCGAGCGGTTCGTCGCGGTCGCCGTGCCCCGTTCCCCGGAACTGGTCGTCGCCCTGATCGCGGTCCTCAGAGCGGGCGCCGCCTACGTCCCCGTCGATCCGGACTACCCGGCCGCGCGGGTCGAGTTCATGCTCGCCGACGCCGGGCCCGCGCTGCTGCTGACGGTCAAGGACATCGCGGACCGGCTGCCCCGGACGGATGTCCCCGTGGTCATGGTCGACGACGCTCCGCTCACCGAAGGGCCCGCCATCTGTGCCAGGCACGGTGTCGACCACCCCGCGTACATGATCTACACCTCGGGATCGACCGGGCGCCCCAAGGGCGTCGTCGTCACCCACGCCGCGATCGTCAACCGGCTGCTCTGGATGCAGGATCGCTTCCGGCTCGACGGCACCGACCGGGTCCTGCAGAAGACGTCCGCCTCGTTCGACGTGTCCGTCTGGGAGTTCTTCTGGCCACTGATCACCGGCGCCACCCTGGTGGTCGCCCGGCCGGACGGGCACCGCGACCCGGACTACCTCGCCGAGGTGATCCGGCGGGCCGGCGTCACGACGGCGCACTTCGTCCCGTCGATGCTGGCCGAGTTCGTCACCGAGGAGACGGCTGCCGCGTGCACCGGTCTGCGCCGCGTCGTGTGCAGCGGAGAGGCGCTGCCGGCCGAGCTGGCCGCGCGGTTCCACCGGACCTTCGGCGTGCCGCTGCACAACCTGTACGGGCCGACCGAGGCGGCCGTGGACGTCACCGCGTGGCAGTACCGGCCCGGGGCGCGGACGATACCGATCGGCACCCCGATCTGGAACACCGCGCTCTATGTCCTCGACAGCCGGCTGCGACCGCTGCCGCCCGGCGTCTTCGGCGACCTCTACATCGCGGGCGCCGGACTCGCCCGGGGCTACCACGACCGCCGGGGCCTGACTGCGGAGCGCTTCGTGGCCTGCCCCTTCGGGGAACCGGGGCGGCGCATGTACCGGACCGGCGACCTGGCGCGCTGGAACGCCGACGGCGAGCTGGAGTTCGCCGGCCGCGCCGACCACCAGGTGAAGATCCGCGGCTTCCGGGTCGAGCCCCAGGAGATCGAGGACACGCTGACCGACCACCCTGGCGTACTCAGGGCGGCCGTCGTCGCCCGGCCCGGCCGAGGCGCGGACGGAGCCGCGCAGCTCGTCGCCTACGTCGTCCCGGCCACCTCCGGCGGCAGCGGCCCGACCGGCACCGACTGGGATCTGCACGCCGGTCTGGACCTCGCCGAGCTGCGGGGCTTCGTCGCGGCCCGGCTGCCCGCCCACCTGGTGCCCGCTGCCTTCGTCGCGCTGGACCGAATGCCGGTGACCGCGAACGGCAAACTGGACCGGGCCGGGCTGCCCGAGCCGGAGGTCACCGGCCGTGCCCACCGGCCACCCCGGACCGGTGACGAGAGCCTCCTGGCCGCCGCGTTCGCCGAGGTGCTCGGCCTGAGCGACATCGGAGTGGACGACGACTTCTTCGCTCTGGGCGGCGACAGCATCCGGGCGATCCAGGTGGTGGCCCGCGCCCGCGCCGGCGGTCTCGCGTTCAGCCCGCGCACCGTGTTCGAGTGCCGCACCGTCGCCGCGCTCGCGCAGGCCGCGACCCGCGACACCGCCCCGGCGGCCCTCACCGAACTCGAGGGCGGGGGCGTCGGCCTGCTGCCGCTGCCCCCCATGGCCCGGTTGCACGCTGAGCGGGGCCCCGGCCTGGACCGCCTCGCCCAGTGGCTGGTGCTGGAGCTGCCCGCAGCCGTCGACCTCCCCGGCCTCACCGCGGCCCTGCGCTGCGTCCTGGACCGGCACGACGTCCTGCGCTCACGGCTGACGGACGACGGCCTGCTGGTGCAGCCACCCGGCACTGTGGACGCCGGCGCGCTTGTCGGCCGGGTCGACTGCCCGGGGGACTGGGACGGCGAGGCGTGGCAGACCCTGCTGCGCGCCGAGGCCGCCGAGGCCGTGCGGCACATCGACGCCCGGACCGGGCAGATGCTCCGGCTGGTCTGGTTCCGGGGGGCCGCGGGCGGGCCCGGGCGGCTGCTGGTCGTGGCCCACCACCTGGTCGTCGACGGCATGTCCTGGCGGGTGCTGCTGCCCGACCTGGCCGCGGCCTGGCGCCAGGTCCAGGACGGCCGAACCCCCGCGTTGCCGCGGGTGGGCACCTCCCTGCGCCGATGGCTGCACGCCCTGGCCGACGAGGCGGCCCGCCCTGAACGGGTGGCGGAGGTGGCGTTGTGGCGCGACCTGCTCGCGGCCCCCGTCGCACCCGTGGGCTCCCGGCCGCTCGACCCCGGCCGGGACCTCACCTCCACCACCGACACTGTCCGGGTGGAGCTCCCGGCCGACCTCACGGACGCGATCCTGACCTCCGTCCCCGCGGCCTACCGCAGCGGCGCGGACGACGTCCTGCTCACCGCCCTCGTCCTCGCGCTGGCCCGGGAACGGCGGGGTCTCACCGACGGCACGACGGTCGTACGGCTGGAAGGGCACGGCCGGCAGGAGGAGCTGGTGCCGGGTGCGGACCTGTCCCGCACGGTCGGCTGGTTCACCACGGTCACCCCCGTACGCCTCGACATCTCGGGGATCGACGTCGACGCCGCGATCACCGGAGGAGCCGCCGCCGGTGACGCCCTCAAGCGGGTGAAGGAGCAGCGGCGGGCCCTGCCCGACCAGGGCATCGGCTACACCCTGCTGCGCTACGTCAACGACGACACCGCGGCGCTGCTGAGCCCGTGTCCGGCCGACGACATCGGATTCAACTTCCTGGGCCGTTTCTCCTTCGAACGCCCGGAGCCGGCACCCGGCCAGGACCCCACCCGCGGCTCCGGATGGACCCCGGCGCCCGAATGCGCCGAGTTGGTCGCCGCGCCCGCCGCGGACATGCCGACGCCCAGCGCCCTCGAACTGAACGCCCTGGTGACCGGCACCGGCGACGACGCGCGCCTCACCGCCCTGTTCACCTTCGCCACCGGAGCTCTGACCGCCGACGAGGTCCGCGCCCTGTCCCGCACCTGGTGCGCCGCCCTGCGCGGCCTGCGGAACCTGGTCGAGTCCGGCGGTCGGGGCCTGACCCCGTCCGACGTCCCGCTGCTCACCGTCAGCCAGGAAGAACTGGACGACTGGCAACGGCGCTTCGGACGCGTCAGCGACGTATGGCCGCTCACGCCGTTGCAGGACGGGCTGCTGTACCACACGATGCTCGCGCAGAGCGCGTCCGAGGCGTACCAGACGCAGTTCGTGTTCCGGCTCGAAGGCCCGGTGGACCCGGCGCGCCTGCGGGCGGCGGGCCAGGCCCTGCTCGACCGTCACCCGAACCTGCGGGCCGCGTTCCAGCCGAGCGCCACCGGTGAGCCCGTGCAGGTCGTCGTGGACGACGTCCCGCTGCCCTGGCGGCACCTCGACCTCACCGGCGAGGCCGACGCCGCCACGCGGCTGGAGGAGATCCTCGCCGAGGAGCGGGACGCCCGCTTCCGCCCGGACAGCCCACCGCTGCTGCGCCTGACCCTCGTCACGCTCGGCCCCCGGCACGCCGAACTGGCCCTCACCGCTCACCACGTGCTGCTCGACGGCTGGTCGGTGCCGCTCATCGAGCGCGAGTTGATGGACCTGTACATGGCCGGCGGCGCCGGCACCGCACCGGCGCGCCCGCGCGGCTACCGGGACTTCCTGAGCTGGCTGTCACGGCAGGACACGGCACGCTCCACCCGCGCGTGGGCTGAGGAACTCGCCGGTGTGGCGGAGCCGACCCTGCTGGCACCCACGACGCCCGGGGCCCAGCCGGCCGGCATCGGCAGCGGGCAGATCGACGTGCCGCTCACCGGCGAGGACACCACCAGGTTGGCGCGCCGGGCCGCGGAGTGGGGCGTCACCATCAACACCCTGGTGCAGGGCGCCTGGGCCATGGTGCTGGCGCAGCTCACCGGCGGCGAGGAGGTGCTGTTCGGCGCCACGGTCGCGGGCCGGCCCTCCGGGCTGCCGGGCGCGGACACCACGATCGGCCTGTTCATCAACACGGTGCCCGTGCGGGTGCGATGCACGCCGGCCGACCCGGTCCCGGAGGTGCTCGGCCGGCTCCAGGACGCCCAGGCGAGACTGCTGGACCATCACCATGTGGGGCTCGCCGACATCCAGCGGGCGACCGGGCTGAAGGAACTGTTCGACACGCTGGTGGTGTTCGAGTCGTTCCCCGTCGACCGGTCCAGCCACGCGGCGGCAGGCGCTTCGGCGCAACCGGTGGTGACCGGTATCCGCCCGTACGCCCCGCCGCACTATCCGCTGACCGTGATCGCGGCGGCCGACCCGCTGCTGCGGATCTCCTTCCAGTACCGCCGCAACGTCTTTGAGCGGACCGCCGTGGAGGCGCTCGCCGATCGGCTGGTGCGGGTGCTGCGGCAGTTCGCCGCCGGTTCGCGGGCCACCGTCGGCGCGCTCGACGTGCTGTCCGACGCCGAGCGCGAACAGGTGCTGCACGGCTGGAACGACACCGCGGTCCCGCCCCCGGAGCGCACCGTCGCCGACCTGGTCACGGCGCGGGCGGCCCAGACGCCGGACACGGTCTGTGTCGAGTCCCGCGGGCACCGGCTGACCTACCGGGAGCTGGACGAGCGAGCCGGCCGGCTGGCGCACTGGCTGGCCGGGCAGGGCGTGGGTCCGGAGTCCCGGGTCGTGGTGCTGCTTCCCCGCTCTGCCGACCTGGTGGTGGCCCTGCTGGCCGTGTGGAAGGCCGGCGGCACGTATGTGCCGGTGGACCCGGAGTATCCGGCCGCCCGGGTGCGGGCCGTGGTCGAGGACAGCGCACCGGTGCTGGTCCTCGATGAGAAGAGGCTGGCCGGGGTGGACCTGTCCGACCGGTCCCCTCACCCTGCCCACGGCCCGCGCGTTCCGGTCGGCGCCGACCACGCCGCCTACGTCATCTACACCTCCGGCTCCACTGGGACGCCCAAGGGCGTAGTGGTCCGGCACGGTGCGCTGGCGACCCTGCTGACCGGCATGCAGGATCGATTCACCCTGACGCCGGACGACCGGCTGCTGGCCTGCGCCACCGTTGCGTTCGACATCGCCGCGCTGGAACTCTTCCTGCCCCTGCTCGCCGGCGGCCGGGTGGTACTGGCCGGCAAGGACGACATCACCCAGCCGCCGGCACTGCTCGACCTCGTCGAACGGTCCGGCGTCACCGTCATGCAGGCCACCCCCGCGCTGTGGCAGAGCCTGGTCACCCACGCGCCGGCCTGTCTGACCGGGTTGCGGGTGATCTCCACCGGCGAGGCCCTGCCTCTGGCGCTCGCCGAGACCCTGTGTCGGCACGCCGCCGAGGTCACCAACCTCTACGGCCCGACCGAGACCACCGTCTACGCCACCGCCGCCCGTCTGCTCCCCGGCCACTCCGGCATGCCTCCCTCCGTCGGCGGCCCGGTCGCCGGCACCCGGATCCTCGTGCTGGACCGGGCGCTGCGTCCGGTGCCGCCCGGCGCTGCCGGTGACCTCTGGATCGCCGGCGAGGGCCTGGCCCGCGGCTACCACGACAGGCCGGGCATGACCGCGGAGCGGTTCGTGGCCTGCCCGTTCGGGCCACCGGGCGCCCGGATGTACCGCAGCGGGGATCTCGCCCGCTGGACGGTCACGGGTGAGGTGGAGTACCTCGGCCGCTCCGACCACCAGATCAAACTGCGCGGCTACCGGATCGAGCCCGCCGAGATCGAGCACACCCTGACCCGCCACCCCGCGGTCAGCCGGGCTGTCGTCATCGCCCGCGAGGACCGGCCGGGGGACCGCCGGCTGGTGGCGTACGTGGTCCCGGAGACCGGCGCCGAACCGCCCACCACGGAGCTCCTGCGGGAGGCGGTCGGAGAGCGGCTGCCGGCCTATATGATCCCGGCCGCGTTCGTGACACTCACGGAACTGCCACTCACGCCGAACGGCAAGCTCGACCGTTCCGCCCTGCCCCGCCCGGAGTTCGCCGGGGACGAGTACCGAGCTCCCCGCACACCCCGGGAAGAGACGCTGTGCGCGCTGTTCGCCGAGGTTCTGGGCGCCGAGCGGATCGGTCTCGACGACGATTTCTTCCTCCTGGGCGGCCATTCACTGATGGCCACCCGGCTGGTGGCCCGGGTACGCGCGGAAATGGGCGTGGAAATCCCGATGCGCATCCTCTTCACCGCCCCGACCGTCGCTGAACTGACCGCCCGCTGGAACGAGATGCCGGCCTCCACTCGAAAGCCGCTGCGGAGAATGACCGAAAGGTAGGAAAAACCATGACCCCCCTGTCGTACGCGCAGCGGCGAATGTGGTTCATCAACCGCTTCGAAGGCCCTTCCTCCACCTACAACATCCCGCTGCTCCTGCGCTGCCACGGCCCGCTCGACACCGTCGCGCTGCGGGCGGCGTTTCGCGACGTGATGGTGCGCCACGAAGTCCTGCGCACGGTCTTCGCGGAGACCGACGGCCAGCCGTACCAGCGTGTTCTCGACCCTGCCGAAATCGAACTGCCCTGGCAGGACTGGGGCCGGGTGGCCCCCGAGCGGGTGCCCGGCGTGGTGGCGTCGGTGAGCGGCAGCTGGTTCGACCTGTCGACCGACGTGCCGCTGCGCGGTTGCGTCCTCCAGAGCGGCGACGAGGAGTTCCTGGTGGTCCTGGTGATCCACCACATCGCAGGCGACGGCGGCTCGCTGGCTCCGCTGGCCCGTGACGTGTCGACGGCCTACCGGGCCCGGGTGACCGGCACGGCACCGGACTGGCCCGAACTGCCTGTGCAGTACTCGGACTACGCGCTGTGGCAGCAGGAAATGCTGGGTGACGAAAAGGATCCGGACAGCGTCGTCTCCGTCCAGAGCGCCTATTGGCGCGAGGAACTGGCCGGTTTGTCCAAGCCTCTTCCCTTGCCCCTGGACCGGCCCCGTCCCGAGGTGGCGAGTTTCCGGGGCGGATCGGTTCCGATCGGGTTGTCCGCCGAACTGCGCGCCGCCGCGGAGAAGTTGGCGCAAACCAATGGTGTCACGACGGCGATAGTGCTCCAGGCCGCCTTGGTGGTATTGCTGCATCGGCTGGGAGGAGGCAAGGATGTGACCGTCGGCTCGCCGATCGCGGGCCGTACGGAGGACGCACTGAGTGAACTGGTGGGCTTTTTTGTCAATAGCTGGACGCTGCGCGTGCAGTTGACCGCGGACCGGACTTTCGAGTGGGTGCTTGAACAGGTACGGAAGAAGGCGCTTGCCGCCTACGATCACCAGGATGTGCCGTTCGAGCGGCTCGTGGAGCTGCTACGGCCGGAGCGGTCGACCGCCCACCACCCCCTGTTCCAGGTGGTGCTGGCGTGGCAGAACAACACCCCACCGCACCTGGACCTGCCGGGTCTCACCGTGACGATGGAACCGCTGCCCACCGGCAGCGCGAAGTTCGACCTGTTCTTCAACCTGGCGCCGGACGACTCCACCGGCTCCGTCGTGGGTGAGATCGAGTACGCCACCGACCTCTTCGACCGCTCCACCGTGGAGGACATCGCGGCACGGTTCGTGGCCGTTGTCGAGGAGGCCGTGGCCGACCCGAGGACCACCGTCGGCGCAGCGGCCGAGGCCGGGTCCGGCCGGTCCGGCGACACTCTCGACGCCGCCGAGCGCCACAAGATCCTCGTCGAGTGGAACGACACCGCCCGCCCCGTCCACTGCCCGGGACCGGTCCACCTGCTCTTCGAGGAGCAGGCCGCACGGCGCCCGGACGCCACCGCCCTGCGCTGGGCCGGCGGCACCATGACCTACGGCGAGCTGAACCGGTGGGCGAACCGCGTCGCCTGGGGCCTCAAGGAACGCGGCGTCGGCCCCGAGACCGTCGTCGGCGTCGGCGTCCCCCGCGGGCCGGCCATGATCGCCGCCGTCCTGGGCGTGCTCAAGGCGGGCGGCGCCTATCTGCCGCTCGAACCGGCGCTGCCCGCCGACCGCGTGGCCGGCATGCTCGCCGACGCCGGGTGCTCCCTCGTGCTGTCCACGCCGGACACCGAGCGCTGGGCCCTGCCGGACGGCGTCCGGCTCGTCGAACTC
Organism: Streptomyces cupreus; assembly: GCF_014257025.1. GTDB lineage: Bacteria > Actinomycetota > Actinomycetes > Streptomycetales > Streptomycetaceae > Streptomyces > Streptomyces cupreus. The sequence goes on from NZ_JACMSF010000053.1 coordinate 25,207, forward strand.
GCCGACGCCCGGTCGCCCGGCGCCGACCACGATCCGGAACCGGCCGCGGGACCGGACAACACGGCGTACATCATCTTCACCTCCGGCAGCACCGGGAAGCCGAAGGGCGTCGCGGTCACCCACCGCCCGGTGCACAACCTGCTCGACTGGTGTTACCGCACGTTCGCGTTCGGCCCCGACGACGTCGTCCTGTGCGTCACCTCGCTCGGCTTCGACCTCTCCGTCTTCGACATCTTCGGCCTGCTCGGCTGCGGCGGAGGCGTCTACATCGCGGACGCCGTCCAGCAGCGCGATCCGCAGTTGCTCCTGGACGTCCTGCTCACGGAGCCGATCACCTTCTGGGACTCGGTGCCCACCACCCTCAACCAGGTCGCATCCCTGCTCACGGAGGACGGCGGGTACCAGGGCACCGACGACCTGCGTCTGGTGTTCCTCTCCGGCGACTACACCCCGCTGTCGCTGCCCGACGAGGTCCGCCGGGTGTTCACCGGCGCGGAGATCGTCAGCCTCGGCGGCGCCACCGAGGCGACGGTGTGGTCCAACTACTTCCGGGTCCGGGAGATCGACCCGGCCTGGCGCAGCATCCCCTACGGCCGTCCCATCGACAACGCCCGCTACTACGTGCTCGACGAGAACATGGAGCCGTGCCCCGTCGGCGTCGAGGGAGACCTGTACATCGGCGGGGACTGCCTCTGCGTCGGCTACGTCAACCGGCCCGAGCTGACCGCGGAACGTTTCGTCCGCGACCCGTTCAGCGCGCGTGAGGGCGACAGGCTGTACCGCACCGGCGACCGCGCCAGCTTCTTCCCGGACGGCAACATCTGCTTCCTCGGCCGTGCCGACAACCAGGTCAAGCTGCGCGGGTTCCGCGTCGAGCCCGGCGAGATCGAGCACGCCCTGGTCCGGCACCCGGCCGTCCGTCAGGCCATCGTCACCGCCCGCGAGGACCAGCCCGGCGACCTGCGCCTGGTCGCCTACGTCGTCCCCGACACCGGCGCCCTGCCGCCCGCCTGCGGCACCGACGACCAGGTGGGGGAGTGGCAGGAGGTCTACGACCAGACCTACTCCGACGACAGCGGACACGGATTCGGTGAGGACTTCACCGGCTGGAACAACTCCTCCACCGGTGAGCCGATCCCGCTCGAGGAGATGCGGGCCTGGCGCGACGCCGCCGTGAAGGGCGTCCTGTGCTGGTCACCCGAGCGTGTCCTCGAACTCGGCGTCGGCACCGGACTCCTGCTCGCGCACATCGCCGGCCGAGTGGAGGAGTACTGGGCCACCGACTTCTCCCGGGCCGTGATCGACCGGCTCGGCGACCAGGTGACCCGGGCCGGCCTGGCCGACCGGGTCCGGTTGCGCCACCAGGCCGCCGACGATCTCACCGGACTGCCCCGGGGCGGATTCGACACCGTGGTGCTCAACTCGGTCGTGCAGTACTTCCCCGACGAGCGCTACCTCGCCCGGGTCCTGGACGGCGCCTGGGAACTGCTCGCGCCGGGCGGCCGGATCGTCCTCGGCGACATCCGGCGGGCGGCCTCCCTGCGCACGCTCCAGACGGGCGTCCAGCGGGCGAAGCACCCCGATGCGGCACCGGCCGTCCTGCGCACCACGGTCGACCAGGCCGTCCTGCTGGAGAAGGAACTGGTGGTCGACCCCGAGTGGTTCCTGCGCTGGGCACACCGGGCTGGGGCGGCCGGAGCCGACATCCGCGCCAAGGACGGCATCCACCACAACGAGCTGACCCGGCACCGCTACGAGGTCGTGCTGCACAAGCCGGGCACGGAACCGGCGGACGCCTCGCGACGGCTCGACGGCGTCCCCACCCTGGCCTGGGAAGGCGACCTGGGTCGGCTCGCCGACCGAATATGCGACCGGCCCGAGCCGTCGGTGCGGATCACCGGAATCCCGAACGCCCGCCTCACCGAGGAGGCCGCAGCGGCCCGCGCCCTCGGCCTCGACGGCTCCGCCGCGCCCGAACTGCCGCCGCTCGACCCCGCCGAGATCCGCGCCTGGGCCGCCCGGCACGGCTGGGACGCGGTGCCGACCTGGTCGGCCGATGCGGTCGACCTGCTCGACGTCGTCGTGCTGCGCGACGGCCCGGCGGCCGGCACCCCCCTCACCGGTACGTACCTGCCGGCCACCGACGGACGCACCCCGGCGAACGACCCCGCGGCCGCCGCCGCCGTTACGGCACTGCTGCCCGCACTGCGCGGCCATCTGCGGGAGACTCTGCCCGAGTACATGATCCCGGCCGCCATCGTGCCCATCGCCGCCGTTCCGCTGACGGACAACGGCAAGCCCGACCGGCGCGCCCTGCCCGCGCCCGACTACACGGCCGGTGGCGGCCGGGCCCCCGCCACACCGGAGGAGGAGTCGCTGTGCGCGCTGTTCGCCGCGGTCCTCGGTCTGGACCGGGTCGGCGTGGACGACAACTTCTTCTCCATCGGCGGCCACTCGCTCCTGGCCACCCGGCTGGTCAGCCGCATCCGCGCCGAGCACGGCGTGGAGATCCCCATCCGGGCCGTCTTCCAGTCGCCCACCGTCGCCGAACTCGCGGCCCACCTGACCACCCTGAACCACCTCCGCGCGCCGCTCCGCCCCCAGGTCCGGCCCGAACGGCTGCCCCTGTCCTACGCCCAGCAGCGGCTGTGGTTCATCCACCGCTTCGAGGGACCCTCGGCGACCTACAACGTCGCGCTGGCCCTGCGGATGCGCGGCGCGCTCGACGCGGCCGCCCTGCGCCTCGCCGTACACGACGTCGTCGCGCGGCACGAATCACTGCGCACCGTCTTCGGCGAAGCGGACGGACAGCCGTACCAGCGGATCCTGCCACCGGCCGTGGTCGAGGTCCCCTGGGAGGAACGCGAGGTCACCGAGGCCGAACTGCCCGGCGTCCTGCGGGCGGCGGCGCGCCGCCCGTTCGACCTGGCGGCCGAGATCCCGTTCCGCTCCTGGCTGCTGCGGACCGGCGAACGCGAGGCGGTGTTCCTCATCGGTGCTCACCACATCGCCGCCGACGGCTGGTCCGCCCTCCCGCTCGCCCAGGACCTCACCACCGCCTACGAGGCCCGCCGCGCGGGCCGGGCGCCCGAGTGGGAACCGCTTCCCGTGCAGTACGCCGACTACACGCTCTGGCAGCGGGAACTGCTGGGCGACAGCGAGAACCCGGGCAGCCTCTACCGGCGGCAGCTGGACTACTGGACGACCCAGCTGGCCGGCCTGCCCGAGACCGTCACGCCCCCCACCGACCGGCCCCGGCCCGCCGTCGCGTCGTACGCCGGCGATCTGGTGCCGCTCGCACTCGACCCCCAACTGACCGACGGCGTGCGCCGGATGGCCCGGGAGTCCGGCGCCACGGTGTCGATGGTGCTCCAGGCGGCCCTCGCCGCGCTGCTCACCAGGCTCGGCGCGGGCACGGACGTGCCGATCGGCTCGCCCATCGCCGGACGCACCGACGAGGCGCTGAACCGACTGGTCGGCTTCTTCGTCAACACGTGGGTGCTGCGTGCTGACACCTCCGGTGACCCCTCCTTCGCCGAACTCGTCGGCCGGGTCCGCGAGGGCAGCCTCGCCGCCTACGACCACCAGGACATCCCGTTCGAGCACCTGGTCGAGGTGCTCAACCCGGTCCGTTCGCCCGCCCACCACCCGCTCTTCCAGGTGTGCCTGGCCCTGCAGAACAACACGCGGCCGGAGTTCTACCTGACCGGCCTGACCGTGACCGAGGAGCCGTTCTCCCTGGGCACCGCGCGCTTCGACCTGTTCATCAGCGTCACCGAACGGGACGAGGAAGGCGCACCGGCCCGCATCGAGGGCTTCGCGGAGTACGCCACCGAACTCTTCGACGCGGGGACGGTCAGGACACTGCTCGACCGCTGGCTGCACTTCCTGCGCCAGGCGGTCGCGGCGCCGCACACGCCCATCGGATCCGTCGGTGTCCTGACCGAGCACGAGCGCGCGGTGCTGAGCGCCTGGGGCGGCCCGGCCCGAAGCGCCGGGTTCGAGGCCGGCACCCTTCCCGAGCGGTTCGCCGCCGCGGTCGCCGCGACGCCGGACGCGACCGCGCTGGTCTCCGCGGACTCCACGCTCAGCTGGACCTACGCCGAACTGGACCGCTGGGCCAACCGCCTCGCGCACCACTTCCGGGCCCGCGGCGCCCGCCCGGCCGACCGCGTCGCGCTCGTGATGGAACGCTCGCCGCTGCTGGTCGCCGCCATCCTCGGTGTCCTCAAGGCCGGTGCCGCCTACGCGCCGGTCGACCCGACCTACCCGCCCGAGCGCATCGACTTCCTGCTCGCGGACCTTGATCCGGCGGTCATCGTGGACGAGGGACTCGCCGAGGAGGATCTCGACGGGCTGCCCGACTCGCCGCCCGAGGTGGAGGGCGTCGGCGAGCACGCCATCGCCTACGTGATGTACACCTCGGGTTCCACCGGCCGCCCCAAGGGCGTGGAGGTGACCCACCGCAACGTCGTCGACCTCGCGCTCGACGGCTGCTTCCGCACCGGCGCCCATCGCCGCGTCCTCGTCCACTCGCCGCACACCTTCGACGCGTCGACGTACGAGATGTGGGTGCCGCTGCTCGGCGGCGGCACGGCCGTGGTGGCCCGCGCCGGCCGGCCGGACACCGCGGAACTCGCCCGGGTGATCACCGAGCGGGAGGTGACGGCGCTGTGGCTGACCGCCGGACTGTTCGCCGTGATGGCCGAACAGCACGCCGAGTGCTTCGGCGCCGTCCAGGAGGTGTGGGCCGGCGGGGACGTCCTGTCGCCGACCGCCGTCCGCGCGGTCCTCGACGCCTGCCCCGGCGTCACCGTGGTCAACGGCTACGGCCCGACCGAGACCACCACGTTCGCCTCCCGGCACCGGATGGCCTCCCCGGCGCAGTGCACCGACCCGCTGCCCATCGGCACCCCGATGGACGGCAGCCGGCTCCTCGTCCTGGACGACCGGCTGCGGCCGGTGCCACCCGGCGTGGTGGGCGAGCTGTACATCGGCGGCGACGGCGTGGCGCGCGGTTACGCCGGCCGCCCGGGCCTGACCGCCACCCGTTTCGTGCCCGACCCGTCCGCACAGCCCGGAGCGCGCGTGTACCGCACCGGCGACCTGGTGCGCTGGGACACCGCCGGTCGCCTTCACTACGTCAGCCGCAGCGACGACCAGCTCAAGCTGCGCGGCTTCCGCGTCGAGCCGGGCGAGTTGGAGGCGGCGCTGCGCGAACAGGACGGCGTGGCGAACGCGGTGGTCGCCGTGCGCCGGGACCGGCTCGGCGAACGCCGCATGGTCGCCTACGTGGTGCCCGACAGCACCGCGTCCACCGGCCGTGACGCCACCGAACAGGTCGGCGAGTGGCGCGAGATCTACGACACCATGTACGGCGGGACAGAAGTCGCCACCGACACGGTCGGTGAGGACTTCACCGGCTGGAACAGCTCCTACACCGGCCGCCCCATCCCGCTGGCGGAGATGCGGTCCTGGCGCGAGGCGGTGCTGGCGCGGGTGCGATCCCTGCGCCCGCGCCGGGTGCTGGAGATCGGCGTCGGCTCCGGCCTGCTGCTCGGCCCGCTCGCACCGGAGGCCGAGGAGTACTGGGGCACCGACTTCTCGGCGCCCGTCATCGAACGACTGCGCGCCCAGACCATTGCCGACCGGCGGCTGTCGGGCAAGGTGACCCTGCGCTGCCAGCCCGCCGACGACGCCGACGGCCTGCCCGCCGGGTACTTCGACACGGTGATCCTCAACTCGGTCGTGCAGTACTTCCCGGACGCCGACTACCTCGCCCAGGTGCTCGATCTCGCGATGGACCGGCTCGCACCCGGCGGACGCGTCGTGCTCGGCGACGTCCGCAACTACCGCACCCTGCGCACGTTCGCCGCGGCGGTGCACCGCTGCCGGCAGCCCGCCGACGGCCCGGCCGCCGTGCAGGCCGCCGTCGAACGCGCGGTGCTCGCCGAGAAGGAACTCGTCGTCGACCCGGGCTTCTTCACCCGCTGGGCCGAGGCCCGCCCGGACGCCGTCGCCGCCGACATCCGCCTCAAGCAGGGCACCCACCACAACGAGCTGACCCGGCACCGCTACGAGGTCGTGCTGCACAAGGCGCCGGCGAAGCCGCTGGACCTCGGCGACCTGCCCGAGGCGGTCTGGGCGTCGGAGGTCCGCGAACTGGCCGACCTGGAGACCGCGCTGGCCCGGCACGGCGGCCGGCTCCGCCTGACACGCGTCCCCAACGCCCGCCTGGCCGGCGAGGCCGCCGAATGGGGCGCTCCCGCCGAACTGGGCGGCACCCTCGACCCCGCCGAACTGGAGGCCTGGGGCGCCCGGCGCGGGCTCGCGGTGTACTGCACGTGGTCGGCCCAGGCGGGTGACTGCTACGAGGCGGCCGTCCTGCCCGACGTCGACGCCGTCTGCTGCGACGGCCTGTACCGGCCCGCCGGCGCCGCCTCGGCCCGGCTGGCGAACGTCCCCGCGGTCTCCCGCCGCGCCTCCCGGCTGCCCTCCCTGCTGCGCGAGCGGCTCGCCGGCCGGCTCCCGGAGTTCATGATGCCCGCCGAGATCGTCGTCCTCGACCGGCTGCCGCTCACCGAGAACGGCAAGGTGGACCGGGCCGCGCTCCCCGAGCCGGACCCGGTCGACGGGGAACACCGGGCCCCGCGCACCCCGCGCGAGGAGGAACTCGCCGCGCTCTTCGCCGAGGTGCTGGGCCTGGACCGGATCGGCATCGACGACGACTTCTTCGCCTGCGGTGGCCACTCCCTGCGGCTGACCCGTCTGGTCTGGCGGATCCACGAGAAGCTGGGCTTGGACGTCCCGATCCGCACGGTATTCCAGTATCCGACCGTCGCCGAGCTGGCGGCACAGCTGTCCACCGACGTCGACGCCGACTTCGAGGACCCGTTCGCCGTCCTGCTGCCGATCCGCACCGAGGGGCAACAGCCCCCTCTGTGGTGGCTGCACCCGGGCGGCGGGCTGAGCTGGCCCTACCTCGGCTTCGCCCGCCACCTGGACCCGGCCTGGCCGCTGTACGGTATTCAGGCACGCGGCTTCGACGGGACCACTGCGCCGGCCGGCTCCATCGAGGAGATGGTCGAGGACTACCTCGGGCAGGTGCTCCAGGTCCAGCCGAGCGGGCCCTACCACCTGCTGGGCTGGTCCTTCGGCGGCACCCTCGCGCACGCCATGGCGGCCGAACTCCAGCGCCGCGGACACGAGGTGGCACTCCTGGCGCTGCTGGACGCCGCGCCCTCCAGCCACTTCGCCGACCTGGAAGCGCTGGACGAGTCCATGGTCCGCCGCTACCTCGCCAACTACATGGGACACCTGGCAGGGATGGAGGAATACCCGTCGCTCGTCACCACCGCCTCCTCGATCTTCATCGGACAGATGGAGCAGATGCGGCGGTTCACCTCACCGCGGTACCGCGGTGACGTCGTCTTCTTCAACGCACTCCTCGACCCGGAGACCCACGACAAGCGGGAACTGGACGAGGACCTGGACGTGCTCTGGAAGGAACACGTCGACGGTCGTGTGCAGCGCATCGACATGGCCTGCGCTCACAACGAGATGTACTGGCCGCGGAACGCGGCTGAGATCAGCCGCACCATCAACCGGATTCTGCGGGCAGCACAGTGACCCTGTTCGAACCCGCACGTGCTGAAACGAGACCTGGAGGACAAATAGTGAGCACCAATCCGTTCGACGACGAGAACGGCCAGTTCCACGTGCTGGTCAACGACGAGGACCAGCACTCCCTGTGGCCGGCCTTCGCCGAGGTGCCCGCCGGATGGCGCAGCGTCTTCGGCCCCGCCGGAAGGGCGGAGAGCGTCGCCTACGTGGAGGAGCACTGGACCGACATGCGGCCGCGCAGTCTTCGGGAGGCGATGAACGGCTAGCGTTGTGCCGTGAGGCAAGGCTCTGGGTGCCGGTCTGAGAAAGGCGGCACCTGTGCGGGGCGAGGCCGTGGAGACCGAACCACACCACCACGGCCTGCGGCCTGTTACGCCTGCTTGGCCGACGTGAGAACGCCGTCGGCCGACGATGACAAGAACCATCAATTTGCGTCGACGGGGAGGCGCACACACTGTGAAATGCACGACCAGCGATGTCATGTTCGTCCGATGGCCGGCACAAATAGACCTTCGGAACCGATGTAGGAGGGACGGCGTACCCCGTCTCCTCGTGGTGGAGGCGGGTGCCCGTCCGCCGGTCTGCAACGACCCCTTCGAGGACTGGGTCCGAGCGCCCATCTCCCGGGATGATCTCGACGCCCGGGTCAGGGCTCTCCAGAACCGGCTCGACAGCCGGCAGATACCAACCCTCGATTCCGCGGGAACACTCACCTTCGGTCCGCATTCGATCACCATCTCAAATGTCCAGACCGAATTGATGGAGCTGCTCATCGAGCACTTCGGGGAGGTGGTGTACCGGCATGAACTCTCACAACGGCTCGCGGAATCCGTGCAGAGGCCGACGAGGAATTCGCTCGACCTCCACATCATGCGGCTCCGCCGCCGTCTGTCACCGACCGACCTAGTCATCCGCACGGCCTGGGGCCGCGGCTACGCGCTGGAGATCGAAGCCCGCTAGGTGGCCGCCCCGGGATGTTGGTGACACGTGTGCGGGGTGCTTGATCAACTGAGGGCCTTCTGGGGCCGGTGTGGACTGCGACATCCACGCCCGACCACAGGAGGCCCTCATGCATGGGTACCGATCGGCGGCCGAAAGGCTATGAGTGGTGCACCTTCCCGCGCAGCCGGCGAAGTTCGGGGAAGGGTCGGGTGACTCGGCGGGCAAGGAAGTCGACACCGCTTGAGCCGCCGGTTCCGCCCTGCTCCCCGATCATCTTCGACACCAGCGCCAGGTGTGCCACCTTCCAGTGCCAGTACCCGTTCCCCAAGTCCACCAGCGCTTCCGCGAGGCGGTGCAGCACGCCGGACTCCACGCCACGTCGGCAGACGTCGTGCACGGACTGCCCGTGGTACTCGACCGCCGTCGCGAACGCCTCGTAGAGACTGCCCTGGTGGTGGCTGTTGCCCAGCAGTGCCGTCAGCCGCCGGAACTGCGCGGACTGCGCGCCGCTCGCCGCGTCCAGATAGGTCCGGAACTCGGCGAAGTATCGCAGTGGCAGTTTCTCCAGCACCAGCAACTGCTGCTGAAGCACCCGTATCAACTCGCCGGACCGCAGCAGGAATTCCAGCCCCAGCTCCAGATCATGCGGGTCACAGGGCGGCAGGAGCGCCTCGGCAGCGGCGTCCAGATCAGCCCCGAGCTGCTTCAGCCACAGCTCGCAGGACTGGTGGGTGATGATGAAGAACTGTTCGGCCAGGACGACCGCGCGGCCGGCTGTGTGGGGTGCCTGCGGCTCTTGGAGCGAAAGCAGGGTCTCCATCTGGAGATAGTCCCCATACGTCAGAGTACTCAGGACGCCGCCTCCTCGTCATAGGTGATCTGCCGGCCGCAGCCGGACGATCCGGCGCGTCCAACGACCCATATTCCTGAGCGTGACACGGGAAGGAACCAGCTGATCAGCAATCTTTCGTCTCTCATTCAAGAGGAAAGACCTGCGCAAGAGCTTCCCGGCGTCGGCGCCGCCGATGTGACGATTTGGGCATGACCACCCCGACCGAGCTGGACCTGACCGACGCGACCGCCTTCGTACGGCACGACGCATACGAGTTCTGGCGCGACGTGCGCAAGCACCGGCCCGTGTACTGGCACGAGGGAAATCCCGGTTTCTGGGTCGTCGCCCGTCACGCCGACGTGCTGTCCTGCTACGCCGACGTACGCTCCCTGAGTTCCGCTCGCGGGACCGTACTGGACGTCCTGCTGAGCGGCGGTGACTCGGCAGGCGGCAAGATGCTAGCGGTCACCGACCGGCCCCGCCACCGCGAGCTGCGCAACCTGATGCTGCGCGCCTTCTCCCCGCGCGTCCTCGGCGCGGTGGAGGAGAAGGTATGGGAACGGACGTCACGGCTCATCAAGACCGTCGCGCGGCAAGGGGAGTTCGACTTCGCGGCGGAGGTCGCCGAGCACATCCCGATGAACACGATCTGCGATCTGCTCTCCATTCCGGAGGCGGACCGCGAGAAGCTGCTGCGCTGGAACAAGCTGGCCCTCTCCTCGGACGACGCCGAGTCCGACCGGCTGGACTCCCTGGAGGCCCGGAACGAGATCATCGGCTACTTCATGGACCTCGCCCGGCACCGCCGCGGCGACCCCGGCGACGACGTGATCAGCATGATCGCGACGGCGGAGGCGGGAGGCCGCCCGTTGACGCTGGAGGAGGTCGCGCTCAACTGCTACAGCCTCGTGCTCGGCGGCGACGAGTCCTCCCGCGTGTCGGCGATCTGTGCGGTGAAGACGTTCGCCGAGCACCCCGCCCAGTGGCGGGCGTTGCGCGAAGGGTCGGCCGCGATCGACACGGCGGTCGAGGAGGTGCTGCGCTGGGCCACGCCGGCCATGCACTTCGCCCGCACCGCGACCCGGGACATGCGGATAGGCGGCCGGCAGGTGCGCGCGGGCGACATCGTGACGCTGTGGAACACCTCCGCCAACAACGACGAGGAAGTGTTCGACCAGCCGCGCCGGTTCGACCCGACCCGCTCGCCCAACAAGCATCTCTCCTTCGGCCACGGCCCGCACTTCTGCGTCGGCGCGTTCCTCGGCCGGGCGGAGCTGCGCGCACTGCTGAGCGCGCTCACCGAGTCGGTTGCCGAGATCGAGGTGTGCGGCCGGCCCGCCCCGATCTACTCCAACTTCCTGAACGGCTACGCCAGTCTGCCGGTCGCCTTCCGCTGACGGCCGTCAGCCGGGCAGCCGGCTCTCGACGGCCGCGGCCAGCTCGCCGATCGTCGCCGACTCCAGCACGGTCCGGATCGACAGCGCGACCTCGAACCGCTCCCGGATCCGGGCGACCAGCCTGGTCGCCTGCACGGAGTGCCCGCCGAGCTGGAAGAAGTTGTCGGCGGCCGTTGCCTCCGGGATCCCGAGGACGTCCCGCACGATCGCGCAGACCACGACCGCGCAGTCATCGGCCTCGACGGCGTCCGGCGCCCGCCCGCCGCCGGGGAGTCCCTCAGCGCTCGCGTCCGGCAGTGCCCCCCGGTCGATCTTGCCGTTGGCCAGCGTCGGGAACCGCTCCAGCACCGTGACCCGTGCGGGCACCATGTGCGCGGGCAGCGACTCGGCGACATGGGCGCGCAGATCACCCGGCTCGACCGGCGCCGTGGTGGTGACGTAGCCGACGACATGCGCGTCGGCCAGCTCACCCCGCACCACGGCGACGGCGACGTCCACCGCCGGATGGGCGGCGAGCCGGGCTTCGATCTCACCGAGTTCGACGCGGAAACCGCGCAGCTTCACCTGGCCGTCGGCGCGGCCCGCGAAGAACAGCTCGCCGTCCGGGCCCCTGCGGCCCCGGTCGCCCGTGCGGTACATCCGGGTGCCCGGCGGCCCGAACGGGTCGGCCACGAACTTCGCCGCGGTCGCCGGGGACCGGTTGAGATAGCCGCGCGCCAGCCCGCTGCCCGCGATGTACAGCTCGCCCTCCGTGCCGGGCGGCACCGGGCGCAGGCGCTCGTCGAGCACATGCACCTCCTTGCCGAACCACGGAGTGCCGATCCCGATGTCACCGGCGTCGCGCACCGGCCCGGCGATCGTCGCCCCGACGGTCACCTCGGTCGGACCGTAACCGTTGAACATCCGCCGTGCCCGCGACCACTTGCGCACCAGCGTCGGCGTACAGCTGTCCCCCGTGGACATGACGGTCCCGCCGGGCAGGACGTCCTCGGCGTCGGTCTCGCTGAGCGCCACCGGGGGCAGTACCGCGTGCGTGATGCCGTACTTGAGCAAGGTGTTCCACAGCGGATGGCCCGGCAGCAGGTCGTCGGCGGGCACCATCACGAGAGCCGCCCCGGACAGCAGCGCCAGGGACACGTCCCAGAAGGCGGCGTCGAAACTGATGGACGCCCACTGGAGCACGCGGTCGCCCGGGCCCGGCCGCAGGACGGCCGCCTGGGTGGCGGCCATGTCGCGCACACCGCTGTGCGGCACGGCGACACCCTTGGGCGTTCCGGTCGACCCCGAGGTGTAGATGACGTACATCAGGTGCTCGGGGCGCAGTGCGGCGCGGCGCTCGTGCTGGGCGACGTCGTGCCCCGGCAGAGCCGCGCACGTGGCACGGAACGCCGGGTCGTCGAGGACGAGTTCCTCCGGACCCGCGCCGAGGGGCGCCACCGAGGAGGACCGCAGCAGCAGCACCGGCCGCGCGTCGGAGAGCATGAACGACAGGCGTTCCGCCGGATAGTCCGGGTCGAGCGGGAGGTAGGCGCCGCCGGCCTTGAGCACCGCCATGATCGCCACGATCAGTTCTCTCGACTTCGGCATCGCGACCGCAACGAGCGAGTCGGGACCGACACCGTGCGCAATGAGCCTGCGGGCGAGCCGGTTGATCCGGGTGTTCAGCTCCGCGTACCCGAGGGTGCCCTCCCCGTCGACGAGGGCGGGCTCTCCGCCCTGTCGGGCGACGATTGACTCGAACAGTGCAGGAACCGTGTTCAAGCGCGGTCAGCTCCTTCGGGAGGCTCCCTGATCGACGGCGAATCTAATCTCCGGCGCCCGGGGAGCCCGGCGAATCCTTCCCGTCTCTGTCAGTGCTCGCTCCCGGCACCGGCGGGTGCGCGCAGGAGGTCCCCCGACCGGGTGACGGCGGCGCCGTCGCGGACGTGCAGGACCGCGTCGGTGGTGTCCAGGAGGGCCTGGTCGAGCGGAAAGTAGCCCTGCTGCGGGGTGGTGTCCGTCCGGGTCCGGGCGGCGGCGACCGTGCCGGTGGGGGTCAGGGCCCAATCGGTGACGCGGTCCTGCAGAACGCTCTCGTAGGTGCCCGGCTCGGGGTCGCCCAGCCCGATGGCCTCACTGCGGCCGAGGCTGCCGGCGACGAAGATGTACTGCTCGCCCAGCAGCGGTGCCACGACGGTGCCGGCCCCGGGCCAGCCGACGCGCAGGTCTCCCAGGCTCCAGGTGCTCGGGGTCCGCTGGAGGTGCACGTTGTGGGCGAAGACCAGCGTCGCCCCCCGGCGACCCTCGATGCTGCGGATGTCCAGGAGGTTCTGCGCCATGAGCGCGTCCCGGGTGGCGAACAGCCGGGACAGCCGGGTGTTGTTCTCCACGCGCTGGGCCGCCTGCCAGTGGTAGCGCAGCAGACCGAGGCCGGCGGTGAGGTGTGTCCTGGCCCGGAGCCACTCCGCGCGCGAGGTCTGCGCGATCCGCTCGGCGGCGTTGGAGTGGAGCAGGGTGAGCATGTCGTCGGCGAGGGACCGCAGCCGCTCGGCCTCGGGCGTGGCGCCGACCGACATGGCCGGGTCCATCACCGCCTCCGTACGGCTCCACTGCTCGTCCGCGCCGAACAGCCCGGTCAGGTCGAGGTCGAGCCCCAGATAGTCCCGGGCGTGCTCGAGACAGCGCCGCGGGCTGGGGGCGCTGGTCGTCTCCGTCGGGACGTCGAAGCCGTGGAAGGTCAGCTGCTCCTCCGGCGGCAGGCTCGCGTTGTGGTCGCGCATCCAGGCGACGAGGCGCCGGTTGGTCTCCAGGTTCCCGAAGCCGTGGGAGAAGCCCTCCCGCGCCACCTCGTCGAGATCCCCGTAGCCGCCCTTGACGAAGTCGTCGACGCGCAGCGCGGCCACGCGGTCGGTCTCCAGGGCGATCGAGTGGAAGCCGAGGCGGGTCAGCCGGGCGAACAGCTCGTTGCGTACCCACCCGAAGGCGGGTTCCCGGTGCGTGGGTTCGCCGAGCGCCAGCACGGCGCACGAGGCGACGGGAAGGTCGTGGAAGTCCTTTCTCATGTCTGTCAATCGAATCATTGAAAGACCTGTTGAGGCTTACGGCGATGCCGTCGGCGCCGCGGGCGGACTCGCCGGGCCGCGAGGTCTCAAACCGTCGGTGGGGACCCTGGCGCGGGAGCGGGTTCCGTGGCGGCCGGCGGTCCGGCCGGGGCGACGCCCAGGAGGGCCACGTACCCGCCGAGACGGGCCGCCGCGTCGAGCATGGACACACCGCGGGCCGTGAGCCGTCGCCGCCAGTCGTCGAGGGCGGCGGACAGCGCCTCGGTGCCGCCGGCCGTGCGGATCTGCCGAACCACCGTGCGGATGTGCTCCAGCGGGTAGCCCCCGCGCCGCAGGAGATGGGTCAGCTCGGCGTCGCGTACGTCCGTGGCGCCGAACGAACGGTGGCCGGTGACCGGCTCCCGGGCGGGGGTGAGGATGCCCACCGCCTCCCAGTTCCGCAGGGTCGCCGCGGTCACCCCCAGACGGCGCGCGAGTTCGCCGATGCTGAGCGGCTCGCTGCCGGCGGAGGTGTGCTCGGCGAGGCCGGGGCCGCGGGTGAGGTGCTCCACCGCCCGCCCCACCGCGTCCAGCGTGCTTCGGTCGCGCAGCAATTGGGCGTGGCCGCGGTCGACGGCGGTCAGCGCGGCGTCGAGGTCGCCGGTGTTGAGCGACCGCATGATCTCGCCGCCCGTGGCGTAACCGTATGCCTGCACGAGCGCCAGATAGGCGTGCAGGGCCGCCGCGTGGACCTCGGTGTAGGTGCGGTAGCCGGACGGGGTGCGCCGGGCGAGCGGGATGAACCCGTCCCGCTCGTAGTTGCGGACCGCCTGGGTGGAAATGCCGTGCTCACGGGCCAGGTCGTATGGACGCAGGTACTTCACGGTTTGAGACTTTATCCGAAGAACTGGGCGTGATTCCTTCAAAACCCTCAACCGACTTTGCAGGTATACGCTTGAGCCCATGAACCGGGACGTTCAGGAACTCGTCACCACGTCGCATGACGAAGGCGTGCTGCGTCCGACAAACGGGAGGGACACCATGACGGCCGGCACGGAGACGGACACCCAGCCCGCTGCGCTGTGTGCCGCCGACAGCCATGATCTGATCCGTGTGCACGGAGCACGTGAGAACAACCTCAAGAACGTGCATGTGGAGATCCCCAAACGGCGGCTGACCGTGTTCACCGGGGTCTCCGGCTCGGGCAAGAGCTCCCTGGTGTTCGACACGATCGCCGCGGAGTCGCAACGGCTGATCAACGAGACGTACAGCGCCTTCATCCAGGGCTTCATGCCCACCCTGGCACGGCCCGAGGTCGACGTGCTCGACGGGCTGACCACCGCGATCCTGGTCGACCAGCAGCCGATGGGAACCAGTCTCCGCTCCACGGTCGGCACCGCCACCGACGCGGGCACACTGCTGCGCATCCTCTTCAGCCGGCTCGCCAAGCCGTACATCGGGTCGCAGAAGGCGTTCGCCTTCAACGTCGCCTCGGCCGACGCGTCGGGTGTCCTCGTGGTGAACGGCAAGAAGATCGAGAAGGGCTTCAGCGTCGTCGGCGGCATGTGCCTGCGGTGCGAGGGCATGGGCACCGTCTCGGACATCGATCCCGCCCAGCTGTTCGACGACTCCACGTCGCTCGCGGACGGCGCGATCACAGTCCCCGGCTGGAAGCCCGACGGCTGGGTGGTGCAGTCGTTCACCGAGTCGGGCTTCCTCGACCCGCACAAGCCGATCCGCGACTACACCGAGCAGGAACGGCACGACTTCCTGCACCGGGACCCGGTCAAGGTCAAGGTGAAGGGCGTCAACACCACCTACGAGGGCCTCCTCGCGCGGGTGCGCAAGTCGTTCCTGTCCAAGGACAAGGAGACGCTCCAGCCGCACATCCGTGCCTTCGTGGAACGAGCGGTGGCGTTCTCCACCTGCCCCGAGTGCCACGGCACCCGGCTCAGCGAGACCGCCCGGTCCGCGAAGATCGACGGCCTCAGCATCGCCGACGCCTGTGCCATGCAGATCAGCGACCTCGCGGCCTGGATCCGCGGTCTGACCGACCCGTCGGTCACGACACTGCTCACGGTGCTCGGCCAGACCCTCGACTCGTTCGTCCAGATCGGCCTCGGCTACCTCTCGCTCGACCGGTCCTCGAGCACGCTCTCGGGCGGTGAGGCCCAGCGCGTCAAGATGGTCCGCCACCTGGGCTCCGCGCTCACCGACGTCACCTACGTCTTCGACGAGCCCACCGTCGGCCTGCACCCGCACGACATCCAGCGGATGAACGACCTGCTGCTGCGACTGCGCGACAAGGGCAACACCGTGCTGGTCGTGGAGCACAAGCCGGAGACGATCGTGATCGCCGACCACGTCGTCGACCTGGGACCGCTCGCCGGCACCAAGGGCGGCGAGGTGGTCTTCGAGGGCACCGTCGAGGATCTGCGGGCCAGCGGCACCGTCACCGGACGGCACCTGGACGACCGGGCCTCGCTGAAGCCGTCCGTGCGCGAGCGGTCCGGTGTGCTGGAGGTGCGCGGCGCCGACGCCCACAACCTGCGCGACGTCGACGTGGACATCCCGCTCGGCGTGCTCACCGTGCTCACCGGGGTCGCGGGCTCCGGCAAGAGTTCCCTGATCCACGGCTCGGTAGCGGGCCGCGACGGCGTCGTCACGGTGGACCAGTCGCCCATCAAGGGCTCCCGGCGCAGCAACCCGGCCACCTACACGGGCATGCTCGAACCGATCCGCAAGACGTTCGCCAAGGTCAACGGGGTCAAGCCCGCCCTGTTCAGCCCCAACTCCGAGGGCGCCTGCCCCACCTGCAAGGGCGCCGGTGTCATCTACACCGACCTGGCGATCATGGCCGGTGTCGCCACCACCTGCGAGGACTGCGAGGGCAAGCGGTTCCAGGCCTCGGTGCTCCAGTACCGGCTCGGCGGCCGGGACATCAGCGAGGTGTTCGCGATGCCGGTGGCCGAGGCCGCCGAGTTCTTCCGCAGCGGTGAGGCACGGACACCGGCCGCGTACACCGTCCTCGACCGGCTCGCCGAGGTCGGCCTGGGCTACCTCAGCCTCGGCCAGCCGCTGACCACCCTCTCCGGCGGCGAGCGGCAACGGCTGAAGCTCGCCGGCCACATGGCCGGAACGGGCAGCGTCTACATCCTCGACGAGCCGACCAGCGGCCTGCACCTGGCCGACGTCGAGCAACTGCTCGCCCTGCTCGACCGGTTGGTGGACGCCGGCAAGACGGTCATCGTCGTGGAGCACCACCAGGCGGTCATGGCGCACGCCGACTGGATCATCGACCTCGGCCCCGGCGCCGGCCACGACGGCGGCCGGATTGTCTTCGAGGGCACGCCCGCCGATCTCGTCGCCGCCCGCTCCACCCTCACGGGCGAGCACCTCGCCCAGTACGTCGGCGGCTGACGCGACGCGGCCATGCGCCTGCCCCCGCCCGGTGACTCGGGGCGGGGGCGTCGACCGCGGCCGGCTCGTGCCCGGCCGGGAAAGCCGGCGTCGCCCGTGCCGCGCAGGCGCACAACTGTCTGGCTCACCTCTTTCGCCCGCACCTTTCCACCACCGCGGCGGCGACCACAATGCGGGCTGACGGCTTCCGCCCGCTGACAGCCCATTCCGGCGTTCCCACACCGAGCACCGGCCGGACCGCTCCTGCGGTGGACGAACCCCGTTCATGTCGCCCGACGGAAGGGATCAGACCGATGTCCTCGCACGCCGACCACACCACCGTGATCGTGGGAGCCGGCCCTGCCGGGCTCACCGCGGCGCTCGGCCTGGCCAGATACCGGCACCCGGTGATCGTCGTGGACAGCCCCCGGGTACCGCGCAACAGCGCGTCGGCGGGCGTTCACGGCCACATCGGAATGGACGGCGTCACTCCCGCCGAGTTCCGGGAGCGCGCCTGGCGGGAACTCTCCCGGTACACGACCGTGGAGCGGCTGGAGGACGACGCCGACAGCGTGTCCCCCGCTCCCGGCGGGGGCTTCCGGGTCGCCCTCGGTGGCGGTGAGACCGTCGAGGCCCGAACCGTCCTGCTCGCGACCGGTGTCGTCGACGTCCATCCGGCCGACGTGGACGGCTTCGCGGAGTGCTGGGGCCGCAGCGTGATCCACTGCCCGTTCTGCCTCGGTGAGGAGAACGCCGGTCGGCGCTGGGCGACGGTCGCCGACAACGCGGAACTCGCGGGACTGTCGGCCGTGGCCTTCCGCGCCTGGAGCGAGGACACGATCGCGATCTGCCAGGAGTCGATGCCCGGCCTGGAGACCGCTCGCGTGACCGCGCGAAGCAGGGGAGGGGACGTCGTCACGGGAACGGTCCGCCGCCTGCACCACCAGGAAGGGGCCCTGTACGGCATCGAGTTGGCCAACGGCAGGGTCCTGGAGCGGCAGACCCTGGTGTGGACGCCGCGACAGCGGCAGCAACCCGTCGTGCAGCGGGCAGCCGACGAACTGAAGCTGACCGTCGACGACGCCGGCTTCGTCGTCGTCGACGCCTCCCAGTGCACCAGCGTGCCGGGCCTGTACGCGGCCGGGGACCTGGCCAGTCGCTGGAAGCAGTCGGTCACCGCGTCGACCGCGGCGGGAGCGGCGGCCGCCGACGCCATCCACATGTCGGCCCTGCTCGGTGCCGTGCACCACTGAACCGGGTCGCCGCCCCGCCACCATGCACCCCAGGGCGCGTCGGACCAGGAAAGGAATCACGGCAGATGCCAGCAGCGATCAGAACGGCCGGACTGTGCAAGCGGTTCGGCTCGCTCACCGCACTCGACCGCCTCGAACTCACGGTGCCCGAGGGCACGGTGCACGGCCTTCTCGGCCCCAACGGCGCCGGCAAGACCACCACCGTCCAGATCCTGACCACCCTCATCACGCCGGACGAGGGAGTGGCCGAGGTGTTCGGCGTGGACGTGCGCCGTGACCCCCGGCGGGTCCGGTCGATGATCGGGCTCACCGGCCAGTACGCCGCTGTCGACGAACTGCTCACCGGGCGCGAGAACCTGCACATGATCGGCAGGCTGTTCCGGCTGTCGAAGTCCGACTGCCGGGCACGCGCGAGCGAACTGCTGGAACGCTTCGGCCTGGATGACGCTGCCGACCGGCAGCCCAAGACGTACTCGGGCGGGATGCGGCGCCGGCTCGACGTCGCGGCCAGCCTCATGGCGCGGCCCGGGCTCGTCTTCCTCGACGAGCCGACCACCGGCCTCGATCCGCGCAGCCGTATGGAGGTGTGGCGGCTCGTGCGCGAACTGGTCGCGGACGGAACGACCGTACTGCTCACCACGCAATACCTGGAGGAGGCGGACCAGCTCGCCGACTCCCTGTCCGTGATCGACCGGGGCAGAGTCATCGTCAGCGGTACCCCGGACGAGCTGAAGGCCCAGGTGGGCCCGGACCGGGTCGGCATCACGCTCCTCGACACGGGAGCCATGGAGCGGACGGTCCGGATCCTGCGGGAGCGGCTGGGCACCGACCCGGTCGCCGACTCCGAGAAGATGCAGGTCCACGCGCCGCTGCCGGACGGCGGCACACTGCCCGACCTGCTTCACCTGCTCAGGGAGTCGGGGATCGCGATCGGTGACGTGGCGCTCCGCCGGCCCACTCTCGACGACGTCTTCCTCGCCGTGACGGGCCGATCCGCCGATCACGGCACCGACCGGCGCAACAGTGGGAAGGAAACCGAGCGGCCATGACCTCCACCACTCTGACGCGGGAGAGCGGCACGTCGTACACGCTGTCGGGCAACGCACTCGCATGGTGGTTCTCCGACGTGTGGCAAATGACCCTGCGCAACGTACGACACGTACTGCGCAGCCCCGAACTGGTGATGTTCTCGCTGGTCCAGCCGGTGATGTTCATCCTGCTGTTCACATACGTCTTCGGCGGCGCCATCGATGTCGGCGGCGAACGCTACGCCCAGTTCCTGCTGCCCGGCATCCTCGTCCAGATGGCGCTCTACGGTTCCGCCGCCGGTACCACCATCGGGGTCGCCGCCGAGATGCACGAGGGCCTCATGGACCGCTTCCGGTCGATGCCGATGAGCCGTACCGCCGTGCTGATCGGACGCACGCTGTCGGAGATCTTCCGCAACGTCGGCGTGGCCGGCGTGACCGTGGGAGTGGGCCTGCTGGTCGGCTTCCGGTTCCGCAACGGCCTCGTGCCCGCGCTGGCCGGCCTGCTGCTGTTGCTGCTGTTCGGCTACGCGGTGTCGTGGTTCGCCACATACCTCGGGCTGTTGGTGCGCAACGCGGAAGCCGCCCAGGCGGTCGGCGGTGTGTGGATCTTCCCGTTCACCCTGATCTCCTCGGCGTTCGTACCGACAGGCACGATGCCGGGCTGGCTGGAGGCGTATGCCGCCCACAGCCCGATGACGGCGGCGGTGAACGCGCTGCGCGCACTGTTCACCGGGGGCCCGGCGACCAGCTATGTCCTGCAGACCGTGGCCTGGTCGGTCGGCCTGATCGCGGTGTTCGCCCCGCTCGCGGTCCGCAAGTACGGCTCGCGCTGACCGGCGGCCGATACCTCCGTGACAGAAGTCCGCAAGAGACCGAGGATGCGCCGGGGGCCGACGCAATCATGGCAGCCATGACTGAACCTGCCGGCGCATCTGACGGACCCGCGGTGATGACCGAGGTTTTCGACGCCGTCTACCGCGGGGAGAGCCCGTTCGGTAACCGCCCGCCGTGGGACATCGGGGCGCCTCAGCCCGCCTACGTCGCCCTGGAGAAAGAGGGCCTCATCGGCGGCACGGTGCTCGACGCGGGCTGCGGCACCGGTGAGGACGCCCTCCACCTGGCGGGCAGGGGCTACGCGGTGACGGGGCTGGACCTGTCCCCGACGGCGATCTCCCTCGCCCGGGACAAGGCCAGGGCACGCGGACTCGGCGCCGTCTTCGAAGTCGCCGACGCCCTCGACCTCAGGGGTTACGAAGGGCGTTTCGACACCGTGATCGACTCCGGCCTCGCCCATACCTTCGAGGGCGACAGGCTGCGCTCCTACGCGGCGGCCCTGCACCGGGCCTGCCGCCCGGGGGCGGTGGCGCACATCCTCTCGGTCAGCGACCGGGGGTCCGCGGAGATGCAGGCGCGGCTCGCCGCGGCCATCGAGGAGATACCGGCGCCGCTCCCGGATGACGACGAGCGGCCCGGCCTCAAACGCTCCGCCGACCACTTGCGCAACGGCTTCGCCGACGGCTGGACGGTCGAGTCGATCGACGAGGCTCTCATGCGCGGCATCATCCCGACTACGTCGGAACTCCTCGACGTGCACGCCTGGCTCGGACGTTTCCGCCGTAGCTGACCGCGACCATCGAAGACGGCCCCTGAGAAGGTGATGAACGATGAAGGTGCGAGTAGGCAAGTGGCTGCGGATCGTCGCGTCCTCACCGGCCGGCCGGGCGGCCAGACGCGCGTTCCCGTCGGCCGGCACCTCCCCGGACCCGCCGAACTGGGCCGGGGCCGCCCGCACCGCCTACCGGTTCGGCTGCGTCTACGCCGGCCTGTACTGCCTGACCACCCCGCAGGTCTATCTGGCCATGCGCGGGGGCGGAATGGGGCGTCTGCAGGAAGCGGCCGACGCCTGGGCGAAGCTCTGGGCGATACGCCCGGTGCGGAACTGGATGTCCGTCCGGGTCCTCGGCACGGAGCTGGGTGACCGCTTCGACGGCGGCGACGACCCGCACACCTGGGCGGGGCAGCTCTGCTGGCTCGCGGGCGCCGCCGCGGCCACCCCGGTCTGGTCCGTGCTGGACCGGCACCGGACGGACTACGCGACGCTGGACAAGTGGTTCCGCCTGGCCGCCCGTTTCTGCCTCGCGGGGCAGATGTTCTCCTACGGCGCGGCCAAGGCTGTCCCGCTCCAGTTCCAGCTGCCGCCGTCCAAGCTCGTCGAGCCGCTCGGCGACCTCAGCCCGATGAGCCTGCTGTGGGCGCAGACGGGATCCTCGAAGCCGTACCAGATGCTGCTCGGCTGTGCGGAGATCGCGGGCGGGCTGCTGCTCATCGTGCCGCGCACGGCATCGCTGGGCGCGCTGCTGTCGGCGGCGGAGATGGCCCAGGTGCTCCTTCTCAACATGACCTTCGACGTCCCCGTCAAGGTCCACTCCTTCCAACTGCTCCTGCTCAGCCTGCTTCTGCTGGCCCCGCAGACGCCTCGCCTGGCCGAGGCCATGCTCACGGAGCGCCCGCTCCCGGCGGCTGCCCCCGCGGACCTCTTCCGTTCCCGCCGGGCGAACCGGGTCGCCACCGCCCTCCAGGCCGGGGCGGGACTCTGGCTGCTCGGCGCGCAACTGCGCAACGACTGGACGTTCTGGAAGAACCACGGGGGCGGACGGGAAAAGCCCGAGCTGTACGGCGTCTGGGACGTCACCGACTTCTCCGTCGACGGCGAGCAGCACCCGCCTGTGACGACCGACGGCCTGCGCTGGCGCCGAGTCGTCGTGGACTCCGTCGACGCCGTGGCCATCCAGCACATGGACGATTCGCTCGACCCCTGCATGGCGGCGATCGACATGAACGCCCGTTCGGTCGCACTGACCAAGATGGCCGACCCGAAGTGGCAGGTGACGTTCGCCTTCGAGCGCCCGGCCGACGATCGCCTGATCCTGGAGGGCGACGCCGACGGCTACCACCTCCGTCTGCACCTGCGCCGCCGCGACCTCGGCACCTTCCCACTGGTCAGCCATGGCTTCCACTGGATGCAGGAGAACTCGTCACTGCGGTAGCGGACCTGTCGGCCGAGCGGTACACGCGGGGCGGTGGCCCGCCGTCCACGGAAGGAGAACAACGGATGAGCGTGGACGTGGAGACGCTGGCCGCGGAGGTGCGAGGACCCGTCCTGCTGCCCGGCAGCCGGGAGTACGACGAGGAACGGACCGGTTTCCAGGCCGGTTTTCGGCACCACCCCGCCGTCGTCGTCGGCGCCACCCGCCCCGAGGACGTGCGCGCCGCGGTCCGCTTCGCCGCCGAGCGGAGGCTGCCCATCGCCGTGCAGTCCACCGGACACGGCATCGTCACTGCCCTGGACGGCGAGGGCGTTCTCATCACCACCCGCCGGATGAAGGCCGTCGCGGTGGACGCGGAGGCCGGAACCGTCAGGGCCCAGGCCGGCGTGCTGTGGAGAGAGGTCATCGAGCAGGCCGCCCCGCACGGTCTGGCCCCCGTCAACGGCTCGGCTCCGCACATCGGCGTCGTCGGCTATCTCCTCGGCGGCGGTATCGGCCTGCTCGGCCGCCGGACCGGTTACGCCAGCGACTACGTCCGCGCCATCGACATCGTCACCGCGGACGGCGCGCTGCGCCACGTCACGGCCGGCTCCGACCCCGACCTGTTCTGGGCGCTGCGCGGTGGCGGCGGCAACTTCGGCGCCGTCACCGCCGTCGAAACCGCCCTCGTGCCGGTCAAGCGCCTCTACGGCGGCGGCCTCCACTTCGCCGCGGACCACCCCGTCGACCTGCTGCACGCCTACCGGGCATGGACCCTGACGCTGCCCGAGGAACTCACCTCCTCGATCTGCCTCATGACCTGCCCGCCGTGGCCGTCCGTCCCCGAGCCGTTGCGCGGACGCTACGTCGCACAGGTCCGGATCGCCTTCACGGGCTCCGCCGAGGAGGGCGAACGGCTCGTGGCGCCCCTGCGGGCGCTCGGCCCGCGTCTGATCGACACCGTCCGGGAGATGCCGTACACGGAGGTCGGCACCATCTACCAGGACCCGCACGTCCCGCACGCCTACTTCGGCGGGAACGTCTTGCTGCGCGAACTCGATCCCACGGTCCTGCGGACCGTCGTGGACGTGGCCGGACCCGACGCGACCGTGCCCTGCATCGTCGAGATCCGTCACCTCGGCGGGGCCTTCGCCCGCCGGTCCACCGACCCGGGTGCGGTCGGGGGCCGTGACGCCGCGTACATGCTGCGCGTGATGACCAGCGGCGCGGCCGCGCCGTCCACGGCAGCCCGGCCGGTCCATCAGCGTGTCTACGACGCCCTGAAGCAGTGGACCACCGGCCGCAGCCTCAATTCCGTCTACAACGACGGCGCCCCGGTCCTCCAGGAGCAGGTGCGGGAACTCTTCGCGGCCGAGGACTTCGAGCGGCTGAGACGCGTGAAGACGCTGCACGACCCGCACAACCTGTTCCGGTTCACCCACAACATTCCACCGAAAGACAGCGATTGACGGAGCTTCCCGCACTGAGGACCGGACTGCCCGGCGCACGAGGAAGGGATCCTGCATGTCCGGCACAGCGATATCTGTCGTCGAGGTCTTCGAGCAGCAGGCGGCGAAGCGTCCGGAGGCGATCGCGGTGTGCGACGCCGACGGCCGGCTCACCTACGCGGAGTTGGACCGCCGGGCGAACCGGCTCGCTCACGAACTGCGCGCCCGAGGGGTGGGCGCGGAGGTCCCGGTCGCGCTGCTGATGCGCCGCTCGGCCGATCTGATCGTCACCCTGGTGGCCGTTCTCAAGGCGGGTGGTGTCTATCTGGCGCTGGACCACAACCTGCCGGCGGAGCGTCGGGCGACGGTGCTGCGCGATGCCCGTCCGGTGCTGGTCATCACCCACGGCGAGACGCCGTCCGCCACGGGCGGGGACCCGCCGTGGTGTCCGCTGCCGGAGCTGTGGGCGTGCGCTTCGCGACGGCCGGCGACGCGCCCCGTGGCCCGTACGTCATCGGAGAGCACGGCCTACATCGCGTACACCTCCGGATCGGCCGGAAAGCCGAAGGGCGTCATGGTGCCGCACCGGGCGATCGTACGGCTGGTCGTCGGAGCGGGTCATCTCCCGATCAGGCCCGACGACGTCTTCCTGCAACTGGCCCCCATCGCCTTCGACGCCTCGACCCTGGAGATCTGGGGGCCCCTCCTCAACGGCGGCAGGCTGGTCGTCGCGCCGGCACACCAACTTCCCCTGGGGGCGCTCGCCGACCTGGTGTGCGGCGAGGGCGTCACGATCCTGTGGCTGACCGCCGGGTTGTTCCACCACCTGGTCGCGTCAGGCCTCGCGGCGCGGCTACGCGGCCTCAGGTTCCTGCTCGCCGGCGGCGACGTCCTGTCGGTGGAGTCGGTCAACGCCGCCATGGCGGATCTCCCCGGCACGACGCTGATCAACGGCTATGGCCCCACCGAGAACACCACGTTCACCTGCTGCGCAGCCCTCGCCGAGCCGGTCACGACGCCACGGGTGCCGATCGGACCGGCGATCGACGGCACCTCGGTCTACGTGCTCGACGACGCCGTCGGGACAGCTCCGGACGGGCAGGAGGGCCGCATCCACGCCGCCGGCGCCGGTCTGGCGCACGGCTATCTCAACGATCCGGCGCTCACCGCTCAGCGGTTCGTGGCGAACCCGTTCTCGGCGGTTCCGGGGGATCGCATGTACCGCACCGGAGATCTCGGATCCCGCGGTGAGGACGGTGCGCTCGACTTCCATGGACGGGAGGACCGGCAGATCAAGATCCGCGGCTTCCGGATCGAACCGGGCGACGTGGAACACGCCCTGCGCGCGCACCCGGAAGTGGTGGACGCTGCGATCGTCGCCACGTCGTCGGGAGACGAGCGTTCCCTCGTCGGGTTCTACGTCGCCGACGAACCGCTGGTCTCCGAGCACCTGCGCACACACATGGGAACCCTTGTCCCCCCGTACATGATCCCGGCGGTCCTGGTGTGGCTCGAGGCCCTGCCCCTGACGGCCAACGGCAAGGTCGACCGGGACGCGCTGAGCGCGTACGAGCCGCCGGGCCGGGGGGACCTGAGCTCGGACTACCGTGGCCCCGGCACTCCCCTGGAACAGTGGCTCACCGAGATGTGGGGCGATCTCACCCGGACGTCCCCCGTCGGCGTCGACGACGACTTCTTCGAGCTGGGCGGTCATTCGCTGATGGCCGTCCGGATCATCGTGGAGATCAGCGCCCGCACGGGCGTCGAGATCGACCCGCAGGACTTCTACGCCTGTCCGACGATCGCCGAGCTTACCGAGCTGATCACCGCCGACGCCCCCGAACAGGCGGACATGAGGAGTGACGAAGACCGAAAGTCCGCCGGTGAATGAGAAGCGAAAGATTGCTGATCAGTCTCCGCATCGGCGTGCGATGCTCCGGCCAGGGCTTCGTGGCCCTGTCCACCTCGCCGGCCCTTCGAGCTCCGGCGCTGCCGGCCGACACCTGATGGGAGTTGATGTCGCAATGACGCCGGAGCGTATGGCCCCGCGCTCCTACGCCCCGCTGACCGAGGAGGAACGACGGCGGCGGGCGGAGAGCACCGGCGGTGAGCCGATGCTCGATTTCGATGTCGCCAACGACTCCGAGAGCACGGCCTACATCGGGTACCACCACGTGGACGTCCTGCTCGGTCTCCAGCACCCGCGCACCAGCGAACCCGCCGAGCTGTCGTTCTACATCACCGGCCAGATCCAGGAACTGCTGTTCAAGCTGCTGTTCACCGAGGTCAACCGGATACGGGACCTGCTGTTCGCGGACAACCTCGACGAGGCTCTTCGGTATCTACGACGGGCCGAGCGCGTCCAGCGGGTGCTCACGACGACGTGGGAGCCGCTGAGCACCATCACGCCGACGGAGTTCGCCGCCTTCCGCGACGAGCTGGGCTCGGCGTCGGGCATCCAGTCCTACATGTACCGGCAACTCGAATTCGCGCTCGGCAACAAGGCGCCCCGGATGGCAGAACCGTACCGGCCGGTGGGCTGGGTGTACGAGCAGGTCATGGCCGCGCTGCGGGCACCGAGCCTGTACGACGCGGCGCTCGGCGTGCTCCGGCGCCGCGGCCTGGGCGTCCCGGACCACTGCGTCGAGCGGGACTTCGCCGAGCCCTACCAGCCGCACGCCGCGGTCGAACAGGCATGGGCGCGGGTCTACCGGTCCCACCACGAGCACCGGGACGTTCACGCCCTCGCCGAATCACTGTGCGATCTGAACCATCACTACGCGCAGTGGCGCTACACCCATCTGCTGACCGTGGAACGCATACTCGGCCACAAGCCCGGCACCGGCGCGTCCTCCGGTGTCAGCTGGCTGCGCAAGGTGGCCGAACACCGCTTTTTCCCCGAGCTGTTGGCCGCCCGCACCGTCATCTGATGCCGATCCCACGGTGATTTGGGGGCGATCATTGAGTTTCCTCGTCTACGGCCCGTACAACCAGACCGAGCTGGACCGGCAATATTCTCCGAGCTCCTGTGTGGACGACATGTCCGCCTTCCTCACCGCTTACGCGATGCGCAGCGCGCGAACGAGGACCGAGCTGCCGGTGAACGCCGACATCCCGTACGGCTCCCTGCCCTGCGAAACCCTCGACTTCTTCCCGGCGCGCGGCCCACAGGCGCCGCTCCTGGTGTTCGTCCACGGCGGCTACTGGCAGGAACTCGGCAAGGACGACTCCTCCTTCCCCGCGCGCCGGCTCGTGCCGGCGGGCGCCGCGTTCGCGGCGATCGGCTACGGGCTGGCTCCGCGGTACCGGCTCGACGAGATCGTCGATCAGGTACGACGCGCTGTCTGGTGGCTGGTGGAGCACGCCCAGGACCTCGGGGTCGACAACGAGCGGATCGTGCTCGCCGGAAGCAGCGCCGGCGCTCACCTGGCACTGATGGCGCTGCTCGACGGCTGGATGCCCGAGGGCACACGTCCGGCGGACGTGATCGCTGGAGCGGTCCTGCTCAGCGGCGTGTACGACCTCGAGCCGGTCCGGCTCACCTACGTCAACGAACCGCTGGGGCTCGACGCCGAGGCAGCGGCCCGGCTCGGCCCGATCCACCACCTTCCGGACCGGCTGCCGCCGCTGGTCGTGGCGCGCGGCGGCGCCGAGACCGCCGAGTTCTCGCGTCAGCACCGCGAGCTCGTCGAGGCCGCCACGCCTCGTTCGGCCGCCGTCCACGATCTGGTGATCACGCACCGGAACCACTTCGACATCACCTTCGACCTCGACGATCCCGCCAGTGACCTGGGCGCCGCGGTGCGCCGTCGGCTCGGGCTGCCCGGGCGGGCGTCCAGACGAACGGCAGGCGACTCCGTGCGATCCCACCGAGACATTGGACGCGTATGAGCGACAATCTGATCAAGAAGATACTCGTGCTCGGAGGCGGTACGGCAGGCTGGATGGCCGCTTCCTACCTCGGCAAAGCGCTCGGCTCCACCGTCCGGATCACCGTGCTGGAAGCGCCGGCCATCCCGAAGATCGGCGTCGGCGAGGCCACGATCCCCAATCTCCAGCGGGTGTTCTTCGACTACCTGGGCCTGACCGAAGAAGAGTGGATGCCGGAGTGCAACGCCAGCTACAAGATGGGCATCAGATTCATCAACTGGCGCACTCCGGGCGCCGGTATGGCCCGCCCACGGCCCTACGGGCGGTACGGGGACCAGTTCGACCACCTCTTCGGCCTGCTTCCCACCCACGACAACCTGCCGCTGTCGCACTACTGGACGTACAAGAAGCTCAACGGACTGACCGATGAGCCGTTCGACCGCGCCTGCTACCCACAGCCGGCGCTCTTCGACCGGAAACTCTCCCCCCGCTTCCTGGACGGCCGCCGCGTGGCGAGTTACGCCTGGCATTTCGACGCCGACCTCGTCGCCGACTTCCTGCGCAGATTCGCCACCGCCAAACAGGGGGCGACACACATCGAGGACAAGTTCGTCGCGGCAGAGACCGATCAGCGCGGCCACCTCGTCGCCGTCACCACTGAAGCAGGACGCAGGCTGGAGGCGGACCTGTTCATCGACTGCTCCGGTTTCCGCAGCCTCCTGATCAACCAGGTGATGAAAGAACCGTTCCTGGACATGAGCGACCACCTGCTCAACGATCGGGCGGTGGCGACCAGGGTGGAGCACGACGACGAGCACGGCGTCGAGCCGTTCACCTCCTCGATAGCGATGAGCTCCGGCTGGGCCTGGAAGATCCCGATGCTCGGCCGTTTCGGCACCGGGTACGTGTACTCGAGCCGGTTCACCTCGCAGGAGGAGGCCACCCGGGAGTTCTGTCGGATGTGGGGCATCTCCCCGGACACACATCCGATGAACCACGTCCGGTTCCGGGTCGGCCGGAACCGGCGGGCATGGGTGAAGAACTGTGTGGGAATCGGTCTTTCGTCGTATTTCCTGGAACCGCTGGAGTCCACCGGGATCTACTTCACCTACGCCGCTCTCCACCAGTTGGTGAGGCACTTCCCGGACAAGCGCTTCGATCCGGTGCTGAGGGACAGGTTCAACAGCGAGATCGAGACGATGTTCGACGACACGAGAGACTTCATCCAGGGCCATTTCAGCTTCGCACCGCGCGATGACACGCCGTTCTGGCGGGCATGCAAGGAGCTGGAGCTCGCGCCGGAGTTCGTCCACAAGGTCGAGATGTACAAGGCCGGCCTCGGAGTGGACCTACCGGTGACCGACGAGACCACCTACTACGGAAACTTCGAGGCCGAGTTCCGGAACTTCTGGAGCAACGCCAACTACTACTGCGTGTTCGCCGGCCTCGGCATGATGCCGGAACACGATCCCACGCCGCTCGACTACCGACCCGAGTCCGTCGAATCCGCCGAAGCGGTGTTCGCGCAGGTCCAACGGCGACGAGACGAACTGCTCGACACCCTGCCCCCGATGCACACGTACCTGCGTCGGATCCACGGGAAGTGACCGCTTCCCGGCGCCGAGACCGTAGCCGGACACGGGGAGACGCGGAGGAACACGGTGGTGACGTCCCTCGACCACGACGGCGAGCCTCGCGGCATGACCTGCTCCGCCCTGTGCAGCGTCACCGGTACCCCGCCGACCCTGCTGGTCTGCCTGCGCCGGGAGAACCCGACGCTGGACGCGATCGTCCGCTGTGGGCGGTTCGCCGTGACTGGTCGACCTGGATGGAGACAGCCATGCCCACCCCCAGTCGGGAAACCGCCGAACGACTCGACCGGGCCGATCCCCTGATCGCGCTGCGAGAGAGGTTTTCGTTGCCGGAGGGCATGGTGTACCTGGACGGCAATTCCCTCGGCGCCCTGTCCGTCGGCGTTCCGGCGGCGGTCCAGACGGCCATCGTCGAGAACTGGGGCCGCCACCTCATCAATGTCTGGACCGAGGACGGCTGGTGGGACGTGCCGCTGCGGGTCGGCGACCGCGTCGGGCGCCTGCTCGGTGCGCAGGCCGGCCAGACCGTCGTAGGTGATTCGACTTCGGTCCATCTGTTCAACGTGCTGACGGCCGCGGCCCGGTTGCGTCCGGATCGCCGGCTGCTCCTGGTCGAAGAAGGCGGTTTCCCCACGAACCACTACCTGGCCGCTTCGGTCGCCCGCATTCTCGGGTTGGAGGTCCGCCGGGTACCCATGCCCGACATGGCATCCACCCTCCGCCGGCTGGGTGAGCGGGTCGCGGTCGTCACAGCCGGGGCCGTCGACTTCCGCACCGGCGAACTCTGGGACGTCTGCGCGGTCACGGACGCGGCGCACGACGTCGGTACGCTCGTCGTCTGGGACCTCTGTCATGCCGTCGGCGCCCTCCCGCTGACCCTCGACGCGGACGGCGTGGACTTCGCGGTGGGGTGCTCCTACAAGTTCCTGTCGGGCGGCCCCGGCGCCCCGGGGTTCGTCTACGCCGCCCGCCGCCATCACGGCGACATCGATCAGCCACTGTCCGGCTGGCACGGGCACGCCGAACCGTTCGCGATGGTGCCCGACTACGAGCCCACACCCGGAATCGGACGGCTGCGGGTCGGCTCTCCGAACATCCTGTCCATGCTGGCACTGGACGCGGCACTCGACGTCTTCGACGACGTGGAGATGACCGCGGTCCGCGAGAAGAACGTGGCGCTCGGGGACTTCTTCATCGAGGCGGTCGACGCCCACCTGGCCGGGTGCGGATTCGAGCTGGTCACGCCGCGTCGTGGCGATCGGCGCGGAAGCCAGGTGACGCTGCGCCATCCGGAGGCGGAGGGGATCATGCGGGCCCTGAACAAGCAGGGGATCATGGGCGACGTGCGTCCTCCCGGTCTGCTGCGCTTCGGGTTCAACAGCCTCTACATCTCCTACACCGACATCTTCACAGTCGTCGAGGCACTGCGTTCGTGCACCTGAGGGAGTGACCCCCGCGGCGCACTGACGCGCCGGGCCCGCGTGCTCAGGTGGTGCGCAACGTCACGACCACCGGCATGTGCTTGATGCCGGCCGCGAAGTTGGACGCCAGATGCTCCACCGGGCCGGCGAGGTCGAATCGCTCCACCGAAGCGGCGATCTCGGCGAACAGCGCGTTCAGCGCCATCCGCGCCAAGGCGGCCCCGACGCAGTGGTGCGGCCCGAAGCCGAACGCGACGTGCGGGTTCGGTGATCGGGTGACGTCGAACCGGAAGGGCTCGGAGAAGACCTCCTCGTCTCGGTTCGCCGACCCCAGCCATGTCACCAGCGCGTCGCCCTCAGGCACCTGCCGGCCACGCAACGTCGTGTCCCGAGTCGCGTGGCGCAGGAAGTGATTGGCCGGCGAGGACCAGCGCAGGCCCTCCTCCACCGCGCCGGGCACCAGTCGTGGATCGTCGACCACTTTGCGGTACTCCGCAGGGTTCTCGATGAACGCCAGCACCGTTTGGGTGACGGCGTGCGGTGTGGTGACGTTGGCGCCCAGCAGCAGGCTGTAGCAGTTGTAGACCAGCTCGTCGTGACGCAGTCTGCGCCCGCCCACCTCCAGGCCGAGGAGCGCGCCGATCAGACCGTCTTCCCGAGACGTGTGGCGCGTCCGGCGGGAGAAATACGAGAACAGCTCGTGATGTGCCGTCGCCAAGGTGTTGAGCCCGTTCCCCAGCCGGAATTCAGGGTCTTCCGGTGCGATGGCCGCGGTCGTGAGCACCGTCAGCCGCGCCCAGTCCTGCTGCGGAATGCCCATCAACGTGCCGGTGAACGCCATCGGGAAACCCGCCGCGAGTTCGGCCAGGTCGCGGGGGCCGTCGGCCAGTCGCTCCAGCAGGCCGTGGGCCACCTGCCTGACTTTCGGGACGAACGGCTCCAGTGCCTTCCTGGACAGCAGCTTGGCGATCGGCTCGTGCAGCATCGTGTGCTCCGGCGGGTCGCTGGCCGCCATCATTCTGCCGCCGGCCGGGTCGCGACTGCCGAGCACCGACAGCAGGGTCCCCCGGCTCGAGGTGAACCTGGTGTGGTCCCGGAGCACTTCGCGGACGTCATGGTGTTTGGTGACCGACCAGAATCGGCGACCGTCCGGTGACGACTGGAGGTGGACCGGGGCGCGCTCACGCAGCGTTGTCCAGATGGCGTGCGGATCACCGGAGGCGTACAGGCGCGGATCCGTGAGATCCAGCGAGTCCAGATCCGTGGACGGTGCCGGCGCGATTGGTTCACTCAACTTCATCGAGGTCTCCCTGTTCTCGGCCGTCAGCCGGTTCCCGGACGCAGACAACGGTCCACATGGCCGTCGCCTTGGCCACCAGCTCGCCACGGTCGTCGTACAAGGCGGTGCCGACCGTCGCGGTGCGGCCTTGCCGACGCCATCGGCGTGCGACCACGACATGGGGTGCCGACGGGCGGGGCGGTCTGTGCAGAACGGCGGTCATGCGGGTGAGCACCATCGGCTCCCGGACAGGGTCCGCGGTCCATCCGCCGGGGCAGTCCAGAACACTCCATACCAGCTCGGGCCGGTCGGACAGCGCCGCCGTCGGCGTCCAGGGACACGCCACGGTGCCGGGCACACCGGGGACCTCGCCCGGCGCCACCGGGAATCCGTCCGCCGGTTCGCGGTTCACCCCACAGACGAAACAGGTCGGAAACGGATGACCCGCACGCCCCCGGTAACGTCCGCTCGCTTCGGCTGCCGCCCGGAGGGACACCGCTTCCACAGCGGCGAACTCCGCCGTGGCGGTGGTCATGGTCGCGATCAGCCGGTCACCGTCCCAGATCTGGGAGCGCCGTGCTCCGGGACGGAACTCCAGGGCGTGCTCGAGCCGTGGCGCCACAAGCAGGGTCACGGCGACCGGTGGGCGCTGGTGGTCCGCGGCCAGCTTCGCGAACGTGCCACAGGCATAGCCGCCGTTCGCCGTGTCCGGCGGGCCGTTGTACCTGGCGGGTATGCGCACGGTCCGATCCGCCATGTCACAGCGCCCGCGTGCCGGCCTCGACACCGGCTCGGAGAGCGTCGAGGAGGTGCCCGGGTGCCGTCACGAACGCCTGGTGATCACCCTCCAGCACGAGCGGGGCACAGCGCCCCCAGCGTGCCCAACCGGCCATCAGCCCGGGCGGAATCTCCACGTCGGCGGACCAGCCGATCGCCCGGATCTCGAAGAGCTCCGTCGCGGTCCGGTCCGGACGGTAGGCCCTGTTCGCCGCCAGGTCGTCCACCAGGACCTTGACGAAGAAGTCGACCAGGCGCTTCGTCGGCGTCACCATGCCCAGCAGGTTCACCACCACGCCCCTGAGCTCGTCCTCACTCATGTCGAGGAACCGGCCGTACGGCCCGTCGTCCGGGGCCACTTGTGAGGACACGAAGCAGGTGGTCGGTGACCTGGTGTCGCCGGCCGCCATGTGCCGCGCGAATTCGAAGGCCGCGAGCGCCGCCCCGCAATGCCCGAACACACTGAAGTCGCGGTCCAGGACCGGGCCCAGCTCGGCGGTCATCTGCTCGGCCAGGTTCTCGTATGTCCCGTAATGGGCTTCGCCCATCCGCGTTTCCCGGCCGGGCAGTTGGAGCGGTACCACGGCTGTGTCCCCGATGCGGTCGGGCCACCGGCGGTACATGGAGGCGCCGCAGCCGGAATAGGGAAAGCACAGCAGCAGATGGTTGCAGTCGTCCGGCGGTACGGTGGCGAACCAGCGGTTGTGGTTCTGTTCTTTCCCGATCACGCGTTCCTCCCCGTGGTCCGGTTGCGGAAGGTCTGTTTCAGTACGTTGCCGACCACCTGCATGGATTCCGGCCGGTCCATGTTCTGATGGCTGGTCGGAACGGCGTGGACGGTCATGGGGCCGTGAATGTGGCCCCGCCACGCGCTCGCGGGATCTCGCCGCGAGGAGTCGTCGCCGTCCACGGTGACCAGGCCCGCTTTGAAGAAGACCGCGGCCCCGTCGAATTCCGGCGGCAGATATCCGGTCAGCATCCCGATGTGCTCCACACTGATCCCCGTCACGAGGTCGGAGATCGCGTCCACATCGAGCGAATCCGCGTCGGCGTACCTGTGGCGCAGGAACTGGTCGAACCCCTCACGAATCTCCTGACCGCCGAGGTTCCCCGCTTCGACGGCGGTGTCGGGATAGCAGTCCATCATCGCCAGCAGCTCGACCTCCTCGCCCTGGGCCCGCAGCTCGGCGGCGATCGCGTGCGCGGCGAAGCCGCCGAACGACCAGCCGAGCAGGTTGTACGGCCCGTGCGGCTGAACCGACCGGATCCGGGCCAGATAGGTCTGGACAAGCTCCGCCATCGACGTCGGCATGGCTTCGGGGCCGGTGGGATCGAGCCCGGGCGCCTGAAGCGCGTAGATCGGCCGGTCATCGATGTAGCGGGCCAGGCTGAGATAGAACCAGCCGACGCCGCTTACCGGGTGCAGGCAGAAGAGCGGGCGTTCGGTGCCACCGGAGCGGATGGTCATCAACGGCGCGTAGGTCTCGTCGCGGCCCTCCGGGGCCACGCCGAGCAGCCGTGGCGCCAGTTCGGCCACGGTGGGGCACTCGAACACCGTCCGGATAGGGACGTCGACACGGAGCACGGTGCGGATGCGGGACAGCAGCTTGGTGGCGAGCAGTGAGTGGCCGCCCAGTTCGAAGAAGCTGTCGTCGATCCCGATGTCGGGTACGCCCAGCACCTCGGAGAACAGGCCGGTGAGCACCTCCTCGCGCGCGTTCCGTGCCCGCCGCGACGAGCTGCCGGTGATCTCCGGCGCCGGCAGCGCCTCCCTCCTCAGCTTTCCGTTGGCGGTCAGCGGCAGGCTGTCCAGGAAGATCACCGTCGAGGGGACCATGTACGCGGGCAACTGGCTGCTCGCGAAGGCACGGAGGTCCACCGTCTGGTCGGCGACCGGAACGCTGCCGTAAGTGGTCAGCGGTCCGGCTTGTGCGAAACCGGGCACGCACACATCGGTGCTGACGGTGCCGCCACCGTCGGGTGCCGTAAGTACGACGTCCAGGTGTCCGGCGACCTGCGACCACGTCACCGCCGTCGAATAACCCAGCCGCTCCCCGAGCGTGTAGAGCTCTTCGCGCAGCACCCCGTCGGCCGCCGGCGCGTTGTGCTCGGCGTGGAGCAGGCCGGTGGCGCGCACGGCGGGCGCCAGAGCCGGGTCAGGCACACCGACGATCCGGACGCTCTCGGGCCGCCGCGTCCGCAGGTGCTGTTCCAGCCCTTGGAGGCCGCCCACTTCGCTCCACTCGAGGCGGGGAACGGCAGCGAAGGACCGGGCCCGAACCGGCGCCTTGCGCACTGTCACGTCGTACCGGTACTGACTCAGTTCGTTGTCGTACCAGCCGCGTTTGATTTGTACGTCGACCGCGCCGATCACGTGCAGCTCGTCCCCCAGTGCCGCGAAGAAGTCCGGATGCAGGACGAGTTCGGTCTCCATGGCCATGGCCGTGGCGATGGTGCTGCGGATTCTGCCCAGCTCGGCATCGTCGAGGTCGGCCACGTCCTGGTGACCGAGTCGGCGGATCTGCACCATGGTGGCGAATTCCCGCAGCAGTGCCTTGTTCCGGATGTCGCCGATGAACAGCGCGCCGCCGGGCGCCAGCAGGTCCATCGCCTTCTCGATGACGTCCACCAGGTACTGCACGCTCGGGAAGTACTGGACGACGGAGTTCAGCACGATGGTGTCGAAATCGCGCTCAGGCAGCAGATGCACCTGATCGGCCGGCTGGACGACCAGCTTGACCCGGTCCGCCCAGTCCGCCGCCACCTCGGCGAGGTGCTGCCGGAGCCCGTCGATCACCGACTCGGAGAAGTCCGTGCCGTAGTAGGTGTCGCATTCCGGGGCCAGGTGGGCCAGGAGGAGCCCAGTGCCCACTCCGATCTCCAGCAGCTTCGACGGCCGCAGGGACCGGATCCTCGTGACGGTCGCGTCGCGCCACTCCCGCATCTCGGCCAACGGAATCGGCTTCTCGGTGTAACTGCTGTTCCACCCACGGAAGTCCTCACCGAAGCGGGCGTCGGCAGTGTCACCGGCGTGGTGCTCCCCGAGGTACAGATCGTCGTAGGTGCCCCGCCATTGCTCCACCAGCTCGATCTCCCGGCTCTCCTGTCGGTCGGCGGATGCCACCTGGTTCCGGACGACATAGGCGACCAGTTGCTTGACGCCCCGCCCCGCGATGTCGCGAGCGACGACCGCGGCCTGCGCCACCTGGCGGTGCGCCAGCAGGACCGCCTCGATCTCACCGGGCTCGACCCGGAACCCGCTGATCTTCGTCTGATCGTCGACCCGGCCCACGAACACCAGCACGCCCTCGCGCGTCCAGCGCGCGAGATCACCCGTGCGGTACATCCGTGAACCGGCCGGACCGAAGGGGTCCGCCACGAAACGTTCCGCGGTCGGCCCGGGCAGGCCGTAATACCCGCGTGCCAGGCCGGTGCCGGCGATCCACAGCTCCCCGACGACACCGGGGGCGACCGGATCCAGCTCACCGCTCAGAACGTAGACCCGGGCGTTGCGGATCGGGACGCCGATGGGGACCACCGGATCTTCGAACCGCTGCCGGGTGGCGGCACAGACCACATGAGTCGTCGCATTCACCGTGGTCTCGGTCGGGCCGTAGATGTTGACGACCCGGATGGCGCTGTTCGCCCGGAGAACCCGGTCGACCGCCGCGGTCGGCACGCTGTCGCCGCCGGTCGCAAGGTAGCGCACCGTCCGCAGGCCCGACAGCACGTCCTGCTCCTCGGACGACATGAGGTCGAACAGGCCGGCGGTGGCCCACAGTGTGTCGATCTCGTTCGCCGTGATGAACCGGAGGCGTTGCGCCGGCGACTCCCTGTCAGCCGGCAGCGGGACGAGGGTCTTGCCGCGCAGCAGCGCCGGCCAGATCTCGTACACCGACGCGTCGAAGGCGATCGACGACTGGACGAGAATCCGGTCCCCCGGTCCCTCCGGCCAGCCGTGCCAGGCATCGTTCACGACACTGCGATGGGAGACCGCGACTCCCTTGGGACGTCCGGTTGATCCCGAAGTGAACATCACGTACGCCAGATGGGCCGGGCGCAGTCGGTCATGGGACGGGTTCGTGCGCTCGCCGCCGACGATGTCCGCCAGGTCCAGCCTGGGGATGCGTCCGTCGGGCAGCACGGCGCGCGTGTCGACGGCGCTGCTCGTCAGGATCAGAGCCGGCTTCCCGTCGGCCAGGAGGGAACCGTTGCGCAGACTGGGATAGGCGGGGTCGATGGGCAGGTAGGCGGCGCCGGCTTTCAGGATTCCGAGGATGGCGGCGATCAGTTCCGGCGAGCGGGGGAGTGCGACCGCGACCACTGATTCGAGCTGTACGCCGTGCGCGAGCAGCGCGTGCGCGATCTGGTTGGCGCGTGTGTTGAGCTCGTCATACGTGATGTCCTCGCCGCCGCTGGAGATCGCGATCGCGCCCGGAGTCCGAGCGGCCTGCTGCTCGAACAGGACGGGGATGGATCCCTCCGGAACCGCGGCGTCCTCCGTGGCCCGGTTCCACGTC
>NZ_JACMSF010000054.1 GCF_014257025.1 Streptomyces cupreus
ACGGGCTTTCCTCCGGGCGCTTCCCTTCGTTCTTGCGTTTCCGACTCTATCAGACCTTTTTCCGATCCGATTCCCTGTCGGCGGGATTCGCTTTCCGGCCTCTCGACCTTCCGGCGGTGTTGACTTTATCAGATCCTCTCGGCGTCTGACGCCCAGTCAACCGGGCTTGTCCTCACGGCCGTTGGGCCGTTCCGACGTCTCAAACCTTAGCGGATTCCCCCGGCAGTTCCTAATCGGGCTGCCGAGCCCCATTCGAATTGAATTCGGGCACGCCGAATTCATCCCGGCTGGGAGATCGTGCTGGTGGTTTGAGGTGCCGCTCATGCGGCGGAGGTGTTGTCGAAGAACCGTTACGGCTCGGCGGCAACCCGAAGAACTCTACGGATCTGACAGGGGGGTGTCAAGCGGCCCCTGTCAAGATCTTTAATCGAGGTCGGTCAGCCGGCCGCCGGCGTCCGGCTGGGCATGCTCCACCCTGCGCAGCAGTCGGGTGAGGACCTCGCCGAGGGCCGTGCGCTCCTCCGGGGAGAGGTCCTGGAGCAGGTCCTCCTCGAAGCCCGAGGCGAGCCGCATGGCCTCCATCCACTTCTCCCGGCCCTCCGTCGTGAGTTCCACGATGACGCGGACCCGGTTGGACTCGTCGCGCTCCCGGGTGACCAGCCCCTCGGTGACCATGCGGTCGATCCGGTGGGTCATCGCGGCCGGTGTCAGGCCGAGGCGCTTGGCGAGCTCGCTCGGGCCCATCCGGTACGGGGCGCCGGAGAGGACGAGGGCCTTGAGGACCTCCCACTCGGTGTTGCTGATGCCGAGCGTGGCGGTCTGGCGGCCGTAGGCGACGTTCATGCGGCGGTTCAGCCGGGACAGCGCGGAGACGATCTTCTCGACCCGGGGGTCGAGGTCCCGGAACTCGCGCTGGTAGGCGGCGATCTGCTCTTCGAGTGTCGGCTCGCTGCTGATGCCGGAGTTGTCGCCCATGGGCCGCAGTATCGCACGGCGGTAGTTGGCGTTGAAGTCCTTCCATGTGTACTCTTTAGGATCTAACTTTAGCTTTGAAGTCTTCAGATCTAACCACTTCAGGCCTAACTACTTGAGAGAGGTGAACGTGACCAGGGTGATGGGCGCAGCGATGCGCCGGATCCATGTGGGCAACGCACTCAGCGCGTTCGGGCTCGGCTTCACGGTCCCGTACCTGTACGTCTATGTGGCGCAGGTGCGTGGTCTTGGTGCCGTGACGGCGGGGCTCGTACTCGCCGTGTTCGCCGTGGCCGCGCTGATCGTGCTGCCGTTCGCCGGGCGGGCGATCGTCCGGCGGGGCCCGCTTCCGGTGCTGCTCGCCGCCCTGGTCACCGCCGCGTTCGGTGCGCTGAGCCTCGGCCTCGCGGGAAACGCCACGGCCGTACTGCTGTCGGCGGCGGCGTTGGGTGCCGGTCAGGCCGTGATGCAGCCGGCGCTGGCGACGATGATCGTGGACGTGTCTACGGCGGGGACCCGGTCGCGGGCCTTCGCGATGCAGTTCTTCCTGCAGAACCTCGGTCTCGGCGTCGGCGGTCTCATCGGCGGTCACCTGGTCGACACGACCCGCGTCTCCTCTTTCACCCTTCTGTTCTCGATCGAGGCGGCGATGTTCCTGCTGCTGGTCGTGGTGATGGCGACGGTGCGGATGCCGCATTCGCCGCGGATCGGGGACGCGCCGGCGCGGTCGGCGAAGGGCAGCTGGAAGCAGTTGCTGGGGAACCGGGCGATGGTGCAGCTGTGTGTGCTGGGCTTCGTGCTGTTCTTCGCCTGCTACGGCCAGTTCGAGTCGGGGCTGAGCGCGTACGGCGTGGAAGCTGCCGGGATCTCTACGTCGGCGCTCGGGACGGCTCTGGCCGCCAACACGGCGATGATCGTCGTGGCGCAGTTCGCGGTGCTGAAGTTCGTGGAGCGGCGGCGTCGGTCTCGGGTGATCGCGGCGGTGGGGCTGATCTGGGCCGTGGCGTGGGTCGCGGCTGGGTATGCCGGGCTTGGGCATGGCAGCCAGGAGATGGCGACGGCGGCGTTCGTGTCGACGTACGCGCTGTTCGGGCTGGGTGAGGCGATGTTGTCGCCGACGGTCGCGCCGCTGGTGGCGGATCTGGCGCCCACGGGGATGGCCGGCCAGTACAACTCGGCGTTCGCCCTGGTGAAGCAGTTGGCGCTGGCGGTCGGCCCGGCGGTGGGTGGCCCGATGGGAGCCGCGCTGCACGCGCCGTACATCGTGACGTTCCTGCTGTTCTCGCTGGGCATCACGTACCTGGCGCTGCGCCTGGGCCGCCGGCTGACGCCTGCGCAGGACCAGCCGTCCCTGGCGAAGAGCCGGGTGGTGGCGACGGGCGCCGCGACCCCGACAGACCCTGCCCGGGCACACGCCTGAGCTTCTTCGCCCCCGCCGCCCTTACCGGTCCCATCCCAGGGGGCTCTGCCCCCTGGACCCCCGCTCCTCAAACGCCGGAGAGGCTGCTTCTAGCCTGTGCGCGGCAATGCGAACTCGCACCACACCGCCTTGCCGCCCCCCGGCGTCCGGCGGGAGCCCCACGCTGAGGCGATTGTGGCGACGATGGCGATGCCTCGGCCCGATTCGTCGCCCGGTTCCGCTCGGCGGCGGCGCGGGAGGTGGTCGTCTCCGTCCGTGACCTCGACGATGAGGCGGCGGTCGGTTCGGCGCAGGCGCAGGCGCATGGGTGGGGTGCCGTGCTGGAGGCTGTTGGCCACCAGCTCGCTCGCCGCCAGGACGCCCAGGTCGTGCAGGTCCGTCGGGAACCGCCAACTCGTCAGCACGCCGGAGGCGAACGCACGCGCGCGTGGCGCCGCTTCCACGCCCCCGAGCAGTTCCAGGGCCGCGTTGCGGAAGAGGTCGCCGTCCGGGCCCGTGCGGGCCGGGTGCTGCAGGACCAGGACCGCGACGTCGTCGTCGTGGTCCGCCGTGACCCCCGCCGAGCGGACCAGACGGTCGCAGACGACCTGGGGTGTGCCCTTGGCGCCGGCCAGGGCGCGCTCCAGGGACGCGATGCCCTCGTCCAGGTCCTCGTCCCGGCGTTCGACCAGGCCGTCCGTGTAGAGGACGGCCGTCGAGCCGGGGCTCAGCGGGATCGAGCCGGACGCGTGCATCCAGCCTCCGGTGCCGAGCGGCGGGCCCGTCGGCTCGTCGGCGCGCAGCACCGTGCCGTTCTCGTCGCGGACCAGGATCGGCAGATGGCCGGCGGAGGCGTACACCAGCCGGCCTTCGTTCGGGTCGTGGACGGCGTAGACGCAGGTGGCGATCTGGTTGGCGTCGATCTCGGTGGCGAGGCCGTCCAGCAGTTGCAGTACCTCGTGCGGGGGCAGGTCCAGGCGGGCGTAGGCGCGGACCGCCGTACGGAGTTGGCCCATGACGGCCGCCGCTCGCACGCCTCTGCCCATCACGTCGCCGATCACCAGTGCCGTACGGCCGCCGCCCAGGGTGATGACGTCGTACCAGTCGCCGCCGACCGCGGCCTCCGTGCCGCCGGGCTGGTAGGTCGCCGCGATGCGCAGGTCGTCCGGCTGTTCGAGTTCCTGGGGGAGCAGTGATCGCTGGAGCGTGACCGCGGTCTCGCGCTGGCGGCGTTCGCTGGCGCGCAGGCGCTCGGCGGCCTCGGCGTGGTCGGTGACGTCCGTGGCGAAGATCAGCACTCCTCCGTCGCCCTCGGCGACCGGGGTGCAGGTGAAGGTGTAGGAGCGGCCGTCGGGGGCCTTGCGGGACTTGA
This sequence comes from Streptomyces cupreus, assembly GCF_014257025.1. Lineage (GTDB taxonomy): Bacteria > Actinomycetota > Actinomycetes > Streptomycetales > Streptomycetaceae > Streptomyces > Streptomyces cupreus. The sequence goes on from NZ_JACMSF010000054.1 coordinate 3,744, forward strand.
CCGTGCGGGGCTTGCCGCTGCGCAGGACCTGGTCGAGGAGCGGAAGCAGGCCCAGTTCGTCCAGCTCCGGCAGGGCCTCGCGGGCCGGTTCGCCCAGCGGGCGGACGCCGAAGGCGGTGGCGTAGGTGTCGTTGACGTAGGCGAGGCGGTGGTCGGTGCCGTGGACCAGGGCGACGAGGGCGGGCACGCGGTCCAGCACCTCGCGGACCGGTAGTTCGTCGAGGGCCGGGACGGGCGGGGCCTCGCCGGTGAGCTGTTCGGCTCTGGCCGCGGGGACGGAGCCCGCGCTCTCGCCGCGCCGCTCCGCGGGGACCGCGTGTTCGGTCCGCGCTGCGGCGCGGCGCTGCGTTCCGGGGAGCCGGGCGCTCCAGCGCGTGAAGTTCACGAATCCTTGCCTCGTGTCGTCGTCTTCGGCCAGCCCGGACCCGGCCGGGGGTCTGGGGGGTGGCTCCCCGGGGATGCAGCACTGTGGGGACGGTCTCGTGGGAGTCGTAGGGCGGGCGGCTGCCCGTCCAGGGTCGGGGGTCAGTCTGGCAGTGTGGCGGACCGGGCCGACATCCGTCAGACGCCCGCCGGGTCGGTGGAGTTCCTCGGTCCGGTCAGGACGACCCCTTCGGGTCGTTGTCGCTGTCGACAGGAGGCTTTCCACCGGCCGCGAGTTCGAACTCCGCTCGGGGATGTTCGAGTGAACCGAGGGAGACGATCTCCCTCTTGAAGAGCCCCGACAGGGTCCATTCGGCCAGGACGCGGGCCTTTCGATTGAAGGTGGGCACCCTGCTGAGGTGGTAGACGCGGTGCATGAACCAGGCAGGGTAGCCCTTCAGCTTGCGCCCGTAGACGTGTGCGACGCCTTTGTGCAGCCCCAGGGAGGCCACCGAGCCGACGTACTTGTGCGAGTACGTCTCAAGCGGCTCGCCGCGCAGGGAGTGCGCGATGTTGTCGCCGAGGACCTTGGCCTGGCGCAGCGCGTGCTGGGCGTTGGGGGCGGTCTGTGTGCCGGGTTCCGCGGCGGTCACGTCGGGGACGGCGGCGGCGTCTCCCGCGGCCCACGCGTGCGTGGCGCCGTCGATCGTCAGCTCGGCGGTGCATTTCAGCCGTCCGCGCTCGGTGAGCGGGAGGTCGGTGGCGGCGACTACAGGGTGGGGTTTGACGCCGGCCGTCCACACGACCGTTCGGGTCGGGAAGCGGGCGCCGTCGCTGAGCACCGCTATCCGGTCGGCGCAGGATTCGAGCCGGGTCTTCAGACGTACGTCGATGTTGCGGCGGCGCAGTTCGGTGACGGTGTAGCGGCCCATCTCCTCGCCGACCTCGGGGAGGATGCGGTCCGAGGCCTCGACGAGGATCCACTTCATGTCCTCGGGGCGGATGTTGTGGTAGTAGCGCGCGGCGTAGCGGGCCATGTCCTCCAGCTCGGCGAGCGCTTCGACGCCCGCGTAGCCGCCGCCGACGAAGACGAAGGTCAGGGCCGCGTCGCGGATCGCGGGGTCGCGGGTGGAGGAGGCGATGTCCATCTGCTCGATGACGTGGTTGCGCAGTCCGATGGCCTCTTCGACCGTCTTGAATCCGATGCCGTGGTCGGCGAGTCCGGGCACGGGGAGGGTGCGGGAGACCGAGCCGGGGGCGAGGACGAGTTCGTCGTAGGAGATCTGTTCGGTGCCGGTGCCCTCCTCCTCGGTGGCGAGGGTGGTGAGGGTCGCGGTGCGCTTCGCGTGGTCGATGGAACGGACCTCGCCGATGACGACCCGGCAGCGGTCGAGGACGCGGCGCAGCGGTACGACGACATGGCGGGGGGAGATCGAACCGGCCGCCGCCTCGGGAAGGAACGGTTGATAGGTCATGTAGGGGTCGGGGGAGACGACCGTGACCTCGACTTCTCCGCGCTTGATTTCTGGTTTCAACTTTCGCTGGAGTCGCAGGGCCGTGTACATCCCGACGTAGCCGCCGCCGACAACAAGAATGCGCGCACGTTCCTTCACCATCCCATGACGCACCCAGCGCTTGAGTTTGTCCACAGGCTCGGCAATTTGTGTGCCCGTGAGCCATCGCGCCGCCGGGTTGGCCGAATTGCCGGAGTGCGGGGAAAGTCCGCAGGTCAACGGGTGTGCGCCGGGGGGTCGCAGGGGGTGCAATCGGGACGTATACGACCCGTACGCCGATCGGGGGGCGCTCCGTGCGGAACGTGCCCCTTCTGAATTGACTCCCTCTCAACTATGTTCGTGTGTCGACGGTGTGTAGGGGGATGCGCTCGTCGGGCTCAAGGGTTCGCGACGGGCGGGCTCGGGTCCGGGCATGTTCCTCGACGCTCCGGCTGTCGAATGGCGGGGAGAGTCTCCGGGGGGAGACGTCATTACCGGGGGAACGCTTATGCATGTTCAGGACTCTCATTGGTCGTCCACGTCCGCCATCGCACCCGGTGGCGGAGCGATGGGCGGGGCGATGGGTGGAGCCATGAGCGCGGCGGGGAACGGACGCGAGAGTGCGCGGACGACACCGCTGCGGGTGGACGCACAGCGCAATCTGGAGCACGTGCTGCGCGCGGCGCGCGAGGTCTTCGGCGAGCTGGGTTACGGCGCGCCGATGGAGGATGTGGCGCGGCGTGCGCGGGTCGGTGTCGGGACGGTGTACCGGCGCTTCCCGAGCAAGGACGTCCTGGTGCGCCGGATAGCCGAGGAGGAGACCTCCCGGCTGACCGAGCAGGCCCGGTCGGCGCTCGGGCAGGAGGACGAGCCGTGGTCGGCGCTCTCGCGCTTCCTGCGGACGTCGGTGGCGTCGGGTGCCGGGCGGCTGCTGCCGCCGCAGGTGCTGCGCGTCGGGGTCGCGGAGGAGCACGCGGACGGCGTGGGGTTCGACGAGGCGCGGGTGCCGCAGCAGCGGATCCAGCCGGGCTCGGGCGAGCTGCGGCTGGTGCCGGGAGAGACTCCGGCGGGTCCGGCCGTGCCCGCGGAGGACGATGCCGGGGCTTCGGCGCTGCTGGAGGTCGTGGGGCAGCTCGTCGAGCGGGCGCGTGCGGCGGGTGAGCTGCGGGCCGATGTGTCGGTGGCGGACGTCCTGCTGGTGATCGCGACGGCGGCGCCCTCGCTGCCGGACGCGGCGCAGCAGGCGGCGGCCTCGGCACGGCTGCTGGACATCCTGCTGGAGGGGCTTCGTTCGCGGCCGTCCTGACGGGGCGGGGTGACGTTGACTCGAAAAGGTGACGAGGGGGCGTGGGCGCCGCGCGCGCTCCCGCCTCGGGAACACTCGGGGAACATTTCGGGAATTCCGGTCGTAAGGCTCAACTGCCGTACCCGGGAGCGTCATTTGAACCTTTCCCGTATGGGTGAAAGCCGGTACTGCGACGCATGAAGTGCCCACGGATGAGCGGATGACCCCTGCCGTCGGCTGCTGACCAAAATTCGATATGGCACTCTGACCCGGTGTTCGGGACTGGTTGGGCTGGCGGCGGGGGCTTTCCGCGATGAGCGTTGACGGGCGGGACGAGTCACACGGTGACGGTGACGCGGAGGGCCGCGGCCCGGCCTCGCCTCACGTACCGAGTCAGGGCGGGCGGGCGGACCTGCCGCTGAGCGGCGAACCCGCGGTGGCCCCGATCCCGGCGCAGGGGGGCGAGCCCGTGGAGGGCAGCGTCCCCGCGCAGCGGGACTGGCGTAAGGGCAGCGTCCTGCCGCCGCCCAGGGATCTGCCGCCGTCGGACGCCGATCTGATCGGGCGGATGCGCTCGGGCGACGACTCGGCCTACGAGGAGCTCTACCGCCGCCACGCCGACGCGGTGCGCCGGTACGCCCGCACCTGCTGCCGCGACGGCCACACCGCGGACGACCTGACCGCCGAGGTCTTCGCCCGCATGCTCCAGGCGGTCCGCGGCGGTTCGGGCCCCGAGCACGCCGTACGCGCGTATCTGCTCACCTCGGTCCGGCGCGTCGCGGCCACCTGGACGAAGTCCGCGAAGCGGGAGCAACTGGTCGACGACTTCGCGGTGTTCGCCTCCCAGGCCGAGCGGGTGTCCGAGGTGTCCGACGGCGACTCTCTCGACCTGGGCGCGGATGTGCGCGCGATGCACGAGGCCGAGCAGTCGATGGCCATGCGGGCCTTCCGGTCGCTGCCGGAGCGCTGGCAGGCCGTGCTGTGGCACACCGAGGTCGAGGACGAGTCGCCGAGCAAGGTCGCCACGCTGTTCGGGCTCGACGCCAACGGCACGCGCGTGCTCGCGAGCCGCGCCCGCGAGGGCCTCAAGCAGGCCTACCTCCAGGCCCATGTCAGCGCCACCCTCGTCAGCGACGAGGAGTGCGCCCGCTACGCAGACCGGCTCGGCGCCTACGCCCGCGGTGGTCTGCGCACCCGTGCCGAACTGGGCCTGCGCAAGCATCTGGAGGAGTGCGCCAAGTGCCGGCTGGCCGCGGGCCAGATCAAGGAAGTCGCCAGCGGTATCCCGGCTGTCGTGCCGGTCGCCGTCATCGGTTGGTTCGGCGCCGCCGGGTACGCCAAGGTGGCCGCCCTCATTGCGGGCGGCACCGGAGCGGGCGCCGCGGGCGCGGCCGCCTCGGCGATCGGCTCCTCCTCGGGTGGGGCGGGCGCCGGTGGCGGCGCCGCGGCCTCCGGGGGGCTCGGCGCGCCGGTGAAGGCCGGTATCGCCGCCGGTGTGGTCGCCGTGGCCGCCGCCGCGGTGGCCCTCGCGCTGGCCGGCAATGACGATCCGGCGCCGAAGCCGGACGCCAAGCCGCCGGTGTCCTCCCCCGCGCCCGTCGTGGAGGAGTCCCCGAAGCCCAAGCTCCCGAAGAAGCCGGAGCCGGCCCCACCCGTCTTCGCCGCCGAGCCGGCACCGACGCCCACGCCCGCCCCCACACCCAGCCCGACCCCCACCCCGAAGCCGAAGCCGACGCCGAAGCCCACTCCGACGCCGACCCCGCCCCCCACGCCGACGCCCACCCCGACTCCGACTCCGACTCCTCCGACCGCGCCTGCCGAGTACCAGTGGAGCGAGCTGTCGTACGACGTCAACGGCGACGGCACCGAACCCGAAATGCGGCTCGGCGAGAGCAGCTGGGTGTGGCAGCGCTACGGCGTGTCGATCGACGGCACGCGGTACGCCCACGGGGTGACGGTGCACGGCGAGTCCTCCGTCACCATCGACCTCAACCGGGAGTGCACCACCTACCAGGCCCTGGTCGGCGTCGACGACATGAACCTGAAGCTCGGCAAGTTCTACTTCTCCGTCCACGCCGACGGGGTACGGCTGTGGCGGTCCGGGATGATCAAGGGCGGTGACCCGGCGGTCCCCGTCTCGGTCAACATCGCCGGGCGCGAGACCGTACGGCTGGTGGTGGAGCCGCACAGCCACTTCGACAGCGTGCTCCTCGCGGACTGGGCCGAGGCGAAGTTCACCTGCTCCTAGGGCGCGGGCTCGGCGGGGTGGGCGTCTCGTCGCTCAGGATCTCCGGGGCGCTTACGCACGCCGCGCCCCTGCCCCCGCCCCCAACGCCCCCCGCTGGGGCGTGATCCCCGCAGGTACCGCACGCGCGCGTGCCGGGGTTCCGGTCCAGCAGGTGCCCCTGCGGGCCAGCAGTCGGGTGAGCCAGAGTTCCAGGGAGACGAGGTCTGCCAGGCCGTCCAGCGGGAGGGGCTCGCCCTCGGCCGCCGCTCGCAGGGCCTTGCGGACCACACGTGCCTCCACCAGGCCGGCCTGGGCCAGCAGGGGTGTGCCGAACAGGGCCATCAGGTCGTTCGCCGCCACCCTGAGCCCCGTGCGGGCCGCCACCGCCGCCGGGGCGTGGGACGGGGCGCCCCAGCCCGCCGGGAGGTCGGCGACGCCCGCGCCTTCCAGGACCGTACGCAGGATCGCGGCGCGCGCGCCGGGCTGGACGCGCAGGGCCTCGGGGAGTACGCGGCAGGCGCGGACGACCTGGTTGTCGAGGAACGGCGCGTGCAGGCGCTGGAAGCGGATCTCGGCGGCCTGCTCCAGGACGCGGAGGTCCGCCGCATGACGGGCGAGCGCGGCACGCGCGCGGTAGTCGCCGGGGCGCTGTCCGGGGCCGACTCCGGAGCGGTGCGTCGCCCCTTGCAGACGAACCGATACTTCAGCCAGTGCCTCACCCGTCAGCCAGCGCGCCGCCGGGCCCGGTCTGGCCCAGGTGAGCGCCGCCAGTGACGCCCCTACGGCACCTCCGGGTTCGTCGAACCGCCGGTGGAGCAGGCGCTCGGCCAGCGCCTCCAGGCCCGTGGCATACGGCGTGCGCGCCAGCTTGCGCGCCGCGCCGTACACGCGCGCGGGGACCATCACCGAGCCGTCCGCCTTGGCGAGCGCGGCGACGGGGCGGACGAGATGCCGGCGCTTGCGGTCCATCAACAGGTCGGTCAGCCGGGCCGGGTGGGCGTCCAGCACCTGGCGGGCGCCGTAGCCCGTGAAGTGGTCCGCGCTGCCCGCCGCGAGCCGCGCCCGGTGCCGGGCCGCCGTCACCAGGGAGGGCCCGGGTTCGTCGGTGAGCGGGCCGTCGAGATCGGCGTACGGCAGTGTCTCCTCGCCGCCCGCCACCACCACGTGGTGCAGGCGCGGGTTGGCCGCGAGGGTGCCCGCCCGTTCCAGCTCGGACTCCCGGCCGCCGACGGCGAGGTCGTTGAAGGTGACGGCCAGCAGCCGCTCCCCCGCGCCCGTGCCGTGGCCCAGCACCGTGCCCGGCATGCCGGGCAGGCCCGCGGCGAGCAGGGCGAGGGTGCCGGAGGCCGGGCCGCCGGAGAGGTCCGCGCCGATGCCGGGAACGGGCATCCCGCGCGCGGCGCGGCGTTCGGCGGGCCCCATGCCCGGGACGGGGCCGGGGTCGATGTCGGCGCCGGGCACATGCCGGGGTGCGGACAGCCGGGCCCGTACCGCGTCCACCAGCGCGTCGCGCACGGCGTCCACCGCGCTGTCCGGGTCGGCCGGGGGTGCCGCCACCGCCAGGGAGGCGACCGGCTCGTAGCCGGCGATCTCCCGTGCCCCTGCGCGAAGGATCAGCGCGTGCCCCGGCGGGATGCGCCGTACGCCGTCATAAGGGGTGGAGTCGTCCAGGGCCGCGGGGACGTCCGGGGCGGCGAGCAGGGCGGCCAGATGCCCGAAGTCGAGGTTGGCCTCGATGAGGTCGGCGAGGGGCAGCGCGGCGGTCGCGTACGCCGTACCGCCGGCCCAGGGGGTGTAGAACACCGGCCGGGCGCCCGCCAGATCGCCGCACACCATGACGCGGCGGCCGACCTGGACGACGGCCGTGTAGCTGCCGGGCCAGGCCGTCAGATGCCGAAGTGCCCCGCCCCGCGCGGCGAACAGACCGACCCGCAGCTGCTCGTCGCTCGCCCCGCAGATGCCGAGGACGGCGATCCGGTTCTGGGCGTCGGCCTGCACCACGCGCACCTCGTCGGGGCGCCAGTCGCCGACCGCCCACAGCGGATCGGGGTCGCCCCACAGGAGTTGGGACCCGACCGGGTGCAAGGTCTCGCCGTCGGGCCCGGTGGCCCCCGCGGAACCGATCACGGCGGCTCCCGCGGCGGTGCTGCTCCATCCCACCAACCACCGCATCGACGCCTCCACAGGCTGTGGACAACAGTGCACCGTACGAACCGGTTCACCATGCTGCCATGAAGGACGCGCGCCGGAGACGCCGTGACACCGCTTGAGATCCGCGAAATGCGCCCCCGCGGGCGCCCCCATAGGGCATCAATACCCGTGCAGGCCAAGGAGACCACTCCGCCACGGCGACGCGAATGCGCCCCCGGTTCACTCCCCAAGAACGCCTTTCGCGCCCTCAACTTCCATGGTGGGAGCGGTAATCACCCGCGAGAGGCAGGGTCGATTTTCAGCCAAATCGGCGTGTCGACGGCAGGTTCGACCACGCTCCGTACAGGCCCTGCGCACTACTTTGCGTGTGCGCAGTCCGGGAGGCGGGACTCGCCCCCCGGACCGTTCCGCCGCCCGCGGGGATGGAGGCGGCGGTGTCCCCCAGCCCACTGGATCCAGTACAGCGGGCCGACCCACGCACGATCCATGGAATCGCTCCCCCGATGGCCGGAGAAGAGCGCACGGACGGGCGCACGGCCACACGTCGGGAGCACACCGCAACCGTCCGTACCTGAACCGCACTTCAGTACGGACCACAATCCCGCCATCCGGAAGAATGCCCCTTAACGCTTGGGATGCGGCGAACTACGCTGGGTTTACGAATGCCGCGTGGTTATGCCAGCGCGGCAGCCGTCTGTGTCGAGGGGTGGCGCATGTCCAGGGAGCAACGCGGGCCGAACGAAAAGCTCGGCGCCGTTCTCGCCCTCGCGGGAATCAGCAACGCAGGACTCGCGCGCCGCGTCAACGACCTTGGCGCTCAACGCGGGTTGACACTTCGCTACGACAAGACGTCGGTGGCGCGCTGGGTGTCGAAGGGGATGGTGCCGCAGGGTGCGGCGCCGCACCTCATAGCCGCCGCCATCGGCCAGAAGCTCGGCCGCCCGGTGCCGCTCCACGAGATCGGCCTGGCGGACGCGGATCCCGCGCCCGAAGTGGGCCTCGCCTTCCCCCGGGACGTCGGACAGGCGGTCAGGTCGGCGACGGAGCTCTACCGTCTCGACCTCGCCGGGCGGCGCGCCGGCTCCGGCGGCATCTGGCAGTCGCTGGCCGGATCGTTCGCCGTGAGCGCATACGCAACGCCCGCCTCACGATGGCTGATAACCCCGGCCGACAGCTCGGTCGCGCGCGAGGTGAACCCCGCCGAGGGCTCCGGCGCACCGGTCAAAGTCGGCCACAGCGATGTGCAGAAACTGCGGGAGGCCGCCGAGGACGCCAGGCGCTGGGACTCCAAGTACGGAGGCGGCGACTGGCGTTCGTCCATGGTGCCCGAGTGCTTACGGGTGGAGGCGGCACCGCTGCTGCTCGGCTCGTACTCCGACGAGGTGGGCCGGGCGCTGTTCGGGGCGAGCGCCGAACTGACCCGCCTTGCGGGGTGGATGGCCTTCGACACGGGCCAGCAGGAGGCCGCGCAGCGGTACTACATCCAGGCGCTCAGGCTGGCGCGCGCGGCTGCTGACGTCCCCCTCGGCGGGTATGTGCTGGCGTCGATGTCCCTTCAGGCGACGTATCGCGGCTTCGGCGACGAGGGCGTCGACCTCGCGCAGGCCGCGCTGGAACGCAACCGTGGCCTCGCCACGGCCCGCACCATGAGCTTCTTCCGGCTCGTCGAGGCGCGCGCGCATGCGCGCGCGGGTGACGCGCAGGCGGCGGGCGCCGCGCTCAAGGCGGCGGAGGGCTGGCTGGAGCGCTCCCGGGAGGGTGACCACGATCCGTCCTGGCTCGGCTTCTACTCCTACGACCGGTTCTGCGCGGACGCCGCCGAGTGCTACCGCGATCTGAAGGCACCGCGTCAGGTGCGACGGTTCACGGAGCAGGCGCTGTCGAAGCCGACGGAGGAGTTCGTGCGCTCGCACGGGCTGCGGCTGGTGGTCTCCGCGGTCGCCGAGCTGGAGTCGGGCAATCTCGATGCGGCATGCGAGCAGGGCGTGCGGGCGGTGGAGGTCGCGGGACGGATCTCCTCGGCGCGTACCACCGAGTATGTGAAGGATCTTCTGCATCGTCTTGAGCCGTACGGGGACGAGCCGCGCGTGGTCGAGCTGCGGGAGAGGGCGCGTCCTTTGCTGATGACTCCGGCGTAGGTTCCTTCGCCTCCCCCTCCGTGGTTTGAAGGCATTGTCAGTGGCGCAGTGCACTATCGGAGGCGGGAGGTGGTGCTGGTGCGGTCGGTCGCTTACGACTGTGATGTGCTCGTGGTCGGCGGAGGGATCGTCGGGCTGTCCACGGCGTATGCGATCACTCGGGCCGCGCCGGGCACACGCATCACCGTGCTGGAGAAGGAGGCCGGGCCCGCCCGTCATCAGACCGGGCGGAACAGCGGGGTGATCCACAGCGGGATCTACTACCGGCCCGGATCGCTGAAGGCGCGGTATGCGGTGCGTGGCGCCGCCGAGATGGTCAAGTTTTGCGCCGAGTACGACATCGATCATGCCGTCACCGGGAAGCTGATCGTCGCCACCGAGCGGTCGGAGCTGCCCCGGCTGCACGCGCTGGTGCAGCGGGGGCGGGAGAACGGCATTCCGGTGCGGGAGCTGGGGGCCGCGCAGATCGCCGAGTACGAGCCGGAGGTGCGGGGGCTCGCGGCGATACATGTGGGGACCACGGGGATCTGTGACTTCGTCGGTGTCGCTCGACGGCTGGCCGAGGCCTCGGGGGCGGAGATCCGGTACGGCGCTCAGGTCGTCCGGGTGGATCGGCGGCCGTCACTCGGGGTTGCCGTGCAGACGGGCGGCGGGGATGTGGTGCGGGCTCGGGTGCTGGTGAACTGTGCCGGGCTGTACTGCGACAAGGTCGCTCGGCTCACCGGGGACGAGCCGGGGATGCGGATTGTGCCGTTCCGGGGGGAGTACTACTCGCTGGCGCGGCCCGAGCTGGTGCGGGGGCTGGTGTATCCGGTGCCGGATCCGGCGTTTCCGTTTCTCGGGGTGCATCTGACGCGTGGGGTCGACGGCGGTGTGCATGTCGGGCCCAATGCGGTGCCGGCGCTGGCCCGGGAGGGGTATGGGTGGGGGGTCGTACGGCCTCTTGAGATCGCCTCGACGCTGGGGTGGCCGGGGGCGTGGGCGATAGCTCGGCGGCATTGGCGGTACGGAGCGGGGGAGCTGCGGCGGTCCGTGTCCAAGGGGGCGTTCGCGGCGGCTGTGCGGCGGTTGTTGCCTGCGGTTGCCGATGAGGATCTGGTGCCTGCGGCGGCGGGGGTGCGGGCGCAGGCGGTTCTTCGGGACGGGACGTTGGTGGACGACTTCCTGATCAAGGAGGGGGCGCGGGCGGTGCATGTGCTGAACGCGCCTTCCCCGGCGGCCACGGCGTCGTTGCCGATCGGTCGGGAGGTGGCTCGGCGGGCGTTGGCTGTGCTCGGGTCTGTGTGACGGGGTGACGGCTGCGCCTCGTCCGCGCACGCCGGACGGGCTGAGAGCCGTTCCACCTCCCGTAAAATCGAACCCACTGTGTCTGACTCCCTCCACACCCCCGAAGCCCCCCACCCCGCCCCCGGCCACGAGCCCGGTGTGTCTGTTCGGCATACCCGGGATAAGGGGGAGCCGCGGTTCCCGGATGGGCCCAAGGCCGATCCCGCCGGGTCTCACTTCGAGCGGCGGATTCGGAGTTTTCAGCCTCGGCGGAGTCGGGTGACCGCCGGGCAGGCCGATGCGTTGCAGCGGTTGTGGCCCACGTGGGGGCTGGACATCGATGGCCAGCGGGTCATTGATCTCGGGGAGCTGTTCGGGAACGACCATCGCGTCGTCCTGGAGATCGGGTTCGGGATGGGGGAGGCCACCGCGCAGATGGCCGCCGCCGACCCGGCGACCAATGTGCTCGCCGTCGATGTGCACACGCCCGGCCAGGGCAATCTGCTCAACCTCGCCGAACACCACGGCCTGACCAACATCCGGGTCGGCAACGGCGACGCCATCATCCTGCTCCGCGAGATGCTCGCCCCGGACTCCCTCGACGGGCTCCGTGTCTTCTTCCCGGACCCCTGGCCGAAGAAGCGGCACCACAAGCGGCGGCTGATCCAGCCGGAGTTCCTCAGCCTCGCCGCGACCCGGCTGAGGCCCGGTGCGATCCTGCACTGCGCGACCGATTGGGAGCCGTACGCCGAACAGATGCTCGACGTGCTGACGGCGCACCCGGACTTCGAGAACACACAGGCCGACGGCGGTTTTGCGCCGCGTCCCGAGTTCCGGCCGCTGACCCGTTTCGAGGGCCAGGGACTGGACAAGGGACATGTCGTGAACGACCTGCTCTTCCGTCGCGTACAGCAGCCTGTGCGGCAGCACGCACCGCACCGAGACATACCCCCCACCGGCGCCTGAGCCCACCGCGCTGTTCTGCGGGCTGCGCCCCTCCCTCGTTAGGGTCAATGCCGTGGCCACCTGTCCCCCGTACCCGACGCACCCCATCGGTCCCACCGGCGGCGCACTGCGGCACGCGCACTGGTGGCAGCGGAAGTGGGTGCGTTACGGCGCGCTGATCACCCTTCTCGCGCTCTCCGGCCTCGTCATCCTCGCCCTGGTCCGCGAACAGACCGGCACCCAGGGCTTCCTGGTCGGGCTCGGCCTCGCCGTCCTGCCCGTGCCGCTGCTCATAGCCGCCTTCCGCTGGCTGGACCGGGTCGAGCCGGGCCCCTGGCGGAATCTGCTGTTCGCCTTCGCCTGGGGCGCCTGCGCGGCGGCGCTGATAGCCATCGTCGCCAACAGCTTCGCGACCAGATGGATAGCGACGGCCACCGCGGACCCGTCCAGCGCGGACACCCTCGGGGCGACCGTCATAGCGCCGATCGTGGAGGAGTCGGCGAAAGCGGCCGCCGTACTGCTCGTCTTCCTCTTCCGGCGCCGGGACTTCACCGGGCTCGTCGACGGGGTGGTGATAGCCGGGGTCACCGCCACCGGCTTCGCGTTCACCGAGAACATCCTCTACCTCGGTACCGCCTTCGGCACCGACCAGCTCACCGGCGACCGCGGCATCGCCTCCGTGACGGCCGCGACCTTCTTCGTGCGCGTCATCATGTCGCCCTTCGCGCACCCCCTGTTCACCGTCCTCACCGGCATCGGCTTCGGCGTCGCCGCACTCTCGGGCGAGCGCCAGCGCTGGCGGCGCGTCCTGCTGCCGCTGTCCGGGCTGCTGCTCGCGATGGGCATGCACGCGATGTGGAACGGCTCCTCGACCTTCGGCCCGTACGGCTTCTTCGCCGTCTACGCGGCGATCATGGTGCCCGCGTTCGGGCTGCTGACCTGGCTGCTGATCTGGACGCGGCAGCGCGAACTGCGCACCGTGCGGGAGGAGCTGCCCGCCTACGCCGTCGCCGGCTGGCTCACCCCGGGCGAGCCCTTCGCGCTCGGCTCGATGCGGGCCCGGCGCCTGGCCCGGCAGTACGCCCGCCGCCATGCCGGGAAGCAGGCGGCGCGGGAGGTGGCGCAGTACGAGGCGTATGCGACCTCGCTCGCGTTCCTGCGGCACCGAGGGCGCCGCGGCCGCGCGGGCGCCGACTTCGTCGTACGAGAGGCGGAGTTGCTGCGGGAACTGTGGCGGCGCCGGGAGGTCGCACGGCCCGCCCTCGACCACGCGGCCCGCGCCACGGCCCCGCCGGTGCCGGTGGTGGCGGCGCCGTGGCCGGTGTACGGGGCGTACGGCCACCCGCCGCAGCCGACGTACCAGCCCTACCCGGCGTATCCGGCGGGGCCGTACCCGGCGTACAACCCCTACCGTTCGTAGACACCAGAAACCGGCAGCCCTGACGTCGGGGGGTCGTCGTCAGGACCGCCGGGGTTCTGGCGGGTCTTGATCAGGGGTTGAGGCCCTTGCTGCGCAGCCAGGCGAGCGGGTCGATGCCGGAGGAGGAGCCCTCGGGGTGGACCTCCATGTGGAGGTGGGCCCCGGTGACGTTGCCGGTCGCGCCCACGCGGCCGATGACGTCGCCCGTGGTGACCTTCTGCCCGACGCTGACGCTGATCGAGGACTGGTGGGCGTACCAGATCTCGGTGCCGTCCTCCAGAGTGAGCACGGTCTTGTAGCCGTAGGAGCCGTCCCAGCCGGCGGAGGTGATCGTGCCGCTGTGGACCGCCTTGATCAGCGTGCCCGTGGGAGCGGCGAAGTCGAGGCCGGTGTGATAGCCGGAGGACCACAGCGAGCCGGCCTGACCGAAGGTCGAGGTGATGGTGTACGAGGAGGTCGGCAGCGCGTACTGCTTGGCCAGCGCGGCCAGGCGCTCGGCCTCCGCCTTCTCGCGGGCCTCCTGCTCGGCCTTCTCCTTGGCGGCGGCGGCCTTGGCCTCCGCCTCCTTCTCGGCCTCGGCGGCGGCTTCCGCGGCGGCCTTCTCGGCGGCAGCGGCGGCGGCCTCGGCGGCCTTGGTGTCGACCTGGTCCTGCTGCTGCTCGGCCTGGGCCATGATCCGGGCGCGCAGCGCCTCACCGGCGTCCGCGGCACCCTGCTCGGTGTCCGTGGTGATCATGCCGACGCTGCTGAGCGGGGTGGCCGAGGTCTCCGGCGCCTCGTCCACGGAGTCGTCGGAGATCAGCGGCAGGTCGGGCATGGTGATCGCGACCGGCGGCTTGCCGGACTGCGCGCTGGCCATGCCGCCCGCGCCGACGGCGGCTATGACACCGACGCCGAGAACCGTGGAGCTACGGGCGAGTCCGCCGCCGCGCTGCTTGGAGACGCGGTGCCGGCCGCGGACCGGGCGAATGGATTCCGTGGTGGGGTTCCATTCCTCCCAGGGGCCCTCGTCGGTGCGGTAGCTGCCGTAGCCGAAGGACTCGTCACTGCGCTGGCTCGGCACGAACGGGGCCTCGGGGGCAGGCCGGTTTGACGCCACGTGGGCGTGCTCCTTTCCTTCCTTCTCGCCTACCGGGTTAGCTGACGGGTTCGGAGCAGGAAGGTCTCCTACGCGCGTATATCCGCCGTTTCCGTACGGCGGATTACGCCCGATTCACCCCAAGTTGGTGGTTCCCCGGTTCCCTTGCGGGATTCGGCGCGTGCGCACGGAGCCGCCTCTTGTGACGGCTGGGACGACCGCGCTGCGTTATCGAACGTTAATAGACGTGGGGCATGGATTCCAAGCCGTTCGACTTGATCATTAACGTTTTTGGCCTGGACTTTCAGGTCACCAGCGGGCCAAATCGGGCGAGTTGACCAAGCCGCAGCCGTCACACAGGTATTGACGGTATGTCAGTTGTTATGCGGAGGGCTCCCATCCGATCACCCCCGGTGACCATCAGGGGGTCTTCTTACGGCGAGCAGCGCCATGTCGTCCGCCATGCCGCCCCCGCAGTGCCGGCGTACCTCCTCGGCGAGGGTGCGGATCAGGGTGCCGGGATCGCGGAAGACGCGGCCGGCCAGCCGTCGCTCGGGGTCGTAGAAGGCGCCGTGCGCGTCCCGGGCCTCGGTCAGGCCGTCGGTGTGCAGGAGCAGGGTGGTGCCGGGCGGGAAGGGGACCTCGTCGGCGCGGTCGGGCCAGTTGTCGAGGTCGCTCATGCCCAGCGGGAGGGCGGGCTCGCGGGCGGCCAGCGGGCGCACGGTGCCATCGGGGTACAGCAGCAGCGGGGGCGGATGGCCGCGGTTGACGACGCGGACGAGCCCGTCGCCGTGCGGGAGTTCGGCGAGCACGACGGTCGTGAACCCCTCGACGGCCTCGATCCCGCCCTGCCGCGAGGCCTCACGGGACAGCGCCCGCTCCAGCCGCTGCACCACCGCCTCCAGGCTCGCCTCCTGCTCGGCGGCCTCCCGGAAGGCCCCGATGACCACGGCGACGGCCGCGACGGCCCCCATCCCCTTTCCGCGCACATCGCCGACGACGAGCCGTACGCCGTACGCGCTGTCCTGCACCGCGTACAGATCGCCGCCGATGTAGGCATCGGCCTGCGCCGCCTCGTAGCGGGCGGCGATCTCGTAGCCGCCGATCCGCTCCACGGGTTCGGGCAGGACGGCGCGCTGGGTGGCCACGGCGATCTCGCGCTGCGAGGCGAGCCGCAGATCGCCGCGGCGCACGACGCGGTTGAGCACGACGGCCAGGACGGCGACGGTGACCACGGTCACCACCTCGGTGACCGTGTCCGCGTCCATGCCGAAGCCGTAGCGGACATGGACGCCGTACGCGGCGATCAGGGCCACGATCCCGGTGACGACGGTGCCGATCAGCGGGTAGAACGGCGCGGCCACCAGCGGGGCGGCGGTGAAGAAGGGGATCGCGGTGAAGTCCCGTGGGGTGACGAAGTCGTAGAGGACGCCGCCCGCGATCAGCAGCGCCGGGAGCAGCAGGACGACGGTGCGTGCGGTTGGGACGTGCCAGGTCTCGTCCACGCCTGAAGCCCGCACTGCCCGCCTCCCGCCACATCCGCCGTCCCTCCAGGTTTCCCGGAGCGGGGGCGGGGGGCGAACGGTGTGGGCCGAGTGGATGAGGCACGGGGAACGCACCGAGGGCCGGAACCCTTTCGGATTCCGGCCCTCGGCCTTCAGTAGCGGGGACAGGATTTGAACCTGCGACCTCTGGGTTATGAGCCCAGCGAGCTACCGAGCTGCTCCACCCCGCGTCGGTGAAACCAGTGTACGTCATCCGCGGGACACGAAGCACACGCGTTTGTTCACGCGGGCCTCCCCGGCGAGCCTGCGGGCGGCGAGGGCCGCCGAGGCCATGGCTCAGCGCGACCTCCAGGACCGGCTGCGCCCGGTGCTTGTACGCGCCGTACGACGTCCAGTTGCGCGCGCTGACGAGGACGCCGGGGCGGGCGAACTCGGCGTCGGGCGGGAGGGCGCGCGCCACGGTGGGCAGCGGGGGTGGGGCTCTTACGGCAGCAGGTGGGTGTTCGGTGCCTTCGCGCGGTCCTCGAACTCCGGGAGCACCACCACGTCAACGCCCGCCGACGCCAGCAGCCCGCTCCCGTCGGCGTCCACCACGAAGGTGTCCGGCTCGCGCCACGCCGTGACGACCCTGCGTACGCCCGCCTGAAGGATCAGCCGAGCGCAGGGCGCCGGGCGGGAGGCCCGGTGGGCGCAGGGTTCCAGGCTGCTGTACACCGTCGCCGAGGCCAGCCGGGGGTCCGTCGGGTCGATCTTCGCCAGTGCCGCTTCCTCCGCGTGGACCACCGGGTCGTCGCCCTCCCGGGAGTGGCCGCGGGCGAGTTCCGTACCGTCGGACGCCACCACCACCGCGCCGACGCTGAACGCCGTCCGCGACGGCGGGCACAGCTCCGCCAGTTCGCAGGCCAGCCGGAGCCAGTGGCGGTCCGCGGCCGTGGCCCGCGTGCCTTCGCCGGGTGCCGTGGGTGCGTAGCGCATCAGGACCACGTCCTCGATACGGCGGGACTCCAGCAGCCGCAGCCGGCCCTGCTGGTACCCCCCGGGGCCGAAGAGGCGCGGCGCGGACGGGTCGCCGACGAACAGGGGGGCCAGCACCAGGTGCAGCTCGTCCGCCAGACCCTCCTGGAGGAGCTGGGTGTGGACACGGCCGCCGCCCTCCACCATCAGGCGCCGCACCCCCCGGGCGTGCAGATCCTCCAGCAGTCGCCGCCAGTCCAGGTCGGGGCCCAGGGACACCACGTCCGCCGCGAGGCCTGCCGCGCGGGCCCGCTCGGCGCCCTTCTCCGTCGTATAGACGATCTTCTCGCCGCCCGTGTGCCAGAACTTCGCCTCCGGATCCAGCTCCCCGCTCCCGCTGACCGTGACCTTCAGGGGGTACTCCGGCCGCCCCGCGCAAACCCGTACCGCGCGCCGCGACGGGGAGTTGACCAGGAGCCGGGGGTTGTCGGCGCGGATCGTCCCGGCGCCGACGAGGATCGCGTCGACCGACGCCCGTACCTCGTCGACCCGGTCGAAGTCGGCCGGGCTGGAGAGCAGCAGCCGCTCGGGGCCGGTGTCGTCCAAGTAGCCGTCGAGGGAGACGGCGGCCGACAGCAGGACGTAAGGGAGAGGCATCGACGCTCCAGCGGGACCGGCGGGCTTGGTTCAGGGCGGCGCCTGGTTCCAAGGCGGCGCTTGATTCAAGGCGGGCTTGGTTCAAGTTTTAAGCAAATCTACACTGGACCCATGACGACCCGCTGGCTCACCCCCGAGGAGCAGCGCGCCTGGCGCGCGTACATCGGTGCCGCCCTCCTCCTGGAGGACGCCCTGGACCGGCAGCTCCAGCATGACGCCGGCATGCCGCACATGTACTACTCCATCCTCAGCAATCTCTCCGAGTCCCCGGAGCGCCGGCTGCGGATGACCGACCTCGCGGAGCGCCTGAAGATCACGCGCAGCCGGCTGACGTACGCCGTGGCCAGGCTGGAGAAGGACGGGCTCGTACGGCGCGAGGAGTGCCGCTGGGACAAGCGGGGCAGTGTCGCCGCGCTGACGGACGAGGGGATGACCGTCCTGGAACGGACGGCACCCGGCCATGTGGCGACCGTACGGGCCGCCCTCTTCGATCACCTCACGCCGGAGCAGGTGGGGCAGCTGGAGGAGATCTTCAGCGGCGTGACGCAGGCACTGCAGGGCGGGGAGCCCGCCGATGTGCCGTGGCTGCGCCGCTCGTGCAGTGGTGAATGAGCCGCGTCACATTTTAGTTGCTTCAAATTTCAAGCATGAGGTAGGGTCCCGAACCGAGGATCTGCTTCAAATATGAAGCAGATAGCCCCGAGGACCGGAGACCCGCATGTCCGAGCACCCCGCCGCCACCCCGCGCTCCCGCGTCCGCGTGCCGCTGCGCTTCCAGGACGGCTATAGCGTCGACGCCGACCTCGTCACCTTCCACGGCCTCGCCGACGGCCAGGAACACGTGGCCGTCGTCCTCGGCGACCCCGGCCCCGTCCCGCTCGTCCGGCTGCACTCGGAGTGCCTGACCGGCGATGTCTTCGGCTCGGCCCGCTGCGACTGCGGTCCCCAGTTGCGCGAGGCGGTCGAGCGCATCGCGGAGCGCGGCGGCGTGCTGCTCTACCTCCGCCAGGAGGGCCGCGGCATCGGCCTCTACAACAAGCTCGACGCGTACGCCCTCCAGGACCAGGGCCTCGACACCTACGCCGCCAACGCCGCCCTCGGCCTGCCCGAGGACGCCCGCGACTACACGGCGGCCGCCCAGATGCTGACGGCGCTCGGCATCGGCGAACTGGACCTGCTCTCCAACAACCCCGACAAGGCGGCCCAGTTGCGCGACCTCGGCATCGGCGTCCGCGACCGGATCCCCACCGGCGTCTTCACCACCGCCCACAATGTCCGCTACCTGCGCGCCAAGGTCCTCCAGACCCAACACACCCTGCCGCTCGGCGAGTTGGCCGACCGTACGGCGGGCTGACGCTCCCCGGGAATGTCTCCCTGACCGCTGGTGCGCAGCCGTTCGACTACGTACAGTGCTGCGACCGGGGTGTGACTGGGGGGTGCCGTGGGGCGATTAATGCGTTCAGGGCGAAGAACCGCCCTGCTGTGCGGGGGACTTGTGCTGCTGGGCAGCCCCTGGATGAGGGATCCGCTCAACGAGTGGCAGCCGGACACGCCCGTGGTGCGTATGGTGCACCGCTCGCTGTACGTCCCGACCTGGGATCTGTCCCCGAGCTCGGAGGGGATGGCCGAGCCCCTCTATCTGGCGGGCAACACCGCCCTGATCGTCCTGCTCGCCGGTGCCGTACTGGCGCCATGGCTGCTGGGCCGGAGCCCGGCCTCCCGGGGTGTGCGGTGGCTGGCCGCGTTCGGCGCGGGCATGCTCCTCTCGCTCGTCGCGGCACTGGCGTCCTGGGCCGTCGTCAAGGCCGACGGCGAAGAGTCCCTGTTGTTCTTCGGCTCCCCCTCGGACGCGGTGCTCGTCAACTTCCTGGTGGACGGCCTCGTCTTCGGCCTGCTGCTGGGCGTGGCCCTGGCAGCCGTGTTCGGCGGGACCGGTGCCCGCGCAGCCCTGTCCCGTATCCGTGAACGGAGCAGCACCATGGCACCCTCCTCGCCCGACGTCCCCGGCGGTGCCGTGGGTTCCACCACGCCCGACGACACCACCCGCCACCTGTGCGCGGCCGCCTACACCGACCCCGAGTTCACCCGCCGCGTCGTCGACGACGTCCTGCGCGACGAGCTAGGCGCGGTGGCGTCCTCCCCCGGGGTCGACCTGGTGCCCGTCGTCCGTCACAGTCTGGCGGCCCGTCGGCTGCACCGGGCGCGCGACCAGCGGCTCGTCGCGATCTACCTGCTGATCGCCGCCTTCGGCCCGCTGTGGCTGGTCTTCGGCAACCTCGCCTTCAAGGCGCTGGCCAAGGCCTCCCGGGCCCCGCGGCGCGGCGTACGCGGCCGGGAACCGGTGGACACGGGGGCGGCCCTGCGCTGGCTCGTCGGCACGATCGCCGGGCTGCTGCCGGCCGGGATCCTGTTCGGGATGTTCCTCTCGGCACTGCCGCTGTCGGGACCTTGGAGCTGGCTGGCCGGGTCCTACGCGCTGGGTATTCCGCCGCTGCTGGCGGTGATCGGCGGCGGGGTGTGGGCGTACTGGGTCATGGCCCAGGAGGAGCTGGACGTCGACAAGCGGCTGCGCGATTCGCTGCGGCGCGAGAACTTCGCCCCCGAGGCCGGTCCCGAGCCCGCGGAGGCGTGGGCGGTCGCCGGAGTACAGGCCGTGGCCAGGGCGCAGGCGGGCAACGTCACCGTCTACAGCGGCTTCTCCCCCTTCGTCGGACAGGGCGTACGGCAGTCGCAGTGGTCCGTGTCGCTGCCCCTGCTGCCCGAGCGGCCCGGCACCCCCCTCACCGACTTCGGCACCTGGGACGTGGTCGAGCGGCTGCGCGCCCGGCTGCGCGAGACCGCCGTACGCCATGCCACCGCCGAGCCGCCCGTCGACGGCGGCCCGAGCCTCGCGGCACTGGAGGTCGAGGACCGCGTGTTCGTCAGCGGCACCCAGATCACCGGCGACCATCGCTTCCTGCCCGCCCTGATCAAGGCGCCCGCAGCCCGGCTCCCGGAGGCGGCCGTACGCGACATCGCGATGGACCCGCAGGGCACCCCGCGGCACTGTCTGGCCGCCCATCTGCCCCTGTGGGGCGGCGCGGTGGTACCCAGTCAGCTGCTGCACATCGCGGTGGTCGGCAGAACCCTGCACCTGCACTGCGACCGCCACGTCCTCACTCCGCTACGGCCGGACCTGCGCGGAGTCGACCTGCTGCCGGAGTCCCTCACGCCCGCACACCGGGCGGGCCTGCTGCTCTCCGCCCTGCGGCGCAGCGGCGGCGCCCTGTTCGGCGCGCCCCGGGCCGTGCTCGGCGAGACCTTCCGCGAGTGGGGCGGACCGCGCCGGCAGCGCCGGGAGCGGGCCGCCGCCAAGACGGACCCCGCCTTCGACCGCGGAGCGCGGCTGAGCATCCGCGAGCACGCCATGAGCGCCGAGTACCTCGACCACTTCCAACGCGTCGACGCCGAGCGGGCGTTCGCCGCCCTCGACCGGCACGCCCTGGCCGCCGTGCGGGACTTCCTGGACGAGCACGGGGTGGACACCACCGACTTCCGCACCCAGACGCAGACCATCCTCAACCACGGCGTCCTGCAGACCGGCGGGGTCAGCGTCGTGGGCAACCAGGCCATCGGCCAGGGCGCCAGGGCGACCGCCGAGACGGCCACGGCCACGGCCCCGCAGTAAGGAGAACCCGATGCCCCACCAGCCCCCCGAGAACACGAACTTCGGCGTCCAGCAGTACGGCGGCCAGAGCCAGGTCGCCAACCAGGCCGTGGGCCCCGGCGCCCGCGCCGTCGCCGGCCAGGTCTCCTTCCAGTCCCTCACGGCCGACCAGCGCACCCAGATCCACGACCGCCTGGCACTGGTCGAACGCCTCCTGGACGAACACCGAGCCGGCCTCCCCGACCAGGACTCCCCCCGAGCGGAGCTGCGCAGGCTGCGCGAGGAACTGGACGAGAGCACCCCCGAGCCGGGAGTAGTACGCCGGGCCCTGGACCGCCTGACGGCCTTCGCGGAACCAGTGGCCCCGCTGGCGGCTGCGGTAGCCGCCCTGGCCCAGGCGATCCCCGCACTCTAGGAACGACACGGCGCCCGTCCGGCCGAAGCCGATCCGGGCGCCGCTGTCGGTAGGCCCTGTGGGACTCGAACCCACAACCAATGGATTAAAAGTCCACTGCTCTGCCAATTGAGCTAAGGGCCCAGGCGATGTTGCCCCCACGAGCATAGCCGGACGTGGCCGTGTCTCCGATCGGGTATTGGGGACACGGCCGCGTCCGATGGGTGAAGGGGTTACGGATCGACCGGTTCGGGCGCGCCGGCGCGGGCCGCCTCGCGGGCGATCGTGCGCTCGTGCTCGGGGTTGAGGAACCAGTGCCGGGCCGAGGCCAGCCACCAGGTGGCGGCGAAGCCGAGGACGACCAGGACGGCGACCGGGGCGTAGTTGAAGGTCTCCGCGGTGACCGGGGAGACCTGCGGCAGCATGAACAGGACCGTGATCACGCCGACCCACGCCACCGCCACCACTCCGATCGCCGTCGACCAGCGCCCCAGATGCCACGGCCCCCGCTCGAAGGCCTCGCCCTTGCGCAGCCGCAGCAGCGTCGGGATGACGTAGGCGATGTAGAGGCCGATCACCGCGATCGAGGTCACCGCCGCGTACGCCGTGACATTGATCAGATATGGCAGGCCCAGGAGCAGGGCCCCGCCTGCCGCCAGCCAGACCGCCGCGACCGGAGTGCGGGTGCGTGGGCTGACCGTGTGCCACACCCGCGAGAACGGCAGCGCTCCGTCGCGCGAGAAGGCGTAGATCATGCGGCTGTTGGCCGTCACCGAGGCCATCCCGCAGAACAGCTGCGCCCCGATCACGACCAGGAGCAGCAGCTTGCCCGCGGTCGCGCCGAGCGCGTCGAGCAGGATCTGGGCGGGCGGCGCGCCGGTCGGGGAGGTGAGGGCTCCCTCGTACGACTGGATCGCGAAGGTGAAGCCCAGCAACAAGACGAAGCCCGCGATCCACGACGTCCAGATGGACTGCACGATCCCCTTCGGACCCGCCGTGGACGCGTCGTGCGTCTCCTCGGTCATATGGGCGGAGGCGTCGTAGCCGGTGAAGGTGTACTGAGCCATCAGCAGGCCGATCAGGACGACGTACAACCCGCTGCCCCAACCCGTGTTGTTGACGAACTCGCCGAAGACGAAGGACGCGGACTGGTGCTCGTCCGGTACGAAGGTCAGGGCGCCGACGATCACCGCGACGCCGATGACGTGCCACCACACGCTCACGCTGTTCAGCAGCGCGACGATCCGCACGCCGAAGGTGTTCAGCAGACCGTGCAGGACCAGGATCCCGGCGAACAGCAGGATCGTGCGGCCGGGGGTGACCTCGAAGTCGAACTGGAGGTTCAGATACGCGCCGAGGAAGGACGCGGCACCGAAGTCGATACCGGCGGTCACCGCGACCTGCCCCAGCACGTTGAACCACCCCGTGAACCAGGCCCAGGCGGCGGCCGTACGGGGCGGGGCGAGCCGGTGGGCCCAGAAGTACAGGCCGGCCGAGGTCGGATACGCCGAGCAGATCTCGGCCATCGCGAGCCCGACGAACAGCGTCATCAGTCCGACGGCGACCCAGCCCCAGGTGATCACCGCCGGGCCGCCGGTGTTCATGCCGAACAGATACAGCGTCAGACACCCCGACAGCACCGAGATGATCGTGAAGGAGACCGCGTAGTTGGAGAACGCCGACATACGGCGGGCGAGAACCTGCGTGTAGCCGAGCTGGGCCAGCCGCTCTTCATCGGAGAGACTCTCCGACGGCCCGCTCGCTATGGCGTCATCTGTCATGCCCCCAGCGATTCCCTCACCGAGGGCGTGACATGCGTCACAGGTGGCTAAAAAAGACCCGCACGACCGAAATCGTGCGGGCCTCTGTGTCCTACGGCTCAGGGTCAGCCGTTGCGCTTCCAGCGCGGCTTGTCCTCGCGGCGCTGGAAGGAGCCGCCGCCGCGGTGGTCGTCACGGCGGCCGTTCGGGCGCTCGTGGCCACCCGAGCGGAAGCCGGGACGGTCGCCCTGGCGGTCGCGGTTGAACGGACGGTCGCTGCCACGGTGACCGCCGCGCTCGTCACGGCGCTCGAAGGAACGGCCGCCACGGTCGTCGCGACGGAACCCGCCACGGTCGTTGTCCCGACGGTCATCCCGGCGGAAGCCACCGCGGTCGTTGTCACGGCGCTCGAAGGAACGCTCACCACGGTCGTCACGGCGGAAACCGCCACGGTCGTTGTCCCGGCGGAACCCACCACGGTCGTTGTCGCGACGCTCGAAGGAACGGCCACCGCGGTCGTTGTCCCGACGGAAGCCACCGCGGTCGTTGTCACGGCGCTCGAAGGAACGCTCACCACGGTCGTCACGGCGGAAACCGCCACGGTCGTTGTCCCGGCGGAACCCACCACGGTCGTTGTCGCGACGCTCGTAGGAACGGCCACCGCGGTCGTCACGGCGCTCACGACGCTCGTACGAGGTCGAAGCCTCCGCACGCTCCACGCGCTCGACCCGCTCCACGTCCGACGCCACCGGCTGCTCCGGCACGGCGATCTCCGCCGCGGCCACCGCCGCCTGTGCCGCGGCCACCGCCGCCTGTGCCTCGGCCACCGCGGCCTCCGGGTCCTCGCCGCGCTCGCGGGCGACCCGGGCGACCAACCGGTCGGCCTCCTCGCGCAGCTCGCCCGCGCGACGCTGCGCACGCTCCAGCTGCTTGGTCAGGTGGGCGACCTCACGCTCGGCCTGCTGCGCGGCGTTGCCCGCGGACTCGGCCTGCACCTCGGTCATCGAACGGGCACCGGTGATCTCGGCGACCTCCGGGTCGAAGGCGGCACCGCCCTGGATGATGTGACGCCCGGCGTCGACGCCCGCGTCCTCCATCAGCCGGAAGATCTGACGGCGCTGGTGCGGCAGGGACAGCGACACGACGGTGCCGGTACGGCCGGCCCGAGCCGTACGGCCCGCACGGTGCAGGTAGTCCTTGTGGTCACCGGCCGGGTCGACGTTCAGCACGAGGTCGATGCCGTCGACGTGGATACCGCGGGCGGCGACATCGGTGGCGACGAGGACGTTGACGTAACCGTCCTTGAAGTCCGCCAGCGTCCGCGTCCGCGCACCCTGCGTCATACCGCCGTGCAGCGCGTCCGCCTTCACACCCGCGTCACGCAGCTGCTCCGCGACACGGTCGGCGCCCAGCTGGGTGCGCACGAAGATGATCGTGCGGCCCTTGCGGGAAGCGATCGCGGCCGTGACCGGCGCCTTGTCCTTGGGCTTCACGATCAGGATGTGGTGCGACATGGTCGTCACCGCGCCCTGCGCCGCGTCGACCTCGTGCAGGACCG
This sequence comes from Streptomyces cupreus, assembly GCF_014257025.1. GTDB lineage: Bacteria > Actinomycetota > Actinomycetes > Streptomycetales > Streptomycetaceae > Streptomyces > Streptomyces cupreus. Next base: position 28,584 of record NZ_JACMSF010000054.1, read on the forward strand.
GCTCGCTCAGGTAGCGGTCGACGAGGGTCTTGATCTCGTTCTCCATCGTCGCGGAGAACAGCATCCGCTGACCGCCCGACGGAACCTGGTCGAGCAGCTCGGTGACCTCGGGCAGGAAGCCCAGGTCCGACATCTGGTCGGCCTCGTCGAGCACCGCGACCTCGACGTCCTCGAGGGAGCAGGCGCCGCGGTTGATGATGTCGCGCAGCCGGCCCGGGGTGGCCACCAGCACGTCGACACCGCGCTCAAGCGCGTAGATCTGGTTGCCCATCGACGTACCGCCGCACACGACCTTCATCTTCAGGCCGAGCTGGTCGCCGTAGGGCTGGAGCGCGTCCGCGACCTGCATCGCGAGCTCACGGGTCGGGGTGAGGATGACGGCGCGCGGGCGGTGCTTCTCGGTACGGCCGCCCGACAGGCGGGCCAGGGTCGGCAGACCGAAGGAGAGGGTCTTGCCGGAGCCGGTACGGCCACGGCCCAGGATGTCCTTGCCGGCCAGGGCGTCCGGGATGGTCGCGGCCTGGATCGGGAAGGGGGTGGTCACGCCGTTCTGCGCGAGCTTGCGCACGACACCCTCGGGAAGACCGAGGTCCGCGAAGGTGACCTCGGGGGTCTCCTCGACGGTCACGGTCTCGGCGATCTCGTTCTCGCCGTTCTCGGGCAGGACGATGTGATCAGAACTGGAAATGGACATGCGTATGCGAAACCTTCCGGAGTCTCGTCGGCACGCGCCCGTCAACTCCGTGATTTCGCAATACGACCGCCTCTATGCGGTCAGCCACGGCAAGGGAGAGAACGCGCCACACGGCGCGCTCTGCGTTGGCGCCGGGCAAATGGGATCAAACGATCTACCACCATACGCACCCTGCACCCCCGAAGGCAAACCGAGCCCGCTAGACGTAGGTCACACCGGAGCCCCCGCCTCCGGCGCCGGCTCCCGCTGCACCATCTGCGGCTCCCCATGCGCCGGGGACGACGGCTCGGCGACCGTCGGCTCGGGCGAGACCGTCGGCTCGGGCTGCGTGGGCGTCGGCGTCGGCTCCGCCGTGCGCGTCGGCGTCGGCGGCGCCTTCGTCGGCTCGGGCGGCTTTCCCGGCTTCTCGGTCCTCCCCGGCGCGGAAGCACCCTCGCTCGGCTCGGCCGGCGCCGACGCCGAAGGAGACGCCGACTCCTCGGCCTTGCCCTTCCTGCCCTTCCCCCGCTTGCCCTCGGCCGCCGCGGCCCCGTTCCCCGCACCACCACCGGACAGCGCCGACCCCCCGTCCGGCGCCTCACCAGCGCCCTGCCCGGCGGAATGCGACGGCTTCGCGCGCCCACCGGCACCGTCGTCGCCCACGCTCATACAGCCGGCGGCAGCGGCGACGGCCATCACCGTGGCAGCCAGACGGACAGGTACGTACAAGGGGCGCACGGGCAGCCACCTCCGGTGGAGGATGAAGGAGTCAACCTCCCCAACTCCCCCCGCCCACAAGAGGACACGCGACCCGTATCAGCCGACGCTCACCCGTACCCGAGCGCGTGCAACCGGGCGTCGTCGATCCCGAAGTGATGCGCGATCTCATGCACGACCGTCACCTCGGTCTCCGCGACCACGTCCTCCCGCGACTCGCACATCCTCAGCGTCGGCCCCCGGTAGATCGTGATCCGGTCCGGCAGCACACCCGCGTACCACTCACCCCGGTCCGTCAGCGGCGTCCCCTCGTACAGCCCGAGCAGCTCGGGATCGTCGGCGGGCGGTTCGTCCTCGACGAACACCGCGACGTTGTCCATCAGCCGCGTCAGCTCCGGCGGAATCCGGTCCAGCGCCTCGGCGACCAGTTCCTCGAACTCCTCGCGCGTCATCTCCAGCACACGGCCATTGTCCGGTACGACACGGCCGTACGAGAGCCGCCGACGCCCCGCATATCCACCCCCGCACTTGGGCATACGGGACCAATGGCCCGCGTCCCCGCCGCAGTCCTCACCGCCGCCAACCGGCTACGAAGGGCCCCGCGCGCCCTGACCCGCCAGTACCGCGCCCGCCAAGCACCCACCACGATCCAGCTCGTCCCGCAGCCACACCCCTGGGGCCGCGCCCTCGGCCTCGTCACGGTCGTCCTGCTCGGCGCCTGGCTCGGCCTGCTGATCGTCGGCAACGTACGCGTGCCCGTCGGCCCCATGAACACCACCATGACCCTGCGCCCCTCGGTCAGCGGCGGCACCAAGATCAACGTCTCCCCGCTCGGCGCCCTCCAGCTCGACAGCCACGTCGCCCCGGTCCGCCTCGACGTCAACGTCGACCAACTCGACCCCGAGCGCGCCCAGGCCCTCGTCGACCACCCCGAACGCCTCTCCGGACTCCAGGACGAGATCGCGGGGGACGTCGCCCACGGCACCCGCGACCTGGCCCTGCGCTCCTGCGTCGCCGTAGTCGCCGGCGCCACCGCACTCGGCCTCGCCGTCTACCGCCGCCCCCGCCGCGCCCTCGCCGCGGGCGGCCTCGCCCTCACCCTGCTCGCCGCCTCCGGCGGCACCGCGGCCGCCACCTGGAACCCGAACTCCGTCCTGGAACCCAAATTCTCCGGACTCCTGTCCTCCGCCCCCTCACTCGTCGGCGACGCCCGCAGCATCGTCACCGAATTCGACGTCTACCAAAAAGAGTTGGCCCGCCTGGTGACCAACGTGACCAAGCTCTACGACGCCACCTCCACACTCCCCGCCTACCAGCCCGACCCGACCACCATCCGCGTACTGCACGTGTCCGACATCCACCTCAACCCCGCGAGCTGGAAGATCATCGCCTCGCTGGTGGAGCAGTATCAGGTCAACGTGATCGTCGACTCCGGCGACACCATGGACCACGGCTCCGCCGCCGAGAACGGCTTCCTCGACCCGATCGAGGACCTCGGCGCGCCCTACGTCTGGGTCCGCGGCAACCATGACTCGATGACCACCCAGCGCTACCTGGAGGACCTGAAGAACGTGCACGTCCTGGACGACGGCCGCGCCAAGACCGTCGCCGGCCTGCGCTTCGCCGGGATCGGCGACCCCCAGTTCACCCCCGACCGCACGAACAAAACGGGCGCCGAGGCCTCCCAGGAACTGGCCGGCGCCCGCCTCGCCTCGGCCCTGCGCGACCAGCGGACGGCCGGCACCCCGGTGGACGTGGCGATCGCCCACGAACCATCGGCGGCCCGCGAGGTGGACGGCGAGGTCCCCCTGGTCCTGGCGGGCCACCTCCACCACGACGAGATGGAGATCCTGGAACAGGGCACACGCCTACGCATCGAGGGCTCCACAGGCGGCAGCGGCCTACGAGCGATCGAAGGCAAGTACCCCGACCCCATCGAGACCTCGATCCTCTACTTCGACCGGGACACCCACCGCCTCCAGGCCTGGGACGAGATCGAACTGGGCGGCCTCGGCCTGACGACGGCCGAGGTCAGCCGACATCTCCCGGAGGAGAACCAGCCGGGGAACGGCCCCACCTCCCCCGCGTCCCCGTAAACCGTTTTGGCGATCCCTCCCGCCATCCCATATGCTTCTCACGTCCCCGACGCGCTGAGAAGCGCCCAGGCGGGCCGATAGCCCTCATCGTCTAGCGGCCTAGGACGCCGCCCTTTCAAGGCGGTAGCACGGGTTCGAATCCCGTTGGGGGCACGCAGTACGGTGTGCGACACTGTCGTACGCAACAGCTTGGTCCTGTGGAGCAGTTTGGAGTGCTCGCCACCCTGTCAAGGTGGAGGCCGCGGGTTCAAATCCCGTCAGGACCGCTGAGGTTTCTTCGGGAGCCTCGTGGCTGGGTAGCTCAGTTGGTACGAGCGTCCGCCTGAAAAGCGGAAGGTCGCCGGTTCGACCCCGGCCCCAGCCACAACCCAAGGGCCCCGACCGTACGGTCGGGGCCCTTGATCTTTCTCACGCTCGGGACTTCTTCGCTGCGGTCCGCTTCGTCGTGGTCCGCTTCGCGGCACCGGCTCCGGCTTCGCTCTTCGTCGGCGTCGCCGGTGCCGTCGACCACTTGAATTCGATCTCCAGCTCGATCTCCCCGCCGCCGACCTCAAGCTCGATCTCGCTGTGCAGCTCGGACGGGATCCGCAGACTCAATGTCCAGGGTTCCAGTTCCAGCTCGGCGTCCTCGCCCTGCCTCAGCGCGGACGCGAGCGCCGCGAGCCGGTCTGCCGCCTCAAGGCGTGACAGCGAGCGCTTCTGCTCAATCTTGAGGTCACTCATGGCGTCTCCGATCCAGCGCGCGAAGTGCTGACACCGCCATTCTCGGGCCGTGTGCCGAGTCGGACATCTTCTTGGTGGCGTGTGGTGATCACCGCGAGGCCCGCCGCCCAAAAGCGTTCGCCCCTTCTTTGGCCGGGATGAGATCCTGGGTCGCGTATGTCTACGCACCCTGCCCCCGCCCTCGGCGCCCTCGCCCCCCGTCTGACCGAGTTGTCGCTGCGTGATGCGCATCGGATCGGTCGGCGGCTTGAAGGTGCGCGCAAGATCCGCAAGCCGGAGGCCCGTGCCGCCGTTCTCGCCGAGATCGAGGGCGAGGTCGCGAAGGCCGAAGACCGGATGGGTGAGCGGCGGTCCCGGGTACCGGCCGTCACGTATCCCGAGCAGCTGCCCGTCAGCCAGAAGAAGGATCTGATCGCCGAGGCCATCCGCGATCACCAGGTCGTCATCGTCGCCGGTGAGACCGGGTCCGGCAAAACCACCCAGATTCCGAAGATCTGTCTGGAGCTCGGGCGTGGCGTCCGCGGCATGATCGGGCACACCCAGCCCCGCCGTATCGCCGCCCGTACGGTCGCCGAGCGCGTGGCCGAGGAGATGGACACCCCGCTCGGTGAGGCCGTCGGCTGGAAGGTGCGGTTCACCGACCAGGTGAACCCGGACGCGACCTTCATCAAGCTGATGACGGACGGCATCCTGCTCGCGGAGATCCAGACCGACCGTGAGCTGCGGGCCTACGACACGATCATCATCGACGAGGCCCATGAGCGGTCTCTCAATATCGACTTTCTGCTCGGGTATCTGGCGCAGTTGCTGCCGAAGCGGCCCGATCTGAAGGTCGTCATCACCTCCGCGACCATCGACCCCGAGCGGTTCTCCCGGCACTTCGGGGACGCGCCGATCATCGAGGTCAGCGGGCGGACGTATCCCGTAGAGGTGCGTTATCGGCCGCTCCTCGAAGACGACTCCGACGACGCCGACCGGGACCAGATCACCGCCATCTGCGACGCCGTGGAGGAGCTCCAGGCCGAGGGCAAGGGCGACATCCTCGTCTTTCTCTCCGGTGAGCGGGAGATCCGGGACACGGCCGACGCGCTGGAGAAGAAGCGGTATCGGTTCACGGAGGTCCTGCCCCTGTATGCCCGGCTCTCACATGCCGAGCAGCACCGTGTCTTCCAGCCGCACACCGGGCGCAGGATCGTTCTGGCGACCAACGTCGCCGAGACCTCGCTGACGGTCCCCGGGATCAAGTACGTCATCGACCCGGGTTTCGCCCGCATCAGCCGCTACAGCCATCGCACCAAGGTCCAGCGGCTCCCCATCGAGCCGATCTCGCAGGCCAGCGCCAACCAGCGCAAGGGCCGCTGCGGTCGGACCAGCGACGGTATCTGTATCCGGCTGTACTCCGAGGACGATTTCGTCGCCCGGCCGGAGTTCACGGATGCCGAGATCCTGCGTACGAACCTCGCCTCCGTCATCCTCCAGATGACCGCCGCCGGCCTCGGTGACATCGAGAAGTTCCCCTTCATCGATCCGCCGGACCACCGCAACATCCGTGACGGCGTCCAACTCCTGCAGGAACTGGGCGCGTTGGACCCGGCGCAGCAGGACGTACGCAAGCGGCTGACCGCCACCGGCCGCAAGCTGGCCCAGCTGCCCGTCGACCCCCGTCTGGCCCGGATGGTGCTGGAGGCCGACCGCAACGGCTGTGTCCGCGAGGTCATGGTGATAGCCGCCGCGCTGTCCATCCAGGACCCGCGCGAGCGCCCCGCCGACAAGCAGGCCCAGGCCGATCAGCAGCACGCCCGCTTCAAGGACGAGACCAGCGACTTCCTCGCCTATCTCAACCTCTGGCGCTATATCCGCGAGCAGCAGAAGGAGCGGGGATCGAGCGCCTTCAGGCGGATGTGCAAGCAGGAGTATCTGAACTTCCTGCGCATCCGTGAGTGGCAGGACATCTACACCCAACTGCGTACCGTCGCCAAGCAGATGGGGATCCACCTCAACGAAGAGGACGCGGCCGACCAGAGCATCCACGTCTCCCTCCTCGCCGGCCTGCTCTCCCACATCGGGATGAAGGACGTCAAGGACGGCAACAAGAACGAGTATCTCGGCGCCCGCAACGCCAAGTTCGCGATCTTCCCGGGCTCGGCGCTGTTCAAGAAGACGCCGCGGTTCGTGATGTCCGCGGAGCTGGTGGAGACCTCCCGCCTGTGGGCGCGGATCAACGCGAAGATCGAGCCGGAGTGGGTCGAGCCGCTGGCGGGGCATCTGCTGAAGCGGACGTACAGCGAACCGCACTGGGAGAAGGACCAGGCAGCGGTGATGGCGTACGAGAAGGTCACGCTGTACGGCGTGCCGATCGTCGCCCAGCGCAAGGTGAACTACGGCCGGATCGACCCGGAGGTCTCGCGCGAGCTGTTCATCCGTAACGCGCTGGTCGAGGGCGACTGGCGCACGCATCACAAGTTCTTCGCCGACAACCGCAAACTCCTCAGCGAGGTCGAGGAGTTGGAGCACCGGGCGCGGCGCCGGGACATCGTCGTGGACGACGAGACGCTCTTCGACTTCTACGCCGAGCGGGTGCCCGAACACGTCGTGTCCGGCGCGCACTTCGACTCGTGGTGGAAGCGGAAGCGGCATGAGCAGCCGGACTTCCTGGACTTCGAGCGGGAGATGCTCATCCGGGAGTCGGCGGAGGCGGTCACGAAGGCCGACTATCCGGACTCGTGGCGGCAGGGGCAGCTGAAGTTCCGGGTGACGTACCAGTTCGAGCCGGGCGCGGACGCGGACGGTGTGACGGTCCATATCCCGCTCCAGGTGCTCAACCAGGTCACGGACGAGGGTTTCGACTGGCAGATCCCCGGGCTGCGGGAGGAGGTCGTGACCGAGCTGATCCGCTCGCTGCCGAAGCCGATCCGCCGTAATTACGTGCCGGCGCCGAACTTCGCGAAGCGGTTCCTGGACACGGCGGTGCCTTTGCAGGAACCGTTGACGACCACGATGGCCCGCGAGCTGAAGCGGATGGTCGGGGTGCCGTTCGAGGCCGAGGACTTCGACTGGGCGAAGGTGCCGGATCATCTGCGGATCACGTTCCGGATCGTCGACGAGCGCCGTCGCAAGCTGGCGGAGGACAAGGATCTGGAGGCGCTGAAGCTCCGGCTGAAGCCGAAGGCGCGCAAGGCGCTGTCCCAGGCGGCCGCGGCGACGGCGTCCCGGGAGGGCGGCGAGTCGCTGGAGCGCAAGGGCCTCACGGACTGGACGATCGGCTCGCTGACCCGTGTCTTCGAGACCCGCCGGGCCGGCCAGCCGGTGAAGGCGTACCCGGCCCTGGTGGACGACGGCGACACGGTCTCCGTACGCCTCTTCGACACGGAGGCGGAGCAGGCGGAGGCGATGTGGCAGGGCACGCGGCGGCTGATCCTGCGCAACATCCCGGTGAACCCGGCGAAGTTCGCCTCGGAGCAGCTGACGAACGCGCAGAAACTGGCGCTGTCGGCGAATCCGCACGGTTCGATCCAGGCCCTGTTCGACGACTGCGCGATGGCGGCGGCGGACAAGCTGATCGGGGACTTCGGGGGTCCCGCGTGGGACGAGGAGTCGCACCGGAAGCTGTACGACAAGGTGCGCGCGGAGATCGTGGACACGACGGTGCGTGCGGTCGGGCAGGTGCAGCAGGTGCTGGCCGCCTGGCAGGCCTGTGAGCGCCGTCTGAAGGCCGTACAGAGCCCGGCGCTGCTGGCGAACCTGACGGACGTCCGTAAGCAGCTCAGCGCCCTGGTGAAGCCGGGGTTCGTCACGGCCGCGGGGATTTCGCGGCTGCCGGATCTGATGCGGTACCTGGTGGCAGTGGACCGGCGCCTTCAGCAGATGCCGACGAACGTGCAGCGGGACACGACCCGCATGCAGAAGGTCCATGAGATGCAGGACGAGTACGCCTGGCTGCTGGAGCAGATGCCGCAGGGCCGCCCCGTCCCGCAGCAGGTGCTCGACATCCGCTGGATGATCGAGGAGCTCCGGGTCAGTTATTTCGCCCATGCGCTCGGTACGGCGTACCCCGTCTCGGACAAGCGGATCGTGAAGGCGATCGACGCGCTGGCGCCGTAACGGCTCCCGCACAGAGGGTGAGTTCGACCAGGACACCCACCCTCCTGTACAGTCTCTTCTCGCAGCGCAACGCGGCAATAAGCGCCGCGAAACCTGGTCCTGTGGAGCAGTTTGGAGTGCTCGCCACCCTGTCAAGGTGGAGGCCGCGGGTTCAAATCCCGTCAGGACCGCAGCAAGAAGAGGGCCCGCATCCCACCAAGGGACGCGGGCCCTCTTCACACCCACCGCTCGCCACCCTGTCAAGGTGGAGGCCGCGCCCGCGGCGCAGCCGCAATCGAGTACAGCAAATCCCGTCAGGACCGCACAGTGAAGGGCCCGAGTCGCACGACTCGGGCCCTTCTGCGTTTGCCCCCAGGAGGCTTCGGCGGGCCTCAAGGCGCTCCACGCCGTCTTGACGGCGTCACATTCGCTCGGTACCCAGAAACCAGGGCTCCTTCTCCGTACGGCCCTGGAGGTGGCGTATGGCGGCTTCGGCTAGGCACGAGACGCGGGCGTTGCTCCGTGCGCACCTGTCGGCCGCTTCCTCCTACCGGCATCTGACCCGGCACTGCCCGATCTGCCATCAGCTCCTGCGGCTCGCGATGGATTCCGCGCCGCCGGCCCCCAACCGCACGCCTGTCGACTCCGTCGAGGACGAAAGCCCCGCCCCGGCGTGACCGTCGCCGGCCCCAACACCCGCGCCGCCATGGGACTCTGGAGCGCGGGGTTCCTCTAGCGCACATGCGTCGAGGGCAACAAGCTCCCTGGCATGTGACGGGTGTCACCGCATGAGTTTCCGGAACCGCGGTACTCACACCCCACCTACAACTGGTCAATTTAATATGTGCAATTGCACCAGCCGGGAGGGCGCGTCCTCAGGAGATCCGACACCCCTCCCCAGGCTCAGACAAGGCCACACACAGGGCCCGTGCGAGCCTCGGTTCCGCGCGCAAAAAAGATCGCGCTGGACCCGGCGGAGTCCAGCGCGATCCACGACGCACCCTGTCAGTTGCCTGAAGCCTTGGGCGTGGGCTCTGTTGGGGCAGAACCCGCGTCGCTTGGAGCTGTAGGTTCCGGACGCCTCGGCACGTTGGGGGACCTGCCGATTTGCCCGGCTATGAAGTTGTTCAGGCCTCGCTGCGCTGCTGCGGGATGCCCGCGAGCAGAGCGCGGACCTCAGCCTCGCGGTAACGGCGGTGCCCGCCGAGCGTACGGATGGACGTAAGCTTTCCGGCCTTCGCCCACCGCGTGACCGTCTTGGGGTCGACGCGGAACATGGTGGCGACCTCAGCCGGGGTCAGCAGCGGCTCGGCATCAGGGGTGCGAGCGGTCATGAGCGGCCTCCTCGGGAGAACCGAACCTTCTCGGTTCTTTCCTCTAAATTCTGCACCTTGACCCGCGTTGCCCGAAATGGCGGACGCGAGTCGAGTCGGTTATAGGACGAACGGCTTGTCCTCGGCACTACAACTACACCATCTGTCCAGCCGCGTCGGCCAAACCGATGGAATTGCCCCTCCAGGTGTTCATCAGCGACGGAAGCCGATGGACCATGCCATAGCGGACAGTCACGCCACTGTGACGATCAGTCACAGGGCGATCAGGAGTCATCAGACCCCCCAAAGCGTGCAATGCGAGCGGAGTCCTCCCCGGACTCCTTGTCCTATTTTGGCATGAGGGAGGGCAAGAGACGCAAGGGCCGCGTAAGTGCGGTCCATCACGCTTGACACATCTTGAGGCGAACGCCCGGATCGGGACCTACGTCCCATGTTGACGAAACTTCAGCAACGTCAGGCGCATCAGAAGGAGGACGAAACCCCAAAACGGGCGTCTGGTCAAACGTCAGTTCGTGACCTGGCCCACACTCGGCGGACGTCAGGCGTCAGTTGGCCGACCGCCGGTCCCGTACCGAGCGCCACCGCTCCACCAGCCGCCCGTACGCCGCCCCCGCCGCCGCCCCGTCGCCCTCCCGCAGCGCCGCGATGCCCTCGGCCACGTCCGCGGCGGAGTGGTCGCCCTCCAGCTCACCGGCCGGCAGCACATGCACCAGACCGCCGTAGTCGAGTTCGACCAGCGAGCGCGGATGGAACTCCTCCAGCCAGCGCCCCACGTCCACCAGGCCGTCCACGAGCGGCCCCTCTTCGATGGTGTCCTTCAGGGTCCTGAGGGCCCGCGCCACCCGGCGCCGCGCCTGCACCATCGGCGTGCGGTAGCGCAGCATCGGCGGGATCTCCCCGGTGCCCTTGTCGTAGCGCCGCTCCTCGTCCGAGACCAGCACGAACCAGTTCAGCGGCACCTGCCAGGTCGAGGTGCGGATCCAGGGCCGGGCGTCCGGGTTGCGCGTCAGCCAGCGCTCGTAGTCCTGGGCCGCCTGGCGCCGTACGACCTCCGGCAGCACCGCGTCCAGGACCGGCCCGGGAAACTCCTCGGCCAGCTCGCCGAGCGCCTGCCAGCCGCGCAGCCGGGTGCGCCACGGGCAGACGCACACCACCCCGTCCACGTCCAGGACGAAGGCGTCCAGGCTCTCGTGCACCGGCACCGGGACCGGCGGGGTGGGCAGCAAGTCGGCGAGGGCGCGGCGCAGTTCGTCCTGGTACGAGGGACGGTTGCGGCGCCGGGCGTAGCGCGCCCAGTGGCTGCGCTCGGGCTCGGGGAAGGCGGCCAGCGGTTCGTACACGCGCAGATAGGTCGCGTACGGAACGATCATCGAGGACACCTTGGGCACGCCTGCTCCCTCCCCCGCCGTCTGCCAGGAAAACCTGCGAAACCCGCTCACAAAGGCGCGGGAAATCTATGCAAATCGTCGCACGGGGGTACTCCGGGAGTAGGTGATCCTGAGCACGTCGAGGTGGCGGGGCGCCCCAGGCTCTAATCTCATGCTCACGGTTCCCGCCACCCTTACGGGAACTGCTCCGAACCGCCGCTACTTACCCAGGAGTCACCACAGTGACCGACGTAACCGGCGCACCTGCTGATGTACTGCACACCCTGTTCCACTCGGAGCAGGGCGGTCATGAGCAAGTCGTGCTCTGTCAGGACCGCGCCAGCGGCCTCAAGGCCGTCATCGCCATCCACAACACCGCGCTGGGCCCCGCCCTCGGCGGTACGCGCTTCTACCCGTACGCGAGCGAGGAGGAGGCCGTCGAAGACGCCCTGAACCTCGCGCGCGGGATGTCGTACAAGAACGCCATGGCCGGTCTCGACCACGGCGGCGGCAAGGCCGTGATCATCGGTGACCCCGAGCGTGACAAGACCGAGGAGCTGCTGCTGGCCTACGGCCGGTTCGTGGCCTCGCTCGGCGGGCGCTACGTCACCGCCTGCGACGTCGGCACCTACGTCGCCGACATGGACGTCGTGGCCCGCGAATGCCGGTGGACCACCGGGCGTTCCCCCGAGAACGGCGGCGCCGGCGACTCCTCCGTACTCACCGCGTTCGGCGTCTACCAGGGCATGCGGGCCTCCGCCCAGCACCTGTGGGGCGACCCCTCGCTGCGCGGCAAGCGCATCGGCATCGCGGGCGTCGGGAAGGTCGGCCACCACCTGGTCGAGCACCTCGTCGCGGAGGGCGCCGAGATCTTCGTCACCGATGTGCGCGAGGACGCGGTGAGCCGGATCACCGAGCGGCACGCGAGCGTGACGGCCGTGGCCGACACCGAGGCGCTGATCCGCATCGAGGGCCTGGACGTCTACGCGCCCTGCGCGCTCGGCGGGGCGTTGAACGACGACTCCGTGCCGGTGCTCACCGCGAAGGTCGTCTGCGGCGCCGCCAACAACCAGCTCGCCCACCCGGGTGTGGAGAAGGACGTCGCCGACCGGGGGATCCTCTACGCGCCGGACTACGTGGTGAACGCGGGCGGTGTCATCCAGGTCGCCGACGAGCTGCACGGCTTCGACTTCGAGCGGTGCAAGGCCAAGGCGGCCAAGATCTACGACACCACGCTGGCCATATTCGCACGTGCGAAGGCGGATGGGATCCCGCCGGCCGCCGCGGCCGACCGGATCGCCGAGCAGCGGATGCACGAGGCCGCCGCGGCCCGCTGGACGCGCTGATCCGCCGAGGGCGCGCAGGTTTGACCGGTACCCGCCGGTGGGCACTTAGAGAGAACTCTCACTTCTACCGGCGGGTCGACCGGCGATAAGTGGTTAAAATCGCCGTTGACCAGGGAGGACGGGGCACCTCGAAGGTCCTGGGCACACGCGCGTCCTGCGGGCGACGTACCGTATGGGCGCGGGCTCAGGTACCGTGGAAGCCCTACGGACCGGTCTCTCCACGGAGAGCCCGTTCCGGATCATGAACGCGTGTCGAGACTCTGGGGCCGTCGAGCCCCGTCACCGAGGGGGTCGAGCCATGGGGCGCGGCCGGGCCAAGGCCAAGCAGACGAAGGTCGCCCGCCAGCTGAAGTACAACAGCGGCGGGACTGACCTGTCGCGTCTGGCCAGCGAGCTGGGCGCTTCGACTTCGAGCCAGCCGCCGAACGGCGAGCCGTTCGAGGACGACGAGGACGAAGACGACCCGTACGCCCAGTACGCGGATCTCTACAACGACGACGACGAGGACGAGGACGGCGAGTCCGGTCCCACGTCGCAGCGTCGCGGCGCTTGACGTAGCACGCTTCGCAGTTTCCGTCACAACTGCACTTCACCCGGTCCGGGGCCTTGGCACCGGACCGGGTTTCGTGCTGCCGATCAGGCGTGGTCCCCCACCAGCGCGGCACCGGTGGTGTGCTCGCCGCGGTCCGTGATCTCACCCGCGACCCAGGCCTCCACCCCACGGTCGGCCAGCGTCGCCAGAGCCACGTCCGTCGACTCCTCCGGCACGATCGCGATCATGCCGACGCCCATGTTCAGGGTCTTCTCCAGCTCCAGCCGCTCGACGTCGCCGGTCCTGCCGACGAGGTCGAACACCGGGGCGGGGGTCCAGGTGGAGCGGTCGACGATGGCGTGCAGCTCGTCCGGGATCACTCGGGCCAGATTGGCGGCGAGGCCCCCACCGGTGATGTGCGAGAAGGCGTGCACATCGGTGGTCCGGGTGAGCGCCAGACAGTCCAGCGAGTAGATCTTGGTCGGCTCCAACAGCTCCTCGCCCAGGGTGCGGCCGAACTCCTCGATCCGCGCGTCCAGGGAGAGACCTGCCTGGTTCAGCAGGACGTGGCGGACCAGCGAGTACCCGTTCGAGTGAAGACCGGAGGCCGCCATGGCGATCACGGTGTCACCCTTGCGGATGCGATCCGGGCCGAGCAGCCGGTCGGCCTCCACTACGCCCGTACCGGCACCGGCGACATCGAAGTCGTCCGGGCCGAGCAGACCGGGGTGCTCGGCCGTCTCGCCGCCGACCAGGGCGCAGCCCGCGAGGACACAGCCCTCGGCGATGCCCTTCACGATCGCGGCGACCCGCTCGGGGTGGACCTTGCCCACGCAGATGTAGTCGGTCATGAACAGCGGCTCGGCGCCGCACACCACGATGTCGTCCATGACCATCGCGACCAGGTCGTGGCCGATGGTGTCGTAGACGCCCAGCTGTCGCGCGATGTCGACCTTGGTGCCGACGCCGTCGGTGGCGGAGGCGAGCAGCGGGCGCTCGTAGCGCTTGAGGGCGGAGGCGTCGAAGAGACCGGCGAAACCGCCGAGGCCGCCGAGGACCTCGGGGCGCTGCGTCTTCTTCACCCACTCCTTCATGAGCTCCACTGCGCGGTCGCCCGCTTCGATGTCCACGCCCGCGGCTGCGTAGCTGGCACCAGTCGTCTCAGACATGGGGTGAGAACCTTCGTGTCGTACGGCAGAACTTAGGGGCGGCGGATCGCGTCCGCGGCGGCCGTGGCGGCGGGCCCTGCGGCCAGCTCGGTCTCCAGCAGCTGCTTGCCGAGCAGCTCGGGGTCCGGGAGCTCCATCGGGTACTCGCCGTCGAAGCAGGCGCGGCAGAGGTTCGGCTTGGCGATGGTGGTCGCCTCGATCATGCCGTCGATGGAGATGTACGCCAGGGAGTCGGCGCCGAGCGAGGTGCCGATCTCGTCGATGGTCATGCCGTTGGCGATGAGCTCGGCGCGGGTGGCGAAGTCGATGCCGAAGAAGCAGGGCCACTTCACGGGCGGCGAGGAGATCCGGATGTGGACCTCGGCGGCGCCGGCCTCGCGGAGCATGCGGACCAGGGCGCGCTGGGTGTTGCCGCGCACGATGGAGTCGTCGACGACGACCAGGCGCTTGCCCTTGATGACTTCCTTCAGCGGGTTCAGCTTCAGGCGGATGCCGAGCTGCCGGATGGTCTGCGAGGGCTGGATGAAGGTCCGGCCGACGTAGGCGTTCTTCACCAGGCCCGCGCCGAAGGGGATGCCGGAGGCCTCCGCGTAGCCGATGGCGGCCGGGGTGCCGGACTCCGGGGTCGCTATGACCAGGTCGGCCTCGACCGGGGCTTCCTTCGCCAGGCGGCGGCCCATCTCCACGCGGGAGAGGTAGACGTTCCGGCCGGCGATGTCGGTGTCGGGGCGGGCCAGGTACACATACTCGAAGACACAGCCCTTGGGCTTCGCTTCCGCGAATCGCGAGGTACGCAGACCGTTCTCGTCGATGGCGACGAACTCGCCCGGCTCGATCTCGCGGACGAAGCTGGCGCCGCAGATGTCGAGGGCGGCGGACTCGGAGGCGACGACCCAGCCGCGCTCCAGGCGACCGAGGACCAGCGGGCGGATGCCCTGCGGGTCACGGGCGGCGTAGAGGGTGTGCTCGTCCATGAAGACGAGCGAGAAGGCGCCCTTGACCTGCGGGAGGATCTGGTGGGCCGCCTGCTCGATGGTCAGCGGCTTGCCGTCCTCGTCGACCTGGGCCGCGAGCAGCGCGGTCAGCAGGTCGGTGTCGTTGGTGGCCGCCACACGCGGGGTACGGCCGCCCTCCTGCTTGGGCAGGTCGGCGACCATCTCGGCGAGCTGGGCCGTGTTGACGAGGTTGCCGTTGTGACCGAGCGCGATGGAGCCGTGCGCGGTGGCGCGGAACGTCGGCTGGGCGTTCTCCCACACGGAGGCGCCGGTGGTCGAGTAACGGGCGTGACCGACCGCGATATGACCCTGGAGCGAACCGAGCGAGGTCTCGTCGAAGACCTGGGACACCAGGCCCATGTCCTTGAAGACGAGGATCTGGGAGCCGTTGCTGACCGCGATTCCCGCGGATTCCTGGCCCCGATGCTGGAGGGCGTAGAGCCCGAAGTACGTGAGCTTTGCGACCTCTTCGCCCGGAGCCCAGACACCGAAGACGCCACACGCGTCCTGGGGGCCTTTCTCGCCGGGGAGCAGATCGTGATTGAGTCGACCGTCACCACGTGGCACGGCTCCGAGTGTAGGCGAGATCGACCACTGGTCCGAATTCGCTGGGAGTGGGCTTTCTTACTTCGCATGGGCGACGAGACCGTCCCCGGAGGCCGCCGTGAGGGTCAGTTCCTGGTCTTTCTGCTGGTAGGACACCTTGCCGGAGAGGATGTCGATCATCTCCTGCTCCGCCTTCATGACCGGGCCCTCGCACAGCATGCGCGTGGTGGACAGCGGCCCGAACTCGATGGTGCCGTCCTTGACGGTGGCCTTGCCGCGGAAGTTGTTGCAGCCGAGGTTGCCGCTCGCGGTGCCGTCCTCGGCCAGGGTGAGGTGGGCCTTGGCGCCCTTGGGCAGCGATTCGGCGACGGCGTCGTCGCCCTTGCCCGAGACCAGAGTGTCGATCGTCCACTTGGTGCCCTTCAGCGCGGGCTCGGGCTCTTCGGCGCCCTCCCGCAGGGTGATGCTGTCGCCATCGGCGCGGGTGAGGGTGAGGACCTTGGCGCCGCCCTCCTCCTCGATCTTGGCCTTCAGAGTGCCTGTGAAGACGCTCGTGAACTTCTCCTCGAACTCCTGCACAGGGCCGGGGCAGCCGATCTCCGTCTGGGCGAGGTCGGTGATCTTCACGGTGTCGCCGTCGATCTCGACATCGGCGCCGAAACTGTTGCAGCCCACCGTGCCGCCCGACTCCCCGCCGCCGACGTCCGGCTCGGCTGCGCCGGGCTTGAAGGTGATGTGCGCCTCGTCGACGCGGAAGTTCTTCTCCCCGGTCGGCAGCTCGTACTCCTTGCCGTCGACGGTCACCTTCTGCGGCACCCAGCGGGTGTCCGCGATGACGTCGGCGGCCTTGGTGGTCTTCTCGCCGTCCCCGACCGTGCTGCTGCCGCTGCCGGACTCCGAGCCGCAGGCGGCCAGCACGGCGGTGCCGGCGAGCGCCGCGGCGGCGTACTTCACACTTGTCGTCCGCTTCATGTCTCTTCGACGTACGAGGCGTGTGTTGGGTTCGGTGTCGTTACCGGTCCGTTGTGTCGTCAGCTCATCAAGGGCAGCAGACCACCGAGATCGGCCCGCTCACCACTGGCACTGACCTTCGCCTCAGCGAGGGCCTCCGGCCACTCCAGCCGCCCGGTTGCGAGCCGGATCCAGGTCAGCGGGTCGGTCTCGACGACATTGGGCGGGGTGCCGCGAGTGTGCCGGGGCCCCTCGACGCACTGCACGACCGCGTAGGGCGGGATCCGCACCTCGGTCGAGCCGCCGGGCGCCTTGGCGGCGAGCGCGTCGGCGAGCAGCCGGGTACAGGCGGCGAGGGCCTGCCGGTCGTACGGCACCTCAAGACCCGCCACCGCGGCGTTCAGGTCGTCAGTGTGGACGACGAGTTCGACGGTGCGGGTGACGAGGTAGTCGGCGAGCGGCAGGGCGCCGGCGTTGGTGTCGAGCAGCCGGGTGCCCGGGTGGGTGTCCAGCTGCTGTTCGAGGGTGCGCGCGATGTCGGCGAGGTAGACGTCGAGGTCGGGGTGCTCCTGGACCAGCCGCTTGGTGAACTCGTCGATGGCCGAGGAGCTGGCGGAGGTCGCGAACGGCCAGTCCAGCAGCACGGCGTCCTGCTTCGGCGGCTCCGGCAGAGCGAGGGACCGCCCGATGGCCGTCAGCGCCATCCCGATGTGCGCGACCAGCTCCCGTACGGTCCACGCCCCGAGCCGCGTGGGCCCCGCGAGCTGCTCGGGCGTGAGCCCGCGCACGGCGTCCTGGACGTGCCCGAGCTGGGCGAGGACGGCGGTACGGATCTTGGCGGGGTCGTAGCTGCGGGTGCGCTTCTTGGCCGGGGGCATGCGATCAAGCGTAGGCAGACCGTCACTCGTACGTGTGTCCGGCCGTGAAAGTCACCCCGCGGCGCCGGAACCCGACAACACTGGTCTGCGCCTGGAAGGGGGTGCAACATGACGGTTATGGCCGAGCGCACGTCTCAGATGACGGTGGAGGATTTCGAAGAGATCGCCTCCGCCGCTCCCGAGACCGTCACGTTGGAGTTCATCAACGGACGGATTGGGGTCAAGAAGGCGGCGGACGGGGACCACAGCACCATCGTGTCCTGGCTGGCCAAGCGCTGTATGCGAGCTCGACCCGACCTGGACCTGTACTGCGGTCGAGGCCTCCGGGTCGCGGCGAATCGGCAGGGCAGGGCGAGACCGGCCGCCGTGCTCGCGCCCGAGGCCCACTTCGCGGGGCACGGCGAATGGTCCGACCCGGACGGGGCGCTCATGGTCGTCGAGGTCACCTCGTACGACTCGGACACGGACCGGCGGGACCGGCACGAGAAGCCGGCCGCGTACGGTCAGGCGGAGATCCCGGTGTACCTCTTGATCGACCGCGGCTCCTGCACGGTTACGGTGCACAGCTCGCCGGACCGGAAGGTCGGCGGCTACCGCGCCGCCAACACCGCGAAGCTCGGTGAGAAGGTGCTCCTCCCCGACCCGATCGGCATCGAGCTCGACACGGAGATCCTCAAGAACTACGTGCGGTGAGCGCCGACGAGGTCCCGCCCGGAATCGGACGGGACCTCGATCTCGTACGACCGCTTACGCCAGCAGCGCCGGAATCGTCGCCTCGTGCGCCTCGCGAAGCTCCTCCAGGGAGAGCGCGAACTCGCCCTGGACGTCGACCGCGTCGCCGTCGACCACGCCGATGCGGGTGACCGGGAGGCCCCGGGCGCCGCACATGTCGTTGAAGCGGACCTCCTCCGAGCGGGGCACGGCGACGACCGCGCGGCCCGCCGACTCCGAGAAGAGGAAGGTGAAGGCGTCCAGACCGTCCGGGACGACCAGACGCGCGCCCCTGCCGCCGAGCAGCGCCGACTCGACGACCGCCTGGATCAGACCGCCGTCGGACAGGTCGTGCGCGGAGTCGATCATGCCGTCGCGGGACGCGGAGATCAGGATCTCGGCGAGCAGCCGCTCGCGCTCCAGGTCCACCTGCGGAGGCAGACCGCCCAGGTGGTCGTGGACGACCTGCGACCAGGCCGAGCCGCCGAACTCCTCACGCGTGTCGCCGAGGAGGTAGAGCAGCTGCCCCTCCTCCTGGAAGGCGACCGGCGTACGGCGGGCGACGTCGTCGATGACGCCGAGGACCGCCACGACCGGGGTCGGGTGGATGGCCACCTCGCCCGTCTGGTTGTAGAGGGAGACGTTGCCGCCGGTCACCGGGGTGCCGAGCTGCTGGCAGGCGTCCGCCAGACCGCGGATGGCCTCCGCGAACTGCCACATCACCGCCGGGTCCTCGGGCGAGCCGAAGTTCAGGCAGTCCGAGACGGCGAGCGGCTTGGCCCCGGTCGTCGCGACGTTGCGGTAGGCCTCGGCGAGGGCCAACTGGGCGCCCGTGTACGGGTCCAGCTTGGTGTACCGGCCGTTGCCGTCCGTCGCGATGGCGACGCCGAGGCCGGTCTCCTCGTCGATGCGGATCATGCCGGAGTCCTCGGGCTGGGCGAGGACCGTGTTGCCCTGCACGAAGTGGTCGTACTGCGAGGTGATCCACTTCTTGGAGGCCTGGTTCGGGGACCCGACCAGCCTCAGGACCTGGTCCTTCAGCTCCTCCGACGTCTGCGGCCGCGGCAGCTTGTTCGCGTCGTCCGCCTGGAGCTCGTCCTGCCAGGACGGGCGGGCGTACGGGCGCTCGTAGGTCGGGCCCTCGTGGGCGACTGTGCGCGGGTCGACGTCGACGATCTTGCCGCCGTGCCAGTAGATCTCCAGCCGGTCGCCGTCGGTGACCTCACCGATCACCGTGGCGATGACGTCCCACTTCTCGCAGATCTCCAGGAACCGGTCGACCTTCTCCGGCTCCACGACCGCGCACATGCGTTCCTGCGACTCGCTCATGAGGATTTCCTCGGGAGAGAGAGTCGAGTCGCGGAGCGGGACGTCGTCCAGGGTGACGCGCATGCCGCCCGAGCCGTTCGACGCCAGCTCGCTGGTCGCGCAGGACAGGCCCGCCGCGCCCAGGTCCTGGATGCCGACGACCAGCTTCTCCTTGAAGGCTTCCAGCGTGCACTCGATGAGGAGCTTCTCCTGGAAGGGGTCGCCGACCTGGACGGCCGGACGCTTCGACGGCTTGGCGTCGTCGAAGGTCTCCGAGGCGAGGATCGACGCGCCGCCGATGCCGTCGCCGCCCGTCCGGGCGCCGTACAGGATGACCTTGTTGCCCGCGCCGGACGCCTTCGCGAGGTGGATGTCCTCGTGCTTCATGACGCCGATGGCACCGGCGTTGACCAGCGGGTTGCCCTGGTAGCAGGAGTCGAAGACGACCTCGCCGCCGATGTTGGGCAGGCCCAGGCAGTTGCCGTAGCCGCCGATGCCGGCGACGACACCCGGCAGGACGCGCTTGGTGTCGGGGTGGTCGGCCGCGCCGAAGCGCAGCGGGTCCACGACCGCCACCGGCCGCGCGCCCATCGCGATGATGTCGCGCACGATGCCGCCGACACCCGTGGCCGCGCCCTGGTAGGGCTCCACGTAGGAGGGGTGGTTGTGCGACTCGACCTTGAAGGTGACCGCGTAGCCCTGGCCGACGTCGACGACACCGGCGTTCTCGCCGATGCCGACGAGGAGGGCGTCGGACTGCGGGGCCTTCTCGCCGAACTGGCGCAGATGCACCTTCGACGACTTGTACGAGCAGTGCTCGGACCACATGACGGAGTACATGGCGAGCTCGGCACCGGTGGGCCGACGGCCGAGGATCTCGACCACGCGCTCGTACTCGTCCTTCTTCAGGCCGAGTTCGGCCCAGGGCAGCTCGACGTCGGGGGTCGCGGTCGCGTGCTCGACCGTGTCCAGAGGCGTCCGGCTCATGCGTTGACCAGCTTCTTGAGGATCGAGGTGAAGAAGGGGAGGCCGTCGGTGCGGCCCGACCCGATCAGGGGCTCGACGGCGTGCTCCGGGTGCGGCATGAGGCCTACGACGTTCCCGGCCTCGTTGGTGATGCCGGCGATGTCGTTGAGCGAGCCGTTCGGGTTGCCGCGTTCATTAGCGACTCCGTCGCGGGCCAGATACCGGAAGGCGACGCGGCCCTCGGCCTCCAGCTTGTCCAGCGTGTACTGGTCGGCGACGTAACGGCCGTCCATGTTCTTCAGCGGGATGAAGATCTCCTGGCCCTCGCTGTAGTCGCTGGTCCAGGAGGTGGCGGCGTTCTCCACCCGCAGCTTCTGGTCGCGGCAGATGAAGTGCAGGTGGTCGTTGCCGAGCATCCCGCCGGGCAGCAGGTGGGCCTCGGTGAGGATCTGGAAGCCGTTGCAGATGCCGAGGACCGGGAGGCCGGCCTTCGCCTGCTCGATGACGGTCTCCATCACCGGCGAGAAGCGGGAGATGGCCCCGGCGCGCAGATAGTCGCCGTAGGAGAAACCGCCGGGGAGGACGACCGCGTCGACCTGGTGGAGGTTCTTGTCCTTGTGCCAGAGGGCGACCGGTTCGGCGCCCGCGAGGCGGATCGCGCGCTGGGTGTCACGGTCGTCGAGACTCCCCGGGAAAGTGACGACGCCAATACGAGCGGTCACTTCGCGGCCTCCGCGACTTCCTCCACCTTGACGGTGAAGTCCTCGATCACGGTGTTGGCGAGGAAGGATTCCGCAAGATCGTGGATGCGGGCGAGCGCGGCCTCGTCGACCGGCCCGTCAACTTCCAGTTCGAATCGCTTTCCCTGACGGACGTCCGAGATGCCTTCGAATCCCAGCCGCGGCAGTGCGCGCTGCACCGCCTGGCCCTGGGGGTCGAGGATCTCCGGCTTGAGCATGACGTCGACTACGACGCGTGCCACGTGCACTCCCGGTGGTGTGGTGCTGAGCAGGTTCCTGCAGTGGTTTCAGACTACCTGCACAAAATTTCTACGCGCGTCGACTTGTAGGGATCTACGTGATGACTGTCACGGGCCGACACAAGGGCGGCCAGACGGAAAAGTTCCGAGAAAGATCCGAGATCGTCACCCGATACCTATTGCGCTCGGACACGCGGGAGGATTTAGTCGGGCTTCACAATGCATTGTCGGGCACTGTACAAATGAATTGTCACTCGTGCCGTACGAAGGGACCAATTTCGTGGCGCAGAAGGTCGTGGTCACCCTCTTTGACGACATCGACGGCTCGGAAGCGGCGGAAACGATCGCCTTCGGACTCGACGGCAAGTCGTACGAGATCGACCTGAACCAAGCGAATGCTGAGAAACTGCGTAAGGCGCTTGAGCCGTACGTGGAAGCTGGCCGGAAGCGGTCGCGCTCCGGCAAGGCGTACCGGCAGACCGAGGTCGCCCCGGACCCGGCGGCCGTCCGGGCCTGGGCCCAGGCCAACAAGATGGACGTACCGGCACGCGGCCGGATCCCCAAGAAGGTCTACGAGGCGTTCGCCGCGGCGCAGTGAGCCGCCCTCGGCCGTCGTCCTCAGGGTGCGTCAGCGGGCCCTGAGGACAACCGACTTGCGCTGCACCCCTCCCGATCAGCTAGAGTCTGGAGCACGCCGAGGGGCGGGGCCGGAAAAGCCCAGCTCACGGAGGCATGCGGGTGTAGTTCAGTAGCAGAACATCCCCCTTCCAGGGGGAAGGCGCAGTGTGCAATTCCTGTCACCCGCTCTGCATCGCCGTACCGGGCATCCTTCTGGATCAGGTAGGCTGGTGCTCGCGCCGATCGGTGAGAGCCGGTCGGAGGCAATGCGGACGTAGCTCAGTTGGTAGAGCGCAACCTTGCCAAGGTTGAGGTCGCGAGTTCGAGCCTCGTCGTCCGCTCGGGAATGAGACCCCGGTCCACTGGATCGGGGTCTTTTCGTGTTCCTCAGAGCGCTGAAGTCATGGACAGGGACGAACACGAACACGTGATTGAGGTCACCGACCCGCGGCGTGCCTCGGGGAACCGGGCGGAACTGCCTCTCCTCGACCATGGTCAAGTTCGGCCGGAGGAACGTCACACAACGGCGCGTCGTCGCCCCCGAGCGAGGTTGCTATAGTTGCTCTCGCGCCACGGCGCACTGCGGACGTAGCTCAGTTGGTAGAGCGCAACCTTGCCAAGGTTGAGGTCGCGAGTTCGAGCCTCGTCGTCCGCTCTGTGAAAAGAAGCCCCCGGTTTTCCCCGGGGGCTTCTTCCGTTACGTCCAGCTGGTACCCGTCAGACGCTCGTACGCCTCGATGTACTTGGCGCGGGTGGCGTCCACCACCTGCTCCGGCAGCGCCGGCGGGGGCTGCTCGCTCTTCCTGTCCCAGCCGGACTCCGCCGAGGTCAGCCAGTCGCGGACGTACTGCTTGTCGTACGACGGCTGCGCGCGGCCCGGCTCCCAGCGGTCCGCCGGCCAGAAGCGGGAGGAGTCCGGGGTGAGGACCTCGTCGGCGATGACGAGGGTGTCGCCCTCCCGTCGCCCACCACCACCCTCAACCGAGGCCCTTCGGGCCGCAGTATTGGATTCCAAGCCGAACTCGAACTTGGTGTCCGCCAGGATGATCCCGCGCTCCCTGGCGATGTCCCGGGCACGGGAGTAGACGGCGAGGGTGGCCTGGCGCAGCTGGGCGGCGGTGTCGGCGCCGACCTGGCGGACGACCTCCTCGTACGAGACGTTCTCGTCGTGCTCGCCGACCTCGGCCTTGGTGGCCGGGGTGAAGATCGGGGCGGGGAGTTCACTGCCGTCGACCAGGCCCTCGGGGAGCGCGAGACCGCAGACCGTACGGGAGTCGTCGTACTCGACGAGGCCCGAGCCGGTGAGATAGCCGCGGGCCACGCACTCCACGGGGACCATCCTCAGCGACTTGCAGATCAGGGTGCGGCCCGCCCAGTCGGCGGGGGCGCCGGGCGGCAGCTCGGTGCTCAGCACATGGTTGGGGACCAGGTCGGCGAGCTGGTCGAACCACCACAGGGAGAGCTGGGTGAGGACGCGGCCCTTGTCGGGGATCTCGGTCGGAAGCACCCAGTCGTACGCCGACATACGGTCGCTGGCGACCATCACGAGGTCGCCCGCCTCGTTCTGGTACAGGTCGCGCACCTTGCCGGTGTGCAGGTGTACCAGGCCCGGAACCTGAATCGGCTCGGGCTTTTCTACGAATCCGGACACGGTTCCTCCCCGTGGTTTGAATTAAGGGGGCCCGCAGGGCTCGATTGGGGTGGGGGTGGGAGACGGGCGGGCCAATGGCTCGATTGTCCCGTATGAGGGGTCTGACCTTGGACTTGGGGTCAGTCGTGCTTGCAGATGCGGTCCAGGAGGCTGGCTGTGGCGCGCTGGATTCGGGGGTCCACATGGCCCGGGCGGTCCAGGGCAGGGGACCAGGCGAAGGTGCCGGAGGCGAAGACCAGGGCGCCGGAGGGGGCGCGGTAGAGGGACGTCTCCTGGTGGCGGAGGGCGCCCTCGGCGTCGGTGTACGGGGAGTGCGCCAGCAGGATGCGCTCCTCGTGCTCGGGCAGCGCGGTGCGCGGGAAGTAGCGGTCGGCCTCGCCCGCGACCATGCCGGCGAGTTCGTCGCCCTCGTGGGCGCCGGTGGCGTCCCACAGCCAGTGACCGGCGTTGCGGACGATCAGGGGGTGGGGCTCGGGGACCCGGCCCGCGTACTGGATGCCGACCAGTTGCTGCTCGGGGCGGTCGATCTCGCGCCACAGGACCGGCTTGCCCGGGCCCTTGCGCTTACGGCAGGTCAGCAGGCGGTCGGGGACGCCGGACGGGGACGGGCCCAACTCCACCTGCCAGTACATGGTGTTGGCGGAGAGGAAGACCAGCGAGGTGCCGTGTTCCCTGGCCAGCTCCACCGTGCGGCGCATGTGCGGGGACCAGTACTCGTCGTGGCCGGGGAAGACCAGGCCGCGGTAGCGGGTGGGGTCGACATGGCCGGCGTGCAGATCGCGGGCATCGGCGTAGGCGAGGTCGTAGCCGTAGCGCTCGGCGAAACGGATGAAGTCGTAGGCGTGGCCCACGTGGAGGGGGAGGCCGGCGCCCGCGTACGGACGGTCGAAGGAGACGGTCGTCGCCGCGTCGGCCTCGCCGAGCAGTCGGCCGTTCTCGTCCCAGGCGTGGTAGAGGCTGGCGCCGATGCGGCCGTCCTCCGGGTAGAGGTTGTACGCCTGCCAGGTGATGTCCGGCAGCAGCAGGAGCAGGTCCGCCGGGTGGTTGTCGCGGATCGTGAACGGGATGTGGGAGCGGTAGCCGTCGGCCGTGGTCAGCACGGCGACATACGCGCCGATGCTCCAGAACGACGGGATCTGCAGCCGCCAGGACAGCCACCAGTGGTGGCAGGAGACCGTGCGGTCGGCGGTCAGCGGCGGGGGCTGGACGATGCCGGAGAGGCGCGGGCTGGTGGTGATCTTCGCGGCGCCGTCTCCGCCGTAGTGGCCGATGCGGTAGACGTCGACGCTGAATTCCTGAGGCGGGTCGACGGTGATGTGGAAGTCGACGGCCTCGCCGGGGGAGACCGCGCCGGTGGAGGTGAAGCCCTTGATCTGACGGTGGACGTCGTCCGCGGAGCGGGGGCCTTCGGTCGTACGGCTGGTGCGGGCGGAGCCGCTGCTACGGGGTGCCGGTACGCGGTGTTCGCCCGGGGGCGTCGCTGCGTCCTGGGGGGTGTCGACGTACCAGGGGACCACCTTGCCCGTGTCGCCGAAGTACGTCTCCGCGCCACGGAGCCAGGGGACGGGGCCCTGGCCGAAGGGGTCCGTGACGGCGTGCGCGAGTGCTCCCGACTCCCAGCGGCGGATCCGCTCCGACCCCATGGTCGCCCCCCCTCCCTCTTGCCCCCGTGGTCGTGTGTCGTCCTGGCTTGCGGCTTATCGCGTTGTCGTGACGGTCGTATGTCGCAAGCCCTTGCCCGTGCGCGATCGATCCCAGCACATCACATTGCGCACGCATGTTGTCACTATTCGTTGCTAATTGGCCGAAAGTGGAATTCAGGGCTCCGGTATGCGGGTCGGCTTTCGGCGGGGTGTGCTGGGCCTCAGTGGCGTGTTCCGGGCCCTCAGACGAGGCGTACCGGCTTCTCCGGGCGTATGCCGGATTCGATCAGCCAGGCCTTCAGGGGGGTCGGGTCGCCGTCCTCGATGAGGCTGAGGACTCGGGGGGTGAGGTCGGCGGCGCGTTCTCCGTTGACGAGGAGGGTGGGGCCGTCGAGCCAGTCGAGGCCGGGGGTGGCGCCTGCGGTGTCCATGGCGGCGCAGCAGACCATGGCGGTGACGTGGTCCGCGAGGAGCTCTCGGGCGGAGCGTGGGGGTTGGAGGGGGAAGAGGGGGAGGGTGCCGTCGTCCCAGAGAGTGGTGTCGGGGGTGGGGGCCGTGGGGGTGGCGGGGGTGGCGGCTTCCTCGCGGGCGAGTGCGGCGGTGAGGCCTGCGGCGAGGGTGGCGGCGGGGCCTTCGACCTCGGCTTCGCCTTCGGCGCCTGCTGTGTTCCCACCCGCAGCATCCGCGCTGCTTTCGTCGTCGGGTGCGGCCGGCCCCTGAGGGGCGGGTTCGCCGTTGGCGGGTGCAGGGGTTTGGGGGGTGGTGGGGGTGCCCGGGGCTGGGTGGGCTTCGGGGGCCTGCCCGGCCGGGGCGGCTACCGGGCCGTCCGTTGCCGAGGTGGCTATGCGCTCGTCCGTTGCCGGACCGGCGGCGGGTTCCTCTGGGGGCAGGACGGACGCGGGGCGGTCCGCCTCGGGCGTCGCTGGGGCGACCGTAGGCCCTTCCGTCGCCGACAAGTGGTCCAGTACCCGGGACAAGGTCGGGCCGTCGCCATGGGGGCTCCGGCGGCGGATGCCCAGGCTGTCCAGGACTCTGTGGAGGCGGGCCGCGTCTGTGCGCCATTTGCGGTCGACCACCTCCTCCGGGTACTCCTGCCAGTCGACCGGGGACCAGTCCGGGCCCGTTTCCGCCGGGCCGCCGTGGAACAGGCGGGCCGCCAGCAGGGAGGCCGCCTCGTCCACCGCGCCCGGTTCCTCCAGGAGGTCGCATGCCGGGCGTTCGCCCAGGCGGGAGGCGAAGCCCTCGGCCAGGCGGTCCCGGCGGGAGAGTTCCGTCAGAGCCGCCACCACTCCCGCGTCCAGGCGGGACGGCCAGCGGCCCATCCGCCAGGCCGGGAGGGCCACTCGGGTCAGCAGGCGGTCCCAGCCCGCGTAGGCGAGGCCCACCTGTTCCTGGGCGACGATGCGCAGGCCGTAATCCACAGCCTGTGCACGTTCCGCCGCCGCGGCGGCCACTCCTCGCTCCATCTCCGCCGCGTGATCCCGGCAACTGCGCAACAGCAGACGGGCCACTTTGCCGACACCGGAGAGCACGGCTCGCGGCAGCGGGCCTCGGTTCGGGGCCGACGTCACCGCCACCGCCGCGTCCAGGCCTCGTACGAAGCGGCGGGCCGCGGCTATGTCGGGGTGGGCCGAAGGGCCCGTACCGGCGACGACCGGGGCCAGGACCGCGCGCAGCTCGCCCACCCGCATCCACCACAGGAACGGGGAGCCGATGACCAGCACCGGGGCCGCCGTGGCTCGGCGATGCGGGCCGCGCAGGCCGCTTGTGAGCTCGTCGCGGTCCTCGCGCGGGGGCGGGCCGTGGGCCGGGTGGGTGCGGTCCTCCAGCCAGCTGTCGCAGTCCGGGGTCAGCGCTATCGCGGAGGGCGCGGGGACGTCCAGGCGGTCGGCCAGGTCGCGCACCATCCGGTACAGGTCAGGGGCCGAATCCTCCGGGATCGGGACCGTCGGGCTGACGGCCGGCCGGGAGCGGGCGACGACCAGCGCGATACCGCCCGCCGCCAGCAGCACGAGCACGGCGACGCAGGTCACGGCCCAGCGGGCGGCATGCCAGCCGGAGCCCACGAGATGGCCGGTGGAGCCGCCGGCCAGCAGCACCACGGCGAACGCCGCGGGCAGCAGGGCGACCGCCAGTGCCCGGCTGCGGATCCGCAGCACGGCCAGCGCCCGGGAACGCGCGGACTGCGCGCCCGCCTCCACACCCATACCGGTCACGACCGGACCTCACCCCCTCCCCGATGCGCGGGCCGTCCTGGCTGCGCCGCCTGTCCAACCTGTCCTGGTAGTGGTCACTCCCCCACTGTGGCACCCGCCACTGACATCGCAATGCCGGTGGGCCAAGTGCCGGAACGCTTGCGCCGCACCCTAGTTGGGGGCCCGGCCTCCGTCAGCCGGATGGGGCATCGGTCACTCGATGGAATGGCTCAGGGGAAAGGTGGATGACGGACAGCAAGGATCAGGCCCCGGTTCCTGAGACGGATCCGGGGCCTGATGGGTTCATCGGGTGGGGTTACGGCCCCTTACTCTGCGGCCGCCTTCGCCGCGATGTCCGTACGGTGCTGGGAGCCGTCGAGGCCGATGCGGGCGACCGCCCGGTACGCCCGCTCACGGGCCTCGGCCAGGTCCCCGCCGGTCGCCGTGACCGACAGGACGCGACCGCCCGCGCTGACCACGGCGTCGCCGTCGGTCTTGGTACCGGCGTGCAGGACGTACGCGTGCGGGGCGTCCTGGGCGGCGACCTCGTCGAGCCCGGTGATCGGGTCGCCGGTGCGCGGGGTGCCGGGGTAGTTGTGCGAGGCGACGACCACGGTGACCGCGGCGTCGCTGCTCCAGCGCAGCGGCGGCAGGTCGGCGAGGTCACCCTTGGCGGCGGCCAGCAGGACTCCGGCGAGCGGCGTCTTGAGGCGGGCCAGGACGACCTGGGTCTCGGGGTCGCCGAAGCGGGCGTTGAACTCGATCACGCGCACACCGCGCGAGGTGATGGCGAGACCGGCGTAGAGCAGCCCGGAGAACGGGGCGCCGCGGCGGTGCATCTCGTCGACGGTGGGCTGGAGAACGGTCTCCAGGACCT
The DNA here is from genome assembly GCF_014257025.1 of Streptomyces cupreus. GTDB lineage: Bacteria > Actinomycetota > Actinomycetes > Streptomycetales > Streptomycetaceae > Streptomyces > Streptomyces cupreus. Next base: position 56,939 of record NZ_JACMSF010000054.1, read on the forward strand.
CCTCCACCAGCTTCGGGTCGGCCCACGGCAGCGGGGAGTACGCGCCCATGCCGCCGGTGTTCGGTCCCTCGTCCCCGTCGAGGGCCCGCTTGAAGTCCTGGGCGGGCTGGAGGGGGAGGACCGTCTCGCCGTCGGTGATGGCGAAGAGGGAGACTTCGGGCCCGTCGAGGAACTCCTCGATGACGACGCGCTCACAGGCGTTGGCGTGCGCCCGCGCGGCCTCCAGGTCGGCGGTCACGACGACGCCCTTGCCGGCGGCGAGACCGTCGTCCTTGACCACGTAGGGGGCGCCGAAGGCGTCGAGGGCCTCGTCGACCTCCTCGGGCGTCGTACAGACATAGGACCGAGCCGTCGGGACGCCGGCCGCCGCCATCACGTCCTTGGCGAAGGCCTTGGAGCCCTCGATCTGCGCGGCCTCCCCGGAGGGGCCGAAGACCGGGATGCCCGCCGCGCGCACGGCGTCGGCGACACCGGCGACCAGGGGCGCCTCCGGGCCGACCACGACCAGCTCGGCGCCGAGCTCGGTGGCCAGCGCGGCGACGGCGGCGCCGTCCAGGGCGTCGACCCGGTGCAGCTCGGCGACCTCGGCGATCCCGGCGTTGCCGGGGGCGCAGTGCAGCGCGGTGACGTCGGGGTCGAGGGACAGGGAGCGGCACAGGGCGTGTTCGCGGGCGCCGCTGCCGATGACGAGGACCTTCACGGGGGTCAGCCTAACCGGAGCCGGGGTGGCGGGATTGTGCGGGCCGCTGAAGGGGGGCGGGGGCGGGGCTTGTGGTTTCGTACGAAGCCTGGTCCGAGACATGGCCCCTGTCCGGCCTCCGGGTGGCGGCTACTCGTTCGTGAACTCCTCGACCACCGTCGCGCCCAGCTCGCGGACGATCAGGTCGTAGCCGGAGAGGGCCGACTCATTGAGGTCCGGGTCGTCGTCCTCCGGGATGTCGTCCTCGGGGGCGACGGGGGCCGGGGGCTCGGGGGCGGGGGGCGGGGTTACGGGGGCGGGGGCGGCCGCTGGTGCGGGGGCCGCCTGCGCCGGGGCCGCGGGGGCCGGGGCGGGCGTGGACTGGGGAGGTGCCGGGCGCGTGGGGGACGCCGTAGCGCCACCGCCGCCGTAGCCGCCACCGCCGTAACCGGAAGAACCGCCCTGCGCGGGGGCGGAGCCGCCGCCGCCCGACGGGTCGACGATGGCCTCGATCTTCCACTGGACGTTGAACTGCTCGGCGAGCGCCTGGCGCAGGACGTCCTCGCTGCCGCTGCTCGCGAAGTTGTCGCGGGCGCCGGCGTTGACGAAGCCGAGCTGGAGGGTGGTGCCGTCGAAGCCGGCCACCTGGGCGTTCTGGCTGAGCAGGATCCAGGTGAAGCGGCGGCGGTTCTTGACGGCCTCCAGGATGTTCGGCCAGAGCATGCGGGGGTCGAGGCCGCCGGTTGCGGCGGTGGTGGGGGCAGCGGCGGGCTGGGGTGCGGGGGTGGGC
>NZ_JACMSF010000055.1 GCF_014257025.1 Streptomyces cupreus
CCGGGACACACCAACGCGCCGTTCAGGTGCCGACGGCATGAGGAGCAGTAGTCCATCTGGGTCTTCCTGGTTGACTGCGCCGTCGGCCTCGCTCGGCCCCGGCCTGGTCCCGCTCGTACAGGGGATCGAGCGGCCAGCAACGCTAGCGAGGCTTTCGAGATGCTGTATGTAGCTTGTGTGATGCTCCTGCATGGATTTCGACTGGGTCGTGACAGTTGCAAGCGCACACCTTCACGATGGTGTTGATCTTGCGGTCATCTCTGCACACTGTCGGGACGGGACGACCACTGAGACCCCACCGGGACCAGCCGAGTCGTTTGCTGTGACAAATCTGCGGGTCTGCGCGCAGAAGTACGCGGTAAGTGCGTGGAGTGCGGATTCCGGATCGAGTGTGCCGCTCCACCGGACCGAGGGGGAGGCGCGTGACAGCAGTCAGGTACCGAAGGTTGCGGCATTCCGGGGCGCGCCGGCAGGAATTCACCGACGCGGTGGCTGGCGCGCGCAACGGGAACGAGGAAGACTTCAGGACCCTCTACCGCACGCTGCACCCCGCGCTGCTGGGCTACCTGACCGCCCGGCTGGGAAGCAGCGAGGCAGCCGAGGAGGCGGCCTCTGCGGTATGGCGGGAGATCGCCAACGGAGTGTTCTCCTTCCACGGCGACGGAACCGACTTCCGCATCTGGGCCGCGTCCCTCACCCGAAGGCAGACAGCGCACTGCCCGCGGCCGGACCGCGCCGATGCTCACGCGGGCAGTCCCGATGACGTGTGGCGCCCACTGTCTGCCCTGCCTCCGGACTTGGCGGATGCGCTGCTGCTGCGCCAGGTCGTCGGTCTGGACGACACGGCAGCCGCGCAGGTCCTCAGCACCACCGCCGAGTCCGTGCAGGCCGCAAGCCAGCGCGCCCGGTGGCTCGTGGCCGACTGCCTCGCTTCCCGCCCCACGCCCGGCGACCCCCGCACGGAGTGGGCGTGCACGTGGTGCTGACACCCTTCGGCGAGGCCGCGCCCTCGCCGAGGGGTGTGACATGCGCGGCACCTGTGGCGCTGAAAAACGTGGGCCCTCCGACCGGCCGGCGACGTCCCCCGCGCCTGCCCCCTGCGCCGGGCGGCGTCTGCGCGTCATCAGGATCTCTGTACGCTGGGCGTCTGCTTGGGCAATCGCGTTGATACCGGCAGATTCCAGGGCAGGACGACTGCCTTGTTGCCGGGTCGAAGGGGGATGTGGTCGTGCTGGTGGCGGATCGGTATCGCCTGGACTCCGCGCTGGGACGCGGCGCGATGGGCGAGGTGTGGCGTGCCACCGACGAGACCCTGGGCCGGGACGTGGCGGTGAAGCTGCTGCGCACGGACGAAGCCGCGGAGACGGACGGCGAGCGCTTCCGGCAGGAGGCGCAGACCGCGGCCCGGCTCAACCATCCCCACGTGGTCAGCGTCTACGACTTCGGCTCCCACTACGGGCAGCTCTACTTGGTCATGGAACTGGTCGACGGCTGGAGCCTGGCCCAGGAACGGTCCCTGCGCGGCATCCTGGACGCGCAGGAGACGGCGAGGATCGGAGCGCAGATGGCCGCGGGCCTGGCCGCCGCGCACCGCCAGGGCGTGATCCACCGGGACATCAAGCCCGCCAACGTGATGCTGACGGCCGACCGCGCCGTGAAGATCGCCGACTTCGGGATCGCCCGCTTCGCCGACGACGCCGCCGCCACGCTGACCGCCACCGGGGCGATCCTCGGCACGAGCGCCTACCTGGCGCCCGAGCGCGCCCTGGGCCGGCCCGCCCAGCCCGCCTCGGACATGTACGCGCTGGGCTGCGTGCTGTACGAACTGCTCACCGGCCGCCCCCCCCCCGTTCACCGGCGACACCACCCTGGCCGTGGTTCATCAGCACGTCGACGCCGCGCCCGTCCCGCCCTCCCGGCTGCGCCCCGAGACACCCGGGCCGATCGACGACTACATCCTCGGTCTGCTGGCGAAGGACCCGGCGCAACGCCCCACCGCCGACCAGGCCGCCGCCTGGCTGGCCAACCCACCCGAGCACACACCCTGGGCCCCGCACGACGAGCCCGGCACGGTCGCCATGCCGGTGCCCCCTCCCGCGGCACGTCCCCCGCGCGCCGAAGGCCACCGCACGGCACGGCCGCGTCCTGGCAGGCGCTCCGGAGCCTCACCCAGAGTGCTGCTCGCCGCCGGCGGCATCGTCTTGTTCGCCGTGTCGACGCTCATCGGGACGGCACTGGCATCGGGTGACGAGGGCGGCACCGCTCCTGCCCCCGCCGGCACCCCACCCTCCACGTCCTCCTCACCGGCTGCCGAGCCCACCACACCTGCGCCCGTCACCCCTGCGTCCTCCTCACCGTCAGTCGACGCGGAACAGGCGCGGAGAGAGGCGAAAGCGCAGCGCAAGGCGGCCGAGGAGGAACGCAGGCGACTTGAGGAAGAGCGCCAGGAGAAGCAGGAAGAGGACGACGACTGAGCACTCTGTTCGTGACTTTCAAACGGCGGGACCGGTTCTAGGTTCCGCGTGGGCTCTTGTGCCCGCCCTCGCCCTGCGCGGCCTTGAGGTCGGCGAGGAGTTCGGCCTGGCCGGCCAGGACTCCGGAGAGGATGGTGCGGGCGATCCGGAGCAGTTCCGCGACGTGCGGGCTGGTCAGCGAGTAGTACACGGTCGAGCCCTCCTTGCGGGTCACGACCAGGTTCGCCCGGCGCAGCACCGCGAGCTGCTGGGAGAGGTGGGCGGGTTCGATGCCCACCTCGGGCAGCATCTCGGCGACCGCGTGCTCGCGCTCGCTCAGCAGCTCCAGGACCCGGATGCGGGCCGGGTGACCGAGGGTCTTGAAGAACTCGGCCTTCAGTTGGTACAGCGGCGTACTCACCTTGCCGCCTCCCCCGAACAGCGCGGCCCCGTCGGCCCGCCCTCGGCCCCTCGCATCCACCCATTCGTCAAGAACATGCGGCCCATCTTCGCCTGTGGCTCCGGCGGCACCGAATCCGCACCGGGAATTCGGCAGAGGGCTCAGTTCACGGCCTTCGCCACGAGCTCCCCGATTCGTGCCTCGTCCGCGGCCGTGAGGCGGGTGAGGGCGAAGGCGGTCGGCCACATGGTGCCCTCGTCGAGGTCGGCGGAGTCGTTGAAGCCGAAGGTCGCGTACCGGGCGTTGAACTTCTGCGCGCTCTGGAAGAAACAGACGACCTTGCCGTTCTTGGCGTAGGCGGGCATGCCGTACCAGAGCTTCGGCGCGAGCTCGGGGGCGTGGGCCTTGACGACGGCGTGGATGCGCTCGGCCATGACCCGGTCCGAGTCCCGCATCTCGGCGATCTTCGCGACCACGGCTGCCTCGTCCTGGGCGGCCTTGTCGGCGCGCGATCCGCGGCGGGCGGACGCCTTGACCTCCTGGGCGCGCTCCTTCATCGCGGCGCGCTCCTCGTCCGTCCACTGCTCGGACGTCGTGGTGTTCTTCGTGGACTGCTGTGCCTTCGTCATGGCAGGTTCCTTCCGGGGGTGTACGTCGTCGGGGTGGGGCTCTGTCGGGTCGTGGCGCCGAGCCGGTTCAGCAGATTGGTGACGCCGGTCATCAGGACGATCGCGGCGAGCCGGGTCTCGTCGTAGTGGGTGGCGGCCCTGTCCCAGATCTCATCGCTGACGGCGTCGGGACGGTCGGCCATCCGGGTGGCGGCCTCGGCCAGCTCCAGGGCCGCCCGCTGCGCGGGGGTGAAGTACGGGGTGTCCCGCCAGGCGGCGAGGGCGAGCAGCCGTTGGTCGCTCACTCCGGCCTCGCGGGCCGTCCGGGCGCCTTCGTCGACGTCGGCCGCGCACCCGTTTATCTGGCTGATCCTCAGGTGCACCAGCTCCAGCGTCTGAATGTCCACGCCCGCGGAGTGCACGGCCTTGAGGATCTCCTGGAGGGGCTGGGCCGCGTCGGACAGGACGACGGTGGGGTTCCGCATACGGGGCCGCACTGCGCTCTCCTTCGCTTCCGGTTCGGTGCCCCGTTCCGTCGGGGCGTGACTCCATGACAGCCCGGCCCGGCTGCCCGGGCCATGGCGATGGGACGGCCTGGGACAGCGGAACAGGCCTTGACCTGCGGCGACCGCGCTGGGAAGACTTCTTTCGCCGTGGGACGGAAAGACGGGGGACAACGATGGACGCGTCCAAGGCTGATCCACAGGAGGAGCTGGCGGCCCGGCTGCGCATGCTCCAGGAGCTCTCCGGGCTCGGCGTACGGGCCCTCGCGCGGGACGCCGGGCTGAGCTCCTCCTCGCTGTCGCGCTACCTCAACGGCCAAACGATGCCGCCCTGGCCCGCGGTGGTCGCGCTCTGCCGCCTCGTCAAGCGCGACCCCCGGCCGCTGCGCCCGCTGTGGGAGCGGACCTCCAACCCGCTGCCGGCACCCCCGAAGAGCAGCCGCTTGGCCCGGCCTGCGCCCCGGAACGATCTGCCGCGTGACGTGCCCGACTTCACCGGGCGCGAGGAGGCGCTGGCCGCCGTGTTCGCGGCGGTCGACAGCCATCGGGCGGTCTCCGTCGACGGCATGGCGGGCGTCGGCAAGACCTCCCTGGCCGTGCACGCGGCGCACCGGCTCGCCGCCGACTTCCCGGATGCTCAGCTCTATGTGGATCTGCACGGGTTCACCGAGGGCCGGCCCCCGCTGGACCCCGACTCGGCGCTGCGGATGCTGCTCGGCGCGCTGGACGTCCCCTCCGAGCGGGTTCCGCAGGAGGGTCTTGAGCAACTGGCCGCCTGCTGGCGGGCGGAGCTGGCCGGGCGGCGCGTCGTCGTGGTCCTCGACAACGCCGTCGACGCGGAACAGGTCCGCCCGCTGCTGCCCGGCGCCGGCGCGTCCGTCGCCCTGATCACCAGCCGCAACCGCCTGCTCGGCCTGGACGAGGTGCCCCCGGTCTCGCTCGATGTGCTGAGCGCCGAGGAGAGCGCGCAACTGCTGGCCCGGGCCAGCGGCGACCCGGGCGGCCCGGAGGGCAGGCTGGCCCGCGATCCGGACTCTGCCGCCGAGGTACTGCGGCTGTGCGGAAGGCTGCCGCTGGCCCTGCGTCTCGCCGGGGCCCGGCTGCGGCACCGGCCGGGCTGGACCGTGGGCATCCTGGTCGAGCGGCTGGCCGAGGGCACGGACGAGTTCGACACCGCGTTCGCCATGTCGGTACGGCAGTTGGACCGGCGGCATGCCCGGCTGTTCCGGATGCTGGGGCTGCTGCCCGGGGAGTCCTTCGACGAGTACCTGGTGGCGGCGCTGGCGGAGGTTCCGGTGCGCGGCGCCCGGGCGATGCTGGAGGACCTGGTCGACGCGCACCTCGTCCAGCAGCCGACGCCGGGCGGCTACCGCCTGCACGACCTGGTGCATCAGCACGCGCGCCGGGCCTCGGCCGACCAGGACCCGGCGGCCGAGCGGGAACGGGCCCTGGTCCGGGTGCTGGACTACTACGTCCACGCGGCGGCCGCCGCCGACGCCGCGATGCCGTTCGTCTCCCCCGCCCGCCCGGTCTCGGCGGGCCCCGCCCCGGCGGAACTGCCCCGGTTCGCGGACAAGAACGCGGCGATGAGCTGGCTCGCCTCGCACTACGGCGACCTCATCGCCGCGTTCGAGACGGCTGCCACCATCGGCGCCGACGTCCATGTGTGCGAGCTGCCGCGGTTCCTGCGGGCGTACTTCGCGCGCCGCTGCGGCACGACGCATCTCAACGTCCTCTTCGAACGGTCGCTGGCCGCCGCCGAGCGCCTCGGCGACCCGCTGCTGGTGGCGGAGGCGTACAGCGATCTGGGCTTCGCGCGCTACAACGCGGGCCGGGCGGCGGAGGCCACCGAGGCCTACGAGGCGGCCGCAGCGCGGGTGGCCGAGGCGGGGGACGCCCGGGTGGAGGCCGAGCTGACCCTGCGCCGCGGCTACCTCGGCTGGGACGCCGGGCAGGTCGAGGAGCCGCTGGAACTCTTCCGGCTGGCGGGGAAGTTGTACGCGAACGCCCACTGCCCCGAGGGCTCGGCCCACGCCGCCGCCTCGGAGGCCTGGGCCCTGCTGCAACTGGGCCACCGCGAGGAGGCGGCGCGGCTGGCCCGGGAGGTGCTGGACGTTCCGCACTCCGACCCCGCGTGGCCGCCCGCGCTGACGGCCCGGATCACCCTCGGCGTGGCCCTGGCCCGCGAGACCCCCGACGAGGCGGCGGAACACCTGCGCCGGGCACTGGAGTCGGCCCGCGAGGACGGGCATCTGCACAACCAGGCCTGGTGCCTGAACTGCCTGGGCGTCGCGCTGCGGCAGATGGGCCGCTACGACGAGGCCCTGGCCGGCCACAGGGCGGCGTTCGCACTCCTCGACGAACTCTTCGAGGAGCACTGGAAGATCCATTTCCTCAACGGCTACGCCGAGACCTGCCGCCTCGCGGGCCTGCCCGACGAGGCCCTACGACTGCACCGGCGGGCCCTGGAACTGGGCCCGAGGCTGGGCAACCGGCACGAGGAGGCGCTGGCGCACGAAGGCATCGCGGAGTTGCTGGACGAGACGGACCCGGCAGGTGCCGCCGAGCATCGCGCCGCGGGCAGGGCCCTGCTTCAGGGACTCGCGAACTGACTACCGTGCCGCCGTCGTCTCGGACTCGGCGGGTGTGTCGCGTCGGGGCCGTCCCAGGAGGGCCGCCGCGACCACCGCTCCGACCACGGCCGTCGCCGCGCAGACCCAGAAGGAGACGGCCAGGGCGTCCGTGAACCCGTCGAAGGCGGCCTCGCGCAGCCGGTCGGACAGGGGCGGGTCCAGTCGGGCGGCCACCGCGGCGGCACCGGCGACCGAGTCCGAGGCGACCTGGCCCGCCTCGCCGCCGAGTCGGTCGGTGACCGAGGAGACGCGGTCGTCGTGGACGGAATCGTGAAGGACACCGCCGTCGCCACCGAAGTGACGCCCGTGAAGAGGTGGTCGCGGAACAGTCCCAGGTCGATCAGCGGCTGGGCCGTGCGGGCCTCCCCTGCGAATTCGAGCCTGCAGGGGCCGCCGAGCATCGAGCCGCGGGCAGACCTGGGCGTCGCGCTACGGCAGATGGGCCTGACATCCCAATTCAGCCAGCGGCCGGAAAACCATCGATAAACCGGGAATGAAAGGCGTCGACCGACCCACTATACACCGGATGTATACACTCCATGTATAGTCTCGGCATGCCTTCTCCGACCAAGAAGATGAAGAAAACGGGGGCCGCGTTCCTCGCCGCCATGACCTTGTCCGCCGCCCTGGCGCTGACGGGGTGCACACGTCTCGACACCACCTCGCCTGCCGACGCCCGCGCCGGCGCCGCCATCGACGTCCAGGCCCGGGCGGCCGGAACCGTCGACTGCGAGGAGGTCAAGTGCATAGCGCTGACCTTCGACGCCGGGCCGAGCGAGAACTCGCCGCGGCTGCTGGACATCCTGAAGGAGGAACAGGTCCCGGCGACCTTCTTCCTGCTCGGCAAGCGGCACATCGAGAAGTACCCGGAGCTCGTGAAGCGGATGGCGGACGAGGGGCACGAGGTGGCCAGCCACACCTGGGACCACAAGATCCTCACCGAGCTCGGACCGGAGGAGATACGCGAGGAGTTGGAGCGGCCGAACAAGGAGATAGAGCGCCTGACAGGGCGTCGCCCGACGCTCATGCGCCCGCCCCAGGGCCGTACGAACGACACCGTGCACAAGATCTGCCGTGAGCTGGGGGTCGCGGAGGTGCTGTGGAGCGTGACCGCGAAGGACTACAAGACCAATGACTCGGCCCTGATCCACCAGCGGGTCCTCGAACAGTCGTCGAGGGACGGGATCATCCTGCTGCACGACATCTATCCGGGCACGGTGCCCGCGGTGCCCGGCATCATCAAGGCCCTCAAGAAGCAGGGGTATGTGTTCGTGACCGTGCCGCAGTTGCTCGCCCCGGGGAAGGCCGAGCCCGGGAAGGTCTACCGGCCCTGAGAGCCTGAGTCACCAGGTGGGCCAGGTGTGTGAGCCGTATACGAGCACGCGGTTGAGCAGGCCGGATTCCCTAGGATCGTACGGTGGTCAACTTTCAGCTCGAACGCACGGCGCCGCTCTCCCCCGACGAGGCCTGGCGCCGCCTGACCGAGTGGCCCCGCCATGGGGACGTGGTCCCGCTGACCCGCGTCACCGTGGTCACGCCCGGGCCGAACCGGGAGGGCACGGTCTTCGTGGCGCGTTCGGGCCTCGGTCCGCTCGCCTTCGACGACCGGATGGAGGTCACCGTGTGGCGTCCACCCGCCGAGGACACCCCTGGTCTGTGCCGACTGGAGAAGCGGGGGCGGGTGGTGTTCGGTTGGGCGGAGATCGAGGTGCGCCCGGGTCCGGGCGGGCGGGCGCGTGTGGTGTGGCGCGAGGAGCTGCGGGTCCGGCTGCTTCCGCGGCTCTTCGACGGGCCGCTGCGGACGGCGGCGCGGTATGTCTTCGGGCGGGCGGTGAACCGCCTGCTGCGCCGGGCTTGAGACCTGCCTGACAGACTGGGCGTCATGATCTCAAACCAAGCCGCGGGACCGGCAGTTGACGAGGTCGAGTCGCTCGCGGCGGACGCGCTGCGCTGGCTGCTCGCACAGGCGCGGGACGTCGGGGACGGCGGCCTCGGCTGGCCCGTGCGTCCCTCCGACGAGGCGCCGGACCCGATGTTCTACAACGGCACGGCCGGGGTCGTCCCGGTGCTGCTGGAGGCGTGGCGGTTCTTCGACGACGACGCCTACGCCGACACCGCCCTGCGCGCGGCCCATGGTCTCGCCGCCGCCGTCGAGGACACGGAGGACTGCTCCCTGTACTTCGGGCTCACCGGCATGGCGCTAGCGCTGCGGGCCGTCGACGAAGAACTGGGCGACCGTGCCGCCGCTGCCGCCGCGGACCGGGCCATGGCTCTCGTGCGGTCACGTTTCGACGGGACGCGCTGGGGCGAGCTGTTCGAGCTGATGGGCGGCAACGCCGGGATCGGCCTCGGCGCGCTGGTGCTCGGCGACACGGAGTTCGCCGTACGGGCCGTGGAGCCGTATCTCGACGCGGCGGAGCCCACCCCGGCGGGCGTGCGGTGGGCCTTCCGGCCCGGTGTGACCGGGCGGATGCATCACCTCTCGCACGGCACGCTCGGCATCGTTCCGGCGCTGGCCGCGATCGGGGTCGCGTCCGGCCGCGCGGACCTCGTCGAGCTGGCGCTTGCGGGTGCTGCGGACGTCGTCTCCCGGGACGAGGCGGGGCCCGACGGCTTCCTGGTCCCGCACTCCGACCCGCGGCACGGCGGTGAGCGGGCCGCACGCTACAACTACGGCTGGTGCCACGGCCCGGCCGGTGACGCCCAGGTGTTCCGGCTGCTGCGGGACGCCCTCGACGACTCCGCCTGGTCGGCGCTGGCCGACCGCTGCTGGCACACCGTCACCCGCTCCGGGCTGCCGGCGCGGCTGAGCCCCGGTTTCTGGGACAACAACGGCCGCTGCTGCGGCACGGCCGGCGTCCTGGCCCTCGCCTGCGACCGGATCGCCGAGCAGGACGACGCCCCGGACTTCGCCGGGATCCTGGTCACGGACCTCGCCGCGCGGGCCACCCGGGACGCGGACGGCGCCCGCTGGTCGAACGTGGAGCACCGGGCCACCCCGAGCGAGCTGGAACCGGAGACCGGCTGGGCGATGGGCAACGCGGGCATCGCGCGTGAACTGCTGCGCTGGGTACGGCTGAGCCGGGGCGGCGCCCCGGACTACGCCTTCGCCTGGCCCGATCAGCCCGCAGTGCGGTGGGACGTCGCTCAGGCCACCGAGCCGATGCGCCCGGCCGGTACGAAGGCCTCGTCGTGATGGATCGGTGTGTGGGCGCCGGTCAGTGACACCCCGCTGCCGCCACGGCGGCTCGCGACGATCTCGGAGGCGATCGACAGGGCGGTCTCCTCGGGCGTACGGGCGCCGAGGTCGAGGCCGATCGGGGACCTCAGGCGCGTCAGCTCCAGCTCGGTGACGCCGACTTCGCGCAGGCGTTCGTTACGGTCCAGGTGGGTGCGGCGCGAGCCCATCGCGCCGACGTAGGCGACGGGCAGGCGCAGGGCGAGCCGGAGCAGGGGTACGTCGAACTTGGCATCGTGGGTGAGCACGCACAGGACCGTGCGGGCGTCGACCTGGGTGCGCTCCAGGTACTGGTGCGGCCACTCGACGACGATCTCGTCGGCCTCGGGGAAGCGGGCCTTGGTCGCGAAGACGGGCCGGGCGTCGCACACCGTCACGCGGTAGCCCAGGAACTTGCCGATCCGCACCAGCGCCGACGCGAAGTCGATCGCGCCGAAGACGATCATCCGGGGCGGCGGCACCGAGGACTCGACCAGCACCGTGAGCGGTGCTCCGCAGCGAGAGCCCTGCTCTCCGATCTCCAGGGTGCCGGTGCGCCCGGCGTCCAGGAAGGCGCCCGTCTCGGCGGCGACCGTGCGGTCCAGCTCGGGATGGGCGCCGAAGCCGCCGTCGTAGGAGCCGTCGGGGCGTACGACGAGCGCACGGCCCGTCAGTTCCCGCGGTCCGGAGACGATCCGCGCGACCGCCGCCGTCTCCCCACGTGCGGCGGCGGCCAGCGCCGCCATGATCACCGGGCGGGCCGGATCGGCGGCCCGTACCGGGGTGACCAGGATGTCGATGACGCCACCGCAGGTCAGGCCCACGGCGAAGGCGTCCTCGTCGCTGTAGCCGAAGCGCTCCAGGACGGTTTCGCCGTCCACCAGCGCCTGTTGGCACAGCTCGTACACCGCGCCCTCCACACAGCCGCCGGAGACCGAGCCGATCGCCGTGCCCTCGGTGTCCACCGCGAGCGCGGCGCCGGGTCGGCGGGGCGCGCTGCCGCCGACCGCGACCACGGTCGCCACGGCGAAGTCACGCCCCTGCTCGACCCACCGGTGCAGCTCTTCGGCGATGTCCAGCATCTCTCGGTCTCCTTAAGGCAGTTGTGTGGAGGGCTCTCGGCTAGTGCACGCCGAGCCAGCTCTCGATCGGGTTGAGGGCGAAGAACACCAGGAAGATCACCGTCAGGGCCCACATGAACGCCCCGATCTCGCGGACCTTGCCCTGGGCGGTCTTGATGGCGACGTACGAGATGACGCCGGCCGCGACGCCCGCGGTGATGGAGTAGGTGAACGGCATGATCACGACGGTCAGGAAGACCGGGATCGCGGTGGCGCGGTTGCCCCAGTCCACGTGCCGGGCGTTCATCATCATCATGGCGCCGATGACGACCAGGGCCGCCGCCGCGACCTCGCCGGGCACGATCGCCGTGAGCGGGGTGAAGAAGAGACAGGCCGCGAAGAACAGACCGGTGACGACCGAGGACAGGCCCGTACGGGCGCCCTCGCCGACGCCGGTCGCCGATTCGACGAAGACGGTCTGGCCGGAGGCGCCGGAGACGCCGCCGATCGCGCCGCCCGCGCCGTCGATGAACAGCGCCTTGGACAGGCCCGGCATCCGGCCCTTGTCGTCGGCGAGCCTGGCCTCGGTGCCGACGCCGATGATCGTGGCCATCGCGTCGAAGAACCCGGCGAGCACCAGCGTGAACACGATCATGCCGACCGTCATCGCGCCGACCTCGCCCCAGCCGCCGAACTCGACGTCACCGAAGATCGAGAAGTCCGGCATGGACACCGCGCTGCCCTGCAGCTCGGGAGCGCCGCTCGCCCACTGCTTGGGGTCGATGACGTCGAACGCGTTGAGGGCGACGGCCAGTACGGTGCCGCCGACGATGCCGATCAGAATCGCGCCGGGGACGCCACGGGCCTGGAGCATGAAGATGGCCAGCAGGGTCGCGGCGAACAACAGCACGGGCCAGCCGGCCAGTTCGCCCGTAGGTCCGAGGGTGACCGGGGTGCCCTCGCCCTGGTGCACGAAGCCGGCCTTGTAGAAGCCGATCAGGGCGATGAACAGGCCGATGCCCATGGTGATCGCGTGCTTGAGCGCGAGCGGGATCGCGTTCATGATCATCTCGCGCAGGCCGGTGACGACCAGCAGCATGATGACCACGCCGTACATCACGCACATGCCCATGGCCTGCGGCCAGGTCATCTGCGGGGCGACCTGCGAGGCGAGGACGCCGGAGACGGAGAGGCCGGCGGCGAGGGCGAGCGGCACCTTGCCGAAGAAGCCCATCAGCAGCGTGGTGAAGGCCGCCGCGAACGCGGTCGCGGTGATCAGGGCCTTCTGGGCGAGCGTGTCCCCTGCCGCGTCCTTGCCGGACAGGATCAGGGGGTTGAGCAGGAGGATGTACGCCATCGCCATGAAGGTAGTGACGCCGCCGCGCACTTCGCGCGCGACCGTGGAGCCTCGCTTGGATATGTGAAAGTACCGGTCGAGCCAAGACCGTCCGGCCGGGACGAGGGTGCCTTCACCCGCGTCTTCGGCGACGGTCTTCGGCTCCAGTGACTGCTGGGTCATGTGGGCCTACTCCCAAGGTTCACAGGGGCACCCGTATGGGGAACCGCAGGCGCGGCTACGGGATTTGGGAAGGTGCTTCGGCCGCACGACCCGGGGGACGGCCCGAGACGAACGATCTGGTTACTCCGGGCGGCGCGGCGAAGTGTGACGTTCCCGGTGCCGCCCGGAGGGACTTGCGGTATTTCGCTACGCCTGACCGGTGAGGTGTTCCGGTCGTACCGGCGTCCTGTTCAGCTCCAGTCCCGTCGCGTTGCGGATCGCCGCGAGGACGGCCGGAGTCGAGGACAGCGTGGGGGCCTCGCCGATGCCGCGGAGCCCGTATGGGGCGTGCTCGTCGGCGAGTTCGAGCACGTCGACCGGGATGATCGGCGTGTCGAGAATCGTGGGAAGCAGATAGTCCGTGAAGGACGGGTTCCTGACCTTCGCGGTCTTGGGATCGACGACGATCTCCTCCATCACCGCGATGCCCATGCCCTGCAGAGTGCCGCCCTGGATCTGGCCGAGGACGGACAGCGGGTTGAGGGCCTTGCCGACGTCCTGGGCGCAGGCCAGCTCGATGACCTTGACCAGGCCGAGCTCGGTGTCGACCTCGACGACCGCGCGGTGCGCCGCGAAGGAGTACTGGACGTGGCCGTTGCCCTGGCCGGTGCGCAGGTCGAAGGCCTCGGTCGGCCGGTGCCGCCACTCCTCCTCGACCTCGACGGACTCGTTCTCCAGCACGTCCACCAGGTCGGCGAGGACCTCGCCGCCATCGGTGACGACCTTGCCGCCCTCCAGAAGCAGCTCCGCCGTCGCCCAAGCCGGGTGGTAGGAGCCGAACTTGCGGCGCCCGATCTCCAGGACCCGCTCGCGCACCAGCTCGCAGGCGTTCTTCACGGCGCCGCCGGTGACGTACGTCTGACGCGAGGCCGACGTGGAACCCGCCGAGCCCACCTGCGTATCCGCCGGGTGAATGGTCACCTGGGTGACGCCCAGCTCGGTGCGGGCGATCTGCGCGTGGACGGTGACACCGCCCTGGCCCACCTCCGCCATCGCGGTGTGCACGGTCGCGACGGGCTCGCCGCCCACGACCTCCATGCGCACCTTGGCGGTGGAGTAGTCGTCGAAGCCCTCGGAGAAGCCGACGTTCTTGATGCCGACCGCGTAGCCGATCCCGCGCACGACGCCTTCACCGTGCGTGGTGTTGGACAGACCGCCGGGCAGCTGGCGTACGTCCGCGCCCTCGCTGGACTCCCACTGACGCTCCGGAGGGAGCGGCATCGCCTTGACGCGGCGCAGGAGTTCGGCGACCGGGGCCGGAGAGTCGACGGGCTGGCCCGTCGGCATGATGGTGCCCTGCTCCATGGCGTTGAGCTGCCGGAACTCCACCGGGTCCATGCCCAGCTTCGCCGCCAGCTTGTCCATCTGCGCCTCGTAGGCGAAGCACGCCTGGACCGCGCCGAAGCCGCGCATGGCGCCGCAGGGCGGGTTGTTGGTGTAGAGGGCGATGGCCTCGATGTCGACGTCGTCGATGACGTACGGACCGACGGACAGGGACGAGGCGTTGCCGACCACCGCCGGGGAGGCGGAGGCGTAGGCGCCGCCGTCCAGGACGATCCGGCACTTCATGTGCGTGATCTTGCCGTCCTTGGTGGCGCCGTGCTCGTAGTAGAGCTTCGCCGGGTGGCGGTGGACGTGTCCGAAGAAGGACTCGAAGCGGTTGTAGACGATCTTGACGGGCTTGCCGGTGCGCAGCGCCAGCAGACAGGCGTGGATCTGCATCGACAGGTCCTCGCGGCCGCCGAACGCGCCGCCGACGCCGGCCAGCGTCATGCGCACCTTCTTCTCGGGCAGGCCGAGGACGGGCGCGATCTGGCGCAGGTCGGAGTGAAGCCACTGGGTGGCGATGTAGAGGTGGACGCCGCCGTCCTCCTCCGGCACGGCGAGGCCGGACTCCGGGCCGAGGAAGGCCTGGTCCTGCATGCCGAAGGTGTACTCGCCCCTGACGATGACGTCGGCCTTCCTGGCGGCCTCGTCGGCGTTGCCGCGGACGATCGGCTGGCGGTGCACGATGTTCGGGTGCGGGACGTGGCCGGCGTGGTGGTCGTCGCGGCCCTCGTGGACGAGGATCGCGTCCGGCGCGGTCGCGGAGGCCTCATCAGTGATGACCGGCAGGTCGCGGTACTCGACGTGGATCTTCGCGGCGGCGCGGCGCGCGGTCTCCGGGTGGTCGGCGGCGACGATCGCCACCGGCTCGCCGTGGTGACGTACCTTGCCGTGGGCGAGAACCGGGGTGTCCTGGATCTCCAGGCCGTAGTTCTTCACCTCGGTGGGCAGGTCGTCGTAGGTCATGACGGCGTAGACGCCGGGCATGGCGAGGGCTTCGCTCGTGTCGATGGACACGATCTCGGCGTGGGCGACCGTCGATCTCAGGATCTGGCCCCAGAGCATGTCCTCGTGCCACATGTCGGACGAGTACGCGAACTCGCCGGTGACCTTGAGGGTGCCGTCCGGGCGGAGCGTGGACTCACCGATGCCGCCCTTGGTCTGGGACCCCTGGGTGATCTTCGTGGGAGTGCCGGTGGGGGCACCGCCCGCTTGAGCGAATTCGAAAGTGGGGGAGGGCATCGGGCTCAGACCGCCTCTCCCTGCCGGGCGGCCGCGAGGCGGACCGCGTCCATGATCTTCTCGTAGCCGGTGCAGCGGCACAGGTTGCCCGAGAGCGCCTCGCGGATGTCCGCGTCGCTCGGGTTGGGGTTGCGCTCCAGCATCTCGTCGGCCGCGACCAGCAGACCCGGGGTGCAGAAGCCGCACTGGACGGCGCCGGCGTCGATGAACGCCTGCTGGATCGGAGAGAGCGCTGCGCGCGGGGATGAGCCGGTGCCCTCGCCGGTCTGCGAGTCCTGGCCCTCGGCGGTGCCGCAGGCACCCGTACCGCAGGAACGCTGCTTGGCGAAGTCCGCGAGCCCCTCGACGGTCACGACCTCACGGCCCTCGACCTGACCGGCGGCGACCAGACAGGAACACACCGGGACGCCGTCGAGGCGGACCGTGCAGGAACCGCACTCGCCCTGCTCACAGGCGTTCTTGGAACCGGGAAGGCCCAGCCGCTCGCGCAGCACGTACAGCAGGGACTCGCCCTCCCACACGTCGTCGGCTTCCTGCGGACGTCCGTTGACAGTGAAGTTGACACGCATCAGGCGACTCCCTCCGTGTGGGCGGCGGTGCCGCGGTAGGACTCCCAGGTCCAGGTCAGCGTGCGGCGTGCCATGATGCCGACGGCGTGGCGGCGGTAGCTCGCGGTACCCCGGACGTCGTCGATCGGGTTGCAGGCGGCGGAGCACAGGTCCGCGAACTGCTTGGCTACCGACGGGGTGATGATCTCGCCGTTGTCCCAGAAGCCGCCCTCTTCCAGCGCGGCGTTCAGGAACTCCTCGGCGGCCTTGGCCCGCACGGGCGTGGGCGCGGCCGAGCCGATGCCGGTACGCACGGTCCGCGTCCCGGGGTGCAGCGCGAGCCCGAAGGCGCACACGGCGATGACCATGGCGTTGCGCGTGCCCACCTTCGAGAACTGCTGGGGCCCGTCCGCCTTGTCGATGTGCACCGCGCGGATCAGCTCGTCGGGCGCGAGCGCGTTGCGCTTCACGCCGGTGTAGAACTCGTCGATCGGGATACGGCGGCTGCCGCGCACCGACTCGACCTCGACCTCGGCACCGGCCGCGAGGAGCGCGGGGTGGGCGTCGCCGGCCGGGGAGGCGGTGCCGAGGTTGCCGCCGACGCCGCCGCGGTTACGGATCTGCGGGGAGGCGACCGTGTGCGAGGCGAGGGCGAGACCCGGCAGCTCGGCGCGCAGGTTCTCCATGATCTGGGTGTACGGGACGGAGGCGCCGAGCCGCACACTCTCCTCGCCGACCTCCCACTCGTAGAGGTCGCCGATGCGGTTGAGGTCCAGGAGGTACTCGGGCCGGCGGTGGTCGAAGTTGATCTCGACCATCACATCGGTGCCACCCGCAATCGGCACAGCGGTGGGGTGCTCGGCCTTCGCGGCGAGCGCCTCCTCCCAGCTGGCGGGGCGAAGGAAGTCCATGACCGGCTCTCTTCTTCGTCTCGTGGGTCGTACAGATTGAGCCAATCCGTGTGCGGCGGGCCCGGCTCGTTCATGTGCTGTTAACGCGGAGTGAGGTCAGTACACAGCGCCGTCCTCCACCGGGGTCAGTCACGGAAACCATGAAGGAGTTGGCTGGCCAGGCCGGTCATCTTGTAGATTCGTATGAACGGAGGTCATCAGTAACCTCCTGGTTTTCCTCTGGAAACGTGCGACGCACACCACGTGACCTGGGACACAGCCGAAACGCGACCCACGCGTCGGCGAGCATGGCTCACCGGCCCGCCGGACGGACCCGGGACCTCAACCATCCACCTAGATCCATCGTAGATTTCGAGACAAAGAACGGCGGCGACGAGAATGCGGCTGCGCGCACTGCTCGACACGGACGCGCTGGGCCTCAAGCTGCTCGGCGGCGAAGAGGAGCTCGACCGCACCGTCCGTGGCGTGATGACCACGGATCTGCGGGACCCCAGCCGCTATCTGTCGGGCGGCGAGCTGGTGCTCACGGGCCTGGCCTGGCGCCGGGACGCCGACGACTCGGAGCCGTTCGTACGGATCCTCGCGCAGGCCGGGGTGGCCGCCCTCGCGGCCGGTGAGGCCGAGCTCGGCGATGTCCCCGAGGACCTGGTCCTGGCCTGCGCCCGGCACCGCCTGCCGCTGTTCGCCGTGCACGAGTCGGTGGCCTTCGCGACGGTCACCGAGCATGTCGTACGGCAGGTCTCCGGCGAGCGCGCGGGGGACCTCGCGGCGGTCGTGGACCGGCACCGCCGCATGATGACCTCGGGCCCGGCGGGCGGCGGCCCGGACGTCGTCCTCGACCTCCTGGGCTCGGACCTGGATCTGCGCGCCTGGGTGCTCTCCCCCACCGGACGGCTGATCGCCGGTTCGAAGGTCGGCGGCCCGGCCCTGCCCGCCGACATGTGCGCCGAGCTCGCCGCCGAGCATCTGGCGGCAGCCCGCACCGGCCGACGCGGCCCGCACCGGGTCACGCTCGACTCCGCGCCGTACTCCCTGTTCCCGATCCGCAGCACCGGCCGCTCCCCGCAGGCCTCGCGGGATGTGCGCGAGACGGTGCTGTCGGACTGGCTGCTGGCCGTGGAGGCGGACGCCGGGGACTGGCCCGAGGAGCGGCTCGACCTGCTCCAGGGCGTCACCCAGCTGATCGCGGTCGAGCGGGACCGCCGGGACGCGGCCCGCACGGTGCGCCGCCGTCTCGCGCAGGAGGTCCTGGAGCTGGTCCAGACGGGCGCCGCGCCCGCCGAGATCGCCGCCCGCCTCAGGGTGGCCGCGCCGGTCCTGCTGCCCGGTCTGGGCGCGGCCCCGCACTGGCAGGTCGTGGTGGCCCGCGTCGAATGGGAGGGCGGCGAGGTGGAGGGCGGTCCGGTGGCCCAGTCGCTGCTGGAGGAGATCCTGGTCGACCCGCTGACCACGGGCCCGGAGCCCTCGGACCGTATCGCGGTGGCGCACACGGGCGACGAGGCCATCGCGCTGGTCCCGCTGCCCGCGGTGTCGTCCGAGCACGACGGCTCGGAGGAGGGCATCCTCGCCGACCGTCTCCTGGAGTCGGTCCGGGACCCGCTCTCGGCCGGCCTCGACGGCGACGGCCGGGTCACGCTCGGCGTCAGCGCGGCGGTGCACTCCGCGGAGGGACTGCGCGGGGCGCTGGAGGAGGCGCGGCACGCCCGAAGAGTGGCGGCGGCGCGACCGGGGCGGGTGTGCGCGGCGGGCCACCAGGAGCTGGCCTCGCACGTGCTGCTGCTGCCGTTCGTCCCGGACGACGTCCGCCGGGCCTTCACCGCACGCCTGTTGGACCCGCTGCGGGACTACGACCGCCGCCACCGGGCCGAGTTGATCCCGACGCTGGAGGCGTTCCTGGACTGCGACGGCTCGTGGACGCGCTGTGCGACCCGGCTGCACCTCCACGTCAACACACTGCGCTACCGGGTGGGGAGAATCGAGCAGTTGACGAGCCGGGACCTGTCCCGGCTCGAGGACAAGCTCGATTTCTTCCTGGCGTTGCGGATGAGCTGAGGTCATCACGGGCATGCTTCGACCGGGGCCGCTGTCCCACGACTTTGTGAAATCCTTCACCTACCCCCTTGGCCTGCGTGGGCCGCAGATGCTGAAATGCGGCCACCACTCAAAGCTCAAGGGCGTGCTCGGGGAGGGCAACGTGGCGCATACCGCCATGTCTGGTAACGGAACGACCGCCGGTGACGATCCACTCCAGACCGCGGTATGGCGGCTGCGCTCGCGGGCCTGCTGGGCCGACGCGGCGGCGCTGCTACGGCCGGACACTCCCGCGGCGTCCCTGCAACGGGCGTCGCTGCTGGTGGAGCGGTGTCTGTACACCGAGCAGGGCTGGGAGGACGCGGAGGACGCGCTGCGTACGGCGGAGGCCGTGGCGCACAGCGACGAGGAGCGGGGGGCGGCCGCTTGTGAACGCGGGCAACTTGCCTATGCGGCCACGCTGCACACGGTCCGGGACCGGGCGGACGAGGCGCGGGCGGCGCTGGGGCGGGCGGCGGCGCTGATCCCTCCGGGGGCGCCGGGCCGGGCACTGCTGGACTTCCGCCGGGGGCTGCTGGCGGAGAACCTGGCGCACTCCCCGCAGGCGGCACGGGCGGCCTACCGCCGGGCGCACGCGGCGGCGACGGCCCATGCGGATCCGCTGCTGCTGTCCTTCACCTGGCGCCATCTGGCCGGACTGGCGCTGCGGGACGGCGAGTTGGCGGAGGCACGGCACGGCTTCGCGGAGTCCCTGCGGATCCGGGAGGAGTTGGGCTACCTGGTCGGCACGGCCCCCGCGCTGGCATCGCTGGCGGACGCGGAGCCGGAACCGGAGGCCTCCCGTCTGCGAGAGGAAGCGCGCCGCCTGTTCCGGCTGCTGGGCGGCGTACCGACGTGGCTCGCCCGGCACTTGGCGCAGGGACCGCCGGCCACGGGAGCGGCGACGGCGTGAACCAGGGGGCCTACGAGGCCCCCGTGAAGTGCTCCCCCACCAAGGCCCGGACCACTTCCAGGTCCCGGGCGATCAGTGCGTCCAGCAGCGCCGTGTGCTCGGCCGCGTCCGCGATGAGGTCCGCGCGGCCGCGGCCGGGCTGGGCGCCCACCAGGGGCCACTGGGAGCGGCGGTGCAGGTCCTCGGCGATGTGGACCAGTTGTTCGTTGCCGGACAGCGACAGCACCGCCGCGTGGAAGGCACGGTCCGATTCGGCGTACGTCGCCCGGCAGCCGCTGGAGGCGGCCCGTACCGTCGCCTCCGCCAGCGGGCGCAGGGCGGCCCAGCGTTCGGGCGGAACCGTTCGCACCAGGCGCAGCATCACCGGGACCTCGATCAGGGCGCGCACCTCGGCCAGTTCCGCCAGTTCACGGGCGCCGCGCTCCACCACCCGGAAGCCCCGGTTCGGTACGACCTCCACGGCGCCTTCGAGGGCCAGTTGCTGCATGGCCTCACGGACCGGGGTCGCGGAGACACCGAAGCGTTCGCCGAGCACGGGAGCCGAGTAGACCTCGCCGGGGGCCAACTCCCCCGTCACCAGCGCCGTACGGAGTGCGTCGAGGATCTGACCGCGCACCGAGGAACGCTGGACGGCCGCCCGAGGGCGTGGAATCGGCGTTTCGCTGTGGGTGTGTTCGCCGCGGACCCGGGCCACCTCCGCGGCGCCGGGCTGGGCCGGCACCCTGGCCTCGCCCCGGAGCTGCGAAACCCCCGGTATCTCGGCGGCCCGCGCCTCGGCGGAGCCCTGCGCACCCTGGTTCACGGGCTCCTCCTGCGGACGTGTCGGTCTTGGGGTCATTACGGCGGGTTGTTACTCGTCCGTCAAGCACCATAAGCGCACAGGGCGTCAGTTCAAATCCAATCGATCTTGGGTAAGGTAAGGCTTACCTGAAAACCGCACTGAATCGGGAGTCCCGTATGCCTGTGCCCCGTTCGGCCACCACGGACGCGTACATACGGCTCACCGAGGTCCTCCCGTCACTCGCGGTGACCGAACTCGGCCCCACGGACCCCACCCCCAGCGGCCCCGGCTGGGTCTCCGCGGCCGAGCTCGCCGCCGGAGGCACCCCCCTCGACGCCTTCCTGGCCTGGGACGACGAGCAGGTCCAGCGCGACTACGACCAGCGGGCCCGCCCGGACGTCACCGCCGGCTTCGGCCTGCACCGCTACACCTGGCCCGCCTGCCTCCTGATCACCGCCCCCTGGTTCCTGCACCGCCGCGTCCCCCGCCTCCCCGTGACGCATGTCTCCTACGACCGCACGGCACCCGGCCTCCCCATCGGCCGGATGGCGGTCCGCCCGACCGCCGGCTTCGCCTGTCTGCCCGGCGACCCGGCGGCCGACCTCCCCGGCGCCCGCGTGGTCCCCGACGAGGAGGCCCTGCGCGCCGAGGTCCGCAGCGCCGTCGCCGAGCACCTCGAACCCGTCCTCGCCGGCTTCGGGCCGCGTATGCGCCGCCGCGGGCGCGCCCTGTGGGGCATGGTGACCGACGAGATCGTCGAGAGCCTGTGGTACGTCGCCCAGCTCCTCGGCGAGGAGGAGCGCGCGATGCGCGAGCTGGAGCTGCTGCTGCCGGGCTCGACCAAGCCGTACGCCGGTTCCGCCGCCTTCCGCGTGCTGACGGGACCGGACGGCGAGCCGCTGGCCACCCGGGAGCGGGTGAGCTGCTGCATGTTCTACACCCTGCGCCCCGAGGACGCCTGCGCCACCTGCCCGCGCACCTGCGAGGCCGAGCGCGTCAGCAAGCCGCTGGCGACGGCGAGTTGAGCCACGCGCGCGGGCACGAGCACTCCGCGCACTCCCGTAGGATCGACCCCAGGGGACCGCCCGCACGGTTACAGGGGTTTCACAACTTCCTCACTCGTCGCAGGAACTTTCCGTGGAACCGCCCGTACGGGTAGTCTTATTCGAACTCAACTCCCGCCCCTCAAGCGGCAGTTCGAGCAGAACGCCGCCCTGGGCATCCCCTTGCACCTCCTTGGCGGCCTCTTGCCCCGAAACCCCCTGAGGGCCGGAGGGATTGGGCCACTATGGCGGGCGTTACGCCCTATCCCAATGCAAGGGACCCCAGATGAGACTGACCGACATATCGCTGAACTGGCTGCTTCCGGGCGCCGTACTGCTCCTGGGCACGCTGGCGGCGGTGGCGGTGCTCGCGCGCGGAAAGCGCTCCTCGGGGAAGGACACGAGTGCCGACGACTCGTGGGAGCGCAGCGAAGAGCGCCGCAGGCGCAAGGAGGCCATATACGGCACGGTCTCCTATGTGCTCCTGTTCTGCTGTGCCGCGGTGGCCGCGGCGCTCTCCTTCCATGGCCTGGTCGGATTCGGCGAGCAGAACCTCGGCCTCACGAACGGCTGGCAGTACCTGGTCCCGTTCGGCCTGGACGGGGCGGCGATGTTCTGCTCCGTGCTCGCGGTGCGCGAGGCGAGCCACGGTGACGCGGCACTCGGCTCCCGGATACTCGTATGGACGTTCGCGTTCGCCGCGGCCTGGTTCAACTGGGTGCACGCGCCCAGGGGTATCGGCCACGACGGCGCCCCGCACTTCTTCGCCGGCATGTCCCTGTCCGCGGCGGTGCTCTTCGACCGGGCGCTGAAGCAGACCCGCCGGGCCGCCCTGCGCGAGCAGGGTCTGGTGCCGAGGCCGCTGCCGCAGATCCGTATCGTCCGCTGGCTGCGGGCGCCCCGGGAGACCTACAAGGCCTGGTCCCTCATGCTCCTGGAGGGTGTGCGCAGCCTGGACGAGGCGGTCGAGGAAGTGCGCGAGGACAAGATCAAGAAGGACGAGCAGCGACTGCGGCGGCGCGACCAGCAGCGCGTGGAGCGCGCTCAGCTGAAGGCGATCAGCCGCGGCCACCGCGGGCTCGTCGGCCGTGGCGGCGGACGGCAGGTGGAGGTCGAGGTGCAGGCGGTGGAGCGCGGCTCCGACCGGGTCACCGCGGAGCCTGCCATATCGTCGCCGGAGCAGCTGCCCGTACGTACGCGTCCCTCACTTCAGCCCGTACGCAAAGGTTCTGACCCGGTGACGGTCGATCTCACCGCGGAGGACGACACCATGGCCCTGCCGCGCCTGGACTCCCTGGAGCGCAAGCTCAAGGACCTGGAGCAGCAGTTCGGCTGAAAACCGCTCTCCTCGGACGAACCACGGGAGGGGGTACGGCGTCAGGTCGTACCCCCTCCCGTCGTCATGCGGCCTCCGCGTCCAGTTCGAACCACACCGCCTTGCCCACCCCGTGCGGCCGTACGCCCCACGCGTCCGCCAGGGACTCCACCAGCACCAGGCCCCTGCCGTGCGTACCGTCGTCGGCGTTCGGTACGCACATCCTGGGCCTGCGGGCCACGAAGTCCCGTACCTCCACCCGCAGTCCGCTCGGTCCCACGGTCGCGGTGAGGACCGCGTCGTGGTCGGTGTGGACCAGGGCGTTGGTGACGAGCTCGCTGGTCAGCAGCTCCGCTATCTCGGATCGTCCGGGCCTGCCCCAGTGCTGTAAGAGCTTCCTCAGTTCCCTGCGTGTCTCGGGCACCGCCCTGAGGTCGGCGCGCCCGAGCCTGCGCCTGAGACGGCTCGTCGGCGCCGGTTCTCCGGTCCCGTCGGCCCTGTCCCCCGTCGTGTCCGTCGAGAAGGCCCCGATCGCGATGGGACCGCCCCCTCGTACCTGCCTCTTCATGACCCCCGCCCCCGTGCCGATGTCGTTCCCCTCCTGCTCGAACACGTTCACGGGAACCATGCCCCGTCGGGCACGCGACAGTCATGTCGAATCGTCAACGACCAGGCGTTCGGCCACGAAGGGGTCACACCGGGGTGAACGGCGGGGTGCCGACGCGCCGAAGCGGACCTCTCGGGCGGCACGGGACGAGGACACATCGGCCGAACTGTCCACCACCGCCTGCCGATCCGGCCGTACGCGACCCCTAAGGCCGGGGCACGTTGCGGAGGTTGGAGCGAGCCATCTGGAGCATGCGGCCCACTCCGCCGTCGAGGACGATCTTCGAGGCGGACAGGGCGAAGCCGGTGACCATCTCGGCGCTGATCTTCGGCGGGATGGACAGGGCGTTGGGGTCGGTGACGATGTCGACGAGGGCCGGGCCCTTGTGCTCGAAGGCGTCCTTCAGGGCCCCCGCGAGCTGCTTGGGCTTCTCCACGCGTACGCCGTAGGCACCGCAGGCCTGGGCGACGGCCGCGAAGTCGGGGTTCTTGTTCGTGATGCCGTACGACGGCAGTCCTGCGACCAGCATCTCCAACTCGACCATGCTGAGCGAGGAGTTGTTGAAGAGGACCACCTTCACGGGCAGATCGTGCTGCACCAGTGTGAGGAAGTCGCCCATCAGCATGGAGAATCCGCCGTCGCCGGACATCGACACCACCTGACGGCGACGGTCGGTGAACTGGGCGCCGATCGCCATGGGCAGCGCGTTCGCCATCGAACCGTGGGAGAAGGAGCCGATGACCCGGCGGCGGCCGTTCGGGGTGATGTAACGGGCGGCCCAGACGTTGCACATACCGGTGTCTACCGTGAACACCGCGTCCTCGGCGGCGAGTTCGTCCAGCACCGAGGCGACGTACTCGGGGTGGATCGGGACGTGCTTCTCGACCTTCCTGGTGTACGCCTTGACGACGCCCTCCAGCGCGTCGGCGTGCTTCTTGAGCATCTTGTCGAGGAAGCGCCGGTTCTCCTTGATCCGCACCCGGGGGATGAGACAGCGCAGGGTCTCGCGTACGTCGCCCCACACGGCCAGGTCCAACTTGGAGCGGCGGCCGAGGTGTTCGGGCCGGACGTCGACCTGGGCGATCTTGACGTCGTCGGGCAGGAAGGCGTTATACGGGAAGTCGGTGCCGAGCAGGATCAGCAGATCGCACTCGTGGGTGGCCTCGTAGGCGGCGCCGTAGCCGAGGAGACCGCTCATGCCGACGTCGAACTTGTTGTCGTACTGGATGTGTTCCTTCCCCCGCAGGGCGTGCCCCACCGGGGACTTGATCTTCTCCGCGAACTCCATGACCTCCGCGTGCGCGCCCGCCGTGCCGCTGCCGCAGAACAGGGTGACCTTGTCGGCCGCGTCGATCATCCGGACGAGCCGGTCGATCTCCTCGTCGCCGGGGCGGACCGTGGGCCGGGTGGTGACGAGGGCGGTCTCGACGGGCTTGTCGGGGGCGGGCTGGTCGGCGATGTCGCCGGGCAGGGAGACCACGCTGACGCCGGAGCGGCCGACCGCGTGCTGGATGGCGGTCTGGAGCAGCCGGGGCATCTGCTTGGGGCTGGAGATCAGCTCGCTGTAGTGGCTGCACTCGCCGAACAGCTGGTCCGGATGGGTCTCCTGGAAATAGCCGAGGCCGATCTCGCTGGAGGGGATGTGTGAGGCGAGCGCGAGGACGGGGGCCATGGAGCGGTGGGCGTCGTAGAGGCCGTTGATCAGGTGCAGGTTGCCGGGTCCGCAGGAGCCCGCGCAGGCCGTCAGCTTGCCCGTGATCTGGGCCTCCGCGCCGGCGGCGAAGGCGGCGGTCTCCTCGTGCCGTACGTGCACCCAGTCGATGCCGGAGTTACGGCGTACGGCGTCCACGACGGGGTTGAGGCTGTCGCCGACGACGCCGTAGAGGCGCTCGACCCCGGCGCGGACGAGGATGTCGACGAACTGCTCCGCGACGTTCTGCTTGGCCATGGCTGCGGTCTGCCCCTTCGGTCTCCTTCGATTCCTCCGGGTTCCATTGGAGGCACAGGGCCGCGCGGTTCGCTCGGTCAGGTCTCCCAGACGGCGGCGGCCGTACGGTCGTCGGCGTAGCCCTTGACCCGGATCTGGGTGTCGGCGAGGAACGCGGCGAGGCCGGGCGGGGTGGGGCCGGACCATCGGCCGGTCAGGTGGCGGGCGAGTTCTGCCTCGCCGCGCAGGGGTTCGGCGAGACCTCCGCTGCACATCAGAAGCGTGTCACCCGGACGGGCGACCGAGGCACGGAAGCGGAAGTGCTCGCGGGGTGGTTCCGGGGCGGGCTCGTAGGGGCTCGGGGGCGTGGGGATGCCCAGGTCCATGGTGAGCCGGTCGCCCTCGGGGGTCTCGGACGGCATCGAGCCGAACCCCACGACGGGCTCGCCGACGACGTCCGTGACCCGCGGCTCGATGTCCTGCCACTCGCCGTCCCTGAGCCGGAACAGACCGCCGGCGCCGACGCCGAAGAAGACGCGGGTACGGCACTCGGGGTCGGCGGGCAGGAGGAGGCAGCGCAGGGTGGCCGCATACTCCTCCGGGTCGACGCCCTGTTCGGCGGCGCTGGCGCGGAGCTTGCCGAGGCTGCGGTCGGTCAGACGGTGCAGGCCTGATTTGAGGTCGCCTCGGCGGGCGGCGCGGATGTCCTCGGCGAGGCGCTCGTGACTGCGGCCGACGGCCCGTCCGATCCAGTGGCAGGCCTCGGCGGCGGCGCGGTGGGCGCCGGGGGTGGCCCGGGCGCCGGTGGCCATGGCGACGAGGACGAGGGCGGCGTCGCCGGTGCCGAAGCGGGCGGTCAGGAGGGAGTCGCGGCGGGGTTCACCCCGGTAGCGGGCGGAGTCGCCTCGCACGGAGACGGCACGGAGGGTGCAGGCGCCGTAGTGGGCGCCGTCGAGGACGGTGTCGGCGACGAGGTCGTCCAGGTCGTCGGGGTCGGCGGGTGGGAGGGCGGTGGGTTCGGCTTCGTAGGTCGGGGGGCCGGAGCCCACGTAGTCGACGGTGGGTGCGGGAACGGCTTCCGTCCGCTGCTCGGGGATCGGGGCGGGTGCCGGGGGGTCGGTCGCGCTGTCAGGCGTGGGCGGGGCGCCGTCCGCGGGCTGGGCGGACAGCGTCTTCTTCAGCGTGGTCGACGCCGAGGCGAACCTGTCGTCCAGAGAATCCGGCGCCGCCGAAGGCCCTGTGTCCTCTGTCGTCTCGTCGTACAGCTGCATCCACCAGTCGTCCTCCCGACCGGTGGGCCTTCCCCCCTGCTGGCTCATGCCCCTAATTGTCCACCGCATGGGCCGTATGAAAACGGGGCATCCCGAAAATCGAGTGAAGGGTAGAACGCGGATGCGATACCCGGAAAACCCGTACGCCTACGAGCGCGGCCGGGTGGGCCGGGAACGCTGACCTGCGGGCCCATCCTGGCTCCGGCACTCTGGTCAGATGGGAGTGTGGGATCTCCTGCTGGTCGGCACGGTCATCCTGCTCGGCCTGTGCGGAGTGCTGGTGCCCGGCGTACCGGGGTCGTGGCTGGTGTGGGCCGCGATCATGTGGTGGGCGCTGAAGGACCCGCGGGCGGTGGCGTGGTGGCTGCTGGTCGGGGCGACCGTCGCCCTGTTCCTCTCCCAGGTGGTCCGCTGGGCCCTGCCGCCCCGGCGGCTGCGCGCGAGCGGCGCCACCCGCCGGATGGGCGTGTACGCCGGAGCGGGGGCGTTACTCGGCTTCTTCCTGATTCCCGTGGTCGGTGCGATCCCCGGTTTCATGGCCGGCATCTACCTGGAGGAACGCCTCCGCCTGGGCCGGCACGCCGAGGCGAGGGCGGCCCTGCGCACGGCGATGCGCTCGGGCGGCTCCAGCGTGCTGGCCGAGCTGTTCACCTGTCTGCTGATCGCGGGGGCGTGGCTGGGCCTGGTGATCTGGGGGTAGGGCCGCGGACCTAGGCCGACGTCCCGATGTGCGGGGCGGGCCGCCGTGCTTGGGTGACCGTATGACCGAATTCAGCGAGGCGGAGCGGGCGTACCTGAAGACCCAGCGACTGGGCCGGCTGGCCACCGTCGACCCGCACGGACAGCCGCAGGCGAACCCCGTCGGCTTCTTCCCCCAGGAGGACGGGACGATCCTGATCGGCGGCATGGAGATGGGCCGGACCAAGAAGTGGCGCAATCTCCAGCGGAACCCCCTGGTCGCCCTGGTCGTGGACGACCTCGTGAGCGTACGGCCGTGGAAGGTGCGCGGGGTCGACATCCGCGGCGAGGCGGAGCTGCTCACAGGGCCGCACGGGCTGGGCCCGCACTTCAGCGAGGAGGTGATCCGCATCCATCCGCGGCGGATCCACAGCTGGGGTCTGGAGGGCTAGAGGGCGCTCTCAAGCGTCAGCAGGGCCGTCTTGCGCTCCAGGCCGCCGGCGTAGCCGGTCAGGGAGCCGTCCGCGCCGATCACCCGGTGGCAGGGGCGGACGATCAGCAGCGGGTTGGCGCCGATCGCGCCGCCGACGGCACGGACGGCCGCCCGGGAGGCGCCGATCCGCGCGGCGATCTCGCCGTACGTCGTGGTCCCGCCGTACGGCACGGTGTCGAGGGCATCCCACACCTTCGTGCGGAATTCGGTGCCCTCGGCGCGCAGCGGCAGCCGGAACTCCTTCAGCTCCCCCACGAAGTAGGCGGCGAGCTGCTCCTCGGCGTCCCGGAAGGCGCCGGGCTCGTGCCGCCAGCCCTCCTGGACGCTCCGGCCGCCCTTCTGACCGGGCACGGACAGCGAGGTGAGAGCACCGCTCTCCGGGTCCGCGGTGAGCAGAAGGGGCCCGACGGGGCTGTCGAGGCTCGTCCACAGCGTGCTCATGATCATGACTCCAACTCCCCTGCTGTGCGCAGGTGTCGCAGGGCGTACGAGCGCCAGGGGCGCCAGCTGTCGGGGACGTCGACGCCGGGCGGCGCGACGTCCGGGTCGCCGAGGGCACGGGTGCGCACCACGGCGACGGTACGGGCATCGAGGCCGGGCAGGGCGAGCAGCGCCCGCTCGGCGTCGTCCCGGTCGGCGCCCGCGTCCAGGCGTACTGCGCCGTCGGCGAGGGCTGCGGTGAGCGCGCCCAGGATGCCGTGCGGCTCGGCCTCGGCGAGGACGGCCGGTTCCGGGAAGAGGTGGGTGAGACTCCCGCAGGGCGCGTCCAGCGTCTTGCCGTACCGGCGCACCAGCCGCTCGGCACCGGCGGGGCCCACAAGCGCGCGTACGGCGAGTTCCTCTGGGTCGGCGGCGCCGGGCGACCTGAGTCCGGGGCGGGCGGCGACCAGCGGGGCGAGCCGTGCGTCGGCGCCGAGCCGCCCGTCCACGGCGTAGGGGTCGGCGTCCAGGTCGAACAGGCGGCGCAGTCGCTGGACGGCGGTGGTGAGGTCGCGGGGGTCGGTCAGATGCAGACGGGCGTCGAGCCAGCCGCCGGGATGGGTACCGGTGTCGGCTCTGCTGACGCCGGGCCGCTCGTCGACGGCGACGATGCCCGTGCCGTGCGGCAGGCGGAGGGTACGGCGGTAGGTGCGCCGGCCGTGAGCGCCGCTCACCTGCTCCACGCCGGGCACGGCCTCGGCCTGGAGCAGATCGAAGACGGCGCCGGACTGGTAGGGGCCGCGGTGGGCGAGCCGTAGCGGGATCCCGGCGGTCGGGGTGCCGCGGCGCCGGAGGGATCGGGCGGCCGCGGCGCGCAACTCGCTCGGCGTCTGCGCGTACACCGTCCGGATGGTGTCGTTGAACTGCCGCACGCTGGCGAACCCGGACGCGAAGGCGATCTCGGTGATCGGCAGCTCGGTGGTCTGGCACAGGACGCGAGCGGTGTGCGCCCGCTGGGCGCGGGCCAGCGCGACGGGGCCCGCGCCGAGTTCGCCGGTCAGCTGGCGTTGCACCTGCCGGGGGCTGTAGCCGAGCCGGGTGGCGAGCCCGGCGACGCCCTCCCGGTCGACCACGCCGTCGCCGATCAGCCGCATGGCCCGGCCGACGACGTCCGCACGGACGTTCCACTCGGCCGAGCCCGGCGCGGCGTCCGGCCGACACCGCCGGCAGGCCCGGAATCCCGAGCCCTGCGCGGCGGCGGCGGTCGCGAAGAAGCGGACGTTACGGCGTTTCGGGGTGACGGCGGGGCAACTGGGCCGGCAGTAGATGCCGGTGGTCTCGACGGCGAAGAAGAACTCCCCGTCGAACCGGGCGTCCCGGCTGCGTACGGCTTCGTACCTGGTGTCTTCGTCCATCACGCGTTCCAGTGTGGGCGAGGGCCAGGGACGGGGCCAGCGGGATTCGGACATGGCATCCCACCCGGCCTGCGCCCACGCTCAGCGCCAGCCGTTGCGCTTCGCCTCCATCGCCGCCCTTCCCTCCGCCCCCTTCCGCTTCCAGTCCCGTCGGATCTCCGCCCGAAGACGCGCGTCCGTCTTGGCGACGATCCGCTGGTTCTCCCGCATCAGCTTCCGATAGCTGTCGAGCCGCCGCTCGGGAAGTTCCCCGGAGTCGATGGCGGCGAGGACAGCGCACCCCGGCTCGGTCTCGTGCGCGCAGTCGTGGAAGCGGCAGCGCGCGGACAGTTCCTCGATCTCCGAGAAGACCTGCCCGACGCCGCTCTCCGCGTCCCACAGCCCGACGCCCCGCAGCCCGGGCGTGTCGATCAGGACTCCGCCGCCCGGCAGGGCAAGCAGATTGCGTGTGGTCGTGGTGTGCCGTCCCTTGCCGTCGATGTCGCGCGTGGCCTGGACGTCCATGATCTCCGCCCCGAGCAGCGCGTTCGCGAGGGTCGACTTGCCCGCGCCGGACTGCCCGAGCAGTACGGACGTACCGCCGCCGACGACCGCGGTGAGGACGTCGAGCCCCTCGTCGAGATGGGCGCTGACGGTCAGCACCGGCACACCCGGCGCCGTCGTCTCGACGTCCTGAACGAGATGCGAGAGCGTCACCGCGTCCGGCACGAGGTCCGCCTTGGTGAGCACGACCACGGGCTGCGCCCCCGATTCCCAGGCGAGCGCCAGGAACCGTTCGATACGGCCGAGATCGAGTTCGACGGCCAGCGACACGGCGACGACGGCGTGGTCGACGTTGGCCGCGAGGATCTGCCCCTCGGACCGCTGGGAGGAGGTGGAGCGCACGAAGGCGGTACGGCGCGGCAGATACGTCCGTACATAGCGCGGGTTGCCTCCGGGTTCCACGGCGACCCAGTCACCGGTGCACACGACCCGCATCGGGTCGTCGGGGGTGACGAAGGCGGTGTCGGCGCGCAGCACTCCGTCGGCGGTGACGACGTCGCACTGCCCGCGGTCGACACGGATGACGCGCCCGGCGATCAGTCCTTCGGCGTCGTAGGGGGCGAACTCGTCCGCCCAGGCGTCGTCCCAGCCGTAAGGGACGAGCGAGGAGAAAGCAGAGCTGGAAGTCAAGGGTGACCCTTCACAAGGGCGGCCCCCGGCACGCGTCGCTGGACGCGAGGAGAGAGTGGGTTCAGCCGGTGGCCACGGAGGTGGACTTGATGGATTCCTGGATGCGGGCAGCGCCCATCGCAACGACAGCCATCGGTCGACACCTCCTCGTCCACTCTCGTCGGTTCACACGTCATCGGTGTGATGCGCCGTCACTTTAGCTCTGCCGTGCGGCGGCGCGTCAACGTATTTTCCGGTTCAGTCCGTGCCGCATTCCCGCCCGTTGAGCGCGAAGTCGTGCGCCGGGGAGTTCTTGCCCTGCCAGGAGGCGAGGAAGCCGAAGGTCAGGGTGCCCTCGGCGGGGACGGTCTTGTTGTAGTCGGCGGCGGTCGCCGTGACTCGGGAGCCGTTCTGGGTGAAGCTCGCGTCCCACATCTGGCCGACGTGCTGGCCGTCGCGGAAGGACCAGGCGACGCGCCAGGTGTCCAGGGGCTGTTGGGTGGTGACGGTGACGGTGGCCTGGAAGCCGTCGGGCCACTGGTTGACCAGGTCGTAGCGGACCCGGCAGCCGGCCGGGGCGCTGGTCTCGGGGGCGGCGCCGCCGCTGCCCGCGGTGGTGGTGGAGGTGCCCTGGGGTTCCGGGTCGGGGTCCTTGCTCTCCGGGGTGCGCTCGACGGCACTGGCGGAGGGCCGCGCGGACTCGCTCGCGGAGGAGTCCTCGACCGACGGTTCGAAGGACGGGCCGGGGTCGTCCGCCACCGGCTGACGGTCGCCGGAGTCGCCCGCAGTGTCGTCGCCGGAGCCGGAGCCGCCGAACGGCATCATCGACACGGCGAGCGCCAGCAGCGACACCAGTACGGCCGCGACGAGCAGCCCGCCGCGCACCGCCTTCGCCTTCTGCGCGGCGGGGTCGGTGTCCGCGTCCTCGGGGACCG
Source organism: Streptomyces cupreus (assembly GCF_014257025.1). GTDB lineage: Bacteria > Actinomycetota > Actinomycetes > Streptomycetales > Streptomycetaceae > Streptomyces > Streptomyces cupreus. The sequence continues at coordinate 31,481 of NZ_JACMSF010000055.1, forward strand.
GTGTGCCGAAGCGCCCGGCGCCGAGGCGGACCTCGGCGGCGCGACGGCGGCGCTCCAGGTAGGCGAGGCCGCCCCAGCCGATGGCCCCGCCGGCGAGGGCGGCGGGCAGTCCGACGCCGTTCAGCCGCAGACAGGCGGCGGCCTCGGCGCAGTCGACACAGGTGGCGAGGTGGCGGGAGAGGTCGTCCGGGGTCTCCGCGACGGGCGAGCGGGTCACCGCGTCGAGCAGCCGGATGTAACCGCGGCACTCGGTGGCCTTGGGCGCGTCGAGGTGGTTGCGGTGGCAGCGGTCCCGGAACAGGCCCCGCACCTGGGCGAGTTCGTCGGAGACGGTGGCCGGGTCGAGGCCGAGCCGACGGGCCACGACGGACAGCGGCAGCGCCTCCACCTCGGCCAGCCACAGCAGTTCGGCGTCGGGCTGCTGCATGTCGCGCAGTCCGCGCAGGGCGAGCGGGCGGCCCTGCGGCGGTCCGGCGTAGCGGGCGGCCTTGTCGGAGTTGAGCCACAGACGCAGATCGGGGTCGAGCCGGTTGCCACGGCCGGCGACCTCCCAGTCGGCGGCCGTGGTGCGTACGGCGGTCAACAGCAGGGGTATCCGGGGCAGTCGGGGCGAGCGGCGGCCGGCGTATCGGGTGCCGTGCGAGTCGGCGGCGCGGACCTCGCGCATGCCGGTCGAGAACGCCTCCGTGGCCAGCTCCGTGGCCGCGGTGGAGCCGGCCGTGCACAGGTCGGCGTACGAGAGCACGGCGTCCCAGCACTCGGAGAACAGCGCGGCCTCGGTGGCGTCCTGGGGGGTCGGCAGGTCGGGCATGGGTCTCCTGCATCCACAAGCGAGGTCAACTCACCATATTGGCAATGGAGTTGGGGGGAACCTCGCGGCAGAACACGAGCCTTTCACGTCTTCGACACAACTGACAAGCGCGCTATTCAAATGTCACGAACACCCGTCCGGCCCCTCGACTCCGAGGAGTTGTACGGATCCCGGTCGCCTCCTGCTCAACTCCCGTCACACAATGCTCGGCTGCTCCGCGGGCAGGCTGTCCATGAAGGAGCTCACCGAGAACACCGCGCGGCCGGGTCCCGGCGGGCCGTAGCCGGGAGGCGAGGAGAGTCCGAAGTCCTCCATCGTCTGACGGTAGGCCTGGAGCAGCCGGATGTGGTACTCCAGCGGCGCGCCCTGCGGGTTGGCCTTGCCGAGCGGGGTCGTGGGCTCCGGGCACCAGGTGGTGAAGCGGGGCGTGATGCCGTGCGACATGAAGAAGCGCAGGCCCTCGGTCGTCGACTCGATCGCCTCGTCGACCGTCGTGAAGCCGAAGGGCTCCGCCATCTCCACGCCCGCCACGAAGTTGGGGATCACATTGCGCGCCCCGAACACCTCCGCCGAGTCCAGGATCCGCTTGTGCCACTCGTCGCGGCCGACGTAGCGCTCCTTGCCGGGGCAGTACAGCTCGAAGAGCCGGCGGTCCCACACCTCGTAGTTGGGGTGGTAGATCTGCACGCCGTAGTCCTTGAACCGCTGCACGTCGTCGCGCGGCAGCGCCTGGGCGACGACCTTGCCGATCCAGCGGCCGGGGAAGCGCTCCTCGATGGCCTTGGCGTACCGGCCGTAGAAGTCGGCCTCGTCCCGCCCGCCGACGGTCTTGGTGATCGCGCCGCCCGTCAACGTGTACGCGGTGGACGCCTTCGCGGTGTCGTACCGGTCGATGATCTCCAGGGCTTCGAGGACCTCCTCGACGTCCTTGACCCCCGTGTACGGCCGCCCGGCCGCCTTGTGCTGGCGCCAGTTGTGGTTGATGTCGCAGTACTGGCACTCCTCCTTGGCGCCGAAGTACTGGCAGACGCGGAAGACGGTGAGGTAGATCAGATAGCCCCACTGGATGGTCGGGGCGACCTCCATGACGGACTTCCCGCTGGCGAGGGTGTGCCGGTAGTACTCGGGCATCGGCGGAACACCGACGTCCGAGATCCGCTTTCCGTCCAGATAGAGACCGAGCATGCCGTCCTCGTCGGCGGCCACGCGGTAGGGCGAGGACGGGTTCACCCGGACGGAGACCACGGTCCGGCGCAGATCGTACGGGCCGCCGGTGAGGATGATCTCCTCCGGGGGCCGGCGCAGCGCGGCCTCGCCCAGCTCGGGCAGGGTGCCGTGGTCGAAGGAGAAGATGAAGTACGACTTCGGCTTGACCTCGCCGGACTCGTTGTCGCTCAGCGCGGACGGGTCGAAGGCGACACCGCCGCGGAGCAGGTCCTCCTTGAAGACGGCCTCCCGCGGCACATGCGGAAAGCGCTCCATCAGATCCTCGACCAGCGCGGTACGGCTGCCCATCCCGTGTCTCCTCCCGGCTCAGGCGTTCGACTCCTCACGGTATGCCCCCGCCTGCGCGTGATCCGTGCCGGGTCCCCTCGTGCCGTAGATCTGCCCCATATCTTGCACTTTGTCCTACGGTTCGGGCGGCCGGATGAGAGGCTCGGCGCACACGCACTCTCCGGGAGGGACGACGGATGACGGAGACGGTCACCAACTGGGCCGGCAACATCACCTACACCGCCAAGGAACTGCACCGCCCGCACTCGCTCGACGCGCTCAGGGCCCTGGTGGCCGAAAGCGCCCGGGTGCGGGTGCTGGGCAGCGGGCACTCCTTCAACGAGATCGCCGAGCCGGGACCCGAGGGCGTGCTGCTGTCGCTGGCCGAGCTGCCTTCCCGGGTCGACGTCGACACGGCCGCCCGGACCGTGCGGGCCGGTGGCGGCGTGCGGTATGCGGAGCTGGCGCGGGTGGTGCACGGGCACCGTCTCGCGCTGCCCAACATGGCGTCGCTGCCGCACATCTCGGTGGCCGGATCCGTCGCCACCGGCACCCACGGCTCGGGGGTGACCAACGGCTCGCTGGCCGCGCCCGTGCGCGAGGTGGAGCTGGTGACGGCGGACGGGGAGACGCTGCTGATCGGGCGCGAGGACGCCCGGTTCGGCGGGGCGGTGACCTCACTCGGTGCGCTCGGAGTCGTCACCGCGCTCACCCTGGCTCTGGAGCCGGCCTTCGAGGTCGAGCAGCATGTCTTCACCGAACTCCCTCTGGAGCGGCTGGAGTTCGAGACGATCGCCGCGATGGCGTACAGCGTCAGCCTGTTCACCGACTGGGCCGCGCCGGGCTTCCGGCAGGTGTGGCTGAAGCGGCGCACCGACCAACCGCTGCCCGGCTTCCCCTGGGCGGCGCCCGCGACGGAGAAGATGCACCCGGTACCGGGCATGCCCGCCGTCAACTGCACCGACCAGTTCGGGGTCCCGGGGCCCTGGCACGAGCGACTTCCGCACTTCCGGGCGGAGTTCACCCCGAGCAGCGGCGCCGAGCTCCAGTCCGAGTACCTGCTGCCCCGGCCGTACGCCATGGATGCGCTGCGCGCGCTGGACGCGATCCGTACGACGGTGGCGCCGGTGCTCCAAACCTGCGAGGTGCGGACGGTGGCCGCCGACGAGCAGTGGCTGAGTCCGTCGTACGGCCGTGAGACGGTGGCGCTGCACTTCACCTGGGTCGAGGACACGGCGGCCGTGCTTCCGGTGGTGCGGCGGGTGGAGGAGGCGTTGGAGGGTCTTGAGGCCCGGCCGCACTGGGGGAAGGTGTTCACCATGCCGGCCGAGGTGCTGCGCGAGCGGTATCCGCGGATCGGTGACTTCCGGGAGCTGGCGCAGTCGCTCGACCCGGGCGGCAAGTTCGCGAACGCGTACGTGCGCGACTTTATAAACCCCCTTTCCTAACCCCTTGTCGAAAGTCCCTCGCAGCCCATAGCCTTGCGCCGCGCCGGTGCCGCTGTCGACCCGGCCTGCGAGAAGGGACGGGGGGCAACTCCGGTGAAGCGCACATCACGTGACATCCGCACCGCGAACCGCTACGAGGTGCTGCGCCAGATCATCGCCGCGTCGCCCACCTCCCGGCAGGAGCTGGCGGCCGCCACCGGGCTGAGCCTCGCCACGATCGCCACGCTCGTCGGGGAGCTGCTCGACCTCCGGATGATCACCGAGGTCGGCTTCGAGGACTCGGCGGGCGGGCGGCCGCGCGGGCTGGTCGCGGTCAACGCGTCGGGGGGCGCGTTGATCGGCGTCGACATCGCGGAGACGTACGTCCATGTCGAGCTGTTCGACCTCGGGCTGAACGTCCTGGCCCGCGCCGAGGAGGACGTCCGCCCCGGCGAGAGCCTCCCCGAGCAGGTGGTCAGCCATGTCACCGCCGCCGTCGGCTCGGTGGTCACGCAGGCCGGGGTCGAGGGCGCGCGGGTGCTCGGCGTGGGGGTGAGCGTGCCGGGGCAGGTCGACCGGGCCACCGGCACCTCGGAGTACGCGCCCAACTGGGACTGGCACGAGGTGCCGCTGCTCGACCTGCTCACCGAGCACATCGCCTACCCCCTGTATCTGGACAACCCGCTGCGCGCCTCCGCGGTGGCAGAGCTGTGGTTCGGGGCCGCGCGCGGGCGCGGGGACGCCGTGGTGGTCAACCTCGGGACCGGCGTGGGCGCCGGGCTCATCCTGGGGAGCGCGCTGCACCGGGGTGTCAGCAACAGCGCCGGCGAGTGGGGCCACACCACGATCGTCCTGGACGGCAGGCTGTGCCGCTGCGGAAAGCACGGCTGCGTGGAGGCGTATGTCGGCGCGTCCGGAATCATGCTGACCCTGCGGGAGTTGAGCCCCGACAGCACGCTGCTGCACCCGGAGGACCAGACGGCCACCATCGCCGCGCTGGCCCGGGGGGTGCGGGCCAACGACCCGGTGGCGCTCAAGGTGGTCCGCGACACCGTCCGTTACCTCGGTACCGGCATCGCCGACCTGGTCAATCTGTTCAACCCCGAAGTGGTCGTGCTCAGCAGCTGGGTCGCGACCGCACTCGGCGAGCCCCTGGTCGCCGAGGTGCGCGAGGCCGTCGCCCGGCACGCGCTGCCGCGGCCGATGGCCGCCACCGAGATCGTCCTCTCCCCCATCCCGACCGACCCGGTGTGCCTGGGCGCGGCGACGTTCGCGCTGGAAGGGGCACTTCAGTCGGTCGGGCAGAGGAATGCACGACCGAGCACCACCAACGCAAGGAGCCGTACCGCACCACCTTCATGACGACGGAAGGGATGCACGTGACTCACCCCCACCCGAGACGACCGGCTCTCCTGACAGCGGCAGCCGCACTCGCTGTCGCCGGTCCGCTCATATCCGCCCCGCCCGCTTCGGCCGCGACCCCCGTGGCGGCCGAGATCTCCCCGTACGCCGCGCAGACCATTGACGACATCGGTGCCTCCGGCGCCTGGTGGGTCAACGACCTGAAGAACTTCGACCCGAAGGTGCAGGCCCGGGTCGCCGAGCTGCTGTTCTCCTCGGACGGCCTGGACCTCAGCAACTACCGCTACAACATCGGCGGTGGCGGTACGGCGGTCACCACCCCGTCCCGCGCCCCGGAGGACTTCCGTAACGACGACGGAAGTTACGACTGGTCCAAGGACGAGGGCGGCCGCACCTTCCTCGCCTACGCCGCGAAGTACGGCGTCGAGGACCTGGTCGCCTTCGTCAACAGCGCGCCGGCCGAGTGGAAGACCAACGGCAAGAGCTGTGGCGGCCATCTGAAGGCGGAGAACGAACAGGACTTCGCGAAGTACATCGCCGACGTCACCGACCACTTCGCGAAGCTGGGCCAGGAGTTCGACTACATCAGCCCCTTCAACGAGCCCACCAACAGCTTCGACTCCTGCGGTCAGGAGGGCATGCTCGTCGACGTCCCGCAGCGCGACGACATCGTGCGGGCCCTCGGCGCGGAGCAGGAGGCGCGCGGGCAGCGGACCGGCATCATCGCCGACGAGTCCACCAGCACGGTGAAGTTCAACGACGAGGTCCCGCAGTGGATCTCGCAGCCGGGCACGGCGCAGTACGTCGACAAGCTGGCCCACCACACCTACGACAACCCCAGCGACGCCAACCGCGCCAAGGTCTACGAGACCTCGAAGAAGGTCGGCATCGAGTCCTGGTCGACGGAGATCTGCTGCTTCGGCAAGGGCGGCACGGGCTGGGCTCAGGAGTACGACCCGAGCATCGACGGCGGTCTGAACCTGTCCCGGATCATCCACAAGGACTTCGCGGTCGCCCATGACTCGGCTTTCCACTGGTGGGTGGCCCTGTCCGAGATGATCGGCACCGACCCGTACGCGAGGAACGACTCGGGCTGGAACGACGGTCTGATCTACTACGACCCGAACTACGCCACCAACGGCAACCAGACCCTGTACTTCACCAAGCGGTACTACGCGCTCGGCCAGTACAGCAAGTTCGTCAAGCCCGGCTCGGTCGCGCACAACGTGACCGGAGTTCCCGACGGCGTCGAGGTCAGCGCCTACGACCGGAAGGGCAAGTGGGTCGTGGTGGTCAACAACCACAACGCGACGGACACTTCGCTGGATCTGCACTTCAACAGCGACACCCAGCTCAGGGCGACCCAGGCCGTGCGGACGTCGGCCACCGAGGACTGGGCGCACGTTGCCAAGCCGTCGGTGAGCGGCGGCACGGTGTCGGCATCGCTGCCGGCGCGGTCCATCACGACCTACGTCCTCGACCAGAAGGGCGGGGGCAGTTCGGCCGTCACGGGCGCCTGGCAGGGCAAGCAGTCCGGGAAGTGCCTGACGGCGGCGGTGACGATCAGCACCTGCACGGGCGAGGACGCGCAGAAGTGGTCGTACGACGAGAAGGGCGCGCTCAAGGGCGCGGGCGGCTATCTGACCGCCGGGAGTTCGGGGCTCACCACGAGCGCCGAGTTCACCGGAGACGCCTCCCAGCGCTGGCTTCTGAACTCCAACGGACAGATCGTCAGCGAGGCTTCGGGCCGGTGTCTGGACGTCGGCGGACAGGCGACCGCGGACGGCAGCAAGGTGGGTCTGTGGACCTGTAACGGCGGGACCAACCAAGCATGGTTCCGACAGTAACCAGTAACGCCTGAAGGGGAGTTGCGGGCCGCTGGTGCGGCGGCCCGCACTCCGTCACGTCCGGAATTACGAACGCTATGCAACGCTTCGAACAGACTTCGTCCAACCCCTTGCCGAAGCCTTAGCCGAAGGTTAACGTCCCGCACCGCAAGCCGCAGCCGCACGAGAGACAAGGACGTCAGCATGTCGGCAATGAGGAACAGCAACTGGGACCGCCGCACCGTTCTGCGCGCCGCCATGGGCCTGGCCGCCGCCGGCGGCCTCGCCGCGTGCGGCGGCAACAACGGCCGTGGCGGGGGCTCGGGTTCGGGCAAGAACCTGGTGCAGTACTTCCACGCGTACGGCGAGCAGGGCACCGAGCAGGCGATCAAGCGGTACGCGAAGGCGTACAAGGACGCCAACGTGAGCACGCAGTGGATCACCGGCGAGAACTTCGAGAGCAAGCTGTTCTCGGCGCTGCTGACGGACAAGGCCCCGGACCTGTTCGAGTTCCACCCGCAGATCCAGCTCATCCGCAGCGGACAGGTGGCGGACCTGACCGACATCATCGACCCGGTCAAGGACGACTTCAACCAGGCCGACATCGCCTCGCACACGGTCGACGGGAAGATATACGGCGTCCGGATGATCGACGACCCGCAGTTCTTCTTCTACCGCAAGTCGCTGCTGGAGAAGGCGAACGTCGAGGTGCCGCAGACCCTTGACGAGCTGATCGAGGCCGCGGCCAAGCTCACCACGGACAAGGTCAAGGGACTCTTCCTCGGCAACGAACTGGACCCGATCGCCCGCCCGTTGATCTGGGCGGCCGGGGCAGACACCCTCGACGAGAAGAACGAGATCGCCTACCACACCGACGGGGTCAGGGAGGGCCTGGTCAAGCTGCGGAAGCTGTTCACCAGCGGCGACCTCCTCCTCGGCGCCCCGACCGACTTCTGGGACCCCTCCGCGCTCAACCAGGGTCTGACCGCGATCCAGTGGTGCGGCATGTGGGCGATGCCTGCGATGCAGGAGGCGCTCGGCGACGACCTCGGGATCTTCCCGTTCCCGAAGGTCACGGACACCGGCAAGCCCTCGGTCTACAACGGCGGCTGGTCGATGTTCGTCAACGCCAAGAGCAAGAACGTCGAGGCGGCCAAGGAGTACGTGAAGTGGCTGTGGATCGACCAGAAGGAGTACCAGGAGGACTGGTCGCTCTCCTACGGCTTCCACATCCCGCCGCGCACCTCGCTCGCCGAGTCCGCCGACAAACTGAAGTCGGGGCTGCCCGCCGAGGGCGTCAAGCTCTTCAACGAGTACGGGCACTTCGACAACATCGGCTTCACCCAGGCCATGCTCGACGCGGTCGAGGACGTCCTCGGCGACTGCGTCCGTGACAACGGTGACCCGGAGGCCGCGCTCGACAAGGCCGACGGCAAGGTCAACCGTGAACTGAAGAAGCTCTTCGGATAGGCCGTCGGACGGGTATCCACGACATGTCGACCATCACCAGGAGCGGTGTCTCGCGCCCCGCTCCGGCCAAAGCCCCGAGGGGCCGGTCGCGGCGGGGGCTGCGGGGCAACCCCACCGCCAACTTCTGGCTCTTCACCGGCCCGTTCCTGATCGGGCTGGCCCTCTTCGTCTACGTCCCGATCGGCTGGAGCCTCTGGCTCTCCTTCTTCGACGCCCGCTTCACGGTCACACCGAGCGAGTTCATCGGCTTCGAGAACTACCAGTACATGCTGACGAACGACGACTTCGTCGGCTCGCTCATCACCTTCACCGTCTTCGCCGCCTTCATCGTGCCCACCACCTGGGCGTTCTCGCTGTCCCTCGCCCTGCTGGTGAACCGGCTGCGGTTCATGCAGGCGTTCTTCCGGTCGGTCTTCTTCCTGCCGACCGCGGTGAGCTACGTCGCCGCCGCGCTCATCTGGAAGATGTCGATCTTCAGCGGTGTCCGCTTCGGCCTGATGAACACCGTCCTCGGCTGGTTCGGCGCCGACGGCATCGCCTGGCTGGCCAGCCCCGACCCGCCCTGGTACTGGCTGGTCCTCGTCACCGTGCGCCTCTGGCTCCAGGCCGGGTTCTTCATGATCCTGTTCCTGGCGGCGCTCCAGAACATCCCGCAGGAGCTGTACGAGGCCGCCGCCATCGACGGGGCCAAGCGGGGCCGGCAGACCTTCTGGTACATCACCCTGCCCCAGCTGCGCGCCACCTCGACGGCCGTGATCCTGCTGCTCCTGGTGCAGGCGTACCAGGCCTTCGACGAGTTCTTCAACCTGCTGTCGAACGCCACCTGGGGCCGTCCCCCGCTGGTCGAGCTGTACTACATCGCCCTCGGCGAGAACCAGGACTACGGAGCCGGCAGCGCGGGCGCGATGATCCTGACGCTGTTGATCTGTGTCGTGACCCTGCTCCAGGGCAAGTTCTTGGGCTTCGGAAGGGGGGATGAGTCCAAGTGACCACCACCGCACCTCAGTTGAAGACACCGGCCACGCCGCGCCGGGCCCGGCGCCACGGCGTGATGGGCTCGGCCGGGCTCTATCTCGCCACCTCCGTGGCCGCCTTCCTCTTCCTCGTCCCCTTCTATCTGATCGTCCGCAACGCCCTGATGACGGACCGGGAGATCACCGGCGAGGAGTGGAAGTTCTTCCCCACCGACATCCAGTGGGGCAACATCACCGAGCCGTTCGACGACACCTCGGTGGACTTCGCCCGCTCCCTGTGGAACTCGGCGCTCGTCGGCACCCTGCACACCGTCGGCACCCTGCTGGTCTGCTCGCTCGCCGGCTACGGCCTGGCCCGCATCCCCTACCGGCATGCGAACAAGGTCTTCTACGCCGTTCTGGTGACCCTGATGGTGCCGACCGCGGTCACCTTCGTACCCAGCTTCGTGCTGGTCTCGTCGCTGGGCTGGGTGGACACCTACCGGGGCCTGATCATCCCCGGCCTGTTCAGTGGTTTCACCTGCTTCCTGTTCCGGCAGTACTTCCTTGGGTTCCCCAAGGAGCTGGAGGAGGCGGCGCGCGTGGACGGGCTCGGCTACTGGGGCGCGTACTGGCGTGTCGTGGTGCCGAACTCGCTGAACTTCTTCGCGGCCATGGCCACGATCACCTTCATCAGCGGCTGGAACTCCTTCCTGTGGCCGCTGGTCATCGGCCAGGACCCCAGCGCCTGGACGGTCCAGGTGGCGCTCTCCTCGTACATGACCAACCAGACCGTCAACTTCCACCTGATCTTCATGGCCACCGCCATTTCCATCCTGCCCCTGGTGTTCGTCTTCCTCTTCCTCCAGCGCTGGCTCGTGCAGGGGATCGCACAGACCGGCATCAAGGGCTGACGCCCACGCATCCGAGACATGGAGACCGATGTCTTTCCGCAACACCACCTACGTCGAGGACGTCTCACCGGGCAGCGGGGCCCTGCCGCCTCGCGCCTGGTATGCGTCCTCCGACGCCAAGTCCCTCTCACTCAACGGAAGTTGGCGGTTCCGACTGTCGCCGACGGCGGACGCCGAGGACGACTCCTTCGCCGCCGAGGGGTACGACGCCGAAGACTGGGCCTCGGTCACGGTCCCGGGCCACTGGGTCCTCCAGGGCCATGGCGCGTTCGGGGCGCCGATCTACACCAACCACCTCTACCCCTTCCCGGTGGACCCGCCGTACGTCCCGACGGACAACCCCACCGGCGACCATCTGCGCGTCTTCGACCTGCCCGAGGACTGGCCCGGCGCCGGCGACGCCGTGCTGCGCTTCGACGGCGTGGAGTCCTGCGCCCGGGTCTGGCTGAACGGCACCGAGCTCGGCGAGTTCAAGGGCTCCCGACTGCCGCACGAGTTCGCGGTCGGGCGCCTGCTGAGGCCGGGCGGCAATGTGCTGGCCGTCCGGGTCCACCAGTGGTCCGCGGGCTCGTATCTGGAGGATCAGGACCAGTGGTGGCTGCCCGGCATCTTCCGGGATGTCACCCTGCTGCACCGCCCGGCGGGCGCGGTGGGCGACTTCTTCGTGCACGCGTCCTACGACCATGTCACCGGCGAGGGCACGCTTCGGGTGGAGTCCGAGGTCGAGGGTCGGGTGACGGTACCCGCCTTGGGGATCGATGTCGCGACGGGCGAGTCGGTGACGGTCCCGGTGGAGCCGTGGAGCGCCGAGATCCCGCGACTGTACGACGGTGAGCTGGCCACGCTCGGCGAGCGGGTCCCGCTGCGCATCGGCTTCCGTACAGTCCTGTTGGAAGACGGCCTGATCAAGGTCAACGGCAAGGCGATCCTGTTCAAGGGCGTCAACCGGCACGAGTGGCACCCGGAGAAGGGCCGTGCGCTGGGCCTCGCGACCATGCGCGAGGACGTCCTGCTGATGAAGCGGCACAACCTCAACGCGGTCCGCACCTCCCACTACCCGCCGCACCCCGCCTTCCTCGACCTCTGCGACGAACTGGGCCTGTGGGTCATCGACGAGTGCGACCTGGAGACCCACGGCTTCACCGAGCAGGACTGGCGCGACAACCCCGTCGACGACGACCGCTGGACCCCGGCCCTGCTGGACCGCGCGGCCAGGATGGTCGAGCGGGACAAGAACCACCCGTCGGTCGTCTTCTGGTCGCTGGGCAACGAGGCCGGCACCGGACGCGGTCTGACCGCGATGGCCGAGTGGATCCACGGCCGCGACCCCGACCGCCTGGTCCACTACGAGGGCGACTGGGACTGCCGGAACACGGATGTGTACTCGCGGATGTACGCCTTCCACGACGAGGTCGAGAAGATCGGGCGCGGGCTCGACGGCGGCACCCACAAGCGGCGTGAACTCCCCTTCATCCAGTGCGAATACGCCCACGCCATGGGCAACGGCCCCGGTGGACTCGCCGACTATCAGGAGCTGTTCGAGCGGTACGACCGGCTCCAGGGCGGCTTCGTCTGGGAGTGGATCGACCACGGGATCAAGCACCCCGATCTCGGTTACGCCTACGGCGGCGACTTCGGCGAGGAGCTGCACGACGGCAACTTCGTCTGCGACGGGCTGATCTTCCCGGACCGTCGCCCCTCCCCCGGTCTGGTCGAGTACAAGAAGGTGATCGAGCCGGTCCGCATCGAGGGCGACGGCGCGGACGGCACCGTACGCGTGGTCAACAAGTACGACTTCGCCGACCTGTCGGCGCTCGCGTTCGAGTGGTCGTACCAGGTGGACGGCGAGACCGTCGAGGCGGGCGCGCTGTCGGTGCCGGCGTTGGCGCCGGGCGAGTCGGCCGACGTGAAGCTGCCCGAGCCGCCCGCCCACGGCCGGGACGGCGAGGCGCAGTGGACCGTACGCGCGCTGCTGGCCGCCGACACCGTGTGGGCGTCGAAGGACCACGAGGTGGCGTGGGCCCAGCTCCCGGTGACCGAGCGGATCAAGCCGTCCGTCGCGGCGAGCGACCGCCCGACCGCGAGCGAGCGCCTGATCTGTCTCGGCCCCGCCTCCTTCGACGCCCGTACCGGCGCGCTGAAGACCATCGGCGGCGTCGAGGTGACCGCTCCCCGCCTGGACGTGTGGCGGGCGCCCACCGACAACGACGACGGCGCGGAGTGGCAGTCGGACACCCGCTACGGGTTGCTGTGGCGCAAGTTCGGCCTGCACCGCATGCACCACCGCCTGGACGCCGTCGAGTTGGGCGAGAGCGCGCTCACCGTGCGCACCCGGGTGGCACCCGCCGCCTGGGAGATCGGCCTGAGCACGGTCTACCGCTGGACCTCCGACGGGAACCGGCTGAAGCTGACCGTGTCGGTGACGCCGGAGGGCGACTGGACAGTGCCGCTGCCCCGGCTCGGCATCCGGTTCGGGCTCGCCGAGGCGGACGCGGTGAGGTGGTTCGGTGGCGGACCGGGTGAGGCGTACCCGGATTCGCAGTCGGCGTCGATGCTGGGCCGTTGGCACTCCACCGTGGACGAGCTCCAGACCCCGTACGTCCGCCCGCAGGAGAACGGCGCCCGCGCCGACGTCCGTTGGGTGGAACTCGGCGGTCTGCGCATCGAGGGCGACCCGGAGTTCTGGTTCACGGCGCGCCGCTGGACAAGCGAACACCTGGACGCGGCCCGACACCTCACCGACCTGACGCCGGGCGACCGTGTCTGGGTCAACCTGGACCACGGCCAGCACGGCATCGGCTCCCAGTCCTGCGGCCCGGGCCCGCTCCCGCAGTACCTCCTGCGGGCGGAGCCGGCGGAGTTCTCGTTCGTGTTCTCGGAGGTCCGCTGAAGGAAGCGGGCGCCACGGGAGACGACCTCTGCCCCGGGCGTCGTGTGGTCCCGGCCGGCCGCGCCGCTGCCGGGACCGCAGGACGTCGAAGCGCAGGAATCGCCGGTCCCGCCACAGCGACCGTCCGGCCGCGACGGTGCCGCTCACGCGGGCGGACCGTCGGAGGCCTCCGGCAGCGCGTACCCGAGCAGCCGGACGCCCCTGGCGCCGTCCGGTACCTCGGCCGGATCCCGCGTCGCACAGGGCGCGACCAGCGCCTCGAACGCGTCCTTGAACGCGACCGGTTCCTCGGGGGTGACGACGACGCGGGTGTTGTTGGAACCCGTGACCCGGGCCCATTCGGGTTCGAGCTCGGGCGCGGTCCCGGTCAGTCGGCGCATCGGGAGTTCGGCGGTGCGGGCGAACATCTCCGCCGCCGGCACCAGGGCGGCCGCCCGGCCCTCGTCGTCCTCGGGCACCTCCACCCGGAAGCCCCGCGCCACCGCTGTTTCTCAGTCAGTCACGCTCGCTGGGGTGTGAGGCCTCAACACCGTGGTCGCGGGCGTACGCAGCCAGGATCTGTGGCCGACGGCCTTCTGTGTGCAGGAAGCGTTCGTCGAGGACGGCGGCGAGGTCGTCGAGGGCGGCGGCGAGTACGGCGGAGGCGATGCGGGCGGCCGGGTGCCGGGACTGCCTCGTCCGGTCGGCGAGTTCGGCGGCGTAGCCGATGTTCGGGGCGAGTGCGGTGTCGCCTGTGCCGTCGTGGAAGTAGTAGGACTCGGGGTACTGGGCGAAGTCGACGCTGACGCGGGCGAAGTCGGCGGCCAGTGTGTCCAGCACCGTCGCTCCCGCGTCGGAGTTGAGCTCCTCGTCGGTCAGTCCGGCGCACCGCAGATGGCAGATGCGCAGGGCCAGCGTCCGGCGGCGGGCGAGGGCGGGGAAGATGCCGAGGACCCAGGAGACCGTGGCGGTCAGCAGCGCGAAACCGACCAGCGACTCCAGGGGGGCCACGACCCGCAGCCAGGCCTCCGCCGGGGCGATGTCGCCGAGGCCGAGGGTGCCCACGATGACGAGGGAGATGTAGAGGGCGTCCACCGGCCGGGAGTGCTCGGCCGGCTCCAGCGTGCTGGAGAAGACGAAACCCTCCGGCATGTGCGGCCAGTAGATCACCGCCCAGCCCAGGGCCACTCCGCAGGTCCACATCGCCACCACGCACGCCATGCCGAGCGGTCCGGCGACTCCCGCGGCCCGTCGGCGGGGGCTGGTGCGGGCGGAGAGCCGCCACAGCGCCGTTATGACGATCCTGCTCAGCCCTCCGTGGCGGGTCGGGTGCCACAGCGTGTGGAACACGTCCCGCAGGATGACCATGACCACCACCGCGCCGACCAGCGAGATCCATCCGGTCATGCGTCCTCCTCAGCCGCACCGGTACCGGCTCCAGCATGCGGCCGACCGGAGACCGGGCCGAGTACATCCGCCCGGTGTCCGGGTGGGGAGGGTGACAGGTGGACCAATCAGTGATCCGCGCAGCACGGCGTCGGATCCGGTACCTCGAACGGGACCAGGACACCGCCCACCGCGGGCATCGCGGACAGCACCAGGGTGCCCGACTGCCAGTGGGGGCGGACATGGTCCCGGGTCAGGAGCCGGGTCCCCGGGTCCGGGGGCTCCGCGGCGCCCAGGACCGTCACCCTGTCGATCGCGGAGCGGCCGAGCAGCTCCGCGATCGTCAGCGTGCCGGTGAGCGCCGCGGAGCCGGGGTACGCCACCGCTCGCCCGACCGCGTCCGGCAGCCCGGCCGTCACCTCGTGACCCTGGCCGGTGAGCGCCTCCCGGGCGGTGCGCAGGAGGGGCTCGGACGGCAGCGTGAAGGACAGCGCGACGCGTGGCCGGTCGTCGCGCACCAGATGCGTGCAGCCGAACATGCCCTCGGGGAGGGCGAGTTCGGCCGCCAGCTTCAGGAGCAGATGATCGGCCGCGCGCAGATCCCTCAGGTCCGGGTCGACGGTGAGGGCGTACCCCGGTGTCACGACGGCAGGACCCACACCGGGTTGGAGTAGAACCACAGGTCCACCCACGGGTCGGCGTCACCGACGACGTCGATGGCCGGGCCCGCCGGGTCGACCGCCGCGCCCATCGCGCCGACGGCGGACCGGTTGCCGTCGGTGCCGCGCAGCCGGACGTACAACGGCCGGTCCACACGGCCGAGTTCGTACGTCAGGCGCACGGTGCCGGACGCCTTGTTCACCTCGTACGACTTGACGACCTTGGCGGTCGGCGCCGCGAAGGTGTCCTTGTCCGCCGCCGCGCCCGTCACATCGCCCTGGATGACGTCGACGCGCGCCAGCTTCGGCAGGAAGCCCGCCCAGTTGGGGCCGCCGGCCAGCGCGATGTCCACGCTCAGCGTGACCTGCGTGCCCTTCTGCACATGCAGCGCCCCGCCCAGCGTGGCCCAGCGGCTGCCGCCGGAGACACGGACGTCGAGGCCGCTGATGAGCCGGCCGTGGTCGACCCAGATCCGGCCGGCCCGGATGCCGTCCATGACGGCGGCGTAGGAGAAGCCGTCGGCGCCGACGTGGGTACGGCTGTACTGGCCGGGCCAGTAGTCGCCCTGGGTGATGTCGATCTTGCCGCCGTAGACCGGGTCCTCGTAGCGGCCGTTGGCGTTGAAGTCGCTGTTCGGGCCGCGGACGGCGGTGTCGGCGTACACCTGGTGGGAGTCGGAGTTGGCGGTGATCCACCACGGCTTGCCCTCGGCGAGGAGGCTGTCCCACAGCCCGCCGACGGTCGCGGTCATCCAGTCGAAGCCGCCCCAGGTGCGGTAGCTCTCCGGCGGGTACCCGGCGAAGGAGTTGGCGCTCGGGTTGTTGTCGTAGATTCCGCGGGCGCGGGCCATGCCGAGCGGGGCGGGGATACCGGCGGCCTGGTGGCCGGGGGCGCCCTCGAAGCCGACGGCGATCTGCCGGTCCGCGCCGGTCGCGTCACGCCAGCCGCGGATCTCGTGCGGGGAGTCGACACCGCGCCGCGCCGGGTGGTTGGCGAGCATCAGCGCGTCCTTGACCTTGCGCCGCTGCACCTGCTCCGCGAGGAAGTTCAGGCCCGCGATGGCGAGGGCCTCGTTGGCGGGCGTGGAGTCGGAGGCGCCCTTGACGCTGCCGTCGTAGTCCGTCTCGAACTGCTTGAGGACGGAGACCTCGTTCCTGCCCGGGTGGACGAAGACCGTGCCGTGCTCGGCGGCCGGGATGTTCCACTCCAGGCCCTGGAAGACGAGGGTGTCCTCGTAGGCGGCCCGGGCCTCCTGGATGTCCGGGTTGACCTTCTCGACGCCGATCTTGGCGTGGGTGGCGCTGCCGTGGTCGGTGATAACCAGCCAGTCCATGCCGTGCTTGGCGCCCTGGCGGACCTGGTCGACGACCCGGTACTTGCCGTCGCTGCTGTACTGGGTGTGGATGTGGTGGTCACCGGCCAGCCACAGGAAGCCGTCGGTCCTGCGCCCGGCGGGGGCCGCCGCGGCGGGCGTCGTCTGGGAGGCGAGGACGCCGCCGGCGGCCAGGCCCGCGCCGAGCAGGCCCGCGCGGCGCAGCAGCGAGCGGCGCGACTGCTGCTCGGGGGTGAGCGCCTCGTCGGGGACGTCGACGTCGAAGGCGGCGGGCAGCGCCGTCACCTCCGCGTGGTCGTGGTCGTGTCCGTGGTGATGGTGGTGGTGATGCACGTGTGCGTGACCGTGTCCCATGACGCCTCCCGGTTGCCGCTGCCTTCCGCGGCTGCCTTCTACGGCGCGAACCGCGCCGCGTGTGGAGGATCAAGGCGAAACGTGAACGTTGAACAAGCGGTGCGTGGACGGCGAGTGCCCCGCACACGGCGGATCGCCACGCCTCTCACGGTTTCCCCAACGTACCTTGCACGTCACACCAGTTGACATCGAACCTGAGCTCCGTTCACCTTCACCCTTGGGTATCCGCCCGCTCCCCCACCCGACGGAGACACCCCCACCATGAGACGAGTCCTCGGCACCCTCGCGGCCGCCGCGCTGGCCCTGACCGGCCTCACCGCCACCGGCGCCGCCCCCGCGACGGCCGCCACCTCCAGCTCCTTCGACGTGCTGACCTACAACATCGCGGGCCTGCCCCTCGGCCTCGGCGACAGCGACCCGGAGACCAACACCCCGCTGATCGGTCAGCTCCTCGGCCCGTACGACATCGTCAATGTGCAGGAGGACTTCAACTACCACGCCTCCCTGTACGCCAACGACACCCACCCGTACCGCACGGCGACGAGTGGCGGCGCGGGCATCGGCGACGGCCTGAACACCCTCTCCGACTACTCCTTCGAGGACTTCGAGCGGGTGAAGTGGAACAACTGCACCGGCACCAACTGCCTCACCCCGAAGGGCTTCTCGCTGGCCCGGGTCCGCCTCGCCGAGGGCGTCTTCGTGGACCTGTACAACGTCCACACCAATGCCGACTCCGACGACGCCGCCCTCGCCGCCCGCCGCGCCAACATCGAGCAGCTGTCGGACTTCATCCAGGCCAACTCCGCCGGCAACGCCGTGATCGTCATGGGCGACACCAACACGCGGTACACGCGCGCGGGCGACAACATCCGCACGCTGCTGTCGGAGAACGGCCTGAAGGACCCGTGGGTCGACCTGGTCAAGGGCGGAACCGCGCCCGCGCAGGGCAGCGACGCCCTGGTCTGCGACGCGGCCGCGCCGACGAACGACTGCGAGGTGGTCGACAAGGTCCTCTACCGGGGCAGCGACCTCGTGTCCCTGAACGCCACCCGCTACCACAACGAGTGGGCGTCCTTCCTCCGCAGCGACGGCGAGCACCTCTCCGACCACTTCCCGCACACGGTCGGCTTCTCCTACACCCTCGACTCGTCCCTCAGGGCGAGCGACTTCTTCGGCGGTCCGCACGGCACGGCGTTCAACGACGCCGACGATCTCCCGGCCACCGTCTCTCCCCGCACCCTCACCCTGCGCGGCGCCTCCCGCCTGGACGCCGTGTCGCTCACGCACGACGGCGGTACGACGCTGGCCCACGGCGGCACGGGCGGCACCGCCACCTCCCTGACCCTGGCCTCCGGGGAGCACCTCACCTCAGTGAAGCTGACGCGGGGTCAGAAGGACGGCCGTACCAGGATCTTCTCGGCCGCCTTCACCACGGACAGGGGCCGGAGCCTGTCGGCCGGTACGGCGACCTCCGACACGAAGACCTTCACCGCCCCGTCCGGCTGGCAGATCGTCGGCTTCACGGGACGGTCGGGCGCCGAGATCGACAAGCTGGGCGTGCTGTACGCGCCGATCGGCTGAGGCCTTAGGGGGCCGGGGCCGAGGCACCGGCCCCCTCATTCGCTGTGCAGCACCTCGGCGACGGTCAGCCGCGCCGCCCGCCTCGCCGGTACGAGCGCTCCCAGCACCGCGATGGCGATCCCCACGAGGGCCAGTCCGGCCAGCGCCGGGGCCTGCCAGACGTCCGTCATGTACGCGGGCAGCGTGATGTCCACCGCGTCCGCCATCCGCGGTACGACCAGGTCGTACCCGACGATCCCGAGCGGCACCCCCAGCAGGGAGCCGAGCGCTCCGAGCACCGCCATCGAGGTCACCGTCATCACCGTGACCTGGGCCGGGGTCATACCGATGGACTTCAGCATGCCCAAGTCCCTCCGGCGGTCACGGGTGTTGAGGACGACCGTGTTGAACACACCGAGAGCGGCGACGAGGGCGAGCATCAGGGTGAGCGCGGTGGCGGAGCCGACGACGGTCTGGGTGACGGAGTTGGAGCCGGACAGGGACGGCGACACTCCTGGGTCGGCTGCGCGCACGGCTCGCGCGTAGGCGTCCTGGTGGGCCCCGTCGCGGAGCTTGACGTGGTAGGCGATGGGTTCCTCGTCCGGTGCCAGTGCGGTGAGCGTCGGCCAATCGGCGATGATCAGCCGCGCGTTGCTCTCCATCGCCTCCCCGACGACGTGCACCCGCTCGCTGCGCTCGCCCCGCTCCAGGCGGAGACTGTCGCCGACGCGCAGCCCGTTCTGGCGCAGGAAGGCGGATCCGGCGACGATCTCGCCCCTCGCCCGGGTCCAACGGCCCTCGGTCAGCACGCTGTCGAGCCGCGGCCGGTCACCCCGGCGCCCTTCGAGCACCACCTCGTGCGAGGAACCCGCCATCCGGACGTCGACATCCACCCGCGCCGTGACTTCACGGGCACCGGGCAACTCCGCGAGCAGCGCATGGAGTTCGTGGTCCCCGTGCTTCGGCCTGATCTCCTTGCCGTTCTTGACGTTGCCGACGTACACGGTGACTTGGTACGCGTCCCGACCGGCGTTCCCGAACCGGTCCATCGTGGTGGCGAGGCCCGTCGCGAAGGTCACCGTCGCCGCCCCCAGGACCACGGCGGCCAGTGTGAGCACACTGCGCCCCGGGCGGGCGAACGGCAGTCCCATCCCGAGGCTCACCGCCCGTGGCAGCCCGCTGCCCGCGAGCCGGCGCTGGATGCCGAGGGCCCGTCCGGCACGCGGCGCGCTGCCCGCGCTGATCGCCCGTGCGGCGGACATACGGTGGGCGCGCAGCGCCGGGGCGAGCGCGGCGAGGACGCACACGGCGGGCATGCCGAGCAGGGCGAGGAGGTTCACCCAGGCGGCGATGGAGACGCTGCCGTGGAGCATCCCGGCGTCGGGTCCGGAGAACACGAACTCGAAGAACGGCCGCGCCAGCAGATTGCCCAGGGCCGTGCCCAGCGCACAGCCGAGGAAGGCCGGGACCGAGATCATCGTGAGGTAGACCGCGACGACCTGCCCCGGCGTGAACCCGAGCGCCTTGAGCACCCCGATGTGCCGGAAGCCGGAGATCACGGCGCCGCTGACGACATTGGCGATGATCAGCACGGCCACCGCGATCCCGAGGACACCGAAGGCCATCAGATAGGGCGTGTACGCCCGCGCCGAACTGCTCACCCGGTCCTTGAGGGTGAGATACGACCAGGAGGCGGTCAGCGCGTCGGCGGGGAGTTCCTCGGTCACGGCGTCGAGCCCATCGCGCAGCCGCTCCTCGGAGGAGGCGTCGGCGAAGCGGAACAGCAGCTGTGCGGTCGTAGGGCTGAGGGCTTCTGCCTGTTCGGGGGTGACCCAGGCGTCGGCGGTGCGGCTGAGGTCGAAGGCGAATCCGACGATGGTGAGGGTGGGGCCCGAGGGGACCTGGATCGTCTTGCCGAGGTCGTCCGGGGCCCAGTCCGCATCGCGGTTGAGGACGACCTCGCCGGGCCCGGTGACCCAGCGCCCCGACCACACCTCCAGCCGGTCCACCGGCGCGTCGGGCTCGGCCCGCCCCACGACCGTGATCTCGCCGCCGAGGCCGAAGTTCATGGAATCCTGGGGCAGTTCGACCGAGGCCTGGGCGAAGGGCCCGGCGACGGCCTCGACTCCGGGCTGCCGGGCGGCCCGCCGAAGCTCGGCGTCCGACACCGCACCGGTGTCGAAGGCGGCCACGACATGGGGGCCGCGCTGCTTGCCGAAGGCCTTGTCGAAAGGGGCGGAGGCGGCGTCGACCAGGCCGAGGGCCACTACCAGCGCCGCCGTCGAGGTCAGCGTGACCAGCGCGATCACGACGGTCTGGAGTCTGCGCCGCCGTACCGCCGCGCGGGCGGTACGCCACACCGCCCTCATGCGGACGGCTCCAGGGTGTGCTCGCCGGTGACCCGGCCGTCGGCGAACTCGACGATGCGGCCGGCGCAGCGGCGGGCGAGGTGTTCGTCGTGGGTGACCAGGATCAGCGTCTGGCCGATCTGGTTGAGGTCGATCAGCAGGTCCATCACCTGTTCCCCGGACCGGCTGTCCAGGGCGCCGGTCGGCTCGTCGGCCAGCAGCAGGGCGGGGCGGTTCATCAACGCCCGTGCCACGGCGACGCGTTGGCGTTCGCCGCCGCTGAGCACCGCCGGGTAGGCGTTTCGGCGGTCGGCGATGCCGAGCTCGTCGAAGAGTTCCAGGGCGCGCCGGCGGGCCTGCCGGGCCGGGGTGCCGGTCAACTGGGCGGCCAGGGCGACATTGTCGAGCGCCGAGAGGTCGTCGATGAGATTGAAGAACTGGAAGATCATGCCGATCCGGCGCCGCCGGTACAGGGCGAGCCCCTTCTCGGAGAGCTCCCCCACGCTCTCGCCGTGCACCTCGACCGTGCCGGCGGTCGGCCGGTCGAGCCCCGCGATCATGTTGAGCAGGGTGGACTTGCCGCACCCCGAGGGCCCCATGACGGCGACGGCCTCCCCCGCCCCGATCCGCAGCGACACCCCGTCCAACGCCGTCGTCTCGCCGTACTCCTTGCGCACACCGTCGAGTCGTACGACGGCCCCGCTCTCCTCAGTGACCATGCCCAGGACGCTACGGCGGACCGGCGGCGCGGACATCCCTCCCGGGATGGCACCTCGGCCGGCGCCTCATCCTGGGGATGCAGCCGCTGCATCCCCAGGCCGATGCGCGTGTGCCGACCGTCTGCCAAGGTGAACCCGTGTGGGAGTCGACAGCACTGGTCGCGGCGTGCGCCGCCGTGGTGTGCCTGGCGGTGGCGCTGGTGCGGACCCGACGGCGTTGGCAGGCGGCTGTGGGGGAGCGGGGATGGCTGCTCGAACGGGAGCGGGAGAACGCGGCACGTGCCGCGGTCGCGGCCGAACGGGACCGTATCGCCCGCGAGTTGCACGACATCGTGAGTCACAACGTCAGCCTCATGGTGGTGCAGGCCGGGGCGGCACGGGAGGTACTGGGCACCATGCCGGACGAGGCGGCGACGGCGCTGCGCGCGGTGGAGGACGCGGGGCGCGGCGCGATGACGGACCTGCGGCATCTGCTGGGCGTACTGGCACCGTCGCAGGACGGCGAGGACGTCCTGACCCCGCAGCCGGGACTCGACCGGCTCGGCACCCTCGTCGACCGGGTCTCCTTCGCCGGACTGCCGGTGGAGGTACGGATCTCCGGCGAGGCGCGCCCGCTGCCGCGGGGGGTGGACGTGACGGCGTACCGGATCGTCCAGGAGGCCCTGACCAACGCCCTGAGGCACGGCGAGGGCGGCAAGGCCGAGGTCACCGTGCGGTACGCGGATCACGCCCTGCGCGTGGAGGTCCTCAGCACCGGGCCGAGCGTCCTGACCGGGGACGCCCCGCCGCGGGTGGCACGGCAGGGGACGGGGCGCGGGCTGCTGGGGCTGCGGGAGCGGGTCGCGGTGTACGGCGGTGATCTGGACGCCCGCCGGCGGATCGGCGGTGGTTACCGGGTCCGGGCGCGCATTCCGCTGGACCGCCCGTGACGGCGCCCCGGGTGCTGGTCGTCGACGACCAGACGCTGATCCGGACCGGTTTCCGGCTGATCCTGACCGCGCGCGGCATCGAGGTGGTGGGCGAGGCGGCGGACGGCGGGGAGGCGGTGTCGCTGGCGCGCGAGCTGGCGCCGGACGTGGTGCTGATGGACATCCGGATGCCGACGATGGACGGCCTGGAGGCAACCCGCCGGATCCTCCAACGCGCGCCGTCCTGCCGGGTGTTGATGCTGACGACGTTCGACCTGGACCACTACGTCTATACGGCCCTGTCGATCGGGGCGAGCGGCTTCCTGCTGAAGGACGTGACACCCGATCACCTGGCGGCGGCGGTACGACTGGTGAACACCGGCGACGCCCTCCTGGCCCCGTCCATCACCCGCCGCCTGGTGGAACGCTTCGCGCAGACCTCTGCCGCACCCACCACCCCGCCCGCGTCCCTGGAGGCCCTCACCCCTCGCGAGCTGGAGGTGCTGACGCTGCTGGGCCGCGGCCTGTCCAATACGGAGCTGGCGGCGCATCTGACCCTGAGCGAGGCGACGGTGAAGTCGCATGTGGCCCGTATCTTCGCGAAGTTGGCACTGCGCGACCGGGCGCAGGCGGTGGTGCTGGCGTACGAGACGGGCCTGGTGAAGCCGGGAGCGAATGACCGAGATTCCTAGACTCCCTAGGTTATAGGCTAGGGCTCACAGGAAGGGAGGTCACCCCATGCCCCGAGTGGGTCTCACCGCCGACCGCATCACCTCGGCCGCCGCGGACCTGGCCGACGAGGTCGGCTTCGAGAAGGTCAGTCTGTCGGCTCTGGCGCGGCACTTCGGTGTGAAGGACGCGAGCCTGTACTCGCACATCAGGAACCTTCAGGACCTCAGGACACGGATCGCGCTGCTCGCGGGCGGGGAGATGATCGACCGGATCGCCATGGCGGTCGCGGGCCGGGCGGGCAAGGACGCGCTGAAGGCATTCGCGGACGCCTACCGGGAGTACGCCCTGGACCACCCGGGCAGATACGCGGCGACCCAGATCAGCGTGGACCAGGTCCTGGTGACGGACACCCCCGCCCTGCGCCGCACCGCCGAGATCACCTACGGCATGCTCCGCGCCTACGGCCTGGAAGAACCCGACCTGACCGACGCGGTACGCCTGCTGCGCAGCACCTTCCACGGCTACTGCGCCCTGGAGTCCGCGGGCGCCTTCGGCGCACCCAGGGACGTACGCCGCTCCTGGGACCGGGCGGTCGAGGCGCTGCATGTGGCACTGGAACACTGGCCGAAGCAGGAGAGGACCGATGGCGGGTCTTCAAAGTTGAGCAGTGCGGAGATGTCCCCGGGCTCGGCGGGTGATGTCGCAGCGCATCCGTAGGCGCTGGTTGTCCGCGTTGCGGAAGCCGAACGCGATGCCGGCGACGAGCTTGATCACGCGGTTGACGCCCTCGCTCTTGGCATTGCTGTGCCCGGTGTCGATGAACGCTCCGATCTCCGGCCACCAACGGTCGACGGCGGTGGCGAGCTGCCTGACCTCGGGGATGTCGGAGTCCGCGCACCAGGTAAGTAGGCGTTCAGGCTTCGAAGCGCAACATCATCGCGTCGTACACAGGCGCGTCGGGAAACGGCCGCACCTCGCCGAACCACTCGTAGCCCCACTCCTCGTACAAGGCTCGCACCTTCGGGTGGTCCCGCTCGACAAGTAGCGTCACCCGCTCCTCGTGGCGGCCGCGCAACAGCGCGTCATGGATCTGTCGCGCCGCGCCCGTGCCGCGGACCTTGCCCACGACCATCAGTTCCGACAGCGTGAACGTGCGGCTGCCGGTCTCCTCGGTCGCGCCCTCGGACACTGCGGTGCGCAGGCCGTTCCACCATCGGGTAGTCGGCTGCAGGGTGCAGCCGTACGCGTACCCGACCGGGGTGTCGTCGAGGTAGCCGACGACCGCAGCGAACCCGGGGACCTCCGTGTTCCAGCCGAGCCGTTCATCGAACCGGGCCACCGAGTGGAAGTCCTCGCCGAGCCGGTCGGCGTAAATCTCGGCGTACACGTCGAGCAGCTGCGGCCGGATGTCTCCGAGTCCTGCCGCGTCCCTGCGCTCCAGCCGTAGCCCGTCCACGCCTCACGCTCCCGTCCGCCTCGTTCGTTCCAGGAAGTCCGCCGCCTCGGGGACGCTGCCCGCGTAGCGACGCATCTGCTGCCTCAGGTCACTCAGCCGTCCTCGTACCCGGTCGCTGTGCACCCGCTCCGCCATGGTGGCCGCCTGCCCCGCCTCGTCGGCGGCATGCTCGACGTCTCCGCCGTCGAGGAGGGCCTGTGCCCGCTGCAGCGTGTAGTAGACGCGGTTGCGTGCGAAGCCCGCCTCCAGCATGCCGAGCGCGTCTGCCGTCAGTTGCTGCGCCCGCCCGTACTTCCCCAGGGCGTGGTGCGCGGCGCCGGCGAGGCCGGTGAGCTCGGCGGGGGTGAGGAACGACAGCCACGCCGCAGGCTCGCCGCTGGCGCGCCCGTACGACGTCTCGGCGCGGGACAGGGACCGCTCGGCGCGCACCCGCTCGCCGACGCGGGCATGGCCGACAGCCTGGCGGCAGTGCAGCAACGCCATGAGCCGCGGATCCGTCTTGGCCTGGCGGGTTTCGACGGCCGCGCGGCCGATCCGCAGCGCCTCCTGGTCGCGGTCGCGGAGACGCGCCTGCATCGCCAGATTCGACCACACCCGGGCCTGCAGTTGGCCGTCCCCGGCGAGCATGCCCGCCTGCAGCGCCTCGTTGTACAGGCCGGTCGCAGTCGCCTGCCGTCCGGCGTCGTAAGCGAACCACCCCGCCGAGGCGGCGAGATCGCCCGTGGCGGCGTACAGGGCGCGCTCGACGCGCTCGCCGTAGGTGCAGTGGTTGAGCGCGTGGTGAACCTGCTGCAGGGCCTGCACGGCGACCTCGTGCAGGGCGCCCCCACCGAGCGCGTGGTCGTAGCCATACAGGGCGGGGACGATCGCGCGGATCCGTTCGACGTCACCAGTACCGAGGCGGCCAGCGGTGGGGATGGCGTCGAGGCCGAGAGCGGCGGCGAGACCTACCGCGATGAACTCCCGTCGTCGCACCGGGCGCTGCTCCTTCGCGCGCGCCGGCCGCGGCGGGGGTGGGGCCGGTACGCGTGACGACTTGCGCGGCATGAACCCCATGGCCTCCGGGCTGCGGCCGAAGATTTCCTGAAGCGGCAGAAGGTAGCGGGACCACGGCCACTGCACGTCCCCGGCGATCCAGCGGCGCACGTGCCGGTCCGTGCACTGGGTGGGCTTGCCGAACGTGTCCTCGGCGGTCTGATTGACCTCGTCGGCTAACTGGGTGTGGGTGTAGCCGAACTCGGTCAGCAGCGCCTCCAGCTTGGTGTTCCGCTGTCTGGCCACGGCCGTCCCCCATCGCGTGCTTGCGTCCCTCGACGGTAGCCCTACCGCCTTTCGTCCCCGGGTAAAACTGTCCGGTCCGCGGTGGGTAACTGCCCTGGTTCTGTCCTGATCAGCGACAGGACACTTCCGGTTTCCTCAGGTAACGACGAAACCCGGCGGCCGCTGTGAACGGCCCCGGGCGTGGCCGACTGGATGGAGTCGACATGGCCGAGAGTACGCAGACCCCATCGCCCGCGCGCAACCCCGAAGGG
>NZ_JACMSF010000056.1 GCF_014257025.1 Streptomyces cupreus
CCCTGGTGGGGCAACCCGGTCTACCTGGGGCCGACCGGCGCCGACGGCACGCTGGGCCTGGTGGAGAAGGCGCAGGCCGCGAGCTACGCCAAGGAGGTCGTGCGCAGCGGCGTCGAGGAGGCGGTCGCCGCGGTGAAGGGCAAGGACGCGGCCGTGGTGGTGGTCGGTTCGATGCCCGCGATCAACGGCCGGGAGAACCACGACCGAGAGGACATGAGCCTCGCCCCCGCACAGGAGGCCCTGGTCAAGGCGGTGCGCGCGGCCAACCCGGACACGGTCGTGGTCGTCGAGAACAGCTACCCGACGACCCTCGGCGCCCTCCAGAAGGAGGTCCCGGCGGTGCTGTGGACGTCCCACGCGGGCCAGGAGACGGGCAGCGCGCTCGCCGACATCCTGTACGGCGACGTGAACCCGGCGGGCCGCCTCACCCAGACCTGGTACCGCTCGGAGTCGGACCTGCCCTCCATCCTCGACTACGACATCATCAAGTCCGACCGCACCTACCAGTACTTCAAGGGCACCCCGCTCTACCCCTTCGGCCACGGCCTGTCGTACACGACGTTCCGCTACGGCTCGCTGAAGCAGGTCAAGGGCGGATATGAAGTGAAGGTCACCAACACCGGCACCCGGGCGGGCGACGAGGTGGTCCAGCTCTACACGCACCAGCGTGTCTCCCGCGACAAGCAGCCGCTGAAGCAGCTGAAGACCTTCGAGCGGGTGTCGCTGAAGCCGGGCGAGACGAGGACGGTGAAGCTGCGCGTCTCGGCGCAGGACCTCGCCCACTGGGACGTCACCCGCTCGAAGTGGGTGGTGGAGAGCGGCACCTACGACGTCATGATCGGCGCGTCCTCGGCGGACATCCGGGCCCGTACGACCTGGGGGGTCCAGGGCGAGACCATCCCGGCCCGCGACCTCTCCCGCACGACCCGCGCCGAGAACTTCGACGACTACGACGGCATCCGTCTCGTCGACGAATCGAAGGCACGCGGTACGGCGGTGTCGGCATCGGCGGACGGCGCCTGGCTGAAGTTCGCGCATGCCCACCTGGGCGCGGGCGCCGATGAGTTGACGGCACGGCTGGCCGGAGCGTCCGGCACGGTCGAGGTCCGCGTGGGTTCACCCACCGGCCCGCTCGCCGGTACGGCGCACTTCGCCGGGACCTCGTCGCCGTACACCTACGAGACGGTGACGGCGGAGCTGTCGGACGCGGCGAAGGGCCGTACGGACGTCTACCTGGTCCTCGGCGAGGGGATGCGCCTGTCGGCGTTCAGCCTGCGCTGAGCCCCCAGGCCAGCCCGAGCCGGTACGCGGCACACAGGTCCACGTCCAGGGAGTAGGCCCCGGCGGTCCCGCACTGTGTGCTGCCGGTCCCGGGGTCGACGGGCTGGCCGTGGCCCATGCCGGTGAGGCTGTAGGTCTCGACGACGCCGTTCCCCGCCGGGTCCCGGAAGACCTGGTGGGGATACCCGGCGACGGTGTCACTGACGTCGGCCGACTGGTCGGCGCCGTGGACGTCGGTCCACTGCTCCACCAGGTCGGTCATGTTGACGGGCTTCACGGTGTAGTCGGCGGTGCCCTGGAGAACGGTGAGGGTGGGCCAGGGCCCGCCGTACCCGGGCCGCGCGGCCCGCACCCGGTCGCCCCACTGGTCCGGGGTCTGCGTCGCACCGACGTACATGCACACGTACGGCGACCCGGCAGCCTGCGCGCACCCGTAGGGCAGCCCGGCGACGATGCCACCGGCCTTGAACTTCTCCGGGTACGTCGCCATCATCACGGCGGTCATCCCGCCCCCGGCGGAGAGTCCGGTGACGTACACCCGCGAGCCGCCGGCATCCGCGACCTGCCGGTCCACCATCTGCGCGATGGAGGCGGCCTCGCCCTGGCCGCGCTGGATGTCGCCGTTCTGGAACCAGTTGAAGCAGGAGGAGAGGTTGTTGCCGCTCTGCTGCTGCGGCAGGACGACGGAGAAACCCCAGCGGTCGGCGAGCTGGGTCCACCCGCTGCCGGTGCCGTACCCCGAGGCGTTCTGGGTACAGCCGTGCAGGGCGACGACCACGGGCCGCCCGGCGGGCAGCCCGTCGGGGACGTAGCGGAACATGCGCAGAGCGCCGGGGTTGGTGCCGAACCCGGTGACCTCCTGGAGGGAGGCGGCGGACGCGGGGGACGGGGTGAGGAGGACGGCGAGAAGGGCCGTCAGGACGGTGAGGAGGGTTGCGGCTCTGGTCTGTGTCATGCGGAGGGACCGTAGAAGCGTGAACGACCCTCCGATATGGAGCGGGACACCACAACGGAGGCGTCCACCATGGGCGTCACCAGCCGCCATGACAAAGGCCCCGCCGCTCGAAAGCGACGGGGCCTTTGCCCACATGGGGTCACCCCCGGAGGGGCTGGTGGAGATGGCGGGAATCGAACCCGCGTCCAACGGTGCGGAATCAGGGCTTCTCCGTGTGCAGTCCGGTACGAGTTTCTCAGCCCTCCGAATCACCCAGACAAGTTCGGAACGGGCTCAGTCACTGTTTGGTTTCCCTTTTCACCCCGTGACCGGGATCAAGGTTTAGTTCCCTAGCTGATGCCAGGATCCGGGTCGGGAACAGCCCCGGGCTGACACTTCGCAAGTCGCTACTTAGGCAGCGAGGGCGAAGGAATCGCGCTTGGTGTTGGCGATTATTTTTTGCGACATATGGTTTACGAGATCATTGCCGCTTCCTCGACACGCTTCCCCTGCTTCGACAGCCGCTGTCGAAACCGATCATCCCCATGTTGATTTTTCAATCTGCACACCGAAACGTCGTCCGGTGTTGCTGCCATCGTACGTGACCAACGTACCCGCGTGCCACCGTATTCCTACTGGCCCCGCTGCCGCCGCTTCGCCGCCGCGATGGCCCGGTCCGACTCCCGCCGGTCCTGCTTCTCCCGCAGGGTCTGGCGCTTGTCGTACTCCTTCTTGCCTCGTGCGAGAGCGATCTCGGCCTTCGCACGGCCGTCCTTGAAGTACAGGGCGAGGGGCACGATGGTGTGACCCGTCTCCTGGGACTTCGCCTCCAGCTTGTCGATCTCCTCGCGGTGCAGGAGCAGCTTGCGCTTGCGGCGCGCGGAGTGGTTGGTCCAGCTGCCCTGGTGATACTCGGGGATGTGGGCATTGTGCAGCCACGCCTCGCCCCGGTCGATCTGGACGAAGCCGTCGGTCAGCGACGTCCGTCCCTCACGCAGCGACTTGACCTCGGTACCCATGAGGACGAGACCGGCCTCATAGGTGTCGATGATCGCGTAGTCGTGGCGGGCCTTCTTGTTCTGGGCGACGATCTTGCGCTTGCCGCCCTTCTCGCCGTCCCTGGCCTTCGCGGCTCCGCCGCCCTGCTTGGGCTGGGACTCCTTGGGTACGTACATTCCCTTGCTCATAGTGCCGTCCATTTTCGCACTACGGAGGGGGTCCGCGGGAAGCGGTTTACTCGGGACCCAATCCGGTGAGCACGGTCTCGGCCCGCTCCAGGGCCTGCTGGTCCGCCTCCAGGTCGGGCGTGATGCCGTGGCCGTCGACCCCGCGCCCCGACGGGGTGCGGTAGTGCCCGACGGTCAGCTCGGCGACGGAGCCGTCGGGCAGCCTGCTCGGCATCTGCACCGAGCCCTTGCCGAAGGTGCGGGAGCCCACCACGACCGCCCGGCCGCGGTCCTGAAGGGCGCCGGTGACCAGCTCGGCCGCGCTCATCGTGCCGCCGTCGACGAGCGCGACCAGGGGTCTGGTGGTGTCGCCGCCGGGCTCGGCATGCAGGGCCTGCTGCTCGCCCTCGACGTCGTAGGTGGCGACCAGGCCGCCGTCGAGGAAGGCGGAGGCGGCGCTGACGGCCTCGGTGACCAGGCCGCCGGAGTTGCCGCGCAGGTCGAGGATGATCCCGTCGGCGGCCGGGGCCTGGCGTACGGCCGTGGCCACCGCGTCTCCGGAGCCCTTGGTGAAGGAGTCGATCCTGATCACCGTGACCCCGCCGACGATCCGGCGGGCGGTGACGGAGTCCGTGGACAGCTCCGCACGGTGCAGGGTGAGGCTCCACGCGCGCGTGCCCCGCTCCAGACCGAGCTTGACCGCCGTACCGGCGGGCGCGTCGGTGGCGTCGCCGCGCAGTAAGGAGACGACCTCGGTGACGGGCCACCCGTCCACCTTCCGGCCGTCGACGCTGCGCAGCCGGTCACCGGCCCGGATCCCGGCGGTCGCGGCCGGCGACCCGGCGTGCACCTTGGTCACTTCGATACGGCCGTCCCGCTCGCGCCGCGCCCACAGCCCGACGCCCGTGTACCGGCCGTCCAGGGCCTCCTCGAACTCCTCGTACTCGCCCTCGGAGTAGACGGCGCCCCAGCGGTCCCCGCTGCGGCTGACGGCGCGCTCGGCGGCCTCCATGGGGGACTTGCCGTCGGCCATGGCCTCGGCGGCGGCCTCGGCGACCTGCTCATGGCGGGCCGCGGTGGTCGAACGGGCCGCTCCGGGCGCCGACTTCCGGTCGGGTCCGGGCAGCGATCCCGTGGCCGCGCCGGCGACCAGCACGCTCGCGAACACCAATGTCAGGGCGGCCCCGCGGCGAATGCGACGGGGCTGGCAGAACAGGTCACGACCTGACATGCCGGTGAGTCTAGGACAACGCAAGGGGCCGTACGGCCCGTTGACCGGACGGCCCCTCTTGGCAAGAGTCACACCTTCAGGTACTTGCGCAGCGCGAAGAACGCGGCCAACGCCGGCATCAGCAGACTCGTGGCGAGGATGAGCGGCAGCTTCGTCAGGACCGCGTCCCAGCCGATGAAATTGATCAGATTCAGCTTCTCGGACAGCGCGAGACCGTGATCGATGATGAAGTACCGCGCGACCACCAGGAATCCACAGGCGACACCGCCGCCGATCAGTCCGGCGACCGCGGCCTCCATGATGAACGGCGCCTGGATGTAGAAGCCCGAGGCACCGACCAGGCGCATGATCCCGGTCTCACGCCGACGGCTGAACGCCGAGACGCGCACAGTGTTGACGATCAGCATCAGCGCGACGACCAGCATCAGCGCCATGATCGCCCGCGCGGCCCAGTTCATGCCGTTGAGCAGCCCGAACAGATTGTCCAGGATGCCCTTCTGGTCCTGCACCGACTGCACTCCGTCCCGCCCGTCGAAGGCGGTCGCGATGACCTGGTACTTCTCCGGGTCGGTGAGCTTGATCCGGTACGACTCCTGCATCTGGTCCGGCGTGAGGGAGCTGGCCAGCGGGGAGTCGCCGAACTGCTCCTTGTAGTGCTTGTACGCCTGGTCCTGCGACTCGTACGTGACCGTGTCGACGACCGGCATCTTCTTCAGGTCGGCGACGATCTCCTTCTTCTGGTCCGCGGTCACCGCGCCCTTGGCGCAGTTGGGGTCGGACTCGGCGTCGCTCTTGTTGCAGAGGAACACCGAGACGTTGACCTTGTCGTACCAGTAGCCCTTCATGGTGTTGACCTGGTCGCTCATCAGGAGCGACCCGCCGAACAGGGCGAGCGACAGGGCGACGGAGACGATGACGGCGAAGGTCATCGTCAGATTGCGGCGGAGACCGACACCGATCTCGGACAGTACGAACTGGGCGCGCATGGCGTCTGTTTCAAGCCTTTCCGTGAACTCGCTGCGGTCTCAGTGCTGGTAGCCGTAGACGCCGCGGGCCTGGTCGCGGACGAGGCGGCCCTTCTCCAGCTCGATGACGCGCTTGCGCATCTGGTCCACGATGTTCTGGTCGTGCGTCGCCATCACCACGGTCGTGCCGGTCCGGTTGATCCGGTCCAGCAGCTTCATGATGCCGACGGAGGTCTGCGGGTCGAGGTTGCCGGTGGGCTCGTCGGCGATCAGCAGCTTGGGCCGGTTGACGAAGGCCCGCGCGATGGCGACACGCTGCTGCTCACCGCCGGACAGCTCGCCCGGCATGCGCTCCTCCTTGCCGCCGAGCCCGACGAGGTCGAGCACCTGCGGCACGGACTTGCGGATCTCACCGCGCGACTTGCCGATGACCTCCTGCGCGAAGGCGACGTTCTCGGCGACCGTCTTGTTCGGCAGGAGCCGGAAGTCCTGGAACACCGTGCCCAGCTGGCGCCGCATCTGCGGAACCTTCCAGTTGGACAGGCGCGCGAGGTCCTTGCCGAGAACGTGCACCTGACCGTGGCTGCACCGCTCCTCGCGGAGGATCAGCCGCAGGAAGGTGGACTTTCCGGAGCCGGAGGACCCCACGAGGAACACGAACTCGCCCTTCTCCACTTCCAGGGACACATCCCTGAGTGCGGGGCGGGTCTGCTTGGGGTAGACCTTGGATACGTTGTCGAATCGGATCACGGATGCACCACGGGTCGCCGGGGGTAGATGAGCGTGACCATACGCGAGTCGGGCGCGGGGGCGCAGTCACCGGTCGGGGTTGCGCCAATGATGTGTGTATTTGTACCGGCTCCGGTCACCCCCTTCGGAAGCGCCCAGGCAGCCCCCGGAGGAACCTGGCACAGTAGAGAGGGGAACGTTCTGCGACCCTGAGACGTTCTCCCCCTGGAACCACTCACAAGAAGGGCGAGGCGCATGACGTACGACCGGCTGGTGTGCGCGAACTGCGCGGCGCCCGTGAACGAGGGCCGCTGCCCGGTCTGCCGGGCGAACCGCGAACGGCTCCAGCAGGAGAACCCGCTCGCGAACCTGACCCCGATGGCGCTGATCGCACTGCTCGCGGTGCTGATCGCGGCGGTGGCGCTGCTGGCGCACCAGACCGCGTTCGCGTAGGACGCCCGGAGACACACGAAGGCCGAAGACATACGAAGGGCCCGGAGCGACATTCCGCTCCGGGCCCTTCGTCACACACAGTGTGCGCGGGCGGCTACCGTCAGGCAGCCGCACCGCCACGGCCGCCCACCAGGCGCGGAAGCACCCGGAAGCCGATGCCACCGGCGATCATCGTCGCGGCGCCGACCAGCAGGAACGTGGTCTGCGCGGCACCGGTCTCGGCGAGCTCCTCACCACTGCCCTGGGCGGAGGTGTCGGAGGTGGTCTCCTCGCCGGTGTCGGTCAGGGAGGAGGAACCCTGCTGCTGGGCGGACTGACCGGAGCCGCCGTCGGGGTCGGTGTTGTTGCCGGTCCCGTTTCCGTTGCCATTGCCATTGCCGTTGCCGGGGTCCTCGGTCGGCTCGGTGGTGGGCTCGGTCGGCTCCGGGTCCTCGGTGGGCTCGGTCGGCTCCGTGGTGGGCTCGGTCGGCTCCGGGTCGTCGGTCGGGATGACGGTCGGCTCGGTCGGCTCCGGCTCCGTGGGCTCCGGCACCGTGGGCTCGGGCTCGGTGGGCTCCGGCGTGACACAGATGCCGAGCAGACCGCAGTCCTCACCCGTGTCAGCGGCAGCCACGCCGGCGGCAGTGAGCGAAGCGCCGGCCGCGATCACGGCACCGGCCGCGATCCGAGCGACACGGATCCGCGTCTTCTTGGTCATGTGGTTACTACCCCCAGTAGCTCATCGTCAGTGAGGCGGCGCTCGGAGCGGTGATCGACGGGGGTGGTAACTGAACTCACGCCCCCCGGTTCACATGCGCCCCAGAGATACGCATGCCACGCTTTACCCTTCCCATTTTTCAAAGCAACGTCAAGGCCGTTGCGTACGCGATGTCCAAGTACGGGTTTTTTGCCGGGGGATGGAGCCTGTGAGTGTGATGTAAAACCCAGACATCAGGGAACAGATAAGGCAACTGGCGCCCCGAAGGCGGCAGTTGCCTTATCGACAAAACGCTTCGCTTACTTCTCCTGCTGCTTGCGCCAGCGAATTCCGGCCTCAAGGAAGCCGTCGATCTCACCGTCGAGCACGGACTGCGGGTTGCCGACCTCGAACTCGGTCCGCAGGTCCTTGACCATCTGGTACGGGTGCAGGACGTACGAACGCATCTGGTTGCCCCAGGAGTTGCCGCCGTCGCCCTTGAGGGCGTCCATCTTGGCCTGCTCCTCCTGGCGGCGCCGCTCCAGCAGCTTGGCCTGGAGGACGTTCATGGCGGTGGCCTTGTTCTGGATCTGCGACCGCTCGTTCTGGCAGGAGACGACGATGCCGGTGGGAAGGTGGGTGAGGCGCACCGCGGAGTCGGTGGTGTTGACGCCCTGGCCGCCGGGCCCGGAGGACCGGTATACGTCCACCCGCAGCTCGGACTCGTCGATCTCGACGTGGTCGGTCTGCTCGACCACGGGCAGGACCTCGACGCCCGCGAAGGAGGTCTGTCGCCGCCCCTGGTTGTCGAACGGCGAGATCCGCACGAGCCGGTGCGTGCCCTGCTCGACGGAGAGCGTGCCGTAGGCGTACGGCGCCTGCACGGAGAAGGTGGTCGACTTGATGCCGGCCTCTTCCGCGTACGACGTCTCGATGAGCTCCGTCTTGTAGCCGTGGCGCTCCGCCCAGCGCAGGTACATGCGCTGGAGCTGCTCGGCGAAGTCTGCGGCGTCGACGCCACCGGCCTCGGCGCGGATGTTCACCAGCGCCTCACGGGAGTCGTACTCCCCGCTGAGCAGGGTCCGCACCTCCATCTCGTCCAGCGCCCTCTTGACGGCGGTGAGCTCGGACTCGGCCTCGGCACGGGTGTCCGGGTCGTCCTCCTCCTCGGCCATCTCGAAGAGCACGGCGAGATCGTCGATACGACCGCGCAGGGCCTCGGCCTTCCGCACCTCGGCCTGGAGGTGGGAGAGCTTGCTGGTGATCTTCTGCGCCTCGTCCGGGTTGTCCCACAGGGACGGCGCGGCCGCCTGCTCCTCAAGCACGGCGATATCTGCCCTCAGCTTGTCGAGGTCCAGAACGGCCTCGATCGACTCCATGGTCGAGGAGAGGGACTTGAGCTCTTCGGATACATCGACGACTGCCACGCTCCCAGCGTAACGGCTACGGCAAGCCATCAGCGCCGGGTGCCTGTGGCCGACCTCTCAGCAGCGGCAGCCCGCAGGCGCCGGGCCGCGCGTCCCACCCACCGCCACGGTCACGGCGATGCCGGCGCCGTGTTCTTCGTGTCCTGCGGCGTCGCGTCCGCGTCGTCCCCCGACGTCGCCAGCCATGTACCCACGCCCCCCGCGACCACCAGCACCACCGCCGCCGCCCCCACGGCCACCCGCCGTCGCCGCGTGGCCGCCTTGTGCCGGGCCGAGCCCGGTCGAGGGGCCCCCGAGGCCCGGGGCACCCGCGCCGTGCCGCGAGCGCCACCCGCCAGCTCGTCCGGTCCCGGAACCCTCATCGACGTATGGGTGTCACGGTTCGAGTCGGTCGGCTTCGCCCCCGGAACCAAGGGCACCGCGCCCCGACGCACCTGCCCCGACGGGGCAGGCTCCTGCGGCGCCGTCTCCTCCTCCACCGGCTCCGTGTCCGGCTCGTCCACGTCCAACGGCGGCATCCCCGCCAGCATCGGCAGCAGCTCCCGCAGCCGCACCCCCAGCTCGGACGCGCGCAACCGGGACGCGGGCGCCTTCGCCAGACACTGCACGACGAGTTGCCACAGCTCGTCGGGGATACCCGGCAGCGGGGCCACGGTCTCCGTCACATGGCGGCGCAGCACCGCCCCCGGATGACCGCCGCCGAAGGGGGTGAATCCCGCCAGCAGCTCGTACAGGACCGTGGCCAGCGCGTAGATGTCCACGGACGCCCGAGGCGGCAGCCCCTCCACGATCTCCGGCGCCAGATAGTCCGGCGTACCGATGATCTTCGTCGCCCGCGTCCGCTTCGGGGAGTCGATGAGCTTCGCGACCCCGAAGTCGGTCAGCAGCGCGGGGTGCGCGCCGCCGGGGCCCAGCGGACCCTGCATGTCCAGCAGGACGTTCTCCGGCTTCACATCCCGGTGCACGACCCCCGCCGCGTGCGCCGCGGCCAGCCCGTCCGCCACATCCGCCACGATCGCCACCGCGGCCTCGGGCGCGAGCCGCTTGTCGCGGTCGAGGCGGGTGCGCAGATCGGTGCCCCGGACCAGGTCCATGACCAGCGCGAGGTCGTTGCCGTCGACGACCAGGTCACGCACGGACACGACATGCGGGTGCTCAAGCCCCAGCAGCGCCGTCCGCTCCTGCACGAAGCGTCCGACCAGCTCCTGGTCGGAGGCGAGATCCTCGCGCAGCAGCTTGATGGCGACGGGCCCCTCGGGTCCCTCGCCCAGCCACACCGTGCCGGCGCTGCCCCGTCCGAGGATCTGGTGGGCGGTGTACCGGCTGCCGATCTTCCGTGCCAAGACTGCTCCTACAGACGCGTGGTAGTCGCTGCTGCGCCATCCTGGGGGACAACCCCCAGACCCCCAGCCGACAAAACTACGCGTCCGACGAGCCAACCTTCACCGCGGAGACGGAAATCACCCGCCAGGTGTCGACAAATCCACAGGCTCACTGCCTGTGGGCCTACTGGCCCGACGAGCTCCCGCCCAGGTCCCCGATCCACCCCGTCACCGTGGTGAACCAGTCCGTGAGCTGGTCCCAGTAGCCCTTGCCCGTGCCGATCCAGTCCTGCAGAGGGCTCAGCTCCCACACCAGCCACCCGGCCACGAACAGGATGACGATCGTGAACAGGCAGCCCTTGAGGCAGCCGAGACCCGGGATCTTCATCGGGTTGGCGCCGCGCTGCCGCGGCTGACGCGGCTCCCGCTGCGGCTGGGGCGTGGGCGGCGGCGCGTACCGCTGCGGCTGCTGGGGTCGAGGCTGCTGCTGCGGGGCGTACTGCTGCGGCTGCGGCTGCCCCTGCTGCGGGTAGCCGTAACCGGGCCCCTGCTGCGGCTGGGGCCGTCGCTGCGGCGGCTGCTGCGGGCGCGCGACCTGCCGCTGGGGGCGGCGGCGCAGCGGATCCTGGCTGGGGTCGAGGTACTGGACCTGCGTCTGCTCGTTACGGTCGCGCGCGGCCCGCAGCTGGTTCTGCCAGGGGTGCGGCTCCTCGGGGCCGCCGGAGGGCCCAGCGGGCTGCCCGGGCGGCACCGGAGGCATGACGGCGGTGGGGTCGGCGGCGCCGGACGGTCCCGCGGTGTGCGGCAGGACGCTGGTCGCGGCGTTCGGGTCGTAGGCGCCGGCGCCGTGCTGCAGCACCTGCGTGGGGTCGGCCGAACCCGGGACCGTCGCGGGCGCCGGGTCGGGCGCGAGGAGCGCGGCGACGCCCTCGGCGGCGGCAATCTGCGCGGAGTTCGCGTGCACCCCGATGCCCTCGGCGACGACCCTGAGGCCGCGCGCGAGGTTCTCGGCGCTGGGGCGATGGTCCGGGTTCTTGGACAGGCAGCGCTCGATGACCGTCCACAGCGGGTCGGGCACGGTGGAGGGGCGGCGCGGTTCGGCGCTCAGGTGCTGGTGGAGGACTTCGAGGGCCGAGCCGCCGGAGAACGGGGGGCGGCCGGTGACCAGCTCGTACAGCAGGATGCCGGCGCCGTAGATGTCGACGGCGGAGGTCTGCGGGCGGCCCTCGGCGGACTCCGGCGCGACGTACGCGGGCGTGCCGACGAACTCATGGGTGCGGGTCAGGCCCGGGGAGTCGGCGAGGCGCGCGATGCCGAAGTCGGTGAGCATCGGGTGCATCTGGCCGCCGTTCTGCTTCAGCAGGACGTTGGCGGGCTTCAGGTCGCGGTGCACGACGCCGTCGGCGTGGCTGGCGGCGAGCGCGTCGGCGATCTGGGCGGTGAGCAGGGCGGCGGCGACCGGACTGAAGGGGCCGTTCTCGCGCAGGTAGCGGTGCAGGTCAGGGCCGTCGACGAGGTCCATGACCAGCGCCAGCAGCTCGCCCTCGACGACGAGGTCGCGGACCCGGACGATGTTCGGGTGGGTCAGCCGGAGCAGGACGGACCGCTCCCTGAGGAACCGCATGACGATGTCGGCGTCGCTGGCCAGCTCCTCCTTGAGGACCTTGATCGCGACGGTCTCGCCGGGCTGGCCGGGCACGGCCGCCTCGGCGCCCGCGGTCTCACGCTGGCGGGCTCGCCAGACAGTGCCTGTGGCGCCGCGTCCGAGCGGCTCCTCAAGCAGGTACTTGCTGCCGACTGGCCGCACGTCACGCGCTCCCTGCTGATTGCCTGAAAGTGTTCCGATGTTCCGACCCACTGTAGTGCCGGACGGATCGAAGCAAAGGTTCGCAGGAAAGACGCTCGGGCCGCTCCGTTTGGTTGCCGAACCCGCGCGTGACCGATCTCAAATGATCGTCCGCACGGTAGAGATGCGCCAGAGATACGGCAGGGATCAGGCACTTTTACGGGCAGAGCCGACCAATCAAGATCACTTGTCACCGGGCGGCAGGCGCGTTGTCAGTGGCAGGTGCGAGGATGCCTTCCGTACTGGCCGATGTGCTCGTGTGGCGGTGGGGGAAGTCCGCGGTGGAGGACCGCGGGGCGTCGTCCCCGTTCGCGGGTGCCCGCGCAGAAGGGACCGCTGACGGCGATGCAGATCCGGCTGACCGTCGTAGACCCGCTGGGCCCGCCGCCCCCCGCCGCCGCGCGGGGTCGCGCCGCGAGCTGCGACGTGCTGGTCACGGCGCCCGCCGGCACGGCCCTGGCCGCGGTGGCGTCGGCGCTCGCCTCGGCGGTCTCCGCCGGCGAGGGTCC
This sequence comes from Streptomyces cupreus, assembly GCF_014257025.1. Lineage (GTDB taxonomy): Bacteria > Actinomycetota > Actinomycetes > Streptomycetales > Streptomycetaceae > Streptomyces > Streptomyces cupreus. The sequence continues at coordinate 12,540 of NZ_JACMSF010000056.1, forward strand.
TGTGGTGGTGTACGCGGGCGCGGAGCGGCTCGACAGCGCGCGCAGCACCCTGGGCGAGCCCCCGCTGATCGACGGCGCCGTCCTCTCCCTGGGCGCGCCCGCCGAACCCGAGGCCCACCCAGAGGTCGACGACGCCCCGACCCAGCTCCACGTGGTGGCGGGCCCCGACGCGGGCGGCGTCCACCTCCTGCACGGCGGCCGGATAAATGTCGGCCGGTCCGCCGACGCCGACGTACCCCTCGACGACCCGGACGTCTCCCGTCTGCACTGCGCGGTCACGGTCGGCGCCGACGGCCGCGTCTCGATCGCCGACCTCGGCTCCACCAACGGCACGACCCTGGACGGCACCCGCGTGGGCACCCGCCCGGTCCGCCTCACCCCGGGCGCGCTCCTGCGCATCGGCGAGTCGGCCCTACGACTCGCCCCGACGGGCGGCCCGGGGGCCCGGGTGCCGACGGTGCCGGACGGGGAGGGCCACATCCGCCTGTACGGCGCCCACACGCGCGTGGAGCCGACGCCGGGCGCCTCAGGGCCCACCGGGGAGACGCGGCACGCTTATGGCGCGGCCGCCTGGGGGGCGTCGTCGGCCACGTCGGGGGCGCAGGAGCACGGGCCGGTGGAGCCGCCTGTGGTGCCCGGACAGGGCGGAGCGCCTCGGATCGAGAGCCACGGGGCGGCGCGGGTCCCGGCGCCGCGCGGGGGCGACACCCACGGAGCCGGTTTCACGCCGGAGGCGCGCCCGCACGCGGATGACCGTCCGACGGACGCGCACATGCGTCCGGTGGCCGACGACGGCCCGGAAGCCGGCGGCCGCAAGGGAACTCCGCTGCGCGGCACCGACGTCCCTCAGGGCATCCGCAAGCGCGGCGGCCTCGGCGCATGGGCGCGGCGGCTGACCGGCGGGCGCGGCGAACAGGACGCACCCGGACGCGAGGCCTACGACGAACAGGGCGCCGAAGCCGTGGAGCACCGCTCCACCGCCCACCGGCTCCCAGAGGCCTGGCCGGACCCCGCCGCCCTGCTGCTCACCGCCCTGGGCCCCGGCCCCCGCCTGTGGGAGCGCGGGCCGGATCACCCCGAGGCGCTCACCGTCCGCCTCGGCACCGCCGACCGCGCGGCCCCCGACGGCGCCGGACTGCTGCCCGCCGTCCCCGTGACCGCCGATCTGCGCGAGGCCGGCGCCCTGGGTCTCGCCGGTCCGCGCGCGCGACTCGCCGGTCTTGCCCGCGCGGTGGTGGCCCAGCTCGCCGCGCTGCACTCGCCGGACGCCCTGGAGATCGTGCTGATCAGCGCGGACCGCTCGCGCCCGCTGGAGGAGCGCACCGCCGAATGGTCCTGGCTCGGCTGGCTCCCGCATCTGCGCCCGTCCCACGGCCAGGACTGCCGCCTGCTGCTGGCCCACGACCGGGAACAGGCCACGGCCCGCACGGACGAGCTGCTCCGACGTCTTGACGACCACCTGGACCACCACGGAGAGCGGCCCTCCGCCGCCCCCGCCCGCCGCCCCTCCTGGGCCAGGGACGACCCGGCCGACCACTTCGCCGGGCCGTACACCGTGGTCGTCGTGGACGGCGACCCCGGCGGCGCCGACGTCCGGGAAGCCGTCGCGCGGCTCGCATCGGCCGGCCCGCGGGCCGGGATACACGTGCTGTGCCTCGCCGAGACACCTCCCGCCTCCCCCGCCTCTCCGGTCACCGAGACCTACCGCGCGGCATGCGCGGCGGCACCGTCGTTCCGGGAGTGCGGCGCGGTCGCCCTGCTGAGTGGCGATGTGGCGACCGCGCTGCGGCTGATGCGGGTCGCCCACGCCGCCGGAGCGGACGCCCCCGCCGACCCGGCCCCCGTCGCCCCCGGCACCGTGGCCGTCGTGGACGCCGTCTCGCTCCCCTGGGCCGAGCGGTTCGGGCGGGCTTTGGCACCACTGCGGCCGGACGGCGTCGTGGGAGAGCGGCAGGCGCGCGTCTCCGCGCCGCTGCCCCAGGCGGCCCGGCTGCTGGACGAGCTGGGTCTCGCCCGGGCCACCCCCGCCTCCCTGATGGCCCGCTGGGCGGACGCGGCCGACGACGCCGAGGCGCTGGGCGGACGCGCGTGTGCCGTGCTGGGCGCCGGTCCGCGCGGCCCGGTCTGCGTGGACCTCGCGGCCGATGGACCGCATCTGCTGATCGAGGGCCCCGCGGGCAGCGGCCGTACGGAGCTGCTGCGGGCGCTCGTCGCCTCGCTCGCCGCCGCCGAGCGGCCCGACCGGCTGACCATGGTCCTGATGGACGGCCGGGACAGCACCGGCGCGGGCGGCAGCGGCGACGGACTGCGAGTGTGCACCGACGTCCCGCATGTCACCACCCACCTCACCGCCAACGACCCGGTCCGGATGCGGGAGCTCGCCCAGTCCCTGAGCGCCGAGCTGAAGCGGCGGGCCGAGCTGCTGGGCCGTTCCCACTTCGCGGAGTGGCACGCGGGCCGGGTGGTGACGGGCCGCATGGTCGCCCAGCGCACGGCCACCACCACCGCCGGCGGAACAGGAACCGGCGCCGCCGACCTGGACGCCCCGCCCAGCTCGACCCTGCGGCTGCGCCCGGCGGCGGCCCGCCGGCAGTCGGAGGCGGCACCGCCGCTGCCCCGTCTGGTCGTGGTCGTGGACGACCTCGACGCTCTGGTCTCCCCGGCCCTCGGCTCCCCCGGCCGACCGGCCGCGGGCTCGGTCATACGCGCCCTGGAGGCGGTGGCCCGGGAGGGCGAGCGGCTCGGCGTCCATCTGGTGGCCGCAACAGGCGCTGACGGCCGTACGGCCGAGTCGGAGCCGGCGCGCAGGGCCACCCTGCGGGTCACCCTCGACACCCCGGCCACGGGCCCGGACGAACCGGCACCCGGCCGAGCCAGGCTGACCTGGGCGGACGGCCGCGCGACCGCCTTCCAGGGCGGCCGGGTCACCGGCCGTATCCCCCGCACGGCGACCCTGCGCCCGACAGTCGTCCCCCTGGAATGGCACCGCATGGGCGACCCCCCGACCCGCCGCCCGGTCCGCGAACTCGGCAACGGCCCGACCGATCTCGCCCTTCTGGCCAGCGCGTTGGAGCGAGCGGCCAAGGAGGTCTCGGCCGCCGAGGTGCCGTCGCTCCTCTAGTCGCTGCTCCGGACGCCTGCTAGCGCCTGGGTGGAGGCCTAGTCACGACGTAATCACAATCGTCACCTTGACAGCGCAGGCGTACTTGCCGACCCCCGCGACCCGGCGTAGACCAGACCGCACAAGACAGCGCTCGAACGTTCGACGAGGCAACGAAGCACGAAGAACGGGGCAGTGATGCGCAGCAATCGCACCATCCGGATCGCCATGGCAACCGTCGGCGCCCTCGCGCTGGCCCTCACCGGCTGTGGCGGAGACGACGACAACGGCGGCGGAGGCGGCGGGACAGAAACCGGCGCGGGCTCCACCGTCCAACTCCCCAAGCTCGACGGACAGACTCTGGAGGTCGCGGCCGTCTGGACCGGCCCCGAGCAGGACAACTTCACCAAGGTGCTGGACGAGTTCGAGAAGCGCACCGGCGCCAAGGTGAACTTCGTGCCCACCGGCAACAACACCTCCACATTCCTCGGTACCAAGATCCAGGGCGGTCAGCCCCCGGACGTGGCGTTCCTTCCGCAGGTCGGCGTGCTGCACCAGTTCGCCGAGAAGGGCTGGATCAAGCCCATCGGCGCCGACGCCCAGGCCCAGTTGGACAAGAACTTCTCCACGGGCTGGAAGGAGCTCGGGGCCTACGATGGCAAGCAGTACGGCGTCTATGTGAAGGCCGCCAACAAGTCCCTCGTCTGGTACAACACCGCCGCCTTCGAGGCCGCCGGCATCACCGAGGAGCCGAAGACCTGGAAGGACTTCCTGGCCACCGCCCAGACGCTCTCCGACGCCGGTTCCCCGGCCGTCTCCATCGGCGGCGCGGACGGCTGGACGCTGACCGACTGGTTCGAGAACGTCTATCTCTCGCAGGCGGGCCCAGAGAAGTACGACCAGTTGGCCCAGCACGAGATCAAGTGGACCGACCCCTCGGTGAAGGACGCCCTGACCACGCTCGCCGAGCTGTGGGGCAAGGACGAGCTGATCGCGGGCGGCCGTTCGGGCGCGCTCCAGACGGAGTTCCCGAAGTCGGTCACCCAGACGTTCTCCGGTGACACCCCAGCCGCGATGGTCTTCGAGGGCGACTTCGTCACCGCGAACATCAACGCCGACACGGACGCGAAGGTCGGCACCGACGCCAAGGTGTTCCCGTTCCCGGCGGTCGGCGACGAGTCGCCGGTGGTCAGCGGCGGTGACGTGGCCGTGGCGCTGAAGGACGGCGAGGGCGCGCAGGCGCTGATGACGTTCCTGTCGTCGACCGACGCGGCCGAGATCTGGGCGGCGCAGGGCGGCTTCATCTCGCCCAACAAGGAGATGGACCAGGCGACGTACAAGGACGACGTCACCCGGGGCATCGCCGAGGCGCTGATCGCGGCGGGCGACGACTTCCGCTTCGACATGTCCGACCAGGCGCCGGCGGCGTTCGGCGGCACCCAGGGCGTGGGCGAGTGGAAGGACCTGCAGGACTTCCTGAAGAACCCGAGTGATGTGGCGGGCGCCCAGCAAAAGCTGGAGGCGGACGCCGCCAAGGCTTACACGACCGGCTGACGGATGTCGGCCGTCGCGAACGAAGGTGCCGGCACTCCGCCGGCACCGCGCAAGAGCGTGACGGGCACCCGGCTGTGGGTGGCGGTGCTGTTTCTGCTGCCCGCGCTGGTGCTGCTCGGCGCGCTCGTGGTCTACCCGATCGGGTACTCGGTCTGGCGCAGCCTGTACGACGCGGGCGGGGACGGCTTCGTCGGCCTGGACAACTACGTCGACGTCTTCACGGACGACGCGACGCTGACGGCCGTACGCAACACGGCGATCTGGGTGGCGGTCGCGCCCGCGGTGGTCACCGTGCTGGGCCTGATCTTCGCGGTGCTGACCGAACGGGTGCGCTGGGGCACGGCGTTCAAGCTGATCGTCTTCATGCCGATGGCGATCTCGATGCTCGCGGCAGGCATCATCTTCCGGCTGGTGTACCAGGCGGATCCGGACCAGGGTGTGGCGAACGCGATCGTGACGTCGGTGCACGACACCTTCGCCGACTCCTCGGTCTATCCGAAGGCCCGCCCGAACGCCCAGGTCAGCGATCTGAAGGCGTCGGGCGGCGGTTCGTTCACGACCACGGGCACGGTGCAGGCGGGCACCCCGGTGAAGCTCCCGCTCGTCGGCATCGCGCCCAACCGGCTGCCGGGCGACCCCGAGGACGCAAAGGCGGCGACCGGTGACGGCATCACCGGCACCGTCTGGCTGGACTTCAAGCTCGGTGGCGGCGGCGAGAAGGGCGAGGTCGACGCGGGCGAGAAGGCGCTGGAGGGCATCAAGGTCGAGGCGGTCAAGGACGGCGAGGTCGTCGCCTCGGCGACCAGTGGCGCGGACGGCACCTTCACCCTGCCCGCCGAAGCCGACGGAGCCCAACTGCGCCTGCCCGGCTCGAACTTCTCGGCGCCCTACAACGGCGTCGACTGGCTGGGCCCGACGCTGGTGACCCCATCGATCATCGGGGCGTACGTCTGGATGTGGGCGGGCTTCGCCATGGTGCTGATCGCGGCGGGGCTCGCCGGAGTCGACCGCAACCTGCTGGAGGCGGCCCGGGTCGACGGCGCCAACGAGTGGCAGGTGTTCCGCAGGATCACGGTGCCGATGCTGGCGCCGGTCCTGGTCGTCGTACTGATCACGCTGATGATCAACGTGATGAAGATCTTCGACCTGGTCTACATCATCGCCCCCCAGCCCACCCAGGACGAGGCCAACGTCCTGGCGCTGCAGCTGTTCCTGTCGTCCTTCGGCGGCGGGGGCAACTACGGCCTGGGCAGCGCGATCGGCATCATCCTGCTGCTGCTCGTGATCCCGGTGATGATCGTCAACATCCGCCGGCTCAGGAAGGAGCGCGAGCGGTGACCGCACTCGATTCCGCCGTGCGCGGCAAGCGGTCGTGGGCCTCCCGGGTGGCGGGCGGGGCCGCGGGCGGGGCGCTGCGTGTCTTCCTGCTGCTGGTGGCGCTGTTCTGGCTGGTGCCGACCTTCGGTCTTCTGGTGTCCTCGTTCCGCGATCCGACCGACATCGCCTCCTCGGGCTGGTGGAAGGTCTTCACGGCACCGGCCCAGCTCACCACCGAGAGTTACAGCACCCTGCTGGAGAACGACGACATCACCAGCGCGCTGTTCAACACCGTGTGGATCACCGTTCCGGCGACCCTGCTCGTGGTGATCATCGGCGCGATGGCCGGATACGCCTTCGCGTGGATGGACTTCAAGGGCCGCGACTGGTGGTTCATGCTGGTGATCGCGCTGCTGGTGGTGCCGGTGCAGGTGGCGCTGATCCCGCTGTCCGAACTCTTCGGCGAGCTCGGGATCTTCGGGTCCATCACCGGTGTCGTGCTGTTCCACGTGGCGTTCGGACTCCCGTTCGCGATCTTCCTGTTGCGCAACTTCTTCGCGGAGATCCCGAGGGAGCTGCTGGAGGCGGCGCGGCTCGACGGCGCCGGTGAGGCACGGCTGTTCACGACGGTCGTGCTGCCGCTGGGCGCCCCGGCCATCGCGTCGCTGGGAATCTTCCAGTTCCTGTGGGTGTGGAACGACATGCTGGTGGCGCTGGTGTTCTCCGACTCCGGCTCCCAGCCGCTGACGGTCGCACTCCAGCAGCAGGTACGGCAGTTCGGCAGCAATATCGAGGTGCTGGCGCCCGGCGCCTTCATCTCCATGGTGATCCCGCTGGCCGTGTTCTTCGCGTTCCAGCGGCAGTTCGTGTCCGGTGTGATGGCGGGCGCGGTGAAGTAGCCCGTAGGACAAGCGGATCGAGGGGCCGGCCCGAGGACACCGGGCGGCCCCTTCGCCGTTCATCGGGCCGTCCCCCGTATGCCGCAACGCTGCGTAACCAACTCACTCCATCGGCCGTTCCCGGGCAAGGCCCGACCCGTCCCGCTGCCCGCGCCGCCCCATGGATGCCCCACTTGCCCAGGTTCAGTGTCATCGTCCCCGCGTACAAGGTTCAGGCGTATCTCCACGAGTGCCTGGAATCGGTGCTCTCCCAGTCGTATCCCGCGCTCGAACCGATCGCCGTCGACGACGCCTCGCCGGACGCCTGCGGTGCGATCATCGACGAGTACGCCGACCGCCTGAAGGAGACCGGCGAACCGGACGTCCTGGTCCACGACCACGTGCGCGTCCACCGGACCGGCGAGACGCTCCGCGACCGGGCCTTCGTCCAGCTCACCGAGCAGGGCAACAAGGCCTGCCGCCGGGAGTTCGTCGAGCGCGAGGGCCTGTCCTTCCCGCCCGGCCACTACGAGGACGCCCTCTGGACGTACCCGGCCCTGATGACGGCGGAGTCGATCGCGGCCCTGGACCGCGTCTGCGTGCACCACGGTCGGCGTCGCAAGGGAAGCGTCCCGATCCGCCGCCACTTCGACGTCTTCGAGCAGTACGACCGGGTCTTCGCGTTCCTCGACCGGCGCCCCGAACTCGCCTGCTGGCGGCCGGTGTTGTTCCGCCGCATGGCCGACCGCCTCGCCTCGATGTTCGGCCACGGCGGCCTCCCGCGCGGCAGCCGCGCCGAGTTCCTGCGCCTGGCCCGCGCCCACTACCGCCGCCACCGCACCCCGGGCGCCCCCGCCCCCCTGCGCGACCGCCTCCGGCACACCCTGCTCCGCCCCGGCCCGCACCGCACCTACCGCGCCCTGCGACTGGCCGCCGCGACCGGCCGCAGGACCGCCAAGGTCACCGCGAAAACCACGGGCGCCCTGCGCACGGCCGCGCTCCGCCTGCACTACCGCGTCCAACTCCGCCTGCCCCTGCGCCAGGACCGGGCCGTGTTCTCCGCGTACGACGGTCAGGGCCACGGCTGCGACCCGGGCGCCCTGGAGCAGGCGCTCCGCACGCACGCCCCGCACATCCGCACGGCATCGATCGCACACCCCGGACACCACCACACGATCCCGGCCGCCACCCGCCGTATCACCCCGGCACGGCCGCCTACTGGAGGGCGCCGGGCCGGTCCACGTAGTTCCGGGCGCGTTTCTGCCCGTACGACGACGGCCGCGCCGCCGAGCGGGTCGTATGGCACGTGGTGCTCGGCGAGAAGGGCCTGCCGCCGGTCGTGCCGCTCGACGAGCGGCATCCGGTGCCGTCGGCGGCAGCGTCCCCCGCACACTCCCCGCTCGCCGCCCTCCCGCGGCCCGCGGCACCCCTGTCCCTCACCGACCGTCTCCGAACGCCGTTCTCACCCAGGGGAGTTCCCATGCCCTCCAGCCCGTCGCGGCCCACCCCGAGCCGACCCCACACCTGGCGTCCGGCCGGGCGGCCCGGCGGCCGGCGGTCCTCGTGAGGCCGCGCACCTGGGTGCTGCTCCTGGCCGCGCTCTTCGCCGTCCTGCAACTGGCGAACGTCTCCGGCCGGGACACCCCCGACACCAGGAACTACCTCTCGTACGCCCTCAGCCTGCGCGGTGACAGCAAGCGGGAGGCGGCCATCGCGACCATCGAGCACTACTGCGCGGGCAAGGCGTCGATCGCGCACCGCAGGCAGAACGTGAACGTGGTCCGCTTCCACCGCCCCGACCCGGCCCCCGGGGTCATGGCGAAGTGCCGGGCGAAGGAGTGGCCCGAGGTCGAGAAGCGGCTGGAGGCGGGGCGGACGGCCGGTCACACCGTCCCCTTCGCCGCGGAGCGCTTCATGCGGATCTTCGAGGTGCGGCCCGGCTACCCGGTCTTCCTGGTGCCGTTCGTGACGGTGTTCGGCGTGACCTGGGGGCTGTGGGCGGCCGGGGTCACGGTGGCGGCGGCGGGCGGGGTGCTGGTCTTCCTGACCTTGCGCACCCTGTCGGTACCGCTCCCGCTCGCGCTGACCGGCCAGGCGCTGTACTACGTCCTGCCGTGCGGGGCGATCGCCATGCGGCCCATGACGGAGGGCCTGCTGATGGCCCTGACGCTGGCGGCCGTGTGGGGCTGTGCGCTGGCGCTGCACGGGCGGCGGGCGGGACTGGCGCTGATCGCGGGTGCGCTGGCCGCGCTGTTCACCGTGAAGCACTCGCAGGCGGTGTTCCTGGGGGTGTGCCTGGCAGGGGCGGGCGCGCTGATCGCCCTCACGCGCCGGCTGAAGGGGCGGGCGCCGGGCCGGGACATCGCGGCGGTCGCGGGGGTCGGTCTGGGCGCGGCCCTGGGAACCGTCGTACTGGCGATGCTGCTCGGCTACCCGTCGGCGTCCGAGAGCGTCCAGGACCTGCTGGCCGACCACTTCACCCGCCCCGACCGGGCCGACCCTTGGCCGGAGTTCCTGCAACTGTCGCTGAACTTCTGGACGGAGTGGCTGCGCCGGCAGTTCTGGGAGCCGCTGTTCCTGGCGGCGCTGGGTGCGGGGCTGTTCGGCGCGCTGCGCAGGCCGACCTTCGGCGCCTTCCTGATCGCGGCGGCGGGCACCGGCATCCTCACCCAGGCCGGACACCCGGACATCAACATCTGGGGCGGCCGGCTGATCGCCCTGGCCTGGCTGCTGCCGGTGATCGGCGTACCGCTGCTCCTGGAGCACCTGCTGCGCGCCCAGGTGTCACTGCCGGCTCAGGGGCACTCCGATCGGGCTCACTCCATGAGGTGACGCGAGGTCAATCCGTTGATCCCACCGGGAACATACGGCAAATGCCTGAAACGCTCCTCACCCGGCGCACCGCACAAGGCGCGACCGCCCTCCGCGGCGGCCGCGCCTGGCGCCCCACCCCGTACCAGCTCTTGGGCTTCCTCTGCTGGCTGCTGATGACCCTGGCCTACTGGCGCCTGCCCCTGTGCTGCGAAGCGGGCCAGCATGCGGCGGTGGTGGAACGCCTGAAGGCGAACCTCCTGAACCCCCGTCACCCGACGGCAGACCTGCCGGGCGAGGGCAGCCTGTACTACTCGCCGTACGCGGTGGCGCAGGGGCTGTTCGCCCGGCAGACGGGACTGGGCGGCTGGGAGGTGCTGCGCGTCGCGGGCCCGCTGAACCTCCTGGTCCTGCTGACGGGACTGGGCCGCTTGGTGAGAGTGCTGACGCCAAGACCATGGGCGCCGGTCCTCGCACTGGCCCCGATGACTCTCCTGTGGGCCAACCTCGGCTATCCGTCGACGTTCGCGATCGGCCTGACCTTCTGGGCATGGGCGTTGACGGGAGCGAGGGGCAGGGGGCCGGTGCGCTTTGTGGGCCCGAGCGGACGACCGGGCCTGATGGGATACGCGGTCCTGGGCGTCCTGTACGGCCTGATCCTGTTGATCCACCCGATCACAGGGGTTGGGGCAGCGCTAGGAGCGGTGGCGTTCACCGCCGGGCATGGGAGGTTCCGCAAGGGGCGCGGGGCTGTGTTGAATGTGCGGCTATCGCCGCGCGGGCGCGACAAGCCCCCACCGGCCCGCACGTTGATCACAACCACGACCACCGCACTGCTGACAGCCGCGCTCTGGCCCTACTTCAACGCCTTCGAAGCCCCCAGCCTCGACTTCGTCACGGTCCAGCCCCCGCGGGGACCCACGTACGCATGGGCCGCCCAGCACATCCGCCCCGGCGAAGTCGTGATCGCCGACAGCCCCCGCGCCGCACAGACCATCCCGGGCTACGGCCCGAACCTCGCCGCCCCCGCCCGGAGGGACCCCGCGCTGGACGAACGCGAGCGGCGCGGACGCCTTGAGGACGTCCGCGCCTATCTCTCCCCCGATTCGACCCGCGCCGAGCGCACAGCCATCGCCCACCGCTACCACGTGCGCTGGCTGCTGTTGACGCGCCTGCGCACCGTGCCCGAGGAGGCCGTGGTGGTGGCGTGGAGCCCGCGGACCGGGGAGGTGCTGGCGCGGGTCTCCCCCGGGGCTACTCGATGACGAGGTCGACCTCGATGTTGCCGCGGGTGGCGTTGGAGTAGGGGCAGACCTGGTGGGCCTGCTCGACGAGCTTGCGGCCGGTCGACTCGTCCACGGTGTCGGGCAGTTCGACGCGCAGGGTGACCTTCAGACCGAAGCCCTCGCCCTGCTTGCCGATGCCGACCTCGCCGGTGACGGCGGCGTCGGCGACGTCCACCTTGGCCTGGCGGCCGACCAGGCCGAGGGCGCTGGCGAAGCAGGCGGCGTAACCGGCGGCGAAGAGCTGCTCGGGGTTGGTGCCCTGACCGTTGCCGCCGAGCTCGACCGGCGGGGCGAGCTGGAGGTCGAGCTTGCCGTCGGAGCTGATGGCACGGCCCTCGCGGCCGTGGGTGGCGGTGGCGACGGCGGTGTAGAGCGCGTCCATGGATGAACCGTCCCTTTTCGAGAAGTCGGGGCTCGCTGACGGACTCAAGTAGAGCACACAATTAAATTGTGCACAACTAAATGGGGAGCAAGAGCTACCCTGGATCCATGAACCGGACCGGGACACCCACCGCGCCCCAGGAGGAATGGCTCCGCCTGGACCGCCAGATCTGTTTCTCCCTGCACGCGGCCGCGCGCGCCTTCAACGGCGTCTACCGCGTGATCCTCAAGGACCTCGGTCTCACCTACCCGCAGTACCTGGTGATGCTGGTGCTGTGGGAGCACGGCGACCTGCCCGTCAAGAAGCTGGGCGAACACCTGCGGCTGGACTCCGGCACGCTCTCACCGCTGCTGAAGCGACTGGAGAGCGCCGGTCTGGTGCGCCGGGAGCGCAGCGCGCGTGACGAGCGGTCGGTACAGGTGCGGCTGACCGAGGAGGGCTCGGCCCTGCGCGAGCGGGCACTCCAGGTACCGCGCCGGATCGCCGCCGCGACCGGCTTCGACATCGAGGAGATCAGCGCCCTGCGCTCCCGCCTGGACGAGCTCACCATCGCTCTCGACGAGGCGGCCCTGTCAGCGGCAGCACCGTAGCCGGGCGGACGAAAATCGTCCCATACAGCCATGATCCGACGATTACCGTTTCATTGACGGTAAACCGGAGTGGCTATGCTCCACGCACGGGCCAACTGACGAGGGGACGGCCGCACATGACCTGGCTGATCAGCGGCGGCGCCGGATACATCGGGGCGCATGTCGTACGGTCGATGTCCGAGGCGGGCGAGCGGACGGTGGTCTACGACGACCTGTCCACCGGTATCTCCGAGCGCGTGCCCGACGGTGTCCCGCTGATCGTGGGCTCCACCCTGGACGCCGAGCACGTGACCCGCGCCCTGGTGGACCACGAGATCACCGGGGTCGTGCATCTGGCGGCGAAGAAGCAGGTCGGCGAGTCGGTGGAGCAGCCGCTGCGCTACTACCGGGAGAACGTGGAGGGCCTGCGCGTCCTGCTGGAGGCGGTGACCGCGGCCGGCGTTCCTTCCTTCGTCTTCTCGTCCTCGGCGGCGGTGTACGGCATGCCGGACGCGGACCTGGTGACGGAGGAGACGCCGTGCGTGCCCCTGTCGCCGTACGGCGAGACGAAGCTGGCGGGCGAGTGGCTGGTGAGGGCGACGGCGCGGGCGACGGGCCTGTCGACGGCATCCCTGCGCTACTTCAACGTGGCGGGCTCGGCGACCCCGGAACTGGCCGACGTGGGCGTCTACAACCTCATCCCGATGGTCTTCGAGAGGCTTACGGAGAACGAACCCCCGCGCATCTTCGGCGACGACTACCCGACGCCGGACGGCACGTGCGTGCGGGACTACATCCACGTGGTCGACCTGGCGGAGGCGCACGTGGCGGCGGCGCGAGCACTGCGGTCGTCCCCGGGCACGGCCATGACCCTGAACATCGGCAGAGGCGAGGGAGTCTCGGTCCGCGAAATGATCGACCGAATCAACGCGATCACCGGCTACGACCGCCCCCCGACCACGACCCCCCGCCGCCCCGGCGACCCGGCCCGCGTGGTCGCCTCCTCCGACCGAGCAGCCACCGAACTCGGCTGGAAGGCCAAACACGACGTCCAGGACATGATCACCTCGGCCTGGGAGGGCTGGGTACGCCTGCACCCGGCGGCAGCACGCGACTAGCGGCACGACGAACGTCGCCCGCACTTCACAGCGGCCGGCTACGAGACGTCAGCCCCCGCTCAGGAGGCCGCTCACAGCGCCTTCAGCGCCCCCGCCGTAGCCCGTGCCAGAGCCACCAGGTAGCCCTTCGGCAGCTTTGGGCTGCGGATCACCACCGAGCGCCAATACAGCGGCCCGGAGATCAGATCCAGTGCCAGGTCGTGGTCGATGCCCTTCCGGACCTCGCCCCGTCGCTCCGCCGCCGCCACGATGCCGCTCGCGACGCCGTCCTGCCCTTCCCGCAGCGCCTTCTGCATGGCCTCGGCGATCTCGGGGTTGCGCGCGGCCTCCGCCTGGAGGTCCGGGATGATCTGGGAGGCGACGGGATGGCGCAGGGCCCGCGAAGTCACCTCGTACAGGAGGCGGAGGTCGTCCTCCAGAGATCCCGTGTCCGGCATCGGCAGCCCCTGCACCGCCAGCGCCGACACCACGTCCAGCACCAGATGCAGCTTGGACCGCCACCGCCGGTACACCGCCGTCTTTCCGACGCCCGCCCGTCGCGCGATCCCCTCGATCGACATCCGCGCGTACCCGACGGTCGCGAGCTCCTCGAACACGGCCGCCCGGATCGCTTCCGTCACGTCCGCCCGCAGCACGGCCGCCCCCGCGGGGGCCCGGCGGCGCGGACGCGGCTGGGGTCCGTCGGCGTTCGTCGTCATGCGGACCAGCATAGGGCGTTACGACGAAACGGTTGCGTTCCGACGTCCACTCGGCCTACGCTCGCGTTGCGACGATACGGTCCCGTCCCGACGTAAGAAAACGTGAAGAGTCCTGCAAGGGAACTCCGGGCGACGGAACCGCGCACCCCCACCCCCCGAGCGAAAGCAGCGGATGTGAGCCAGGTCCTCGACACACCGCCCCCGACGACGACGGCCCCTCCCGACGACGTCGACCTCGCGGCCCTCGCCGCCCGCCACGGCCTCTCGGTCAGCGGTGCCCGCCCCACCCTGCCCGAGTACGTCCGCCAGCTCTGGGCCCGGCGCCACTTCATCGCCGCGTTCTCCACGGCCAAGCTGACCGCCCAGTACAGCCAGGCCAAACTCGGCCAGCTCTGGCAGGTGATGAACCCGCTGCTGAACGCGGCCGTCTACTTCCTGATCTTCGGCGTGCTGCTGGGCACCAAGCAGGGCGTGCCGGACTATGTCCCGTTCCTGGTCACGGGCGTGTTCATCTGGACCTTCACCCAGAGCTCGATCCTCGCCGGCACCCGCGCGATCTCCGGCAACCTCGGACTCGTCCGCGCCCTGCACTTCCCGCGCGCCGCGCTGCCGATCTCCTTCTGCCTCCAGCAGCTCCAGCAACTGCTGTTCTCCATGGGCGCCCTGGTGGTCATCCTGCTGGCCTTCGGCGTACCGGTCGCCGCCTCCTGGCTGCTCGCCGTCCCGACCCTGGTGCTCCAGTTCACCTTCAACGCCGGCGTCTCGCTGATCATGGCCCGGGTCGGCGCGAAGACCCCGGACATCGCCCAGCTGATGCCGTTCGTGCTGCGCACCTGGATGTACACCTCGGGCGTGATGTGGAGCATCGACCACCTGCTGGCCAAGCACACCGACTGGCCGTCCTGGGTGGGCCCGGTGCTCCAGGCCAACCCGCCCGCCGTCTACATCGACCTGATGCGCTTCGCCCTGATCGACAGCTTCCACGGAAGCCAACTGCCGCCGCACGTGTGGGCGCTCGCCACCGGCTGGGCCCTGCTCGCCGGGGTCGGCGGTTTCATCTACTTCTGGAAGGCTGAGGAGACGTACGGCCGTGGCTGAGAACCTGAACGAACAGATCCCCACCGTCATCGCCGACCGCGTCGACATCGTCTACCGCGTCAACGGCACCGGTGCGGGCCGCGGCTCCGCCACCGCCGCCCTCAACCGCATCCTGCGCCGCAAGCAGACCGAGAAGGCGTCCGGCGTGCGCAAGGTGCACGCCGTGAAGCAGGTGTCCTTCGTCGCCTACAAGGGCGAGGCCATCGGCCTCATCGGCACCAACGGCTCGGGCAAGTCCACCCTGCTCAAGGCGGTCGCCGGCCTGCTGCCGGTGGAGAACGGCGCCATCTACACCGACGGCCAGCCCTCCCTGCTCGGCGTGAACGCGGCCCTGATGGGCGACCTGACCGGTGAGCGCAACGTCTACCTCGGCGGCCTCGCGATGGGCATGTCCCGCGAGCAGATCAAGGAGCGCTATCAGGAGATCGTCGACTTCTCCGGCATCAACGACAAGGGCGACTTCATCACCCTGCCCATGCGCACCTACTCCTCCGGCATGGGCGCCCGGCTCCGCTTCTCCATCGCCGCCGCCAAGGACCACGACGTCCTGCTCATCGACGAGGCCCTCGCCACCGGCGACCGCTCCTTCCAGAAGCGCTCCGAGGCCCGTATCCGCGAACTGCGCAAGCACGCGGGCACGGTGTTCCTGGTCAGCCACAACAACAAGTCGATCCGGGACACCTGCGACCGTGTGCTGTGGCTGGAACGCGGCGAACTGCGCATGGACGGTCCGACGGAGGACGTCCTGAAGGAGTACGAGGCCTTCACCGGCGACAAGAAGCCCAGGGCCAAGCCCAAGCCCAAGGTGGCCCAGCCCGCCTAGCTTCTACGATTGACAAGGGCGCCCCGAGCTGAAGCAGCTCAGGGCGCCCTTCACCGTCGTACGGCCTACGAATGCGTCCGCAGCAGCGTGCGCATCGTGCGCATCGCCACCGACAGGTTGGCGAGGTCGAAGGTCTCCGAGCCCTGGATCTCCTCCAGGGTGCTGCGCGCCCTGCCCAGGATCGCCGCGTTGTTCCCCTCCCACGCCTTGAAGCGCTGCTCAGGCGTGGAGGTGCCGTTGCCGACCGCGAGGACGTCCGAGGTCAGCGCCGCGTGGGCCGCGTAGAGGTCCTCGCGGATGGAGGCGCGGGCCATGGACTGCCAGCGGTCGCTGCGGGGCAGCTCGATGATGCGGTCCATGAGCTGGGTGATCCGCAGCCGGTCGGCGAGGTCGTAGTAGACCTCGGCGACATCCAGCGGCTCCCGGCCCATGCGGTCGGCCACCGAGACGATGTCGAGCGCCGGGAAGGCGGAGGAGAACCCGGCCACGCGCGTGGCGAGTTCGTCCGTGACGCCGGCGCCGGACAGCTCGTCGTAGATCTGCTGGTACCACTCCAGGTCCGCGCCGCGCAGCAGCTTCGGCAGCTGCTGCCACACCTGCTCGACCCGCTCGCCGAAGAAGTCGACGGTCTCGGTGAGCTGGAGCGGCTGCGGGCGGTTGTTGAGCAGCCAGCGCGTGCCGCGCTCGACCAGCCGACGCGAGTGCAGCCGGATCCTGGTGAGTACGGCGGCCTCGACCTGGTTGTCCAGGGCCTCGACCGCGTCCCACACGGGCGCCGAGCGGAAGATCGCGCGGGCCGCGGTCTGCGCCCGGACGATCTCCTCGAGCGAGGCCCCGGTCTCCTCGCGCAGCCGGTGCAGATACGTCGTACCACCGGTGTTGACCGTGTCGTTGACCAGCACGGTCGTGGTGATCTCACGGCGCAGCGGGTGGCTGTCGATGTGCTCCGGGAACTGCTCGCGCAGCGCGGACGGGAAGTACGCGTCCAGCAGCCCGCGCAGGTAGGGGTCGTCCGGGAGCGAGGTGTGCAGCAGTTCCTCGGCGACCGTGATCTTCGTGTACGCCAGCAGCACGGCCGTCTCCGGGCCGGTCAGGCCGTGTCCGGCGCCGAGCCGTTCGCGGATCTGGCGGTCGGTGGGCAGGAACTCCAGGGCCCGGTCCAGGGCGCCCTCCCTGACCAGGTGGCGCATATAGCGCTGCTGGGCGTGGAGCATGTCCTTGGACTGGGCGAGCGCGTTGGCGATGGCCGTGTTCTGCGCGTAGTTGTTGCGCAGGACCAGTCGGCCGACCTCGTCGGTCATCTCCGCGAGCAGCTTGTTGCGCTGCTTCACGGTCATGTCGCCGTCGGTGACCAGCGCGTTGAGCAGGATCTTGATGTTCACCTCGTGGTCGGAGGTGTCCACGCCCGCGCTGTTGTCGATGGCATCGGTGTTGATCTTGCCGCCGTGCCGGGAGAACTCGATCCGGCCGAGCTGGGTCAGACCCAGGTTGCCGCCCTCGCCGACGACCCTGACCCGCAGGTCGGCGCCGTCGACGCGGATGGGGTCGTTGGCCTTGTCGCCGACGTCGGCGTTCGACTCGGTGGACGCCTTGACGTACGTACCGATGCCGCCGTTCCACAGCAGGTCCACCGGCGCCTTGAGGATCGCCTTCATCAGATCGGCCGGCGTCATCTTGGACACCTTGCCCTCGATACCGAGGGCCTCGCGGATGTGGGCGCCCACCGGGATCGCCTTGGCGGTACGCGGGAACACGCCGCCACCGGCCGAGATCAGGTCGGTGTTGTAGTCGGACCAGCTGGATCGCGGCAGCTCGAACAGACGGCGGCGCTCTGCGTAGGAGGTCGCCGCGTCCGGGTTCGGGTCGATGAAGATGTGCCGGTGGTCGAAGGCGGCGACCAGTCGGATGTGCTCGCTGAGCAGCATGCCGTTGCCGAACACGTCACCGGACATGTCGCCGATGCCGACGACCGTGAAGTCCTCGGTCTGGGTGTCCACGTCCAGCTCCCGGAAGTGCCGCTTGACGGACTCCCAGGCGCCGCGGGCGGTGATGCCCATGCCCTTGTGGTCGTAACCGGCCGAACCGCCGGAGGCGAAGGCGTCACCGAGCCAGAAGTTGTACTGGTTCGCCACCTCGTTGGCGATGTCGGAGAAGGTCGCGGTGCCCTTGTCGGCGGCGACCACGAGGTAGGTGTCGTCCTCGTCGTGCCGTACGACGTCGGCGGGCGGCACGACCTCGCCGGCCACCATGTTGTCGGTGATGTCGAGCAGCGCCGAGATGAACGTCCTGTAGCTGGCGATGCCCTCCGCCAGCCACGCGTCCCGGTCCACGGACGGGTCCGGCAGCTGCTTGGCGACGAACCCGCCCTTGGCGCCGACCGGCACGATGACGGTGTTCTTCACCATCTGCGCCTTCACCAGACCGAGGATCTCGGTCCGGAAGTCCTCACGCCGGTCGGACCAGCGCAGACCGCCTCGCGCGACCTTGCCGAAGCGCAGGTGCACACCCTCGACCCGCGGCGAGTACACCCAGATCTCGTACGCCGGACGCGGCGCCGGCAGGTCCGGGATGGCCTGCGGGTCGAACTTCATGGAGACGTAGTCGTGCGTGGCGCCGCCCGCGGCCTCCTGGAAGAAGTTGGTGCGCAGGGTCGCCTTGATGACGGTGAGGAAGGAGCGCAGGATGCGGTCCTCGTCGAGGCTCGCCACCTGGTCCAGGGCCGCGTCGACCTCTTCGAGCAGGGCGTCCACGATCTCGCGCCCGGCGCGCTGGCGGTCCGGGGACATCCGCGCCTCGAACAGGGAGACGAGCAGGCGGGTGGTGTGGACGTTGTTGCGGAGGGTGTCCTCCATGTAGTCCTGGCTGAAGGTGGAACCGGCCTGGCGCAGGTACTTGGCGTACGCGCGCAGCACCATCGCCTGCCGCCAGGTCAGCCCGGCGCTCAGCACCAGGGCGTTGAAGCCGTCGTTCTCGGCCTTGCCGGTCCAGGTGGCGGCGAAGGCCTCCTGGACGCGTTCACGGGCGTCGTCCCCGAGATAGTCGGTGCCGCCGTTCGCGAACTGCGGCATGCGCAGACCGAAGTCGTAGATCCAGGCGACCGAGCGGTCCGAGCAGCGCAGCTCGTAGGGCCGCTCGTCGACGACCTCGACGCCGAGTCTGCTGAGCACCGGCAGGACGGCGGACAGGGAGATGGCCGCGCCCTTGCGGTAGATCTTGAAGCGGCGCTCCTCGGGGGCGGCGCCGACCGGCTCGTACAGGCTGAGCGCGAAGTTCTTGTCCTCGCCGAGCGCTTCGAGGTGGACGAGGTCGGCGACCGCGGCACGCGGGGTGTGGTCGGCCTTGTAGCCCTCGGGGAAGGCGTTGCTGTAGCGGCGCAGCAGTTCCGCGGCGCGCTCCTCGCCGAGCTCGGCGTTGAGCGCCTCGACGAAGCCGTCGGCCCAGGAGCGGGTGGCCTCGACGAGACGGGCCTCGATGCGCTCCTTGTCGCTGTCGCTGAGCTGCGGCAGCTCGGTGCCCTGCGGGACCCGGACCACGAAGTGCAGCCGGGACAGGATCGACTCGGTGTTCCAGGCGGTGAAGTCGACGCTGATGCCGCCGAGCTCCTCCTTCAGGATGTCGATGATGCGCAGCCGGACGCCGGTGGTGTAGCGGTCGCGGGGCAGGTAGACGAGGGCGGAGTAGTAGCGGCCGTACTCGTCCTGGCGCAGGTAGAGGCGCAGGCGCCGGCGCTCCTGGAGGTACAGGACGCTGGTGACGATCGACTGGAGCTCGTCGACAGGGGTCTGGAAGAGCTCGTCGCGCGGGTAGGTCTCCAGGATCTGGAGCAGGTCGCGGCCGTCGTGGCTGTTGGGCGAGAACCCGGCGCGCTTGAGCACGTCGGCGACCTTGCGGCGGATGACGGGGACGCGGCGGACGGACTCGGTGTACGCGGCGGAGGAGAAGAGCCCGAGGAAGCGGCGTTCGCCGACGACATTGCCCTCGCCGTCGAACTTCTTGACGCCGATGTAGTCCAGGTACGACGGCCGGTGGACGGTGGCGCGGCTGTTGGCCTTGGTCAGCACCAGCAGCTTGTGCTCGCGGGCCTTGGCACGGGCGTCGGCGGGCAGCCGCTCGAAGGAGGGGCTGACGGGGTGGGCGTCCTCACCGGCGTGGTGCGGGTCGGAGCGCAGTATGCCGAGTCCGGTGCCGGGGACGGCGGCGAGCGAGTCGTCGTCGCGCAGTTCGTACTCGCGGTAGCCGAGGAAGGTGAAGTGATCGGCGGCGAGCCACTGGAGCAGTTCGCGGGCCTCATCGACCTCCGGTCCCGGCAGGTCGCCGGGCACATGCTCCTCGCCCAGGCTCTCGGAGAGCCGGATCGAGGCGTCCCGCATCTTCTCCCAGTCCTCGACGGCCTCGCGGACGTCGGACAGGACGCGCAGCAGATCGGCGGTGATCTGCTTCAGATCGGCGCGGTCGGTCTCGCGGTCGATCTCCACGTGGATCCAGGACTCGGTGTGCGCGTCGTGCGGGCGCTCACCGGCGGCCGGAGGGGCGGAGAGCACCTCGACGAGCTTGCCGGTGACATCCCGGCGGACGATGACCTGGGGGTGGATGACGACGTGGATGCCACGTCCCTGACGGGTCAGCTCATTGGTGACGGAGTCGACCAGGAAGGGCATGTCGTCGGTGACGACCTCGACGACGGAGTGGCTGCAGGTCCAGCCGTTCTCCTCCACGGTCGGTGTGTGGACCCGCACATTGGCCGTGCCCTGCGGGCGGGCCTCGGCCAGCCGGTAGTGCGAGAAGGCGGCTCCGAAGACATCGACCGGGTCGCGGTCGGAGAGGTCCTCCGGGGCGGTGTGCAGGTAGTAACGCTGGAGGAACGAGAGCACGGTGTCCCGGTCCGGGGTGGCCTCGCCCGTGATCCCAGTCGGTAGGTGCCCCCCGACCGGGCTGTTCTCAGCTACCCGGGCAGCCCTTTCGAGCAGCTCGGCTTTTGCTTCGTCCAGCTTGGTCTGCATTGTCCTCTGGCTCCTGTCGCGCGCCGTTGCGTGACGTAGAAGGAAGTACGGTCTCGTCCCCTCCGACGTAACGTCGCGACGCGGGGTGTCCGGTCTGCTTCGACGCTATGCCGCAAGGTGAGATGAGCGGGGGAATATCAGCCAAAATCGGTGCGACCGAGGGGTGTGACACTGCTCTCCGCATTGCCGTCACCGAAGGGTGGCGCACCGCCGTCCGCCCGCGAAGACCAGCGACCGCCGCCCGGCCACGGATGTCATCCGTGCTCACCGGGCGCAGGGCAGGGGCAACAATGCCCCCGCGAGCTATCGCGCTGATCACGCCACAAGGCTATCGCTGATTACCGGGGGCCCGTCATGAGCCGTATGTGTACAAAACCGGGGGCGGAAGTTTGACGTTCTGCACAGTATGGCTCGGTGCGGTCCGGCGTAGCTGCGGCAGTCGTGCCGCTGGGGCGGCGCCCGCCGCCAAAGAAGCGGCACCCCGCAAGCGCGTGGGCGCGCGCATCCATCCCGACGCGAGCACCGGCGGACGGTGACACCCTGGGCACAGGCCCCCTTGGCAAGCCCGGCCAACCGAGGCACGTTGCCAGAGAGCCAGACGAAGCCCACCTAAGCCGCAGTCCACGGCCAAAAGGGGAGCGCACCGACATGACAGCGAAAATCCTCATCGTCACCGGCGACGCAGCAGAGTCACTGGAGGTCCTGTACCCCTACCAGCGCCTCCGCGAGGAAGGCTACGAAGTCCACATCGCCGCCCCCACTCGCAAGAAGCTCCAGTTCGTCGTCCATGACTTCGAACCCGGCTTCGACACGTACACCGAGAAGCCCGGCTACACCTGGCCCGCCGACCTGGCCTTCTCCGAGGTGGACCCCGGCGAGTACGCCGCCGTGGTCATCCCCGGCGGCCGAGCCCCCGAGTACCTCCGCAACGACCCGGAACTCCGCAAGATCCTGAAGTCCTTCATCGACGCCGACAAACCGATTGCCCAGATCTGCCACGGCCCCCTGCTCACGGCAGCCATCGACGGCCTCCGTGGCCGCCGGGTCACGGCGTACCCCGCCCTGGAACTGGACATGCAGTCGGCCGGCGCCACCTTCCAGGACGCAGAAGCCGTGGTCGACGGCACCCTGGTCTCCTCCCGAGCCTGGCCGGACCACAGCCGCTGGATGCGAGAGTTCCTGACGGTGCTCCGAGCAAAGGCCCCGGTGACGTGACAAGCGCGGCGGCGTAGCCGAGGGCAGCCCTCCCGCCTACGCCGCCAACCGCTGCGCCTCCGCAACCGCCTCGTCCAGCGTGTCCACCACCGGAACCCCCACCCCCTCCAAACTGGCCCGACTGTGCGACCCCCCGGTGTACAACACGGCCCGCGCCCCCACATGCAGCGCCGCCACCGCGTCATCGGCCGCGTCCCCGATCACCACGGTCCGCGCAGGATCCACCCCGCCCAGCGCCCCCACATGCCGCACCATGTGCTCGGCCTTGCTCCCCCCGGAAGGCCCGGTCCGGCCGTCCACCCGTATGAAGTGGGCCTCGATCCCGAACCGCCGCACCAACGGCAGCAGCTCGTCATGCCCGTACATGCTGAGAATCGACTGACTGCGCCCGGCCGCCCCCCAGTCGGCGAGCAGCTCGGTCACCCCCTCGGTCAGCCCGCACCGCACCCGATGCTCGGCGTAGTACCGATGAAAGGTCGCGTCCATGACCTCCCACTCGGCATCGGTGGGCAGCCGCCCCAACAGCCGCTCATAGAACTTCGGCACCGGCACGCAGTACAGCGCCCGGTACTGCTCCATCGTGATCGGCTCAAGCCCCAACTCGGCGAACGCCGCGTTCGTGGCCCCGATGATCGCGTCGTTGTCATGGAACAGCGTCCCGTTCCAGTCCCAGACGATGTGCGCCCCTGCTCGCTTCCCCATGCCCAAGAACGTACCCGCCTCCACTGACAATCAAGAGAACCGCAGGTCAAGGCAGGGAAGCCGCAAGCAGCTCATCCCCCGAGCCCCACCAGATTCGGAATCTCCTGCGTCGCGAACCACAGCAGTTCATGGTCCTCGGCCCCGTCCACGACGAACTGGGCGTCGTCGTCCCCGCCGTCCGCCGCCTCCAGCGCCTCCACCGCGGCGGCCACATCCGCCTCCGCGTCGCCACCGTCGACATGCACGGACGCCGCCTTCCCCAGCGGCACCGCCCCCGCGACCCGCACCTCACCGAGCGCCGCGGGATCGAGCCCCCGGTCGGGGTCGGCCGTCGCCGCCCCGTCGGGCACGTCGACAGCGACCACCACGCGCCTTCGCGCCGCCCCGGAATCCGCCGCCAGCAGCCGCAGCGACGCCACCGCGGCCCGGTTCAGCGCCGCGTACTCCAGCTCCTCGATGTCGTCCGAGAGGTACCACTCGCGCAACGCGGGCGTGACGGCGTAGGCGAGCAGTGGCCCGCCCCCCAGTTCGCCCGTCTTGTACGCCTCGGCGAGACCAGGAAGGGTCAGGGGGACGTAGACGCGCATGGTTGGCCGCTTTCGTGGTCGGGGCTCCGCAACGGTCCCGGAGAGGGCGCACCCGCACCTCCCGAAGGGCCTTCAGGATACGTGCGGGCGTCCCCTTTCGAGGCCCCACCCGCACGCCGGAGGCCGTCCACCCGCGTCCGGAAACTCACCCGGTACGCCCCCGCCCCCACAGGCCCGAGCACCCCCGAAGTCATCCGGATAGGTGAAGATTTCGGACCCCGGACCGACCCCGGCACCCGCTTGCCGCCCCCGCCCGGCGCCCCGTACAAGATCCCCAACCACAAAGTTACTGCCCGGTAAATCCCGGGCCCGACCCACGGGGGCACCCATGAACAAGGTCATGACACGGGCGAAGAACCACCCCGGCGCCCGCCCGCCGGGCCGCCGCGACCCCCGCCGCCCCGGCGGCACCCCGCCCCGCAACCCGAACGCAGGCAGGCCCCGCGACAACCGCCCACCGACGACCACCGGTCCCGCCGGCACGAGAAGCACTCAGCAGGCAGTCCCCTCGGTACCGGCCCAGACTCCGCGGCGCCCCATTGCCCCCGCCGTCCCCCAGCCCCGCCCCACCGACGTCTTCGCCGACCGTCTCCTCGCCGTCCTCAGCGGACAGCGCCCGGTCCACTGCATGCTCCGCCACACCGCGGGCCGCGCCTACGACGACCTGGCCTGGCTCGCCGAGCGCGGCCCCCTGCGCATCACCCGCGGCAGCCGCCCGGTGATCCGCGACATCGGCTACTACGTCCCCTCCCCGGGCGCCATCGAGGCCTTCGCCCGCATCGGCGCCGGCGACCGCCTGCGCGCCATGGCCTTCCGCCTGGAACAGGGCAGGGACCTGCGCTGGCGCTGCACGGCGGTGGAACTGGGCGGCCCCGCGCGACCACGTACGGACGACGACTGAGGCCGCCGTAGAACCCGACGGCGCAGGACCTCATGCCGAAGGGCCGGGCACCCGACGGTGACCCGGCCCTCCCACAGCCGCCGAGGCGCCCTCCCGGGCGCGTCGGGACTACTTCTTACGGCGCCGGCCGCCGCGCCCCTGCTTGCGCCGCTCCGCGCGCGTGAGGCCGTCCGCCTCGGAGCGCACCGGCTCCTCGTCGTCGGACCAGTCGCTCTCGACGGTGCCGCCGGCGCCGTCCACGGTCGGCGCGGAGAGGTGCAGGTTCCGCCGCTGCGGGGCGTCCAGCCCCTTCGCGCGGATCTCCGGACGCCCGTTCGCCTGCGCGGGAACCGCGTCCTGCGTCTTCGCCAGCGTCGGCTTGGCCTCGTCGACCGGGACCTCCTCGACCTGCTGCTCGACCTGGACCTCCAGGTTGAACAGGTAGCCGACGGACTCCTCCTTGATGCCCTCCATCATCGCGGTGAACATGTCGAAGCCCTCGCGCTGGTACTCGACCAGCGGGTCCTTCTGCGCCATCGCGCGCAGGCCGATGCCCTCCTGGAGGTAGTCCATCTCGTAGAGGTGCTCGCGCCACTTGCGGTCCAGGACCGACAGCACGACCCGGCGCTCCAGCTCACGCATGATCTCGGAGCCGAGCTGCGCCTCCCGCGCCTCGTACTGGGCGTGGATGTCGTCCTTGATGGAGTCGGCGATGAACTCGGCGGTCAGGCCCGCCCGGTCACCGGCCGTCTCCTCCAGCTCCTCGATGGTGACCTCCACCGGGTAGAGCTGCTTGAAGGCGCCCCACAGCCGGTCCAGGTCCCACTCCTCGGCGAAGCCCTCGGCGGTCTCCGCGGTGATGTACGCGTCGATGGTGTCGTCCATGAAGTGCTGGATCTGCTCGTGCAGGTCCTCGCCCTCCAGGACGCGGCGGCGCTCGCCGTAGATGACCTCGCGCTGGCGGTTGAGGACCTCGTCGTACTTCAGGACGTTCTTACGGGTCTCGAAGTTCTGCGTCTCGACCTGCGACTGCGCGGAGGCGATCGCGCGCGTGACCATCTTGTTCTCGATCGGCACGTCGTCCGGGACGTTCGCCATCGACATCACGCGCTCGACCATCTGCGCCTTGAACAGACGCATCAGGTCGTCGCCCAGCGACAGGTAGAAGCGGGACTCGCCCGGGTCGCCCTGACGGCCGGAACGACCGCGCAGCTGGTTGTCGATACGACGCGACTCGTGCCGCTCGGTGCCGAGGACGTAGAGACCGCCGAGGGCCTTGACCTCTTCGAACTCCGCCTTGACCGCCTGCTCGGCCCGCTCCAGGGCGGCGGGCAGGGCGTGCGCCCACTCCTCGATGTGCTCCTCGGGGTCGAGGCCGCGCTGGCGCAGCTCCGCCTCGGCGAGGTCCTCGGGGTTGCCGCCGAGCTTGATGTCCGTACCACGGCCGGCCATGTTGGTGGCCACGGTCACGGCGCCCTTGCGGCCGGCCTGGGCGACGATGATCGCCTCACGGTCGTGCTGCTTGGCGTTCAGCACCTCGTGCTGAACGCCGCGCTTGCTGAGCTGCTGCGAGAGGTACTCGGACTTCTCGACCGACGTCGTACCGACGAGGATCGGCTGGCCCTTCTCGTGCTTCTCGACGATGTCGTCGACGACCGCCTCGAACTTCGCGACCTCGGTGCGGTAGATCAGGTCCGACTGGTCCTTGCGGATCATCGGCCTGTTGGTCGGGATCGGCACCACGCCGAGCTTGTAGATCTGGTGGAACTCGGCGGCCTCGGTCATCGCCGTACCGGTCATGCCGGACAGCCCGGGCAGTTCCTTGCCGTCGTGGTCGTGGCGCTTGTAGAGGCGGAAGAAGTTCTGGAGGGTGATCGTGGCGAGCGTCTGGTTCTCGTCCTTGATGTCCACCCCTTCCTTCGCCTCGATCGCCTGGTGCATGCCCTCGTTGTAGCGGCGGCCGGCGAGGATACGGCCGGTGTGCTCGTCGACGATCATGACTTCGCCGTCCAGGACGACGTAGTCCTTGTCCTTCTTGAAGAGCTCCTTGGCCTTGATGGCGTTGTTCAGGTAGCCCACCAGAGGCGTGTTCACCGACTCGTAGAGGTTGTCGATGCCCAGCCAGTCCTCGACCTTGGAGACGCCGGACTCGTGGATGGCGACGGTGCGCTTCTTCTCGTCGACCTCGTAGTCGCCGGTCTCCTCGATGCCCTTGAGCTGGTTGCCGGGCTCGCCCCGCTTCAGGCGGGTGACCAGCTTGGAGAAGTCGCCGTACCACTTGGTGGCCTGGTCGGCCGGGCCGGAGATGATCAGCGGCGTACGGGCCTCGTCGACGAGGATGGAGTCGACCTCGTCGACGATGGCGAAGTTGTGGCCGCGCTGGACGAGCTCGTCCTTGGACCACGCCATGTTGTCGCGCAGGTAGTCGAAGCCGAACTCGTTGTTCGTGCCGTACGTGATGTCGCAGTTGTACTGCTCGCGGCGCTGGGCCGGCGTCATGTTGGCGAGGATGCAACCCACGCTCAGACCCAGGAACTTGTGAACGCGGCCCATCATCTCGGAGTCGCGCTCGGCCAGGTAGTCGTTGACCGTGATGAGGTGGACGCCGTCCCCGGACAGCGCGTTCAGATACGCGGGCAGCGTGCCGACGAGGGTCTTGCCCTCACCGGTCTTCATCTCGGCCACATAGCCGAGGTGGAGGGCGGCGCCACCCATGATCTGCACGTCGTAGTGACGCTGGCCGAGTGCGCGCTTGGCGGCCTCGCGGACGGTGGCGAACGCCTCGGGGAGCAGGTCGTCCAAGGTCTCACCGTCGGCGTAACGCTGCTTGTACTCATCGGTGAGGGCTCGCAGCTCGGCGTCGGAGAGGTCGACGAAGTCCTCTTCGATGGAGTTGACCTGGTCCGCGATGCGGTGCAGCTTGCGCAGGATCTTGCCTTCGCCTGCACGCATGATCTTCGAGAGGACGGACACGGGGGTTGGTCTCCTTGCCGGTCGGGCCTGGGACGGTCGGTTTCCATTTGACTTGACTGAGCAACGGCCATCGTATGCGAGGACCCCGCCACGCCGGGAGGCCTGCCGATACCGCGACCGTCCGCTGCTTCACATCTCTTCGAAAAGGACAACGGACGGGCCCCGCGGATGGTGCCGCGCGGCGCCGACGAATTGCGCGAATTGTGATCACCCGCTCACGCACGGCAAATCCCTGGCGCCCACGACCGCCCCCGAGCAGAATCGCCCGATGGACCCCGTGACGCTGACCACCGACCGCCTCGTGCTGCGCACGGTCGGCCCGCAGGACACCGACGCCGTGTACCGCGCCGTCCAGGACCCCGACATCCAGCGCTGGACCACGATCCCCTCGCCCTACCTCCTCGAACACGCCAGAAGCTTCACCGAACAACTGGTCCCCGACGGCTGGGCGGACGGCACCATGTTCACCTTCGGCGTCTTCCTCCCCGAAGGGGAGGACCTGGCAGGCATGCTCGGCCTGACGATGCGGGCCCTCGGGGTAGCCGAGATCGGCTTCTGGACGGCAAAGGAACACCGCGGGAAGGGCTACGCCTCCGGGGCGGTCCTCACAGCCGCCCGCTGGTCCTTCACCGCGGCCTCCATCGACCGGGTGGAATGGCGAGCGGAGGTGGGCAACACAGCGTCCCGAGCGGTAGCGGAACGAACGGGCTTCACCATCGAAGGCACGATGCGCTCAGCAATCAACAACAAGGGTGTACGCCGGGACTGCTGGGTAGGTTCCCTGCTCCCGTCGGACCTGGGCCTGCCGTCGACGGCGCCGTATTTGCCGGCGAAAAGCTAACGGGCTGTTGTGGGGGAGCGAAGCCCGCCCCACCCAAACCCCCAGCTCACCCCCACTGTCAGTCCCACCCCCTATCGTGCGAGCCATGACGACCCCGCGCCCCACCACCGAACTCTCGGCAGACGAGGCCCGCCGCATCGCCCTCCGCGCCCAGGGCCTCCTCGGCACCCCCGACCGCAGATCCGGCGTCCGCGGCATCCTCCGTCACCTGGGCGCGGTCCAACTCGACACCATCTCGGTTCTGGCCCGCTCCCACGAACTCATCCCCTACGCCCGCCTCGGCGCGATAGGCCGTAAAACGGTCGAGCACGCCTACTGGAAGGACACGCACGCCTTCGAGTACTGGTCACACGCCGCCTGCATCCTCCCGGTCGAGGAGTGGCCCCACTTCGCCTTCCGCCGCCGCGCGTACCGCAACCGCCCCCACTGGAGCCACGAACTCCCCGACGGCGCCTACGACCAGGTGATCAAGCAGCTCACCACCGAAGGCCCCCTGACGGCCACGGAGTTGGGCGGCGCGAAGAAGACCGGCGACTGGTGGGACTGGTCCGGCTCCAAGGTCGCCGTGGAACGCGCCCTGATGTACGGCGAGGTCGTCTGCGTGGAACGCCGAGGCTGGAAGCGCGTGTACGACCTGGCAGAACGCGCTGTCCCGGACGCCTTCCTGCACGACGACCTCGACGACACCGAGTGCCTGCGCCGCCTGGTCCGCCTGGCCGGCCAGTCCCTCGGCGTCGGCACACGCGCGGACATCGCCGACTACCACCGCCTCAAGGGCGAACAGGTCGACGCGGTGATCGCGGACTCCGGCCTGGTCCCGGTCACGGTGGAGGGCTGGGCCAAACCCGCCTGGGCGGACCCCGCCGCGCTCGCCACCCCACCGCGCGGCCGCCACCGCACCACCCTCCTGTCGCCCTTCGACTCCCTGATCTGGGAACGGGCGCGCACAGAGCGGATCTTCGGCTTCACCCACCGTCTGGAGGCCTACGTCCCCCGCCAGAAACGCATCCACGGCTACTTCGCGATGCCGGTCCTGGCAGGCGGCCGTCTCGTCGGCCGAGTCGACCCGGCCCGCGAGGGAAGCACGCTGGTGGCCAAGCAGGTCACCCTGGACGGCCCGAAGGCGGTGCCGGCGGTGGCCCAGGCCCTGGTGGAGGCAGCGAGCTGGGTGGACTGTACGGACGTACGCGTGGAACGGGTCGACGCCCCGGAGCTGCGCGAGCCCCTCGCTCACGCACTCTCCGGTCTGCTGGCCTGACCCGGCCTACCGGATTTCGAGGATCTTCTCCCGCATCGCGTACACCACGGCCTCCATCCTGGAGTGCAGCTGAAGCTTCTCCAGGATGTTGCGCACATGGTTCTTCACGGTGTTCTCGGAGATGAACAACTCCTTCGCGATATCGCGGTTGTTCATGCCCGTGGCGACCAGCTTGAGCACCTCCAGCTCACGGTCGGTCAGCCGCGGCGCCGGAACCAGCCGGCGCTCGTCCGTCCGCTGGATCATCGACTTGAACTCGGTGAGCAGCTTCGACGCCATGGACGGGCTGATCTGCGACTGCCCGTCGGCCACCGCGCGAATGGCGGTGGCCACCTCGTCGGTGGAGATCTCCTTGAGGAGATAGCCGGTCGCGCCCGCCTTGATCGCGTCGTAGAGGTCGGCCTCCTCGTCGCTGATCGTCAGCATGATGATCTTCGCGCTGGGCGCCACCTCCTTGATGGAGGTGCAGGCCTCGATCCCGCCCCGCTTGGGCATCCGCACATCCATCAGCACGATGTCGGGCAGCAGATCGGCGGCCTTGTCCACGGCCTCGGCGCCGTCGCCCGCCTCCCCGACGACCTGGATGTCCTCCTCGGCGGCGAGCACGATCTCCAGGCCACGGCGGAAGAGGGCGTGATCGTCTACGACGAGGACTCTGATCGGCTCCTTGCGTGGAGAGCCCGCGTCCGGGTCCGTGCCGACGATGCCGCCGTCGGCATCCTCGTCCCGCATCGGTCCGAAGGTGTCCGCCATCGTTCCTCCCCCTGAAGGCTGTGGCTGGTCAGGTGCCATCGCCAACCCAAGGCAGCGGCCCACCGGTTGGGCCGGTGCGGCCATGATTTCATGCCCGGACGACACCGCGGTGACAGAGCGGGGCGCGAAGGGGCGCACACCGGTGCCCCTGGGGGCGCACACGCGCTCCAGGGGCACCCGCTCGCTCGTCAGCCGGGTGGGGCTCAGCCGCCCAGCATGCCACCGGCAGCCTGGGTCTCCGCCTCGGCGACCATGGGGTCCGTGTTGAGGTGGATGACGCCGTAGTCGTAGGCGTGCCGTCGGTAGACGACACTCGGTTCCTTGGTCTCGGAGTCGACGAACAGGTAGAAGTCGTGCCCGACCAGCTCCATCTCGTAGAGGGCCTGGTCAAGGGTCATCGGGGAGGCGACGTGCGTCTTCTCGCGAACGACGAGGGGCCCCTCGCCCTTCACTTCCAGCGAGCCGATCTTCTTGGTGGGAACGCCGTCCGGCTCTTCCTCCTGGAAGGTGTGGCCGTTCCCGTTGAGCGTCGCCGCGCCCGGGACGTGGTCGGGGACCTCGGCCGCCGTGAGCCGGCGCGCGCCTCGGCGTGAGAAACGCTTGTCGTGCTGCTTGCGCAGCCGCGCGTCCAGCTTTTCCGCTGCCAGGTCCAGCGCCGCGTACGGATCGCTGGCCGCTGCCTCCGCCCGGATCACCGGACCGCGGGAGCGGAGCGTGATCTCCACTCGGTCACTGCGGTCGGCCTGTCGGGGGTTGGGCTCCTTGGACACCTCGACGTCGAGGCTGATCACCTTGCCATCGAGCTTCTGGATCTTCTCCAGCTTCAGCTTCTCGGCCACGTGCTTGCGGAACCGCTCGGGCACCTCGGTCTTGCGGCCCTTGACGACGATGTCCACGCAGAACTCCGTTCCCGGATCGCTCCGCTCCAGCGGCGGAGCATCTCCCTTTTGCACCAGGCTCCGGCGATCCCCGGAACCTCGGACTCGGTGACTTCCACCTCCTCCTCCCCCATGGGCAAGATCTCCACCCCGCCGGCTCGGGTGAATACGGATAACCCGCGGCACGGCATTCGGATATGAGAGGGATGGCCTGCGCCTTTCTCTCACAACCGAACATATCTCGCCCGGACGGATGTCGTCACCCTCTACAGCGGCGTACCTCCGTTCAGGTGAATTGGCCCTCTCATCACCTGCAACGTTGCAAGTTCGCAGTCAGTTCCGGTTTATTGCGAAAGCATCCGGCGGAGCCGCCACGACGGCCGCGCACGCCACGTCACCTGCGCGGATACCGCCCGCCATTCCCGGCACCCCGTGCATCCGCACCGCCTCCGCCGTCACTCCGGTCCTCCCTTCCCCTCTGTCTTCCCGTGTTGCCGCGCCGCACACCGCGTTCGCCCCCTCCCCACGGCCAACCGGCCGTACCGCCCCATCCGCCCCCGTCCGGGCACCGCTCGCCACTTCCCGCACCGCACGCGCCGCCTCCGCCAGGGAGGCACCGGTCGTCATCAGGTCGTCGACGAGCGCCACCGAGCCCCCGCCCAGCAGCCGCTCACCACCCGGCGCCACCATCAGCGCGCCAGCCAGATTGTCCAGCCGCTGCCGGGAGTTGAGCCCCGACTGATCGACCACGGCACGCCGCTGCCGCAGCACGGCGAGCACCCGCGCGGGAGTCCCGGTCCGCCGCAGCTCGGCCGCCGCCGCGAGCGCGATCCGCCGCGCTGGATCATGCCCCCGCGCCCGCACAGCCCGCCGCGCCGACGGCACGGGCACCAGCAGCACCGGCATGGCCCTCCCGTCCGGGCCGGACGGCGCCTGGAGCCCCGCACGCACGGCTCCCGCCAGCGCCACGCCGAGCGGTGCCGCCAGGGCCAGCGCCCCGCGCTCCTTGTGGGCCAGCAGGGCGGCTCGTACCTCGTCCGCGTACCGCGCCGCCGCGTGCACCACGGGCAGCCCGGGCGGCTCCGGCACCGGCCGCACCCGGCGCGGTGCGGCACCGCTCAGGGCCGTACGGCACTCCGGGCAGAGCACCATACGAGGCCTCCCGCAGCCTCCGCACTCGGCCGGCAGCACCAGATCGGTGAGGTCCTGCCACCACCCCCGCATGCCCACCACTGTGCCAACACGAGCGCCGACCGGCCACCCCTGTGGATAAGTGCCTGTGGATAACTCCGGACGGCGAAGTCGCACGGCCGCGAATGCGTCTCTCGAAGGCCGCGAAGAGCCCTTTCGAAAAGCGAAACGGCCGCCTCGGTCGGAAGCGGCCGTCGAACACCCTCAGCAGCCGACGCTCACCCCGGATAAACCGGCGCGGTCCCGTCCGCCGCCACCTTCTGCCACTGCGCCCCGGACTGAAGGCGCACGATGCCGTCCTCCGAGTACGCCACGAGCGGCACCCGGTCGTCCTCCGTCGCGGCGATCTCCTTCACCCCGGTCAGCGCGGCGGGCGCCGGCCCCTCGGGAGTGGACCCGTCGACCTGGACGTACCGAACCGTCTGCACGCGGTCCTGCTCACGCCCGACGACGACGAGTCGGCCGTCACCCGCCCACGACACGGTGGTGACCTCCTCCAACTGCGGGGTCGCGGACCGCAGCTCCTGCACCGTCACGGTCGGCCGGTCCTCGCCGGGCTTGGTCTCGCGCTCGATCCGCCCGATGAGCAGGGACGACTTGTCGCCCTTCGCGACGACGAGCGCGATCCGCACCCCGTCCGCGGCCACCCGTACCGACTCGATACGCCCGTCGAGACCCGGTGTCTGCACCGGGAGCGGCTCGCCCGCGCCGTGCTCCAGCAGGAGCAGCCGCGGGTCGTCGGGGTTCCGGTCGGCCACCCAGAGGTCCTGCCGAGCGTCCCAACTGGGCGTCGTCAACCGGTCGTCGGCCGTCTTGCCCGCACTGCGCAGCACGGGCTCCCCGAGCGATCCTCCCGACACCAGCGAACCGACATACAGCTCCCCGCCGTCCACACCGACCCCGGCCGCCATCTCCTCGTCGCGCGAGACCGCCGCGGACCGCAGCTGCGTGTTCCCCTCGCCCAGAGCGCCCGGCACCGGTTCCGGCGTCCGGGCGCCGTCCTCGGCCGCCGCCATCCGCACGAGCCGGTGCTTGTCGTCGACGTAGTACAGGTACTCGACATGCTCCGTCGCCCCGCGCGCGGCCGTGGCCTCGGCCCCCTCGGTGAGCGAGCACAGTTGCTTGCCGCCCGACTCCAGCTCGACCTCGGCCATTGAGGGAGTGAGGCTGCGCAGGGTGAACAGGAGCTGGGCGGCCATCTCGGTGCACCTGCTCTGGCCGACCCGGGCCGCCCTGTCGTTGAGCGGCACGGTCAGCTTGTTGTTCTCGTCGGGCGTCAGCGTGGTGACGTCCTTCTTCAGCGCCGTGCCCGTGGGGAAGCTCGTCCTGACCACGGGGCTGAGCCAGGTGGTGGGCCCCTTCAGCAGGGAACGCACCATCTGCGTCATGGGATCGACGCGCTCACGGACGTAGACGGGATCGGCGACCGCCGCCGTCTGCCCGCTCCCGCCGGCCGCGGTGTTCGAGGCGAAGTAGTACTTGTTGACCGAGGTGTAGTTGCGCTCGAAGTCGCCCTGCCCCATGACGACGCCCTGGGGCAGTTCGTCGATGCGCCACTGCTTGGTCTTCGGATCCTGGGTGAGGTGCAGCAGCGACTCGTACACCCCGTCCGCCGGCGCGTACGACTGCTGCTCGTCCACCGTGGCGATCTTGGTGCCGCTCAGCGCGAACGAGGTCTCCCCGGTGTCCTCCCGCCCTCGCGCCCTGGGCAGCTCGAAGGCGTCCGGACCGTCCGCGAGGACCGTCGTGCCCGTCTTGGGCCGCCATGCCGTCGCCGCGTCCTCGGTCAGGTACTGGCTGGCGATCTCATAGTTCGGATCGTCGCTGGTCAGCGCCTCCAGAAAACCCTGGACGAGCTGCGTGGGCGTAGCGTCCTCCGAGGGCGGCATCGCGAAGACCCGCACCTGGGTGTCCTGCCGCGGCGTGGAGTCCACCCCGCTCAGATCCCCGCTGTCGGGCATGGAGGCGCACCCGGCCAGCAGTACGGCGCCACAGGCGACGTACGCCACCGCGCGCCCCTGCCTGCGCCGGGCGCCCCCCTCGCGGTCAGCGCCCACGAAATGCCTCCCCTTGCCTGCTCGGGCCCTCCGGCGGCCCGGCGTCCTCACCGCGCGCCCTCTCACCGGCGGGCGCGTCGTCCTGTCGTCGCGGCCCCGAGGCGGGCCGGGGCACCACGCGCGCGCCGTTGCCCGGCAGCGCCGTCGGATCGGCCGTGGGGGCCGCGCCGTTCAGCCGCCCGGCTATCGGGTCGCGCGAGGCCATCGCGGACGCCTGGTCGGCCGTCTGCTGCGCCGGCACGGTGGCGCTCTTCTCCCCGCGCGGGAGACCGGCGTCGTCGAGACCGCGGTTGCGGCGCGAGTCCTTCGGCTCCAGCGGTATCGGGGAGCCCCGCAGCGGTTCGTCCGCGGTCCGCGGCAGCGTCAGCCGGAACTGCGAGCCGCCGCCCGGCTCGCCCCAGGCCTGGAGCCAGCCGCCGTGCAGCCGGGCGTCCTCCAGGGCGATGGACAGCCCCAGACCCGTACCGCCGGTGGTACGCGCGCGTGCCGGGTCGGCCCGCCAGAAACGGCTGAACACGCGCGTGGCCTCGCCGGGCTTGAGTCCGACGCCGTAGTCGCGCACGGCGACCGCGACCGCCCCGCCCGCCGCGGCGAGCTTGACCACCACGTCCCTGCCCTCGCCGTGCTCCACGGCGTTGACGACGAGATTGCGCAGTACCCGCTCCACCCGCCGGGCGTCCGCCTCGGCGACGACGGGCTGCTGGTCGCCCACCAGCCGGATCGTCGTGCCCTTGCGCTCGGCGAGCGGCTCGGCCCCGCTGACGACCCGCCGCACGACCTCACGCAGATCGATCGGCTCGGCCTCCAGCGCCGCCGCACCGGCGTCGAACCGGCTGATCTCCAGCAGATCCGCGAGCAGCGACTCGAACCGGTCCAGCTGATCGGCGAGCAGCTCCGCCGACCGCGCGGTCACCGGGTCGAAGTCCTCCCGCGCCTCATGGATGACATCAGCGGCCATTCGTACGGTCGTCAGCGGCGTCCGCAGCTCGTGCGACACGTCGGACACGAACCGCCGCTGCATCCGCGACAGGTCCTCCAGCTGCTGGATCTTCAGCTGAAGGTTCTGCGCCATCTTGTTGAAGGCCTCACCGAGCCGCGCGATGTCGTCCTCGCCGGTGACCTTCATCCGCTCCTGGAGCCGTCCGGCGGACAGCCGCTCGGCGATCCCGGCCGCCATCCGTACCGGCGTGACCACCTGGCGCACGACGAGCCAGGCGATGGCTCCGAGGAGTACGACGACGAAGAGCCCGGCGGTCGCCAGCGTGCCCTTGACCAGGCTCAGCGACTTCTCCTCCTGCGTGAGCGGGAAGAGGTAGTAGAGCTGGTAGGGGTCGCCGTTCGGGTCGTTGACCTGCTTGCCGATGACGAGGGCCGGCTGGGACTCCTTGTCGGCGTTGTAGATGATGCGCGTGTAGCTCTGGGCCGCCGCGGTGCTGCTGTCGATGCGCTCGCGCAGGTTCTCGGGCACGCTCGCGGTCGGGTCGACGTAGTTGGAGGCGCGCGGGCCGCGCCCGCCGCCGCTGTCCCCGCCCGCGGGGAGGGTCACGACTTCGAAGGCGCCCTGGCCGCCGCTGGAGAGCTGCTCCACCAGGTCACTCATCCACTGGATGACGTTCTGCTCGGAGCGGCCGTCCGTCGCGGTGCCGTCGTCGCCGGTCCCGGCCGCCGACGCTTCATCGGCCGTCTGCTTGGCCGCGGAGAAACCACCGGTGGCCTGGCTCTGCGAGGCCTTCACCTTGGCGTCCAGCAGGCCGTTGCGCACCTGCCCGATGACGACGAAGCCCAGCAGCAGGACCACGCCCAGCGACATCAGCAGGGTCGTGACGACGACCTTGAGCTGGATGTTGCGCCGCCACAGCCGCATGACGGGCAGCAGCGGCCGGCGCACCCAGCGCATGAACAACCGCAGGACCGGGCTGCCCTGAACCCCGCCCTGGAGCAGCCCGCCCTCCAGGAACCGTCCCCAGCGAGAGCCTGCCGTCCCCCGGCCGACAGGCCGCCCCCCGCGGGACCCGGACCGGCCGGGCGCCGAAGCGGCACTGTCACCGGACATGTCAGCTCGGCCCCGCCTTGTAACCGACGCCACGGACGGTCACCACGATCTCCGGCCGCTCCGGGTCCTTCTCGACCTTGGAGCGCAGCCGCTGCACGTGGACATTGACCAGACGGGTGTCGGCGGCGTGCCGATAACCCCACACCTGCTCCAGCAGGACCTCGCGGGTGAACACCTGCCACGGTTTGCGCGCGAGCGCGACCAGCAGGTCGAACTCCAGCGGCGTCAGCGCGATCGACTGCCCGTCCCGCTTCACGGAGTGACCGGCCACGTCGATGACCAGATCGCCGATGGCGAGCTGCTCGGGCGCCGGCTCCTCCGACCTCCGCAGCCGCGCCCGGATCCGGGCGACCAGCTCCTTCGGCTTGAACGGCTTCACGATGTAGTCGTCCGCGCCCGACTCCAGGCCCACGACGACGTCGACGGTGTCGCTCTTGGCCGTGAGCATGACGATCGGTACACCCGACTCCGCCCGGATCAGACGGCACACCTCGATGCCGTCCCGCCCGGGCAGCATCAGGTCGAGCAGCACCAGATCGGGCTTGGTCTCACGGAAAGCGGCCAGCGCCTTGTCGCCGTCGGCTACGAAAGACGGCTCGAAACCTTCACCACGCAGCACGATGCCGAGCATCTCGGCCAGTGCGGTG
This sequence comes from Streptomyces cupreus, assembly GCF_014257025.1. Classification (GTDB taxonomy): domain Bacteria; phylum Actinomycetota; class Actinomycetes; order Streptomycetales; family Streptomycetaceae; genus Streptomyces; species Streptomyces cupreus. The sequence goes on from NZ_JACMSF010000056.1 coordinate 49,209, forward strand.
TCGTCGTCGACGACAAGGACTCGTCCCTTCATAAACGACATCATCCCATTCTCGTAACAGTGACCGGGGCGCTGGTGAGGGAGGTCACTGGCCTGTGACGATAGTCGTATGGGGTCGCTACTGTCTGCCCTCGCCCTTCGATCTTGATGTCGGTGGTGTACGCCAACCGGCCCACCGGGGCCGGCCACCGACGTACGAGACCGCCCGCCTCAGCCGATCGTCACCTCCCGCGACCTGGCACACATCTCGGCCAGCGCCTCAGCCGTCACGGGCGACACAACGCCCTCCTCCGTCACGATCGCCGTCACCAGCTCGGGCGGCGTCACATCGAAGGCCGGGTTGTAGGCCTGCGTCCCCAGCGGCGCCACGGGTATCCCGCCGCCCGGCCCCGTCACCGGCACCTGCGGCGCGGTCACCTCGGTCACCTCGAACCCGGCGCGCTGCTCCACCTCGATGGACGCCCCGTCGGGCGTGTCCGGATCCACCGTCGTGACCGGCGCCACCACGATGAACGGCACATGGTGGTATCGCGCGAGCACCGCGAGCGGATAACTCCCCACCTTGTTCGCCACCGACCCGTCCGCGGCGATCCGGTCCGCCCCGATCAGCACGGCATCCACCTCACCGGCCGCGAACAGCGACCCGGCCGCGCTGTCCGTCAGCAAGGTGTACGCCATCCCGCTGCGCGCCGCCTCGTACGCCGTCAGCCGGGCCCCCTGGAGCAGCGGACGCGTCTCGTCCACCCACAGCCGCCGCAACCGCCCCACCCGATGCGCCGCCAGCGCCACCGCGAACGCGGTGCCCTCCCCGCCGGACACCAGCGACCCGGTGTTGCAGTGGGTGAGAATCCGGTGCCCGCCGCCGGGCAGCAGCTCGTCCAGCAGCGCCAGCCCCCGCTCGGCCATCCGCGCACTGGCCTCGGCGTCGTCCCGGTGCAGCTTTCTCGCCGCGGCCAGCGCCGCCTCGGCCGCCTTCCCCATATCGCCGCTCCGCGCCAACTCGGCCCGGTACGCGGCCTGCGCCCTGCGCACACCGACGGCGAGATTCACCGCCGTGGGACGGGCACCCGCGAGCGCGTCCGCGGCATCGTCCACGTCGAAACCGCGCGCGGCGGCCAGCGCGACGCCGTACGCCCCCGCGATCCCGAGCAGCGGAGCCCCGCGCACGGCGAGCGAACGGATCGCCTCCACCAGCACCGGCGCATCCGTACAGACCAGTTCCACCTCCTCTGCGGGCAGCCTCGTCTGGTCGAGAAGGACCAGTACGGGGCCTTCTGGTGGCTCTTCCCAACGGATCACCGGTATCTCGGTGGGCCGCTTGTCCTCGCCGGATTGCGCGTGCTGATCAGCCATGCGGTCAGTCTGCCCGTTATCCGGCGGACAATTGAAGGTGTGCAGGCCATACCTTGACCGGTCCCCGGATGACCACCCCATGGCACGATGGCTGCCAACCTGCCGCCGCGACCCGCGGACGGGCACCGTGAAGGAGCGACGATGAACGACACTCCGGGCTGGGCCTCGCCCGGATCCGCCCCGTCCGACGGTCAGGAGCACGGCGCCTCCGGCCCTGACCGGCCCGCCGACCGACCGGAGCCCGAGCAGCCCGCGGACCAGCCAGGACCGCAGCCGCAGGGCCCCGGACCGAAATGGTCCAAGGAGCAACCGCCACCGGCCCAATGGTCCGCGCCCACCGGCCCCGCGGCCCCGGAACAGACCCCACCGCCTCCACCGCCCGGCCCGGGCTGGGGCAGCCGCCCCCCGGCCGGCCCCGGCGGCGGCCCGGGAGGCTACGGCGGCCCCGGCGGATCCGGCTCCTGGGGTGGCGGTTGGGGCGGCCCCCCGCCCGCGGCCAAGCCCGGCGTCATCCCGCTGCGCCCGCTCGGCGTCGGTGAGATCCTCGACGGCGCCGTCTCCACCATGCGCGCCTACTGGCGCACGGTCCTCGGCATCGCCCTCACCGTCGCCGTCCTCACCGAGATCGTCGTCGTCCTGCTCCAGGGCTTCTTCCTGAACGACCGCATCGACACCGACGCCCTCGACGACCCCAGCGCCACGCTCAGCGAACTCAGCCGCGCCATGGGCGACGCCATGCTCAGCTACGGCGCCATCTCCCTGATCTCCCTGATCGGCACGATCGTGGCGACCGCCCTCCTCACCACCGTCACCAGCCGCGCCGTCCTCGGCAAGTCGGTGACCACCGGCGAGGCCTGGAACGACGCCCGCCCCCAGGTCGCCAGGCTCTTCGGCCTGATCTTCCTGCTGCTGCTCATCGCCTTCGGCATCGTCGCCGTGGGCGTCCTGCCGGGCATCCTGGTGGCCGCCACGGGCGCCGGCGAAGCGGGCGCCGCGCTCACCGCGCTGGGCAGCCTGTGCACCATCGTCGTCGCGATCTGGCTGATGGTCCGCCTTTCCCTCGCCTCGCCGGCGCTGATGCTGGAGAAGCAGGGCATCGTGAAGTCGATGAGCCGCTCCGCCAAGCTGGTCCGCGGCTCCTGGTGGCGAGTCTTCGGCATCCAGCTGCTGGCCATGCTCATCGCGAGCATCCTCGCGTCGATCATCGCCATCCCGTTCGGCTTCCTGGCCGACGCCTTCAGCGGCGACAGCGTCAACAGCCTCCTCGACAGCGGTGGCGGCGGCGGCGACCTCGACTGGACCTACCTCATCGTCAGCGGCGTCGGCTCGGTGATCGGCTCCATGATCACCTTCCCGATCTCGGCGGGCGTCACCGTGCTCCTCTACATCGACCAGCGCATCCGCCGCGAGGCCCTCGACCTCGAACTGGCCCGCGCCGCCGGCGTCCAGGGCTACGGATCCGACACCCCGGGGAGCTGAATCGGTGAGCCTGGCGGGGGGAGTTCTCACCGCGGCGCCGGCCCTGCCGCGCGCCGCCGTACGGATGTCACCGCATGTCGCAGACGCGCTGTCGCTCGCGCGCTCCGGCGACGAACCACCGGTGACGATCCCGCGCGACCCCGCGCGGGAGGCCGCCCGCCGCGAGCTGTCCAAGCGGATGTACCACGAGGACGAACCCGGCCTGTTCCAACGCGCCCTCGACGCCTTCTGGGGCTGGGTCGACGACCTGTTCAGCAGCGCCTCGGCCGTGACCCCCGGAGGACCGCTCGGCCTGGTCGTCGTCATCCTGGCCGTACTCGCAGTCCTGGGCGCCCTGTGGTGGCGCCTCGGCACCCCGCGCCGCGAACCCGCCTCCTCCGCCGCCCTGTTCGACGACCGCCCCCGCAGCGCCGCCGAACACCGCGCCGCCGCCGAGGCCCACGCCGCCCAGGGCCACTGGAACCAGGCCGTCCAAGAACGCATGCGCGCCATCGTCCGCTCCCTGGAGGAACGCGCCCTCCTCGACGTCCGCCCCGGCCGCACCGCCGACGAGGCAGCCGCCGAAGCGGGCCGGGCCCTGCCCTCCCACACCGACCGACTACGCACCGCCGCACGGGACTTCGACGACGTGACATACGGCGGCCGAGCCGCAGCCGAGCCGTCGTACCGGCGCATCTCCGAACTCGACCACGACCTGGAGCGCACCAAGCCCCAGCTCACGACCAGCAGCGCCCACAGCGCGGCTCCCAACACCCGCCAGGGAGCCGCCGAATGACCACCGAGGCCACGCTCCCGTCCACCTCGGTCTCCCCTACGGCCCGCCAGGTGTGGACCCGCGCGCGAGGCATCGCACTCGCCCTCGTCATCCTCCTCGCGGGCGCCGTCGCCATCGCGGTGATCCGCTCCGACGCCCGGCACGGCACCCTCGACCCACGCTCCGCCGACGCCCAGGGCAGCCGCGCCGTCGCCGAACTCCTCGCCGAACGAGGCGTGTCCACGCGCGTGGTCACCACCCTCGACGAGGCACGCGCCGCGACCGGCCCGGACACCACCCTCCTGGTCACCGTCCCCGACCTGCTGACGGAGCGTCAACAAACCTCGCTGCACTCGGCGATCGCCGACAGCGATGGACGCACCCTCCTCGTCGCTCCCGGGAGCTGGTCCGTCGAACGACTCGCCCCCGGCGTCGTCGCCGACCCCGCCAAGAGCCTGGACTCCACACTCCAGCCCGACTGCGACCTGCCCGAGGCCCGGCGCGCCGGCGCCGCCGACACGGGCGGCATCCGCTACACCACCACCCACCTCCAGGCCGACTCCTGCTACCCGAGCGAGCGCCTGGCCACCCTCCTGCACATCCCCAGCACCTCCGGTGACGGCGACACCGTCGTCATCGGCGCGCCCGACATCCTCTACAACGACCGCCTCGACGAGCAGGGCAACGCCTCGCTCGCCCTCCAACTCCTCGGCTCCCGTCCCCATCTGGTCTGGTACCTCCCCTCGCTCTCCGACTCCACCGCCGACCCCGAGGGCGAGCGCGGCTTCTTCGACCTGCTCCCCTCGGGCTGGCTCTGGGGCACACTCCAGCTCTTCATCGCGGCAGCCCTGGCCGCCCTCTGGCGGGCACGCCGACTGGGCCCCCTCGTGCCCGAAAAACTCCCCGTGGCGATCCGCGCCTCCGAAACCGTCGAAGGCCGCGCCCGCCTCTACCGCAAGGCCGACGCCCGCGACCGCGCGGCCGCCGCTCTTCGCTCCACCACCCGCACCCGCCTCGCCCCCCTCGTAGGCGTCCCCGTCACCCAGGCACACGCACCCGAAGCCCTGCTCCCCGCTCTGTCCGCACACCTCCGTGGCGACGGACAGTCCCTGCACGCCCTCCTCTTCGGCCCCCCGCCCGGCGACGACGCCGCCCTCATCTCCCTCGCCGACCAACTCGACGCCCTCGAAAGTGAGGTACGCCGTCCATGATGGACCCGACCACTGACAACGCCGGGCAGAGCGGAGACCGGGCCGATTCCCGGGCCTCCCTGGAAGCCCTGCGCGCCGAGATCGCCAAAGCCGTGGTCGGCCAGGACCCCGCCGTGACCGGCCTCGTCGTCGCCCTCCTCTGCCGCGGACACGTACTACTAGAAGGAGTCCCTGGGGTCGCCAAAACGTTGCTCGTCCGCACCCTCGCATCCGCACTCGAACTCGACACCAAGCGCGTCCAGTTCACCCCCGACCTCATGCCGAGCGACGTGACCGGCTCCCTGGTCTACGACACCCGCACCGCGGAGTTCTCCTTCCAGCCCGGCCCGGTCTTCACCAACCTCCTCCTCGCCGACGAGATCAACCGCACGCCTCCCAAGACCCAGTCGTCCCTCCTCGAAGCCATGGAGGAACGCCAGGTCACCGTCGACGGCATCCCCCGCCCGCTCCCCGAGCCCTTCCTGGTCGCGGCCACCCAGAACCCCGTCGAGTACGAGGGCACCTACCCCCTCCCCGAAGCCCAACTGGACCGCTTCCTCCTCAAACTCACCATCCCCCTGCCCTCCCGCCAGGACGAGATCGCCGTCCTCACCCGCCACGCCCAGGGCTTCAACCCGCGCGACCTGCGCGCCGCCGGCGTACGCCCCGTAGCCGGCCCGGCCGACCTCGAAGCCGCCCGCAGGGCAGTCACCAAGACCACGGTCTCCCCCGAGATCACGGCCTACGTCGTCGACATCTGCCGCGCCACCCGCGAATCGCCGTCCCTCACCCTCGGCGTCTCCCCGCGCGGCGCAACCGCCCTGCTCGCCACCGCCCGCGCGTGGGCATGGCTGACCGGCCGCGACTACGTCATCCCAGACGACGTGAAAGCACTGGCCCTGCCCACCCTCCGCCACCGCGTGCAACTCCGCCCGGAAGCGGAAATGGAAGGCGTGACGGCAGACTCCGTCATCAACGCGATCCTCGCCCACGTCCCCGTCCCCCGCTGATGTCACTCACCGGACGCGCCGCGCTCCTCGCAGCCCTGGGCTCCCTCCCCGTCGGCATCTGGGAACCCAGCTGGACCGGCATCCTCGCCGTCAACGCCCCCCTGGCGGTGGCCTGCGCCTGCGACTTCGCCCTGGCCGCCCCCGTACGCCGCCTCGGCCTGACCCGCTCCGGCGACACCTCCGCACGCCTCGGCGAAACCGCCGACGTCACGCTCACCGTCACCAACCCCTCCGGCCGCCCCCTGCGCGCCCACCTCCGCGACGCCTGGCCACCGAGCAGCTGGCAGCCCGGCACGGAAATCGAGGCCTCTCGCCAACGCCTGACGGTCCCGCCAGGCGAACGCCGCCGCGTCACCACTCGCCTGCGCCCCACCCGCCGCGGCGACCGCCAGGCCGACCGCGTGACGATTCGCTCCTACGGCCCGCTCGGTCTCTTCACCCGTCAGGGCACACATAAGGTCCCGTGGACAGTACGTGTGCTGCCACCATTCACCAGCCGTAAACACCTCCCGTCCAAGCTCGCCCGCCTCCGGGAACTCGACGGCCGCACCAGCGTCCTCACCCGGGGCGAAGGCACGGAATTCGACAGCCTTCGCGATTACGTCCCCGGCGACGACACCCGCTCCATCGACTGGCGCGCTACGGCCAGACAGTCGGCGGTCGCCGTACGCACCTGGCGCCCGGAACGCGACCGCCATATCCTCCTGGCCCTCGACACCGGCCGCACCTCGGCAGGCCGCGTGGGCGACGCCCCACGCCTCGACGCCAGCATGGACGCGGCACTCCTCCTCGCAGCCCTGGCCTCCCGCGCCGGCGACCGCGTGGATCTCCTCGCCTACGACCGCCGAGTACGCGCCCTCGTCCAGGGCCGAACCGCCGGCGACGTACTGCCGTCCCTGGTCAACGCCATGGCCACACTGGAACCCGAGCTCGTCGAAACGGACGCCCGTGGCCTGACCGCCACAGCACGCCGTACGGCTCCCCGCCACGCCCTCATCGTCCTGTTCACGAGCCTCGACGCGGCCCCGATCGAAGAGGGCCTGCTCCCGGTGCTCGCTCAACTGACCCAGCGCCACACAGTCCTCGTGGCATCGGTGGCGGACCCGTATGTCGCCCGCATGGCCAAAGCCCGCGGCAACACCGATTCCGTCTACGAGGCCGCAGCCGCGGCCCAGGCCCAGAGCGAACGCCATCGCACGGCGGACCAACTCCGCCGCCACGGTGTCACCGTGGTCGACGCGACGCCAGAGGAACTGGCACCTGCGCTGGCGGACGCATATCTGGCACTGAAGACTGCGGGTCGTCTCTGAGGAGGTTGGAGAAAAGGCCGGAAACGCAGAAAACCCCGCACCGGAAAGGTGCGGGGTTTC